>NZ_JAIZZN010000007.1 GCF_020443565.1 Clostridium sp. CS001
TTAAACACTTATATTTAGGTCTCTCAACAATAATACTCTGAAGTTCCCTTATATCTTCAATTTGTCCTTCAAAGTTTAAAATCTCTTGTTTTGTCAATTCATATTCTTTAACATATTTTCTAATAGTTTTTCTATCAATTCCAGTCTCTCTTGCTATGCACCTTTGAGACTTTCCGTTTAGATATGCCGATATTATGATGTGCTGTTTTTCACTCAATTTGATCATCTCCATTCCCCCTCTTATGATGTTCTATCATAAGAAAGTTTACATTAAAGTGGGGGAGTTTTCAATTAGAATGGTGGGGTACTTTTAGATTAACATATACAGTACTGTTGCTTATGATTAATTCAGGCTTTATAGCAATGGAATTAGAGTTAAATATTATTTTTTGTTCATAAAATGAATTTTCAATATAACACCAAGTATCAATTATAGGCTTTGCAGCTAAGTAAGTTAAATCTTTTTCTATTATTTGAGTTGCAACCGAATGATTACTGTATATACTATCATCTCTTGCAATATTAACAAGCACATCTATTCCTTGTTCAATCTGCTTTTTTGCTTTAATATATGCATTATAAAAATTGTATTCATTAATGTATACTTTGGCATAGCATTTTCGTGTTATAACAGAATCGTTTATGTGATTTTCAAATTCATTCAATTCCAAATTGCTATGCTTTAAGAAACGCACATTGCCTATTCCAAATTCTGATAATGCTGAAATATTGCTAATTGGTATAATAACTGTATACCAGTTATTATTTTGTATGTATTCAGCTGGGAGTTTTATAGAATCATCTTTTAAGCCTGCCATTCGTGTCGTGAAATACATCATGTCAAATACACTAAGCTTATCAAAATGAAATTTTGATAAGTTTGTATCTTGAAGTAATGTATTATTAAAGACTCTACACATTAACTGTGTTTTTCCATTATCATTTGTTAAAGTATCTGGATAATAGTCTCCAATAAATTTAGAGTTTTTAAATACCTTAAGGCCATCTAATAAGTGATATGTTGAATAAGGTTTGAATGGAAGTTGTGATAATTCAGCGTAAACTTTTAAATTTATACCATCAGAAGCATAGGAACAGAATATAGTTGGTGTAACTTTATTGTCATCTAAACACGAAATAACAATGCTGTTTTTGTCCGACAAATAATCTGAATTACCTATAAAAACAAATAGATGGGTGGTAATTAATAGTAGAGTAGTGGATACATCATTTGTCTTTATATCTGTATTTATATCACGAAATACCTCCTTGATTTTTTCATTAATATTTAATTTTTTAATAATATCTAATATCTCACTTATACACTTGATATTAATTGGTGTAAATGTATGATGGTCCGTGTCAGCTCCAACCAAATAATAAATATCTGTTGACCTAATTTCTTTTTTCTCACCTGTTTTAAAAAGTATAAGTCTAAAATTAGAATCAGATGAAATCTGAATGTAAAATTGAAGCATTACAGAACATTGCTTATTCTGAAATGAGACTTTTTCTTGAAATAAATTAATATCATATAATTCATTCATTGACAGTTCTCCTTTCTGTGATTATATGGATAATTGTTACCGACAAAGTTATATGATGAAATTACGTCAACTATATTTTCTGAATTTTTACCAGTAGTAAAAGGTTGCTATTAACATTGAGTCTCTATGTGTATACTATACTCCCCTAAGAATGCTTATAAATAAGGGCTCGTAGTGGATAGTCTATCATACCTACCATCTTCCAACGGAGTAGCCCCACGAGCATATCTATTTCTAATTTATACCAACTTATTAATTTCTACCTTTTCATCCCACCATTTATATGTTTTATAGAAATCTTCTACTAACAATGAAGTACTATACTCATATCTATTAAGATTAAAACAATTTTTTCTCAACTCATTTTTTATGCTAAAATTAACTTATTCTTTAACAAGTAATCTTCTCCAACTAAATTATAAATACTTTTTACTGTATTCAACATAGTTTGTTTTGCTTTCTTACTAACAAATGTTCCAACTCAATGAATTCATTTTTTTTACTTATTCAAGCATTGCTAATTTATTGACATCACTCCTACCTATACGATGCCATTGATCTAACATCGGAACTATAATCGTAGATGCTAATAATTCTTTTATGTCCTGAGATATCTCCTTTATGCAAAAGTAACCTGATAATATATAACTTGTATCAGTCTTTATCAAAACCTCACATAAATCTATTAAGCGGTGTATCTTTCTAAATTGTATTTCCTCATTTTTCTTATACTCTTTCTAAAAAGAAATCTTCCTTACAAGTTTCTTAATGCTTTCTTCATCGTTAACTAAATTAATTTCAATAAAATCCTTGAAATATTTTTGCATCTTTAAAGGTAAATCCAATCCCTGAAATTCCTCTACCTCTCTTATAAATTTCTTTTGAAAAGCAATGACCTCATTATCTTTCACTTGATTGCTAACTCCTTTTTTTAAAGCTAAAAGTTTAGAAGCCATAGCACCTAGATTTATTCCTCTTAAAGTCAGATTTTTTGAATGGCGATTACCGATAGCAATAGCTTTATTTATATATTTAAGTGCAGCACTTATAGAATTGTCTTCGATAAGGTAATTTCCTATTCTCCAATAAGTAACAAATGATGGGTAATTGCACTCCGCTTCCCTTAAACCAATCCACCTGCTATCCTCAAACCTTTCATAAACCAACGCCTCATAAAGTTCCTTGGCTATTTTTTGTTTATCCATACTTGCTTCGCTCATAATCTTCGTGTAGTGCATCATCGGATATGGAGACGTGCTATTAATTACCGCCTTAGCTAGAAATCTAATACCATTGCCCTCATCATCCATTGCTTTACCCAGATAATTTATTGCTTCTGTATAATTACCCACTTCACATTCCAAATTACTTCTAAACTGATACTGAATGCTTTTATCATAAGAAGAGTCAAAACCTTCTATAATTTCGTCTGACTCCTTTCTTAATTCCTTAAGAAAGCTTCCTCTCTCTTTTAGTTTAACTTGTCTTATTCTAAGAATATTTGCTAAAAGTTTTGTTCCCCTTGCTTCCATAAGAAGCTCTGATTTGATATTTTCACCGATGTCATTAAAACCAGTTGCCATTGGTAATACCTCTAGAATATCATTTATCATTAAAATTAACTTTTCCATTTTTTTTACAGAACCATAAAAATCGAAAATGTTTTGTAGGTGAATACCTTCCCTTATTTTGAATATTAGGTACTGATTTAAGTTTTCAAAGTTCGTAATATAGGTACCTATTTTATCATTGCATTCCAAAATAATCTTTCGACTCGCTAATGTATCTCCTTCATGTGTATAAATAGTCAGTAGTAGAAGTTTTATATCAAATTTAAATTTATGGTAATCGCCATTAAGTTTATTTTCAATCCCTCGGTTTTCTAGTTCATGTAATAAAAAGCTCTCTACATTTAAAAGATATTCTTTTCCTTCTGTAAACTTTCTATTTATAATGAGACAATTTAAGTAATTAACTATGTTAATTAGATGAAGGTTAATTGTTCCATTCTCCAAAGAAGCAAATCTGTCCAAAATAAGCTTTTTTCTATTGATGTTACCGTTTAAGCTTTTTGAAGTTAATATCAACAGGATTGCATTACTGAAATTTTCCTCAAAGATATATTTGTTAATTAAAGTCTCTGCTAAGCGTTCAGTAAGAGAAAACTTATAGATTTTCTCCTCCATTATTTTAATAATTTTATCCTCATACCCATTAAATTTTTTGGCGCCCATAGTTAAATAGGAATTACATACTATATCAGCTAGCATGAGTTTTTGGTTTTTTCTTGCTGATCCTAGGGTTAGATTAAGCCTATTTCCATTTATAATGCTGTCTAAATCCCCATATAGTATTTTTTTCTTAACATGTTTTTCATACTCACTTTGCCCTATTATTTCTACATAGTTAAATTTATTTGATGATCTAACTGCAATTAACACTTCTAATTCTATATCTTCGTATTTTATCACCAATTCTTCATAAAGCTTTACTACACCCTGAGATAAAACATTAAGGTATGTATCATCTTCGTTTATGTTTAAAAGTCTTTCAGTATTTTCAAATATAACAAAAGCCTCTACTTTATCTGTTAGATCATTTAGAACATCACATACGAAGCATCCTACATTCTCCTTCATTTCATTTAAATGAATAGTAGTTGAGCCACTCTTCGAGATATAAAGTTCTTTCAATTCTTCAATTGTTATTGCTCCCTTTTCACTTAATACTCCTCCAACCAATGATGGATTATTCTTAAGTTCCATATCATTTGTTGAAAAATCACCACTTTCATCCAGCCAAAGTTCAAATTTTTTCATATATATTCTCGCCTCCAATATTTTTTACTTAATGCATTTTTGTTTGTTTTATACAAATCTTACCTACTTCTCAATTAGTTCACCGCAGACAAAATTAAATGAAATGATATATTTAATAACCTAAAATCAAATTTGTTTCTAGATGTGTATATTGTTTTGAGTCTTAATTTAACTTTTCAGTCAACTTAAATTAGTTTATCAATGTATATTTAAGTACTTTCACAGACTCAACTATTTTTATAGCCTATGTAGACCTATAAATGAAATTTTATAGAATTAAGTTTATTAATATTTGTATCTTCTTAATATCGCTAATTTTTAGCCAAAATTCTAATTGTATCATTATACTTATCAATATATTTTTGTCTTTCAGAATCATTTCCCAGTGGTTCACCATATATTATTGCAATATTCTCATATAATTTAGCCAATAACCTAATGTCCTGATTATTTTTATCAATCTTATTAATAGACTCTAAAGCTACCTCGTAATTAGTCAATGCATCAATAAAACATTTTCTATCATTATCGATTGACCCTAAATTCAAAAAAACATTTGCCCTCCCATTATATAACATAGCCATTGTGTTATAGTTTACTTTGAATCCTTGTTGTTCAATGTATAACAACTTTTGGATTCCTTCTGTGTATTTTTGTTGTGCTTTTGTGTATTCGCCTTTTCGCCTTAAAACTTGTCCCATATTCGCATAATGCATAGGAATAGCATTTAAGATAGTAAGCTCCTTACTGTTTAAACCTTCTTTTAATTCAATAGTCTTAGATAAATAATATTCTGCCTTTTGAAGATTATCCTTTTTTATATAACATAATCCCATATTATTATAAATGTTAGCCTTCAAAATCACTTCAACTTCATCATAATCTTCAGAACCCGGCAATAATTCTAATGCTTTTTTACTTAACCCAAGTGAACTATCTATATTATCTATATTTTTATAATTAATTGCATTTTGCAAATTAATATTTGATAATATATATTTATTCTGACTAGACTTATCCAAGTTAACACCAATTTGCAATAACAACTTACATAACTTTTCATTATCGTTCATTGATTTAGTTATGTTACCAATTTTTCTAAAGTATTCACTTCTTAAATTATAGAAGTTTGCGGCTACTATTTCTTTAATATTATGGTCTTCAATAATTCTAATGGCTTTATCCAAATCATTATTGTATCCTAAATTTGAGCCAAACCCATTCTCTAAATAGATTTGCGCCTTTACAAAATAAGCTCTTAATAAAATTAAGACATTGTTACTTATCCATTCACTCCCGTTAAATTTTTCAATCAAATATATATAATCCGTTAAAAACTCATCAATTCTCTCCAATTCATAATGCTTAATATTTTTTCTTTCTATAATATTATAGATGTTGTGATCGCTAAAATTTTTGCTGTTAATTAGCTTTTCTATAAGGTCTGGATTAAAATGCATTGCATAATATATAGAATGAAAAAACAAATAATCTTTTTCCGCATCTTTTTCTAATACATCTATTGTTATATTTATTACATTTGTGACCCAAATTCTGCTCATATCTTTTATAAGAATATCATAATTTTGTAAAAGATATCTTCTCAAGTCTGAATGTGCAACCATTATTGCATTTCCTCTATATGTTCTTTCCTTTTGTAGCATCAAACTAATATCTGCAAAATATGCAAGAAATCTGAAATTTATCTGTTGCCCATCTAATAAATAACATATTTCTTTTATTGTAACTGCCTTTCGAGAACTTGCTAAAATCAATAAAATCTTCAATATTTCCATAAAATATTTATCACTGTATAGATTATGTAATAAATTAAGAAATTCGCCAAAAATATTTATTCCATCATTAATGAAATTGTCACCCTTAAATTTTATTATATATTGTATAAGTCTAATATATAAAAATTTATTCTCTGCAAGTTTTATAATTTGGTTTATTTTATCTTTATTCTCAATATTGCTAATTTTACTTATAAATTTAGCCATTGTGTCAATATACTCTTTATTCTCACAACGAACAATTAATCTATCGCTTAATTGTAATTCTTTTAATTTAGAATTAACGAAATCGGAATTTTCATCACTTGTTCTACAAGTTAGCAAAATATATATTCCATCATTAAGATCTTCAATATTTGGTATTATATCAAATATTGTCCCGCTATCTTGTACCGGTATCTCATCAAGCCCATCAATAATAATTAATAACTTATTATTCCAGCAATTATTTTTATAAATATTTTGGAAAAATTTAAGCACATTTGCAAATTCTTTTTTATTGTATACATCCTTCTCAAAAAATCTATGTACACCATCTTGTATATTTCCTTTTATAGAATCAACTTTATCATCATCATACTTAAGTGAATCAACAATATTATTTTTAAATATATCTACCTTGTAAGAATATGCATCATTGATATAATATGATCTTACTGCAATTTCAGGAAATTTAATCTTACATATTGAATGTTGATCAAGCATTTTTGAAAAAGTTGTCTTGCCCATACCTGATTGCATTTGAAGTAAATATATTCCTTTATTATCTTTGTTAATATTACTTTGCAACCATTTTTGCAAATAAAGTGGTATTTGAACAGTTTCTGGTATATCTATGTTATTTATTAACTCTTCCTCACTGGTTTTATATATTTCATTATCTAAATATGTTACATTTTGAATGTTAACCTGTAAATCTTTTGATACTACTTTCGAAAGTTCTTCAAAATATGGTGTTTCCTCAATTAATATTTTTGCATCAATATAGTTTAAAATTTTTACTTTTTTCTTGCATTTTAAGTAAGAGTCAAAAAAATAAATTCCATCATCTCTTACTGTTATATAATTTTTTAGTACTATTTCTTTTCCTTCACTATAAAAACATAGTTTCGAACAATTGGTAAATATTTTTACATCTACATTTACACCCTGTAATTTAAATATCTGATTTTCTTTTATTAATTCAAATGTTAAATTAGAATACCTTTCTTCATACCTATCAAAGTGTTCTTTTATTATTTGTAATTTTTTTTCAATATCATTTCTAAAATCCTCAGTATCATCAAGTTGAAGTGCACCATGACCAATAGTATCATTTCTCCACTTTACAATATGTTCAGTTTTTTCTATATTAACTATGTCTGATAAAATTTCCATAACATCGCTCGTATCATTAATCTTTAGACATTTTGAGGCTATTTCAAACCAATGTCCCAATGACATATTATTATTCAAAAGATATTCTATTATTTTATTTATCTCTTTATCTCTTTTTCCAACCGTATCATACTTACTAAGTATGAGTAGTGTTGGAAATTTTATCATTACCTCGAATAAATCTTTTATCTGTAGTAGTACCCCATAGCGTTTATCTTGCTCTAACAATTTAAACACTCTCTTATATTGCTCAGAAATGATGAATGGAAATTTTGTAAATACTTTTGTATTCCATAGAGATTCTTGTTTGCATTTTTGAAGATTCCACGGCAAAATTAAAGTATTATGTTCATTAATTAAACATTTAAAATTACACACATTTGAATTAGATGAGCAAAATAACATATTGTTCATTTCTAATAGCTTACCATTACAACATGGACACATTTTTTCCATCAAAATACCCTCTATCTTTTTTAATTTTTTCTAGATAATTAAATCATGGAATTATTAAATATTCCTACTACTAATAGGAAAAATATTAACCACTAATTATATAAAATCTATGTAATCCTTAATGCTTTAAAATTTATACTAATAAGAATTAATGTGTTTTCTCAAATGCAGAGTTGATTTACAATCCATCTATCTTTAAAAACAGTTTGTTGAACACATCCATAAATAAACTATGTGTTCAACAATCTATTATTTTAGGTATATCAACACTTGCTCATTACAAAATATACTAAATGATTTGTTTTATTCAATATCTTTACTGCTATTTCCATTTTTACTTCCCCATCAACCAACGAATATAGGCGGTATATAAGAGTCTTATTCTTTCCTTATACACTTGAAACTTCAAGTTTTACTTCACATACTTTTGCTTCAATTTTTTCAATAAGAGTTAACAAATCAGCAAGATCTTTTCGTTCTAACTCAGGTAAATCGCCCTGTTCATGAGTTCCTTTGTTCAAGAGACTCCAAGGATATTTTTCTTTAAGTTGCTTCAACTCAGATTGCAATTCATTTAGACTTGAAATGCCTTGAAGTTCTTTGATTAAACTATCAACCACCGACGATAAATCTGGTCTAGATCCTGGACTACGCATCGTTACTTTTAAATTCATATTTAATTTTTTGCATAACTTATTCCATAATTGTTCTGAGATACTTTCTATAGCTTGACGACAACGAGAAGCGACATCTTTTCGATCATCTTCTTCAAAAGATTTTTTTGCTAGTAACAAATAATGCTTAGAGCTACCGTTAGATATCTTAACTCCTCGTTCTTCAATAACATCCGAAGGTACAAATCTATAACTTTTAATTTCTTTACTTGCAGTAGATGCTCCAATCTTATGTTCTAGCTTTGAGATAAACTGTGCTCCATGACAAGTAAGAATATGTTGTCTGTCCTTCAAATCAGGATTCTTGAGCAATAGTTCTGCTATTCCATCCCGATGCTCATCATCTATAGCGTTTACAATGTCATCAAAAATAATGAAACCTAAATCCCCATTAACTACTTTAGAAAGTAATAGTGACAATCCAAGAATCTTTATATGTCCTTCACTGAGAATCAATAGAGCATCGTATTCTTTTGTATCACCATAGAATCGTATAAATATTTTTTCACCTGGTCCCGTAGGTAGTTTTAGATATTCCAATTTTTCAAAATCAGAATCATGATCATTTATTATATTAAAAAACTCTTTTGTCCTATCCGCAAGACCCGCAGCTAATATCAACGGTAGAGCATTTCGATATTCCTTGAGTTTTCCAATAAGTGACTGATAAGAGCTAACATATTCTTTATGAACATCAATCGCATCTTTGAGTTTTTCTATTTCTTTTAGTTTTTCTATATTTTTAATTTTAAAATCTATGACTTTTTTTTCTAAATTAGTTTTTTCGTTAGACCATGTTGTTCTCAATGCATTTGTTTCATCAAGATGTTGCTTAAAGTTTTGATATTTTAAAAGCTCTTTATTTATTTTCGCTTTTTCATCTCTTTTTTGTTGTAAAGTAGTGTTATAGGATTGAATATCCCTTGAAACCATGGTATTCTCAGCAGCTGTTATTTGTACTTGATTCAATTCAATTGTAAATGTATTCTTCCATACGCCTATTGATACGATACCAGTATAAACAAATTCGGTAAGCAATGAAAAAACTGGCTCTTTATTAGCAACCACTTCTTTAATTTTATTCAATTCTTTAATAGTATTATTTAAATCTCGTATTTCTTTTGATATTGATATTGCAATCGATTCAATATCAGACTGTATTGTCGCAAGATGTCCCACTTTGCCAAGTTCAGAAACTGCATTAGTAAATGGATCAATGACTGCCTTATCTATTGGTGTTTTACAAGCTGGACATACAGACTTATCGGAGTCAATATCTTTAGAGATTAATTCTATTGCCATATACAAATCCTTAAAATTCACTTCTGAAGATAAATTTTCTAAATCTAATATTTTTAACTTCAATAAAGCAAATCTTTCTCCAAGTTTTCTCACACTAGTACTAAGATTTCCAATAATTAATTTATTTATATCAATAGGTACGCTCTCAGCCTTCTTCTCTTGGAGTGAATTTACTACTCCTTTTGTACCATTATCTCCTATCAAATATAAATTTAATTCTTCAAGTGTCTTTATCTTTTCTTGACCTACTTCATTTAATAGGGTCGTGACTTTCTCTGCTTGATTACTTAGTCCTTTATTAATTTCAACAATTCGCGCCTTAGATACTGCATTTTCCTGAATTTCTACAGCAAAATCAAGTTCCTTCTGATTGACTAATGTCAAATACTTGCCATCAAAATTTTCCGTGAAATTATTGACAAATTCATTAAAATCATCAAGACCAAATAATGTTGCAATGCGATCTTGTTGGTTTTTGGCTGTGGCAGAAGATATTCTCGCAAAGTTGTCAATACGATTCTTTTCAATAAAGCTGAAACGATATGCTGTTGGATTCTGAGCAATCATGACCTTTTGCTTATCTTTTTTAATCCCATAGATCGTTGGATTTTTACCCGTTCCAACTTTTGCATTTTTTGTATATAATGCAACATCAATTCGCTTTGATTCTGCTTCTGAAATGCTACCTAAAAGTGCATATTCAAGACCTTCACAAAAACTAGACTTACCAGAACCGTTTGGTCCATACATAAATGTGTACTTTTTATCGAAAGTAAAAGTCTCTTCCACAGAAAATCCCCTGAATGGTCCGATTTTTAATTCGGAAATGTAATTAACTATTTCAGTATCTGCTGTACTTGTACTTGCTAGATCAATCAACATAGAAGAAAGATCTGTTTTATGTTTTACAATTAATTGTCCAATCTTCTTTGCCCTTGACCCTCCAGCAGTTCCCAACGGAACAATGTCGTCAAAGTTGGTTATGAGGAGATTTAAAAACTTCTTATCTGTGTCTGAAAGCGTTAATTGATCGAGTGAAATTATCCATTTATAAAATTCTTGTTTTACTAATGAATCCCCCATTTTGTGTCCCCTTTTATTTCATTTTTCTATTACTTGTACTTATATCTTTTAAACAAAAATATATGGTCTTTTTCAATCCTACATTATAAACACACTAATTAAAGACTTTATGTAATATCACTGTATTAACAGCTATAAAGTATTCCATTAACATAATTCAACAAACTCCCCTAATTCTCCTTCATTGCTTGTAGAAAAAAGTAAAAAAATACGATATATTACACTTATATTATTTCCATTTATCCCAATAGTCATCTATCTAATGTGAAAAGATATAAATTAAATTTGTAAAATTATTATAAAGCCAATTTCTGAATTTTGTATACTTATACTTATGCTAGGTGTAAAATATTAATATTCTTATAATTCACCCAATCAAATTATCACAAATACTAATACAATACTTATTGAACCTTCTCCTCATCAAATCTAGTAAAACAAAGTTGACTATATTATTAAAATTTTAAAATTACTCTTGTTGTTTATTTGTAAGTACTTATATTACACAAAATCAAGTAAAATGTAACACAAGACACATTTTTAATAATGCTTACCAACTGATTAATAAAGATTTAATGTTGCACGTTATAAGTTAATTATGCATATTCCTTCATTTTATACATGTTTCAGTACACATCAAGTTGTATGCAGCAAAACCCACCTGTATGCTCAGTACAGGTGGAGTTGTGTTAATTACATTTTTTAGGTTACCTAAAATCAACATTTATTGATATTTTCAGTACACCTTATAGTTGTACGTCTACTCAAAAGTGGCAAGCTCTAGCATGTAGATGCTATCCACTTCCGCAAGCTATTTCCTATATAATAAAAAAATAAGAAACCACTATTTATAATTAAAAAATAAATAGTGGTTTTTTATGTATTTTCATATATTTAAAATTAATTTTTCTAGGCTAGGCTACTGCCAGTTATAGAAGATGGTAGACTTGAATCTTCCAAAATGTTGTTAAACTATCCTAAAATGCTCTTGCCTTAAACCCCTTACCTCTTACCTCAGTTGTATCCATAATTGATATCACTGCTGAAGTATCTATATTTTCCATTAAGTTTTTAACTTCTTCAATTTCCCTAGGTGATAAAATACAGTAAATAATCTTCTTTTTTTCTCCTGTATAAGCACCCTCTCCGTAAAGATAAGTTACTCCTCTACCTAAGTTTTCTAAAATAGCTTGTTTGGCTTTATCGCATTTTCCAGTTACGATTAAAACTACTTTTTCTTGATTAAATCCTTGAATAACTTTATCTACCATGGCAGCACTAATATACATTGCAATTAAAGTATATACTGCTGTTTCCAAGCTTCCAATAAACATGCCCATAGCAACTATAACTGAATTAATCATAAATGCTATTCTACCTATAGATATTCCATACTTTTTCTTAACTACCACAGCTATAATATCTGTACCACCTTGTGATGCTCTATTTTTAAATATTATTGCAGCACCTATTCCAGTTAATGCCCCTCCACATAAAGAAGCTATTAATGGATCTGATATATAATTTAAACTATGAAAGTTTCTAGTAATGATTAAGGATAAAGACATAGATATCATTCCTATAAAACTAAAAATACCAAACTCTCTATCAACCACTTTTATTCCTATTAAGAATATTGGTATATTAATAAGTATTACCCAATAACCAGAGGGAAACTTCGTTAAATACTGTAGAATTATTGCTATACCTGCAACTCCTCCACTTAGCAATCTATTAGGTATTATAAATACATTTACTCCCATAGAATATATCATACTACCCATAATAATCATTAAAACTCTCAATATGCCTTTCTCTTTAATACTCATAATTAAATTAACCTCCCTATCACTCGTAGAGCTATGGTGCAAAATATAGGCAGGTCTTCTGACTTAAGACTCATCATTTAAGTGCGCCTTCCCTGTTACCAAGTGGCATATTGCACATAAACTCATCTAATACAGCTACGGGATAGTCCAGGATTCTAACCTGATTCCCTTTTAATTAATCAATATTGATTAAACCTATATTTATTATTAAATTTTATTGTTTATAATATTATTTTTATTTCACAACGGAATCCTTTATTGACATTTTGTATTGGTCCATAAAGTATTTTTCTAAACTCTTTATCTCATCATCCACCTTTAATACCGCATTATCCCATCTACCTGAATCCTTTACGCTCTTCGTTGTATCCTTATGGTCTATATCTTCTACTTTTAATAAAGTATTGCTAGCTAAGTCATAATGGTAGTAAAACCCTGTTCCCATAGCAGAAACATAATAATATTTTTCAACTTGATTTTTTTCATAGCTAAAATTATAATAATCAACTGTTTCCTTACCTTCTTTATCTGTTTTTATAAATTTAGCATATCCATCCGTGCCTTGCTTTATGCTAATGCTTAATCCGCTATTTTCAAAGGGACTATTGATTTTATCAGTATAGACAAGAAGACCATTTTCCTCGCTAAAACCCTTTAATTGTGAACTTGACTTAGTAGCACTATTTCCACACCCTGTTAATATACTAAAAACCAAAGTTAATACTAAAAAAACATTTATTACTTTTTTCACTTTTATATCCCCTTTCATTATATGTTTATAAGATTTTTTATATTTGAGTTAATTTGTGCTTTTGAGTTATTGCTTATCTTTATATATTGACTGTCCATGACCTTTGAAAGCTTTTCTGCAAACCCATATTGAATATAACTATCTTCTGTATCGATAATCATGCTTTTTATGCCCTTGCTATTGAATTTCTCACCTATATTAAGTGCATCCTCAAAAGCATTATTGCTCATTAGAGGCACATTAGCCTTTCCATCAGATACAAGAATAATAAATTGTAGTGAATCTGGATTTCTAATCCTTTCGGCTTTAAGAAGCTCATCAGCTCTATGAAGTCCAAGTGCCAAAGGAGTTTTCCCTCCTGTTGGCAAATACTTAAGACACTTTTCCGCTAAGTCTACACTTCTAGTAACATTTAAGAGGACCTCTGCCTCTTGCTTTCTAAAGGCTATTACTCCTACTTTATCCCTCTTTTGGTATGCATCATTTAAAAGTGAAAGCACTGCACCCTTCACGATTCCCATTCTCTTTCTGGCTCCCATAGAACCACTAGCATCTACTATAAATAAAATAGTTGCACCAGTACGTCTTTCCCTAACCTTTTCCCTAAAATCCTCTGGTTTTATGCATATAAGCCCTGAACTTCTATCCCTGTTTTGCTGATTACATGCAGCTATTCTAAAGGTTGCATCAAAGGCTATATCCTTTAATTTTCCCTTTGGAAATTTATACTTCACATATCTTCCACTTTTACTATTGGTTTTTACCTTACTTCTCTTGCCTAGTCCCTTTAGCTGAGATTTCCCTTCAAATACTACCTTTATCGACAATTTTTCAGAATAATCATTAACAGCTTCAACTTTTTCATTGCTTAAAGTCTCCTTCTCGCTGGTACCACTTTCTCCATCTAATCCCGAACTCATATTTTCATAACTATCCTGCTGTGGATCTGAGTTCCCATTATCTTTTTCATTCTCTAGTTGGCCATCCACCTGTTCTACATCTCCATTGCTTTCCTCACTATATTGATCCTCTTCTTCAAAGGATACCGCTTCACGGATTCTATGAGGCAATACATAAAATGCAGCCTCTTTTATATCCTCAAGCTCTACAATGGTTCTTTCGTCTAATGCTGCTATAGCCTTTGAAGTTTGTATAAGCTTTATTTCCGACCTATTTCCTGAGCATTTTCCTTCCATTGAAAGGGACGCTGCAAAATACATATTTTCCTTGGACACTGTTGTTTTATCAATGAGCTTTCTAGCCTTTTCAATGGACTTTTTAACAACTTTATCTCTACTAATCCATTCATTGCAGAATTCTTTTGGATTTCTCTCGTATCTAAGACATCTATCCATAATTTCTGTTCTTAGATCAATGTCTGTCTCACCTTTAACCTCTACATATAGACCAAACCTATCTATGAACTGAGATCTTAGCACCCCTTCTTCAGGATTCATAGAACCTACAAGCACAAATTTAGAAGGATGGCTATAAGAAATCCCTTCCCTTTCAATAACATTTACTCCTTTAGATGAAACCTCAAGAAGTATGTTCACAATGTGCTCACTTAAAAGATTCACTTCGTCTATATATAAAAAATTATTATGGGCACTTTTTAGGAGACCAGCTTCTAAACTCTTTCTACCTTCCTTAAGAGCCTTTTTTATATCTATACTTCCTACAACTCTATCTTCAGTAGCATTTAAGGGAAGATTGATTACAGACATATTTTCCATAACATTTGCTAATGCTCTTATAATTGTTGACTTAGCACTTCCCTTTTCTCCACTTACAAGTACCCCACCAATATTAGGATTAATCACGTTTAATATTAATGCTTTTTTCATTTTATCTTGTCCAACTACAGCAGAAAAAGGAAAATAGATTTTTTCATTCATTGTCATCACCCTATACTTTACTTATAAATTTTCATCTTCAATGATTTTATACACATTTTCAAAATCTACAACCCCATCTTCAAACGGTTTCTTTCTCATCCTATGAGGCAGTGAAAATTTTGCAGCAGCAAACAAATCTTCTTTTTCCACCTTATAACTACCCCTATAGGCTGCATGGGTAACTGCTGTTTTAATAAAGGTTATATCAGCTCTGTGTCCATCTACTCCAAGCATAATTGAAATCCTAGCCACTAATTTTAGGCACTGAGATGAATACTTTACTTGTTTCAAGATTTCCCTAGCCTTTTGAATTTGATATCCAAGCTCTTCTTGCTCTTTCTTATACTTTTCTATAAATTCATAAGGGTTGTCTTCAAATTCAAGTCTTCTTGTAATAAGCTCAACTCTTAAATCCTCATCTTTTTCTCCACTCACATCCACTACAAGCCCAAACCTATCTATAAGCTGCGGTCTTAGATCTCCTTCTTCTGGGTTCATAGTACCCACAAGTACAAATCTAGCGGGGTGTGAATAGGATATGCCTTCTCTTTCTACGGAATTAACTCCCATAGCCGCTGCATCTAGTAAAATATCTACCACATGGTCATCTAATAGATTTATCTCATCTAAGTACAGTATGTTCCTATTGGCCTCTGCTAAAATTCCTGGTTCAAATTTCTTTTCCCCACTTTTAATAGCATGTTCTATGTCTATAGTTCCTATTACTCTATCCTCAGTTGCACTAACAGGAAGGTTTATAACTCTCATTTTTCTTTTAACTATTTTTTTATTATTAACTTCAAGATCTTCCCTGCAATCTTGGCACCAAAAACTGCTATCTTCAGGGTCACAAGAAAATTTGCAACTCTCCACCTGATTTCTAAGAGGCATAACATCAGTAAGAGCCCTAACTGCTGTAGATTTTGCAGTTCCCTTCTCACCTCTTATAAGCACTCCGCCTATAAGAGGATTTATAATATTTAGTATAAGTGCTTTCTTCATATCCTCTTGCCCAACTATGGCGCAAAATGGATACAAATGAGTTGAATTATCCACGTTTATACCTCCTAATGTGTTTAGACTACTGATAGTTTCATCCTATAGCCTTTCTTCAATATCGTCTTCAATTTCTAAATATCTTTCTTTGATTTTTTCAAGCTGCTCTTGCGTAGCCTTCCAATAACCTCTGTTATAATATTCCATCATTTTTTCTAGTATATCCATATAAGCATAAGGGTTGTTTTCCTTCATTCTTTTACTCAGGGCATCATCATCCACATATGAACTGTGCATATCATTATAAATCCATTCATCTACACTGTTTGTAGTGGCTGCGAATCCTAAAACATTTTCAAATCTATCCGCAATTTTTTGACCACCATGATATTTATGTTCTAGCATTCCATCAATCCACTTAGGATTTAAAACCCTTGTTCTTATGCCTCTATTTATAGATTTGTCTAAGGTTTCTGTAAAGATTCTATCTTCGGTGGTATCAGTTATATAAAGCTTTGCCCCTTTGCCTCTTACCATCTCTACAGACTTTGCAAGGCCACCAAAGAATTCATAATAGTGGTCTAAGTCTGTAACCTGATACTCATGATTGCTTCTTATCTGCGATACAAGTTCTACAGCCTTTAAATTTTCTTCGTAAAGGCCATTAACTTTCACACCCCTCATGCTTCTATTATAAATATGTTGTAGCTTGTTTATAAACACACTGCCTATCTGCTCTTCTTTCTCCCAGTTTTTTGTCTCTATTATACCGGTTATACCTGTACCATATTGACCTTCCGCTGGTCCAAAAACTCTTGATATGGCAAGCTG
Source organism: Clostridium sp. CS001 (assembly GCF_020443565.1). Classification (GTDB taxonomy): domain Bacteria; phylum Bacillota; class Clostridia; order Clostridiales; family Clostridiaceae; genus Clostridium_AD. The sequence goes on from NZ_JAIZZN010000007.1 coordinate 17,360, forward strand.
CTTTGCCTTCTTCTCATCATATCCTTCTCCAAGCAGCTTATTATAAATCACTTTGGAGTTTGCCTTAAAATAGTTTTCTTCATCACTTTCCTCAAGTTCATATATAAGCTCAAATATATCACTAAGATTTTCAATAAGATTAGGAAACATATCCCTAAAAAATCCACATATATTTATTGTCACATCTATTCTAGGTCTTCCCAATTCCTCTATAGGTATAATCTCATATTTGGGCTCCCAACTGCTTCTTTTATCACATATTCTTACACCTAAGAAGCATAAAATTTGTGAAAATGTTTCACCCTGAGTTCTTGAAGTTTCAAGGCCCCATAAAATAATTGCAGTAGACAATGGAAATCTTTCATTTTCATCTTTATAAGCCTTGAGTACATTTTCACTGGCTTTTGAGCCTCTAATATAAGCTGAACATGTGGGTATAAGCCTTGAGTCAAATTGATGTAGATTATATCCTGTAGGAAGTATTCCCGGATGCCTGTAAATATCTCCTGCTAGCTTACTTTTATTATATTCTGCAGATAATGACTTTAATAATCCTCGAAGTTCAAAATTCTCTTGCACCTCTACGCAAGTCTTTTTCCCGTATTCTAAAGTTATAATAAAATCTTTCTTCGCATCCTTGTGAATCCATTCAAAGAAGTCAATGTTACCATTATTCATGTAATAATTAAAAACCTCATCTGCTAAGTTATCTAGCTCCTTTAGCTTCTGAAAGTCTTCCTTTTGAAAAAGCTCTTCCACATCGTAGCCATTTGATTTAGCAACAAGATATCTTAGAGAGATTATTCCATTTCTGTTATAACTCAATAAGCCTCTTGCATACTCTTTTGACTCCTCTTCATCAAATCCATTCCCAAACACGTGTAGTCCTTTAGAAATAAGGCTAGTGTTCATTCTGTATAATTCACTCTCAATCTTTTCAAGCTCTTTTGGCATATTTAATTGCTCTGCCATGGCCATAATGTCTTTAAGTACAGTGCTACTGATTTGAGGCGCAATTCCTAATGCCTGGTGATAATTATCCACCATAGACATAAGCTTTGAGTAGTCTCCATAAAGTTCACCAGGTATAAACACTGGTGGTTGATAACTTATAATATTAGCATAAGACCTTCTTTTTGCCATAACAGACTCCGAAGGATTTCCACAATAATATAAGTACATATGTGGAATATCTTGTAGTAGCCTATCTCCATAGCAATCTTCACTAATTCCACATTCTTTTCCCTTTAAAAATTCTAAAGTTCCGTGAGTTCCTACGTGAATTATCGCATCAGCCTTAAATTCTTCTCTAAGCCATTTATAAAATCCTAAATATTGATGATGTGGAGACAATGTTTTATCATGGTAAGTTTTATCTGGTTCCTCATGAATTCCACGAGTAGGCTGAAGGCCTATAAATACATTCTCTAATATAGTTCCTGGAATAAGGAACTCATGGTTTTCATTAGCCATTATTCTACCTGGGGATTCTCCCCACTGCTCCTGGATTTCCTTGAACTCAAGAGTACCTTTAAACTCATCTATGTATTTTTTGTCACTGTATTTTATTAAATCTTCCCATTCATCACCATACTTTCCGGAGTTTACAGCCTTGCCTGCTGTAAATATGTTCATTAGCTCTTCCTTTTTAAGAGCATCCACATTGTAACCTTCATTTTTTAATGCTTTTAGTATATTTTCCACTGAGGCAAAGGTATCTAAAAATGCTCCTCCAAATAGATTACCTTCCCCTGGCGGATAGTTGTAGCATATGATAGCAACTTTCTTTTCTTCATTTTTCTTATTTTTAAGCACTAGCTGTCTTTTTATCCTTGAAGCTAACCTGTCAGCTCTTTCCTCTATAATTTCTAATTCTTCAATAGAGATATCGAATTCTTTGTCATATTTAGGCTCACACATAGCTGCTATAGGGTATGTTTCTATGCATCCATCAAGTTCTGGAAGCATAACAGATATCATAACCTCTGAGGAGCTACAACCTTGAATAGATTCTTTCCATTCATTAGAAGTTCTTCTCGTCATAAAAAACGGATGAAAATATGGAACATTGACTTTTTCTAAAAATTCAACTGCTGCATCAGCGTCTCCACCCATAGGACCAGCTCCAAGCCTAAAGGACATGAAATTAACTATTAAATCCAATTTGTATTTCTCATTGTGTAAAATATATTCTTCAAATTTATGTTTATTTTCCGAAAAAGAACCTGACACTGCAATAGGAAGAACATTAGCAAATTTTCCGATTTTATTCTTAATAGTTGCCACACAATTAAAAGCATCTGTAGGATAAGTATGTCCATAAAACAATAAAGCTACAGTAGGCTTATCTTTATTAAAAGGAAACTCAATTTCATAATCTGTAAAGTCATCATAAAACTCCTTAGATTCTGGGTTACAAATACTTACACCAGAAAACTCTGAAGGCTCCTTTGGCTCTGGCAAATTGGCAAACCCACCATAGTCCCTAAGTAGCAGTAGTAGCATGTTTGTAACATTTTCTTTATTAGCTAACTTAAAGTATTTTATTATAGAAGAATAATTCTTCATGTCTCGCATTTTTTCTGGCATTGCACTTCCCATGCTCTGCATCTTAGATTTCATTCTTGCCATGGCAGACATATCCATACCCTTACCTTCAGCTTTAGAAACCTTAGTTTCTGCAGTAAAGCCGCCTAATTTCAAATATTCTCTAGCAGAATTACCGTAGGGAATTATGTTTCCTTTACAATTGCTTAGCGCACCATAAACAGCCTTTGCAATGCCGGGCTTACTTCCCATAAGGTCAACAAATACCAAATCACTGCTTTCAATATCTTCTATCATACTTTCAATTTTTTCATGATTCATTTCCATTGTTGCATAGAATAACTTAAGACTTAACACATCTTTATAGGTTTCCGATATGTATCTTCCTGATTCCATTAAGTGTTTCACAGCCGTAGACGACACCGTTACAAATGCAATTTTCATTAAACTCATCTCCCCAGTACTCTTTTTGCATAAAATATTGGTTTGCCCATTTCTTTATCTTGAATTATTTCAGCCTCAACTCCAAATACTTCTTCTAACACACCACTTTCTAGCATACTGAAAGAATCTCCTTGCTTAAATATGTTTTGATTATGTATTAGAATAATCTCATCTGAGTACCTAGCTGCATGGCTTATATCATGCAGCACCATTACAATAGTTATTTTTTCTTCCTTGTTTAGTTTTAATATTAGCTCCATTATTTCTAACTGATGGCTTATGTCAAGATAGGTTGTGGGCTCATCAAGTAATAGTATCTGTGGTTTTTGGGCTATAGCCATAGCAATCCAAGCTCTCTGCCTTTCCCCTCCGGATAGTGTAGTTATCTTTCTATGTTGTAAATTCTCAAGCCCTGTTTTGTTTATTGCCCAATTCACAATGGTTTCATCTTCATCCTCTTTACCCTTCCACCACTTTTTATGGGCATATCTTCCATACTGAACTAAATCTCTTACTGTAACCTCTAATAAAGTATCATTTCGCTGGCACAAAACAGCCATCTTTTTCGCTACATATTTTGTTGGTGTTTTAAATATATCCTTGCCTTCTAAGAGGACTCTTCCTGATTTAACCTTTGCATTTCTGCTCATGGCACGGAGTAATGTAGTTTTTCCACAGCCATTAGGTCCAATTATTGAATAGATTTTTTCTTTTTCAATGGAAAGATTTATACTATCAATTACTTTATGGTCATTATAACTTACGGTTAGATTTTCAACCTTTAGTATTATATTTTCACTCATACTCATCCCTACCTTCTTAATAAATATAGGAAGAAAGGTGCACCTAGTGCTGCCATAACTATTCCTACTGGAATTTCCACAGGGCTTAATATAGTTCTTGCAAAGGTATCGCTAAATATCACTAAAACGGAACCCAGTAGAGCTGAAGCGGGAAACATGTATTTATAATCATTTCCCATAATAAGTCTTATACTATGAGGAACAATAAGTCCTACAAAACCTAAAAGGCCTACAACGCATACTGCACTTGCAGCAAGGATAGCCGCTAGAGCTGTAAATGCAAGCCTAGTTACTTCAACATTTAACCCGAGTCCCCTTGCTGTATCATCACCAATAACAAGAATATTTAACTTTTCTGAAAATACATTTACTAAAATAAGTCCCATAAGCGTATAAGGAATTATAAGCCTTACCTCTGGCCAACTTCTAGCAGATAGACTTCCATTCATAAATGTAAGTGCTCCATGAATACGATCGCTGTAAAACACAAGCACTGCAGAAATTCCTGCTCCAAATATTGCAGATACTGCAACCCCGGCAAGCACTATTCTAATTGGTTGTATTCCACCCTTCCAAGCCATCATATATATAATGCTGGCTGAAAGCATAGCTCCACAAAAGGCTGCAGCTGGTGCAAGACCTTGATGCTGAGGAAATATAACCAATATTATTATTGCAAAAAGCCCTGCTCCACTGCTTATGCCTATAATTCCAGGGTCAGCAAGTGGATTGTTCATAACCCCTTGTAAAATAGCACCTGATAATGCAAGATTAACTCCAACTAACGCTGCAAGTATCACTCTTGGAAGCCTAATGTTCCAAATTACCATTCTTTCAGCACTTCCATCATCATTCATCATTAGATGAAATATACGCTGTGGCGATATTTTAAGGGTTCCCATAGCATTTCCTATTATAAAACCTATTACTACCATAGCAACAAGAATTAGAATTACTGTAACTTTAAACTTCCTGCTATCCTTTAAATTAATCTTATTTTCCATAAAAATCTTCCACCTTACCATATATGCTTGGATATATGCTTCGTGCCACATACTCAATTGCCTCACCATAGTAGGGACCAGAATTATATAGAAAATATTGCTGCGGCAAATAAATTACCCGACCTTCTGTGATTGCCTTCACACCCTTCCAAACCGGATTCTTTTCAAACTGCTCTTCCATTGTTCTCTTCGCCTCTTTATCATCAGAAACCATGCTTGCAACCAATATATAGTCAGGATTTTTACCCACTATATACTCAATATCTAAAGGGGTGGTTTCGGACCCAATAGTGTCTGGCGGCAAATCTGAAGCTATATTTTTAAGTTTAAGAATTCTTGCTACATCTCCTGCTATACTAATGTCAAGCTTTACAGAAACAGATTTTGCTGTAACATATAATATAGCCACAGATTTTTCTTCTGAAGGTAACTTTGATACTATATTTTCTTTAGTAGTCTTAAGTTCGTTTATACGTTCCTCCGCCTTTTCTTGCTGACCTAATATTTGACCAAAAGCTTTATAAGTTGAAAGTACATCATCAAAACCTCTAATATATGTGCTTATTACATTGAAGCCCATTTCTCTAAGTTTTTTTGCTTGAGTACCCTGAGTTCCTACTTGAGCTATAATTAAGTCTGGTTTTAAAGCCACAACAGCTTCCATATCTATAGAATAAACCACTCCAACCGTAGGAAGCTTTAATATTTCATTTTTATATTCAGGAATAAGCTTAAGGTTATCTGAAATATTCGAAGTTCCAATTGACTTACCACCTAAGTCATACCAAATATTAAGTGGTGTTCCAGATAGTACCGCTACCTTTTCAGGCTTCTTATTAAGTATTGTTTCATCTTTAAGATAATCTTTTACAGTCAAAGGATACTTATCTCCAACAACTTCTATTGAGGATATCTTTTTTGTATTATTATCATTTTTAGGGCTTACTTTTGTACTAGTTCCTGAATCTTTATTGCACCCTACAAGGCACAGTATTATCATTGACACTAGTATGACTTTCAGTATTTTTTTCATGTGATTCATCCTTTCTTGAACCTTTATAAAGCTTTAGGTTCATGGTTAATCATATAATACAGTGTGAACATTATATCTATAGACTTAAATTCTTTTAGCGTGGATTACAAGTCTAGCATTGATAAATTCATAACTACAAGTGGAAAGGGTTAATATAGTGTCCTTTTCGGAAACCGCAATATCTCTATGAAATTTGGATTTTTCCTTTATATGCTGCAAGAAGATTGTGCGATCCTCTGTTTTGTCAAAATTAGTTCTAATATAATCAAAAGTTGTATCTGTAATGTAAACTGAAAATATCTCCCACCTAATGTCCTCATAAAGGGTGCTAAACTCAATTATTGGATTCTTATCTAAGAAGTCTAAATCTTTATATTTATTAAGATCAGCAAACATCGAGCCATCCTTCATGTTATGTCCATAGAGTATTGTATGAAGCTCCTCTGCTACACCTTTATTTCTAAAATCCATAAATATACTTCCATGATTATTAGACTTTTTATATGGATCATGATCTAAATAAAATTCATTATTATCCCCTTTGAATACTGGATAATCTATTTCCGTATTAGGTATTTTAATCCAACCTATAACGTCCTTATTTAACGTTATAAAAGGTTTATATTTTTCTGAAATTTTATTTTCTTCTTTTGCTAAAAAATCTTTTAATAATATTTTATTAAAATTCAAATTTACTTCATTTAAAGTAGAATCCCTTGTAATACTAATATTTTTATATATCACATGATTCCTATTACTCTCTATCTTATAATTAATTAATGTATATGCTGCGAATATAAAGACTGCAATCCAAATTAAAGTTAACTTTTTTCTCATAATTAATCACCCTTATATTATTTGACTTGCATTGGTATAATTTTATTTGTAAGAATAAAGGAGGTTATAAAAACCTCCTTTATATCCTTTATTAGTTAGCTGAACTTTTCATATTCTTAATCTTTTGTGATCCAATTACGGTAATTGACATAATTGACGCCATTGCTATAATCATTGCCAAACCAGAAAAGCTGTTATCAGCTGTTTTAGGATTTGAAACTTGCACTGGTGTAGTTGTATTTCCATTTGCAACTGGAGCCGTAACTGGTTTTGTAGTATCTTTAACAGTACCAGGTACTACTGGTGTTACTGGCGCTGCAGGTGCTACCGGTGTTGCAGGCTTTGGTGTAATATCTTTTATTGTTGCCCTGTCAAAACTTATTTTGAAATTAACATCCCTTCCCATAGCTGCCACAGTAACTTTAGTAAGTATAGGTTCGTCTATGCTAGTAGCAAGAAATTTATAAGTTATAGTCTTTGCATCAGTATTTTGAGAAACTACAGTAGCTTTTTCAAAGGTACTAGCAGTTTTTCCAGTAGAAAATCCAGACATTGATTCCTTCATTGTTAACGTTACATACATCTTTCCATCAATAACATTTAGTTTAACTGGCTTTGTTATTGCAGCATCAGCTAATTTTGAAACTTCTCCAGTATCAGTTAACGCTTGTACATCAATTGTGTACTCTCCATTTTTAAGAGGCTCTGCAGCAAAAACCGCTCCTGTCAATAAAAAAATAGTCATAATAGCTGTTAAAATACCCGTTGTTAGTTTTCTTGAAATTGTTTTCATAATATAATCCTCGCTTTATTATTATTTTAAAAATAAAAGACTTCACGCCAACTTACGATGACTGAAGTCTTAAAACATACCCACAATTTCACATAACTTTGAAATTTACCAAAATCAGGACCACCCGTAAAACGGGTGGTTTGCTCTAGCCCTATAAGGGCATGTTACTGGCTTATGTCTAAAGACATTCTGAACGGTCTGCCAACCGCAAATTTTTACAGTCTACCCCTAAAGGGGTTTTATTTCTTGACCTTTATTACTGGCTCACCCGTGAACGGGTCCATATATTCCTTAATACTAATTTGTTCTGCTACTATATCTTCTTGTATTTGATTTTTTATATACTGTTCAATAATCTTTTTATTTCTCCCAACCGTGTCCACATAATAACCTTTGCACCAAAATTGCCTATTGCCATACCTATATTTCAAGTTTGCATGTCTATCAAATATCATCAATGAACTCTTACCTTTCAGATATCCCATAAATGATGAAACACTCAATTTCGGTGGTATACTTACAAGCATATGTATATGATCTACACATGCATTTGCTTCTATTATTTCTACCCCCTTATGCTCACACAATTTCCTTAATATCTGACCTATATCTGCTTTTATGCTCCCGTATATTATCTGTCGCCTGTATTTTGGTGCAAATACTATGTGATATTTACAATTCCATTTACTATGTGCTAAACTGTTGTTATCCATTTGGATACTCCTCCTTTGTATTTTGTTGTGGTTGGCAAACCCACTTTCATTTTACATCGGAGGTTTTATTTTTTCTACTCATAGCTAAAAGCTTTTTAGAACCACAGGTATAACCTGTGGTATTCGTTATACAATAAAATGCATCAAGCTCAAATAAGCTTGATGCAACATCGATAAAACAGTATAGAGCCGCATATTGGATGTAATTTCAGGTGTGTGGCTCGTTTTTGCACTTATGTCGGCTCAACACGATGTATATAAACTTGCAGAGCTATCTACTATTTCTCACCTTTAAGCTTTTTCTTCAAAGGCTTCATCAAAAGCTTCATCACAAGATTTTGCTTCAAAAGCTTCATCACAAGCCTTTATTAAAAATACTAAAGCCACTAAAACTGATAAGGTATTTACAATAATCAAAACATTATAATATTTCATATAATCAAGTAAAGTACCAAATACCAAGGCTCCTAGGGGCATGGCACCTTGAGAAAACATTCCAAGTATAGAAAAAAATCTAGAACGCATTTCATCTGGAACCAAGTTTTGAAGATTTGTGGAAATTGGAGTATTCAGAAAAGCGTTGAAAAACTCCATAGCAATACAACAAACTGATATAGTAATAAATAGTCCCCAGGTTGCGCCTCCATAAAGTCCTGCTATTTTGGGCAGAAGTAAGCCGCAAACTAATACTCTTAAACTAGTCTCAATAACAAGTCCATATTTCATAAGTTTTCTCAACCCTAACTTTTTAAAATATACAGATATTCCAATATTACCCAATAGTATACCTAATGCTAAAAAGCCCATTATAAAGCCGTATTGCTGTGAAGTAAATCCAATTCCCTTTTTTAGTGCATAAGGCAGTATTATATCAAATAAAGGCGCAAGCAAAAAATTTGCAAACATAGCAAAAGAGAATAGCTGAAGTAGCCCTTTTTTATTTACAATAAATTTTAAGACTTCGGAATTTTCTTTGAAAAGTAACTTCATAGTTATTTCTTCTTTCTGTACTAATTTCTTATTGTAAGTGATAAACATAGAGAGGATTGCTGAAATTATAAAGGAAATACTATTGATATAAAAAACCATTTTTATACCCCATATCCCGTAAATCGCACCTCCTAAGGCAGGTCCTAAAATCGTAGAAGCTGCATCAAATCCACTCTTGGCAGAATTAGCTTCTATAAGTTCAGTTTTGGACACCAATTCTGGCATCAATGCCGCCGAGGAGGAATTAAATAAACTATCCATTATAGATATAAAAATCTGTACGATAAACAAACTATAGATATTGAATAGTCCTGTCATGGCAAGAATTCCAAGTAGACAAATAAGTGCACCTCTTCCCAAATCCATAACTATCATTATATTTTTTCTGTTTTTTCTATCACCCAATATTCCTGAAAAAGGTGCCATTATAAGTGCTGGCACAATTGTTACTACTGAGAAAATACCCATTAAGGCTCCCGAACCCGTTATGTCAAGTATATAAAGTGGCAATACAATCATTTGAATCCCACTTCCTAAAATCGATACAAATCTACCGCCTATAAACATTCTCAAATTATTGTTTTTCATATCTTACTCCTTTACCCAATAGCTGCTACCGTCATTTGTTCTTTCAATAAATCCATACCCTATTAAGTCTCTTCTCAAAGTTGCATAATCCTCATACATTCTTTTCAAAACTCTATTAACCTCTTTTTCTGAATAATGTCTTCCCCTAGAAAAGGTTTTAACAATCGCTTCTAATACTATAATCTTCTTTTTTTCTTTAGCTGGATAATTTTTCAATGCTCCACTGTCATCAATGCAGTTATGAATAGTATCTTTCTTTTCTTTGTCTGTTATATTATATCTGTCATCTAAACTAGTCGCAGTCATAGATGCATCACATATAACTGCATCCTCTAGCTTGTTAATTTTTTTATTTGTATTTTTTGAAAGTAACTCCATCATAGCCAAAAATAGTTTTGCTTGCTTTTCTTTTTCTCTTAGCTTATACCGATGATTTCTAATGGTTGACTGAGCCACCCCAACCTTTATTGCTACATCTTTATCAGATAAGCCTTGTGAAATTAAGGTGATTATCGCTCCTTGAACCTCCGACACTCCTGTAAAAGCTGAATTAAGCCCCAATAAATACTCCAACATAGAACCATGTTTTTCTTCTATATGAAGCTCTGTTGCCATTCTAGCATCATACAATTCTGACTTTATTTCATAAATACGCCCCTTTTCAAAGGTTTCTTCACAAATTATACATTTATACTCCCCATTATTTTCTACAAAGCCCTTTTCTACCTCCGCTATTGTTGCACCCCAAAATACTTCATTCTCTTTTATATCCATAAAACACCTCTTCTAACTTATTTGATAAGTCTTCTATATTTTCTACAAACCACCTGTAAATCATTGTAGACAATTAGCATAATCACAAGGCACCCTTTTACTTGAGTTGTTATATTCATGATATTGACTAAAATAATTAGATACCAATTTATAATAGTACAAATATGCCATTATTTTATATCATAGCTACTTGATTCACTATATTCTCTATAATGCATGCTAAAAAAATAATAAGCCTAATTCCTTTTAATTATTACTTTAATACTGTTTAAATTTTTTTTGCACATCTACACTTTAATAGATCCCTTTAATAATTTTACACATAAATTAGGTTTTTGTCTATATATATATAAACATTTTTACATATAATCTACTAACTTTGCATATATCATCTTTTAAGAAACATGAAAATATTTTTAAATGCGTAATATATGTCCGTTTTACTAAGTTATTTTCAGAGAATCAACAAAAACTTTATTATTTAGTGATTAAAACCTACGTATTTGAATGATTTAAACTAATATTATATACTTTTGAGAGCTAGAACTTTTACAAATTATTGTTGTAAATATTCCGTTATCAAAATAATTATCGTAAATGGGTATGAATAACATAGCTGAAATCAGAAGCAATAGGCAAGTTCCGAATTTTATTTTGGAACTTGAACTTAGGTGTATTTAGAGGATTTATTTGAGTATGTTAGATTAAAACTACAAAATCTTTAAGAATTTCGTCTAAGGGCCCTTAGACGAAATTCTCCACTACACCTAGCCCAGCACCTATTACGGAATGTTGCAAATCTCTCATTTGCGACGTGGACTATTGGACCAGATTATCTTAGGAACTTAGAAGCGTTATGTTTTTGAATTAAGCCACGGTCGAATGTGGTTAAAGGGTCATTAACGAATATCATAGAATACTTAAGTGCTTTGGTGAGTTAATGAATGTTAAAGTAAATTCAATAGCATAACAACTAATATATATTACTCAACACAGATATTTACTAAACAATTTTGTTGACTATGTTAGTTATAATATATATAATTATTATATAGTAAAATATTGAAACGTGTTTAAGGGGTGGGGAATATGGATAAAATAGTAGAAAATGAAGAGATAAAACCTATAGAGATTATTCCAGGGGCACCAGTTGAGGGTGAAAATTTCTTTGGACGTAAAAAAGAGTTAGAAATTTTAAAGGACACTTTGTTAAAACCAGGGGTTAGTGTTTTAATACCTGGACCTAGACGATGGGGTAAATCAAGTTATGTAAGGGAGTGTATGAGAAGATATGAATCAGAATTAACTGCTATTTATATTGACTTACATAGAGTACATTCTCTTAAAGAGTTTTATGACTTGATTATGAAACAAAAAGAACATAGTAGTATAGAATTTTTTTCTATGAAAGTTGAAGATCTATTTAAAAACATCATTAATAAAGGATCAGAAATAATTAACAAGGTATCTATTTGTGAAGCAGAAATTTCAATAGGCAGATTATCTGATAAAAGCAACCATGATATGATGGAAAATTTAATGAGCATATTAATAAAACTTCGCGACAAAAATATTATATTAATCCTAGATGAAATTTCAGATTTTGTTATGGATATTCAAAATAAATATGGTAAAAATGACGCCATAGAGTTTTTAAGATGGTTAAGAACTTTAAGAAATCATCAGAAAATTCAAATGGTTATAACGGGGTCCATAAGCATTAAGTCAGTGTTAAGGGAACTTCAGGTTCAGGACCTTATAAACGATATGAAGGAGATAGAATTAAAGCCATTAAATAAGAAAGATAGTCAGCTGTTTTTTAAATGTTTATTAAAAAGTAAGGAAATAGAGATAAAAGGGGACGCTTTAAAGTTTTGTGAAGAAAAATTGATCAAAGAAGCTCATTACTTTATACAACTATTTGCAGACTGTATTGTTGAAAATTGTAGTACAGGTCAGATAATTGAAGAGGCCGAGGAGATAAAAGAGATTTACCATGAGCTTACAAGTAAAACAAGTGAGGCCCTTGAAGATTATCATTCAAGGCTAATGGAACATTTTAATGCTACAGATGGTGACTGTGCAAAAATTATATTAGCACATCTATATGCTGCTGTACTTGATTTTGAGGATATATATGCACTTACTGGCGCTAGGCTTCAAACGAAACAAAAGCTTTTAGATTTGTTAATCAGGCTTGAAGAGGAAGGTTATATTATTAATGATGATGATAAGTACACTTTTATATCAAGGATTTTAGCAGATTACTGGCATAAGCATTTCAGATATGATAAAGGAGAGGATATCTGTGTATAAATTTGATCCGCACATGAAGGATGCAAATGATTTAAAAAGTACTTTTATTAGTGGAAAAAAATATTTAGAAGATTTAATGGGAGATTTAAAACCTAAAAGCAATAAGTTAACATCTCAAAGCTTTCTTGTTGTTGGTCCAAGAGGAAGTGGTAAATCTCATTTTATGAAAATGATGTATTATAGTATAAAAGAAAATGAGATTTTGAGGGAAAATTATATACCTATCATATTCTCAGAAGATTTATATGTAACTTCTATGTATCATTTCTTGAGGGATGGCATTTTAAGAATATTCAATGAAATTAATGATAGCAAAATCTTTGGGGAGAAAGACGATACGTATCAGCAACTTAAAAAACTTGAAAAAGGCTTTAAAGAAATAAACAAACCATTAGTAAGGACATCTAAATCAGAGCAACTTATAGAAAGGTCAGATCAGCAGAAAAAGTTTTTTGTTATTATTAGAGAAATATATAAAATAACCAATTGCAAAATTGTTTTTATTGTAGAAAACCTTCAAGATTTATTAGGTACTAAATTTGCAGCTGAAGATTTAAAAACCTTAAGGGCATTTTTAATAGAGAGCTCAAGTCCATTACTTTTAATAGGTAGTGCTGTTACACTATTTGATAAAGTTCAAAAGTATGGAGAGCCTTTCTATAATTTCTTTAAAATAAGAAGATTGGATGGACTAACTGATGACGAAGTTTTTGAACTTCTTAGAAATGAGTGTTTAATAAGGAATAAAAACAATCCAGATAATTGCATTAATTTAGATGACCGTATAGAAAAATCTAAAAGTCAAATAAAATTATATAATATTATGACCAATGGAAGTCCAAGACTAATTCTATTTTTATACGACTTAATACTAGAAAATGAAAATTTAGGAGTTACTAATATATTATCTCAAATTACAGAGTTAACACCATATTTCAAATCAGAAATGGATAGTTTAAGTGGTACAAAGCAAATGATACTCTCTACCCTTTGCACCGGTAATCCAGCTCAAACAGTTTCAGAGATATCATCACATCTCAATGAGCCAGTAGGTATAGTTAATGAAAATATTAAACGACTTGTAGATGATGGAATGATAAGAGTATTAGAAATGGAACCTAATAAAGAGATTAAAAAAAGTGAGAAGTTTTATATTGTATCAGATTATTATTTTCGTATATGGTTTCAAGTAAGGCAGGCTACATGCAGAGAAGATGGCATAAGGTGGATATCAGAGCTTGCGGTTCTAATATTTAGTGAGAATGACTTAAAGGAAAAGATAGATAATTCTAATGAAGAGTTTAAGCCTCTTTATGAAAAAGCATTATTACTTAAGCAAGATGAATTTCATAATAAAAATTTATTAGCGCTTATTAATAATAATGATAGGCATAATGATATAACTGATGAAATATCAAAATTATTTGATGAAGAAAATTGGGAAGAGGTAATAGTTAAAACTTCAAATGAATTAGAACTAAAAAATCATGATTCTGCATTTGTTTTGTATTTTGGAAGAGCCTGTGCATATTCATATATTGGTAAATATAAAGAATCAGAAAAAGATTTTATGGAATTAATAGCATTAGAACCAGATGATTCTGATACATTAGCTAAATTACTTATTGAGTTATCAACTGTTTATTGCAAAATGGGTAGATATAGTATAGCTATAGAAACCATAACTAAAGCTATAGATATTAATAAAAACGATGTAAATGCCTTTGTTAGATTAGTAGATATTTACTTTAAGTCAAAGGATTATGAAAGATGTATAGTAGCTTGCGATGAAGCTATAAAATTAGGTAGAAATGATGGTTATATATATATGATTATAGCATTGTGTTATTTTTCATTAGAAAAATATGAAGACTCAATAAAATGCTGTGAAAAAATATTAAAAGATAAAAAGTATGAATGTAGATTCCATACAATAATTGGTATAAATTATCGTGAATTAAAAGAATATAATAAATCATTGATATATTTAAAAAAAGCCCTTGGATTAAGTCCGTCTTTATCTGGACAAAAGTCAATATATAAGGGTATCATATCAAATTTAATTGCACTGAAGGAGTATGAAGAAGCTGTTCTTTACGGAGAGGAGGCAGTAAAAAAACAATGTGCTGATGAATCTATTTACTTTGGAATTGGAACTTCATACAAAAAATTAAAAAACTTTGATAAATCATATTACTATTTAAATTTATATATATCTTGTAAAGAAAAATATTCTGCAAAAGATATACGTGTATTAAATACTATAAAAAATATGGCCACTAATATTTTCAATGAAAAAGATGCAGTAGCCACATTAATAAATGCGTCATCAACGCTAAATGAAAAAATAGAAGCGATTACCAATCTTATAAGCTTAAACAAATTCAATGGTATAGAAATTATATTTGCAAGTATATTAGAGGAATTAAAGGTATTAAAACCACAGGAAGAACTTAAACAATTATATTTTTATTTTCTAGGAGAAACTATATTGCGTTTAAATAATCAATCACCAGAAAAAGACTTCTTAATATGCTCACGGTACTTCCTGGATATTTTATCTTTGCTTTATTCTGATGAAAACAAAACAAATGAGAAGATAATGGAATTTATTATTTGTTATGCTTCCAGCAATGAAAAAGAAAAAATAAATAGTGAAGGGTTAAAGAAAATATTTAATCAATGGGAAGAAATTCATGGAACTTCAATACCTGAGATTATCATAGCGTTATTTGATGCTTTAGAAAATCCAAAATCGAGAATAGCTCAAGTATGGAGTGCAGATCCTTTGTTTAACAAAGTCCTTAAAATGTTAACCAAATAATTTATAGTTTTTATTTAGTTAGTAGAATGGTATATTCTCATTGTTTCTATTATGATTATAGTGATTACAGTTAAACATTACTGAAAATTTCATAGAACTCTTAATATAAAAAACAAAACACGGGTTTTTACGCTCGTGTTTTGTTTTTTATATTGGTGATTATATTTGTTTAGCATAAAAACTTAGAATTCGAATTAAATATACAAGGGGTCTCGCCAACATTTCTCTGAATCACACCAACAGGAAATATTGACGAGTTATCCCATTATAAATTAAGTTTTCTTAAATTATCTGTCTCAAACTGTACATTGACATCAAAAGAATATTCACCTAGGAAGTTGATATGTTCCCAGTTAAGAGGAGATATATGTTTTAATAGTGTTTCATCGGTTTCAGAATTTTCCTTAACATAATGATTCCAAGATTTTGTAAGATATTTTGTATTCCAAATTACTATTGCATTTAAAATAATATTTAAACAACTTGATTTTTGAAATTGCGCTTGAAATTCATGTTCCCAAAACTTAATGAACCTTAGATATAATTGAAAGGTTATCTATATAGGATGAGGCAACGATTTGTGTAAGAGCATTCACAAGAAAATATTATTAAGGGAATGTGGGAATCAATCATTTCAAGAGGAATAACTGTTTGATTAATACACCAAATGTTATACTTACACTCTATAACCAAATTTATATATTTATAGTACGGTATAGAAGGATCTGGTTTATCATATATTATTGAAAATTGTTGCACTTAGTTTTTTAATATATATGTTTCAATAATATTTGTACAATTACTTTACGTTCTGAACGAACATTTATCAGTAATTTAAATGTAGTTTTAAAGTTGAAACATATATATAAAGATTGTTTTAATATTTAGTCAAATATCTTATGTTATAATTAATGATAAAAACTGAATGAAAGGTGATATGAATGAAATTTTCGACTAATGCAGAAAAGCTTAAGTCAACAAGAATGTACTTGAAAATGAAGCAAGGAGATTTAGTAGATGAGAACCTTACTAGAGGACTTATTAGTATGATTGAAATAGGACAAAGAGAAATAAGCTCCAATGTTGCTTCAAAACTTGTTGAAAGATTTCAACAAAGGGCTAAGGAACTTGATATTGAATTAAAAATAGATGCTGCCTTTTTGTTACGTTCTCCAAGTGAAGATGCTGAGTTATACTGTTTAAAAAAACTTAAAGAAGTAAATAACGATAAAGAAATTAAAGAAGTCCTTGAAATAGCTGATAAATTTGATTTATCAAAGATTAAAGCTATGGGCTATAGTAGCTTAGGTGAGTATTACTTTAATAAAAAAGATTATGATGAAGCTTTTTTTAATTATAATAATTCTATCGATATTTTTAAAAACATTAATCAAAGTGAAACAATACCTTATCTTTATTTGAATATCGCACTTTGCAAAGCTATGCTACTACAATATACAGAAGCATTGTCCTTTTTTTATCTATCTGAGCGTTATTCAATAATGTATAAGGATAAATTAATAGAAAAAAGAGCTAAGTATAATATAGCTAAATGCTATATTAAATTAAATAAAATAGACTTAGCTTTAGAAACTATTAGAAAATTTTTAACCTTATTTAGCAAAGAAGAAGATTTTGAAAAATATATTAATATAAATATTCTTAAGGCAAATTGTTATGAGGTTAAGAAAGAATTTAATACTGCTATCGATATATATGATTCACTACTAAGTAAAAACATAAATTGTAATAATCCAATACTCGGATATATTTATAATAATTTAGGATTAGCATATTTAAATAAAGATGATTTTAATAATAGTTTGGAGTATTTTGATAAGGCTGAGCAACTTAGAATTAGGATTGATCCAGATAATCTTTGTCATACTATCATAGAAAAATCGGGTATCTTTATTAAGAAAGGTCTTTATAATGACGCTATAACATTAATAGAAAAAGGGTTGGAAAAAGCTTACTCTATTATGGATTATGAGTGCTTAATAAAAGGCAATTACGAACTTATATATATATATGAACTACTAAACGATTATTCAAACTTAAAAAGGGTTTATTTAAACATTGTTTACTTTTTAAAGATATTAAATAAATATAGTGAATTAGTTTCAGTATATAATAAATTATCTATCCTATTCTTAGACCAAAATAATATTGAGGAAACTAAAAAATATTTAACAATGTCACTAGAAATAAGTAGTAAATGTTGCGTTTCGCATGTATAATATATACATACACAGGAGGTGAATGCAATATGAGAAATAAATTGGTAAAACCGTTAAGTTTATGTATTGCTTGTTTAACATTAACTTTACTATTAACCGTAATTACAGAAAAAATCAATTCCAAACCATTAATATCAACTCAAGTAGATATTATCATAAGTCCTTGTCAGGATGGTCCATGGGGTTAGTACATAGATTGAATAATCTTATATAAATCAGATGAACACTATCGTAATTAAGTTGAACTAATAAAAAAGATCTAAGGATTACTTTGTACCCTTAGATCTTTTTTATTAGTTTAATTGCAAAATTGAGTTATACAAAAACATACTAAAATCATATGTTTTAGATGCAATATTAACAGGAGTTAACTAGTAGATTGAAACAGGAGCAGCTGAATCATAATAAGGACATAGGAAAATATCAATTAAAATATAAAATGCTATTGGAAGAATTGGAGAAGGATGGAAGTATTCCAAAGGCTAAAAATGTTAATGAAGTGGTTGAAAATAATAAATAAATTTATGGCAATTGTTTGGTAGATATGCATTTGTAGACATACTTCTCTACCTTTTTAATCTGATTGAATTGATTTTTGATATCAATTCAAATCAACGTAGGGTATAAATTTATTTATGCTTATAACTAATTCATCATTATAACTTATATTATATGTGGAATTGATTGGCCATGAATTTTATATAGATAAATATAAAACATAATAGCGACTAAAAAAAATAGGAATATTGGTACTAATATATACTCTTTTAATAATACTTTTCAATGGGTTAAATGTAACTTAAAAATTGAAACGTATATACGCTAAACAATTATCCCAAATTACTCTGCAGATAAACTTCCTTCTTCTGATCCTCCGTTATCCCTATATATCTTAATGTTTGACTCTTGGATGAGTGATTAAATATATCCATTAGAAGCTCCAGAGAAGTTCCATTATTATATGCATGATATCCAAAGGTTTTTCTCATGGTATGGGTTCCGATTTCACCTGATATTATATTACCTTTTATATCTCTTTGAACTATCCCGATCATTTCAGCAGCATAGTTTAAAATATACCAGGCATGCTGGCGAGATATTGGTTTGTTTTCATACTTCTTACTTTTGAAAACATATGTATCTTGGTTTATATTCTGAATCTCTGCTATATATATTTCAATTAATTTTTTTACTATAGGGCCGATGTAAAACTTTTTTGTTTTTGAAGTTTTCTTTTCTGTTATAACTACGTATTCTTTAATATTCATAGTATTAAAGTTGATAAGATCTTCAAATGTTAATTTTAAAATATCACTTATTCTAAGTCCTACATTTATTCCTAATATAAAAAGAAGTTCATTTCTAGTACTTTGACCTCTTAAATATGTTCTCATAATCTTTATAATCTTTATGTCTCTTATAGGTTCAACTGCCTTCATTTGTTTCCACCTTTCGTTAATTGTTTAACAATAAGTTAATCCATACACAATATTGGTAAATATAGTCGAATATTCAAAATAATATGTAATTATTTTATATTATTCTGTCACAATTTAAACATTATACATTATATATTACACAAGTTTATAATAATAATCAATATGTCAGATTAAAAAAATATGGGTATTTACATAAATATACAACACCAGTATTTAAGCCATTCTTAATCTGACACAAGGTGCTTGTGTCAGATTGGAAAAGTACCACTTAGAGATTATTACAATTACAATATATGTCATTACAAAATTTGTAATAATTATTAGCAGGCTGTTTTTTACCCATTGTTATTTTTTATACATTGCCTTTAATTATATTAAAAAAGTTATTTAACAACTATTGTAAAATATGTATAATAGATATATAAAATAAAAGGGTGGTGTTTATTCTGGAGAGTTTAGTTGAAAAAGCAAAGAACGGAGACAGAGGATCCCTTATGAATATTATTGAAAGATATAAGTTTTTGATAATCAGGTTAGCTGGTCAGTATCACATACCCTCCTACGAATTTGATGATCTGGTCCAGCAGGGTTATCTTTCTGTTATAAAAGCAGTAAGTCTTTATAACCTGGGCAGCAATACTTTTGATGGATACTGTATACATTCTATTAGAACTAATTTCAAAGCATTGTTAAAGGGAAAAATTAAACACTATCGAGAAGTTCCAAACTCGGAGCCTATAGGACCAAATGTATCGGACCCTTATAGTTTTACCTTAGAAGATGAAATTATTGCATATGACGAAGCTAAGAGGTTATATGCAGCCCTGGAAAAACTAGCTCCTCTTGAAAGGGCAGTTGTAGAAAGATTCTACCTTATCCAGGATAGTTTAAAGGAAATAGCCTGCGAAGGTGAGTATAGTTATTATGACTATATGAAGATTAAAAATAAGGCACTGGAGAAGCTTAAAAAATATATTTAGAAAACTTATAGAAAACAACTAGAAAAGGCATATATATTAGTTATGACGGTGAGGGGAGGAATGTTTCATGTATGATGCATTTATCAAACTGGTTAATACAGTTGGCTTCCCTATAGGTGTGAGTGTGTTTTTGCTGGTTCGATTTGAAAAGAAAATTGAGGATCTCAATAAGTCTATCTCTGAGTTAACAGCAGCTATATCCACCGTTATAGGAAAATCTGAGAAATAGGGGTACCTGATTAGGTATCCTTATTTTTTATAGATTGTTTAAAGCTATTCACATCAAAGTTTTTCACTTTTAAAAGTGAGTTTACATTATAATTACTCATTTTGAGTTTATAATATATTTAGAGGTGATTTAAAATGTATGGTATATATAACATTTATAATAATAACAACTTACTTTATGTTGGAAAGACAAATAATTTTCATACAAGATTAAGAAATCACATGGCGCTACAGCCATGGAAAAATGAAATAACTCATATTGCAATTGCTGAATGTAAAAACAAAATAGATATGGATATCTATGAAATATATTATATTAATAAATTGAACCCTAAATATAATAAAGCCATTGTTTATAATGAGTCACCTACATTTGAGATTAAGGAATTAAGTTTCAAAAAGTTTGAATTAACAAAATTTCTTGATATCGGTAAGCCTAAAGAATCAGAAGTTAAACGATCTATTGGTGTTAACGAAAAACGTAAATATGAAATAGAAGAACTGTTAAAAGAATCTATCGAAATAAATCAAGGTGATAAGGTAGATTTTTTAAATTCATCAAAAGCTTTATATCATTGGAGTAATTCATCAAAAACAGAACTTAATTTTTTTCAGATAAAAGGTAATAATATATTTTTCAGAGGACTTTTAGAAGATATTAAAAAAGGACAATGTGAATTAATAGATAATGAATATAATTTTATTTTTAATGATAGAGAGGATATGTTCACCAATTCTGAACGATATAATTTTAGTTTGGAAATAAATACTTATATTATTAGTCCAAAAAGGATTAGCAAAGGTTTTTGCTATGCTAACTTGATTTCAGGAATAAGTTTAGATAAAAAAACCAAAGACATTATTTTGTATGTTAATAAGCACATACTAGATAAATACTTTTGTGACTATTTTATATATTAAGGTATAAATCATTAATAAGAGTTAAAGAATGATATTATTATTTACAGGGTTTGGAATAAATTAACATCACATAAGCAGTTTAGAGAAGGCAAAGGCGTAGTTCATTAACTATACCTTTTTTGTTTTTATTTTTATTTTCAAAAAATCCGCAAAAACTTTTAGAAGAGCATATATATTCAGTGAAAAGAAAAAAAGAAAGGAGTGATTCATTATGGCAGTAGAATCTACAAAGGTAGCAAGTGCATTAAAGCTTACTATGAAAGTAGGAGTTGACGAAAAAGGCAAGGATAAGGTGGCTACAAAAACACTAAGTAATTTAAAGGTTACTGCATTGGATGAAGATATTTTCGCTGTAGGCGAAGCAATATCTAACATTAAAACATATCCATTGGTTGGACTAAGCAAAGAAGATCAGTACAGCTTATCTAAATCATAGTCTACTACATTTGAGCTAAATAATTAAAAGGAGGAAAAATTATATGCATAAATTAGTTATGAGATTTTTGACATCTGTAGAAGGTAAATATTTTACTTTAACTGTAGATGACATCAAAGCAAATGAAACCGGAGCAACTATAACAGAAGCCGAAGTTAATACTCTTATGAATTTAGTCATTGCAAAGAATATTTTTGAATCAATTAATGGTAACTTAACCGGCAAGAAAGATGCTAAGACAGTTTATACTGATACTAATAATATTGAAGTAGCATAGTGAAAATATTCCACTAAGGAGATCTTGGTGGAATATTTTTTTATTTAAAATAGAAAGGTGAGTAAATGACCGTTAAAACAACAACAGTTGTTGTATAGTAATAGTATAGTAACAGTATAGTATGTATAGTAGGGGTGCTTCAACGTAACTGATACCAAGGGCTACAGCCGACAAAAGGTGAGTAAATGACTGTAGAAAGGTGAGAGATTGACCGTTTAGGGGTGAGTAAATGACTGTAGTGAGGTGAGAGATTGACCGTTAAAAGGTGAGAAAATGACCGTTGTTTTTAAGGTGAATTAAGTGTTTGCATTTCACCTTGTTGTTTGGTAAAATATTGTTATTAGAGTTGCATTGGGGGATACATATGAATAAAAAGGGTGAACTGATAGCAGTAAGGCCTGAAAAGGTTATAGAGGCTAGATTTGCTTTAACATCACGTCAAAATGATATTTTAGATATGCTTTTTACTCAAATTCAGGATGATGATAACGTAGAATACAGTATTGATATTAATAAATATAAAATGCTATATAATATTAAAGATAAAAACAATATTTACGGTGACTTAAAGAAAGCAGTAAAATCCTTTGAGGGTAAAGGATTTTTAATAGTAGATAAAGAAAGAAGTGAAGAAATATATTATCCATGGTTCTCTAAAATACATTATAAAAATAGAGAAGGAAAAATTGTACTGAAAATTGATAGTGAACTTAAAAATATGTTTCTTGAAGTTAAAAAAAGAATTTATTATCATATCAAGTACACATTAAATTTTAATTGTATTTATAGTAAAAGATTTTATTATTATTTAAAAAGCTTTGAAGATACTGGTTGGAGAATAGACAACCTTGATGCTCTTAGAGAAAAACTTCAATGTCCTAAGAGTTATAAAAAATACTCTGACTTTAGGCGATTTGCATTAGAGCCAGCATATGAAGAGATAAATAGTAATTCGGATATTAGTTTTAAATATGAGGAAGTTAAGACTGGAAATAAAGTTACCGCTCTTAGATTTTCAATTAAGTCAGCAAGAAGCGCGGAGATAGCTATAGGTATTGATGATGATTCAGATATTATAGCTGTGCAAAACATATTCACAAATGATATTACGCCACTAGAGGCAAGAAAAATTTTAGATGTTGCAAGTGGGGACATGAAGCTTATAAAAGAAAAATATAAAATTGCAAGTAGCCAAGGTAAAATAAATAATATTGTAGGCTGGGTAATTAAAGCTATTAAAGATAATTATTTAATACAAACAAAGCAATCTACATTTAATGACTATGATCAAAGAACCTATGATTTTGAGGATTTAGAGAAAAAGCTTTTAGGGTGGGATTGCGAGTCGTTAGCAGAATAAAAACAAGGGTAGATATTATATATATCTTATCCTTGTTTTTTTATTTAAGAAGATTCTCGAGTAGAAGCCTCACCGCTTCACTCTTAGTTATATTGCTTGCAGTGCAGAAGCTCTCTAAGGATTTAGATAGTTCCTCACTTATTCTTATATGAATTAATTCACTTTTAGAGTTTTCAGTTTTTTTTCTTCCACGGGCCATAATATCACCTCTTAATATTTGTGTGTTACATAAAATAAGCTTATAGATAGTTAAGTTAACAACATTTCAGAAGGAAAGCATCCTAGGTATATAAATTGAAGGTTCATGCCATAATAAATAATTAATTTCAGCCTAAGAATAGGAAGTTATAATTTCTATCTGACACAGATGTATATAATAAATTAACATTAAAGCCTGGAATAAGATGATTTAATTATGTAACACAGTAATAGTATAAAGGATTTTTACAGATATTACCATAAATTCAAGAGAGTAAATATTGCCAGGTATCCTTGCCTACAATTCCATTCGCTGCTAATTTGTTATTTTTCTGATAGGCCTTAACAAGGCGGGCAGTTTCATTTCCATAAATTCCATCGATAGCGCTTCCAGTTCTCCATTGGATGTATCTTATAGCTGTTTTATAGATTGTACTATTAAGGCTACATAGTGGCTTTTCCATAATGCTTTTAATTTCAGATAATATCTCTGGTCCACATATGCCATACATAGAAAGGTTAAGTATATCCTGGAGCTTTTTAATTGCGCTGATGGTTAGTGGACCACTTACTCCATCAATAACTAAGTCATTATTATTTATGTCTCTTATTTTCATAAGGTTTAAGCACTTTTGTAGATATTTAATATCTTCTGCCGATGTATTTTTAGAGATTTCAGATTTAGGAGCAGCATCATAAATGTAAAGCTTATTTTCTTCAATTATGGCTATAAGTTTTTTAGGGTACTCATGGTCAGTGCAATAACCCGATGTATAAACGTTTTGGCAGGCCTCTTTGTAGTTTTTAGATGTTATTACAGATTTGTACCTACTAAATCTTAAAAGCTTTCCATGGTCTAGTAAGCTAGCATCTAAGGAGCCATACTTTCTAAATTTGCATACCATGGGGGTTTTGACTCCATTAATAAATTCATGGGTGTTAAGTTCTTGAACTTCATAGCCGCAGCCTGTTGTCCATTTGATGCCAAAGATATTATTACCTTTAACATGCTGTAGCCAGCCGGTCTCTAAAATGGCTTGAGCGATGGTGAGTGAAGGGAGAATGTTGTATTTTTTATAGGATAGTAAGGCTCCAGGGATTAGGGATTTTATTATTTGGGTTTTGTTCATGGGATGATTCCTCCTTTGGGGTTTTAACTTATATATATGGAGGAAGAGGGAGGTTTTTTAGATTTGGAGGGGATTATTTTATTTAGGGTAGGGAATGTTATTAAGACAATCAATCTTAGAGTAGTTGTGATCGTAATAGATATATTCGTGAATATTTTCTGATTGTGAAATTAAGAGAAGTGTTGGAGATACCTTTTTACAAATTGTTATTCTTAATGTTTATATTAAGTAATGTAGTATATACAGTATTGACCCTTATTAATATAGATTTGATTTCTTTAAATAGGCATAAATCAATTCCATTATGCAGACTGACATAGATATAGTTTTATTTGGCTTAGCAGTCTCACTGAATCATTTTCCGGTATTAAAACTCCTGTATCAACAGGTAAAACTAGTTGATAAAAGTTGCAATTATTGTTATAATTCTTATGTGTAATTTTGTAATAAATCATATATAAATTATATACGAAAAGCGGATTCCTCGGAATCCGTTTTTTATTTTAAAATAAAAAAGACTATCTCAAAATAGAAAGTAATTTCTATTTTGAGACGGCCCCTTTACTTATTAAATATGATATTCTGTGCTTATGGTTTTTCCTAATAGTGGTGGATCTTCATTGTTAGGGGTAGCTAATCCTAGAATAAATAAAAACATAGTTACCGTAAGCGTTATGCATAAGTTCTTAAAATATTTTTTATTCATATTATAGTCCTCCATTTCTAGCATTTGAAAATTATAACAAATATGTTATTGATATTTATTATATATTTTGTGACAGTTTTAAGTATTCATAAGCTTTATTATAGTTATTTCTTTCAAAATTAAACTCCATTAGATTCATGTATATTTTCAGTAAACTATTATTATCTTTTTTATCTTTCAAAATACTAATAATATTATTATAGTTTTCCTCAACATTACCGAAATCCTCATTTAACGTATATATATTAACTAAAAGATAATATGCTCTTAGTAAATATTCATTATCATTGTATATGTTAGCCATATCAATACCGAGATTTATAAGCATAATTGCTTCATCATATAGTTTTTGTTTTATATAGACTTCAGATTTATCTATAAGCGTGTGCGATAAATTAATCTTATCTACTTTACTTCTTATTCTTTGCGATTTATTAAAATAATTTAAGCTCTCAATATGCTCATCTTTTTTAAGATAAAGTGAGCCTAAATTATTATAGACATACGCCTTTGAATGAGCTGTTATTTCAGGAATTTTCAGGAGTAGTTCATTATATATCAGAATAGCATCATCAATATTTCCCATTTCATCTAAACAATTTGCTTTCAAGCTCTGTGCATAAATATAATCATCAGCTCTTTCACTCTGATTACATTCAGATATAAATGCATCTATATATGGAATTGCTTCATCATATCTTTTTAGTTTTTTATAACATTTTGCAATATTATATGTAGAATGATTAGTCGTAACTTTATCATCATATATCCTTGAATAATAAAGTGCTCTATTAAAGTACATAGCTGAATCACTATATTCAAGCATTGAAAATTTACACATTCCAAGTCTATTATATAGGTATGATATATAATTTATATTAGTAGAGTTTTTAAAAAGGTCTACAGAAACACTATAATTTAAAAATGCATTATGGTAGTCTCGATTATTGTAGTTGGTGTCTGCTAAAGTCTTATATATTTCAGCCTCTACTTCTTCTAATTCATATCTTCTAGTTATATCAATAAGTTCTATAGATTTTTCCTTATTTATTTGTTCTTCTAAATTACCCAAGCAATAATTTCTTGCCTCTTCTATTGGAGTCATCATTAAATAATTTGCATCAATATCAAGGTCTATACCTAATTGTCCTGCTTTTTTTTTGAATTTTACAAGTATTTTTGATGCTGTATCAAACCCTAAATTTCTTTTGTTATTTTCAAGCATGCTATAGTAACTACTTGTCATATCATCGTCCTGAAAATCCTGCTGTTTCATATTTAATTGTATTCTTAATTTTTTTAATCTCTGTGCTGAATTAGAAAATTCCACATATACCAACCTCTTCTACCTATATTAGTCTTTTTATTGCTTCTTTTACTTTTTATTTAGTATAACAAATATAAAAACAAAAATAAACATATATTTGTTTTTATACCTTCACATATAAATATGTTTATTAAAAAATATATTTAAAATAGTTATTTATACTTACAAGTTACTCTAATTAAGTATGATTTTATGAACTATCGATATTAACATAGGCTTATTTCATTTAAATAAATAAATAAATAAAATTTAATAAAAGTTGCGTAAATCATAAAATAAAAACCAAATAAATATCAACAGATTAATGTTTATTTTGTTTAAATGATTATTTTTTTGTATTTATTACAAGGACCTTATGTAAAAGTAACAAATAAAATATAAGATTGTTATAATTTGAAAGGAGTTTTTATTTTTATGTAGAATATATTATTTAGAAATAAAATAAATGGTTAATTAACCATCTAAAGGAGATTATTATGAAGAAAAAATTATTAACATTATTAACGTGTGGTATGTTAACTTTAGGTTCACTTACTACAGTAGCTCATGCACAATCAAATAAGAGTAATTTAAGTTTTAACGGTGATACTATAATGCATTTAGATGCAATGGGTTCGATGCTACAATATGATAAATCTCAACTCAAAGATAAGGTAGTTGAATCTAAAATGATAATTAAAGATGTTTCTTATGAGTTTCCAAACACTACTATAGAAGGTGAAATAGACTATTTGAAAAGTAAAGAATCAACCCCTTTTAAATTGGAAGGTAACTTTGAAAATAGAGGTATAGACGAAGATAAAATCATCATTGGTGATTTGGTTGATGAATATAATAATTTTGAAGTAATTAATTGCAGTATCTCTAAGCCACTTAAAACTTCAAACTTATTTGATAAAGAAAAACTAAAAACTAAAAATTCTATTGATTCTATATTAACAATATACTTACTTGAAAAATCAACTAGAAATTATACTTCTATAGAAATTATTAACCCAAGCTTTTTTAATAGTAATGAATTATTTAATAAAATAGATTCTTTAGAAAAAGCTGATACAGAAGATATACTTTGGCACTCAAAATTATTAAAAGTACCTGGTAATATAGATTCAATTGAAAATCAACCAAGTAAAATCAACACATTGATGGCAAGCTATGCTCAGCAGAAAGAGGAGATTATTACTTATACAAATGATTATACTTATTCAGGTAAACAGTATAGAGAAAAACTAGATGTATCATTTCAATTAACCTTTGATACACCACTTCAGAGTACTGGATGGGGCTCATCAAGAATACAAGTTTTATCAAAAAAGACTGAATATCTTGATGGATCAGGTAGCTTTTATAATGACTGTAGTTTATCTATAGGTAGAACTAAAGATACAACATTAAAAGTAGCATTAGGTGGTAATAATTATGAAGGATTTGTTTCTTCTAAAATAGATGGTTCCGCATATGAACCTTGGTTCGTTGATGTATCATGTGATGTTTCATATGGTATATCAGTACCAAATACACCATTAAATTTTACATTAACACTTACACCTGGCGGCAATATAGATATTGATGAAAATTTCACAAGTTATTATAATAGTGTGTCTACAAACAAATTCACAAAATTGAGTTCAAATGTATTCGCACAAAAATTTGAATTGAGAGATATTGATCATCATTTCGTAACTAATTTTGCAGTAACCGACTTTGATAGTGCAGTTCACACTGGTAACCAAATTGGTTCTCAATATATATTTAATGTTTATTGCAATTCTAATGGTATTTCAAGAAGTTATGCTAGAAATTTATCTATATCCTTTAATGAGCAGTAACCTTTGAAATTTGATTTTTCCAAATATAATATTTCATGTAAAGTAACTTATTAGATAATAAGAAAACAGTAGCATATATTCATATATACTACTGTTTTTTCTATAATAAATGTTTAAAAATAGAATTGTTACTTAATACTTTTGATGTTTTAATATATGCTATAACTTCTTTATTTAATTTAGTATAATCAACCTTATTAATCCTATTAGATTTGTAATCTTCATTATGAACTTTTAATACTTCAGAGAATTCCATTAATTCTTTTGTTAATTGTTCAAAATCTTCTTTACTTACATATCCATCACCAGTTTGAGTTGTAACTCCAACTCCTTTTATTTCACGAGCATAAATATCTAGAATTGTTTTTATTTTGTCAAAATATAATCTAGCTTCATCATTACTAATCATAGTCTTCGAAACTTTACTATAAGAGTTAATTATATTGTTTAGATATATTGATATTTCAAAGCAATGATAATAGTTTTGGGATAAATTTTCATAATCTAGTCTTTTAATTTTTAATAAGTTTGTAGCCTGATCAAGATATACAGTATTCAGACCTAGCTCATTTTTAACAAAAGCATTTAAATACTTTTTATTTGAAATATAATTGTTAAATAATAAAAAATTTAAAATTGTAGATAAAATAAGAATATATAGTACTATATTTTTCTTTGAAAACTTAATTTTCATACTTTAATAAAACCTCCATTCTAAATTTATTTAGGGAAAATTAGTTTAACTCTGGATCTATTCGCATTGATTCATAAAAAGGATAATAACAATTATAGTATCTTTAATTAGTACTTATCTAAAAGTTAATTTTCCTAAAATAACTTTTGCTAAATTAAATAGTTAAGCAAGCAAATAATGTAAGTTTATTATCTATATAATAACATGTTATTAATAATAATTAAATAAAGAAAAAAGAAACAAATAAATAAGTGATATATAACTTATTTAAAATCATTATAGTTATGTTTTATATGACAAATCTTTTCTATATTGAAATTAACTAAACTGGTACATTTAATAATTACTATAGTAATACTACCAGCTTAAGTTTATCTAAATGTTATTAGCAAGGATATATCTCTAGTTATCCCCTATGAAGTTGTGGAAGCAGGCTCAGGCTAGCGCCCTCGCAAAGACCCCATAGCCATCAACCTAACAAAACCATTAAATGTAAATGATCCAACATTTCAATTTACCAACCTATATGGGGTCTAGCCAACATTTCTCTGAATAACACCAACAGCAATAAAAACAACTTTAAATCAAGCAATATCAACACTTCTACAATTCTAATATATATTTGTTTTAATCTTAAACCAAATAACTCTACGCAAAGGTAGGACTTTACGTAGAGTTAAAAACCCTATGAAATTGCGTTTGTAAAGTATAAAGTACATATACCTTTATGTAGATGTTTTAAGGTTCCTACTAGTGTGATTCAGACTTATGTTGGCGAGACCCCTATTGGAACAATTAGTATAAAAAAATATAATACATATTGCTAATGGTATAAGTTTTTTAAAATTATCTAATTTTAGTAAATGAAAAAGAAACTTTAGACAACCTTACTCACTGTTTACAAGTCAAATAATCTATTAAGATACCGTAACATCACCTTTTCTATTAAGTCTCCTCAGCAGTCAGTAAACTAGTCTAAAGTAAATAAATCACCCAACCCTCAATGGCGTCAGGGAAATTCTCTGGGGTCTTTTTCCGGGTATTCCTCACAAGGAGTCGCAGTCAAAGGCATGTCCACATTTGAAATTCTCCTTCATCCTTCATCCCTCATTCTTCATACGAATTTCAAATGTGATACAAGCTCTTTCACTGCTCCTGGTTCAAAAGGAAGATTTGGACAATCTTACTCACTGCTCAAAGGTAAAGTAATCTATTTAGGTACAGCACATATATCTTTCTATTTAATCTCATCAGCAGTCAGTAAACTTGTCCAAAGCAAAAAAATAACTCCCCCTTCCCCCAGGGGTAACAAGTGCTACTGCAATGCAGCAGCACTTGTTTTCTTCTTTCCTTTATCAATATTAAAGAAATCAACATGTTTGCAGGTACTGTGGTATTAGTTATATTTTAAAGTTAAGTAGTTACTTATAAATATTTAATCTGGCATTTTTATTAGATAATATATTAAATCATCACCTGCGATGCTGCAATATTAACAACTTTGGAAGCAGATTTAGACTGCTACCAAAGTAATTATTCTAGGCTGGGCAACTTCCACTTATAGAAGATGGCAGACTTGAAGCTTCCAAAATGTTGTTAAAGTAAGTTTAGATTTAGTTTTTAATAATGAAGAATTTACTTTGGGATTACTTCTAGTATACTGATTTTCCATAGGATAACCGGTTTTTATTGTTTGGGAAATAAAGACAGTGTAGTAGTTGTTTTGAGTGTTTAAGTTTCATGCAGCAGCTAACGGTTTTCTCATAAAATAGCTGCTCTTAGGTTTTGACTAATGATTTAGTTTTAGATTCGCTATTTTAATGAAAACTCGAGCTTTATTATGTGCATAGTCGTAGGTTTTTACCATAAGTGGTCTTGCTAGGGGAGGACGCTGGGGTCCTCGGGAGGTCTAAGTACGCATATATAGTTTAAGCAAATAGTCGAATCTAAAAACGCACATCGCCGGTGGACAAGCCCAGGGCTAGTCCACCTTGAACAAGTTGTGATGAACCTACAACTTGCACAAGGTGGCTGGGTCTTAAAATATACGTACGTAGCATTTCATATATGCTGCACATTCTACAAATGTTAGTTGGTAGGGTCATTCCTCACGGGGCCTGTGGAACGTCGCAAACCATAAGCTTAACTGACATTGAAACGATCAGTTAAGCTAAAGTTTTCGACATTCCATATCGGGGTGGGGCTCTGGAGTCTTTTGTAATGCGTAAGTTTCATATATGTATTAAGTTTTATATTTTATTGAATTTGAATCTTCTCTAGCGCCCTCGCCTATCGGGTCGGACAAGTAAATGTTTATGATATTTCATATGAAGATAGATCAATACTTTTTTATAATAAGGGAAGTTTAGTTATTTTTATCAACGGCAAGTATAAATTTTATAATTAATAACCGCGCCCTTCACTACGCTTCGGGCAATGGCTAACAAACTAACACGAAGCAGTATACTCTATAAACACAGGGTTTATGAGGTGTTGATGAGTAACTATAAATAAACACTATTTAATAGTATTAATTTAGCAACTACAAAACAACACCTAAGTAACACTAATAAAATACTATAAAAAATTAAATTTCAAATTTAAAAAATATAATAAGAATACATAATGTTTTAATTCTAAATTTTATGATATCATTGTGAGTAATTATAAAGTGTTTATAAGGTGTTACATATAGGGAGGGGTAGGACTGTGAGCAAATCCAAAAAATTAGATTTACCTATTGAAAAATTAATAGAAATAGCAAAGGCTCTTAATAAAAATATTATAGCCAATAAAAGCAGGGGTAAAGAAGAGAAAGTTTCAACAGATAAATTTATAAAAGATAGGTTTGATATAAATAGAAAAGATTATATAGAAACAACTAAGGGTACAGGTATAGGATATAATAAGTCTACTTTCTTATATGATATTATTGAAATAAAAGAGGAAAAAGATCAGATAACACTTATTAAAAATAAAGATGTTGAGCAACTGTTACCAATTAATTATCAAGAAACATTTATTGATAAACTACAAAGTAGCACTAAAGTAACACCGGTTGAAGAGCATAGCAATAACACTACAATGGTACTTAAAACAGAAGTAGTAGATGCAGTTAAAGCTACTATAAAAATGGAGTATCCTGAAATTGAAGATATGATTAAATGGTATAGGACTCAGAAAGCTGATGAAAATATAATAGAAGTTCCAGAAGTAGATCTTAATAATTCCATGCTTAAAGGTGAAGTTATAAGCAGAAGTATTAAAACTTATAAAGCTGCACTTGATGAATTCGTTGAATTCTGTAAGAGTAGAAAAGAAACACAGAAGGATCTTATAGCACTTGCTTTAGTAGAATTTGTAAATAAATACAAAAGATAATTTCATAAGAAATAAAAAACATGGCTAGATATTATAAAAACTTGAAATATTAGGCAATACATAGTAATATTAAAACAGATAAAATTACAATAAACAAAATAAAATTACAAATATTTACATATAAAAAATAATCAGGTTTTATATATATCCAAAAAATAAAACAACTCTTGAATGTACAAAGTTTGGAAGACTTCATTCAAGAGTTTCATAAAACCGGATATATTCCCCAAATAGGAGAATTTCTTCTACAAATAAGAGAATTATATCTTTTAAATATTATATTTAGTTTAATATAGTTATTGATAATAGTCAATATGCGTGTAGATTAAATAAAGTATTTAATAGGTATAATGCAGCACTCTTTATTTGGGTTAATAAAAAACAGGAGGGCTTTTTTATGCTGGCAGAAAAAAGACAGATTGATGATCTAAGCGAGATCATAAGAAATTTAACTATAGTGCCAGTAGAAGCCGTGATTGATATTGCGCAAGTATCGCAGGCACAAATGCAAATAGATCTTTTACATGAAAATGATGATGGATATATAACTATAGCCCTTAAAAAAGATAATACCTGGAGGCAGCATCACTACAAAGTGGACGAGCTTAAAGAAAACATAGACAAGGTTATAAGCATAGACAATGCAAATATATATTTAAGTCCCAATTCTTTTTATAAGCCTACGAGGCGAATAGAAAATATAAGAAAATTAAATTCACTATTTATAGATTTAGACTATTACACACTTGAAGAGTATAAAGGTTTAACAGCAGATCAGATTATATGGCTACTTGAGAAAGATTATTTTAAAAGATCTGTTCCACCACCTAGTTTTATAGTTATCTCAGGGCAAGGAATGGTTATTTATTGGCTTATAAATCCGGTGCCGCATATGGCACTTTCTCTTTGGAACGCAACGCAGAAATTCTTTTTGCAGAGATTAAAAGAAATAGGCGCTGATGCTAAATCAATTGATGCAGCTAGAGTATCCAGGCTCTCAGGAACTATTAATCAAAAGAATGGACAAGCAGCTAAAATATTAGTTTTTAATGAAGAAAGATATGATCTTCGTGATATTCAAGAGAATTATCTTCCCGAGCTAAATGGTTATGTCAAAAATCCAGGTGTAAAGAAACCTGGAAAAAAATCAAAGGTTGTAAAATTATATAATCTTTATAGTCTTCACCACGCAAGGCTAATGGATCTTGTAGAGCTTCAGACCTTTAGAAAAGGATACTGCAGGGATGAAAAAGGAAACTTAGTAGAAAAAGGCCAAAGAGAGCTAATGTGTTTTTTATATAGATACTGGGCATGTTGCTTTAGTAGTGACCTTAATAAGGCTTTAGAGGACACTTTAGAGTTTAATAAGGGATTTATATGCTCATTACCTGAAAGTGAGGTTAGAAGCCAAACTAACCAGGCAGAAAAAGCATATAAGGCGTGGATGGAGAATGTATTCGAGAATAAAGAAAAAGAAGATGTTGTAGAGCAATTAAAAATTGAAATTGGACAGGGCTATGATAAAAAGAAAAACAGGTCTGGATATAAATATAAGGGTTATAACTATAAAAATACAACACTTATAGGCCTTTTAAATATTCTTGAAGAAGAAATGAGGCATCTTAAGACTATTATTAATAAGAATGAGATTAAGAGAAGAAATAATAATAGTCATAAGGTTAAAAGAAGAGATGAGGAGGGGCTAACTAAAAGACAACTAGAAAAGTTAGAGAATATAAGAGAAGTAAAAGAACTTAAAGATAAAGGATTAAGTCAAAATGAAATTGCTAGAATGCTAAATATAGGGATTTCTACAGTTAAGAGATATTACAAGGAAATAAAGGAAGATTTTCAAAATAGTTTGGTATCACGAAACGTCCTATAAAATTATGGGTGTAACCTGGCTCCCTTTTTTATTTTTTCTGTGGGATCCTCTCAGGGTCTTTTTGGTTATATACATATGGTTGGTACAAAAATAACACTGATACTTATTATAAGGTGAATTGCTAACAGTATAGAATTGATATTAACAATTTAAAAATATAAACTAAAAAGTATGATAATAATAGAATTTGGGAGTTAAATTCATTATATGAACAGATATGAATGAATTTAACCAAACATAAGGGTGTAATTTCTTTATTTTTTGCGTATACTAATATTAATAGAACCCACCACGCCTCTTTACAATGCGCACCAGGTGGGACATTTTATTTGTGGGTGATATAATGAATAATATAATTTATAGCAAGACCCCTACAACTTTTGAAGAGCAGATAAAGATATTAAGAAGTAGAAATCTCATTATTAATGATGAAAATAGTGCAATTGATATATTAAGTAGAGTTAATTATTATAGGCTAAGTGCTTATATGTTAACATTTAAGTCAGAAGATATGTTTTTTAATGATACTACAATAGAAAATATATATAATACTTATTGCTTTGATAAAAAATTTAGAAATTTGTTGGTTGGGGTATTAGAAAGTATAGAAATTGAATTTAGGACACATATTGCATATCATATAGCGCATAAATATGGAGCTCTAGGTCACTTAGATTATAATAATTTTATTAAAGCCCATTTTCATGAGAAATATGTTAGTACAATAGAAAGTGAAATTGATAGAAATAGAGAAGATCTATTTGTAATACATCACAAGACTAAATATAATGGACAGGTCCCGGTTTGGGTAGTAATGGAGATTACTACCTTTGGCACACTCTCAATGTTTTTTAATAATTTAAAAATTGAGGATAAAAAAGCAATAGGTTTAATGTGTGGCGATATACATTATTCATTACTTACAAGTTGGCTAAAGTCATTATCTCATATTAGAAATGTATGTGCTCATTATAATAGAGTTTATAATAAAAGATTTAATATTAAACCCGTAATTCCTAAGAAGTATGAGGAATATCAAATAGATAATGAAAGAATATTTGCGTTCATTTTAGTCATAAAACATAGTATACAGAATAAAAATGAATGGGATAGTTTTTTGATAAATTTAAAAGCATTGATAGATCAATACGAAATAATAAATTTAAGTTTAATAGGATTTCCAATTAATTGGTATGAAATATTAGTTAATAACACAGTACATAAATGAACTACTTATAAAACAAATGGTATTTAGCATGAAAAGTCTTCAATCCTTAAAAGGTTTTAAATGGGTTGAAGACTTTTTATATTTTTATATGGTTTTAAATTTAAAATTGACATTACATCATATTTGATGTAATATTTTAATGTAATGATATACACTAAATTTGATGTATATCATTATATTAATAAGATAATAATATAAAGAAAGGAAGGTACGATGGACGTTTATACTTATACCACAAAAGGGGATAAAGATCTGATTTACGATTATATCAATAACTTACCTATGGAAGGTCAAGCTGTTGCATTAAATATAATCGCTAAAATAGAAAGAGATGGACACGGGGCGTTAGAGATTTTAAATACAAGGCAATTAAAAAATAAACTATGGGAGATTAAGTTTAGTCAAAATAGGTTAATGTATGTAATTGCTGATGAAAACAGTATGTATATCCTTCATGCTTGTAAAAAGCAAAAGGGAAAAGCAGAACAGTTTGAACTAAGTAAGGCGATAAAAAGAGCAAAAAAACTTGGTGAAGATTTAAATAAAAGTTTTGTATAAGGATGCCCCTCCTTATACAAAACAATCCCCTTATTAAAAAGTATAAAGTGCACTCAAAATATCTTTCATGTAGTAATAAACAAAATAAACATCAGGCATGTTTCAAAAAAAATTATAAGGAGGTGTTCTAAATGGGATTTCATAAAGTTAATCCAAATGATGAAATACAAAAGGCCATAGACAATAACAGTGAGTTAGACGCTCATATTAAAGAAGCGGATGCACAGTATGAATTAATTAAACGGTTAGTTGAATTTAGAAAAGATATAGGATTAACTCAAAGCGAAGTTTCCAAAAAGAGTGGGTTGACTCAACAAATGATATCTAGAATAGAGAAATTAGATAATTCACCAACATTGGATAATTTCATTAAGTATGTAGTGGCATTAGGATTAATTATAAAATTAGATAAAATTAATGATGAACGATTATGCTCAGGTTAGTACAATGTAAAATAAATTAAAATTATTTTATTAATAACAAAACAGGAGAGAGGAGATATCATCTCTCCTGTTTTGTTATTTGTTTAGATAATTGGAAATATCCTTGTAAATGTTACATAGTCTACTCCAGTTTTTCGGTTTAATATTATAATTATAACTAAAATATTAAAAACTATAACCTATTATAAAATATTATCCCAAACAAAATGTTAAATTTGATATTATGTAATAAAACTTGCATATTACTATATGGAATGGTATAAAATATATAAGAAGAGTTTGCAATAGGTTATAAACTATTGCGTAATACATATTTATATAACCCCAAAAAGTATAGGAGGTCTAAAATGTTAATTGAAAAAATTCGAATAGATGGATATAAGAATATATCCAATACTATGATTGAACTTCAAGATTTAATAGCACTTGTAGGACTTAATAATTATGGTAAATCAAATATTATAGAATCAATAGATTTTGCACATAAATTTATAAAAGAAACTCCAAATGGTAAGTTAGAGATGATGCAATTTGTAAATGCCATCCCCTTAAATATTAAAACAGCTGATAAAAACTTTGTTTTTGAAATAGAATATACTACTGAGTTTGAAAAAAAAGATATATGCATAAATTATGAATTTGAATTTGAATGGCCTAAAAATAATGGTACTGGGGCCAAAATAATAGGGGAAACTTTAAAAATCAAGGATAATGTAAAAGGACAGAAATTTAATACTCATATAAGCAGACATAAAGGGAAATCATTTTACAAATCATCAGAAACAGGAAGATGCGATAAAAACATACTAATTGAAGATGATAATTTAATAGTTAATAAATTGACCAATTATGATGATTTATTTTATGTAGAGGTAATCAAAGAGCTAACTAACTTAAGGTTTGAAATAAACTTATTTTTAGATACAGTAGATGCTTTTGGCATAACTCCCATCCGGATGAAGGGAAATCCAATATATAAGTTAGATAAAAGGACAGGTAATAATATTGCTGAAATTGTAGATCATTTAAGAAGGGATGATAATTATAGATATGAACTTCTAATAAATTCATTTCTTGATCTATTTCCGAATATCACCAATGTAGAAGTTATGTCACATTCTTTGAATATTTCAGATGAAAACAGGTTTGAAATACCTGAGGATGCACCCTTTACTATAGTTGAGAAATTCTACACTATAAGGGTAAAGGAGCATACCAATAATCAATATATGAACTTTGAGAACTTATCAAATGGTACTAAGAGAATATTTATACTCTTAACTGCTGCAATTTTAGCTGATAAAGATAAAGTACCTTTAATTGCTTTTGAAGAATTAGAAGACTGTATCCATCCTAAATTATTTCAACAATTGATAATGATTTTGACCCAAGTAATTCAAAATTGTAGAATAATTATTACAAGTCATTCTCCATTTTTAATACAATATTTAGATTTAAAAAAGATATATATAAGTGTTCCATCAGATGATGGTATTGCTATATTTAGAAA
This sequence comes from Clostridium sp. CS001, assembly GCF_020443565.1. Lineage (GTDB taxonomy): Bacteria > Bacillota > Clostridia > Clostridiales > Clostridiaceae > Clostridium_AD. The sequence goes on from NZ_JAIZZN010000007.1 coordinate 55,796, forward strand.
GATAAAAAAGTTAAAGCAAAAAACTATAGAAAATAGAGCTGCTAATTTAAATATTTCTACAGGAAGCTATATATTTGAAATGCTAATTAATTATTATGAGGATGAAGAAGAATCTAATCTATGTTCTTTATTGGAGTGTGATTAGTATTATGTCAGAAACTCAAGGTCTGGGTTTAGTAATTTTTGTTGAAGGACAGACAGATAAAGAATTTTATAAAAAGATGGTAGAATACTTAAAATCTAAATATCCAGATAAAAGATCTATACCTGTTATTTATAAAAATTTGCAAGGCGTAACTAATTACAATAAAGCAGCAAGTATTTTTCAAAATGACATACTGAAGAAAGGCAATGTTTCAAAAGATGATAAATTTTTGATAATTTGTTCTTACGATTATGATGTGTTTAAAAATCCATATCAATTGAAGCCACCTGTGGAATGGAAAAAAGTAAAAAATGATTTAAAAAAACAAAAAAATGTAATAGCCATTTATGAGATAAAAGCACATGACAGTATTGAGGATTGGTTTTTAAAGGATATCACCGGCCTATGCACTTATTTAAAAGCAAAAAAGATCCCTAAATTAAGAGAATTGCAAGGAAATACTGGTGAAAAGAAAATAAAATATTTGTTTTTAAAAAATGCAAGAGTATATCAAAAAGGTCATAATGTACATAAATTTATTGATAATTTAAATTTCGAATTATTATATACTGAATTGAAAGAAGAATTAAAAACTCTGGTGAACTGTCTGTTTTCAGAGAAATAACTAAACAAAATCAAAAGCCATCATATTTCCGTATGATGGCTTTTGATTTTAATATTAAACGCAATAAAAAATTTCTTATTTAAAACAGTATTTCCTTATTGCATAAACTTATTGATTAAAACGCAAATATTAAACGCTTTTTATAATTTCATCTATTGATTTTATTAAAACAATGGTGTATTATATGTAATAAGCAATAAAAACAAGCTTATTACTTTCCTTAATCTATAAAATCAACATATAATGTAAATATTGAGTTATATATATATGCGTATTGTGTATATATAGAAATAATATACCAAGGAGGTGAACTGATGGATATTAGAAACAAAAATTTACCCGACATCAATGATGAAAATCACACATATGATAGAGAATCTTTTACAGATGGCCTAAGAAAAGACGGTTTTAGTTGGAATGAAGTAAAAGATATAGCAGATGACTGGGAACGTCATATAGATGACTAAAATTATACAAGGAGGAAAACAGTATGAATAAGAATCAACACGTAACACCTCATCCAGGTGGTGGGTGGCAAGTAAAAGGAGCTGGTAATTTAAAGGCAACAGTTAAAACAGATACCCAAAAAGAAGCTATAAATGTTGCTCGAGATATTGCTAGAAATCAAAATACTGAATTAATTATACATAGGAAAAATGGTCAAATTAGAGAGAAAGATTCCTATGGAAATGATCCGTATCCTCCCAAGGGATAATAATGATATTCTTATCAGTCAGGTTAAGAGAAAAGTTAATCTGATTGGTTTTGAATTGATATTAAATTTTATTGGTTTAGATATAGGGGTTATACGCCTAAAACTCCGAAAATTTTGAGGGGGTATGTCCACGATTCGTGTAAAAACCATAGTATAAATAAAAAAACTGTAAATTGTATCATTTATCCATTGAACACCCTAAGATACATTAGTTTATGATTAAGTCGTTTACTCATACTGTGATTCTTTGTATAAATTGTTGCCATACTCCATACAACCTATTCTCCGAATTTCACCAATAGCATGGCAACATATACACTTGCTAGGCCATTATATTCTTTAGAAATAAGAATCCAATTGATTTGGATAAAATAATTTCAGATTTAATTTTGAAATAAATTTACAAAAATTTCGGGAGTTAAGGTGTAGAACCCCATGTAAGATTAAATATGCAAGGGCCTACTTAATGGTCAGTAAAGTTAAAACTGCTCCAAAAGCCGGATTATATATAGATTCCTCATAAACAGTTTCACCAGGTGCGGCATCTTCAAGCCAACATTTAGCTGGTAGTGTACCTTTTCGAATTTCTTCTACGATACTTGGATTTTGAAAGAAGGATGCAGCCTCACTATTTTGAGGAATCCTATCTACTAGTGGTCTATTCCCTTGGAATGTCTTAATAATTTCGTGATTTTTAGACTGAACTACCGCATATTTATCTTTGGAGTATTGAACAATTTTATTTAATAAGACAAATAATGATACATCATATTTTTTAGTAGCAAGATCTTTTAAACTTTCTATCGATACTTCATTTTTGATACTATTTTCTAAATGAAGCTTTGGCACAATTAAACTAGCTGCAAAATTCTGTGCTTCTATTTCATGAACATCTTCTGTATGTAATGTAGAAGAGCCAGATTTTCTAATACTATATTGACCTTTTGTATGCCAAGGTATAATTGCATGACCAATTAAAGCAGCTATGGTGAATTTTTTCCTTTGTACATTCGTTATTTTCTCATTAATGATAATTATTTTTTCTTTACCGTTGATAAGTAACCCTTCAAATTCATTTTCAATCTCTTCTTTGTAAATAACTATATTAAGTGATTTTGCAATTTCATAGACATCGATAGGAAGTTTATTCATATCTAAGTCTTTCAAGATATAATCAGCATAATTTGAACCTTCATTTAGTACGGGTATACTACTATCATAATACCCTTGTGTTAGAAAAATAGCATATTCTAAGAGTTTATTTTTGTTTGCTACAGATAAATTATCAACTATTTTTAAAAGCATTTTAAGTGTTTGATCATTTATATTGCTAAAGCCCATTTCATTACCAGATATTAAATAATCGGTGGTAACATCTAGTGCATTCGATAATTTTATAAGAGCTTCATAAGATGGATTTCGAGTTCCGGATTCGTACTGACTGATTCCAGGTGGTTTTAAACCAGCTCTCTTTGCAAGATCAGTTTGTGTAAAGCCAAGCTCCTCTCTTCTTTTAACAATTCTTTCTGATATAGACATAATATATTCCTCCTTATACTTGACTATAGAATTCTAGCAGTAATTTCCTCTCTAAATTGAAAGGCTACTGCTATATCAGCTTTCACATACAAATTAAGTATTCGTTAGTAATAAAACTACATTTACAATAAAAACCAGTTACTTAAAATTTATTTATATCAGGAAAGCTTTAAAATTCTAAAATACACTTAATATAAAAGTGTATAAATAAGAGTCAATAATATTTATTATAACAATAATTATAATAAATAATAACATATACAGAGGTGAATAACAATATTTATAACGAAGGTTATAAATATTGATTACATTTGTTATTGACAATGATTTTCTAGTTATGCTATAATAAGCTTAATATAATGTTATTAAAAATCATAACGTTATTGCAGAAAATCTTAAATAAAAAAAGGAGGTAAAATTACTATCATGAAAAGCAAAAAAATATAGCTAATACAAACGGCAATTTGTATCAGCTACCTAAGGCTCTTGAATAAGGATGTATATTTAACCTATATTACTATACTTTTATATTCTACAAAAGTATAAAGATTCCTTCTTTAAAAGAGACCTGAAGATATAAACTAAAATTTAAAAAAGAAGGAGGAGGATCATAGATGATTCTTCAAAGTATTAAAAACTTACCAATTTTAACAGAGTCTGTAACAATTGATGTAACGCCACTTTCACTATATGGACATGCAGAGGATATTGCAAAAATTACTGCTAACATTAAATTAGAGGGCCCCATGATAGAAGATACAAAGTTCATATTACCGGTTTGTGAAGGGATAAAACCACCTAAAATATACCTTCCCAATGGAACACCACTGAATATTGATTCTTTTGAACCTACTGCCGAGGCAGATATAGCACAAATTCCAAGTATGATGCAGCAGGCTTTAAATACCTATATAGAGACACCAACTTTAGATGCCATGAATGAAGCAGTAAGTATTATGTCCATGTACTCTGAATATAAACAAAACAGTCAAACTATTACTATTCCTGCAGGTCAGCAATACATCACCTTCAGCTATAGTAAATTCATTCCAAGAAATGACGATGGTACATACACATTGGAAACAATCGTACCACTTTCTAGTTTTACTCTAAACAATACACCAGGTGCAAAAGCAAATATTATTATATTAATGCCTTTTGAAATGGCTACTGACATGAGCAAGATAGTGGACGCAAGGTGGACAGCTCCTAATGGACAACCTCAAGAATTGATTAGAACTACAATAGGGGAGAGAATTACTCTTTCACAATATTGGCAGTATGATCCACAAGTTGTAGTTAGATATAGATATTAGTAAAATGTCTCCCCAACTTCTTTGGGAGTTGGGGAAATCAAAAATAAAATTAGATAAGAAAAATATAGTTCACCATTATAAGAATAGAGAGATCTTAAATATATAAACTTTATATATTTATAATTATTTCAATGTAGATTACATTATGAATATAATTAAATTTAAGTGGAGGTGTTTAGAAATAGATAGATTTGATTTTTTAAAAAATAGATTTGTATATGTAGCATTATTAATACTTACAGGTGTACTTGGTTACTTTGCTTATAATATGATTCATACTTTGCCAAAGCCTGGCACAATTCCTGAATTTATAAAATATTATTTTCAATCACCAAATACATATTTTAAAACAACGATTCTAACATTTGGTGCATTCTTTGTTTCTATATCTTTAGGAGCATCTACCATATTGCATGGAGCGTGTATTGAAGACCTTCATATTGCAATAAGGGTTCTTATTATAATTATTGGTGTTAGTATAATTGCGAGTAGTTTTTATTTTTTTAGTTATTTTATACTTTTAATAGTATCAATTTTAATTATTGGAATTATCGCTATAGTTTTGCTAAGCGATAGCGGGAAAGGAAGGCGCAGGTATTAAGTTTAAGCACAGATATTGAAGAAATTTTATATTTCAAGAAAAAATAAAAATGCTTTAAAATCCATGGTGGATAGTAAGATATAATGATCTTGCTTGTTTTTGAAATTTTTTATAATGAGTGATTACGAAAAATTCCAAAACTAAGCAGACCTAAGCTGCGATTTTCCCGCAGTATAATTGAAATATAAAGTATGCTAATTCAGACTACAAAATTTAACAAAAGAAAGGATGATATACATGGACAAAAATGCTTTACTATTGATTTCAGATAAGTTTAAAGATTTGACAGGCTATATTGGAAATCTGTTATTTGACATTAAAAAAGGTTGTTTTATATTGGTTGGTATAATTTCTATCTTAGTGCAGATATTATCTGGATTAAATCTAGATAAATATAAATTATATAGTTTTGCCACCATTTTCATTTTTTTATGGATTCTTTTCAAGTTTATTTTTGAATATACTCTAGATAAGTTTAGCAAGGCAAATCCCATCCAGTATGGAATCTTATTTTTGCTTTTAGTAGCGCTTGTTTCTTTTGGTGAATTATTTAGTTTTACTTTATCAGCATTGAGTAGTGTATCCATTCATTTACAACAATTTACTAATGAAAATGCAATAATTGCTATAAATTCTACAATCCCATTATTTGGATTTATTAAGAAAATATACTTACCACTTTGTATATTTTCTTATAAAAAGTATACAAATAAAACTATCAAGGCACTAATTTATGCACTAAGCTTTTCATTGCTGACAAATGGAGTTTTGCTGTTTTACTACCCTGGGATACTCCCAATCTTTGTAGCCAAACTTACTGCGTGTGCAATCTTATTTTTCAAGTATAAAAAATTAAAATTATGGAAAGAGAAGACTATCAACACAATAAATTATAGATACTTAATAAATAGGAATGGTACAATTGATCAAATTTATAAAATTGGATTTGATCGTAATTTGTTTTATATAAAAAAATATAATAAAGTAGGAATTTCTAATGAGTGGAAGCGAATTGAATCCGCATTAAATGAAAACCAATGCCTAAGTTTGCAAATCATTGGAAATAAAAAAAGATCCCAGAAAAGAACTAATTTGGAGCAACAATATAACAGTGTTAAATATCGATTTACTTTTATATCAGGTATATTACTGACTTTATCTATAGTTTTTAATAACAGAGCACTCACTTTATATAACAATAAAAGTACAATAATTGATGCGATTGCTGTGGCTTCAATAGGAAATTTGTTTTGGATAATGGGATTTTATTTAATTGGAACTCTAGCATATATAGCAATTAGTTCAATAAAAAACAAGAAATATGATAAATACATTTTAATATTTATGCTAATTCCATGGATAATCGCGTGTAGCTATTACTTATTAAAAGGAACTACTTTATTTATAATTGCAACAGTTATCATTGGATTGGTATTGATATATATGAAATACGATTCCGAATATAAAATGAAACACGTTTAATTTAAATTGAGCATTCGTTACCTAAAATGATCACTTATGGAACAATGATAAAAATAAAAACAAGATACCACTCTTGTTTTTAGGTAATAATATATATTTCTAATTATTCAATATATTCAGTTGCTATCTTAGAAAGTGTTAGCAACCTTTCTACTGGAATGGCGGACACCGGAATATATCCACTGGAATTTTTAATTCAGCACAAAGCTCGGAAATTTTGGCTATAGCAAGTGCAGAACCAAAAAGGATGATGGTAACAACTTATGCGAATCGTTGCCGTACCCATTTAAGAGAAACATTCTTCTACTAAAAGCACATAACCCCTTAAGAATTTCGTCTAAGAGGCCCTTAGACGAAGTTCTACACTACACCTAGAGAACTACCTATTACGGAATGTTGCAAATTAGGAGATTTGCGACGTGGTCTATGGGTAAGATTATCTTAGAAATTTAGAGGCGTTATTTTTTTATATAAAGTCCCATTTATCTACAAGGTAAATATACTTCTAAAGTCGTTAATATTACAGCACATTAGGTGATAATTTAAGAGGAATATTTACTGTGAAAGCATTGAAAATGCTGATAAATGTATATAAATAAATATACACACGGGCACGTTCACGGTGCCGTGCATGGGTACATGCATGTTACCGGTTATGTTTTAGGCAATAGGAAAGACATCTGGTTCCTATTGCCGGTTTTTTCCCATTGCTATACAACTACTGTTGTGGCTGCTTCAAATTAAGCTCCTCAATATATCGTACAAGTTCCCATACATTTGTATAGGGATTACTTTCAATAATATCTTTTAAACTTAATATTGATGAGTTTTTTTCAGAATTCAATAATGATCTTCCAAGGCTTTCGTGATAAGCTTTAAGTTTAACTGAATTTTTAATTGCTTCTGCTATTTTATCCTGTAGAAGAATATTGATGCACTTGTTTTTTTCATAATCTTTAAGAGGTGTTTCTTTCACCAGTTTATTTTTTACTGCATCATAATTCTTAAGGTTAGCAGTTGTATAAATGTAATGAAGTAAATACCAAATCTCAAAGCAAGGGTTTGAGATTCCTAGATTTATAAGCGTCTTTCTTTCCTTCTCATAGTCCTTTGTTTTTTTATAAGCTCTTTCTAATTCCTCTACCCTTTGATTTATAGGGTCTGGATTCTGGTAGTTTAAATCTACATCAATTAAACACCAAACACTGTCACCGTCACATTCGTTTATGTCATACTTATGCTCTATATAATCAATTGCTTTATCTACAAGATGAGAAGGATCCGTTTTTCTACTTTTATTTTTACCAGCAGAGTTTTTATCTGCAATCTTTATATCAACATTAACATATTTCAGGTTGAACTCTTTAAAGTAATTAACCTCTGTATCCTTACCTTCAGATATAATTAAAATTGTTGGTTTAACCGTGCGTTTGCGTCTTTTATCTCTTGATAAGTCTCCAATAGTCCTTTTTACTCCCATAGACAATCACCTTTCATATAAGGAATTGCCCCATATTTACCTTGCAGATATCCTTTTTCAATAGCGGCATCTTTTCTTACAGTGAAATCATCTAAGGAATACAAATCAGTACTATTATCTTCTTTCTTTTCTGTAAACCATATTTGATCTCTTCTAAAAAGATCTTGATCTAAGAGATTGGTATCATGGGTTGAAAAAATAAGCTGAGCATTATTTTTGTTGATTTCAGGATTTTGAAAAAGTTCTACTAAAAATCTTGTTAAATGAGGATGCAGTCGTATATCAAGTTCATCAATAACAAGAGAGCTTCCTTGTTCTAAAACATCAACCCAAGGTCCTAAAAGCCCAAAAAGCTTTTGTGTTCCATCAGATTCTTCCCCTAAATCAAATTCTACTAATTCCTGCGAATTATTAATCCTATGCGCTGTATTAACACTTAAAAGGTTATTATCATTATTGCTTAAAAGGTTTGATTTTGCCTCTTCCGTTAAATATTTAAACAGAGGATTATCTTTTTTATCAAATTCAATTTCTGTAAAAGTTATATCTTCTATATCTTTTATAGCATTTTTCATTAATGATTTCACTCTTTTATTAATGATTTCACTTTCTTTCATTAGATTAGCAGTAAATTCTTCTAATCTTTCGTGAGAAATAATAATTTGCACGCTGCTAGTTAGCCACTTAAATGGGATTTGAGCATTTTCATATTCCCACAAACTTGCAGTGGAAAGATATAGCTTATTTGGCGAATCAAATTTGTTTTTTATTTGAGTTTGTAATTCTATATCACTTGTAAACTTATACTCAGTGGTATTTTCTCTTTCAAAAATTATACTTTGTCTTCCCTTTGGATAGTAGTAAAGATATTCATCAATAATTTTATCCTCAGTGGCTGAAAAGCCATAGGCATATTTTACACCTTCTGTTTTAAAAATAATTTCAAAACTACTAGGCTTATCAAGCCATGCTCTATCAAGCTTAAATGGTTTTACATTTATTTTTCTTCCCTTTTGCATTTCATGAGACATATTTAAAAGTCTAGCTAAAAATCCTATACCACGTAATACGGTTGTTTTACCAGAAGCATTTGCTCCATATATTACAGCTGTATTTAAAATGTGCATCCCTTTATCTGCATTTTTTATAAGATTATTTTCATGAGATATATCTTTTGATGCCACCATACTTAAAGTTACTTTGTCTTTTATAGACATATAATTTTCTATACTAAATTCCATTAACATAATGAACCTCCAATAATTTATAGTCAGTTGCTACATAGTATATTCTACATATAATACTGCTTATAAATACAGTATACCCATAACTATGTGAAAAATCCACAAAAAATAACTTTTAATCATTAAAATAACCAAATTTATTTTTAAATATGTAGACAAACATTTTCAATGGTGATATAGTGAGAATATAACAAATATATGAAATATGGCATTATAAATTTAATATTTGTGAAAAAAAAGCGAAAACACGCATTTAAATAATAAAATACAGTATTTACAGGAGGCATTGTATTATGAAAATAGTGTCTTAGCTTAATAAATAGAAAGGAGTGATATCATGCCTAACAAAAAACAAACAAGTAATAAAATGTCTACATTAGCATCGGATGTATTAAGAAATCCAAATGCATCAAAAATCCAAAAATCACTTGCAGGATCTGCTTTATCTCAAAAGGGTACTGGCAATCAGACTGGTAGTAAAATGGAACACGTAGCTTCAAAAGTTTTAAATAGTGACAAATATAACGATACAACTAAATCACTTGCTGGTACTGTTTTAAGCCAGTCAAATAAAAATAGATAGCGAGCTACTAATAAGTTCGCTAATCTATATGAAAGGAGAGGTTTTATGAATAAAATGCATGACTATAGTGTAAATGGACATCCAAAAGTAAAATTTATTTTTTACTTAACTGTAATTTCAGGTATTATCGCTACTATAATAACCAAAGCCATAGAGTATTTATTTAATCAAAAGTTTCATTTTGGTGTAAACTTTGGAATTTCTACCCCTATAGTATTCTCAGTGATATATTTCATATTTTCAAAATGGTTATGGAAAATTAGAATATTCGGAGAGATTTTTAAATTCCCTAATTTAAATGGTGAATATGAAATTGAGGGATTATCATTAAAAAATCCAACTGGAGTGGAAATACCTTGGACGGGATTTTTAACTATAGAACAAGATTGGAATGAAATATTGATTGCTTTAAGAACCAGCACCTCAAGTTCTAGTTCTTTGAGTGTTCAAGGGAGTATTGAACATATTCCTAGGAATGGATATAAGCTAAGTTATAACTATAATAATAGACCTGACATTAGCGAAGGCGATCTCTATTCCCATGATGGAACTTGTAAAATAATGTTTACTGAAGATATTCTATCTGGAAATGCGGAATATTATAACAACGGTAAGGAACGGCCATCACATGGAAAAATGAAATTAAGGAGGAGTGCTAATGCTTAAAAAAACATATAGTGAAAGACTTAAATCAATGAAGGAAAGAAGAACAGATATTGATTTCATAATACAAAAATCAGCCACTGAAAAATTTTCATATGCCAGTTATTTAACTGAAGCTTACGAAGGATTAAAAGAGAATGATGTTTATAAGTATTTTATTGGTTCAATGGAGGGCGTTGACAAAATTTACACCAATAATACTTATAAGGAAGCTGAAAGAGTTCAAAATCAGCTAGATAAAATAAAGGATAGTAATTTAAATTTTAAATATGAATATCAAGGCTCTGTATCAAATAATACACATATTAGAGCACATAGTGATATAGATATACTTGTGCTTATTGAAAAGTTTTATACTGTTGAACATCCACAAGTTCCTATGTATCCCTATACAGGTGATCCTGTAGAAGATCTCATGGAACTTAGGATGAAATGCGAAAAACATTTAACATCAGCTTTTTATGCAGCTGATGTAGACTGTAGTGGTGCTAAAGCTATTGGTTTGTCAGGAGGCTCTTTGAAAAGAAAAATTGATGTTGTTCCTTCAAACTGGGTTAATACAAATGAGTACTCTAAAAGCCTGAATAAGATTCATAGAGGTGTCCAGGTGTTAGATAAATACAAAAGAGTACAAATTAAAAACACCCCATTTTATCACAATTATTTGCTTAATGAAAAGGACAAAGCTTGCTTATTTAACTACAAGAAAGTTGTTAGACTTCTGAAAACATTAAAAGCAGATGCTAATAGTGAAATTAACTTTAGTAGTTATGATATAGCTGCAATAGTCTATTCTATGGATAATTCAAAATTTGCAGTTTATGATAAGCACTTATTGTTGCTAAAAAATATTAAAGAATATATTAAGTATGTATTAGAATCATCAGTATATAGAGATACACTTTATGTACCTGATAGATCGAGGAAAATATTTGATGATTCAAGTAAAGTTAGTGGTTTAAAGATATTAAAGGTGGAAATTGATACACTTTATTATGATATTGTTGATGATTTATCAAGAAATAGAATCCTATTAGAAACAAAAACATTTGCAGTATAACTTAGCATAGTTAAATCATTAATTATTTTATATACTGATATCAAAATGTAAATAAGTATCCGCATTTGAATTTAAATGCGGATACTTAATGACGGGTGGACTAGCTTGTGGCCAAGGAAATGGACTAGCCAAGGACGGCTTGTTAATTTCCTTGAGCTAGAAGCTTGTCCACCCGTCCCCCCTCAATGAAAGGACTAGCTAGTGAAGTGGAACAACCAAGGACGGTTAGTACACTTCGGTTGCTTGTCCTTTCATTGAGGACTCCGGAGCACTACCCAAGCATAATCACTTGTGGTAAAAACCTTAGATCTATTCACATAATAAAGCTCGCGTTTTCATTAAAATAGCGAATTTAAAACTAAATCATTAGTCAAAAACCTACGAGCAGCTGTTTTATGAGAAAACCGTTAGCTGGTGCATGAAACTTAAACACTTAAGAACGCCACTAAACCATCTTTATATCAAAAGGAAGCAAAACTAGTTGCACTATGAAAACTAAGTATAATAGGTATACTAGCTATAGAACTAAAGTAAGCATGCAATAGTTTTTAAAAACTAAATCTAAATCTAAAATTACTATAAAACATAACTAGCACCAATGTATCTTTAAAATGGATAGAATTTTTTGAAATAATAATATTAAGAAGAAAAAAACAATTCCTGCTGCGCCAGCAGTAGGAATTGTTACCCCTGGGGGAAGGGGGAGTTATTTTTTTTGCTTTGGACAAGGTTACTGACTGCTGATGAGCTTAAATAGAAACATATATGTGCGGTACCTTAATAGAGTGTTGTACCTTTGAACAGTGAGTAAGATTGTCTAAAGCTTCCTTTTAGTATAGGAGCAGTGAAAGAGCTTGTAGCACATTTGGAATTCGTATGAAGAATGAAGGAGAATTTTAAATGTGGACACGCCTTTGACTGCTCCTCCTTGTGAGGAATACCCGGAAAAGGACCTCGAAGAACTACCCAGACGCCCTTGAGGGTTGGGTGCTCTATTTACTTTAGGCTAGTTTACTGACTGCTGATGAGATTAAATAGAAAAGTAGAAGTTACGGTATCTTAATAGATTGTTTTACTTGTAGGCAGTGAGTAAGGTTGTCTAAAGTTTCCTTGTTTCTTTGACCACAGAGGAATACCCTAGAGCCTCACCTTTGGGGCCGGGTGGGGGAGTTTATAAAAATTAGAACAGCTGAATTTTTGCAAGGACACAGAGGAATACCTATGAGAGCAAATATTGAGCTGGTTTAATTTATCTCATTACACATGCTTATACATAAAAATCAACGGTATTTCTTACTGTATTTCAATTAGCAAAAAAATAAATAAGTAGATCTAATTCAAAGAATAGACTGATTACTTTTGTTTTTAAATTATAGTTGTTAACAGTTAATAACCATGATATACTAACGCTAATTGGAGGTGTTCCCATGGCAATTAATAAAGAAACTCATGTTATAGTACCTGTTGTTATGAGTATAGAAATGGAGAAACAACTAAAGGAGCTGGCAAAACAAAGTGAACGGAGCAGATCCGCACAAGTTATTACATATATTAAAGAAGGTATAAAAAAGGAAATAGGAAGAGGGGATATATAATGGCACAAATAATTGCAGTGAGCAATCAAAAGGGTGGCGTTGGTAAGACTACCTCCACGTTAAACCTAGGAGTAGCTCTTACTGAACTTGGCATGAAGGTATTAATGATAGACCTGGACCCTCAAGCAAGTTTAACAATTTCAATAGGCCTTGAACCGGAGAATTTAGAAAAAACAATTTATAATGCACTTATTGACGATGTAGATATAAAGAAACTTATTTTATTTAATGAACTACTCTACTTCGTACCATCCACCATAGACCTTTCTGCAGCAGAAATGGAGCTAGTATCTGAAGTTGGCCGCGAATTCAAGTTAAGAGATGCTCTAGACCCAGTGAAAGAAGATTTTGACTATATATTAATTGATTGCCCCCCTTCCCTTGGATTACTGACTATTAATGCATTAGTTGCCTGTGATGTTGTAATTGTACCTATGGCACCTGAATACCTTGCATTACGTGGATTTAATTTGCTTGAAAAAACTATGGCTAAAGTAAAAAAACTCAACAAAAAACTTACCTTAATGGGGATATTAGTAACTTTATATGATAACAGAACAACACACCACAAAGATGTAGTTGAAGAGCTTAGAAAGAGTTATCCTGTTTTTGATTCCATGATAAAAAAGTCAATAAAATTTCCAGATGCAGTGCTGGCCGGGCAACCAATTATGACCTTTGATAGAAAATTTGAAGGATCTGTTTCTTATCAAGATTTAGCTAAGGAGGTTATAGCATGGCAAGTAACAAAGTAAGTCTGGCTGATAAAATGAAAAAAGTAAATGAAATGCAATCACAAGGAGTAAAAAAAGGACAAGGTGCAGATTCATTTTTTAAAAGCACTATAGAGGTAGAAAGTGTTGAAAATAAAAGTAATTCTACGAACATAGATACGGATACAGACACGTACACGGGCACGTCAACAAGCACGGATATGATTACGAGTACCGATTCTGTGCTAGATTCTCTGCTAGGCAGTAATGAGCAGTTTGTACGATGTGTGGCTTATTTAAGAAAAGATCAATCTGATTTTGTAAAGGACCTTTCAAAACAATTGACTAAGAAAAACAAAGGTAAAAGAATAAAAGAATCAGAAATATTTAGAATGGCTATGGACATGCTTATGGATGCTGTAAAAAAATAAGCTAAGAAGAGCAATTGCTTACAATGTTTTGTGTCCATTCACGGGCACGTACACGTTACCGCGAATGGACACAAATACGTTATTGGGACTGCAATGCAATATATAACTCAGTTACATGGAGCCTCACCGACATTTCTCTGAATCGCACCAATAGGATACATAATCACTTTTGTATTTTTCAAGATTATCAAGATTAATAAGAATTGAAAATTTATATTTAAGTTGAATATGTTCATCATAGTCCATGGCGGCGTTATTCTAATTACTCACACTACATTTTACCTTGAACAATTAAAAAATAGAGAATCAGGATTAACTGATTCTCTATTTTTTAATTTAATTTTGTTGCTGTATTTGCATTCCGCTTATAACTCTCTCTGTCTTGCTCTTGTATTGAGGTATTTTTTCATTGGAAAATACCCAAGGATTATATAGAAATACATGCAAATGATCATTGACTATTTATAAATTTAATATTACAATTAAAACATAGTAATTACAACATGTTTACATATATTAGACTGTATTACAAATACAAAATATATTATGAGGTGATAACATGGAAGAGATAAAAGAAAATAAAAGTATAGTTACAAGTTACAGATTAAGCCAAGATACAAAAGATAAACTGCAACAACAGTTGAAGGATCTTGGCATGACACAGGAACAGTATTTCAATAAAGCAGTAAGTGCCATGGAACTGGAGAATGTGAAACAAAATAGTTTTTTAATTAAAGATACAACAGTTATACAAAGTAACTTAGATGCAATACTGAATGCATTTATAAGTATTGCAGATAGCAGCAATAATTTAATAAGCAATAAGGATGCAGAGATTGAAGTAGCAAAGATAAAATATAAAGATATGTTATTAGATAAAGAAATTTGTATTACAGAGCAAAAGAAAGAATTACAAGAGGTTTACGCTAATTTAAATGTATTACAAAATCAAAATGATAATAATACAAATGAATTATTAAATATTGGCATCGAATATAATAAAAAGCTTTCGCAGATGGAAAGTAATTTAGCAGATAAATCAAGTTTAATTACAGAATATAAGCAAAAAAATGATGACTTAATGAGCATTGTAAGTGAATATAAGCAATATAAAGAAGAGGTAGATCAGTATAAGAAGTTACTTGCACAGGCGCAAGCAAGAGATATTGATAATGGTAATATCATTAAAGATAAGGATAATATTATTAAGGAAAAAGATTATAATATTAATTCGTTAAATAAGAACATAGTGGACCTAAAGCAAGAAAGCCAAAGGGAACTGGAACAATTGAAAAAAGAAAGTGAATTAAACACTAAGCTAGCAATAGCAGATATAAAAGAAGATTTAAATAATAGGTTTAACCAAGAGCAAGCAAAACATAATAAGGATATAGAAGAATATCAATCAAAATATAAAATGCTACTAGAAGAACTTGAAAAGGAAAGAAGTATTCCAAAGGCTAAAAATGTTACTGGCCCTATTGAAGATAATAAATAAATTCAGGCTGGTTCTTCATAGAGAGAATACACAAAATTATTTACATGCCCAAAATAGTTTGGTATCATGAATCATTCCGATAAGATTATGGGTGTAACCTGCTCCTTTTTTCTTCTTTAGGGTTATCTATAGGTGTTTTACTATGTTGTATATGGACTTAGAACGAAAATGGAAAATTAGTCTCAGTGGACGTATAACTACCTTTATAGTTCGATTTGAGTACTGGTCTAGGTATAACTATGCTAATAGTATTGATAACTTTACCTGAAATATTTATTAGCTACTATAAAATATTTGAAAAAGTACTAAATTAACGGTGATATATTTAATACTTTCTATGAATACATCGTTAATTTGGAATATATGTATTCAAGTATAAAACCCGCGTTTAGAGGTTACTACCCCAAGATAGAATATTTGAAAATGAAGATAGTGAAATACTATACAAAAGAGAGAAGGCGAAAAAATGGATAACATAAATAATAACGATTGATATTACTTTTCTGATAATGAAACATATGAGCCTAGAAAAGCTGAGACTTAAAGATTGGGATTAAAAGAGAATATTTATACTTATCGAGATTCATATGATATGTACAAACTTTATGAGGGAGAGTACATGAACTTTTCTGGAAAACTAGATTATGGAGTTTTTAAAGAAGAGAAGGCATTTACATTTTATAAATATGGTTTCGTAGATACGGAGGGAACAGTAATATCAGAAAATATATTTGATAACATTAAGGAATTTAAGGAAGGTTTTGCAGCTGTTGCTAAGAAGATTAAAGTAAATGATAAATACATATACAAATGGGGATTTATAAGTAAAGAAGGTACTAAGATTGTAGCCCATATATTCGATGAAGTCCATGACTTTGAAAATAGTTTTGCTAAAGTAAGGATTAAAGAACAGTGCTCGCAAAACGCAGGAAATATACATCAAGACAGTTATTACCAAAAGTATGTTTTATCAAAACATTCTGACTTAGAATTAATGCTAAATAGTTCTAACTCGAAAAAGTATATAACATCAGTGTAAAGCATTGATATATCTAGGGTTTAATCACTAAAGGATAAAACCCTTATTTTTTTGCTCAAAACCAGTTGCCGTACTCCTATTTGGATTAAGCCATTTACTAGGCTTTCGCTTTGCACCTAGAATTAGGGATATATCAGAGATTAAACTATATTGTACTGGAAAGGCTAATGTGTATCCTAAAATTAAGAGCATTTTGAATGGTTGAATAAATACTAAAATAATTGAGGAAAACTTTGACGACGTGTTAGGAATAACGCACTCTATAAGAGAATGAAATGTAACAGGCTCCCCCATAATGGGAAAAATAGGTTCTTATTCAAGGCAAAATGCTTTAGCTACTTCATTACGAGAAATGGGAGGAATTGAAAAAACTATTTTCATATTAGGCTATATAAATAATAAATCACATAGAAGGTGTATCCAGAGAGGCCTTAATAAAGGAGAAGCTATGAATGCATTTGCTAGAGCTATATTCTTTGGTAAACGTGGAGAATTTAGAGAAAGAGAGTTACAGGATTAACTTCAAAGATCAAGTGCTTTGAATATTTTAATTAATGCGATAAGCATTTGGAATACAACTTATTTCCAAAAGGCTATAGATCATTCAAAACAGAATTACACCTTTGATGAAAGTTTACTTAAACATATATCCCCATTAGGATGGGTACATATCAATTTACTTGGTGAATATAATTTTGATGTTAAAAATGTTCTTGAATCGGATGAATTGAGACCGTTGAATATTAATAATCCATAGAATGGCTTAGAGTGGATAAAAAGTCAACTTTTTATCCATTTAATTCTTTAACGTAGGTTTCTTCGGAAATGTTGGCGCTACCCCTATTACTACACAACCCCCGATTTCAAAACTATATTTTTCATAAAAATACTTATTATGGGGTCTAGCCAGCAGGATCACTAATTATTCTGAGAAGTTATTGACAATATTTCTACAAAATATAACAATTTATTACGTGAAGTATTTTTTAGAAAGCCTTACACTTAAATAAGTTAATCAATTGCAAGAAAATTATGATATTTATATTTGTCGAAGTATGAAACTAAGTAACGCATTTACATATTTGATATCATATGTTAGTATAAAGACATGCAACAATTATATATAAAATTAGTTGCGTAATTATAACATTTGAAGTTACTAGTCTAATAATAAAACTTTTCATATAAAAGTTACATCTTTTGATGAAATAATATTGACTAATGCCATATATTATTAGTGAAAATCACAGAACTTTTTATGGAAAATTAATTGTAATCATTATTCAATTAAAATAATTTCAAATTAAACTGATAAAAATAGGGGGTTAGTCAAATTATGAATATGGAAGAAACACATTATTCGGATTTGGAATTTCTTAAAAGTAAAGATAGTGTATTATATGTTAATAATATTTACTATAGAGATGTTATTAAGGACTCAACTGAAGCAGTTCTCTTAATGAATCGTAGTAGAATTAGCAGTAATTGCAATTATTTAAAAAACATTCTTCATAAAGTTACAGATAATAATTCTTTAATTTGTTATGCACTTAAAGTTGCTCCTAGTACTGAAGTGTTAAAGAGTATTAAAGAATGTGGTGTAGGTGTAGAGGTCTATTGTGAAAAAGAATTAGATATGGCGATTGAACAGAGCATACAGCCAATTGTAGTTGATGGAATGTATAAGCCAAAGGAATTTTTATTCAAATCAGTTGAAAATGAAGTTTTCTTGATTAATGCTGATAGTATTAGAGAAATATATTTAATCAATGAAATTGCTCAAAAGCTTAACAAAAATCAAAATATTGGAATTAGAGTAAAATACTCAAAAGAATCAAAGATGGGCATTAATATTGAATCATTATTGAAAGAAATTGATTCGATAAAGAAATTGAAGAATGTAAATTTAATTGGAGTTCATACGCATCCCGGTTCAAATGTAACAGACAAGAACAGATTAAATGCTCATTATAAGAAATTAAAAGAAGCATATATCGTATTAAAAGAAAAAGGATTTAATATTAAGATTGTTGATTTTGGTGGTGGCTTGGCTGAAAAAATAATAGCAAAAGATAATTTAGAAGAAACTTTGACAAATCTTTTTAAAATGTTTGATAGTGATCCTAATATAACCTTTATATTAGAACCAGGTAGATTTTTAGTAAGTGATGCTGGAATATTATTTGCCAAAGTACATGATGTTAGGGATTCTGAAAACACAATAATATTAAACATTGCAGTCGCACCATATTTTTTAAATACATACAGTAATTTTATTTACTTATTACCTGATAATATGGAATTTATAGAAAAGCGAAACTGGAAGATATGTGGGATTTGGCCTACTGATATGGATTATATTAAAGAAGAAAACTTAAAGAATGGTCTTCCAAATCAAATTAAAATCGG
Organism: Clostridium sp. CS001; assembly: GCF_020443565.1. GTDB lineage: Bacteria > Bacillota > Clostridia > Clostridiales > Clostridiaceae > Clostridium_AD. The sequence continues at coordinate 74,934 of NZ_JAIZZN010000007.1, forward strand.
AGACTACTTTTGTTTTTTAAATGCTGGGGCATATAACATAGATAGGTTAGGAGAATATACATTATCTGAAGAAATCGATGTATTATATATCTAACTCTTAGCTACTTAAATTTAGAATTTGTATGTGTTAAATCCTTAAATTATATTTATCTATATTTTTAGAACAATAATATTAATTTAAGCATTTTTAAATAAAGATAAAACGCATAAATATTTCATGGGGGTGAAAATATGAAATTTTTAGTTGTTAATGAATTACCAACTGATTGTGCAATTCAAGATGAAGTTGTTTTTGGACCAGTAGCAAACTAATACAAATTCAATTCTAATTTAGCTGTTTATAATATTAGACTAAATACAGAACAATATATAAAGCAAGATTAGATATAATTAATCTTGCTTTATATATTGGGATTAAATAGATTTTCATTAAAGTTAACAGTTTAATATTGCTTACATGATAATAATAAAAACAATAAATTGATTTTTGAAATATAGTTCTAGTAAGTAAAGCAACTATAATGGGATCAAATGGAATATAGTACGCGTTTTTTGCCCTATATTGAATACGGTAGTATATTGAAATGTAAAGTGAAAATAATGTGGTTTAAGGGTTTAAGGAATATTAACACTAGATATAATGAGAGGTGACATTAATGTATGTAAGAAAAAAAGAAAAAGTTTGTATTGTTGATGGAAAAGAAGCTATAGCAATATATGATTTTAATACTAGGAGACTTTATAGAGTAGGCTCTGAAGTAAAGCATTTCTTTAAACAATTAGAATCTGGAAATAGTTTAAATATAGAATTACTAGATGAAAAGACTTTTAATATTGTTAAGGATTGTTTGGATATTGGACTATTAGAAACTAGTGAAGAAAACTTTCTTACTAGTGATTCATTTAATGATAATATTAATAATTTTATAGATAACGATATAGACGTTGTTTTTTGTTGGCTTGAGATTACATCTTACTGCAATCAAAAATGTATACATTGTTTTATGGGAAATGAATTAAATAAAAATAAATTAGATATTAATTCTATAAGGATTATTGCTAAAGATTTATCCGAAATGGGAGTAAAAAAAGTAGCATTGACAGGCGGAGAGCCGACTTTGCATCCTAATTTTCTTGAAATATTGGACATACTAAATGAATTTAATTTTAAAATTATTATTCTTACTAATGGGTTGAATATTAGTGATGAAATGATAACGAAATTTAGGCAATATAATGTTATTACAAGGATTCCTCTTTTAGGATTAGAGAAAACCCATGATAGAATAACAGGAGTGTCAGGAGCGTATAAGAAATGCTTTAATAATATAAATAAATTAAAAAATAATAGTATTAATTTAACGATTACAACTACAGTTATGGAATTAAACAAAAATGAAATTGAACAAATTCAGGATATAGCTGATAACCTAGATTTAGATTTTGAAAAAGGTCCAATCTTTCCAATTGGAGAGGCTAAGAAGAATTGGGAACTTTTAGTTACAAAAGATTATCAAGATATACTTAGTAATTGTCATGATTTCGATTTTAATCCAGGCAGAAGCATATACTCCGACGAACATTATGTTAATGTCCCTTCAAAAATAAAAAAGTATGTAGATTGTGGCACAAGAAATATTGCTATAACTTCATCAGGTTATTATGTGCCGTGCCTATTATTAAGAGATTCTATTTTTAGTATGGGGTCTACTTACAATAAGTCGATAATGCATCTTGTTAGTGAGAAAAATGATAATTTTAGAAACTTACAGGACAAGATGTCCACTAATAATATTACTCCTTGCAATAACTGTGAAACTAGACATATATGTAAAGGCGGGGGATGTAAGGCAGTAAGCTATTTGTTTAATAATAACATTGAAGAAAAAAACCCTCATTATCTTAAATGCTACTATTAAACTAAAGAAAACTATATTTTAATTATAAGGAAGATTTGAATAGATAATTATTTCAAAATTGAAATTTATAAATATTAACAATTTATATTTACGGAGGTATTTACTATTGAGTTTTAATGTTGTTGAGTTTAAAATAACATATTCATGTAACTTCAAATGTATGTTTTGTATTGTGGGTGATAGAAGAAATGATAGAAGAAGACTAGTTCCTATAGAAATGATTGAATATTTAGATGAAATTATGCTCGAAAATCAGATTAATACTATTCATATATCAGGGGGAGAACCGACTTTATATAAGGAGCTGTTTGAGCTATTAAAAGAAATTAAAAAAAGACCTATAAAAAACATTATACTACATACAAATGCTGTTATGTTGGCAGATATAGAATATGCCAAAGATATTCTTTCAATAGTAACTCATGTGTTTATTTCATTACATACATTGAATGAATACACGCATAAATCAATCTCTGGAGTTGATAATATGCTTAAATTGCAGCTGAAGGGAATTGAAAATTGCGTTTCACTTGGCAGTTTTACTTTGATTAATACTGTGATTACGAAAGATAATCTTAATGAACTTATCGATATTTCATGTTATCTTTCTAATATATGTGTGAGTGGATGGATGATAACTTTTCCTTTTTTAGCTGGTTGGGTTGAAAATAATAAAGATAAAATCATTGTAAATTCATTAAGTGAATTAAAAGTTCAGCTATATCCAGCTATTGAAAAGTCGATAAATAATAAAATGAATGTTGTTACTAATGGGTTGCCATTATGTTACCTTGATAACCATATCTCTAATTTAATTGATTCGTATAGATCAATTATTAAAATGGGATTTGATTGGGATAACAGGAAACTGATTGATTCAGTTTCTGTTAAGGGAAAAGAAGAGAATATGCTAGAAGATTTTTCTAATATTTATAAATCTAAAAAATGCAAGAGGTGCATATTAAATTATGATTGTCCTGGATTTTCAAAAGAACTAATTGATACTGGAAATTGGCCTCAGCTTCAAATTGTTAAGACTTTAATATAAAAATTTATATGTACAATTAATAATGTTTAATTGTAATCTAATTAAAGGTTAATATTTTATAAATTTATTTTCTTTTTATGAACTTCAATAATATATGGCAAGTACATTATTATTTCAAAATTAATGATATTTTTCGCAAAGTATACCATAATGGCACTATGGTTATAAACATAATAAATCAGGACCACCCGTAAAACGGGTGGTTTGCTCTAGCCCTATAAGGGCATATTACTGGCTTATGTCTAAAGACATTCTGAACGGTGTGCCAACCGCAAATTTTTACAGTCTACCCCTAAAGGGGTTTTATTTTTTGACCTTTATTACTGGCTCACCCGTGAACGGGTCCATATATTCCTTAATACTAATTTGTTCTGCTACTATGTCTTCTTGTATTTGATTTTTTATATACTCTTCAATGATCTTTTTATTTCTCCCTACTGTGTCCACATAATAACCTTTGCACCAAAATTGCCTATTGCCATACCTATATTTCAAGTTTGCATGTCTGTCAAATATCATCAATGAACTCTTACCTTTCAGATATCCCATAAATGATGAAACACTCAATTTCGGTGGTATACTTACAAGCATATGTATATGATCTACACATGCATTTGCTTCTATTATTTCTACCCCCTTATGCTCACACAATTTCCTTAATATCTGACCTATATCTGCTTTTATGCTCCCGTATATTATCTGTCGCCTGTATTTTGGTGCAAATACTATGTGATATTTACAATTCCATTTACTATGTGCTAAACTGTTGTTATCCATTTGGATACTCCTCCTTTGTATTTTGTTGTGGTTGGCAAACCCACTTTCATTTTACATCGGAGGTTTTATTTTTTCTACTCATAGCTAAAAGCTTTTTAGAACCACAGGTATAACCTGTGGTATTCGTTATACAATAAAAATCCTTCTGTCAATAAGCCAGAAGGATAATATAGTCAAAATTACGCAAAAATACGTTTTTAAACACCATCTATCTCTCGTAGAGCTGTCGTGCATCAAAATAGGCAGATTTTCTGGCTTAAGTATCATCATCTTTACAAAGACTCCTCTATTCACAGTGGCGGGACCGCGAGAGATTTAGACTCTCTTCCCTTTTAATCAACAAATAATTTTAATTTGTTGAACCTATTTATCTAATATTTTATTTTTACTACTTTACTTTACCATATATAGTATTTCATTGCAAGTATCTTTAATCACATCCGGAGCTAAATAATACTTTTTTAGAATCAATAATTTCTCTTAACAATAATTCCTATTTTCCATATACTTATAATTAAACCAGGTGTAATATATTCTTATGATACACTTAATAAAATTACTCTAATCGTGTTTGTATTTTCTATAAACTCTTTTTTCTTAGATTATGCTAACAAAAGTATATATTGCTCAGTGAAAGCATTCCAGCAACATATTCTTTTAGTTACAGCATAATCTAAGAAAAAAATTATTACTAAGATTAGATATTAAGAGGAGATGTTAAAATGACCGCATTTATTAATGGAAACATAATAACTTTAGACAAAGACAAGGTTTGTGAAGCTTTTTATGTAGATAAGGGTGTTTTTAAAGCTATAGGTACCAATGAAGAAATATTAAGCTTAATTAAATCGCAGGAAGATATAGTTGATCTCAAAGGTAATACCGTTGTTCCAGGTTTTAATGATGCCCACATGCATTTCTTAAACTATGCTGTTCAAAAACATAACGTTAACTTAGTAAATGTGCCTTCTATTGATGAGCTTATAAATTCAACTAAGGATTATATAAAAACTCACAGTATTCCAAATGGTGAGTGGATACTTTCAAGAGGGTGGAATCATGATTTATTTTCAGAAAAAAGACTTCCTACTAGATATGATCTTGACAAAATAAGCAGTTCACATCCCATATACTTTGCTAGGATATGTGGACATATTGGCGTTGCAAATTCTAAGGCACTAGAACTGCTAAACATAACCTCCTCTACTGAAAATCCAGAGGGTGGCATTATTGATAAAGAAAATGGAGTTCCCACTGGAATCCTTAGAGAAAACGCTTTGAACTTAGTTTCAAATTCTCTTCCTGTAATGCCCAAAGATCAAATTAAAACATTGCTGAAATCTGCATTTATAGATGCTTTAAAGGTAGGTATTACTACTATCCAAACTGAAGATTTAACACACTGTGGGTCTTTAGATAACTTGCTTTGCGCCTATAGGGAATTAGAAGCTGAAGGGTCCCTTCCTATAAGATTTATCCTTCAATTAAATTTACCTAATGAGAAAAGCTTATCAGAAGCAGTTTCACTCGGACTAAAATCAAATTTAGGCAGTGACTTATTAAAAATTGGACCTGTAAAGCTATTTCAAGATGGCTCTTTAGGTGGTAGAACCGCTGCCATGAAAGACCCCTACTGTGACGCAGATACTACAGGAGTGCTAATATATAACCAAGCTTTTTTAGATAATATTACTAAACTTGCACATAACGCTGGATTTCAAGTAACTATTCATGCAATAGGTGATAATGCAGTAGAAACTATTTTGAATTCCTATGAAGGTATAATTACTGCTTCTGAAAATAAAGATTTACGATTAACTATAGTTCATTGTCAATTCACTAATGATGAATTACTTAACAGATTTGAAAAACTAAAGGTTGTAGCTAATGTTCAGCCCTCATTCGTTATGACTGACTATCCCATTGTAGAAACCGCAGTTGGCAAAAACCGTGCGGACACAAGTTACGCTTGGAAAGATATGCTAAGCTCAAATATCCCAGTTGCTTTCAGCTCTGATGCTCCCATTGAGAGCTTTAACCCTATAGAAGGCATTTATGCAGCAGTTACTAGAAAAAGCTTACTTGGCCTACCTAAAGACGGCTGGCACAGTGATCAAAACCTAACTGTTCTTGAAGCTTTAAAAGCTTATACCCTAGGTTCTGCTTTTATGAGTTTCGAAGAAACTATTAAAGGTAGTATATCCCTCGGAAAACTAGCTGACTTTGTAGTATTGTCAGAGAATATTCTTCAAATTCAAAAGGATAAAATAAAAGACATAAAAGTTTTAGAAACCTATGTCGGTGGTGTTAAGATGTATTAAATAATTTATTACATGTACTTGCAGACTAGATCAATTAAGTCGTATTTGATCTACCGCTCTTTTTTAAATTAAAATATTTAGATAATTTTTTTTCTTATATTATGCTAACAAAAGTATATGTTGATAAGAATGCATTTGAACAAGCTTTAGTAATTCTTAATTTATTTTATTTTCAGATGCGTAAAGAAAAATGCTTGTCTGAGCGAAGCGAGTTAGCATTTTTTAGCAGCCGAAAATAAAATAAATTTTAGAATTACTTAGCGCAGTGAAAGCATTCCATCAACATATACTTTTAGTTATAGCATAATCTAAGAAAAAAATTCTTACCTATTTTTTTTGATTGTTTTTAACTCTATTTGGTTTAGCCTTAGGTCTAATTACTACATCTTTTTTCTTATCCTTTTTACTGTTAGAACTTATAATGTTTGTTTTAGAGTTTTGTTTTGAAGTGTTTTTATTTTTCATAAAACCAGACAAATCCATAAACCACAAAAATAAGACAACAAAAATTCCTGGTATTATATAGTTAGATACATATTTAGGCATGTTTGGCCATATTACCATAGGAACTATAAATAATACCACAGCTAATGCAAGTACTGCCCATTTGTTAACCTTTACCTTTTCTAACACATAAGCTTTTAACACATTGTATATTACAAGAACAATAATTGAAAATGCCACAATGCTAAGTATTGTTATTAATATATCCACTTTATCCCTCTTTTCTATAAGACATTCTTATTCATTATGCCTTAATAAATGTATACTATCTATTATCAAACATTTCTTAATATATATCAATAGCTTATGCACTAATTTATCTTTTTATATTTGTATTTCAAAAAAGTTTATGCTAAAATATTTTTGGGTAGTATCGAATAAGAACTGCACCTAATTGTTTAACATATTATTTTTTTGGTTTTTCTGCTCATATCTTTATGAATGAGACAGCTATACAGGAGTCTCCCACCCTCAATATTTGAGGTGTTTTTGCAATGTATCAAATTGGAGGCGATATTATGGTTATTGGCTTTATTGGATGTGGAAAGGTAGGTTTTTCTTTAGGAAAGTATTTTTCTATAAAAGGAATAACGTTATCTGGCTACTATAGTAAATCTTACACAGATGCAAAAGAGGCATCGAAATTTACTAATTCAAAAGCTTATGAAAACATTAATGAATTGGTTGAGGATAGTTCAATAATTTTTATTACTACTCCTGATGACTCCATTCATGAAGTTTCGCAGAATTTATCAAACTTAAACTTAACTAATAAAATAATATGTCATACTAGTGGTTCCTTAACCTCTAGCATTCTTTCAAATATAAACAATTCAGATGCAGTCGCATACTCAATTCACCCTATTTTCCCGTTTTCTGATAAATATAACTCCTATAAAAATTTACAAAGTGCTTATTTTTCTATAGAAGGACCTGAAATCCATATACATGAACTTAAAGATTTTATTGAGTCTTTGGGTAATAATGCTTTTGTTATTAATAAAGAAGATAAGGCACTTTATCACTTAGCTAGTGTAACTGCGTCAAATTTAGTTTTATCCTTAATTAATACAGGATGCAGTTACCTAAGTAAATGTGGACTTAGTGAAGATAATGCTCTAGAGGCATTGTTACCCTTGATCCAAAATAACATTGATAATGTAAAAACTAAGGGTTTACTGGGCGCTTTAACTGGTCCTGTTGAAAGAAATGACTTAGGCACAGTAAAACATCACATAACTGCTATTCCTAAAGGTGATGCTCCATTATATAAAGATTTATCACTAAGGCTACTACATTTATCAGAAAGAAAACACAAGAATAGAGACTATAATAAGCTTAAAGAATATTTAGAACTTCAAGAGGGGGGTTAATAATTGAAAAATTCTATTTCAACCTTTATGTCCGCAAAACAATCTGGTGAAAAGTTAACAATGCTCACTGCCTACGATTATTCCATGGCCAAACTTATTGATGAATGTAACGTCAATGGAATTTTAGTAGGAGATTCTTTAGGTATGGTTTGTCTTGGCTATAAAGATACCTTAAGTGTTACTATGGAGGATATGCTTCACCATACTAAGGCTGTTGTAAGGGGAAGTACTAATGCTCTTGTGGTGGCAGATATGCCCTTTATGTCTTATCAAGCCTCTGTGTATGATGCAGTGAAAAATGCAGGTAGATTTATACAAGAGGCCGGTGCAGCTGCTATTAAGCTTGAGGGCGGTGCCTTAGTTTGCCCACAAATTGAAGCTATAGTCAATGCTCAAATACCTGTAATGGCTCATATTGGACTTACTCCTCAATCTATTAATATGTTTGGAGGTTTTAAAGTTCAAGGCAAAAACAGCATTGATGCTAAAAAACTTATTGAGGATGCTAAAAAAATAGAAGCAGCAGGTGCCTTTGCCATTGTACTTGAATGTATTCCCGCAAGACTAGCCGACATTATATCAAAAGAGATATCTATACCTACTATTGGAATTGGAGCCGGTGCTGGCTGTGACGGTCAAATTTTAGTATACCAAGACATGTTAAATATGTTTTCAGATTTTAAACCTAAATTTTCAAAAACCTTTTCAAATGTTGGGGATCTTATGAGAGATGCATTCAAATCCTATATTAGAGAAGTTAACGAAGGTACTTTTCCCGGTGCTGAGCATTGTTTTAAAATAGATGATGAGGTTTTAAATAAGCTATACTAATACAATTACAATTCAAATAAGAAAGGAAGTGAAGATGACATTAATAAGGTGTATTAATTGCACTTTATATTGTCTACAGATAATGAATATTGTAAAAACTATTACGGAAGCTCGTAACCAAGTAAAAGCTTGGAAAAAAGAAGGTTACAGCATTGCCTTAGTTCCAACTATGGGATATTTGCATGAAGGTCATGCCAGTCTCATAACACGTGCTGCAAAGGAAAATGAAAAAGTTATTGTAAGTATATTTGTAAACCCTATTCAATTTGGACCAAGTGAAGATTTAGCTTCTTACCCAAGAGATTTAGCTAAGGATAAAATCTTATGTGAAAATGCAGGAGCTCATCTAATTTTTGCTCCAGAGGCCATGGAAATGTATGCCTCGGATGCTGTAACTGCTGTCAGTGTGAAAGAGCTTACAACTGGACTCTGTGGAGCTAAAAGACCTGGACACTTTGATGGTGTATGCACTGTAGTTTCAAAACTCTTTAACATAATCCCTGCTGATAAAGCTTATTTCGGTGAAAAAGATGCTCAGCAGTTAGCTGTAATAAAACGAATGGTTAGAGACTTAAACTTTGATATTGAAATTGTTGGTTGTCCTATTGTACGAGAAGATGATGGTCTTGCAAAAAGTTCACGTAATACTTATTTATCCTCTAGTGAAAGACAAGCAGCCCTAGTCCTAAGTAAAAGTTTAAATAAAGCTAAAGACATGTTATCATCTGGTGAAAAGTCTAGCAACTCTTTAAAGGAAATTATAAAAAAAGAGCTAGAAAGTGAAGTTTTAGCTAAAATTGATTATATAGAAGTGGTGGATGCTTTGTCCTTAAATGATATAGAATTTGTGAATAAACCAATTCTAGTTGCCATAGCCGTGTTTATTGGCAAAACAAGATTAATAGATAACTTCGTATGGGGGGATAACAATTAATATGTTACTAACTATGTTAAAATCTAAAATACACAGAGCTGTTATTACGGAAGCTAAATTAAATTATGTGGGAAGCATAACTATAGATAAGTCACTAATGGACACTGCAAATATTCTAGAATATGAAAAAGTTCAAATTGTTGATATAGACAATGGAAACAGATTTGAAACCTATGTCATTGCAGGGGAACCTGGTAGTGGTGTAATGTGTGTAAATGGAGCTGCTGCAAGATGTGTCCAACCTTCTGATAAAATAATAATTATGACTTATTGCCAAATCGATCAAAAAGAAGCAAAAGATTTTAAACCTACTGTTGTATTTGTTGACGAGGCCAATAATGTAATAGAAATAGCTCAAAAGGAGATTCATGGAGAAATTAAATAATTTTTTTATGATAAAGTAATAATTTTCGAAAATTTGCTAACAATAATGCTGAAGACTTTATTAAAAAGGAGATGTATATATTGAAAGCATTAGATAATACTGCACTCGTGTTAGTTATTATAGGAGCTATAAATTGGGGATTAATTGGTTTTTTCCGATTTGATCTAGTATCAAGCTTATTCGGAACTGGTACAGCGCTCACTAGAATCATCTTTGCTCTAGTAGGTTTAGCTGGCTTATATTCCCTATCTTTACTAGGAAGAGATTCTGGCAGAGACAACGACAGAGATACAACTAAAGTTAAATAGTCCATAAAATTTTATGAACATAAAAAAAGCTGAAATTTCAAATTCAGCTTTTTTTATATTTATGTAATTTAAAAAATGGATATCCTTCTCTTTTTTAAACTACTTTAAGTAAATCTTAACTGAACCAAGGCAGTTTTATGCATAATCCTTATAACAATCAAACTATAAGAATCTTTTTTTCCTATATCTTTTATAATACTTGAAATATCATCATCTAACATCATCAAGGTGTTTCCTGTTTTACTCTTAATTTCATATCCCTTTAAAGCCTTTTCTATAAATAGATTTTCCCACTGTTGTGGTTTATATTCACTAAAAGTTATCTCAAAAACTATTCCTTGTTGCGAAAGTAACCTTATTAGACTATTATATTGCTCATTTAACATATCTCTTGTAAATTTCAACTTTTCTATAACAGAATTATTTTGCTGAAAAACTTTGCTTTTCTCATTTATTTGTTCTTCAAATTGTTGTTTTTTAAGATCAAGTGCACTGATTTTATTATTAATATTATTTAAATAATAATTGTTATTATTCTCATTCACTATTATTACCTTGCCTTTCTTAGTATTAATTAGGTAGAATGTTATTGAGGTGATTAAATGAATAAATTTATAGATTGGCTTATTGAAACCCTAAGCTATATTACTAAAAAAAATAAACTACATATAATTTCATTTTATAATAAAACACGCTTTTTAATCAATAAAAATTTCACTTTAAATAAAATATATAAACCAATTATTGAAGAGAAAGTCGCCATAAATAAGAATTTAAAACAAAAATTAAGGGATATTGACAACAAAAATAAAGAAGCTGAAAAGATTATATTAAATTTGCAAGAGAAAAATGTATTACTAGAAAATAAAATATCTATAATCCAAAATCTTCTAACCAAAAGACACGACTAATTATCATTTTTGGCACCAAGTCAATAATATATTTGCCTTTGGTTAATACTATATCAAGACATATTCAAATAAGCTAGCATGAACTCTTGTTACTTATTTGAATGTGCCTAAAATAACAATCTAAAAGCGAGGTGTTTCTTATTGTTTGATAGTATATCCGAAGATAAAACATATAAAAATTTATTTAATGGTGAATGGGTTAGCTCTATTAATACTATAGATATTTTTTCTACCGTTGACAATAGCTTGGTAGGTAGAATTCCAGCTATGAGCAAAGATGAGGCCAGTGTAGTTATTGAAAATTCAAAGTCCTCCCAAAAGGAATGGGCTGCTATGGCCATTAGCGCAAGAGCTGCAATTCTCCACAAATGTGCTAACTTAATTGATGAAAATGTTGATTACCTATCGCAAATCATGCAAAAGGAAATTGCAAAAGATAATCATTCCTGCATCGCTGAAATAAAAAGAACTGCTGATTTTATAAGATTTACCGCAGATGCTGGTAAACATTTGGAAGGGGAGACTATTGGTGCTGATAATTTTCCTGGTTTCAAGAAAAATAAAATTTCCTTTGTAACTAGAGTACCTGTTGGCACTGTTCTTGCCATTTCCCCTTTCAATTATCCTATTAATCTTTCTGCTTCTAAAATTGCACCAGCCCTTATTGGTGGAAATAGTGTAATTTTAAAGCCCCCTACTCAAGGCTCTATTAGTGCACTTCATCTTGCTTGCATTTTTCACGAAGCAGGTGTTCCTCGCGGAGTTATAAACACGATAACGGGAAGAGGCTCTGAAATAGGTGATTACTTAGTTACCCACAAGGACATTAACTTTATAAACTTTACTGGAAGCACTGAGGTAGGTCTCCATATAGCCTTAATTGCTGGCATGGTACCTATGATTATGGAACTTGGCGGAAAAGATGCTGCCATAATATTAAGCGATGCTGATATTCAAGGTGCCGCAAAAGATATTGTTACTGGTGCCTTTAGCTATTCTGGTCAAAGATGTACTGCAGTAAAAAGAGTTTTAGTTATAGAGGATGTTGCAGATATCCTTATTGACGAGTTGATGAAAAATATTAAATTGCTAAGGGTAGGTAACCCAGAAGATGGCTGCGAGATAACTCCCCTTATAGACAATCGCAGTGCAGACTACATCCAAGAACTTATAGATGATGCAATTGCTCAGGGCGCTACTTTATTGTTTGGAAACAAGCGAAAGGGAAATTTAGTTTACCCAACTTTATTTGATAACATTACTACAAATATGCGGCTAGCTTGGGAGGAACCCTTTGGACCTGTACTCCCTGTTATTAGGGTTAAAGATATTAATGAAGCCATTGAGATAGCTAACAAATCTGTGTATGGGCTTCAATCTTCTGTTTATACTAAAAATATAGATGATGCCTTTAATATTGCAAACCGATTAGAAGTAGGCACTGTTCAAATTAATAATAAAACCGAAAGAGGCCCTGACCATTTTCCTTTCTCTGGAACAAAATCCTCTGGTATGGGTACTCAAGGTATAAGATATAGTATTGAAGCTATGACTAGACCTAAAGCAATAGTTTTACTCATAAATCCATAATATAATTAATAATTCAACAATAAATAGTAAAAGAAGCAGGTTTTATAAACTGCTTCTTTTACTATTTAAATCATCCAAATTACCTTGGATTATATTTCTTACTACTTCTGAAATATCAGCTTTTTCTTCTTTTGACATACCCTCAAGATATATAGGCTTGCCTATTATAAGCTTGGCATTTGCTTTCTTAACTTTTCCATTGTTGCCTTCCATGGCTTTATTAGTATCATAAATAGTTATAGGAACAATAGGAACTCCAGCTTTTATTGCTAGTCTCATGCTGCCCTTCTTAAATTCTCCCATAACGTTGCTTCTACTTCTAGTCCCTTCCGGAAAGATAATCATAGAATATCCATTTTTCAAATTTTCTACACCCTCCGTAATTGCTTTTAAAGCCTCTCTTGGGTTCTCTCTATCCAAAAACACACAATGGATTTGCCTCATCCAATAATTCACTATTGGTATCTTTTCCATGTCTTTTTTAGCAATTGCACCTGTAAGCCTGTCCGTATTAGCGAGTATTGCTGGTATATCAAGATTACTTTGATGATTTCCAACAAAAACACAAGGTTCTTTTGGTATGTTTTCTCTTCCTGTTACCGTCAAACTTAACCCTGCAATTTTAAGCACAAAGTTAGACCACGTTCTAACTGTATTAGCTAGATAAGCATCTGTCTCTTTTTTACCTTTATGCTTTATTATACTCTTAAGCTTTACTTTCTTAGTATTTATCCAAATTAGATTAATAATGAAACAAAAATAAAAATATATAGTTCTCATATCTATATCCTTTCATGTATCCTCGATTTAGTTACAACTATAATTATACTAGTTAATAAATCTTATATCAATTTCTTTTAGATATTGATATCTTTTTATAAAGATTGGTAAAACTATTTATGTAAGTATATAAATTACTTTTGTAAAGGTATTTATAAATAAATTATATATAGGAGATTAAGCTATGAAAAATAGAAACTATTTAAAGTACACCTTATTCTATGGTCTTTTATTATTTGTAATTATAACTACAGGTTGCAGTTCCACTATAAAAACCAACTTAAATTTAGAAAATAACATAGTTACTCATTTCATAGATGTAGGCCAAGGTGATTGTACACTAATTCAAGTAAATAATAAAAATCTATTAATTGATAGTGGTACTCCAGATTCAAAAGAGAGTGTAATCAGGTATCTAAAAAATAATAATATCAAAAATCTTGATTATGTAATTGCAACTCATCCTCATGACGACCACATAGGTGGTATGGATAGCATAATCAAAAACTTTGTAGTAGGTGAATTTTATGCTCCCAAAGTTACCGCTTCTACAGAATCCTTTGAATCCATGATTGGGTCCTTGAAAAATAAAGGCCTTAAAATAAAAGTAGCCAAATCCAATATAAAACTAGATTTAGGCCCTGATACAAGCTGTATTATGCTATCCCCCAATAAGTTGAGCTATAAAGATACAAATAACTACTCCTGCGTCATAAAGGTATCTTACAAAAACTCTACTTACTTATTTACGGGTGATATGGAAAATCTAATTGAACAAGAACTTTTAAATAAAGGCTATGACTTAAAATCTGATGTACTTAAAGTTGCCCATCATGGTAGTAACTCATCAACCTCACAACAATTTCTAAACAAAGTCTCTCCACAAATTGCAGTAATAAGTTGTGGCGTCGCAAATATTTACGGTCATCCAACCAAAGAAACTCTAGATAAACTAAAGAAAGTAAATTGTACTGTATATAGAACCGATTTAGATAAAAATATTATACTCATAAGCGATGGTGTAGCTATAAATAGACTAATCACAAATTGAGTCTTTTTTATTTCCAATCCTTATCTATAATATCCCATACCATCTTTCCCACTCTAGATATAGTAGTTATCCCATAAACATTGTTAGGTAAGTTACTAGCCATTACTGTAAAAAGGAACTTTCCCTTTGGGATCATAATTAATACTGTATCATTTTCAACAGTTTCAAGGCTACCTCCCTTACTTGCAATATTAGCTTGGATTTGCCTAGGCACATAAAAAGGTATTTTGTTAGTAACTTGTTGTTTTTTTAATATATTTATAATTAGGTCACTATTTTCTTCACTTAAGTATTGCTTTAGATACAGTAACTTAAAGCATTTACTCAGATCATAGCTACTAGTAGTATTTTCTAATTCTTCTTGCTCTAATTTGATTTCTGTTGTAACCCTTTTCAAATTTGTGTTTCTTATGCCCATTTCTTTAAACAATTGATTTATTCTCTCCATGCCTAAAACTTCAATAATCTTATTTGCTGCAGTATTATCACTTTGTATAAGCATTGCTATAAATAAATCAAATAGCGTGTATTCTTTTCCAGAAAACTCATGAATTATTCCATTTGTGCCATGGACTTTATCTTCTAATTCTATTTTAATTTTAGACTCTAATTGCACTTTACCATTTTCCACTTCTTTAAGTAAAACCATTGCCAGTGGTAGCTTTATGCATCCAGCTGACACCATTTGTTTATTCTCATGCATTCCATAAAGATATCCACTTTCTATTTCTTCAAAATAGAAACTGTATTTACCTTCCCTTGTGTCTAAGTACTTTTTTATTACTTTCATGATCTCCTCCTGATTTCCCTTGTTTTCTGTGGCATATAAATCCCAAAAACTCTATTTGCTATATTATACACCATAGGAAGCAAAATATAAATGATATAATGCAATTAATGAAATATTTTCACCTTTTCAACATCCTATAATAATATAATTTAAATTTTGAAACTATTTACTTTTGGATTACCACTTCTCTATCCAAATTTTTACCATCTTGTGACAACTTAATAGTATTTACACCTTTAATAATTTTTAAATCAAAAAAAGTTTCTACTTTTATATAATCGCTGCCGTTAACGCTTATGAAATATTTTGAAATCATATAACTATTTAGAAATGCTCCTCCAGTAAAGTTCTCTACTCCTTTTTCATCATTCTTCAAATCTTTCTTTGCAAATATTAATGTAGGTATTTTATCATTATCAGTATTTACGTACTCTATCTTAGGAGATTTGTTAAAAACCTCTGTACTATTAACAAATATACTTGGTTTAACAAATCCTTCCTTTGTTTCTATAGTAGGAAGCTGTTTTTCTTTTAAAAAAGTAATTTCAGAGTTACTTTTTAGCTCCCCATATTTATTGTTATCTACAGATATACTATAACTTTCGTAATAGATTGACATGTTTTTTATATATTTATTAGTATCTTTTAAATGCTCAACTTTAACTTTTGCTATTCCCTTGTTTATTATTTCAACAGCACTTAATGGGATCTCTTTCTCTTTCATATAACATCCATTTACACCATCTATCATTACCCATTTTTTATATTTATCACTCCATATTTCACATACGCTAAAAAATGATTTGCTCTTATTGCTTTTATCCGTGCTCCTTAGTAAACCATGTCTCACATTTATACCAACCGAAGCTAAACATTCTTCATACATAGATGCATAATCACTATCTGATATGCCACTTCCATTGAAGGCTGCTTCCATTATATCAATGGCATTTTTATCACTGGTCATAGATTTACTTTGTGCTTTTACGTTTTTATTAATAAATTCCATTATTTTTATAGAATTATCAAGTTGATCAGCCTTACTATCTATAAGTTTAGCTAATCCATACTTAGTTTTAAGTTTTAATAAATTGTCATTCTGAGAATTCAGGTAGTAAAAGTGAATATTATCTCCACCATAAATATTGTCCCATTTCGTAACATTTAATCCCTTTTGATTATTGCTAAGATTGGTTCTAGTTTTATAATTCCAAAAAACTACTGCTGCTGTTATAAGCATAAAAATTACTACCCTAATAATAAAACTCTTTCTTTTCATAACTCCTCCTCTTGCCATCTAA
The DNA here is from genome assembly GCF_020443565.1 of Clostridium sp. CS001. GTDB lineage: Bacteria > Bacillota > Clostridia > Clostridiales > Clostridiaceae > Clostridium_AD. The sequence continues at coordinate 91,757 of NZ_JAIZZN010000007.1, forward strand.
TTTAGGCACAAATCTAAATTATGTTATACTCATTAATAAATTCATATTTATTAATGAGTATAACATAATCATGGCAAAATTACATAAAAAAAGACCGACGGATTATAAACTTTTTAACCGTCGGTCTTTGTATTATTTAGCTATTGGACCAGCCTCTTTTATGCCTTCTGAAATTCCATTGAATTTTTTAAAGTTTTCACTAAATTTAAATGCTAATTCATTAGCTTTTTTAGTATACTTTTCTTTATTATCCCATGTGTTTTCTGGATTTAATATTTCAGATGGAACATTTGGAACAGAGTTTGGCACTGCTACTTTAAATATTGGATGATGTGTATACTCCACATCTTTAAGTGATCCTTCTAGCGCTGCCTTTACCATAGCTCTTGTGTATGAAAGTTTCATTCTTGAACCTTCTCCATACTGGCCACCAGTCCAACCTGTATTTACTAAAAACACTTCTGTATTGTGTTTATCTATTCTTTCCCCTAAAAGTTTAGCATAAACTGAAGGTTTCATAAGCATGAATGGTTCTCCAAAGCAAGATGAAAAAGTTGCTGTTGGCTCTGTAATTCCACGTTCTGTACCTGCAAGCTTACTTGTATATCCCGAAATGAAATGATACATTGCAGCTTCTTTTGAAAGCTTTGAAATTGGTGGAATAACTCCAAAAGCATCTGCTGTTAGGAATATTATTGTATTAGGATGTCCACCTATTCCACTTAGCTCAGCATTCTCTATGTACTCTAAAGGATATCCCCCTCTAGTATTTTCTGTTAAACTATCATCATCATAATTAGGTACATTATTGTGATCAAGTACAACATTTTCAAGTAAAGCACCAAATTTTAATGCTGAAAAAATTTCTTTTTCATTTTCTTTATTAAGCTTTATAGCTTTAGCATAACATCCACCTTCAAAGTTAAACACACCCTTGTCACACCAACCATGTTCATCATCACCAATAAGCTTTCTACTTGCATCTGCTGACAATGTTGTTTTTCCCGTTCCTGATAGACCGAAGAATACTGCAGTATCACCATCTTTACCTATATTAGCAGAGCAGTGCATTGGGAATACACCTCTTAGAGGTAATAGGAAATTCATTATTGAAAAAATAGATTTCTTGATTTCTCCTGCATATTGAGTTCCACCAATTAATACAATTTTTTTATCAAAGTTAATTATAATGAAAGCCTCAGAATTTACTCCATCACTTGCGCCTTTAGCCTTAAAGCCTGGTGCTGCTATTACTGTAAATTCAGCTTCATGTGTTGAAAGCATATCTTTATCTGGTCTTCTAAATAATTGATTTGAAAGTAAAGCCTCTGATGCAAGTTCATTTACAACTCGTATAGGTAGTTTATATTCTTCCATAGCACCAACATAACCATCAAAAACAAATAAATCTTTATCTCCTAGGTACTCACATACTTGACTATATAAATTTTCAAATATTTTTTCTTCAATTGGTAAATTTACGCTACCCCAATTTATTAATTCATTAACGCTGTCTTGTGACACTATGAATCTATCCTTAGGGGATCTTCCTGTATACTTCCCTGTATTTACAACCAATGCACCTGTTTCTGATAAAGTACCTTCTTCTCTAATTAAAGCAAAACTTACTAAGTTAGGTACTGATAAATTCCTGTATATTTTTTTTGATGTGAAAATGTTTAAGTAATCTAAGTTTTCTAAGCAATTCATAATGTTACCCCCCGTTACTAAATTTTTTATTTTTTTATATTTAATGTTATTTAATAATTAGTTACATAATAATATATCTTCAATACCTATTAAGTTTTGTTACTATACTAATATATTACAACATTTAATTAAAAATGCAAGAAAAAAATTATAAATATATTAATTTAATGTTTTTTTGAATAGTTACTTTCATTATGATTACTTATTGCATTTATAGCATACTCTAATATGTTTTCATGATGTATTATTTCATCTAAGATTTATACCACCTAATAATTGCATAATTGGCTTTATATCAAGGTTATGAGCATAAACTAAATTATATTTAGTTTAATTCTAATATAATAAAATTTAGTTTATCATATAAAATCATTGTTAAACCTTTATCAAAAAGATTGATATACTTCTTTAAAAATCATGCAATAAAAAAACTTCAGGGAAAGTTTAACCCTTCCCTGAAGCTATTTATATTATAAAACTAAAAATCATACTTTAAGTATCCATTATCATATAATTTATTCTCTTATCATATATACTGCACCTACTACTATAACAATCCCCACTATTTGCATAATTCCAATATTCTCATGTAATATAAAAAACGATATAATCATCGCCGTTGGTATTTCGATATTCCCAATTATAGATACCTTTAGTGACCCTATGCGCTTTATGGCTGCATATAATAAAGTTAGTGGTATAATCTCACAAAACACAGCAAGAATAGTCGTATATAAAAGTAAACTTGTATTCACTTCACCACTAAAAACAAATATAGGAAACTTGTATATCATAAGAGATAATAACGAGAATAGCGTTGAATATGCATTAATTGTTAGGGGTTCTAATCCTTGCAACTTTTCTTCACTATAAATATTCATGAAGGCGTAAAACATTGCACACATTAATGCAACTGCAACTCCTATAATAGAATATTTAAGCTGCCCCGATAGTATATCTAAAGTTAAAACACAACCGAAAAATGCTAGGAGCACAGCAAAAAGCTTTTTATATCCTAAATGACTTTTCTTAAAAACAGCTGAATATACAAACACTATTAAAGGATAAGTGTATAACAATATAGCCACTACTTCCATGGGCAGGTAGTTAAAGGATATATAATAAAGAACAGTCATAAATGTATTTCCAACTATGCCAAGTATGGCTAACCTTAATAACTGTAGCCTTGTAATTTTAAAAGACTTTTTATCAAAAACATACATAAGAAGAAACATTAATGGTACAGCTATCATATATTGCAACGTTAATAAACTTATAGAGTCAATTCCTCCTACATAAGCCATCTTTACAAAAAGACCTGCACTTCCAAATAATATAGCCGAGAGAATTGAGTAAATATATCCTTTTTTCAAAGAAACACGCCTTTCTTAATAAAATAAAATAAAATCAGGGATTTTTAACACTTGATTATCTTTACCCTTAGTGTAACTTTCTTTAAGCTTTTGAGCCTTATCATAATTCTCTAAAATGGTTTTTTTAGTGTAATCATCATGAGAAGCATCTAAGCCTTCATAGGCCTTTGATATATTATAAAACCCTTTTTCTAAATTTTGTTCAAAAGTAATGTAATAACAACCAGCATTATTTAAAGTTAAAATATCTTTCTGATCTGCACTATAAGCACTTTTAATTTCCACTTTAGCTAGCTCTGGCTTATTTTCTGTCATGTATATAGTAGCCAATGTTCTGTGATACTTAGGATCTAACTCATTTAGTTTACTACATACCTTTAAAATTTCTATGGCATCCTCTATTTTATTATCAGATAACTTTATTAAAGCCATATTATACTTTATATCTGCATCCTGTGGTTTGATAACTGCTGCTAAATTAAAGCATTCTAGTGCCTTAGCACTATCATTGGAGGTGTACCAATAATAATTTGCAAAGTTAAGCATTATATTATAATTATAAGGTTCCTTAATTAATGCAGTTCTAAAATAGGGCTCTGCAGTAAGCTTTTTAGCTTCTTGTTTTAATATTTCTGGCATTAAGAATCCATAATTATCTGGATAATCCTTATTAAGTTCTATAGATTTATTGCAATATTCTTTAGCCTTTTCGTAATCTTTCTTGTAAAGATAATACCACCCCGCACTATGATATGCTCTATAGTCATCTGGATGCTGCAGGATTACATCTTGGATAAGCTTATCAGACTTTTCAATCTCATTCATATTCTTGTAAACATTAGCACTTATTAGTTTAATTTGTATAGTCCCTACATCCTTATTAGAAATCTCACTTAATAATTTATTTGCCTCATCTACAGTGTCAGCGCTTAATGAATATATCTTAGCTAACCATATTTTATAAACTAAGTCATTAGGGTGTTTTTGTGAAAGAGCCGTTACATTTTGCAAAAGAGCATCTTTATTATATAAGGATATTTGTGCTAACACATCATATACCTTGTATTCATCCTTATTAAGTTCCCATGCACGTCTTAACTGGCTATACCCTTCTTCCACTTTATCCACAAGCATTAACATTCTAGAATATTCTGCAATATCATAGGAAGACTTCTCATCCACAGGATAACTTAGGATAATCTCTTTTGCTTCATTAATCTTGTTATTCCCCATGTAAATTGTAAACATGGTTTTTATAAGTCCTTTATCTTTAGGATATTTGCTTAATGCAATCTCCCCATCTTTTAAGGCCTCTTCATGTTTTCCATTCATAAACTCTGTAAAGATTATGTAGTTATAGGTATTTACGTCTATCTTTTCATATTTCTTTGCAATATCAATATATTTTGACGAGCTACTTAAATCTCTCTTAACAGAATAAACCTCAGCTATTTTAACATTCCATATTGGAGAATCAGAATGCTCCTTTGCAAGTTTACCGTATTTTTCAATAGCCAAATCATATTCCTGTGCAAAGTAATGTTTTTCCGCTTGTATTTCTAATTCACTCAAATACCTGTTTTTTTGTGTTATAGTTAAAATAACAATACCTATAATTGCAACAAATAATATTCCTAAATATAGTGCTTTTGTTTTACCTTTTATCTCCCTTGGTTTACTTAATTGTAACACAGACTTTAAGTTGTCTAACTTCAACATAATATCACCTCTTTATAGTAATATTCTAACAAATACCAAACTAAAAAGCCACAATAATTATAAGTTATATTATATATTAGACATTTATGCAACTATGATATAAAATTATAATGATTAAACCATATAATTATTAGGTACCGAGGAGTACCACAGGAGGGTTATTTTGAAAAAATCACGAAGGCGTAAATACAATAGAAAAAAAATAATATCAAGGTTATGTTTATTACTATTTTTTTCTATAGCCTTAATCTTCGTTACCATTAAAACTATTTCCTTTTCTTTGAATAAGTTTAGTGGAAATAAAGCTATTTCTGAACAAGGTCAATCAAAGCCCAATAAAGATGATGCTTCTATCACCAATGGTGCATCTAATACTTCAAATGAAGTTATTATCCCTCCTAAAGTAGAGGACAAGAATACAGAGGTCCTGATGTCTGCTGTAGGCGACTGTACTATTGGAACTGACAATAAATTCAACTATGAAACTAGTCTACCTGCCATGGTAGTAAACCATGATAATGATTTTTCTTACTTGTTTAAAAATGTGTCTAGTATTTTTAGCGCCGACGATGTTACCATCGCCAACTTAGAAACAACCTTTACGGATTCTACAGACAAGGCAGATAAGCAATTTAACTTCAAAGCCTCTAGTGATTATGCTAAAAGTCTACCACTGGGCTCCATTGAAGGAGTTAATCTTTCCAACAACCATATTTACGATTATAATCAAAAGGGATTTCAAGATACAAAGCTTGCCCTTGAAAAGGAAAAAGTAGCCTACTTTGGAGAAGGTTCAAAATGGATAACCAAAATTAAAGAGCAGCCCTTTGGATTTTTAGGTTATAGAGGTTGGTCCTTAGATAAAAGTTTTCTAAATAAATTGAAAGAAGATATTGCAGAATTAAAAAAGACTAATTCAGTTGTAATTATAAACTTTCACTGGGGAAATGAAAACCAGTACTATCCTATAGATGCACAAAAGGAACTAGCTCATTTTGCCATTGATAATGGAGCAGATATAATTCTTGGACATCACCCTCATGTAATTCAGGGGATTGAACAATATAAAAATAGAATTATAGCTTATAGCTTGGGGAATTTCTGCTTTGGAGGTAATTCTAATCCATCGGACAAAACCACCTTTATTTTTCAAAGTAATTTTAAGTTCGTAAATAATAGTTTAACTTCTATAGGTATCCGCGTTATTCCATGTAGTATATCTTCAGTGGATTATAGAAATGATTATTGCCCAACTCCCCTTAAAGGTGATGCTAAGATAAACCTACTGACTAAATTAAATAACCTCTCAGAGCATGCTGGTTTTAAAATAAGCGATGATTTCTTCTATATAAATATCAATAATAATTAACTACAGTTAAAGGATGTGTTCAAAATTAAAATTCAGTCGTTGCTCAGTATATTAGTTTCAAAATTTATTATGAAATTATCAAAATTCTTATTTAAAGGTGGCACAAATTTCCCGGGAAAAATTGCCTTAAAACTTGATAAGGATATATTAAAAACCATAGCGGCCAATTATGAGGTTATACTTATAACCGGTACTAATGGTAAAACCACTACTACAAGCATGATTTATAGTATTATAAAGGAAAGTAATAAGCAAGTTATAACTAACAATACTGGTGCAAATATGTATACGGGAATAGTAGCCTGTTTTATTTCTAATTATTCTTTTAAAAAATCTAAAGAAGAAAAGATTGCTGTCATAGAAGTCGATGAAGCCAACGTTAAATTTATAACTGAATATATATCTCCAAGTATAATCACTATTACAAATCTATTCAGAGATCAATTAGACCGCTATGGCGAGGTATACACTACTTTAAAAAAGATATTAGAAGGCATAGAAAAGACACCAAACTCCACTCTTATACTTAACGGAGATGAATCTTTATTTGGAAACTTAAATCTTAAAAATCCAATAGTATATTATGGTTTTGGTACTAAAATTAATGAAAATAAAACTGTAGATACAAACGCAGATGCTAAATTTTGCACAGTATGCAAGGCACCTTATGAATATAATTTTATTACATATAACCATTTAGGGGATTTCTACTGCTCAAAGTGCAGCTACAAACGCCCTTCTCTTAATTATCATGTAGATGAAATTGTTGATTTAAATCCTAATGGGTCCACAGTCTACATTAATAATAAGCAATATTATATAAACCAACCTGGAACTTATAATATTTATAATGCCCTATGTGCATACTCTGTAGCCAAGGAGCTACATGTTCAAGATAATATCATAGAGCACTGTCTTAAAACCGTAGCTAGTAGCTTTGGTAGGCAAGAAACATTAAGTATTGATGGTATGGAAGTTAAGATAGTATTAGTTAAAAATCCTGCTGGCTATGATGAGGCTGTAAACACCATTAAATTAGACACAAGAAAAATAAACTTATCCCTTCTTTTAAATGATAATTATGCTGATGGAAAAGATGTTTCTTGGATTTGGGATGTAAATTTCGAAGCTTTAACTAGCCTTAATATTAACAAAGTTATGATATCTGGCATACGGTTATATGATATGGCAATACGACTTAAGGTAGCTGGTTTTGATCCTTCCTCTTTCCTATTATGCGCAGAGGAAGAAGCATTACTAAAAGAAATAAAAGCTTGTGATGGTGATGTTGTTTATGTTCTGGCTACTTATACCGCAATGATAAACTTACGAAAGTTTTTGCATGCTAAAGGATACATAGATAAAATCTGGTAGCATATAATAACTCAAATAAAAATTAAGAATATATTAAAACTTAAAATTTTAGTTAGAAGGTGAATTACATGATGGATAATATGGAAATTAACATTTGTCACTTATATCCTGACTTACTTAATGTATACGGGGATGTAGGAAATATTTTAATATTAAAACATAGAGCTGAGAGTAGATGCATCAAAGTAAACATCATTAACATATCCATAGGTGATACTTTTAAAGCAGAGTACTATGATATTGTATTTTTCGGTGGAGGACAAGATTATGAGCAGGCAATAGTTTCCCCTGACTTAATAAATTCAAAGAAATTAGCTATAGATGATTACATACAAAGTGGTAAAGTATTCTTGGCTATTTGCGGTGGATATCAATTGCTTGGGAAATACTATACCACTCCGGAAGGTGAAAAGCTTCAAGGTCTTGATATTTTAGATATCTACACAGAAGGTGGGGATAAAAGGTTCATAGGCAATACAATTATTCATAATGAAGCCTTTAATGAAACCTATGTAGGCTTTGAAAACCATTCTGGAAGAACTTATATAAATGGCTTAACACCACTTGGCATTGTTAAATCGGGCTATGGTAATAATGGCGAAGACGGTTACGAAGGTTGTATTTATAAAAATACTTTTTGTACTTATTTTCATGGCTCCCTTTTGTCAAAAAATCCTGAGTTAGCTGATAGAATACTTACACTAGCCTTAAAAAATAAGTATGATGAGGTAGCTTTAACTTCCTTAGATGATAGTTTCGAAATTAAAGCTAAAGAATTTATAATTAGCAGAGAAGCTTCTAAATAGATGAAACCCTGGAAGGTCAACCTTCTGGGGTTTCATCTATTTAATACCTCCATTCTTGTCATCTTTTCTTTTTCCTCTTGGGTTAAATCATTAAATGTCCTAAATACATATCCTTGGTTTTTAAAATAACTTATAACTTCTTGAAGTGAATCTACCGTAGTTCTTTTATAATAAGAATCGTGCATTAGAACTACCGCCATACTTACTCCTCTAGATTGAGCTATAACATTATCTTTAAGCTTAAAGGCTTGAATATTTTGGCCAAGTGCATCATCTGAAGATACATTCCAATCCACATAGTTTATGTTTCTCTTTTTAAGTGTGGTTTTAATGTTTTGTAAAGTTTCTGAATTAGAAACTAAATTATCTGAACCCCCAGGCATTCTTATGTATGAAAAATTGCTTTTATTTATAATATTTTTAATGACATTGTTACACTTTTCCATATCTTTAAAATAAGCTTCAGTACTTTTATAAATGTCGCTATAATTGTGAGTATATGTATGGGGTGCTATACACATTCCACTATCATTCACTTTCTTAATAATTTCCGGATACATTTGTGCCCTTTGTCCAATTACAAAGAATGTTGCCTTAACACCATTATGATTTAAAATATCTATTATGCCTAAAGTATTATTAATAGATGGACCGTCGTCAAATGTTAGAAAAACTTCTTTAGGATAAATTGATGTAGCTTTAGAAAAACCCGAACATATAAAACATGTAAAGCATGCAAAACAGGTACTAATCAAAATTATTAGCACATTTCTTTCTCTCCATGGTTTCATAACCTTCCCTCCTTCCTTGTGTTTATTGTGGTTAATAATTAACATATCATTATGATATGCTAATTTAGGAAAATAATAAGTGGAAACTTATCCCGCTTGTTGAATGCATCACATGTTTAAAATAAAAAAAGATGTAGATTTAGGTAAATCCCAAATCTACATCTTTTTTTCTAATTGAATAGCAAAGCTAAAATACTTTATAGAATCAGCTATATGTCCTAGCTTGTGGTACATATTCCCCATTTCTAAATATCTTGAATATATATCTTGCTTAGTTCCAAATTTTAAAAGCGAATCTAAAGATAAGTTCATATACATCTCAGCACTAGCTGATTGTCCTTGTTTATCGAGTATAGTAGCTTTATAATAATAGCTTTTTTCAACAAACTGAATGTTATCTAAATTTATTGCATAATTTAAAACTTCATCAGAAATAGATTGTGCAAGGCTTAGCATGTCATTTTCAATAAGTTCCTCAATACTATCTAGCATAAAGTTAACTAGACCTGCCTTGTCTGATCTAGGGTAGCAGTTTAAACCATTATTTATATATTCTACAGCCTTATCTTTCATATTGCAGTCAAACATTGTAGACGCATAATTGTAAATAGCCTTTGCTTTACTAGTATCATTATCTTTATATAATTCATATGATTTTTTTTCATATTCTTTAAACTTTCCATTTCCTACCCTTATAGACAACACTGCTAACATGTGGTATATCTCAGCGGCTTTAAATTCAGTATCTACGTGTTCTAGCAAATCTAATAATCTAATGCCCACTTCATATGCACGCTCATAGTTTTTTAGCATAATACTACAGGCAGCTTCATTATAAGTTACTATTATTAGCTTTTTATAATTATTGATTTTGCTCTCATTTAATCCTCTTCTAACATTACAATAATAACTTGCTGCTTGCAGATAGTCCTCTTTTATATATAAGTGCCTTGCCATGTCTATATAGTAAGTTAACTTACTATCTTCTAAAGATGTTTTTAAGTATAAATCATAATATATAGAACTAATTGATTGCACCTTCGGGAAGTCTTTTCTATCTAAATAAAAGTTAAATAGCATATGTGTTAGTTCAATGGCTAAATCATAATAATTATACTTCTGGGCAAATTCCAAGTTATAGGATACTTTAACTTCGTAATCGTCATCCTTTACGCCATTGCCATAGTCATTCAAATCCTTAATGTTTTCCTCAATTTGTTCTTTTATATTTTCATTCAAATACGCAACATCAACGTCCAACTTTTTACTAATAAGTTCTACTATCCAAGGTTCTGCCATGACCTTGTTATTTTCTATACAACTCATTTTAGATACTGATACTCTTCCATCACATATATCCTTTAAGGTATAGCCTTTATATATTCTAGTCCTTTTTATCTTTTCTCCCGTTGATAATATCTCCATATTCATCACCTATCCACAGATTAAATAACTATCTTATGCATCTAAACACAAAATAGTTTAACTTAAATTACTTAATTATTCCTAATTTATTGAATAATTCTACACCCTCATTTAGGTATTTAGCGGCATCTTTATCTTTACCACCATCCATATAAAACTTTCCAAGCATTATAGATATTTCAGCTGCTTCTTTTGTTTGTTCCTGCTCTTTTACAAAATTAAGTGCTTGTAATAAAGTGTTTTCCGCTTCAATGGCATTTCCTTCTAGCAAATCAACTCTATATTTTAATAAGTAATACCTACTTAAAGCTTTATAATTACCCTCTTCTACATATCCTAATATATCCTCTAAAGCTTCTTTCGCTTTATCTATTAGCTTAAGTTTAATATAATTATCACATATATTAGCTAATGTATCTATTAACTTTGAATCATTACTTGTTTGTCTTATTACCTTGGCTTTATTCAAATGTATAAAGGATTCTTCTATATTTTCAAACTCGTAAAATAACCTACCTAAGTTATTTTCAATCTCAGATATATAATTTAAATTGTCAATTTCATAAAATACTTCTAAAGTAATTTTTGAATACTTTATAGCGTTTACAATATCACCTTTTTCATTATATTCGTTTGATAATACCATAAGTGAGTTGGCATATTCTTTCTTACTATCTATTTGTGCAAACTTTTTTTGTGCTAAATATGAATATTTTATAGCACTTTCTATATCATCTAGCTTAAAATAAGTGTAACCTATGTAGTAAAATATTTCGCCTAATAGAAAATCATTTGCAACTTCATTGTCCATAAAAACTTTTTCAGCTTGTCCGAAATAACTTGCCGCAGAATGGTACCCCTTCAATTCTAGTGCTATTATTCCAAGCTTTAAAAAGGTTCTAATTACTTCTTCATAAGAGTTTGTTTTTATGAAAATAACATTTGAAGAAAGAAAGACTTGTTGAGCTGCAGAAATCTCTTTCCTCTTTATGTATATTTCACCTCTTAAGTATAGATTTTTGGCTTTTCTATATTCAAGCTTGTACTTTTCACAATAATATAAAGACTTTTCGATATTTTGCTCAGCCTGTATTAAATCACCATTTAAAATAAGTGCTTCAGCAATATTTTCATAAAATAAACATATTTTTTCAGCCTGAGATTCCTCTGATTCCATTAGATATTCAGAGGACGTATTTAGAGTATTTGCCAAATAATCTAATAAATCCATGCTAGGATTAGATTTACCTGATTCAACTAGACTAATTTGTCCTGGGGTTATTCTTTCTCCTGCAAGGTCTTTTAACGTCATATTAAATTCTTTTCTTTTTCTCTTTATTTTTTCTCCTAAAGATAATATCTCCATAATCACTCTTCCTTTACTGCATGGTAGTATATGTAAATTAATGTCAAATAAAAGGACTGTTAGACAATTTTAATTTAATTATAACATAGTTTACCTTTAAACTGCAAAATACTTGAATAAAATTTAGAATTTTCAGTAACAATGTTAAAAGCCTTTAAACTATATCAACCGATATAGTTTAAAGGCTTTAATTATACTTTTACAAATTCAAATAAATAACAAGTCAAAGACGACACAGCTAATTACTTTCGTGAGACTATAAAATATAATCCTTCATGTTATCATACATATCTCCTGCCATGCTCATTACTCTTTTACCTGTTTTTTTAACTCTTCTTTTTGTACCTCTATCCATATTTGGCATTAACATTGTAGCTGCCACTACTCCAATTACAGCACCTGCTGCCATCGGTGATATAAATTTTCTATGCATAAGTTACACATCCTTTCTTTAATTACTTAGTCCTTATAGGATGTGCAATTTTAAGATAATTAACCTACTTTTTTTAAGAGTATTGTTTAATTTTTAGAATCTATAACAATTATATTTTCTTGCCCTTTACTTACTATTTTTACAATCTCCTGTTTTACAGCTACGCTACTAACACTAATAATGTTTTTAAGTAGCCATTTTTCAACTGATTTATCAGACTTTATTGACAACTTTTCTTTGCACTTTTCATCAACAAGTTCATTAAATAAATCTCCCGTATGGCTATCCACCTTAACAAATATTACTTCAATACCACTACTCATTAGTTCTTGCATTTTTTTGTAATATTCTTTCGACGACTCTTCGCGCCTTTCCCAGAACCCCGTAGCATGATAACAAATCCCTATATAATCATGAAATATCACGACTTTTTTCTCACCTTTATTTATAGCATACTGAACGCCTTTTACTGCACCCTCTAGTTCTCCTGCTATTTGCCTTATATTCCTTAATGACTCATTCTTTCCTGCACCACTTTCTATGTATAAAACTATATTGTTTTTTACAGCTACCATTCCATAGGAATACTCCTCTGTAAAAGAATTATAGCTACCATCAACATAAACATGAAGACATTCACTAGGATAACTATTATCTTCTTTTTTTAATGAATCTTCTGTAGCATTCAAGAATTTCTTAGCTTCATTTATATCCTCAAAGCTCTTGTACTTAGCACCTTTTACACCCTTTACATATTTTAAGCACTCCGCCCAAGTGTCAACTATCTTATTTTCTATTTTTTCATTAGCACTAAAATTGAATCCTTCTTTTATTGCATAAACTTTCTTTCCCATTTTATCTGTTCTCCTCATCTTGTTTCTATTTCATAAATAAAGTATACAACAAATCATAAATTTATCAATTATAACTTTAACAGAATTTACATTACCAAAATCTATTAGGTTCGTTGGACAAGACCTTTAAAACATATTATAATTGCCCTTATAGTTGATGTAACGTCAATTGGATTTAATATGACTCAAGAATTTTTATCTTGCCATATCAATAAAAATATAGTACGAGAAGGGATGGTGAATGAAGCGTTTCCACAATCCTCTAAAGGAATAGTGGTTACTGCTTTAAGCTTATGAATAAAATTAAAAACAAATATATTATACTTCCTGTGATTACTGCAGTTTTTTCATTAGTATTCCTCATCTTTTTTAGTAATGCCTTTAAAATACCTAAAGATAAATTATATATTGACTTTCTTAAAGATGCTTCCGGAAGTAACATTTCTACTGTCTACGTAACAACTTCACCAAAGATTCAAGTTAAACTTAAAGATGGCACTATTTATGAAACTGATAATCCAAGAACCGATAATTTTAAAGAAAACTTATTAAAAAGTGGAATAAATGTTTCTGAGCAAACTCTTACAAATCCTTTTGAAATAGCTTCTATTTCAGGTCTTTTAATTTCACTTATAGCACTTGGGATTTTTGCCTTTAAATCTTCAAAGGTAAAATCCAAAGGCATGTTCTCAGCTACAAATCTTGATGTAACCGCTGTAGAAGACATAGGGTTTAACTTTGATAGTGTAGCTGGTAACGAAGAGGCTAAGGATAGTGTTAAGGATGTAGTTGATTTCCTTAAAAATCCTGAGAAGTATTCCACCTATGGAGCTAGAATGCCCAGAGGAATAATTTTATATGGGGACCCTGGAACGGGTAAGACCTTGCTTGCAAAAGCTGTAGCTGGCGAAGCTAATGTTCCTTTTTATGCAGTGTCTGGTTCTGATTTTGTTCAAGTCTATGTAGGTGTGGGTGCTGGTAGAATTAGAAGCTTATTTAAAAAAGCAAGAAGCCACGGCAAGGCAGTTATTTTTATTGACGAGATTGATGCTATTGGTAAGAAAAGGGATAATGGACGAGGTGGCGGTTCTGATGAAAAAGATCAAACACTAAACGCCCTTTTAACAGAAATGTCTGGTTTTAATGAAACAGAAGGAATTATGATAATTGCTGCAACTAACAGACTTGATATGTTGGATGAAGCTCTTTTAAGACCTGGTCGTTTTGATAGACATATTGAAGTTACATTACCTGATGTGGCTGCTAGAGAGAAAATTTTAAAACTTCATCTTAAAAATAAACCTATTAAGGATATAGAGTATTCTCAGTGGGCACATAAAACCTCCTACTTTTCAGGTGCAAAGCTGGAGAGCTTAGCAAATGAAGCTGCTATTCTTGCTTGTAAGGATAATTCTTCATTTATTGAAAATGAACATTTAGATAAAGCTTATTCTATAATGCTGGCTGGTTATGAAAAAGTTCATAGAGATTATATTAAAGATGAGGATAGAAAAATCACCGCCTTCCACGAAGCGGGACATGCCATAATTTCATTCAAGGTATTGCCAAATGATAAAGTCTCAAAGGTAACTATAATTCCAACTACCAAGGGTGCAGGTGGTTATACTTTAAGCATTCCTGAAGATAAACTATATCAAAACAAGGCCTATTTAAAGAAAAGGATAATGGTACTCCTTGGTGGTAGAGCTGCTGAAGAAATTATTTTTGGACAAAATAACGTAACCACTGGCGCATATAATGATTTACAAAGAAGTACAGAGCTAGTAACCACTATAATTACGCAGTACGGTATGGGTGATTCACTAGGGCTACTTACTATGGATAAACTAAACGACGCAGGTCTTACAAACCAAGAAGCAGCCTTCTCAGAATGTAAAAACTTAATGGCAGAATTATATGAAGAAGTTAAGAGTATCCTCACAGATGAAAAACATTCTTTAGAGGCTATTACAGCTTTATTAATGGAAAATGAAACTGTAAACCATGAAGATTTAGTTAAAATAATTGCAAATAAAGAAAGTATTGTTGCATAAAGCTATCCCCTAGAGTATCAGACAGACATTTTTCCGGGGTAATATCTAAGCCTCAGGGTTCTCCCTGAGGCTGTATTTGTCTAACTAATCTTTTTCCCTAACTGTAAGCAAAAATGCTATAATCATTCCCCCAACAAGCCCGCCGATATGTCCGAAATTATCAATGTTTGGCAATGTCATACCTATAAATATATTTACAAATATCACTGATAAAATACTTCTTATAAAAGAACTTCCAGTCTTACCTTTGGACTTAATTGCAAAAACAAGCACCGCTCCTAAAAGTCCAAATATGGCACCAGAGGCTCCAATGGAAATACTCGGTGAGTAAATATAGCTGAGCATTGAAGAACATATCCCCGAAGCAAAGTAAATGGCAAGATACTTTACTCTACCATAAACCCTTTCAACCATTGGTCCGATAGCATAAAGTGAATACATGTTCACGCCTAAATGCACAATACCTCCATGTAAAAACATACAAGAAACAAGTCTAAAATACTGACCCTGTGCAATTAACTCATTAACCTTGGCACCAAGCAAAACTAAAACTCTAGTATCACTATCAAATACACTGCCTTTTGCATAAGTGTAGCTCAAATAAGCTGTAACTATATATAGAATAACATTTATAGCAATGATTCCAATAGTAATAAAGGGCAATTCACTTATACTTACCTTTTCATTATTACTACGTAAGCTATTATTATTCATAACTGCTGCTAAGTGCTGTACTACTTCCAAATTTACATTTTCAGAATATGTTACTTTTCTCTCTTTAATCTGAACTTTAATCAAAGGTATTCCTGACAAATTGTTTGTTGAAAGAAATTCTAAGTTACTATCACTATGAAAATCATCTTCAGAAATTAATATATATATGTTACCTTTATCATCCGGAATGTTATATTGTAAAAGTTCGCTTAGGTTAGTGTCCCTTATAAATATTAGTCGATGCATTACCCCATTCATGTCTTTTACAACTGTCCATAGCTCAGAATTATTATTCTTACTTTTTATATCCTCTAATAAATATCCATATTGATTTGTAAATCCCTTTATAATAACTTCTATATTTTTATCTCTCATATATTTCTCCTAGGGTGCCACCCACGTGGCAAGTGGCAAGCTAGACTTGCCACTTGCCACGTGGGTGGCACTAACTTTATATTATTGCTTGAACCACAAGATTACGACATTGCAATAAATCTATTTCATAAAACTTGATAGGCTTTCTAGTTTCACTTTCATAAAGCACTCTAAGTACTGGTCTATCAGGAAAGTTCTTGTTTTGTTTAATTACGTATCCTTCAATTCCGTTGGATAGCTTTAAACATACACCTAATGGAAATACTGAAAAAGTTTTTTTAAAGTTTTTTATAATTTCTTCATCAAAGGCATTTCCACAACCTGCTAAAATTAATTCATAAGCATCTATAGGATTAAATTTTTGTCTGTAACTTCTATCATTGCTTACGGCATCATAAACGTCACAAACAGAAATAATTCTTGCAAATTTAGAAATTTGATGTAATTTAAGTCCATAAGGATATCCACTACCATCAACTTTTTCGTGGTGATGTTCCACAGCCCTTAGAACTTCACTAGATATGGAAAAATTCTTTTCTAGAATACTTCTTCCATAGGTTGGATGTTGCCTTATTTCTTGAAATTCTTCCTCTGTTAGCTTGCCTGGCTTAGTTATAATATCCGAATCAATTTTGGTCTTTCCTATGTCATGAAGAATTGCTCCAATGCTCAGCTCTTTTAATTCGCTCTCTTTAAGATTCATAGACAAGCCAAGAAAAGTTGCCATAATCCCAGTATCTATAGAATGAAGATATGTATAGTTATCATAGGTTTGTATATCGTACAAGCTTTTATTTACATCGCCCATTTCAATAATGTGGTCAACCAAATCTTCCACAACGGATAAGGCATCTTTGGTTCCCTTCTTATCTCCTGACGTTACATTTTTCATTATGTTAGCCATATTTTTCATGGTTGCTGCTTTTAAATCACTTAGCTTTTCATCTTCTACTGATATATCATCTAATCTGGAATCTTCTACATATACGTAGAAAACCCCCAATTCCTTAAGTTTTGTTATGTACTTATTAGTTAACTTTACTCCTGACCTTAGAAGTACGTTTCCGTCTTCTGTAAAAATATTTCGCCCTAAAACCTCATCGGCTTTTACCCTATTTATAAACTCAAGTCTCATGCACACCTCTAAAAATTCATATTATTATTTATATTCCTCTTGTTTGCCTTTAATCTTTTCAAAAACTTCTTTAAGTTCCTGTTTTATTAATTCGCAAACCTCAATTAATGCTTCGCGAACCACCATATGTTCTTTGTCATATTCAAACTTAACTACCCAAGTTGGATTATATTCATCATCCACAGCGTCAATAGAATAACCTTTAGTTCTAAATATATCCTCATTAAAATAATCATAAATCGCCGTAAACTGCCATTCTTCTACATCCTCATGAGTATCAAAAAACAAGTTGATTAATCCTCCATCGTAATACAGTTTCGTTACATATTCTGCACCTTCAGAAGTCTCATAACTTCCTAGTTCTCTGACAAATTGATTAGTTTCTTTATCTCTCTCCATTAGTACTAATGATGAAAATTGCATTAAATTCATCTCCTCTTATTCTTTACATTCCCTGCAGATTCCTTTTAAATAAACATGACTTTCTGTAAGGGTTATTCCTGTCTTTGCTTTTATTTGCTCTTCTATTTGAGGTATAGGGCAATCTATAACCATTTTCTTATGACATAAATCACACTGAATTATATGTTTATGGGCATTATTGCTTATAGTATAGTTATACATATTGTTCCCTAAATCAAATTTGTTTAAAATCTTTTTACTCTCTAAAAGCTCCAGTGTTCTATACACAGTAGATAAATCTATTTTTATGTGATTTTCTTTAAGGTCTTCATATATGAGATTTGCATTTATAGCTTCTTTTCTACAAAGTATAATTTCTAGTATGCTTTTCCTTGCCGCAGTAATCTTAATATTATTTTCTTTTAAATATGAAATTACATCCATTTATATCACCTTACTAAATTATTATATCAATTATAATATACATCAATATATTATTTAATACAAGTAAGCTAGAATAAAAAAGGCTTCTACAAAAGTAGAAACCTTTAGATATTCATTAGTGTAACTTACCTCACTAATGTTGATTTATCCACTAAACTCGTTTGATTATTTTATTTCCTTTAATACTGCTACTAAGAAATCCCACATTCTATTTGTTGATGATATACTTAAGTGTTCTTTAGGTGTATGAACATCATAAATATTAGGTCCAAAAGATATTTGATCAATTTTTCCTCCAAATTTATCGCTGATTAATCCACACTCAAGTCCAGCATGTATAGCTGATATTTCAACATCTTTTCCATTTATATCTTTATATACCTTTTGGAATACGCTTCTTATTTCTGATTGTGGATTATATTGCCACTCAGGATAATCAGATTCAAATTCAATAGCTGCTCCTACCATTTCTGCAAGAACTATAGTTTCATCACATATTGCTTTCTTTAAAGTCTTTACAGAACTTCTCACTGCAGAATCAAATTCTAAGTTTTCCTCAGAAGTTGTAAGAACTCCTATATTAGTTGAACTTTGCACTAAGCCTTCAATAGCCATACTCATGTTTTTAACTCCATTTGGAATTAAGAAAAGTAATTGAAGTGCTTTTGTAGCAGTGTCATCAGAAAATGCTTTTTTTACTTTTTCATTTAATACTTCAATTGTCAAAGCTACATCTGGATCAATGCCATTTAACTCATCTTTTATAGTAGTGTTCCATTGTGCCACTTTTTCAAGAACTATCTTTTTATCGCTTTCTCTAAACAATATAATAGCATCAGCTTCACGAGGAATTGCGTTATTTTTAGCTCCTCCATTGATTGAGTTTATTTTAAAGTCTATAACTGATTTTAAATCCATAAGGAAACGTCCCATAAGCTTTATAGCATTTCCTCTTTCTTTGTTGATCTCCATTCCAGAGTGTCCGCCAAATAATCCTTTTATGCTAACTGTAGCATTTGTAAAACTATTATCTGCTTCTTCCCATGTTATTGGAAGCTTTATCTTCTCGCGTACTCCGCCAGAACAGCTTACTAAAAATTTTCCTTCTTCTTCTGAATCTATATTAATTAATATTCTTCCATCTAAATCCTTAGGGTTTAATGCTTGAGCTCCACCCATACCTGTTTCTTCTTCAGTAGTTACTAATAGTTCAATTGCTGGATGAGACATATCTTTTGATGCAAGAACTGCAAGACCAAATGCCACTGCAATACCATTATCAGCACCTAAAGTAGTTCCATTAGCTCTTAAAATATCACCTTCTACAATAAACTCAATAGCATCTTTCAAGAAATCATGCTTTGTATCTGTGTTTTTTTCACAAACCATGTCCATATGACCTTGAATTATTATAATTGGAGCTTTTTCATATCCTTTAGTAGCAGGCTTTTTTATTATAACATTTAATGCTTTATCTTGAATAACTTCTAAACTATGCTCTTTAGCAAAGCTTACTAACCAATCACTTATTGCTTTTTCATTGCCAGAACCCCTTGGAATCTCGTTCATAGCTTTAAAATACTTGAATGCCTCAAATGAGCTTAAATCTTTTAACTTTTCTAACATATTAATCATCCTTTCTTTAAAAAAAAATCATTTTTAGCCCGAAAATTATTAGTATTATACCTCCAATATAGTCAGCATACTCCCCTACAAATTCTACCCTTTTTAAATATTTAGAAATTATAAAAGCTATAGTTGACATTACTAGAGTTATACCCCCAATGAATAATGTATTATTTAATAATGTAACTTTCGTTATATTATTTAATACCGTAAAACCTACCACCATTGCATCAATGCTTACTGACGCTCCTAAAATAAAATACATCTTAGGTTTAAGTAGCGGACACTCACCTTTACTTTCAAAGCCGTTCTTAATCATAAGTACACCAACTGCAGCAATAATCATACCGCCAATTATAGTTGGCATGGCCGCTACATATGTATTGAAAAGGAATCCGGCATAAGCACCTATGTATGAAAATAAAAATTGAAATATCCCAAAGGAGATTATAAAGCCTAGCTTATTTCTAGCCCTAGTTTGGTTATTTAAACCTATACATAAAGCCACTCCAAAAGCATCTAAAGATAGTGCTAACCCTATTGTAAGTAATGGGTATAAATCCATGAATTTTCCTCCCATAATAATACTGTATGCTACAACACAAACCTCATGATATAACATAACCCTCTACAATATATTAGTCAAACTTCTTTATTATTATTCCAATTTTTTTATCTATCATGTATAGAACCTTACTATACTATTATGAATTAATTAGCGTTTTTTGTCAACACTACTTCCGCATCCTAAAATCTTAGTTTTATACCGTATTTCTCCCAAATACACTAATATCTACGACCTTTCATAAAAATCATATAATTAATTATTAGTTGTGCTTATTGCATTTTATGGACTATAATATAGATGAACTTACACTAGGAGGTGCAAAAATGCTTTCAATATATAAAAGTGCAGAAAATGGTCAATTATCAAAGCTAGAAAGTATTGAGCCAGGTTGTTGGGTTAATATGATAGACCCTTCTGCTGAAGAATTGGTCTTCGTATCAAAAAATACTAACGTCCCTATAGATTTTTTAAAAGCTGCTTTAGACGAAGAGGAAACTTCTCGTATTGATGTAGAGAATTGCACATTAATTATTCTGGATATTCCCTTTACAGATATGGATGATAACTCATTAACCTACGACACTTACCCCTTATCCCTAATACATACTGATAAGGTAATAATTACAGTTTGTTTGAAAAACAGTAAGGTATTATCTGACTTTAGCGAGGGGAAAATCAGCTCTTTCTTTACCTTTAAACGTTCAAGATTCATGCTACAAATCTTATATAGAATTGCCAACTATTATCTAATATATCTAAGGCAAATTGATAAGAAAAGCTACATAGTTGAAAAGCAGTTACATAAGTCTTTAAGAAATAAGGAGCTTATTCAATTGCTAGCCTTAGAAAAATCTCTTGTATACTTTTCTACTTCCTTAAAGGGAAATGAAATCACCTTAGAAAAAATGCTTAAGCTAGATATACTTCAAAAATATGAAGAAGATAAAGACGTACTTGAAGATGTTATAATTGAAAATAGGCAAGCTATAGAGATGTGTACTATATATAGTAATATCCTAAGTGGCACCATGGATGCCTACGCTTCTGTTATATCAAATAACCTTAACATAGTAATGAAGTTCCTAGCTGCAATAACTATAGTAATGGCTATACCTAATATGGTTTCTGGGTTATTTGGTATGAATGTAGCCGGGATACCTTTCGCCGCTAGCACTGTAGGCTTTTGGTATGTGGTTGCGCTAATTGGCCTTATAGGAATATTTGTTATTTATTTTCTTAATAAAAAAGATATGTTTTAGACAATTGAAACTAAATTGATTTTTAAATCGTAGTATAATATGATACAATATAGTTATTAAATATATTGTATTTAAACTTTTATTGAAAGGGGGATTTACCTATGAAAAAGAAAAAGATTCTATATGCAGCACTTGTTATAACAGCACTTTCTACTGCGTCTGTATGGAAAGCTTCCGCAGCCTCAGTTCAGATGCCAAATGGTACTGTAGTTATTGGAAATAAAGCCTTTGACATAACCTATGCCAATGATACTAAAAACCTAGCTGAGATTACTGCGGCCATAGTGGCTAGTAGCGAAGTGTATGTTAAAGGGTTTGATGCAACTTGGATTAACAACTCTACTAATGCAGTTGTAGCATCTAGCACCATTCCTAGTGTAACCTATAAAAATACAACTGGTGTTGAAGTAAAGTATGCAGCTGGAGATAATTCTGTGGTTGCTACAGAAGAATTAGAAGTAATTAGCATAGAGTAATTTTTTACATAAAAGAGGAGAGGTAGTTTTTAAGACTATCTCTCCTCTTTTATTTATGAATTAATCTACCTTAACTTTACTTTGCTATGTTCTCCTTTTGCAAATTTACATCCACTGAATATACATCTTTATCTTTTGCATTTATAAGCTTAATTGTAACCTTATCTTTTTCTTTTCTAACAGGGTATGCTGTGGTAGGCTTACCTAAGATTTCCTTTTGCGTTACAGGTTTACCTTCGTAGTAAACTTGGTATTTTAAAACATCTGTGTATTTCTTTTTCCCTGACTCTGAAAGCGATACATTTACTACAGATCCAAATGCTGCCTCTCTTACTGTAGCATTAACTGTAACTTCTACACTAGGATCACCTTTAGTAGTTTTGCTAGGTTTATTGTTCATATAAACTGTGCCTGCGATTGCCAGAATAATTACTAGAATAATAGATATACCAATCACTTTTTTATTATCTTTTTTCATGTTGTCCTCACTCCCATTTTACTGTATATAATTAATTTTATTTTTTCTCATTTAACTTTAGTTTTAATTCCTTTAGAACCTTTTTATTTGCATCTAATAGCTTTAGTACTACTTCGCTACCAACTTTCATTGCAGGAAATATTGTGGTTTCAGCTTTTGTAATACTTTCAATATTTGATATAGGCTTGCTTTCAAAGAAAAACTGATAGTGTTTATAACTATTATTGAATTTGCTGCTATCAGTAACAATTTCTGCTGTAGACCCAAAATTTGCAGCCTTAACTAAAACCGAAATACCATATTCATCACTTATGGTTTTTGCAGCTTCATCTTTTTCTGATCTTTTAGTATCTGCACTTGCTTCATTTTCTTTAGATTTATCTATACCAGTTTCAGCATCCTTTGAAGCAGTTTCTCCTGCCTTTTTATCTAATTCCTTACTTTTTAACTCTTCGGTGTTTACATCATTTTTACTTTTACTATTAGTGTTGTCATTAAACTTTTGAAGAAAGAAAAATAAAAGCACTATTAGTACAATTACTGCAAATAAGCCCGCTGCCTTTTTAGATATCTTTCTATTATTGCTCATACTCATATTCCCTTCTTTATTCGGATTTGAAGTATACTTTGCAAGTACTTATGTCAAAATCTTTATTAACAATATAATCTTCTGTTATTGTAAAATCATAAACCTTTGCCTTATGAGGATTTACACTTACATTTTCAATATCAAACATCCCCTTAGCAACAACTTCCTCTTGCTCATCCTTAATCATTATAGGTAATCTTTCTAATTTTATAACTTTATCGCAGCCATTACGAATCATGAACACTATAGAAATGGAATTATCCATACCTCTCAATGTTTTGAACACCTCAATATTAACATCGCCTGCTTTTATTAAAGGTAACTTAGCTAAAAAGTTTGTGAAGCTACTTTTTAAATCATAATCCATATTCTCTGGAATGTCCTCAAGTTCAACCTTTACTGTATTTATAGCACTAATGGAACTTTCAAATTGTATTTGAAAGTCATCATTTGAAATTGTATCAACTAGAAGGTTTGCTTTATCAAAATAAACTTTATATGGTCTTGCTGAAAAAGGAGGTAATATGCCAAAGTCACCCATATCCATAATTTGCTTTGCAAGCACATCCCCATTTTTATTTACAATTACTAGCGGTACTTTATCAAAGTTAATTTGCGTTGACAAGCCATTTCTTAAATAAACACTAACCTCTATCTTATCTACCATATGAAAGATATATGTACCACTAATAGACACCTGTCCATTTTCTATTGTTGGTAGCTCCGCTAACTCTTCTTCTAAAAATTCCTTTTGAAAATCTGACATAACCCCTTTATCGTATTCATTAAGATGCAACTTTATATCTGCTACCACTTTTTCTGGCACTATTTCATTATTACTTTCCATTGAATTATCATTGTTTGTCATAATAAATTCCTCCTAATAGGTTCAAATTCTAATATTCATTGTTACAATTACATTTTATTATATCATATAACTGCTAAACAAATAGTAAACTTTCATTTAATTTACCCACTATAAATTACGTTAATCCTTGAAAATGGTTGCACTTTGTAGGAAAATCCCCTTAATATCTCTTTTAAAAAATCTTACCTAAGCAGAAAAGGAGAAAGGGACAGCTGATAGCACAGCTGTCCTTTTCTCTTATTTTGCAAAATTGTGGTAACCCCTGAGGGTCTTATTTTGCTTTAACAGTAAATGTTAATAGCTTGCCTTGGTATGAACCAGTAATCACTACTGAATCTCCAACTTTTGCGTTGCCTGATACTGTAACTACAGACCCTGTTACAGTTGCTATTGATGCATCACTTGTATTCCAGTTAGCTATATCACTAGCTTTTATAACTAGGCTTGATACATCACCAAAATTAGTTGTTGCTTCTAATGTTATTGCTGCTAAGTTAAGCGTATCACCTACTATAACTTCCTTAACTTTATCAGTTTTATTGAAGTCAATTGAAGCAATTGTTGGCTCAGCATCTGTTAATTTAACAGAGATTGTTCCAAGTAGCTTACCAGCTTGGTATGCCTTAACTGTTCCAGTTGCATCATTGGATTTATCAGCTAATAATTTACTCGTATCAACTGTAAATATTCCAGTTGCTTCATCAAATACTATTGTATTTGGTAGTGCTGATTCATCCCATGTAAAATCTGAAGCTTTTATTGTAACAACATTTCCATTTGTATCATATCCAGATAAATTAAGTGTGATAGTATTATAAGTATCAGTATCACCAATTACAGTATCATGAAGTACTGCATCAAGAATTCCATTGTTATCAAGGTCTCCACCGAATTTAATTGATGTTATATCTCCTGATGTTTTAACTGTTGATGTAACATTAATTGCTTTTGTAACAGTATCACTGAACTTAACATTTAATGTTAATATTTCTGTTCCCTTAGCTATTGAAGTAAGAGTAACTTCATATCCAAGTAAATTTCCATCTTTGTCAACCTTTTCAACCACTCCATTTGAAGTTGCAATCTTAACTGTTGTTGCACCATCCTTTAATGTAACATCAGCAGTATTTATTTTTATAATATCACCATATTGATCTTTTGGCACTATTAACATTTTTGAATCTGTTCCTAAAGTTGATGTAACTAAATTTGTAGCAGTTGTAGCGGTATCAAGAACTCTAGTCTTATTAACAACTACAGTAACTGTATTTGATTTTATATATCCCTCTTGAGTAGAAATTCCTTTATCAACAAATATGCTGTAAGTTCCATCTACTAAGCCTGAAGTACTTGGGTCAAGCTTTAATGCCACACCTACTGCTCCCGATAATTCTGTATTATATGTTGCGATACCATCCTTATCAACATGCTTGTAAACTAGAGAGGTAAATGCATTTACATCTACACCAGCAGTGTTTTTGATAAACATATTGATACCAGTTGTATTAACTAATGCATCTCCGTCATTATCTTTTAATGTTAAATCAACATACTGAGATTTATCATCCCCTAAAACTAATTTATCACTAGCAACTACACTTTTATTAATTTGTATTGTTTTAAGTGTTGCTACTGAAGTTGTAACTTTAGCAGTATCTGCTACTATAGTGCCGCTTATTCCTACTTTTAGTGTATAGCTAGAAGCCACTGCTCCTGTATAAGTAACACCAATTGATTTAATAATATCAGTTCCAGTTGTAGTTGCCACTCCATCTGCTTTGTAATATTTCACAGTTACAAATGCACTAGCATCTGTAGAACTTATTAATTTTCCATCAGCAGCATACCATGTTAATTCTAAATCTGATAATTTCACATCTAATTCTTCATCATATTTATTTGAAGCTTTAACTGTAAGCTTACTTTCTGGAGCACCAGCTTTAGCTGTAAAATCTGCAATATCTTGTAGTTTTGCAAACTCTGTTTTAGTAGCAGAAGTTACTGTAAAGTCAGCTGTCTTACCAGCGTATGACATTGTAACAGTATATGCACCTGATTTTTTAGCGTTAAACTTTACTCCTTTGAATGTACCATCAGTGTTTTCAACAGTTGTAATAACCATATCAGCAGCTGTTAATTTATCACCTGACTTAAAGGCGAAAGTTACATCTTTAGCTAGAGGCTTTAATGTATCATTTTTATCATTTAAATCAGTAAATGTAAATCCTGTTATAACTTCTTTATCTTCATAGTTCACTGCACCTGAAACATTTGTAGCCGCTACCGATTTCACTCCTGCTAATGTTACAGTTACTAAGTAATCTACTTTTGAACCACTTGCAAGGTATGCTGATATAACTGCTGTACCTTGTCCTACAACTTTGATTGTTTGAACTTTTGCTGCATTATTTAATACAGTTTTTGTAGCATCTAAGTTAAATGCCAATACACTCTTATCTGATGTAGCCCAAGTAACAACATTATCAGTATTATTAGGATTTCCATATTGATCTAATAAATTTGCTGTTAAATCAAAGTTAGCCACTTTACCTAATATAAATCCATCTTTTGTTGTGTCTACAGCAACAGCATTAGCATCTTTTTGTGCTGATATAGTGATATCTTTTATAACTGATGCTATAGCAACTTCACCTACTGTTAATTCTTTAGTTGAAGTCAAGCTAACGCTGCCAGCAGTGTAAGTTACACTTACAACAACCACAACATCTTTCTTTAATCCTGTTGCATCAAAAGTAGCTGTTTTGTTATCTCCAGCTATTGTAACAGCAATTGGTAATCCTGTTGCTTGTACTTTAGCAGACGCAGCGGTAATTTTACCTTTCGCAATTGTAGTCGCATCTGTGTATACTTGTCCATAGTTATCAGTTAGTTTATAGCTTATAGCTTGTCCTGTTGTTGGTGCAAGTCCTGTTGTTGTTATTCCAATATCTGATGCTACTGATTTTTTTGTAACTGTTGCAGTACTTACTTCAACAATTTCTTTTCCTGCTAAATCTATTAAGCCACTTATTTTAACGTCATATTTTGCATCAGTTAGTGGTGTCTTGCCATCCTTAACTGGTACTGTAATCTTTAATCCATCTTCACTTAAAACTGGTGTACCAAAATCAATTAAAGTATCATCTTGCTTTACTTCTACAGCTAATGTTGCTTGACTAGACATATTCACTTTTTCTTTTAATGAAATTACTAATGCCTTTGCACCTGTAGCAACCTCTACCGTTAATTCTTTTGCCACTGCATCTTTATCAGCCGCATCAAATTTAACTTCTTTGCCATCTATACCTTTATAAACTACAGCTGGGATAAGACTTGCTTCTACTTTTAATCCTGTAGTATTGTTAATCCAATTTCCTTCGAAATCCTTAACATAAACTTCTCCACCTGCAACTATTGCATTGGTTATTTCTTCAATATTTTGAGGATCATTAGCATAAGATAAATCGTAAGCCTTATTTCCTATTACAACAGTACCATTAGCCATTGAAGCAATCGCCGTGAAAGATGTTGATCCTGCTATCATTAAAGCAGCAAGAGCTGAACTTGTGATTTTTTTGTTCATACATTTCTACCTCCGTTTTTTTTAGTTTGTTTTTAGTGTTTTTTATTAACTACTGTTAATCAAGTTTTAATTATGGTTAACTTCTTTAGACTCTACTAGTTAGCAGCTACTAAAGTTACTTCTGTTGTTGAAATTACTAATCCAGCAATATCTATTAATTTAACATTTACTTTATCTCCAGCAACTTTACCTGGGAAAACTGTTGTAGTCGCTTGTAAGTCAGTTATAGCTGATATAGCTTTTGTGCCATCAAGCACTTGGTATTTAGCTGCTCCTTCTTGAGTTGAAGTAACAGTTACTGATGCTCCAAATGTAGCAGCTTTTACTGTAGCTTTAACTTCTACTGTAGATGGATCTACTGGTGCTTTAATTGTAATTGTTCCTGCTTGTCCTAAAAGAACTTCTATTGAAGTAATTTCTTTTGAAGTTGCATCAAATAATTTAACATTAACTTTATCTCCTAAAACTTTAGCTGGGAAAACTGTTGTAGCTGTTGCTAAGTTAGTTATAGCTGATATAGCCTTTGTTCCATCAAGTATTTGATATTTTGAAGCGTTAGCAAAGTTTTTAACGCCATCTGCTGTCATAGTTACATTTACTGTTGATCCAAATGTAGCTGATTTAACTGTAGTGTCAAATATTTTTGTTGCTGCATCTTCTTTAACTGTTACCATTACTGTTTTCCAAGATTCATATGTTCCGTATGTTTTGCTTTGGTTTTTAACAGACTTATCTGCTTCTGCTTGGTAGTTTTTCCATAGTGTTGAGTTCTTAGTAATTGCATGAGCAACTACCATATAAGTGCCTGCTTTTTCAAACTTGTATGATGGAACTTCCGTATAATCTGTTACTCTGTTTGTCCATACTCCAGTTGTTGGATTGTATATGTGTAATCTATAAAGGTATGGCCCTGAGATTCCACTTATTCCTTCTATTCCATTGAACTTAACTGTTAAACCGTTAGTTTCAACCTTAGCGTCTCCATTAGCATATACTCTGTTAGCATCATCTCTAGATACGCAGTTGAGTGCTGCTACATAGTTGGTGTCATAGTCTCCATTGCTGTTTGATTTAATTCCTATTGTTCCAGCTCTTTTTACCCAAACTGAAAGCTTTTGTTGTCCTAATTTAAATGCTTTTGTTTCTGGTAACGCATATGGTGTTTTAGCATCTACTGCACTACCATATCCTTTTGTTAATTCGCTCCACTGCTTACCATCGAATAAGAATGCTCTGTATTGTACTTGTCCTTCAAATTTTGATGAAGTTACTGTAAATACTTCAGTATCCCCTACTACTAGCGGTGAATGATTTACTCCAACATAATTTATTGTTGGAACAATTACTGTTGCTGCTTTAGCTGCAATATTGCCTAAGCTTCCAACCGTTACAAATAGTGCTACCATAAAAATGCTTAATACTTTTTTCATTTGTCTCATATGGTTTGTCCCTCCCTTTAATAGATGTTTTTTATTTTTATAAAAATAAAAACCTAATTAATTGTAATCTTTTTCAAAGAATACAATTTGCACTTCTTTAATTTAATTCGCTATTTTGCAGAATATATGTATTTTTTATCTATTCACTCTACAATATTCGCTTTATTTTTTAATTATACGATGTTTTTTTTAAAGTTTCAACCACATATAATTTCCATTTTCATTGCTAAACATTACCTTAAAATCATTACCCTCGGCGCTGCAACAATAACGACAAAAAGAAAAGGACAACTCTGCAGCTATCCTTCTCCTTTTGTCTATTTTATTAATTCTAAACTATCTATATCCTCCTATACTACCCTATACAAAACTACCTTACTTTCACTTATTATAACGGTTTTTTTGTAGCTTAATCTGTCCTTCTGAAGGCAAAGACATATTTTCTGCCATATCCACTGCATACACAACATAGATTCCTGGTACCAAATCTTTAGTTGCTATCTTTGTAGATTGGTCTGCTTTTGTTACAGTTACCTTCTTTGCAAAGCCCGTACTTACTAAGACTTCCAGTTCACTTAAAGACTTAGGTTTAGTTGCAGTGTTTACTAGATATATTGCTCCTATTTCGCTACTTCGAGCTGTGGTTATTACTTCACCCACAATTAGTGTAGCCGATTTTACGCTAGCTTTTGGTGAAATAGTATCAGGTAACTCCTTACCTGGAATATTATACTTTTCTGAAGTACTATATACCTCCGCACTTCCAGCATAAATTACATTGGCACCAATCTTATCCTCTATTACAACATAAACTATATCTCCTAAATTAAGTCCATTGGTATACTGTTTTTCTGTGTCAGCGCCTAAAATACTTACAGACATAAACTTAGAATCCGAGCCATTAAATTCTTTAATAAGCTTATATGCTTTTATAGTTTGGATTTGTGTATTAACCCCACTATAATCAATTTTAGCAAGTTTATTTGAGTCTATTAATACTCTAACTACTGGATTAATGGCAATTCCACTAAACTCATATGAGCATAATTTCCCTACAGAATTTTTGTAAGAAACTTCATAACTTGATGCTTCAACCAATGCAATTGGTGATTTGAATTCTAATGCATTTGAACTTCCAGCTTGTGGTACCCCTTTTAATGTTCCAACATTTATCCATCCGCTAGGAGCATTGGAATCCCTTACTCTAAGAGTCGCAGAGGATATAGTTTCATCAACTAATCTAAAGGTACTAGAATTTATTATCGCAATACCATCTTCAACTTTATTATCAACCTTATCTGATCCTTGTAAAATATATGGCTCAAGTCCACGCAACTCCATATAATTTCCTGCTATGTCACGAGCACCACCTATCACTTCTAAATAGTATGTGGTATCCCCTCTTAATAATTCTGAAGTTACTATAAAATTAACATGCTGATAAGCCTCTTCACCACAAGTTTTTGATAATCCTACTAAATATACTTTTCTTCCGTAGCCATCTATTCTATATAACCTATAGCTACCTACTTGAGGAGCAATCCACTTACTTCCTAATTCTTCACTAGTCTCTATTCTCACAGTACTATTGTCTACTGCATATACATTTAATATCTCTGGTTTATCTGCATCAGATATCCATGGGTATACTTCTGTATAGATATCTTTAGCCTTCATTCCTGTCATATCTGTAACTACACCATGAAAGTTAACTTTAAATGTATTATTATAATTACTGCTAGATACAAAATCTATAAAAGTATTATCTGAAGAAACATGAGCAGTTCCCAAAATTGTTGGTACATTTCCAACAACCTTTATTCTTTCATTAAAGGTTACTCTTATAGTCTTAGCATTTACTTGCTGGCAATCTACTACTTCTGGAGCATCATTAGGTGCTACATTATAGTATATAAATTGTACCCTGTTATATATATTAGATGATTGACCCCTGTAATCTACAACATTTCCAGAGTAATCTCTTATAAGGTTCGCTGTAAAATCATTTAAATAAACAGTGGTTCCTTCTTTAACTGCAGAAGGTAAGGTAACGCTTGGTTTGAATACTAATATAGTCCCACCTTCAATGGAATCAACATATGATAATTTAACAAAGTTAGTATTATCAATTCCATTTGCACTTGCCTTTAATACATTGGTACTTAGCGAACTATTGTATATTACAGCTTCGCTAAAATATACCCATATTTCATCCTTATTAACCAACGAAGCATAGATAATTGTTGGTTTTTCTGTATCTGCAGTTATCTTCTTAGCCATAAATTTTGCCGTAGCACCTTCTGCAGTATTTCCAAGAATATCTGCTATTCCAGTAATAGTAATGGTATATCTTTCATTGGCTTCCTGCAGCAAAGTTGTTAATTTAACTGTTCTTCTATCAGCTTGAAGCTCTGCTTTTACAGCTGTTCCTAAATCACTTATGCTGCTTGCAATTGTATAATTTGTGGGGTCCTGTGCTGATAGTTTTACAATATCCTCATTAAAGATAATATTGACTGTTGTACTATTCACTGAAACTATAGAAATAACATAAGGTGCTATTGTATCTGCTCCAAGTGCGTTAAAATAATATTTCGGATAATTATTATTTATAATTGGCTTTATATAATTACCATATTCATCTGCAATATTCTTAACTGTTAAGGTATAACTTCTACCCTTAGTTTGCTCTGTTGTTGTAATTAATGCAGTTTTAGCATCAGATGAATATAAATCTTTATCATTGATTAACTTTATAGATGTAGCTTCTAAATCACCATTAAACTCATAGTTTGATGTATCCAACACAGTATCTAAATCTAAAGCATTAGATTCATTGAAGGTTAATGTTACTATAGTATCATTTAGTGATTTTACTGAGGCTCTGTCAACTTCTGGCGCTTGCCTATCTGTTGCTTTACCATAAAAACTAAAAACAAGTGGTTTCTTAATAACATTTCTAAGTATAGAATCATCCATCAAATTAGAAAGTGATACTTCATATTTTTTTCCTGGATTTTGAGTTTCCGTTAACACTTCTACAGCATCATAGTATCCATCATTATTTTCATCTAAGGCTTTTATAGAAATAATATCAAGCTCTGTTGTTCCTGTTTTAATAAGATAATTCTCTTTATTTTCTGCTGATTTCTTCTCTACTCCATGTTCATCATTAAAGCTAAGTTTAATTCTATTATTTGTAGTTGCTATAGATACTACCGTCCCTGCAGTAGGAGGGAGCTTATCTTCCTTGCCTACAAAATCTCTTGCAAAGTTAGTAATCTTAGCACCATCAATACCCATAATATTTTTTATATTAATCTTATACATTTTGTTTTTTGAAATACCTTCTGTTCTTAGTGTTATTACCTTTCTTAAATTATCCAAGCTAGATTTTACTACGGTAACAGCACTCTCTATTTTATAATTATCAATATTTATAGCTGAAATGTAATCTAGTGCTTTATCAAACTCAATTTTAACTTCATTTGTATCAGAACATTTTACACTTACTGGCTTTGGTGCTGTTTTTTCTACTGCAATACCTGTAAAATTAATTTCCCTATCAGCTATTAATTTGTATGCTTTACCAGCAACCATTGCTTCAGTTTCTAATACTATCACTTTGTTTGACTCTATAACAAAATCTTTAATTTCTAAAGCTTTCCCGGAACTCTTTTCAGTTATTTTAAAGTCATTTATTAGGTTGTGGCTTGTAGCCTCTTGTAAATCGACCTGCACTCTGGTATTAGAAATGGCCTTTGCCGCTATAATCTTTATGCTTTTATCTATTACCACAGCATCACAATCACCACTATCAAACTTTGTTTCTGCACCTTTGACATTTTTATATGTTACTGCTGGAATGGTTCTTGGAGGAACCATTACTCCACTTATATTTTCTATCCAATTACCTTGGAAATCCTTAACATAAACTTTACCTCCAGCAACTATTGCATTAATGATTTCTTTACTATGCGCTGGGTCATTAGCATAAGCTAAATCAAAAGCTTTATTGCCTATGACAACCGTACCCTTATCCATTTCTGCAAGAACCTTAGGGGATGTTAACCCTACTATCATTAAAGCTATAATTATTGTACTTATAATTTTTTTGCCCACAAATTTCAACCTCCCACATCCTTTACTATACTAGTCTCTTTTATTATTGTATGCAGAGGTTTTGAAATTGTTTCTTTAAACTTTATTTTTTCAATTAAGTGGTGCTTTAATATATTTAAAAATAAAAAAAGGCCCAACATCGAGCCTTTTTTTACAGAACATTACCAATTACTTTTCTATCCTAAGTGCTATTTTATTCTTTTCCCATAGTTACTCCTATGCCATTAGCATAAGTAGTATCATTTTCTCCTGTTATATTCATTATAGAATTTATCTTTAGAGAATAGCTTTCATCAAAGTTTAAATTTTCGAACTTTAATATTAAAGTATTATCATTTACAAGATTTACACCACTACAGGTTATAATAATTTTTCTACTATCCCCTTGATTACATTCTAAAACGTAGTTATTAGCATTTAGATTAGTTCCACCCTTTAGTATTTCTCCATTAAAGGTAACCTTGACAGTATCATTACCAATTATAACTGCATTATCAATATAGGTGTTCAAATGCTTCTCATCGCTACCAACAAATTGATAATAATCATTTGTTGGCACAGAATTTCCTAGTTCATCCTTTAGATAAGGTGAAATAGTAATCTTATATTCATTATTTCCTTTTAACTCTTTATTTAGATAAAGCTTTACCATATTAGGTGTTTGTTCCTGATTGTAGTATACTTTTCTAGGTGTATCTGCAAAACTAGAAATGCTTACTCCCTGTATTTTATAAAGTCCCACATTAGTTGCAGTATCTTTATTAAGATTACTGTTAAAGTATACATTTAAAGTTTTATTATCTACTGCCACTACATCAACTACATGTAGTCCTTCACCTTGAGAACCATCCCACATTACTTTGTACTTGTCTACTTTTATTGTACTAAGATTAAAGTTGTCTTTTATCCCTTTTACACTTAGCTCGTACTCATAAGCTTCTTTTAGCTTTGTAGCTGTGTTTACAGTTACAGATTTAGAATCTTTATTAACAGTAACCTTATTTATGACTTTTATGATACCATTGATTTCCTTTAAAGAGTAGTTTTCTAATCTACTTAAGGTTTCTTTGTCCGCTGGCTTATTAAAAGTAATTTTAAGCGTTGTATCATTAATTGCCTGTGCTTCTACTACTTTTATTTCCTCATTGTCTTTATCACTTCCTGAAAAATCAACTTGTTCACCAGTACCATTAAGTAATCTAGAACCAAAATCACTCATTAAATCTCCATATATTTTTAGAGAATACTGACCATTACTGTCTAGTCTTTGATCCTTCAAATATATAGTTACACCATTATTAACACCATCCATAGTTTTAATTTGCAATGTTGGATAACTACCCTTTACAATAATTTCCTTACCTCTAGATATTTCATAATATAGAGGAAGTTCGGCTTCTTTATTAATTGGCTGAGTAAAATATACATTGATCATTTTGCTACTGATGCAATCTATATTCCTTATCTTAAAAAAGTCAGAATCAATAACTTTAATTTTAAACTCTACCTTATGTAAATTTGATATTGGTCGATCTTGTATTGACTTTAGGCCTTTTTCGATACACAAGAAATAGGTTTTTCCCTGCATATATTCCTTAGTAGGGATTACTTTTACTGTATTTATATCTTTTTCATATTTCAACTCAATGTTATCTAACTTTTTTCCTTCTGAGTCTAAAACATAAATATTTTTTGAGTTGATTGTCTTATTGTCTAATTGTGTTGTAAAAGAAATAGACCATATCTTGTTTGGTAATTGAAGTTCCTCTTTTTTATCCAAAACCCAATCTGCATTGTTAGTTGCAAAGGCTACTTTTTCGTTTATAGCAAATAATGTTATAAACGCACATAAAAAAACTAATATTTTTATCTTCTTACTTATTTTCATCTAAAATCCCCCCTAATATTTACACTTTTTTCTTTTGATATAATAATTATAACATATTTTAGGTAAAAAGCGTCAAATAAGATGAAAATTGATTACTCAGCATCTACTAGAACTACTTCCTTTGTTGCAAACACTGCTCCAGCTGCATCTATTAATTTAATGTTAACTTTATCTCCTGCAACTTTAGATGGAGAAACTGTTGTAGTTTTTCCTATTTCAGTTACAGCTGATATAGCTTTTACACCATGAAATACTTGGTATTTAACCGCACTTTCTAGTGTTGAGGTAACAGTTACTAATGATCCAAATAAAGCAGGTTCTACTATCACTTTAGCTTCTGCAGTTGATGGCTCTACTGGTGTTGTATCTATAATTCTTTCTGATTGTGCTAAAACGACTTCAGTAACTTTAATTTCCTTTCCAATTGCATCAAATAATTTAATGTTTACTTTATAACCTTCAGCCTTAGCTAGTAAAACTGTTGTATCTGTTCCTATATCAGCTATAACTGATATAGCTTTTACACCATCAAATATTTGATATTGTTTAGCTGTAGGAAATTCTTTAACTCCGTCAGTTGTT
Organism: Clostridium sp. CS001; assembly: GCF_020443565.1. Classification (GTDB taxonomy): domain Bacteria; phylum Bacillota; class Clostridia; order Clostridiales; family Clostridiaceae; genus Clostridium_AD. The sequence goes on from NZ_JAIZZN010000007.1 coordinate 127,579, forward strand.
AAAGTTACATTTACTGTTTCTCCAAATTCAGCAGGTTTAACGGCAGTAGTATATACTTTTACTATTGGTTTTACTTTACCTTCTACCATTATTGTTTTCCACGCTTCATAGGTTCCATTTGTTTTACCTTGGTTAGCAACAGACTTATCTGTTTCTGCCTGATACTCCTCCCAAGTCTTTGAATTTAATGTATTTACATGTGCAACAACCATATAAGTACCTGGTTGTTCAAAGGTGTAGAATGGAGTTTGTGTATACTCTGTAACTCTGTTTGTCCATGTATCCGTTATTGGATTGTATATGTGCAATCTGTATAAGTATGGCTCTTTAATGCCATCTACATTTTCAATTCCGTTTAGTTTAACTGTTAAGCCATCAATCTCAACTTTAGCTGCTCCATTTGTATGTATAATACTAGCATCATCTTCGCTTATACAGTTAAGTTCTGCTACATAGTAATTATCAAAATCTCCGTTGCTATTTGATTTAATTCCTTTCTCATCAGCTCTTTTTACCCAAATTGAAAGTTTTTGTTGTCCTAATTTAAATGCCGGTGTTTCTGGTAATACGTACGGCGTTTTAGCATCTACTGCTTCTCCATAACCTTGTGTAAGTTCCTTCCATGATGTACCGTTATAAAGGAAAGCTCTGTATTGCACCTTGCCTTCAAATTTTGAAGTTACTGTAAATACTTCAGTATCTCCTACTACTAGTGGCATATGGCTTACTCCAACATAAGTTACTGTTGGATAAACTACCTCTGTTGCTGTAGCTTTTGCTGTAACGTTTCCTAATAATGTAGCCATTACAAATAGTGCTGTCATAAATATACTTAGTGTCTTTTTAACTTGTCTCATATGATTTGTCCCTCCCATTAATATATATCTTTTATTTTGCTAAAAATAAAAATCTAGTTATAATTGCATTATCTTTAAAGACCTTAATAACTAATTTTCTATATTATTCATGCTATTTTACTATTATATACCATTTGTTGCTAAGTTTCAACATATCAATAAAGTATCCTCACCCCGCGCGGGCTCCATTCAATCATACCTTCAACTTCCATAATAGATAGTGTTTCTATTATGATTTCCTTTTTTTCTTTTATGATAAATAAAATCTCTTCTAAATTTTTAGGCTTATTTTTTAATAAGCTCAATATTTGATTTTGTAATGGTGATCGCTTATAATAATCTATATATTGGTCTGTATTTATATGAACATTATTTTTATTATCCACTAATTGATTTGGTGTTAAATATATTTTAGCTCCTGTTTCAATCAGCATATTAGTTCCTTTACTCTCTTTTGCATAAATATTATTTGGAACTGCATAAACTTCTGTTTTATTTTCTTTCGCAAATTTAGCAGTTGTTAATGCTCCACTTTTTATGCAAGCTGTATGAGCGTAACTATCGATGCCTTTTGCCATGCCACTTATTACAGTTACATTGTTTTGAGCTAAATATTCTGCTACTTCTACTGCAACTTTTTTGCCGTAGTCACTGCATCTTCTTGCGCCTACAATTCCAACGCTTAAATTGTCTTTTATAATATTGCCTCTGTAAAATAACACAATTGGTGATTTAAAGCATAACTTTGCTTTTTCTTTATATAACTCATCATCATAAGTAAGGACTTTTATTTCTCTTTTTTTACATTCATTAATTATATTCTGTGCACTTTTTAAAGATTTTGAAGTAATTAATTCTTCAAGTTGTTTTTTACTTAATATACTAATATTCTCTAATTCATCTTTAGTTGCATTGTAAATACAATAGGCATCTTTATAATGTAGTAAAAGTTTTTTAGCTGTAATCGGTCCTATTCCCTTTATTAAACTTAGCCATAACCAATATACTTCCATCAAATTCTCCTTTAATTTTAATTTAAATAACAGCAATCATTCTTGATTGTTCTTTCTCCAAATCTCTACACATTAGTGCTTTTGCAACGTGTGGTTTTCTTATATCTTTAGAGTTATCCATATCTGCAAAAGTACGCGCTAATTTTAGAAACTTATGATAGCTTCTAGCACTAAATTTAAATCTATCAAAGGCTTTTTTAAATAGTTCTATACACTCTTTATCTAATATGCAAAATTCTTTAATGTGCGAAGTTGACATTTGTGCGTTACAATTTACTTTTTCTATATCCTCAAATCTCTTTTGCTGTATTCCTCTTGCCTTTTCTACTTTTTCTCTTAATTCTTGAGATGAGACACCATATTTACTACTTGATATATCTATAAAATCTACAGGTTGAACATATTTTTGAATATCTATCCTATCTAATATTGGGCCTGAAATTTTCTCTCTATATCTAAGTATTTCATAGTCCGTACAGCGGCATTTACTGGTTCCATGATAACCACAGGGGCATGGATTCATTGCTGCAATCAACATAAACCTTGATGGATATGTATGTTTATACCTTACTCTTGCTATAGTTACATTCCCATCTTCTAAGGGTTGCCTTAGCGAATCCAAAGCGAGTTTATTGAATTCAGCTATTTCATCCAAAAATAAAACACCATTATGTGCTAATGATATTTCACCCGGCATAGCATTATTACCTCCACCTATAAGTGAGTTCATTGACGCATTATGATGCGGGGCCCTAAAGGGCCGTTCAGTTATTAATATACCTTTACTTTTTAAAATTCCAGCTACACTATATATCTTTGTTACTTCTAATGCCTCTTCTTCACTCATGCTTGGAAGTATGGTGGGAATTCTTTTTGCAATCATAGATTTGCCACAGCCTGGAGTTCCAGTCATTATCATATTATGTCCTCCTGCCGCTGCTACAAGTACAAACTCTATAATCCCATCTTGTCCTTTGACATCTTCAAAATCTAAGAGATTTTGTCTTGTAATTATTTGAGAATTATTATTGCTTACTAGGGTTTCATATGGGTTAATTCCCTCTAAAAATTCAACCTCATCCTTTAATCTTTCAAATCCAAAAATATTAACATCCTTAACTAATGATGCTTCTTCTATGTTTTCTTTTGGCACAACTATATTTTTTATACCTTTGTTTTTTGAAGCTATAACCATAGGCAAAATTCCACTACAAGGCCTTAAATCTGCATTTAAAGAAAGTTCACCAATAAATCCAAAGGTATCTATTTAATCTATACTAATTTGTTTTGTGCGTAACAAAAGACCAATTGCCATCCCTAAATCAAAGTGGGAACCACTTTTCTTCATATCACTTGGAGACAAGTTTATTACTATTTTCATTTTTGGAAATTCATATTTTGCATAATTTATTGCAGCTTCTAAACGTTCTTTAGCTTCCTTTATTGCCGTATCTCCTAATCCAACAATATTTATACTAGGTTTCCCATATATAATGTCTGTTTCAATTTTAACTGCATATGCATCTATACCTGAAAGTGAAAAACTATTAACAACGGAGGCCATCTATTTCATCTTCTTTCTATTCATATTTACTCTTTATACCCTGTTCCACAAAAATCTTGTATAAGATTCTCTCTTTTGCATTACTAAAATAAGATAAAATTTCTCGGGAATTTATCAATTTTTCCTTTTGGTTCCCTATGTACATTGAGTAGCTACTCCACTGATTATGCGAAGCTTCGCATAACAGATGTTATGTAGAGAAAGTAATAATGCAAAGTTAATCGTTGAGAAGCTTATTAATACTAGTGGTTTTTGAAATATGCTTAACATAATTCTCTTTGGATATACTAAATTAGGGTTTAAGAACCCTAATTTATTTTATGGAGGCCAGTGAAATGTTAAATCCAAACCGCACATTATCCGAGCTTATTGAAACAGCCGAAAACGAATTAGTAAAACTGAATTATAGCAAATCGTCCATTTCTATTGCAAAGTCTGCGTGGCGAATATTTGAGGTGTATGCAAATAAACATGCCTCATTATATTTTACTCAGGAGCTTGCAATGACTTTTTTACAAGAACATTATAACTACCCTGACAAAGAAGCCAAGTGCCACACTACATATGTAAATGCAATTGCCAGTGCAATAAGGAAGCTAGGTGATTTACAACTGCATGGGAGATTTTTGAGTAGAGAAAAAAAGAAATTTGTATTCATCACTAATGATTTTCAACCAGCTATTGATGAATTTATAGTGTACTGTAAAAAAAGAAACATTGCTGAAAATTCCAATGACCGCAACTTAAGAAGGCTAAATAATTTTTTCGAATACCTTTCAACGATAAGAGTTACTAAGCCATCAGAAATCAAGGCTATGCATATTTCTGGTTATATGAGTTCACTATCAGGTTATTCAAGAGGAACTGTTAAAGGTGAGATTTATACTTTAAGATTATTCTTCCGTTCAATTTATTTTTCCGGACTTAGTACGATAGATTTATCAAACTTAATACCCAAGCTTAAGTTTCCTAAGGGAGATAAAGTGCCTATTATATGGGAATCTTACAATGTAGAAAAATTACTTGAGGCCGTTGATAGAGGAAGTCCTCTTGGTAAAAGGGACTATGCCATATTATTGCTAGTAGTAAAATTAGGTCTTCGTGACTGCGACATCAAAAAATTGAAGCTTGAAGACATAAAATGGAGAATGAATAGAATTGAACTTGTTCAATCAAAAACCTCCCAATTTCTGTGCTTACCCTTATTACCTGAAATTGGTGATGCAATAATTGACTATCTAAAATATGGCAGACCCAATTCTGATTCACAACATATATTCATAAAACATACCGCACCATATAGTAACTTTCATAAAACAGGTAATATAGTAATCAAATATTTAAAAATAGCAAAAATACCTATTGATAAAACAAAAAGTCATGGGATTCATACACTAAGACACACTCTTGCGAGCAGGCTACTTGAAAAAGAAGTACCTCTTGATATTATTTCTGGCATATTGGGGCATATTTCAATAAACTCTGCAAAGGAATATATGCATATTGACATTGAAAACCTTCGAAAGTGTGCTATTGAATTGGGTGAATGCTATGAGTAAAAGAACTGAGATAAAAGAATATACCTATGTTGGAACACTTTCAGAGGTTATAATTAAAGTTACTACTCAGCCATTGTAAATTAATAAAATACTTATATTGGCAAAAAGGATATTGGCCATCCGATGTCGAATATACTACCAGAGAGATTAATAATATTATTTGATTGGTGGTGAATGTTGGATGGATGAGACAATTGTTGATAACTATAATAATGGTATCACTGAAATTATTACTTTACTGAAAGAAATGAATAGTGGATTAATAAATCAAATTAGTGATCTTAATATTGAAGTGATTAACTTAAATCATCTAATAAGCTCACTTAGGGATGATAATAACATGCTTATTGCACGAAATATAGAGTTAGAAACCATGCATAATAAAAATAGTAATAACAGTAGCAAGCCACCGTCAACAAATAACAATAAAAAGCCATCAAATAGCCGAACAAAGACCGATAGGTCCTCAGGAGGGCAAGTTGGTCATAGTGGAAAGACTCTTTTGAAAATTGATAATCCTGATAATATTATAGATATAAGGAAAAAAACTTGTAATTGTGGCTGTAATTTATCTGGTCTTGAAGGTAAAATCCAAACTAGACAAGTAGTTGATTTACCTCAGATTGTTATGAATGTTACCGAGTATAGAATCCACGAAGTGGTATGTCCAGATTGCAAAGAAATTCATAAAACTGATTTCCCAGTAACCGTAACTCAACCTGTACAGTATGGTGAAAACTTGCAGGCTTTAATGGTATACCTTTCAAACTATCAACTTGTACCTCTTGCTAGAACAACCGAAATCATTAAAAACCTTACTGGTAAAAATATTAGCCAAGGAACTATTGTGAATGCAAATAAACGTCTTTATGATAGCCTTGATAAGTTCGAAGCGGCTATTAAAGAACAACTTATCAAGGTTGAAGTGCTTCATACTGATGAATCAGGACTACGTTTAAAAGGTAAAATAAATTGGGTTCATGTTGCTTCCACAAGTAGCATTACGCATTATGCTATACATAAAAAAAGAGGAGCAATTGCTACCAATGAGATAGGCATACTTCCAAATTTTGAAGGAACCATGATTCATGATCATTGGAAACCATATTATACATTCACAAGCTGTACTCATGCTGAATGTAATGCTCATAATATGAGAATTTTAAAAGGCATACATGAAAACTTTGGCCATGTATGGGCTACTAGCATGGGGAGCCTTTTAATTGATATAAAAAGAGAAGTTGATTCTCTTAAATCTAAAGGAGTAACTTTTATGCCTGAAAGTGATATCAAAGCTTATGATGAAAAGTACAAAACTATCATAGCTCAAGGTAAAATAGAAGATGCAGAAAAATCTTCTGTTATACTATCTACGAAAACAGGTAAGCCTGCAAAGAGCGATGCTTTGAAACTTTTACGAAAGTTAGAAGAATATGATGTGGAAACACTTTCGTATATGTATGACTTCAATATCCCCTTCGATAATAATTTGGCGGAGCGAGATATTAGAATGGTAAAGCTCAGACAAAAAATATCTGGCTGCTTTAGAAGTGATGATGGTGGCAGTCTGTTCTGTAGAATAAGAAGCTATATTTCTACCTGCAATAAGAATGGGCAAGATATAATGGAATCACTGAAGAATGCAATAAAAGGTGAACCATTTATCCCTGAGAATATATAACTCTATTAAATTTTATATTATGGGGACGCCTCTCGGCTCCCTTTAATTTGTAATACCTATTTTTAGACATGAGGTCTACGACCATGTTTTTATATTAGCACAGGCATTCCTTATTGGGAATGCCTGAGTAGTAACTAATTAAATACATCGCTGAAAAACGTGGAATGGGTATACAGTTCAATAGCGAATCCCAAAAACTTGCACATCTTGATAGGTTTACAATGAAGTTTGATTGCGAAACCAATATACTATCAAAAGAGCTTGTTATTGCTTATACCACGAAAACCATTAACGAAAGCAGTAACAATCACATTTATCGTTTTAATTTGGTTAACAGATTGGCATTGTATATGCAACGTTGTGGCTATGAGGCATACTACCAACCAAAAATCAATATTAAAAAATCCCAAACTCAATATATACCCTATATCTACAGTTATCATGAGCTTAAAAAAATATTTATTGCAGCCGACGAAACCAAGGCAAGTCCTCAACACACAAACTATCATTTGGTTATACCACTTATGTTTCGTATTCTTTACACTTGTAGACTACGAGTTTCAGAAATGCTACATCTAACAGTAAAAGATGTTGATCTTGAAAGAGGCGTTTTAACTATTGAGGGAACAAAATTTGATAAAGGAAGATTGGTTCCATTATCAAATTCGGTACTACAAAGATGCAGAGAATACTCTAAACACTTGCACCAATTATCAAATGATGATGCCGTATATTTCCCTAGCGCAAGAAATCAGGCTTTCAGTATGACAAGAATGTATTATATCTTTCGTGAAATATTACAGAAAGCAGGCATTTCTCACGGTGGTACCGGCAAGGGACCTCGTATACATGACTTCAGGCACACATTTGCAGTTCATTGTCTTAGGCAGTGGGTTGAAAAAGGTGTTGATATTACAGTTAGTTTGCCTTATCTCTCAGCCTTTTTGGGGCACACAGGGCTGCAGAGCAGTCAGAAATACTTAAGGTTGACCTCAGATTTATTTCCAACGATTAATACCATGCTTGAGAACCGCTATGGAGACATTATTCCATCATTTGGAGGTGATACTAATGAAACCACTTAGTTTCTCGAAGCTGCTCACAGATTATTTAAGTGAATTTTTGCCCTGCCGGGCTGAGTTAAGTAGTAATACAATTTCATCATATTGCGATACTTTCAAGTTACTTTTACGGTTTTGCCGGGATAATTTAAAAATGTCTGTTGAAAAAATATCCTTAACAGACATTGATGATACCCTCGTTTATTCATTTCTTGATTGGTTGGAAAAGGAGAGAAACTGTTCAAATTCTACAATCAATCAAAGATTGCATGCTATACATTCTTTTGTAAGATATGCACAGTGTGAAAGTCCAGAAAATCTGCTGACTTTTAAAATGGTGCTTAATATTCCTGCAAGAAGACAAACAAAACCAATTGTTAGTTACATTAACGAGCACGATATGAGAAAAGTGCTGCACACCCCTGATACTTCAAATATATTTGGCAGAAGAGATTTAACATTATTAAGTGTAATGTATGATACCGGGGCAAGAGTTTCTGAAATTGTCAATCTTACAGTCAGGGATGTTCGCCTTGAGACACCTGCAAAAATTAAGCTTTTTGGCAAGGGTAGGAAATATCGTGATGTTCCTATATTATCAAGAACGGTAGCAATGTTAGAAAGCTATTTAAAGGAGCAACGACTTATCTCAGCAGATAAGCTTGATTACCCGCTGTTTTTTAATCGAAAACGTGAAAAACTCACAAGAGCTGGTATTGCATATATTTTAAGCAAGTATTCAAGCCAAGTGATGACAATGAATAATACTCCTATAACACCTCACGTATTGCGCCATACAAAGGCAATGCATTTACTTCAAGCCGGGGTTAGCATAATCTATATTAAAGATATTTTAGGACATGTTGATATTTCTACTACCGAAGTTTATGCAAGGGCTGACCTTGAAATGAAACGTAAAGCACTTGAAACACTTTCAGAGGTTTCGCCTTCTAATCCGCAAGAATGGAATACAAATACCGACCTGTTAACTTGGCTAGAGAATTTCGGAAAGCAAAAGATGTAAAGAGTTATGTAAAGAAATTATGTGCTAAATAGCTTATTTTAAAGGCTTTTTAGCATATAACTTCACATAACGTTTTTCCTAACATAACATCTGTACTCTTCTGGTTTTTTTACCATGTTTGCTTTTACAGGATTTAGATGAATATATCTACTAGTATCAAGCATTTGCGAGCTCGTTTCTATTAGTTCTGCAAAATATCTATCTTGATATAAATGACCTATATAATTATACTTATCATTAAAAAACTTAGCATAAATACTATTTATTCTAGCCATAAAATCTTTCATATGTCTTTCCTTTGTTTTCAAAAGTAGGTGTATATGATTATCCATTAAGCAGTAGCAAACTATTTCATATTCATTTTTAAAGTGCTCTATAGCTTCTTCAATAATTTCTAGGTATACCTGAAAGTCTTCGTCATCTTTAAATATATCATTTCTTCTATTACCTCTAGCTGTTATGTGATAGCTTGTGTTTGGATACCAAATGCGTGCAGGATTTGTCATGATATTTCTTCCTTCCATCATATGTGTATATTGTATAGTTTAATTCTTGACAACTTTTTCTTCTTTATACTTCAAAAAATAAAAAATCACCCTAAGGATGATTCCTAGATGGTGATTTATTGGGTGTTCTTTTCTGAGATAGGCAACTGTCACTTACAGAATATGGCGGACTTAAAGCTTCCAAAATGTTGTTAAAGGCTTTATATCATATTGCTTTTTTTAAGTTTTCTCATTTTGACACCTTTAGGGTTGCCCCCGTGGGCCTTGCGAGGGAAGTGAGCTTGCTAATAAGTTTCTGTTTTCTGAACGAAGTTAACTTGTTATTTTATTGCTCTATTTTCATTAATTACATTACCTATCTTATTAATTGTTCCTTCTGTATGTGCAACTTTATAATTAATATTATCAATCTCTGCTTTATGCGTAATATTATTGTGTTCAATAGCCTTTACAACAGAAAATATTTCATCTTGCCTTATTTCCATGTTTTTTTGTCTTTCTTTCATTTCCTTTTGGCTTTCTTCAATATTGTCTAATTTAGTCATCAACATTTCAAACATTTTCTTTGTTTCATTATCCATTCTAAATCACCGCCACTATTTTAATTTCCAAGTAAAATAATTATAACATCTCCAAACTTCTTTATCAACCTATAAATTCTACATTCTACATCCTGCTAATGTCGTTAAATTCTACTTTAACGACGATAAAACTACCCAAATATATTTGGGTAGCTCCTCTTTCTGGGTGTTTTCTGACTGCTAGTTCCTATGATGTTAGCTCCTTTTTACCGCTTTTAATTTTGAAATTTCATTCCAATTTTTTGATGTAACTATTTCTACAGTGTTTAAATCTTGTCTAATTCCATTAACCTCATTATTAATACTAATCAATTGTTCCTTAGTTTCAGTTCTAAATTCTGTTAAATCAGCAGTTTGCTCCACTACTGAATCCATTTTTTTTTCAATTCTTTCAAGTCTCTCATTTGTATTATTCTGACCATCTAATAATTGGTTTAGTACTTCTAATATCTTATTCTCCAATTATATCCGCTCCTTTCAATTTGCTTTTTAAATTGCACCAGTATAATATTTAAAACTCTACATTGTTACATCTATTATAAACACCAATAATCTTTTACGTATAAATATATATATCATCAATTATTACTAATTTGATTGTAGCATTAATTAATTCTAATTTCAATATTTATAAATAGTAATATGACTAGTTTATTCTATGTGTTAATATAAAAGTTTTTCTGAAAATGCCATTAAACCATACCTTCACGACGAAAAAGCTACCCAAATATATTTAAATATATTTGGGTAGCTCCATCCCTGACTATCGCCAAGTTTTTTTGTTTCTATTCTTTTCCCATTTCCTCTACTTTTCAATCAGACTTTTCATCTAATTAATCCGCATCAGATGTCCCATCTTCGCCTTGCTTTCGCCTGACAGTTCACAGAAAAAGAGAACCATCATTTCTGACGATTCTCTCTTTTCTCAATTTACTTTTCTTTCTTCCTTCGCACTTTGATCATGCCCGTTAGGTTTTTCCGGAAGTAATTAAGCCTTATTGTTTAATTCAGTTCTCTCGTTTCGACACCTTTTGGGTTACCCCTGGGGGTCTTTGCGAGCGAAGTGAGCTTGCTTCCAAGTTTTTTTGTTTCTTTTCTAGTCTTCCTAACTTTTCATTCCAACTTCTTCACTCTAAATCAGCATCAAATGTTCCATTTTTGCCTAGCTTCCGCCTGCCCTGTCACATCTTCACTTTGCTTTCGTCTACCATTAAACAGAAAGAGAGAACCATCATTTCTGACGATTCTCTCTTTTCCCAATTTACTTTTCTTTCTTCCTTCGCACTTTGATCATGCCCGTTAGGTTTTTCCAGAAGAGTTTAAGCTTATTGTTTACTACATTTCTCTCGTTTCGACACCTTTTGGGTTACCCTTGGGGGTCTTTGTGAGCGAAGTGAGCTTGTTATTAAAGTACATCCACAGTTACAGCTATTGTTCCTGTGTTTGCAGTTTTTGTTGTTGTTGTACTAGTTAATTTAAATACTACGTTACTTGATCCATCAAGTAGAATCTTACCATCTAAACCATATACAGTGTCTACACTAGATGATACAACTGTTACAGTATATCCTGCTACTGTAGGTAATGCTACTGTTCCTGCTGCTGCAGCTGTTGGAGCAAATGTAGCTGCAAGGTTTGCTGCTGCTAGATCTACAGCTGCTTGTTCTGCTGCATCTACAAGTACACCAGTTGCATTTGTTAATGCTGTAAGTTTACTTGTTAATGTTGCTGTAGTTGAAAGTATATCAGCTGTAACATTTGAAGTTACTGCTGCATCTACTGCATTTTTAGCTGCTGTTACCTCTGTATAAACTGCTGCTGCTGGTAATCCTGTTGCAGTTGTATAAGCTGTTTGTGCTCCTACTACTTTTGCAATCTCTATAGCTGCTGCTGATTTTGCACTTGTTAATGCATCTGCTGCCGCTTTAACGTCTACTCTTGCAGTTAAAGCATCTGTATCTGAAATATTCGCTCCTGCTGCTATAGCTGCTGTTATAGCTGTTCTTGCTGCTACTTCTGTAGCTCCAGGTGTTCCTGCCACATATCCTACTACTGCTGTCTCTGCTGTTGCTAATGCTGTATCTATAGTAGTAGAACTAGCATTTGGGAATCCAACAGTAACTTTATTAGCATATACTATACGGTTTGTATCAACTACATCTTTAAGCACTACGTAGAATTGTTTTCCTACTATAGCTGCTTTTGAATCTGTAAATGTAATAACGTCGTTTATTCCATCAGTTCTTTTAAAAGTTCCTTTTTCATCAACCGTCATTTTATTGCCAGTAAATGTTACAGCTACTGTATCATCTGCATCTGTATCATCTGCCAGATTATACACATTACTTGCATATGCTGTTACTGATCCAAACGCACTAGGCACTTCCATTACTTCAATGTTAAAGGCTTTAGAATCTAAAGCTGAATAACCAAATTTTGCAAAGCTTCCTGGTACTGTTGAATCTTTATCAATATAGATTCCAATATCAGGTGTGTTTCCCACAAAGTAAGCACTTTCTGGAGCTGAACCATCTACGAATGATACCTCTGCACGATAAGTACTACCTTGAAGAACCGGAACACTTAATGTATATTGTTTGCTCTTAGCAGTATTACTAGTAACTACTTCAAGCGTAGCATCTAAATTAACTCTATCAGTCTTAGTATTAGTATCATATTCATAAACAGATACCGCTAGAATATCTTTACCTGCCTTTACATTAATTGTATTTGCACTAATAATTGCAATACCATTAACATATGATGTTACAGAAACATCTGAACCTGGGAAATCATTTTTAACGCCTGTTATTTCGGCACGATTACCTGCTATATCAATGGCAGCAGACATTGACTCAATATAGTAAATTTTGCTACCTTCTAAAGAAGTTGTTGGTTTTAATGTAACTAAATTATTTTGTTCATAATTTACATCACCTATAGAACCAGCACCTGAATAAACATATATCTTATTGTTCTTATCATCTAAATAGTATATTTTATAAGTTCCACCATTACTTAACGCTTTATCATAAGTAATTGTAACTTTATCTTTATTTGTTGCTACAACTCCAGTTATAACTGGTTTAGATACATCATCAATATTTGGAGTGAATGATGTCATGCCAGCAGTTGAAGTTGATGTATCTGTTGCATCATGAACAGCTAACCCCACTAAATCTGTAGCACAACTACTGAAGTTAATTTTAAGTTCTTTTCCTGCTTCAAAGTTACTTCCTTTCTTGATATCCCAAGAATTTGAATAAGTATCTTCTGTAAACTTATCGGCAATTGATACTCCTGTATAACCCGTTGGAATTGTCATTAATACTGGTTCTGTAAAGTGAGCTCTAATTGTTCTAGCATCTATTTGTTCAACCCATTCTACTTCTGCTGGAGTATTTGGAGCTGTTGTTCCTGCAAATAAATAACGTTCTGCTATAACAGGTAATCCATCAGTATTTAGAACATTCTTAGCTGGGTCTTTAAAGCTTGTAGCTATTGTCTGAATTTTATAACTTACATTTTGAAGTTTAGTTGCTGTTTTATAAACAATTGTTTGTCCTTCTTCAAGCATTCCTTGGTAGCCTAAAGTTATTGGTGAAGCTCCAACTTTAAATGTTCCAGTTGATGCATCCCACTCTCTAATATCAATTGCAGAAGGAGTAAGTGATGTATCAAGTGATTCATCAAAATAAACATGTACTTCTTGCTCATTCATAACTGTTATATAAGAAATTGAAGGAGCTACAACATCTAGAGTATCTGATGTTGAAACAAATGAAGCTTTTGCATCAACTAAAATGTTGCCATAAGAATCTTGAATGTTATTCATAGTTATTGAGTAAGATTTATTTCCTGTTTGAGCTTGAGTTGTTAATTCTACAACTTTATTTCCAAGTTTATTAGGATTTCTAACTGCTTTAACTGCTGATCCCAAACTACCATTAATTACATAGTTAGTAGGGTCTTCTGCTCCAGCTTTAGCTACAACTTCATTAAAAGTTAATCTAACCTTTGTTGCGTTTACAAATTCAACCTTTGTTACATATGGAGCTGTTACATCAATCGGACTACCTTGGAAATTATATTTAGTGTAGTTTGTTCCACTAATTGCTTTTAATTCATTACCAAACTCATCCTTAACAGCTTTAACTGTTAATCTATAGTTTTTACCAAGTTCTTGTTGTGATGTTGTTAATGTAACACCCTTAGTGCCTGAACCATAATTTTCAGGATAAGAATCATACCATACTTCCGCAGCCGTTATTGGTAATACTTGCCCATTGTCGAATGTGATTTCATAGTTTGAAAGATCCTCAACGCTAGCTTTATCAAGTGCATTTGTATCTGCAAATTCGATATCTACTGTGTTATTATTATTTGAAGTAACACTTCCTACAACAACAGTTGGACCAGTTTTATCTTCTGAAGAACCTCTAAATGGTCTAATTGTTGTCCCAAGAGCATTCTTAAGTGTTGAATTATCAGTAATGTTACTCATTGTTAAATTATAAGCTTTATTTGTAACTTGAGTTGCAGTGGTAACAACCACTGTTTCGTATAAACCATCTTTATCAAGATCATATGCTACTACCTTAGAAACTGCAAGATCATTTATTGCATAGTTACCAATATTCTCAAGAGATTCTTTGTTCATACCATTAGCATCATTGAATTTAACAACTATCATATGATTATTTTGTACTTGAAGTGTAGTTACTTTTGGAGCAATTCTATCTTCAACACCTGTTATAGTTCTAGTTGTCTTAGTCATAACTTTTCCATCAGCATTTAACACATTTTGAGTTTCAAGTGTATAAACTATATTTCTATTAAGATTTTCTGTTGTAAGTATTACTTTTGTTCTAGTAGAATCAATTTCAGCTTTTACAACCTTAGCATCTTTATTTAATTTGTAATTTGCTATATTTGTTAAAGAAGCGAAGTCCATTCTATCAGAGAATTCCATAGTAATAGTATTAGTATCTGTTGAAGATACTTTTACAACTGTAGGAGCTGTAGTATCTGCAGCTATTCCAGTAAAGTTAGTTTCTACTTTGTTTGCTGTAACAGTATATGATTGTCCTCCTACTAAAGCTTCTGTTTCCACTACGAACATCTTAGCAGATTCTTTAGTAACAGATTTAATTGCTACTGCTGTTGTTGAACCTTTTTTAACTATTGTAAGGTCTGATGCTGAAAGGTTTGTATCGTTTTCTAATGTTACAAGCACTTTTGTATTGCTAATAGCAGTTATTGTTTTTACTTTTAATGTTGCATTTACTGCATCATCTCCAGCATTAAAGTTACTTTCTTTTCCAGCAGCATCTTTATAAACTACAGCTGGTATAACACTAGCTTCTACTTTTTTAGTTGTAGCATTATCTATCCAATTTCCTTCGAAATCTTTAATGTAAACTTGGTTTCCACCTGCAACTATTGCATCTCCGATTTCACCAGCATTTTTGGGATCATTAGCATAAGCCATATCATATGCTTTAGTTCCTATTACAACTGTACCGTTAGCCATTGCAGCTAAAGCTGAGAAAGATGTTGATCCTGCTATCATTAATGCAGCAAGAGCTGAACTTGTAATTTTCTTGTTCATATATTTCTACCTCCATTTTTTTGGTTGAATTTTTTTATTAACTATTTATAATCAAGTATTGATTATAAATTAAGCTTCTTTTAAAAATTATTGTGCAGCTACTAAAGCTACTTCTTTTATTGTTTCTTTTCCAGCAGCATCCATTAATTTAACATTAACTTTATCTCCAACTGATTTTCCTGGGAAAACTGTTGTAGGTGCTCCTATTTCAGTTATAGCTGATATAGCTTTTGTACCATCAAGTACTTGGTATTTAACCATAGTTTTTTCAGTTGAAGTAACAGTTACTGTTGCTCCGAATGTAGCAGCTTTTACTGTTGCTTTAACATCTACTTTAGAAGGATCTACTGGTGCTGTAACTGTAATTGTTCCTGATTGTCCTAAAGCTACTGCTATAGTAGTAATTTCTTTATCAGTTATATCAAATAATTTAACATTAACTTTATCGCCTTCTACTTTAGCTGGGAAAACTGTTGTTGGTGTAGCTAAGTTAGTTATAGCTGATACAGCTTTAGTTCCATCAAGTATTTGATATTTTGCTGCTGTAGTGAAGTTTTTAACGCCTTCCGCTGTCATAGTTACATTTACTGTTGCTCCAAATGTAGCTGCTTTAACAGTAGTGTCAAATACTTTAACTGTTGAATCACTAACAGTTACCATTACTGTTTTCCAAGCTTCATATGTTCCATAAACGTTGCTTTGGTTTTTAACAGTTTTGTCTGTTTCTGCTTGGTATTTCTTCCAAGTTGTTGAATTTGCTGTGTTAGCATGTACAACTACCATGTAAGTACCTGCTTTTTCAAATGTATATGATGGAGTTGCAGTGTAATCTGTTACTCTGTTTGTCCATACTCCAGTTGTTGGATTGTATATGTGCATTCTGTATAGGTAAGGTCCTGCGATTCCACCTATGTTTTCAATTCCGTTGAATTTAACTGTTAAACCGTTAGTTTCAACTTTAGCGTCTCCATTTGCATATACTCTGTTTGCATCATCTTTACTTACGCAGTTAAGGTTTGCTACATAGTACTTATCGAAGTCTCCATTTGCGTTTGATTGAATTCCTGTTTCACCAGCTCTTTTTACCCAAACTGATAATTTTGCTGCTCCTAATTTAAATGCTGCTGTTTCTGGTAATACATATGGTGTTTTAGCATCTACTGCTTCTCCATATCCTTTTGTAAGTTCGTTCCACTCTGTACCGTTATAAAGGAACGCTCTGTATTGTACTTTACCTTCAAATTTTGAAGCTACTGTAAATGTTTCAGTATCTCCTACTACTAGTGGTGAATGGCTTATTCCAACATATGTTATCTCTGGAACTACTACCGTTGCAGCTTTTACTGTAATATTGCCTAAAACTCCAGCCATTACAAATAATGCTGCCATGAATATACTTAGTGTTTTTTTGATTTGTCTCATATGGTTTGTCCCTCCCATTAATATATATTTTTTATTTTGTTAAAAATAAAAACTTATTTATGATTGCACTCCTTTTGAAGGAATACAATTTTTCCTTTAACTACACCCCCTAAGGAGCTATTTTTTTGTTACTACAAAACATTTCAAACCTGTTTTAATAGTAACCTAGTAATTAAAGGTTTCAATATACCATAATATTCATGTCATTTAACTATTATATACCATTGATGATTAAGATTCAATATATTTTTAAATCTTTCCTGTATTTCATTTATTTTCACAACATACATTAATATAACGTTTATCATTATATTTTAGTTGCAATCTTTAAAAACTTTTTTATCTAGTTGGTTTAATATTCATTAACATATAATGTTAACCTGCATTAGATATATTTTCACACAACACTTATATAACGTTCATCCCTACAATATAGTTTCACTTTTTTTAAAGTTTTTTTATTAAAGTTTTTATTTAAAGTATTAAAAATTAAAATAAACTTCAATATATTTTTATTTCTTAATATATTTACTGTGAAATCAATAATTTATTACAACTAATTTTATTAACCTTTTAAGAACTTTATTCATATATTAACTTAGTAGAGATATTTGAAGGGAGCCTTTTATGTTCTATTGTCCAAAAAATATTAATTACCCTTACTCTTTATATAGAGAAACGCCTATCTATAGAGTAGCCCCTATGACTTCTTATTTGAGAGTTCTTCACGCCTCACCTAAATCCCCAGCTGTTGATGTGTACATTAATGATATGTTAAAGTTTAGAAACCTTGCTTATAGTTCCTTTACAGACTATATAGAGGTTATACCTGGTAATTACAATATTAAGATCTATGCTACTGGTACTAAAACATCTCCTGTACTTAGTAAAAATATTTTTGTTCCACCTGAAAAGATTTATACTGTTGCAGCTATTGGTTTATTACCTAATATTGATATACTAGCTATTCCAGAACCTAAAATCATTCAGCCCCTTGATAAGGCTTATATAAAATTTGCTCATCTATCTCCTAACACCGGAGCTGTAGATGTTGCATTGCCAAATGGCAAAATTCTATTTAAAAATATTAGTTACAAAGAATTTACAGATTATATAGAAGTTCCTGCGGGAACCTATACCCTAGAGGCCAGACCTACTGGAACCGAAACCACAGTTTTATATATTCCTAATATAAATCTTAAGTCAGAGCGTTTTTACACAGTTTATGTAATTGGCCTAACTAACGATCATCCAGGTCTCCAAGCTTTAATTCCTCTTGATGGAAGTTCTTATTTAGATTTGCGCGAAGACTAGTTATCATTTTATACCACTATAACTTAAACTTTTAAATATCGTCACGTGCCTTAACTTAATATAAAAAAAGATAAAGTACTTGGAGTATTTCCTAGTGCTTTATCTTTTTTTATACTCATAAGTGCATTATGTTTTTTATACTCTTATTGATGTGTTCATAATAAGATGTTATAATATTGTCATCTGTATGTATATACATTAGTATACACTATGGCGTACTAGTATGCACACGGTTGAACTTATACATTAATATCTACTATTACATTTATATTAGGAGGATAACTCATGGAAAAATTTAAAACCGTTTTAAAGAAAGGTTTCAAAAGATATTTTTTAGATGCTTTAAGCGCCATGGCCTTAGGTCTATTTGCATCACTAATAATCGGACTAATACTAAGTCAATTATCAAAAGTTCCTGGGCTAGCATTCTTAAAGGAATTCACAGCCATAATCTCATCTAAATCTCCCGTAGTTGGATCAGCTATTGGTGTTGCCGTAGCTTGGGGTTTAAAGGTTACCCCACTTACAATGTTCTCATCTGCTGCCACTGGTGCCTTTGGATATATGTATATGGGTGGTGGTCCTGTAGGAGCATTTATTGCTGCAGTAATTGGTGCAGAACTTGGAAACTTAGTATCTGGAAAAACAAAACTTGATATTGTTATAGTTCCTATTGTTACTATTATTACTGGAAGTATAGCTGGTAAATTTGTAGGTCCTTACATCTCAGTTTTTATGACTGACTTAGGCGCAGTAATAAACTCAGCTACAACTCTTATGCCTATCCCTATGGGTATTGCAGTATCTACTTTAATGGGACTTGCTCTTACCGCTCCAATTAGTAGTGCCGCCATTGCAATTTCACTAAACATGTCCGGCCTTGCAGCAGGTGCTGCAACAGTGGGTTGCAGTGCCCAAATGATTGGCTTTGCCGTTTCTAGTTACAGCGAAAACAAACTAAGTGGCTTAGTATCCCAAGGACTAGGTACCTCCATGCTACAAGTACCCAACATCCTAAAACGTCCTCAAGTTTGGATACCACCTACACTAGCAGGTGCAATCCTAGGACCTTTTGCCACCACCGTTTTCTCCATGAAAAACAACTCACTAGGTGCAGGTATGGGTACAAGCGGCCTTGTAGGTCAATTCGGTACCCTTGCATCCATGCAAGGCAGTGAGCCTACTTCTGTAATAGTATTAAAAATAATATTCCTACACTTTGTAGCCCCTGCAGTTTTAACCTTAGTTTTCTCAGAGATTATGAGAAAAAAAGGATGGATAAGCGAAGGAGACCTAAAGCTAGAGCTTTAGTCACCCCCCTTTAGTGCCACCCACGTGGCAAGTGGCAAGTTATACTCTAAAAATCTATTTCACATCCCTAAATTTATTTTTAGGGATGTTTTTATTTGCATTTCTTCTACCCTACCTGACCCAAATTCTCTAAGGCGGTAGCCTTCCTACTTATCCTCATCATGCAAAATCCATTTGGCGTAAGCCTCTAACATTCACTCACACCACATTTAAACCATTCTACCTATTAATGCCACTAAAAGGTAACCACTACGAATGGCTGCCCTCTATCAACAAAACATTAATTTTTTTAAACTGTTCTACGTTTCAAAATTTCAATATCCATTTCATGTCTACCTAGTATATCTTTCATAACATCAACACTTTCATTAAGCTCTCTACCATTTTTACAAACACTTTTTAAATTAGTTTCTAATAAGTCCATTTTCCCCTCAATTAATGCATTAACTTTATCTTCAAGCCTTGATTGACCTTCTAATATTTTAACCAGCATATCTTTAACTTCGTTATCCAATTATATCACCTCACTATTTCACATAAGTTACTAATATTACAATAGTAATCTTAACACTTATTCAATTAATTTTTCTACCAATTGATGAACTGTGGTATATGGGTTCATACTATCAATACACTCCTCGTAATTGTAATTTCGGTCACCATATGTCTTCTCTAATTCTTTAGCATTTTTAATGGCATTTCTTACACTATCACAATTCCCTATTATTTGCCTAATCATTCCTGGTGATGATTTGTGCTTCACATAATTATCATAGTTAATATATTTCAAACTATTATCTTCATTTCCCAGAAAATCATTAGCATGGTTCATTACTGTTTGTGCATTGCCATCTGCAGTGATCAGCTTCAACTCAATATGTGAGTATTTATCACCGCTTGCTTTTATAATATCAGCAAAATAATCAAAATAATTATATTCAGTTTTACCTTCACAAAACAGTATTGTTTTTCCTAAGTATAATTTTTTTGTTTCTACACTTCTTTGTAAATAAGGATTCAATCGCACTCTTGCCATGTTAATGCTCCTCTTTTGGATCTAATACATCTTTTACAATTGGAATTGCGCCAAACTTACCTTTAAAATAATCTTTATCAAAAGTAGCATCTGATCTTACTCCTAAATCTGCAAGAGTATAAATGGAAGATTCACCCTTTATATTCTTATCTACCAATACTACCTCATCTCTTCTGAATTGTTCCTTATTCATCAACGATATATCGTGAGTAGTAAATATTAACTGAGCGTTATTAACATTTAATTTCGACTGAAAAATATCTACTATAAATTTTGACACCAGTGGGTGCAACCTTGCTGATAATTCATCCACTATAAAAACGCCACCGTTATCAAGCATTTTTAGAACTTGCTGAATAACTGATAAAAACCTCAATGTGCCTGCGGACTCATATTCTAACTCGAAAGTCTTCTCACTAATGATACTTCCTTCTAAGTCGTACACATTGTGCACTGCTTTTGGAACAAGCTTTTCTTTTTGTTCTCCTGTTCGATTGCTAATTGCAATTTCTTTGTCAATAATGAATTCTTTAATGCCAATATCAATTCTTCTAACATATTCAGAAACTTTTTTTCTTAATTCATCATTTTTTATAAATTCATTTGTTAATGATAAAAAACCTACTCTACCCTTTATAGTTGATTCAAATATTAATTCAAAATAAATATTGAATTTAGTGTTAAAATATTCTTTGAAGATATCTATCTTTTCTCTTATTTCATCATTGGTTGCAAAATAATCAAGAATAGATATATATAATCTATCTTCTCTTAACTTGGTATAATCTTTAAGAATATCCTTATATTTATTTCCAAACTCAATTTCCAAACTGTCTTTTTTTCTTTCAAAAACTTGTTCATTATTGATTAATAGCCATTCAGAACATATCTTAGAATCTTCAAATGAGTATCCATATTGAAATAAAAGATCTTTATGCTTAAAAATAATTTCAAATTCTATCTCTTGGTCCACAGAATCTGACAGCAAAAATGGTCTTATACTTACTTTGCTTATTTTACTTTCAGAGTCATTTTCTAAGTTATTATCATCTTTAGTATTTTCACTATCAAAAAATTGCTTACTTAAAAACAATTCAAAACTCGATAATGCACTTATTAAGTTTGATTTACCACTTGCATTTGCTCCATAAATTGCAACTGTTTTTAACAGTTCAAATTCATCGGATTTAAATGTATGGCCAAGATGCTCTCTATATCTTGTTTTCCTTAAATCTAAGATTACATCATTCTTAAAAGAATTAAAGTTCTTAGCTCTAAACATAATTAGCATTTTACATCCTCCTCTTTATTATTATTATTATTATTATTATATAATACTTTATATTATATAAGTATTACCACTTTGTTACAACCTTATTTCGTTTTTTTCTAAGATTATTAATTGATTAACTGTAATTTATTGATATTTAATGATTATTTTATATTATTTTTAGATATTTTCGAATTTAACCACTATACTGTTTGATTTTGTTGAAAGTTTTTCTCAACGTTAAATCTTTTAATTTTGCACAATAATTATCTTTCTAGCGGCAACATTCCAAATTCCTCCCTCATCCAAAATCCCTTAGGCGCCAGCCTCTAACTTCCAACCACATAATATTTAAACCCTATACCTATTAATTCCCACTAAAAAAATGACACCTCAGTGTTTCTACGCTTTCCTAATATTCTCTCCACCCGCGTGCAAGTGCCATATTTAAGTTAAAATAGGCTTCTATAATACATAAATGTATTGTAGGGCTTTTATTTTTTCTAAGGTAAAGTTTTATTCCCTATAACCTATATGCGATATTTATTTGCATATAGGTTATAGGAAGAATCCTGTGAGATTAGAAATAACTTAATATAGGTATAATAAATAATATAATTATATAATTCAATTTCTTAGAAATTAATTCTTTCATTTGAGTGTTTTATTTAAAACTAAATATGATAATATATATATATCTATAGATACTGTTGAAGATATAACCTTAAAAATGGGTCTTATGTCATCTATGTTTGTACTAGCAAGTTACAAATTTTCAGATCTTTTAGTTAAAAATGCATAAGGAGTGAATCGTAATGGACGACTTAACGCTAAAAGAATATAATTTTTTTATTAAAGAAATAAAAGAAAAAATATATAGTACGCAATATGAAGCTTTAAAGACACTCAATAAAGCGCTCATAACTCTTTATTGGGAGATTGGTGAAGAAATTTTTAATCAACAAAATGAAAAAGGCTGGGGAAAATCTATTGTTGAGGTGCTTTCAAAGGAATTGCAAAAGGAATTTCCAAAAGTAAAGGGTTTTTCAACAGCAAACTTATGGAGGATGAGGAACTTTTACCTATCTTATTTTGATAAAACAAATCTCGCACCATTGGTGCGAGAAATTAGTTGGAGTAAGAACATTGTAATTATGGAAAAGTGCAAAGATAATTTAGAACGGGAATTTTATATAAAAATGACAAAACGGTATGGCTGGACAAAAAATGTACTTATCAATAATTTAGGAAATAAAGCGTATGAAAAATATTTACTCAATCAAACAAATTTTGATGAAACCGTGCCTGAAAAATATAGACTTCAAGCTAAGCTTGCAGTAAAAGATGAGTATACCTTTGATTTTCTAGAAATGGGCATCGATCATTCAGAGCAGGAATTAGAGAGAGGATTAATCAATAATGTTAAAGCCTTTTTATCAGAAATGGGCGGAACTTTTACATTTGTAGGCAATCAATATCACCTTAATGTGGGTGGAGATGATTTTTATATTGATCTTTTGCTATTTCATAGAAAGCTTAAAAGCTTAATCGCAATCGAACTTAAAATAGGGGATTTTAAGCCTGAATATGCAGGAAAAATGCAATTTTATTTAACAGTTCTTGATGATAAAGTTAAGTTACCAGAAGAAAATCCATCTGTTGGTATTATTATTTGCAAAGATAAAAATAGAACCGTTGTAGAATATGCATTGAAAAGTGTAAGTAACCCTATAGGGATTTCAACTTATAATCTTAGAAATACTTTACCTGATGATATGAAAAATTTATTGCCAACACCAGAAGAAATTATAGAGCGATTATCTGTGTTAGATGATGAAGTTACTAATAAAATGTAATTATGAGGTGAAAAACAAATGATACTACCTATGGAAATACTTATGGGATCTCCACTTTATAACGAATGGATGGAAGAAGAAAGAAAAGAAACTGCTACTGCTACTTCACAAAAATTTATAATTGAATCTTTAGCAGAAAGATTTGATATAGTTCCAAAGAAAACTAGAGAAAATATTGCACAAATAAATGATATAGTTATATTAACTGAATTATTCAGGAAATCCATTAGAGTTTCAACCATAGAGGATTTTGAAACTATATTAGACAAAGCTATAAAAAACAAATAATATTATTTCATAAGTTATACTCCACAAATATGCTTCAGCATCCCTAAATTTGTTTTTAGGGATGCTTTTATTTGTATTTCTTCTGCCCTACCTGCCCCAAACTCCCTTAGGCGGTAGCCTCCCAACTTAACCTCTCCATCCAAACTCCCTTAGGCGCCAGCCTCTAACTTCCAACCACCTCATATTTTCCCCCTACACCTCCTAATTCCCACTAAAAAAGACACCTCAGTGTCTCCCTTCTTTCCAACTCTTTCCTGTTATTTCCTATTCTTTCTTATTCTTTCCTACTCTTTTCTACCCCTCCCTCAAATATAATCATTACTAAAATGCCACATCACCCCCTCACTCAACCCCAAAATTTACATAAGTATAAAATTAGTATTAACTTTCTCCGTAGTTCCTTGCAATAAGAAGTGCAGAAACATTGAAATTCCATTTAGAAATTCTTCTTTTGCTAATATAAAATTCTCGTAAGCCTGTCAGGACGACAGGCTAGTGAACCTGAGCCAGGAAGGCGAATGTGAACGTTAGAGAATTTTATATTCGCAAAAGATTAGAATTTCTTAATGGAATTTCACGTTTCAAGCTCTTATTGCAAGGAACCCAGGAGAAAGTTAATACTCTTATACCCTTTGAATCCTTAACTCTTCCCCTCCATATATTGAAGTTTGTATAAATTACTATACAACCCTTGTTTTTCTAAAAGTTCCCCATGGTTTCCTATTTCTCGTACCTTACCCTTATGTAGCACTATTATCTTATCTGCATTTCTTATAGTGGATAGTCTATGCGCCACGATAATTGTAGTTCTATTTATTGTAAGCTTATTTAATGCATCTTGGATTAAGCTCTCCGTTTCTGTATCTATATTTGAAGTAGCTTCGTCAAGCACAAGAATTGGTGGATCAAAAGCTATTGCTCTAGCAAATGCTATTAACTGCCTTTGACCTTGTGAAAAAGTTGATCCTCTTTCATTAACTGGTGCGCTGTACTTTAGTGGTAACTTTTCAATGAACTTATCAGCGTTAACATATCTACATGCTTTTATTATGTCCTCATCAGATATAGTTTCATTGCTTAAGCGTACATTGCCTTTTATATCCCCAGCAAAGAGAAATACATCTTGCAGCACTGTAGCTATATTTTCCCTAAGTTCTTCTTTCTTCATATGCTTAATGTTGTGTCCATCCACCAGTATTTCACCCTTTTGAATATCATATAACCTTGTTATAAGGTTTATAATAGAGGTTTTACCAGCACCTGTAGCTCCAACAAAGGCTATCTTTTCACCTTTTTTTATATTAAAGCTTACATCTTTTAAAATCCAATCTTCGTCATTATAGGCAAACCAAACATTTTTAAACTCAATATCCCCATGAAGCCTTCCCGCTTCTATTGGTTCTTTAATGTTATTGATTTTTTCCTCATTATCCATAAGCATGAAAATTCTTTCTGCAGATGCCATGGAAGATTGAAGTATGTCATATTTCTCTGTTAGGTCAAATATAGGCTGGAAGAATTGCATTAAGTAACTTATAAAAGCAAATAATACTCCTAGTTTTATACCTCCATCTATTGCCCCAACTCCACCAAACCATAAAAGTACTGCTAAGGTTAAAGAAGATAGAAGGTCCATGGTAGGTCTAAAAATTGCAAATACTTTTATTTGTTCCATGCTAGCTTTCTTATAATCGTTATTTACCTTTTCAAACTCATCATACTTTTTCTTTTGTTTTCCAAATACTTGAACAGTTTTCATTCCAGATATATTCTCTGACATTGATGAATTTATTCTTGCAAGCCTTGCCCTTACTTTTCTGTAAGCTTCTCTGTCATATTTTTTAAAGATATATGCAGTTAGCATTACAAATGGTAATGACCCTACAGCAATTAGTGCTAATTTAACATCTAGAATGAACATGGCGATAACTATTCCCACTAGCAGGAAAAAGTCCTTAAATAAATTAACTATTACAGCTGTGTACATCTCATTTAAGGTTTCCACATCATTTGTTACCCTAGTTACAAGTCTTCCCACAGGGTTTTTATCAAAAAAGGATAAAGATAGTCCTTCTACCTTCTTAAATACCGCTTCCCTAATATTAAATACAATCTTTTGCCCTGTATATTGCAAAATGTATATCTGAATATAATTAAGAAGAAACATAAGTACAGCTATTATTACAATATAAAAGGCTGTTTTTATTACTTGCTGAGCATCGGTTTTTCTGAGTATTTTCAAGTCCTCACTTTTCAATTTATCTGCCTTGTAGTTTTTACCTTCTTGCACAAATCTGTTAACGTTTATATTGAATTCTTTGTTTTCTTGCACTTTTCCATGAATTATATAGTAGCTATTATTAAGATAAACCATAGAACAATCTTCACCATTTTTAATGTCTCCTTGAACTAAATATTTATCACCTAAGCTAATGCTGTTCTCCAAAGGTTCACCGACAATAGTGTAGGCTTTATTATAGCCCATTAGATTATTGTCTATAGCATTTTTTATTAATAAAGGACGAGCTAAATCCATGGCCGTTACCAATAGCATAATAACTATGACTAAAAGTATATACCAGCCATAAGGTTTGGCAAAGGTTAATAGCCTTTTCATGATCTTTGAGTCATATTCTTTACTTATGCTTTCTTCTTCGTTATTATAGTTCTCCATTGCTTGCTGTCTCCTCCTCTGACTTAATTTGCTCTTCTGATTGAATTTGTGCTTCTATAAGTTGTTTTTCATATATATCCTTGTATATGCCAACTTCACGTATAAGTTCCTCGTGAGTTCCTCTTTGAATTATTTCCCCTTCTTCTAGTACAATTATGGTATCTGCTTCTTTTACCGCAGAAATTCTATGTGATATTATAATAGAGGTCTTTTCCTGCATTATTCTTTTTAAATTTGCAAGAATCTTAACCTCCGTCTTAGCATCTACTGCAGATAAGCAGTCATCTAATATTAATATATCTGGATTTTTAATAAGAGCTCTTGCTATAGAGGTCCTTTGCTTTTGTCCACCTGATAGGGTAACTCCTCTTTCTCCTACCATAGTTTCAAATCCCATAGGGAATTCCATTATATTGTCATAAACATCTGCATCCTTTGTGCTTTGAATTATTTTATCCATATCCAGCTTTTCAAAGGCTAAATTTATATTCTCTGATAGGATGTTTGAGAATAGGAAAGAATCTTGAGATACAAAGCCTATATTTTCTCTAAGTGTATTTAGAGGAATCCTATTTATATCCTCATTATTTATAAAAATTTTACCTTCCTCTACGTTGTAAAGTCTTAAAAGCAGATTCACTAAAGTACTTTTGCTGCTGCCTGTACGTCCAACAATACCCAGAGTTTGACCCTCTTTTACAGTTAAATTAATATTGGCTAAGGCAGGTCTTTCCATTGTCTTATAACTAAAGGTCAAATCTTTAATTACAATATCTCCTTTTAGGGTTGCAGTTCCGCTTACGTTCATATCAAAAATTTCAGGTTTTTGTTTTAAGATTTCTTCAATCCTTTCAAGGGAAGCAAACCCTCTTTGAATAAGATTAATTACCCAACCTATAGCCATCATTGGCCAAATTAAATTTCCAAGATACATGTTAAAAGCTATAAAGTCTCCCAAAGATATATATCCGTAAATTACATAAACTCCGCCATAGCCTACAAGCATTACAAGACCTAAGGATGCAATAAATTCAACTAGTGGCGAAAACATTCCCCATATTCTAATAAAGGACATGTTTGCTTTAAGATTATTGGTATTCTCTACATGGAACTTTTGAAACTCCTTTTCTTCTTGTACAAAGGATTTAATAATTCTTATGCCTGAGAAATTTTCTTGTACAAGATCCGTAAGTTTTGAGAAGGCTTCTTGAACTTTGGTAAACTTTTTATGCATCATTTTGCCAAACTTCAAGGATACTAAACTTACAAATGGAAGAGGCAGTAGTGATAATAACGTCAATCTAACATTTATGCTAAGCATAATTGTAATAGTTAGGAGTGATAAAAACACTGCATCTATTATCATAATTACCCCTTGTCCTAGTGCCATTCTCACTGCATTAAGATCATTAGTGGCAAGGGCCATAAGATCTCCTGTTTTGTTTTCATCATAAAAATTTGTAGATAAGCTTTGCAAATGAGTGAAAAACTTGTTCCTTATATCGTATTCCACATATCTAGAGCTACCTACAATAAATATTCTCCACACATACCTCCCTATTGCCATTAATGCAGCAAACATAATTATAAGAACTATATATTTTAATAACAAAGCTTTTGTTGCTGTCCCCTTAGAAATATTATCTGTTATAAACCCTATTAGTTTTGGTGGTACTAGCTGACAAATATCAACTATTATCAGAAAAATAATTCCAAATAAATACCTTTTCCTGTAATCATAAGTGTACTTGAATAATGCCTTTAACTTTTTCATCTTATCCCCCTTTAGTGCCACCCACGTGGCAAGTGGCAAGTTTACACTTGCACTTTCCACGTGGGTGGCACTGCTATCATTTATGTTTAGACCCCCTAATTAATTTTCCATGTAGTATCTTCTATATTTATATTAAAATTCCTTTTTATTTATGAAAATTTTCTTAAGCTAAGTAACAAAAATAGCTACAAGTGAATTCTCACCTGCAGCTACTTTTGTTACCCGTCTTACTTATATAAATCTTTATAGATTATTTTAAAAACTTCTAAAGCTTCTTCAATTTTATCTTGTAATAGATACTTTTTATTTTCTAATTGAACTTTACCTTCTACTGTAAGTTTGTAAATCTTCTGTGCCTTCTTCCCGCTGCTCCACTCACCAATAACCAATTTTTCTTTTTCTAACTTTTTTAAAAGAGGATATATTCCGCCTGTACTAGGAATCCAAAGACCATTTGTTCTATCACCAATTTTATGAGATATATCATTTCCATTAGTTTCACCTAAACTTAGAATATATAGTACGTACAAAGGCAGTAACCCTTTTGTAAATACTTGACCCACTGCCTCTTTTTCCTTTTGAACTTTTCGAAGCTCAGAAAGTTTTTTCTTATATTCAATGTATAGCTTTTTTTCTTCGTCCCTAATGTTTATCTCACTTTCTTTACTTGTAATATCATCCATTTCTATTTAAGCTTCCTCTATACAAACCATTCCTACAAGGCCCGGTCCACTATGAACTCCCGATACAGGACTTATACATCCTCCAAACTCTATGGAAATAACATTTGGATGAGGGCGTATAATTTCCATTACTTTTTTAGATTCCTCTAAGGCATCACCATGCACTATATATACTCTACATTTCTTTTTATCTAAAATATCGTTTGTAAGTTCTACAAGTTTATTAAGAGATTGTTTTCTACCTCTTACCTTCTCACTTGTAACGTACTTACCGTCAGTATCTACTGTAATTATAGGCTTTATGTTTAGCATTTCTGCTATTGTGCCTGCAACTTTTCCTATTCTTCCACCTCTTTTTAAGTACTCTAGCGTACCTACTACAAAATAAAGATGGATTCTCTTTTTAATAGATGGAATAGCAGCAACAATTTCTTCAAAACTCTTACCTTCTTCTATTAGCTTGCCACATTCAGTTACTATTAATCCTTCACCTAGTGCTATAGATTGTGAATCACATACATGAGTAATGATGCTTGGATGATTTTCACTTGTAAGCTTTATAGCATTAAATATACCCGATAATCCGGTGGATAATGTTACTGCTATAGCATGAGTGTATCCTTCCTCTTCTAATTTTAAAAAGAGATCCTCCATATCCTTCATTGATGGCAATGAGGATGTAGGCACTTCTTTAGTCATGTTATCATAAACCTCTTGTGATGTAATGTCTACATTGTCTGAGTATTCTCTATCAGAATAGATAATTCTAAAGGGTAATACATGTATGTTGTATTTCTCTATGAATTCCTTATTTAAATCGCTTGTAGTGTCTGTTATTAGCGCTATCTTATTCAAATTAATTCCTCCTATATTACATTATATTACCATTGTATCATCTTAATATGTATGTATCAATAGTGATACATATTCATTTATAATTATTTTATCCGAGTAGCTATAAATGATACATAAAAATAAACCCTTTTAGCAATATTTCTGCTAAAAGGGTTATTATTAGCTATTTCTATTCTCGCTCCATGTACTCTCCTATGATATCTAATAGATCTTCACATACTTCTGCCTCAACTAATTCTCCATTTATTCTTGCAATTAAAGTAGTTCCACACTTATCGCAGGCACCTATACATTTATTTAAGGTAACTGTACATTCTGGGTACTCAGTTCTAACCGCCTCAACGGTTTCTTCTATTCCTTCATTGTGCTGACAAAAACTAATTTTCATTTTATAATCTCCTCTTCCTTCATCTGTTGCTGCATATAAAATATATTTTTTTCAAATTCATTCTATCAAATAATCCTTATAAAAGAAATAGAGAAATCTATATTTTTTTAATAATAGTTCAAATTATAGTTTTAATATATTCTACAAGTTCTAGCTCACTGCCGAAAACTTCTGAGTACTCAACTTCTTTTCTTCCTATTATAAAGGCTGGTATATTGTTATCTATCGCCGCTTTTATTTTATGATCAGTTCCACCTTGAACCCCGCTATCCTTCATTATTATAGCTTTAGCCTGATATTCCTTAATAAATCCACAATTTAATTCATAACCTACTGGTCCCTTCATTGCAACGATATCTTCAGTTTTTATCCCTTGATTTAAAATCTGTTCTAAAACTTTAACAGAAGGCAGTACTCTATGTATTATTCTATTTTTTAAATTAAAACCTATTATTTTATCAATATTTCTGCTGCCTGTTGTGTTTAGAATGGTTCCTTCTATATTTTCAAGGTGCCTTTGTAGGCTATCATAATCCTCAACCATAACAACATTCTTATTTTCTTTAAATTCCTCTGTAACCTTTGGACGATCATATCTAATATATTGTATGCCTTTAGCTTTACAACTCTCCATTGCATTTTTGGTAATCTCAAGTGCATAAGGGTGTGAGGCGTCAATTAGTATTTTTATATTATTTTCTTTAATAACTTCCATAAGTCCATTCAAATCTAATGGTTTCTCATTTAAAACTTTGTATTTATAATCCTTTAAAAGCTCCGCACCATAAGCAGTGGCTGTTGATACGAAGATATCCTCTGTAAATTCATTCAATTTAGAAAGAATATTCTTTCCTTCTGAGGTACCTAGAATTAATCCTATCATACTTTGTATCCCCGTGGTGTTATGAATTTACCGTCCGCGATATAGCTTTGACTGTTCCCTATTATAACAATTGACATCATGTCCACTATGTTTTCATCAAAAGTGTCTAGTGTAGATATGTTTACTTCTTGTCCATCTCTAAGTGCATTTTTAACTACAGCTATGGGAACAGTTCCCGCTCTATGCTTTCTTATTATATCTATATTTTCTCTTAAATAATTCGGTCTGCCTTTGCTTTTAGGATTGTATAATGAAATTATAAAATCCCCTTGGGCTGCGAGATCCACTCTTTTTTTAATTAATTCATAAGGCGTCATTAAGTCGCTTAGACTTATGTTACAATTATCATGCATTAGTGGTGCTCCAAGCACTGATGCTGCAGCCGATGATGCTGTAACGCCTGGAATAACCTCAACTTCTTCATCTTCGCGTAATTGAAGAATTAAGCCTGCCATGCCATAAATCCCTGAATCTCCTGTACTTACAACGCTTACTATATTATCACCGCATAGCTCAAGGGCCTTTTTACATCTTTCCTCTTCTCCCATCATACCTGTTGAAAATAATTCTTTTCCGTCTAATAATGGTTTTATCATATCTATATATTTGTTATAACCTACAACTATGTTACTTTCTTCAATGGCTTCCTTAGCTCTTATTGTCATATGCTTAAGTCCACCAGGGCCAATTCCAATTACATATAATTTTCCCACTTAATTATCTCCTTTGCTGCTAGATTCTTTTGCATCTCTAAACATGTGAGTAAAAGTCTTGTCATACAAAAGGCTCTTTTCATATTCGCAATCTATAAAATCACCTACAAGAATTTGAGCACATTTTGTTATTTTAGCTTCTTTTACCTTATCTGCTATATCATCTAGAGTCCCAATTATAGCTCTTTCATCTGCCCAAGTTGCTCTTTCAATAACAGCTATCGGAACGTTCCTTCCGTAACCTGCACGAAGTTTTGCAACTACCTTGTCTATCATGCTTATGGATAAGAAAATAGCCATAGATGCTCCGATTGATGCTAGCCTTTCCAAATCCTCTGTTTCAGGTACAGGAGTTCTTCCCTCTACTCTTGTTAAAATTACAGTTTGAGTTATGCTTGGCAGTGTGAATTCTTTTTTTATAACAGAAGCTGCTGCTGAAAAAGAGCTTACTCCTGGCACTACTGAATAGTTTATATTAAGCTTGTCTAGTTCATCCATTTGCTCTTTTATAGCTCCATATATAGCTGGGTCACCTGTGTGTAGTCTTACTACATCTTTATTTTCGCTATGAGCTTTTCTCATAACTTCAATAACATCTTCTAGTGTCATTGATGCCGAGTTGTGAATCACTACTCCTTCTTTACAAAAGCTCATATGTTCTGGGCTTACAAGTGATCCTGCATATATAACCACATCTGCATTAGATAATATATTTCTACCTTTAACTGTTATTAAATCCACATCCCCTGGACCTGCTCCTATAAAATAAACCATATGTTTCACCTATTCCCTTCTTGCAATTATTAGACTCATGTATTCTTTGTTTTTTAATATATCTTCACGGTTTCTTAGAACTTCTTGTCCTTCTCTGCCTGCCTTTTTAACATATACATAGCTAAAGCCTAGTGCTTCTAAATGATTTAAAACTTTTTCTTCAATTTTATAAACTTTCATAATTACTATGAATTTTTCATCCTTTATACTATCAAGCCTAGTTGCTGGAAGTATTAAAAGTGGTTCATTTCCAATTACTAAATGTTCATTAGCAATGCTGGCACAAGCGCAAAATGATGTTATGCCAGGAACCGTCTCAATTTCGTAGCCTTTATCTCTTATGTGATTTAAAAGATAGATATATGTGCTGTAAACAAAAGGATCTCCTATAGTTAAGAAAGCCACATCTTTTCCAGCTTTTAGTTTCTCTTCAATAGCAATAAATGCCTCGTATATTTTTTCTTCCTGCTCCTCAGTTCCCATAGGAAAATGCTGCACTAAGACCTCTGAATCCTTGCTAATATATTCTTCTGCCACCTCATAAGCTATGCTTTTTCCGCCATTCATAGCACTTGGAACTACTATAACATCACATTTTTGAATAGTTTTTATTGCTTTTATTGTTAGTAGTTCCGGGTCTCCGGGTCCTACCCCGACTCCATATAGTTTTGCCATATCTTTTGCCTCCATATTTATGTTTTTAGCATTTATACATTTTATAAATCTGATGTATTTTCTATAACAACCACGCTAAGATCATTAAAATTCTCATTCATAATTTGCTCCACAGTTCCTTTTACTATTCTCTCCTGTGGATATGATAGCTCTTCTCCTACATATACGCTAACTTTAATGTTATTTTCATAAAGCCTTTTACATAGCGCTTGTGGCGAATTACTTTTATCCGTAAGCCATACTGATGTTTTGTTTTGACCTACTATTTCTATAAATTCTTCCTGCCTACCATGCATACTTCCTAAATAAGCATTTTGCCATGGTTTTTGAAGTTTGCACATCAAATATTGAAAAGAGCTTATCCCAGGTACTATTTCTATTTCACCTGAAAAATTATTCTTTATATAATTTGATATTCCATAAAAACAAGGATCTCCTGATGCTATTATAGCAATATTCTTGTCCATATTTTTCGAAATATAATCCATAATTTCTTTTAATGTTTTAACCACTACTTTTTCTACATTAATATTAGGTGCACTCTCTATGGCTCTCTCAAATCCTATAATTATATCTACCTTTTCCATAACCTCAACTGCCAAGGGAATTATATACTTAGGATTTCCCGGACCAATGCCCACTATATAAATCATATGTTTTCTCCCTTATTTCTTGTGTCACACAAAATTCCTTTATCCATAGAAAACATAATAACCTCCGCTGGGATAGTTTCATATGTATACTGGAACAATCTTTGTTTTATCTTCTCACCAATATTTCTATATATTATGTTGTAGTCCTTGCCTAATAGCTTTATTGCTCCTTCAGTGGTTCTTTCAGCATATACCTGCCTTATAGTTTCTGTAGGTGCCCCAACTAATGCTAGCTCTAAAGCTAGTACCTCCAGCCTTACATCACATACCCTGCTGTGAGTTTGAAAGCATCCTGCTGCAATTTTACTTGCCTTTCCTATATGTCCCACTAAAACTATACTTTCTATCTTCTTTTCCATACAACTATTCAAAGCAAATCCTATAAAATTAGAAACCATGACTATATTGTCCGATCTAAGTTCTAGCTTTGCTGCCATATCCTCGCCCATATTTCCAAAAACTAAGGTAAGATCTTTATGTCCTGCAGCTACCTTTTGACATATCTCTATATGAATGGATTCTGTGAGAGCTTCCTCAGACATTGGTGTTACAATTCCTGTAGTTCCAAGGATGGATATTCCGCCCAAGATATTAAGTCTTGGATTAAAGGTTTTCTTTGCAACTTCTTCACCTTTAGGCACAAATATAGTTATTTCAACTCCTACATCTTTAGGGAGAACTTCTTTTACTTCTTTTTCTATCATTTTTCTAGGTACAGGGTTTATTGCCCATTCCCCTTTGGGTACATAAAGGCCTTCACCCATAACTATTCCAACGCCAATGCCACCTTTTAAGGTATATCCATGATCTTTCTTTTGCGCTCTTGCCCAGATTTCCATACCATTAGTTGCATCAGGATCATCTCCTGCATCTTTTATAATGCAGCACTCCACAAAATCTTCTCCCCTGTTCACCTTTGCTATAGGTAGCAATAACTCTATTCCTCTTGGAGTATCAATTCTAATTTCATCTATTTCCTTGCTTTCAGTGCCATAAAACAACATTTGAGTAGCTGCCTTTGCTGCCCCTGCTGCGCAAGAGCCTGTAGTATAGCCACATCTTAGTCTTTTACCATTACTATTAACATATAAATTCAGCATACTCTCAACACCTTATTTTTTACTTACTTACTTACTTACTTACTTACTTACTTACTTACTTACTTACTTAGAGTTTTTGATTTTTCTAGTCCCTATTTACATTCATATACATTAGAGCATTTAAAATAGATGCAGCAACGGTGCTACCACCTTTTCGTCCTCTTACTGTAATCATGGGAAGGTCCAGTTTTTCAATCTCTTCCTTAGATTCTGCTGCTCCAACAAAACCTATTGGCGCCGCTAATACAAATTTTGCATTACATTTTCCCGCCTCAATTAATTCCTTTAATCTAAATAATGCTGTAGGCGCATTACCAAATATAAAGAATTCAACTCCGTCCTCCACTGCTTTCTCTACTGCAGCCATAGACCTAGTTATTTTCCTCGCTTTTGCTATTTCTGCCACTTTCTCATCACTTACATAACAAACTACTTCACAATTTAAATCTTTAAGAGCTTTTTTATTTATACCTGCTAACGCCATCTTTGTATCAGTATATATAGTGATTCCCTTTTTAAGTAATTCATTAGCCGCATCAATTGCTCCATCTCTTATATACACTATATTCTTATAATCAAAATCCGCAGTAGTATGTATCACCCTTTTAATTATTGTAAGCTCCCTGTCTGAAAAATTATGGTCTCCCATTTCTTCCCCAATAATCTCAAAGCTTCTTTTCTCGATATCCATAGGTACTTTTATATAATCCATGTTTTAGTCTCCTTATAAAAGGCGGGGACGGTTCTCAACTAATTGACATTTTCCCCCTTACCCTTGTTTTTATTTTTGAAGTTTTTTATTTTCGTTGTTTTTAATTTTACCGTTTTTTCTAAAACTGAATTCTACTAATAGTTGGGGACGGTTCTCAACAAATGCTTGTCTTAGTCAATTATTCGATAATTTTCTTAAGCCATTGTAAGTTTCCAAAAAAATGAACATGTCCATAAGCCGCTAGAGTATTTTTCTTAACATATCCGCATTGCCAATTCTTCACGCTGCCATCATAAACATTTTTAGAAAGCTTAAA
Organism: Clostridium sp. CS001; assembly: GCF_020443565.1. Classification (GTDB taxonomy): domain Bacteria; phylum Bacillota; class Clostridia; order Clostridiales; family Clostridiaceae; genus Clostridium_AD. The sequence continues at coordinate 163,733 of NZ_JAIZZN010000007.1, forward strand.
TATCCTTTCATCATCTAAACTTACAAAAGATTTGTGAAACTCATGACAATTTATGCTCATGTTTTCAGGCAAAATATCATTTTCTACATCTACATTAATTTGCGCATATCCAAAATTCTGAAGTCTTTTGGATAAGGTATAGTAACCATTGAAAAATCCTACAGTCTTGCATGATGTATCTTCCACATTTTTGACTTTTTCATCTTGAGGTTCTCCCTCTAAAAGACTTTCTCCTAATGTAAGATACATTAACCCTCCGCATTCGGCATAGCAACGAAGTCCACCATCAAGAGCTTTTTTTATACTACTTAGCATTGATGTATTCTCAGATAGCTCCTTTTTAAATACTTCTGGGTAGCCTCCCCCTATATAAAGAAAATCTATGTTAGGTGGTAGCTCCTTATCACTAATTGGGCTAAAATAAATAACTTCCCCCATTTCCTGTAGAAGCTCTAAATTTTCTTTGTAATAAAAACTAAAGGCTTTGTCATAAGCTACTGCTATTTTTTTGTTTCTGTTCTCCACATGAAAGTTATCTTCATACTTTTGGTTTTCCTTAAAGATTTCTAGCAGTGAATCCATATCTACATGCTTTTCTAAAAGTTCTGCACAAATTCCTATCTTCTCTTGTAAATCCTCTATTTCACTACTTTGAATTAGCCCTAAATGCCTGCTTTTGAGTTGCAATCTTTCATCTTTGGGGAGATACCCTAGAACCTTCACTTTGCAGTTTTTATTAATAGTAGCTTTAAGTAGATTATAGTAGCTTTCTGTTACATTGTTTAGTATTATTCCCTTTATATTTGCATTTTCAAAATTTACAATTCCATTAATTTCTGCACATAAAGTTGCTACCTGAGCTTTTGGTGACAACACAAGTATAATTGGCAAATCTAAAACCTTTGACACGTGATAAGTAGAATAGTCTGTATCAGTGCCTTTTCCGTCGTATAATCCCATTACGCCTTCAACTACTCCTAGGTCTCCACATCCTCTAGAAAAACTAGCCTTTACTCCCGCCTCACCCATAAGATATAAATCCAAGTTTCTTGAATCACTTCCGGTTATCTTCGTATGAAAAGCAGGATCTATGTAATCCGGTCCTACTTTATATCCCTGTACTTTAAATCCTCTACTTTTTAATGCTTTCATAATCCCTAGGGTTACTGTGGTTTTCCCACCACCACTGGAATTTGAAGATATAACCATACTCTTCATTTGCCAATTTCACATCCTTTTACTGGTAATCTTATAGCCAAAGTTTCAATTAGTTATGAACCGTCCCCAACTTTTGTTTTTGACAAAGTACTATTAGTTGAGAACCGTCCCCACTATTTCGCTATTTCTACTGGTTAAAGTTAAGCTTTTCAAACATAGCTATTATCTTTTCATTACTGAATTTGTCCTTAATTGCTAGCCTTATATATTGTCCGTCAAGTCCCCTATAGTTATCACATTTTCTTATAACATATCCTTTAGCTATGCATAACTTATAAAGTTCCTCTGATTCTGATGTTGTACCTTTTGCACCAGTTATTGGTTTTTCAACTTCTAATTTATTCAATTTGCATAATACGTAATTCCCGTAAGTTAAAAAGACTTCATCTATAAAGGAAATATTCTTCAAAGCCTTTAGAAATCTTGGCCTTTCTTCTGTTATCCACGCTTTACTTTTTTCAATGTATAGATTATCCTTTAACACATATTTAGCAGCAGCTTCTGCAAAACAGTTTATGTTCCATGGGTTCTGACGTTCTCTGATTTTCTTTAGTAAATAATTATTACTACTTATTCCATATCCAAATCTTATGCCTGGCACTGCAAAAAACTTAGTTAAAGCTCTTATTATAAACAAGCATTTGTAGATTTTAACCTCTTCCACAAAACTATGTTGCTCTTCTCCCGTAAACTCAATAAATGCCTCATCTATTATTATGATTTTATTATTACTTTCACAGTATTCAAGGATCTTTTTAAACTTTGCTTTATCAATGATATTTCCATTAGGATTATTAGGGTTCCCTAAAATCACTCCTTGAACATTCTGCAATTTATTTAGTATATCTTCATAATCGTAGGAGAATTCAGCGTATTCCTGGTTCAATAAGTTATTATTATTATTTTTATATTTTAAATTTAAACACACTTTTAGGCTTTGGCATTCATTTAAATGTGACTGTTTTTTCAAGTATGAATACTCTATATCGCAGCTCCACCTTTTAGCATCTATCTCGTATTCTACAAAAGAAGGCACTGCGATTAACAAACTTTTATGACAAGCTATAACTAAGTCAATTATCTCCGCAGCTCCATTTCCTAAAACAAAATATTCCTCTGGACAATCAGTGTAATCTTTTAAGGCTTTTAATAAGCTTCTATATTGAATATCCGGATATCTTGTTAATGCATCTACTGCTTCACTTATATTATCAATAAAGCTACTAGGAACCCCTAATGGGTTTATATTTGAACTATAATCTATTAATTCTTGTCCTTTTAGTATTCCATCAGTATAAACATCACCACCATGTATCACTGAAAACCATCCTTTCTACAGGTAAATTCTAAAAATATTAATTACCCTTATGCGTTTTCCCTACATTTTTAAAGTTTCCATTGATTACGTCCTTTATATGCTGTATATAAATATCTTGAATATCACTAATTTCTCCGAGTCCGTGTAGATGGGTTTTTACTCTAAATCCTTTATCTTCTAATATGCTCTTCCAGGAATCTTCATCATCACCTGCCATATCATTTTTGGCATGATCTCCTGCCACTAGCATTAAAGGCATTAATATAATATCTTCTTCTATGTCCTCCATAATGTTCGGAATTACTCTATCCAAAGTTGGATATCCCTCCACCGTTGCAACATGTACATTTTTAAACCCTCTATCTCTTAGAACACTTTCAAAGCAGCAATATACAGCATTTGCAATATGGTTTGTACCATGCCCCATTAAAATTACTGTTCCCTCTTTAGACATTTGTGTAAGCTGTGTTGAGAGAGCATCAACCATAATTGTATAGTCATCTGGAACATGATCCTCTTCTCCCTTAAAACATATTAGAGGTCGTCCCACTACAATTTTCTTAAATGTATTACTATCTTTATACGAATCAACCACATTATTTATATAATCAAATTCTACCCCTGGAATAACATGTAAAGGTTGAACAATTACTTCCTCATACCCTTCATTTTTCAACTTTTGAAGTGCTTCCTCTGGTGTATCTACATGAAGATTATCCCTATTCTTAAGAACTTTAAGAATAATATGCGAGGTGAATGCTTTTCTTATTTCATAATCCTCAAAGGTATTTTTTATCTTTTCCTCTATTGCATCAATGGTTACTTTCCTTGTATCCTCATGTGTCGTCCCAAAACTTACAACTAAAATTGCTTTCTTCATCATTTTCATCCGCCTTACTAATTTTTTTGTAAAATTCTACACCATTTATTTGTGTGCCACCTTTTAATCATCATCTGCGATGCTGCAATATTAACAACTTTGGAAGCAGATTTGGACTGCCACCAAAGCAACCTTTCTAGGCTGAGCCACTGCCACTTATAGACGATGGTAGACTTAAAGCTTCCAAAATGTTGTTAAATATAAAAAAAGTAGTTCACCTGAGAAAGTGACTACTTTTTAATTAATTCATAATTAAATTAACTTTATTAAAAAGTTCTTTCCCTCCGAAAGCTTGTTAACAACATTTAGGCAGGTCTCCTGGCTCTTGATTTCTCAATTACAGTAGCGGGGGCTGCTGCGGACTCAAACCGCATTCCCTTTTCACCTATTAAAAGGCACCTAAAATTCTATTCTATTTTAACATTAGTTTATTATAATTATATCATGGTGTCAATGTTTAGAATGACATCCTAAGAGTTTCGCAGTAAATTCACTATTCTCAGTTCTAGTAGTTGCCTATATCTAAAGCTCAAAAACTTCACTCAAATTTATCTTAAGTTCTTTAAATGTAGCAGATTCAAACTCCTCTCCATTTTTATAAACTCCAAATTGCTCATAGAAACCCTCTTCATTAATTTTATATATTGATACTGATTTAATTTTAGGATTTACTATCCAGTATTCATTTACTCCAAAGTGTTGATATAAATTCATCTTTGTAACTAAATCATGAGACTCATTTGATGGACTTAATATTTCTACAATTAAAGTAGGTACCCCAGTATAGTTTGCATCACTTAGACCCGTTTTATCACAAATAATACTTATATCCGGAATAACTTTTTTAGGATACTTATGATTTTCATTCTTTAGTATAATATCAAATGGCGCTATAAAAGGCTTACACGATTTATTTCTAAAAAAAACATTAAATTCAGTAGCTATATTAAGTGCTACCATTTGGTGTGTTTTAGATGGTGACGCTTGATTATATACTATTCCATCAATATACTCTAATAATTCATTCGTATTTTTATCTATACTTACAAACTCGTCATAGGTTATATGTTTTGCTTCCGGTAACATAAAATCATTCCTCTCCCTTTAATGCAAATCAATTCTAATAATAGTATTATATCAAACTTCTCACTACTTTAATGCAATAAATAAAATCATAGTCAAAATTTCTACTAATTCATTATTAGCCCCTAATGTGTCCCCTGTAAGTCCTGTGATTTTGCTTTCACAAAACTTATTGAATAAGAAAGTAAAGGCTAAGGCTGCAACTATAAGTATACTGCTTTTATTTACTCCAATTAATAAGCTTGAAAGAATAACTGTTATTACTGCTACTATCACTACTTGTTTATTATGAATATTACCTATAAATATATTACCTGATCCTGTTGCTTTAGCATTCTTTCCAATATAACTTATGAATACCACAGTAAACCTTGCAATTATTGGCGTTGCGATTAATATAAGTGGTGTATTCATTTCTATTATAGTACTCACTGCTGCATACCTTGCTAACATATCAAAGACTATAGCAATGCTGGCATAAGTCCCCACTGTACTATCCTTCATTATTTCTATTATTTTATCTTTATTACCTTTAAAGGAGAAGAACCCATCACAGGTATCTCCCAGTCCATCCACATGTAAGCCTCCAGTGACAATCACTGGTATAATAACTACAAACAGCGCCGTAATATTTACTGGCAGTACCTTTATCAATATATAGTAAATTAACCACTGCATGAATCCTACAAATAATCCTACTATGGGAAAGAAAACTGATCCACGTCTAAAGTTTTCTTTGTCACAATTCAAACTTTTATTTATAGGTATTCGCGTGAAAAACTGAAAAAACAGTAAAAAGTCATTTAAATATTCTCTCATCTTATTTGCTTGCAAAGACTCATCTTTGCAAACCTCACCTCTTTCTTAAATTATAATAATTATTTGAGCTTTAAAGGTAATCCACAACAAACTAAATATACCTCATCACTTAAGCTTGCTATGTATTGATTTACAAATCCTGCTATATCACGAAATATTCTACTAAGCTTGCTCTCTGGAACAAGTCCAAGTCCCACTTCATTAGTTACCATAATTAAATTCTTGTCACTAGCTTTAGCTTTTAATATAAGTTTTTGAAACTCAACTTTTATATTACTTAATAAATTATCAACTTCTTCCATAGACATATTATCAAAATCTAATTCATGCTTAAACATTAGGTTAGTCGTCATAATAGTAACACAATCTAGCATTATATTATCCATATCATATTGTTCTATTGCCTTATCTAAATCAAAGAACCCTTCATAGGTTGTCCATTTTGAATTTCTACTATCTACATGTTTTTTTATCCTATGTTCCATTTCCTTATCTGTAATTATTGCCGTGGCAATATACAAAACATCATCATTATCTTTAAGTAGATTTTCAGCAAAAGTACTCTTACCACTTCGACTTCCACCTGTTACTAAGGTTATCTTACTCATGTGTGCGCTCCTTTTCATCGAATTTAGGGAAAATAGTTGTGAACCGTCCCCGCTTATTTTTAAACATGTGTAATCGAATCTATATATAAATTACCATATTCATATTTTATAAGGCTGATATCACCATTTTTACTGCCAAACTTCCAAAATAAATCTATGTTTTCATTCATAATGTAACAATACATGGCTCTTATGACTCCTGAGTGAGTGCATATTAAAACATTGTCATATTGAATCTTTTTAATATCTTCCATAAAACTCTTAACTCTTTCATATAGATTAATATAACTTTCCCCATTTGGAGGTACAAACTCTTTCCAATTATTTTGCCAACACATACATTCTTTTGGATAGTGTTTTTGAATTTCCTCGTAGGTTTTACCTTCAAAATCTCCAAAGTTTGTTTCGCTTATTCTATTGTCTTGTATAATTTTTATTTCCCCTTCTATTTTCTCTTGACCTAAAACTAAGGTTGCCATTTCTAAAGTTCTTTTTTTATCGCTAATATATACCTTGTCTAATTTTATATTATTAAAGAACTTCTTAGCTTTATTGCCTTGGCTTATCCCAATTTCATTTAGACCCACATCCAAATTGCCATAGTAAGTGCCTTTTCTATTTTCCTCAGTTTGTCCATGTCTTAATAAGTAAATATTCATTAGTTTCCCCTTATGTCTATGTACTCTCGTCTATCAAGGGCTGCTTCTTCAAATGTTCCCATGTTATCCATTGTAAATAGGGCCGCTTCAATTATATTAAAGGCAAGCGGGCATCCTGATCCTTCTCCTAGTCTCATGTTCAAATTCAGCATAGGCTCTAATCCTATTTCCTTCATGGCAAAAGCTGCTCCTGGTTCTGCGGATAAATGCGATGCAAATATATATCCCTTAACTAATGGATTTAGCTTATAAGCACACAGTGCGGCTACTCCTGATATAAATCCATCAATAACAATTGGCACTCTATTTTTCGCTGCAGATAGAAAGCAACCACATAGTGCAGCAATGTCAAATCCGCCAACCTTTGAAAGCACATCAATAACATCTTCTTTATCTGGATTATTTACTTCAATGGCTTTTTTAACTACTGCCTTTTTAATACTAAATTGCTCCTGGGTAATTCCTGACCCCCTACCTACTGACATGTCTACCTCAAGCCCTGAAAAAACACTTAGAATCGCTGCACTAGTAGCAGTATTCCCTACACCCATTTCTCCTGTACCAAATAAATCATAACCCTTAGTTACTAAATCATCAATAGTTTCTATTCCAATTTCTATAGCTTTAATTGCTTCCTCCCTAGTCATTGCTGGCCCTTTCATCATGTTTTTAGTGCCATATGCAATTTTTCTATTTATAATTTTGGGATTATTAAATTCCGCATCAACTCCAACATCTACAATTGTAATGTCACTACAAGCAAACTTTGATAAAACATATACCCCTGTAATCTCTCTAGTGAAATTATTAGTAACTGTAGCCGTTACGCTTTTAGGACAGTTAGATACGCCCTCTTCTACAACTCCATTATCTCCACACATTATAACCACATTTTTTTTGTTAATCTTATTATGAGTCTTTCCAGTAATTCCTGCTACCTTTGCTATTATGTTTTCTATTTCACCAAGACTTCCTATGGGTTTTGTTAAACTATCAATTCTATTCCAAGCCTTTTTCATAGCTTCTGTATTTATTGGCTGAATGCACTTTACGGTATTTATAAAAAGTTCCATTTGTTTTCCCCCTGTGGATTTAATTTATTATTTAATTTTAACACAAAAAACAAGGACAACAAAATGCCCTTGTTCTAAATTTAGAGAAAGTTTAGTATTTATTTAACCATTAGTGCTTTTATTAATAGATTTCATCATCATCTATAACGGGTAGATTGTCTAGGTTATTCCTTTTATCTCCATCAGGTAGACTTCTTAAGAATTCTTCGCCTTTTTTTGAAGTTGAAATAGAAACTCCACCGATACTTCCTTGCTTCGCTAACGTAACTGCCTGTTCTTTTGAAACTATATCTGGTTCTAAAAATGTGTACAAATGTACTCAATTAGATAATTCGCACTTATTCTATCTTATGATAGTTTTAAGCCTTGGTTGTACCAGTGATATTTCATAGGCACTTCTTCCATGCAAATATTACT
>NZ_JAIZZN010000008.1 GCF_020443565.1 Clostridium sp. CS001
TACAAAATGATAGATGCGGTTTATTTTTACACCACAAAGAAATTGCTTAATAATTAAAATTGAATATTAGAATTTGGAGGTTTATTGATCTCTTTTTTGTTGTGCAAAAAAATAAAAAAACCAATAATGATTAACCATAATTTTATAATTATTATTGGTTTTTTTATAAAATCATTAGAAAAGAGGATGTCTTTTTTAATGATTAAATTAATCATTTTGAGACATCCTCATCTTTTTTTATGAATTTTATTTAGCTTCAGCCTCACTCATGTTTACACGATCTTTAAGAGGCTTTGAGATAACCTTTGTAGGGCACTTTGTAGCGCAGATGCCACAGTTAGTACATTTATCAAAGTCTATTGTAGCTAAGTTATTAACCATGACAATTGCTTGCTCAGGACAAGCTCTTACGCACATTGTGCAAGCAATACATCCAACTTCGCAATTATCTTTTACTGATTTACCTTTTGATTTTGAGTTACATTCAATAAGTACTTCTTGAGAAGCTGGTACCATCTCTATTAGATCCTTAGGGCAGACCTTAACACAGGCACTACAAGCTACGCAGTTATCAGGATATACTACAGCCACTCCATCTATGATATGAAGAGCATTAAACTCACAAGCTCTTACGCAACTTGCAAAACCCATACAACCATCTATGCAAGCCTTAGGGCCACCACCAGGAGCAATGATTGCTTGACGGCAATCCATTATACCATCATATTCATACTTCTCTTTAGCAACACTGCAAGTTCCTTTACATTTAACAAAAGCAACTTGACGATTTGCTGTTTCAACACATACTCCAAGTATTTCTCCGATTGCATCTGCAGAAGCACTTCCACCAGGAGCACAAGCATTTAGTGGTGCAGTTCCTTCAACTATAGCAGCTGCATAGGCATCACAACCTGCATATCCACAGGCACCACAGTTAGCACTAGGTAATGCAGCTCTAACTAGTGGTATTTTTGGATCAACAGGTACGTAGAACTTTTTATTAGCATATCCAAGTACCACTCCAAATACAAGTCCCATACCACCGATACTTAATACTGGGTAAAGTAAGTTAGTTATATCCATTTAAATACCTCCCAATTTTAAACCACTGAAGCCTAAAAATGCGATAGCCATAAGTCCAGCTGTAACTAATGATATAGGCAATCCTTTGAAGGCTAGTGGCATCTTATCATTTTCTTCCATTCTCTCTCTTAGACCTGAAAGAAGAACAATGGCAAGCATATATCCAGCAGCAGCACCAAGGGCATTAACTAAAGATTCCACTAATGTATATTTCTCACCTATGTTTATAACAGCCATACCAAGTACAGCACAGTTAGTTGTTATTAATGGAAGAAATATTCCAAGTGCCTTGTAAAGGCTTGGTTGAGTTTTCTTTATAACCATTTCAACAAATTGAACTAATGCTGCAATAACTAGAACAAAAGCTAAAGTCGATAAGTAAGTTATATTTAAAGCAACTAAAATCTTGTAAACTATAAAAGTCATAAATGATGCTAAGAACATAACAAATACAACTGCTAGTCCCATACCTTTTGCAGTTTCAGTCTTCTTAGAAACTCCTAGAAATGAACATATTCCTAGGAATTTAGCTAATACAAAGTTATTTACTAAAAATGCACTTATAAAAATTGAAAAAAGTCTCATTTTTATCCACCTTTCTTAATAATGTTAAACAAAATTATTTTTTACAACTGTGAGCGCAAGATCCACATCCAGTACATGCACCAGTTTCTGGATCAATTTCATGGAAATGTGCAATCTTATTGTTTACTTCATTTGTTTTATTGATCGATCTTTGATTTAATATAGCCATTAAAATTCCTAGAGTGATAAAAGCTCCAGGTGCTAAAACCATAATTATAGCAGGCTCAAATGAACTTCCAAATACTTTGAATCCATATATAGAACCAGCGCCAAGTAATTCTCTTATAGCACCAAGTACTGCTAATGCTATGGTAAAACCAAGGCCCATTCCAATAGCATCAAAGATTGAAGGAATTGGTTTATTTTTCGCTGCATAAGCCTCAGCTCTTCCAAGAATTACACAGTTAACAACTATAAGTGGAATAAAAATCCCCAGTGAGTTATATAAAGCTGGAACAAAACCTTGCAATAAAAACTGTATCAATGTTACGAAGGAAGCTATTATGGTAATATAAGCTGGTATACGTACCTTATCAGGAATTACTTTTCTTAATACAGATATGAAAAGGTTTGAACCAATCAACACCACTGTTGAAGCAAGTCCCATGCCTATTCCATTTTCCACACTACTAGTAACTGCTAGGGTAGGGCACATAGCTAATACTTGTACAAATATTGGATTTTCTGTTACTATACCGTTTTTTATTCTTTCAGAAAGTATGCTCATTATTTTTTATCTCCTTTCAATGAAGAGTTATAAAAATCAACAGCATCGTTAACACCAAGAGTTACAGCTTTAGAAGTAATAGTAGAGCCAGTAATTGCTTGGATTTCAGTTTCCTTTGTAGGAGCTATTTTTACAACTTCTAATTTATTGTCTATTGGTTTGTCTTTAAATTGACCTGAAAATTCAGGTTTTGGAGCATTAGCGCCAAGACCAGGAGTTTCTGTGTGTGATAAAATTTTAATGCCAGAAACCTTGCCTTCAGTAGATATTCCAACCATTATATCTATAATTCCACCATATCCTTTTGGTGAAACCTTTATAGCATATCCTGCTATATCAGTACCAGCCATACCAATGTTAACTTCTTTGATTTTTTCATTTCCTTCTATATTTACATCAGAAACGTCGAATTTATCCGCTTTAGGTAATATTTCTTTCATAGCAGCTTGTTTATTCGCAATAACTTGCTTTTCTATAGGGGCTTTTGTTATTTCATAGGCACCTCCTATTAAAAAACCTGCAATGCCTGTAATCAAAAGTAAAATCAAACCTAGTTTTATATTTTCTTTCAATTATTTCACCTCCCCAAAAATACGTGGAGCAGTAAACTTATCTATGAATGGAACAAATAAGCTCATTATTAATATAGCGTAGGATACGCCTTCTGAATAACCACCATATAAGCGTATTATTGTAGTTAAAACTCCACAGGATAGTCCAAAAATAAGTTGTCCTTTTTTTGTCATTGGAGAAGTAGTGTAATCTGTTGCCATAAAGAAAGCACCCAGCATTAAACCACCTGCAAAAATTTCATATAGTGCATTTCCAGTCATAAAACCATCTCTGCCTAATACAAAGGTTAAAACAAATACAGTGGCAATGTAAGTAATTGGAGTGTGCCAACTTATAACTCTTTTATATAGTAAATAAGCTGCACCAATTAGTAATGCGATTACTGAAGTTTCGCCAATACAACCACCTACGTTACCAATAAAGATATTCATTAAACTTGGTAATTGACCGCCTTCTCCACCTTTAAGTACTGCAAGGGCTGTAGCAGCTGAAACACCATCAACTGTAAAGTTAGTCATATGAACTGGCCAAGAAGCAAGTAAAAATGCTCTTGCAGCTAAAGCTGGGTTCATTATGTTTTGTCCAATTCCACCGAAAAATTGTTTTACAATAATTATTGCGAAAAATCCACCAATTGCAGGTAGCCAAAGGGGAACATTTGCTGGCATATTAAATGCTATAAGTAAACCAGTTACAACTGCACTAAGATCTCCAATGGTAATTTTTCTATGTGCAAATTTTTGCCATAACGCTTCTGCTGCAATACATGATAGCACCGATACTAATGTAACTAATAATGCTTTCATTCCAAAAAAATATATTCCAGCAAAGGTAGCAGGGATTAATGCTATTATTACATCTCTCATTATGCCCTGCACAGAATCATTAGATTTTATGTGTGGGGACGAAGATACTGTATACATAAAAGTCACCTCTATCTATTTTTTTCTTCTATTAATAAGTATTGTTCTTTTGCCTTCACGGCAAGTTTGGGTTAAATGACGCTTTGCAGGGCATACGTAAGAGCAACAAGCACACTCAATACAATCCATGCCATGAATTTTCTCAAAATCTTCGTAATTGCCTCTTAAAACTAAAGAATTAAGTTTTGTAGGATTTAAAAACATAGGACAAACGCTCATGCATTTTCCACATCGTATACAACTAGATTCTTCTTCAAGTCTGGCTTGCTCTTTTGTTAAGCAAAGTACACCTGAGGTTCCTTTGAGTACAGGAGTATCTAGAGAACTTAAAGTTGTACCCATTAAAGGGCCACCTGAAATCACCTTTACTGGTGTTTCCTTAAATCCGCCAGCAGCTTCTACAACTTCATTTATTGAAGTTCCAAATTTTACTCTTAAATTCAGAGGGTTTTGAATTGCTTCGCCAGTTACAGTTAAAACTCTCTCTGTAAGTGGTTTGCCATTTACTACAGCGTTGTATATTTCAAACACAGTATCAACATTTTGAACTATGCAGGAAACATCTGCAGGAAGTTTTCCAGAAGGTAACTCTCTTCCAGTGATTGCATAAATCAACTGTTTTTCTGCTCCCTGAGGGTATTTTGTCTGAAGTGGAGTAACTTGTACATTACTTTGATTTGCTGTAGCTTTTTTCATAGCTTCAATTGCATCAGGCTTATTATGTTCTATTCCAATATAACCTTTTACGCCGGGGAACATTTGAAGAATAATTTTTAAACCTTCAGCAATTTCGTTGGATTTTTCTAGCATCATTCTGTGATCACAAGTTAAATATGGCTCACACTCTGCAGCATTTACTATAATACTGTCAATATTGGTTCCTTCTGGTGGTGTAAGTTTAATATGTGTTGGAAAACCTGCCCCGCCCATACCTACGATACCAGCTTCTTTAATGATAGCTACTAGCTCAGGTTTTGACAGTTTCTCATAATCTTTATGTGGAACCATAGTTTGTAATTCCTCATAAATGTTATCGTTTTCTACTATGATTGATGTTACCATGGTTCCATTACTGTGAAGCTTTGGTGCTACATCTAGTACTGTTCCAGATACACTTGAATATATTGGTGCAGATACAAAAGCAGGGGATTCGCCTATCTTTTGTCCTACAAGTACCCTGTCACCTTTCTTTACTAAAGGTTCGCAAGGTGCTCCTATGTGTTGTTGCATAGGAAATACTAAGTTGCCTTTTGGAAGCAAATCTTGGATTGCTTTGTGCATACTTAAATTTTTCCTGTCGCTCGGGTGAATACCTTTTTTGAAAGTCAAAAGTCCCATAATAAACCTCCTTGTAGTTCTCTCACTGGAATGCAAATTATCTTTTTTATTCCATGAGCTTTAAATTAAGTAGTTAACAACAATTAATTGAAATCTACCTTTTCAGAATTTTAGTTAAACTAATGCAAAAAGCATTAGAATATGCTTAATAATGCAAGATAAGTATAAAATTATCACTAATTTGCATATATAATGAACCAACATATATATACTACACCATTTGTGTGTATAAAAGAATGCTTTTTTAAAAAAAACTACTTAAAATATGAATAAAAATATTCCACAAAATTATATTAATATAAAATGGTAACTTTTAAAAATATTAAAATGAAAAATAATAGCTTAGTATGATATAATTAAAATGGATAAAAGAAACTATATTTACGAGAAAAAACAATTAAAAGGGTAAGGTGAATATGGAGAAGAATAGCTTAAATAATTTGGAGATTCATAGTTTAAACTTAGACATCAATGAAGATATCATAAGTAGCTTAAAAGTAGAGATTTACAAAAGAAGCAAGTTTCAATATAATTCAAATATTGTCACCTTGCCAATATATTTTTATAGATTTATAGGTATAAAAAATTATGAGGAAGAATATCAAGAAAACTTGAGTAAACTAGATAAGGAATTAAAGAAGAGTGGCTCATGGTATAAAAGATTTAGTGAGGGGCTTAATAAAAACTTTAGTATAAGACAACAAAATATATTAAATGATATTTGGATGAGTACATCTAAAATGGAAGTTATAGATGTATCCTTAATCATAAATTTAATAAGTGACAATGGACTTTTTCCTGATTTATCTAATAAGGTTCTATTGCAACAAATTAAAAATAATTTTAAGGGCTTAATGGAATATTACATCAAAAGTAATGAAATGATGGATATAAATGATATTAAAGTTATTATAAATTATATGGTCTATTGGATTAATATATATTCAAAAGAGTTATTTGAGAAGTTTGATTATATGGGTATTAATCCTAAAATATTGTTTTATGGTGACATTTCAAAAGAAGAGGTTCTTTATTTAATATTATTATCAACATTAGGTTGTGATATCCTATATTTTAATCCAAAAGATTCAGGGGCATTTCATGAAATTGATAAGTATAATACTTTTTCCAAGGAAATTGTTTATAACAGAAGAGGAGAAATAAAACCTTTCCCATGTAGTTCGGAAGACAGGATTAAGACCACAGCGTATAGTGCTAAAGAAGAACTTGATAAAACTTTGTTTGCAGATGATTCTGGGTTTTACAGGGCATGGCAATTTGCAGATTATAACTTGCAGAATGTAACACTTAATACCACTTATGAAGAAATATATATATGGATTAAGGAAAAAGCGCATATAAGAGAAGGATTTAAGATTAAGGGTTCAACAGTAATTATACCTAATATGTTCGCAAAGGTTTGTGGTACCCATGATAATGTTGATATTTATTGGGAGGAAATTGATAAGGTAATATGTCAAAGGTTTACTAAGTTTTATAAAGAACTACCTATAATGGATATTGTGCATTTAGAATATGGGAAGTTTAATGAGGTATACCCTAATAACACCTTTTCAGAATTTAATATTGATAAAATGATTAATTCATCTTGGTGGAAGTATAAGGAGCTAAGATCGGGACTTCAAAAGGTTATGGCTGAGAAAATTAAAGATTTATGTTTAAATCCTATAATAATAAATGTTGAGCAAGAGGATTTAAGAGATTTTCAAGTAGATATTTTCTCAGTACTTATAAATTTAGATGTAGCAATACTGGAACTCTTACAAGCATATGATTACCCAGAAGAGGTTCCTAAAATTATAGTTTATAATAATGAAGGAAATGGGAACCTATCTTTTGAGGATTGCATAATGTTAGCATTTATGAATTCTATGGGGGTAGATATAGTTATATATAATCCTTCAGGATATAACGACATTGAGAATTTTATAGATAATGATAAGTATGATATTCATAGATTAGAGAATGTGAGCTTTGAACTGACCTTTAAAAAGCACGTGCAAAAGAAAAAAGGATTTTTTGAAGGGTTGTTTGGTAGTTAATACTTATAGATATAATGGTAGAGATAATAAAGCTTGATTTTTATGCTATGTATAAAAATCTTAAAATAAGTTTTTATAATAGATAAGGGGAGTGCAAAACATGGAAAAAAACAATGGAATACTTATAATTCAAGATGAAAATATGGAAAATCAAAATGTAGGACAAAAGGCTTTGAGCATAAGCGAGCAGCTTAAAACTTCACCGCAAGTAATGCAAATTGCATCCAATATAAACATTAAGGATGCAAATGCAATATTAGAATTTGGAAATGAACCAGCTGCACAAATATCCAAGTTTGCTGATCAAATATTAAATTCTATTAAAAGTAACAGCATTGAAAATTCAGGAGTTATGATAAAAGAACTTACCAGTATAATGAAGAAGTTTGATAAACAAGATTTTGAAGAAAGCAAAACTAGTTTTTTTGGAAAGCTTTTTAGTAAACCAAGTAATGCTATAGATAAAATGATGGGTAAATATAAAACTATTGGTGGAGAAATAGATAAGATATATACTCAGCTTAGTGGATATAAAGTTGAAATAAATAACTCTAACCTGCAGCTTGAAAACTTATACAATCAAAATTTTGAGTACTATGGAGAATTAGAGAAATATATTGTTGCAGGAAACATGATTGTTGAAAAAAATGAAAGTCAAGAGCTACCTAGACTTGAAGCTTTAGCAGCCAATGGAGAACAAATAAATGCAATAAATTATGAAAATGCCAAAGCTACTATTGAAATGTTAAAACAAAGAATTTATGATTTAGAAATGGCTAAAATGGTATCGCTTCAAACTGCCCCTCAGATTAAAATGATTCAAAGAGGAAATTATAAGTTGATATCTAAAGTGCATTCTGCCTTTATAATAACTATACCTGTATTTAAAAATGGAATAATCCAAGCTATTGCCTTGAAAAAGCAAAAATTAGTATCAGATTCATTATCAGAACTTGATAGAACAACTAATGAATTATTAATGAAAAATGCTGAAAACATAAGAAGCCAAAGTGTTGACATTGCAAAACTTGCTGGAGGTACAAGTGTTAAAATTGAAACTTTAGAGAAGACTTGGACTACTATTATGCAAGGTATTGAAGAAACAAAGAGTATAGAAGATGAAAATAAAAAAGCAAGAGAAGCTGGAATAGTTAAACTACATGAGATGACAGAAAAACTAAAACAAAAATCTTTAAGTTAATGATCGTATAGATTATAAAGAACGAATAAGATAAGCAAAATGAAAGACCTAAAGGTGAATATATGGATATTTTTGAACTGCAACAGGAAAAAAACTTACGAAAAGATGCGCCTTTGGCTGAAAGGTTAAAACCAGAAAAGTTAGAGGACTATGTTGGTCAAGAGCATATTTTAGGCAAGGGAAAGCTTTTGCATAGAGCTATTAGTGCAGATAAGATAACATCATTAATACTCTATGGTCCACCAGGAACAGGAAAAACTAGCTTGGCTAAGGTTATTGCAAATTCCACAAAATCAAATTTTGTACGGCTTAATGCAGTAACTGATGGGTTAAAAGAGCTTAGAGAAGTGGTGGCTACGGCAAAAAATGATTTAGGTATGTACAATGTTAAAACTATATTATTTATAGATGAAATTCATAGGTTCAATAAAGCTCAGCAAGATGCATTATTGCCATTTGTGGAAAAGGGCACTGTAGTTTTAATAGGAGCAACCACTGAAAATCCATATTTTGAAGTTAACAATGCACTAATATCTAGATCTATGTTATTTAAATTGGAACCGCTAAAGGAAAATGATATTGAAAAGATAATTACTAGGGCGCTAGAAGATAAGAAGGTAGGTCTTGGTAATATAAATATTTGTATGGAAAAAGAAGCTATTAGTTATCTTGCAAATATGGCAAATGGAGATGCTAGGAGTGCACTTAATGCTTTGGAATTGTCAGTATTAACTACGGATAGAGATGAAGATGGTAAAATAAATATAACACTAGAGGTTGCACAGGAGTGTCTTCAAAAAAAACATATAAAGTATGATAAAAATAGAGATGAGCATTATGATGTGATTTCTGCATTTATTAAGAGTATGAGAGGCTCTGACCCTGATGCTACAGTGCATTACCTTGCCAGAATGATATATGCTGGGGAGGACCCTAAGTTTATTGCTAGGAGGATTGTTATAGCTGCTGCTGAGGATGTAGGAAATGCAGATCCTATTGCCCTTTTAGTTGCAAACAATGCAGCAGAGGCAGTTCATTTTGTAGGCATGCCAGAAGCAAGAATTATTTTAGCGCAAGCTGCTATTTATATAGCCTCTGCGCCTAAAAGCAATGCAGCTTATAATGCCATTAATAAAGCACTTAAAGATGTAGAAGAAAAAAATATAGGGAGTGTACCAGTGCACTTAAAGGATCAAAGCTATAGTGGTGCAAAGAAATTAGGACATGGCACAGGATACTTATATCCGCATTCTTATGAAGGAAATTATGTTAAGCAACAATACTTGCCTAGTGAACTAATTGGAACAGTATATTACGAAGTAAGTAATAATGGATATGAAAAAAAAGTTAATGAACGATTTAAGATATTAAGGGAAAAATCTAAATAGTTATATAAGGTATGTAAAAAGATATAGGATGGATAGTTATACTAAACTATCCATCCTATATTTTTAATCATACATTCAATTTTCTAGACTGCTATTTAGTTGAAAATATCTTTTTTATAATAGTTAGAATGTCTGCTATATATACTAAGTATCTTTGAAAAGATTCAGTAGCACCTAAAGCACTTGCAGTGGTTTTAACCACAACTTCAGTAACATCCTTAACATTGTCCGTTATTTCATAAAAATTGTTTAAAGTTTTTGGCAAAGAAGTTAAAACTTCGTCAATATTAGATTCATTTTTATTGATAATTAAATTTATACTTGATATAGTTTTAATAAGTTTGACAAGTGCTATTATAAGTACAATTAATAATACTATCCCAAGAATAATTAATAAAGCTTGTCCTAGGTGCCAAAAGTTTATATACATAGGTACCACCACTATTCCTTTAATATTTTTTTATTTTTTTTCTATTTCAGCTTCTACTAAAATTGAAGCCAAATCTTCATTATTAATTGTAGTATCTGATGATTCGCAAATAGTTTTTGAGGCTTTTTTGTCATTTAGGTATTCAGAGATTTTCGTTTTAGCATCTGATACATTATTTTTAGTCTCAGAAACTTTATTGTCAATTGTCCCTTTAATTTCTGCAGTCTTACTTTTAATATTATTTGTGATATCTTTAGAAGTGCTTGCAATGTCTTCTCTAGTTTCTTTGCCAGACTTTGGTGAAAAAAGTAAACCACCTAGTAAACCACTAAGACTTCCAGCTACAGTACCAACAAATATTTTTTTTGCAGTTTGAATTTTTAATTTTCTTAGTTTTTCTTTTCTTTTCTTTTCATACAACTTTGAAAGTATCATAATTTTTTCCTCCTTTAAATATAAAGAAACTTTTCTTATTATAATATACAATAATAGATTTATTGTCAATGTATGCATAAAAATGTAATAATACATATACAAATGTATGTGAATTATTATAAAAGATATATCAATTTTTTGAAATGTTTGATAAAATCAAATGTATGTTTATGTGTAGTTAATATAAAAAAATAGACTAAAATATTTGATTTGATATTTGTTTCAAATGATTTATAAAAAACTATAATGGGGGAATTTAATGATAAAGTTACTATGGTATTTGTACTTTTCAATATATTTAAGTGTATCATCACTTAGTTTAATTAAAATAAAGTTTATGCAGAAAAGGTCACCTAAAGATGCGAAAGCATATGCATATGAAAGAGCACAACACATTTCAAGATATGTTTTGAAGGTGACTAAGACTAATATGGAGGTTAGCGGTACTGAGAATATACCAAAGGAAAATTGCGTGTTTATATCAAACCACCAAGCTATCTTTGATGGATTTGCGTTAGTAGCTTATATTAATAAACCCTTTGGGTTTATTGCTAAGATTGAAATAAAAAGAATACCTTTGATTGGTAGATGGATAAGCTCTATAGGGTCAATTTATATGAATAGGCAAAACCCTAGGGAAGCAATTAAAAGCATTCAAGAAGGTGTAGAAATGATAAAAGAAGGACATTCTATTTTAATTTTTCCAGAGGGAACAAGAAGCCTTTCATCTAAAATGAATTCTTTTAAAAAAGGTAGCATGAAACTGGCAACAAACTCCAATGTTGCAATAGTTCCTATAACAATTGATGGTACTTATAACGTGTTAGAAGTTGGCAAAAAAGTAACGGGGAACAAAGTAAAAATGGTGATACACAAACCTATTTACGTAGATTTACTAAATAAAGAGGAAATACAGAATTTATCTAAAACTGTACAAGACATAATAGAGGAAGAGTTAAATAGTATATGCAAGTTAAGAGAACTATCAATGTAAATTATGTTGTAGGAGGGGAAAATGGATACAATAAATTCAAATATGTTAATGTACATTGGGTTAGCAATAATAGTTATTTTTATAATAATTTCAATTATAAAAAAAGCTGTAAAGGTATTAATATTTTTAATAATGGTATTACTCTTATTCTTTGCTTACAATGTCTTTGTTAAAGGTGCATCACCAGTTGAAGAGACTAAAGGATACATAAGTGATGTTAAGTATGCCAAGGATATTGCAGAATATTCAAGTAAGATAAATATATCTGTAAATAATATAGAGAAGGCAATTTCATCAAAAGAAAAGGGACAAAACACACTAGACTTACTAAAAGCTGAAAGTTCAAATTTGAATAAGCTTTATGTGGAAGTTAAGAATTTGGAACATAGAGAAAAATTTAATTCCTTTCATGATAAATATTGCTTATATTTGAAAGGTATAGTTGGAAGTACTGATGGGATTATAAAGCTAGGTAGTTTAACAGAGGAAAAGAATTACAAAGTAGCAGAGGATGCGGTAAAAAAAATCAGATTAAGCTTTGAAGAGTTGTCAAAAACAATAGATTTATCAAATTTAAAAGAAGTGATAATTGAATCTACGAAAAAAGATTAGGATATGGTGTTAACTATATCCCAATCTTTTTTTATATTTGATGTTGTAGATACAAAGATTATCATTAGCATGGCAGATGATGATTTAGTTGAAATTAACCACCATTTGCGCAATATTGTTTGAATGATCACCAACTCTTTCAAGATTGGTCAATAGTTCTAAATATACAGAGCTACCAGCTGGTGTACATTCTTGATTACTTAATCTAGTTATATGTTCAGTTTTAAGTTGTTTTTCCATTGTATCTATTTTGTATTCTGCATCTATAGTCTTTTGAGCAGATTCTACGCTGAAATTTTCCAAAGCTAATATAGAATTGTCAACAGCATATTTTACCGTATCAAACATATAGGTAACATCAGCAATTGCCTTTTCTGAAAAGTTAATTTTATTCTCCATCTTATATTTAGCAAGTTCGCCTAAATTGTCAGCGTGATCACCAATTCTCTCTATATCATTAACTACATGGAACAAAGAAGTAATGATTTCTGATTGGTGTTCTGATAGAGATGTATTTGAAAGAGACACCATGTAACCAGTTATTTCCCTTTCAAGATAATTTATAGTAGCTTCATGTTCAATAACTGAATTCATGCTTTTTTCGTCAGAAGTCAAGAAGGCATTCATAGCAGAAGAAAGATTCTCAGAAGAAAGTTTTCCCATTCTAGTAACTTCTTTAATAACCTGACCAACTGCTATAGAAGGTGTTTCCAGTAATCTTACATCTAAATATTCAAGGACTAAGTCAGATGATTTTGCATCCTCACCAGGCACTAATTTGTTAACAATCTTAACCAAAAGCCCAATAAACCAGACTTGAACAAATACATTTGTTAAATTAAACATTGTGTGAGCATTTGCAATTTGCCGTTGAATATCCCCACCAAACATTGGAATAATTTTCAATACTGGTTTGAAAGCTAACATAAACAGTATGGTTCCTGTAGTATTAAAAATCAAATGTATAAGAGCAGCTCTTTTGGCATTTCTTGTAGTTCCAATACTTGCTAAAAGTGCAGTAGCACAGGTTCCAATATTATCTCCGAAAAGTATAGGTAGCGCAATAGCTAGTGTTATGCTACTATTTGCAGCAAGGGCCATTAATATTCCAATTGTTGCACTACTACTTTGAACAGTTGCTGTCATACCAAGACCAACAAGAACTCCCATGAAGGGGTGTTTTCCTAAAATTAGAATAAGGTTTCTAAAGCTATCTAGTTCACTTAAAGGTCTCATAGCGCGTTCCATCATTGTCATACCAACGAATAATATACCAAAACCTAAAATAATTTCACCGATATCTCTAGTTTTTTTCTTCTTGCTAAACATTACTAAAACAGCACCTATTGCAAGAATAAATGGAGCTATGTCTGTAAGCTTAAAAGCTATAAGTTGAGCAGTCATAGTTGTACCAATATTTGCTCCCATAATAATCCCAGCAGCTTGAAATAAATTCAAAAGGCCTGCATTTACAAAACCTACAGTCATTACTGTAGTTGCACTACTACTTTGAATAATTGCGGTAACTCCTGCACCCACCAGTACAGCAAAGAATTTATTGCCAGTTAGAATTTCAAGCATTCTTTTTAATTTCTCACCAGCAGCTTTCTGAAGACCATCCCCCATAAGTTTCATTCCGTATACAAATAGTCCGAGTCCACCTAAAAGTTGAAAAATCATCTTATAATCCATTTTAACTCTCCTTTAGTAAAAAAATATTCTTTAAAAAATCTTATCATAGTAATGTTAAGCTGACGTTAAGTTTTCTATAATTTATGTTAATTATTTTATTATTTGCAATACACAAACAAAATACAACAAGAAAATATAAATATCGTCATAAATCTATAGTAAAAGATAAATAAATATACAATAATACAAAAAATATTGACAAGTTTCTGAATATTATATAATATTAGGATATATATAGTATTCAGAAAAGTACGAATACAACTATGTAGGTCATATAAGGGGGTTTAACAATGAAAAAGGCGAAAACTACCAAACCAAGATCTGGTGTAAAAATGGGAATAAAGTTCAAATTAATATCAATGTTTATCATTTTAATTACTATACCAGTGTTTATTTCAGGGGCAGCTTCTTATTTAAAGGCTACTGATATTTTGAAAGAAAATTTAAAAGTTTCTACCTTGGAAACAATCAATCAAACAAAACAATCAATAGAGAATTATGTTACTGCATTTGAGCAAAGTACTATTCAAATGTCACAGGACCCTAACGTGCAACAGGTAAGCAATCATCCTGAATACTTGCCATGGATGATGTCAGGATTTAAGGCTTTTATAGAATCACATAAAGATGTACAAGCAGTTTATCTTGGAACAAAAGATAAGAAAATGCTTATATATCCACAGCAAGACTTACCATCAGACTTTGACCCAACTTCAAGACCTTGGTATAAGTTAGCTGTAGAAAAGAATGAGGTTGTTTGGACAGAAGCATATATTGACACAGCTACAGGAAAACCCGTTATATCAGTTGCAGTTCCTGTAAAGAATAGTTTTAATAATAATGAGTTTGGTGGAGTACTAGCAATTGATATTTCATTAGAGGTGTTAGCAAAAAATACTAGTGGTATTGTTATTGGTAAGAGTGGATATGTAACTATTTTAGATGGTAAGAAAAATACATTGACCCATAAAGATAAAGAGCAAATTGGAAAGCCAATGCCAATAGAGGTAATAACTAAAGCAATTGATGAAAACAAAGAAGGAACTGTTGAATACACATGGGAAGAATCTGGCGTTAACCAAGATAAATTTGCAGCGTTTACTAAAATTGAAAAACTAGATTGGACTATAATGGCAACAATGTACATGAATGAAATTCAAGCTGATACTAAGTCAATGATAACTAGCAATTTAGTAATTGGATTTGGGTCATTAGTGATTGTTGTACTTATTTCAGTATTATTTTCTAATAGCATAATTAAACCAATAAAGGCACTACTTGATTATATGGAAAAAATTAAAAATGGCGATTTTTCCGTTAGGATCAAAATGAAATCTAAAGATGAAATAGGTGAACTTGCATCTGGATTTAATACAATGATAGAAGATGTTGGTAACTTAATTAAAAATATTCAAGTAGTATCTGACCAGGTTAATGAATCATCTGGAACATTAGCCGCTACTTCCGAAGAAACAACTGCGTCTAGCGAAAGTGTAACAAAAGCAGTTGAAGAAATTGCCATTGGTGCATCAGAGCAAGCATCTGAAGCTCAAAAGGGAGCAGGACTTACAATAAAGCTATCAGATAAGATTAATGCTCTTCAAGCTAACACAGTTAAAATGTTATCAACTACTGAAGAAGTTGATAAAGTAAATTTAAATGGTGTCAAAGTAATAAGTGAATTAAAAGGAAAAAATGAATTGAATGAGACATCTATTTTAAAAATTGAAGGTGCCATACTAGAACTAAATAATAAAGCAAAGAATATAACAAATATGCTAGGCACTATATCTTCTATTGCGGAACAAACTAATTTATTAGCCTTAAACGCATCTATTGAAGCAGCTAGAGCCGGGGAAGCTGGAAGAGGATTTGCAGTAGTAGCAGATGAGATAAGAAAGTTAGCAGAAGGCTCAAGTGATGCAACTAAAGAAATAAACGAAATCGTAAACGGTATACAAAGTGAAAGTAGTAAAACAGTTGAAATAATGAAGGAAGTAAAAGATATCTCAAATCAACAGTCATATGCTGTAGATGAAGTGAATCAGTCCTTTAAGCACATATCCTCTGCTATAAACGATATAACTGAAAATATTAAAACTTTTAGCCAGTTCGTTGATGAGGTAAATAATGATAAGGATTCTATTGTAGATGCAATAAACAATATATCCTCGGTGTCACAAGAAACAGCAGCAGCGTCGGAAGAGGTAACAGCATCAATGGAGCAACAAGGATTAGCTATGCAAGAAGTATCAAATTCAGCTGAAAAACTTAATTATCAAGTGCTTAAACTTAATGATGAGCTAGGGAAATTTAAAATATAATGTATTCGTAATTCTAATATTGCAGCAAATAAAAGACATCCATTTTTCTAGGATGTCTTTTTATTGTGATTTATAGAAAATTCTAAGATTTATTAGTTAAACATTTAAATACAAAAAAAATAAAAAGTATTATTGTGTAACATTTGTTACCGACTTTGATATTATCCTAAAGTATAATAAAGGAGGTCAAGCAATAACAAACAAATTGTTAATGCTAAAATTAATTACTTAAATAAATAATTTTAAATATATGGAAGATAGTTATAAAATTATTATCTATCCAAAAACAATAGGGGGAATATACAATGAGTATGTTTTGTTATCAATGTCAAGAAGCTTCAAAAGGAACAGGTTGTACAGTAAGAGGAGTCTGTGGTAAAACAGATGACGTAGCTAATATGCAGGATTTATTAATCTATGTTTTAAAAGGAATTTCAATTTACGCTACAAGAGCAAGAGAATTAGGAGTTGAAAATCAAGAAGTTAATAAATTTGTAGTAGATGGATTATTTATGACTATAACAAATGCTAACTTTGATAAAGCTAGATTTACAGAAAAAATAACAAAAGCATTAGAACTTCGTGAAGTAATTAAAGCAGAGTTAGTTAAAGCTGGTGGAGTAATTGATGCCAATTTGCCAGAGTGTACAACATGGGTAGGAACTGCTGATACATTTGAGGCTAAAGCAGTAGATGCTTCTATTCTTAAAACAGAAAACGAAGATGTAAGATCTTTAAGAGAACTTGTAATTTATGGTATCAAAGGAATGGCTGCTTATGCTGAGCATTCTTTTAACCTAGGATATGAAAAAAATGAAATATATGCATTTATACAAAAAGCATTAGCACAAACTACAAATGATAACTTAGAAGTTAGTGAGCTAGTTGCACTTGTACTTGAGTGTGGTAAATTTGGAGTAGATGCTATGGCATTACTAGATCAAGCAAATACTACTACTTACGGAAATCCTGAAATTTCAAAAGTAAACATAGGAGTTAGAAGTAACCCTGGTATATTAATTAGTGGACATGATTTAAAAGACATGGAAGAACTATTAAAGCAAACAGAAGGCACAGGAGTGGACGTATATACTCATAGTGAAATGTTACCAGCTAACTATTACCCTTCATTCAAGAAATATAGTAACCTTGTAGGTAACTACGGAAATGCTTGGTGGAAGCAAGATTCAGAATTTGAAAGCTTTAATGGACCAATACTAATGACTACAAACTGTATTACTCCTCCAAAAGCTTCTTATAAAGATAGAGTTTACACTACAGGAGCATCAGGATTTGATGGATTAAAGCACATAGCAGATAGAGTAGACGGAAATGTAAAAGATTTTTCAGCTATAATAGAGCATGCTAAAAAATGCGCTGCGCCAATTGAAATTGAAAGAGGAGAAATAGTTGGAGGCTTTGCTCATAATCAAGTATTTGCATTAGCTGATAAAGTTGTAGATGCTGTTAAAACTGGGGCAATCAAAAGATTCTTCGTAATGGCTGGTTGTGATGGAAGAATGAAAGGCCGTGAATATTACACTGAGTTTGCAAAAGAATTACCAAATGATACAGTTATTTTAACTGCAGGTTGTGCAAAATATAGATACAACAAGTTGGAACTAGGAGACATAGGTGGAATTCCTAGAGTTCTAGATGCAGGACAATGTAACGATTCATATTCATTAGTTGTTATTGCAATGAAACTAAAAGAAATATTTGAATTAAATGATATTAATGAATTACCGATAACATACAATATTGCATGGTATGAGCAAAAAGCTGTAATAGTATTATTAGCATTATTACACCTTGGAGTTAAAAATATTCACTTAGGACCAACATTACCAGCATTCTTATCTCCAAATGTTGTAAATGTATTAGTTGAAAACTTTGGAATAGCTGGAATCGGAACTGTAGAAGACGATATAAAAATGTTTATGGCTTAGAAACTTTTAAACACCCTAATTATTGTTAGGGTGTTTAAACTTATAACAAAATACTATAAATTAACACTAATATTAAAAATATTTTAAATATATTTTAAAAAACTATTGAATAATTTTAAAATGTGTTTTAGACTATAGAAGAGTTAATGTTTAAAGTATATTAAATGAACAATAATAGATTGTAACAATCAAATTTTAAAAACATAGTTTGTAATGTTAGGTGTGTTACTGATTAGATCAGGCATGAACCAAATAAAATGCTTTCAAAGCATATTATTAGTTCATGTCTTTTGTTTTAAAAATATTTTGTAAATAAATTGGTGATTAGAGAAAGGTAGGAAGATAAAAATGTTTAGTTTATTTAAAAAAGATAAGGAAAACACTAGTATAATTTTAAAGTCTCCAGTTGTAGGAAGATGCTTTGATATATCAGAAATACCAGATGAAGTTTTCTCTACGAAAATGTTAGGTAATGGGATAGGATTTGAATCTACAGAAGGAATATTATATGCTCCAATTGATGGCGAGGTTCTTCAAGTGTTCCCAACAAAACATGCTTTGATTTTAAAGAGTAAAGAAGGTATAGAAATACTACTTCATATAGGTGTTGATACAGTAAATATGAAGGGCGAAGGATTCGAAACTTTTGTAGAAAAGTCACAGCAAGTTAAGGTTGGAGATAAATTGATAGCTTTTAACAATGAATTAATAAAAGCTAAGGTCAAATCTAATTTAAGTGTGTTAGTACTTACAGATAATGAAATAATGAAATCAGTAAGATTTAATCTAGGTAATGTAGACAAAAACAATGAAGTAATAATAATAGAATTAAAAAAATAGGGGTGATTATATTATGATAGAAAAAAAAGCCATAGTTAAAAGTGAAACTGGAATACATGCTAGACCAGCATTGGCAGTAGTTAAAGAGGCTGCTAAGTTTAAATCAGAAGTGATTATAGTAAAAGATGGCAATGAATATAATGCGAAAAGCATAGTAGCGATTATGTGCATGGCAGCTATTAAAAATGACGAAATAATAATAAAAACTATTGGTGAAGATGAGGAAATTGCGGCAGTATCTATGGTAAAACTTATTGAAGAAGGTCTTGAGTAGTAAGAGGAAAGTAATTGATAATTATTTTCTCCACATGAAATACTACAAGGGGGTATAAACTATGTTAAAGGCAATAGGAGCATCCTTAGGAATAGCTATAGGTAGAGCATTAGTTATAAGAGAAGAAGTTCTAGAAGTTAAGAAAAGCAAGATTCAGGATTCAGAATCGGAACTAGCTAGATTTGATAATGCCTTACAAGAAGCAATAAATCAGCTTGAAAAAATAAATAAAGATGTAAAGGAAAGACTAGGAAGTGAAAAGGCGGAAATATTCGAGGCGCATTTATTTATGCTTCAAGATCCAGAACTAATAGGTTCTGTTAAAAAGAAAATTCTTGAGGAGAAGTTCAATGCTGAATATTCACTTCAAACTGTAGCAGAAGAGACAGCAACAATTTTTGAAGTTATGGGAAATGAATATATGACTGAGAGAGCAGCCGATATTAGAGATGTGAGTAAAAGGGTTCTAAATATATTAATGGGATTAAAAGTGACTTCAATTGCAGAAATTCAAGAGCAATGTATATTAATAGCTAAAGATCTTACTCCATCAGATACAGCACAACTTGATAAGTCAAAGGTATTAGCTTTTATCACTGAAATAGGCGGTAAAACATCTCATACGGCGATTATTGCACGGTCGTTAGAGTTACCGGCAGTTGTAGGTGTAGGTAGTGATATTTGTGAAGTTAAAAATGGTGATTTAATTATTGTAGATGGAGAAGAAGGACTAATTATTATTAATCCTGATGAAAAGGTTTTAGGTGACTATGAAATTCGCAGAAGAGAATTTTTTGAACTTAAAAATCAACTACTTAAATATGTATCAATGAAATCTACTACTTTAGATGGTAAGAAAATCGAGCTTGCTGCAAATATAGGGTCAGTAGAAGATTTAGAATCCGTTTTGAAAAATGGTGCAGAAGCCATAGGATTATTTAGAACAGAGTTTTTATATATGTCAAAAGATGAGCTTCCAACTGAAGAAGAACAGTTTGATGCATATAAATCAGTTCTTGAAAAGATGAGTGGAAAACCTGTTATTATAAGAACCTTAGATATTGGTGGAGATAAGGAACTTAAGTATTTACCTATGAGCAAAGAAATGAATCCATTTTTGGGATACAGGGCTATAAGAATTTGCCTTGATAGGACGGATATATTTATAACTCAATTGAGAGCTTTACTTCGTGCATCTTCCTACGGCAAGCTTAAAATTATGTTTCCTATGATATCAAATCTTCAGGAACTTAGAATGGCTAAGAAGATATTAGAGCAGTGTAAACATGATCTTAAGTCAGAGGGTGTATTATTTGATGAGAATCTAGAAGTTGGTATTATGATAGAAATACCTTCAGCTGCATTAATATCAGATATATTGGCTAAAGAGGTGGATTTCTTTAGCATAGGTACCAATGACTTAATTCAGTATACTATAGCAGTGGATAGAATGAATGAGAAGATATCATATTTATATGATTACTATCATCCAGGAGTTTTAAGACTTATTAAAACCGTAATAGATAACGGACATAGAGCAGGAATAATGGTAGGTATGTGTGGTGAAATGGCTGGAGACACAAAACTTATTCCAGTGCTACTTGGATTTGGATTAGATGAACTTAGCATGAGTGCTTCTTCAATATTAAGAGCGCGTAAAATTGTTACAAGTTCCAATTATGAAGAATGCACAAAACTATCTAAGCCAATATTAGAATTTGGGGATTCAGATGAAATAAGAGAATTTATTGAAGCTAACACTAAATAATAAGATTTACGTATTAACATAAGGAATATAATAAAAAGCAATCTGTTCTTTTATTAAGGATAGGTTGCTTTTCTGTGTTGAAGTTTTTATAATTAGTTAAGTGCAAAATATTAATTATTACTATTGAGAAAACCAAATGTAATACCTAGTATTATATTTTCGTAATATGTCTTATATAAAGGATGAGATTAAATGTCTAAATTTAAGGAGAAACTTATATTTCATATAGACGTTAATTCAGCTTTTCTTTCTTGGAGCGCTGCAGATAAACTTAAGAAAGGTGAAAACATTGACTTAAGAGACATAGCTTCCGTAATCGGAGGAGACGAGCAGTCACGAAGAGGAGTAGTGTTAGCTAAATCTATGCTAGCTAAAAAAAGTGGAATTGTAACAGGAGAAAGCTTGTTTGCTGCAAGAAAGAAATGTGCAAATCTTGTTGTAGCATCACCTGATTTTAGAATATACGAAAGATGTAGCAGAGATATGAAGAGTATTTTTATGGACTATACACCTTTTGTAGAAAAGGTTTCTATAGATGAGTGTTTTTTAGATGTGACAAGTTACAATACTTCAAGAGAAGCTGCACTATCGCTAGCATATGACATTAAGGATAGAATAAAGGCAGAACTAGGATTTACAGTGAATGTAGGAATATCGGATGTTAAACTTCTTGCTAAGATGGCATCTGATTTTGAAAAGCCAGATAAAATACATACTCTTTTTAAAAGTGAAATAAGAAAGAAATTGTGGGAACTGCCAGTGGGAGAGCTTTTCATGGTGGGGTCAAAGACTGTTCCGAGGCTTAATAATTTAAATATATTTACCATAGGAGATTTAGCTCAGTATGATGTTGAGTTTTTAAGATATCACTTTAAAAGTAGTGGCACCATGATGTGGAACTATGCTAATGGAATAGATGATAGAGAGGTAAAATCAAGCAAAGACGAGTTAAAAGGGATAAGTAATTCCACTACATTATCTGATGATATTAAAGATAAAGAGGATGCATATAAAGTGTTACTCAGCTTAGTAGAACATACCTCTACTAGATTACGGGACATTAAAAAGTGTTGTTACTGTATTTGTGTAACTATAAGAAATCATGAGTTTATTGATTACTCGCGGAGTAAGACGTTATCAAGTCCAACAGATTCCACGCAGGAAATACTAAAAACAGTAAAGCGCATATTTGACGAATCATGGAAGGGAGAGCCAATTAGACTTTTAGGGGTTTCTTTAAATAATTTATGTGAGGATAATTTTAAACAAATATCAATTTTTGATGTAGATACAGCTCGTGATAAAAAACAAAGAGCCATAGACAAAACTATGGATAGTCTCAGAGGAAGATATGGGGAAGATATAGTTATGAAATCAGTATTTCTAAAAAAATAGCCAGTGAGTATTTTTTAAGATGATAAGTTTTCAGGTAGTTTCATTGCATGTTGTTCTAAACCTTAAAGATGTGATGTAAACTAGGTAATAAGTATAATTTTAGCATGGAGATGCTGCACAGTTGCTAAGGTGACAATCTAATGGGGGTATGCCTTAAAATGGACAATAGAGCATTGATACCACTATACCTTAATGGTGATATGATAAATAATTTATTTACTATTGTAATACAAGAATTTGCCGAAATTAAAAGCGAGAATACTAAAAAGCAGTTGACGATTAGTACAAATACACCCTTATATGAACTTACTTGTGGTAAAATAATGCAAGGCGATTTAAATGTTCAACTTCTAAGTGAAGTCTCCTCACAGAGAATTGAAGAGAGAATTTCAATTGTAATAACAATACTATCAAGATTAAGAAATATATTAAAGGATCAAAGTATGCTAAAGGTTATAAATAGCGACAATGATGTAAAGAATATGAAAGAATTTGATTTTGTTCAGTTTACAGGAGAGTTGTATAAGAACCCGGTTATAGAGTATATAGAGAATATAATCAAGGTTATGGAGATGCAATTGGCCTTTTCTCCTGAAGATCCTGAGAATGGGGATGAAAGCCAAGAACATAAAGTTAAAAGGCAAGTTTTAAAAGTCCTTAAAGATGATATGGAAAATTGTAAAAGAGAAAAGTGCCTAAAATATATTAGTAGTAGTATAGGAAATAGCAACACAAAAGTTGTAGTTCCCATAGAGATAAAATATATGGCTGATAATCTGGATTATATTGAAGGTGCAAAGATCACAGTACTTGGCAAAGTAGTACGAATTTCAAAGGAAAATGAAAATAATAGTAATAGTTTATTAAGTGGAACATACTTTGATTATCTGAATGAGGAGTATTTTCAAGAATTCAAAAACAGATTTTTAAAAAACACAAACTTAATTAGAGATTACGATGAAAGTCAATTGGAAATTAATGAACCTATTATTGAAATCATACCTATAGCAATGTATATTTAGGATTAAGTTCAATGATTAATTATAATATTTGGAGGAGTTATGTTTATACCTAATGATGTAAAAGTAATATTAGATACATTAAAAAATAATGGATGTGAAGCTTATATAGTTGGAGGAAGTATACGTGATTTTATAACTGGAACATATGAGCCTAAGGATTATGATATAGCCACAAATGCCCTGCCAGAAGCAATCATTAAGTTTTTTCGGAAAACTATACCTACAGGCATAAAGCACGGTACTATTACTGTTATGATTAATGGAGAGGGGTATGAAGTTACAACTTACAGAATTGATGGTGAATACCTAGACAATAGAAGACCGGAGGATGTAACTTTTGTTTCAAACTTAAAAGAAGACTTAGCTAGAAGAGATTTTACGGTAAATGCATTAGCTTTTAATGAGGATAACGGTATCATAGATTACTTTGGCGGTATAAAAGATTTAGATAATAAAATAATAAAAGCTGTAGGGGAACCTAATAAGAGGTTTGAAGAAGATGCATTAAGAATGCTTAGAGCTATCCGATTTGCAGCATCCTTAGATTTTGAAATAGAAGAAAGAACTTTTCAGGCTATTAAAACAAATTCTAACCGTATATTGAATGTAAGCAACGAGAGAATTAGAGATGAGCTATGCAAAATGTTAGTAACTAAAAATGCTGCAAAAGCTTTGAGATTACTTGAAAAAACTAGACTGTTAGAGTTTATACTACCAGAACTTCAAAAAACCGTAGGATTCAATCAACAAAATCCTCACCATAACAAAGACATATTTGAACATACTTTAGCTGTTGTGGAAAACTGTCCACAGGAACTGAATTTAAGAATGGCAGCATTACTACATGATATTGCTAAGCCCCTTTGTTTTACTATTGATAAGAATGATATAGGTCATTTTTATGGTCATGATAAAAAAGGTGATAGACTAAGTTCTCAAATACTTAGACGTCTTAAATTTGATAATGAAAGTATAGGTGAGATTAGCCTTCTAGTAAAGGAACATATGAATGTGCTTGAAAAGCCAACAGATGCTTCTGTAAAGCGCCTTATTAATAGAGTTGGCATAGGCTTAGTACCTAACCTTTTCGCCTTACAAAGGGCAGATGCACTAGGTTCAAGCTCTCCCAAACTTCGTTTGGAAGAAATCCAAAGAGTAGAAGAAAAAACAAGGGAAATTTTAGAAGCTAAAGTTCCACTATCCATAAGTGAACTTAAAGTAAGTGGTAACGATTTAATCCAAGAGTTTTCCATTAAACCAAGTGCGGAGATAGGTAATATGCTTAAGTTTTTATTAGATAAAGTATTAGAAAATCCACAGGTTAACAGTAGAGAGAAGCTTTTAACTATAATTAATGATGAATATGAGTTTATGCAAAAATAGTTAATAATTTCAAATATGAAATAGTACAATAGAACTTTAAATAAATTATATTAATTAAGTAAATAGTATTTTTTTAAAAAAGGTATTGATTATACATAAAGTTCGGTGTATGATTATATCATAGAAATTTTTAATTGGCGTGTAATCGATTAAATTCGAGCAATAGCTGAAATGGATAATATTATTTATCCGTTTCGGCTTTTTTTATTAAAAAAATTTATTATGTATTTGAGGATACAAAAATCCTTAAAATAAATTTAAAAAATGGGGGGAACTTTATTATGATGAAGTATCTACAAAGATTAGGTAAATCCTTAATGCTTCCAGTAGCTGCATTACCTGTTGCAAGTATTTTAATGGGTATTGGTTATTGGATTGACCCTACTGGATGGGGAGCAAATAACGTAGCAGCAGCTTTCCTACTAAAAGCAGGGGGTTCACTAATTGATAACATGGGAATATTATTTGCAATTGGTGTAGCTGTTGGAATGTCAGATGATAATGACGGTACAGCTGGTCTTGCAGGTCTAGTTTCATGGCTTATGATTACAACTTTATTAGCTCCAGGTGCTGTAGCGATGTTTAAAGGCATTGATGTTAAAGAAGTAGCAGCGGCATTTAGTAAAACTCAAACACAATTTATTGGTATTTTAGCAGGTTTAATTGGTGCTTATTGTTATAACAAATTTAAAGGAACTAAATTACCGGACGCTTTAGGCTTTTTTAGTGGTAAAAGATGTGTTGCTATAGTAACAGCAGCAATGTCAATTTTAGCAGCTCTTATATTATTCTTTGTATGGCCTATTATTTATTCTGGATTGGTAACCTTCGGTAAATCTATAATAGCTACTGGTGCTATTGGATCTGGTATCTATGCATTCCTTAATAGATTATTAATACCAACAGGTCTTCACCATGCACTTAATTCTGTATTCTGGTTTGATGTAGCTGGAGTTAATGACCTCGGTAACTTCTGGTCAGGAAAAGGAGTACTAGGAGAAACAGGTATGTATATGACTGGATTCTTCCCAGTAATGATGTTTGGATTACCAGCAGCTGCACTAGCTATGTATCACACAGCTAAAGACAATAAGAAAAAAGCAGTGTATGGTTTATTATTAGCAGGAGCATTATCTTCTTTTTTCACTGGTGTTACAGAACCATTAGAATTCGCATTCATGTTCTTAGCTCCAGGATTATATTTAATTCATGCTCTTTTAACAGGACTTTCAGCAGTTATTTGTACAGTATTACCAATAAGAGCTGGATTTAACTTTAGTGCAGGTTTTGTAGACTGGTTCTTAAGTTTTAAAGCTCCTATGGCTGAAAATCCAATTATGTTAATTCTAGTTGGTTTAGCATTCGGTGTTATTTATTATGTTGTATTCCGTTTTGCAATTACAAAATTTAATTTAAAAACACCAGGTAGAGAAGATGATGATGAAAAGGCAGAAATGAATGTAAGACTTTCAAATAATGACTTTACACAAATAGCATCTATTATATTAAATGGTGTTGGTGGAAAAGAAAACGTAGTATCTATTGATAATTGTGTAACTAGATTACGTTTAGAAATTAAGGATCAGACAAAGGTAAATGAAAAAATCATTAAATCTGCAGGTGTAGCAGGTGTAATTAGACCTAGCAAAACAAGTCTACAAGTTATTGTAGGTACACAAGTACAATTTGTAGCAGATGAATTTAAAAAATTATGTAGATAAAAATTATAAAATGACATAATAATATTTTAATAACCTCCATAAGTAAATTTAGTTAAAAGCTAAAGATACTTATGGGGGTTATTTTTATGTATTAAATAAACTATAAACTGGGCATAATAAAAACGTTAAATCATCATTAAAGGAGTAGATGTGAGTATGAAAGCTAATGAAACAATTACTGTATTAAATGAATTTGGCAAGAAAATAGATTTGGAATTGATTGACTCCCTTAAAGTAGATGGAGATCAATATGTGATTGTTGGACCTAAGGATTCAAATGAGGCCTATGCTTATAAATCAGTTGTAAAAAACGGTGAAACAGAATACTTTTCCATAGGGAAAGGCGAGGAATTTAAAAGAGTATTAGATAAGTATAATCAGCAGTAATATTAATAATAGCAAATAGGAGGTTTTTTATATGAAGAACCGAGAAGAAGTTAAGAAAGAAAATCTAAAAAATTGGATTAAGAAGGATACAAAATCGCAAAACCAGCCTGCTAGGAATCAAGTCATTCAAACAATTGAAGAAAGTGCATATAATGATAGCGTCTATAGTACTCATAAAAGTGAATACTATGGAACTAAGTCAGAATAACTAGAACATAGATGCAATAACAAAAGCAGATGTTTATTATCAAAGCTATGATAATAAACACCTGCTATTTTTGTTATACTATTATTATAAGGTACTATATAAATAAGAATAACAAAAGAAAGGAATAAATATATGATAAAAGTGTTTGAAGAATTTGAAAGACACCTAATGGAAGATGATAAGCCTTCTATATATTTTGAAAAGATAGTAAATAATAAGAGTATTTTTGATGAATATCCTTTTAGATTATTAGGTAGGTTAGTAGACACTCCCCAATCTCCAATGCACCATCCAGAGGGCAGTGTATGGAACCATACGTTATTAGTTGTAGATAATGCTGCAAAATCAAAAGATTTAAGTGAAAATCCTAGGGCATTTATGTGGGGTGCATTGCTACATGATTTAGGGAAAGCCCCTACTACAAAAATTCGTAAAGGTAAAATTACATCTTATGACCATGACAAGGTGGGGGCAGAACTCTGTAGCGATTTTCTCCATGTGTTTACAGAGGACGCAGAATTTATTAAACAAGTTACTGCTTTGGTTAGGTGGCATATGCAAACTCTCTTTGTAATAAAAGATTTACCCTTTGGTGATGTAAAAAGCATGGCCTCAGAAATATCTATTAAAGAAATTGCATTGTTATCACAAGCAGATAGACTGGGTAGAGGTGAAATGAATGAAAGCAAAATAAAAGAGGAGAAGGAGAATATTAAAATTTTCATTCGCAAATGTGAAGAGTATTTATCACGTTAAAAATGATTTAAATAACAAAAAGTATATGTTGTTACAACAGCATTCACATCGCTAAGTAATTCTAAAATTTATTTTATTTACAGATACTAAAAAATGCAAACTCGCTTACGCTCAAACATGCATTTTTTTATACGTAGCTGTAAATAAAATAAATTAAGAATTACTAAGCTTGTTCAAATGCTGTTTACACAACCTATACTTTTATGAATTAAATCTCAAATTTCAAGTGACTCTTAAGTTAAATTCGTAGTATTACGAAAAGAGTAAATTCATCTTATATAAGTGATGGAGGGTTCAAAAGAGAGAACCTGTGATATAATAATAGAGTAATTAGTAAAGGGTATTTAAGCAATACAAAAGAAGCTCATAGCGTTGTGTATGGCAGTATGAGAGCGCAGGAGATGAATTATGATGAGATATGAAGGAGCAGTATATAGACCGCCCAGTGAAGCATATAGTCTTATAGTACAAGTTACTATTGGCTGTTCGCATAATGGGTGCAGTTTTTGCAATATGTACAAAGAGAAAAAGTTTAGAATACGTGATTTAAAAGATATTATGGAAGACTTAGAGCAGGCTAAATTAACCTACGGACTAGTTAAAAAGGTGTTTCTAGCGGATGGAGATGCGTTAGTATTAGAAACTAGTAAATTAAAATTAATACTATCAAAAATAAGAGAGTTATTTCCACAGTGCGAAAGAGTTGGAATTTATGCTACTCCTAAGGATATTTTAAGAAAGTCTTTAGAGGAGCTTAGGCAGTTAAAGGATTTTGGTATTGGAATTGTATACCTAGGTGTAGAATCGGGAAGTACTGATATATTAACAAGCATAAATAAGGGAGTAACAGTAAGTGAGATGATTATGGCAGGGTCTAGGATTAAGGAAAGTGGAATAAAACTATCTACTACCTTGATTTCAGGAATAGGTGGTAGAGAAAGGATTAGTGAGCATGCTATAGAGTCAGCAAAAGTCATTAGCGCTATTGATCCGGATTATGTAGGGATTTTAACCTTAATGGTAGAAAGAGCAACCCCATTATATGAAGAGGTTCAAAAGGGTGATTTTGATCTACTAACCCCGGAACAAGTAATGCAGGAGACCAAAGAGTTCTTGCAAAATATTCAGGTTACTAACTGTATTTTTAGAAGCAATCATGCTTCAAATTATATGGCACTTTCAGGAACATTGCCACAAGATAAAAATCTGTTGTTGAAAGACATTGATCTTGCATTAAAAGGTGAACATAAGTACAAACAGGAAGAATATAGAAGATTATAGGCTGTTCTTTCTAAAACCGGGTAAATCGTAAAAAGGGCGTGGATATTGTGAAAAATAAAGTTCTTAGAATACTTAAAGATAGTGGGAATGAGTTTATATCTGGAGAAAAGATTAGCGAAGATTTAGGCGTTACCCGTGCTTCAATATGGAAATATATAAATGCAATCAAAGAGGACGGCTATGAGATTGAGGCGATTTCAAGAAAAGGCTATCGAATAATATCTGCTCCAGATATACTTACCTTTGAAGAAATTGAAGAATTTTTAAATACGCAGCAAATAGGTAAGAATATTATTTATTGCGACTCCATAGGTTCGACCAACTCTAAAGCTAAGGAACTGGCGGAAGCAGGGCAAGAACATGGCACTGTTGTAATAAGTGAGGAACAAACGTCAGGGCGTGGAAGGCTGGGACGAAACTGGGTATCGCCTAAACATAAGGGCATATGGATGTCGATAATACTTAGACCAAATATAATTACAGAAAACATAGCACAGATAACCTTACTTGGAGCAGCAGCTGCTTCAAAGGCTATTATGGAAATGGGATTCAAGACTGGAATTAAGTGGCCTAATGATATAGTACTTAATAATAAAAAGGTATGTGGTATATTAACTGAAATGAGTGGTGAAATAGACCATATTAATTACATAGTAATGGGAATTGGCATAAATGTGAACTTAGAAGAAGAAGACGTACCTTTGGAACTAAAAGATATGGCTACTTCATTAAAACTTCAGAGTGGTATGCATGTGAATAGGAAGCTTTTGCTTGCAAAGGTATTGAATATATTTGAAGAACTATACAATGATTTTGTTCAGAGTGGTGATATAAAAGATATTATAGACGTTTGTAGAAAAAACTCCATACTTATAGGTAAGGAAATACAATTAATTTATAGAGGGAAAGAAACAATAGCTCAGGCGGTAGATATAAGTGATGAGGGAGAATTAGTTATCAAGAATCAGCAAGGAATAGTAGAATATATTGTTTCAGGGGAAGTCTCTATAAGAGGAATTTATGGATATTGCAAATGAAAAAATAATAAACTATGATGTATTATTATTTAGATATAATGTAAAATAACTTATGCGAATAATATTATTGAAATCTACATTTACATATAGACATATTAGCTAGATTAACGGTATAATGTGGTTATAAAGTTTGAAAGGAGAATTGTTATGGAAGAAAATAAGATTATAACAATGATTGATGAAGATGGAGAAAAGGTTGATTTTGAATTAATCGAAATCATTGAATTAGATGAAAATAAATATGCATTATTAGCTCCAATAGGAGATGAAGATGATGCTTATGTTTATAAAATCGAAGAAGTAGATGGAAAACCACAATATCTTGCAGTAGAGGATGAAGAAGAATTTGAAAGAGTACTAGAAGAGTACGAATCAACTTTTGACGAGTAAATAAAAATCAATAGATCCTTAAGCAACATATATCCTATAAAGTAGATAAAGAAGAATATCTACTTTGTAGGGTATTTTTATTCTAAATATGTAAAAGATATTATTAGTTGCAACCCATTGGATGGGAATAGCAAGATGAGATAGAGTTAGAGAGGGGATGAAGTTTTGAATTTACTAGAGGTTAATATGGAAGCACTCATGGAAACAATTTCACTTGAAGATGAGGAGTTAGGGAAAAGCTTTTTAGATACACATACAGGGGAAGTTATATATATTCCTACGGAAGTAAGTTTAGCCTTAGAAAATAAAACTTTAAAAAAAGATGATTTTGATGCTTGGCTACAAGAATTTGTTAATATAGCAATACTTATTAGTAAAGATGAGATTAATAGATATATGGCTATTCCAACTATAGATGAAGCTTTTTATGTAGGTAACATGGAAAGGTATGCTAGCGACATAATTGATAATTCAGAGCTAAAACTAGAATTACATAAAGCGTTAAATAGTACGCAGCCTATAAAAGAGTTTAAACATGTTTTATTAGAAAAACAAGATGAAATAGATCATTGGTATAAATATGAAGATAAATGTTTAGAAGAGTTTGTTATGGAGTGGCTAAAATCAAATGGTATTGAGGTAAAATATTTAAACTAAATCAATAAAAGAGCCCTTATCATATGATAAGGGCTCTTTTAGGCTAACAAATCTATCTTCTAGATTTAGCAACCTCAATATTTACTTTTCTTTTGTTTAATTTCTTACCAGAGCTATTAGTTAAGATAGCATCAACTAAGTTTTCAGGTACATCTAAGAAAGAAAACTTATCAAGGATATCAATACGGCCAAGCTCAGTCTTGTTTACATTAGCAGTTTCACATAGGAAAGTTATAATATCTTTAGTCATAACTTCATCCATTCTTCCAATTGATAAGAATAGTCTAACATTATCTGCTGTTCCTACAGAATCGTCTGCATAGTTGTAGTTAACTTCTTTATCAAAGATAATCTTTATAAGAGAAGCAGCTACGTCATCAGCACCATATTCTTTTGTAAGAGTTTTCGCTAAAGGAATAAAGTTCTCGTATAAGTTTTCTTCTAAAGTTAATTTTATAGATTTGATTATAGTTTCTGATTTTGCTGCGAAAATATCAGTTATAGTAGGTACAGTTTTTTTAGTGATTACACTTTTAGTATCACGCTCAATCTGTCTTATAGCAGATGCTTCTCGTCTTGTAATAAGACTATAAGCTGTACCTTCTTTACCAGCTCTACCAGTTCTTCCGATTCTATGTATATATGATTCGCTATCTTGTGGTAAATCATAATTTATTACATGAGTAACATCTTCAACATCAATTCCTCTTGCAGCTACGTCAGTTGCAATTAAGAAATTTAAGTTACCATCTTTGAATTTTTTTAGTGTATTCATTCTTTGGCTTTGTTTCATGTCTCCGTGCATACCTTCAACTGTATATCCTCTAGGTTGTAATGCATCTACAAGCTCATCTACGCCTTTTTTAGTTTTACAGAATAGAATACAAGTTTTAGGAGCATCAACATCAAGAATTCTACAAAGTGATTCAAATTTATTTTTTGAATTTACTTCATAATAGTGTTGGTGAATTTTAGAAACAGTCATAGATTTCTTTTCAATTGCAATAGTTTTTGTATCAGGTTTCATATATTTTTTTGATAATATCTTAATAGCTCTTGGCATAGTAGCAGAGAAAAGTAAAGTCTGTCTATCTTCGCTTAAGTTACTTAAAATACTTTCAATATCTTCAATAAAGCCCATATTTAACATTTCGTCAGCTTCATCTAAAACAAGGAACTTTGCATTTGATAATTTTAAAGTACCTTTTCTTATATGATCAAGTATACGTCCTGGAGTTCCAACTACAATGTCTACTCCTCTTTTTAAAGAAGAAATCTGTCTATCAATAGACTGGCCACCATATATTGGTAATATTTTGATTCTTTCATATTTTGCGATACGTTCTAGTTCTTCGCCAACTTGGATAGCAAGTTCTCTTGTTGGAGCTAAAATTATTGCTTGTACTTTTCCAGTTGATTTTTCCATTCTGCTTAAAATAGGTGCACCAAAAGCTAATGTTTTACCAGTACCTGTTTGAGCCTGACCTATCATATCAAAGCCTTCTAGTGAAACTGGAATACTTTTCTCTTGGATATCAGATGGGTATTCAAATTTCAAATCCTGTATGGAGTGTAGTACGCTTTCTTTTAGTCCTAGTTCTTCAAATTTAATTTTGTTCATTCAAATTCCTCTTTCTTTTCATAAAGTATCAAATACATCTCATATTAATATAGTATGTGCAGAATAATAAATATTAAATCAAAAAAGCAAATTCAAGTTGCTTTTTTTTATTATTTGAAAAAATTCCTCAAAATTGGGTTCTTTTCAATAACATAAATAAGAGGCAATCCAATTCCATAACAACAGACAAATTCTCCCCATGCAACCTGTAGCATACAAAGTGAAAGGGGCATGGTCTTAAAATATAAAACCCTTAACAATATGCCTATAATAATAGCGTTAATTATTACTGCTGGCAAAGGAGCAAGTACTCTTTTAAAGTGTAGTTTGCTTTTACCAATATAGTAAGTTGAAATCGCGGCTATAAGTGTTGCAATGGAACCGAAAACCATATCCATAATACCTAGTGGACTTATAATGTTAGAAACTATACAACCAATTACCAGACCAGGAATTGAAAAGGATGCAAAGTAAGGTAAAATAGTAAGTCCTTCAGCTATACGATATTGAACAACTCCAAAGCTGAAAAACGACAAGCTCAGAGTTAAAGCCGCATATATTGCAGCCACCATTGCTGCAAAAACAATTCTTCTTATTTTTACAGACATGTTTCCTTCATTTAATTTAATATTCATTTTGCGCCTCCGTAGTTTTATTTTGAGACAGGATGGTTACGAACTGTCTATGAGTATTCGACCCGAACCTATATAATAATATACATTAGGGGAATAGTCAAATGTATTTTGCGAATAAATTTAAAAAAACTAAATTATTAATGAGAGTATTGCTTAAGAATTAGTCTAAAATATATAAAAGTATGATATAGTTAATCTATATATAGTTTTTATTTTTTGTATTTCTAATCTAATTAAAAAACTATAAAATTTTAATAACACAGTTTTTGGTTAAAGGAGATTAATATGAGCAAAGAAATTTTTAATACAAGACAAACGGAATTAAGTAATGGTATTAAACTTATTAGTATAAAAAAAGATAGTCAAATTGCAGCACTTCATGTTGGGATTAACATAGGCTCACTTTTTGAGGAAAAAAAGGAAAAGGGAATAGCTCACTTTATTGAACATATGCTTTTTAAAGGGACTACCAATAGAAACAATGAAAAACTAAATAGTGACTTGGAAAACTTAGGTGGAGAATATAATGCTTACACAGATTTTAATTGCACAGTATATAGCGCTACAATTTTAGGCGAAGAGTTAGAAAACGCAGTAACACTACTAGGAGACATGCTCTTAAATTCAACTTTCCCAATTGAGGAAATTGAAAAAGAAAGAGGTGTTATATTAGCAGAAATTAGATCAAGTAAGGATGATATAGAAGATTTAAGCTTTAAGAGAGTTAATGAGATTGCTTTTAAACATAGCCCACTAAAAGAAGATACTATTGGAACTGAAAATATCATAAAAAAAATCAATAGAAATCAACTGGTTAATTTTTATAAAAAATATTATCTGCCCAATAATGCATTTATATCTATTGTATCTCCATTTGAACATGAGGATATAATAAATATGGTAAATAAGTATTTTGGTAATTGGACTAAGAAGGAGTTTGAAAAGAAAGAAATAGCTTATGAACATCATAGATTTGTAAAAGAAATTTCTTATAAAAAAGAAATTGAGCAAAGTACAATACTCTATCTATATACCTTTAATGGGCTATCTAAAGAGGAAGAATTAGCGCTTAGGATACTTAACCATAAGTTTGGAGAAAGCTCTAATTCCATATTGTTTAGAGAACTTCGCGAAGAACGTGGGTTATCATATGATGTTTATACTCATTTAGATACTTCCTACAATGTTAAATCCTTATATATTTATACATCGGTATCAGAAGAAAGTGTGGATGAGGCAATCCATGTAATTGATGCTGCTATTAAAGACATTGAAAATGAAAAAATAGTTTTTGATGATAGCACTATAACTCTTATGAAAAAAGTATTTAAAACTGCAATAGCGTCTACATTAGAGGATTCCACTGACCTTGGTAATTATGTAATTCACCAAGCCATGGATAATGAAGATATATATGAATTTCTTGAGGATATGAAGAACATGGAAAATGTTAAAAGTAACCACCTGTATGACATTGCTAGAAAGGTATTACAAAAACCAACAATTCACATATTTTTACCAGAAAAGAGAGTGTAGTATTGAGTAGTATAATAACAAAAATTGAAGCTCAAAAGAAAAATAAAGATAGGGTTAATATCTATATTAATAATGAATTTGCCTTTGCTTGTGGAGCAGAATTTATTTACATTCACAGTATAACAAAAGGCAAAAGCATGGAAAAATCAGATTTAGAAGATATAATATGTGAAGATAATTACCTAAAGGGAAAAAACTGCGCGCTTCATTTTTTAGAAAGGTCATTTAAGTCGTATAAGCAAGTAGTAGATAAGTTAACAGAAAAAGAATTTGATATAAAGACTATAGATAGGGTAATGGAATTTTTAAAACAGTATGATTTTATTGATGATAAGCGGTTTGTAGAACTTTTTATAAAAGAGAAAATTAGATCTAGTGGTAAAAATAAGATTAAGTTTGCACTGCTTAAAAAGGGCCTTTCAGAAGAGTTAATTAAAGAGGAGCTTAATGAAGTAACTAATGAGCAACAACTTGAGATAGCCATGAAATTAGCAGAAAAGAAAATTGGAATATTGTCTAAAAGTGAAAAGGACATAAAAAAACTTTATAAAAAAACTTCAGATTATTTAGTTCGAAACGGATATGATTTTGCGCTGGTCAGTGAGGTTTTAGGCAAAATCACTAAAGATATGGATGGTGAAGAGGATAAAGAAAAAGATTTCTCGGAGGATACTTCTAAGGATGATTACGAAAAACTATATAATCTTGCAAGTAAAAGATATAATGTACTAATTAAGTCAGAACATTTAAAAATAAAGTTGTATAAAAAGCTAGGAGACTATCTCTTAAGAAGAGGTTTTCAATGGGATCAAATTAAAAAAGTGTTAGCAGATTTAATTAGCGACGTAGAAGAAGTTTAGAAATGTAGAAAATATCAATTATACTTTTGCATTTCTGAAAATGAGGCAGGTGATAGAATTGTTCAAAGAACCAGTAACTTTGGCATTAATATTATTATTTATATATCCAATAATTAAAGGG
Organism: Clostridium sp. CS001; assembly: GCF_020443565.1. Taxonomy (GTDB): domain Bacteria; phylum Bacillota; class Clostridia; order Clostridiales; family Clostridiaceae; genus Clostridium_AD. Next base: position 36,210 of record NZ_JAIZZN010000008.1, read on the forward strand.
TTTATATTCAAATTTTCATCGCAGCATCTAAAACAAGCCATTAAGGGAGTCTTAAACAGTGTTTGTTTTTTAGTCTCTTTAGGTTTTGGTATATATTACACTAAAAAGATTCTTATTCAGCATGACGAAGGCGTGTATAAAAACATATATGAAGCAATACCTTTAAAAGCTATTGAATTTGTAAATAATAACCCACTAGTGATTTATGTATTACTTATGCCTATTGTGGTATTAATAATTTATAGCATTATAACCTCTATAGTTAATGCTGTTAGTCATATTACTTTTTATCCGATGCTTGATAGTATAGATAATAGTTTAAGGAACAAGAGCAATACATTTAAAAGAATTGCAGGTGCCATATTTCAAGTACCAAAGGCAATATGCTATGTAGTTGTTATTGTGTTTATACTGAACTTTTTATCATTTCTAAAGATAACAGATGAATACAACAAGTATTTAGAAGAATCACAATTATATAGTTATATATCTAAAGAAGCAGTTATACCGTTGTCTAATTCAAAGCTTGCAAAAAAGCTACCTAATATTGTTAATAATTCCTTTAAGATTGTGGTAAAAGAAGCCACTAATTTAGATCCTAATTTAAAAAACAATAAAAGGATTACAATTTATTATAATGGTGTTACGTTAGAACAAGGAATTAAATCAAATGATGAAATTGACAAGTTCGCAATTAACATGGTAAAGGATAAAAATGAAACGAGAGAAAAAGCAAAGTTTATTTATAAATGGGTAGGTAATGCTGTAGTTTATGATGATGAAAAAGCAAATAGAGTACTAAATAATGATATGCAAGTGAAGTCTGGAGCTATACCAACTTTTTATTCTAAAAAAGGAATATGTTTCGATTATGCATGTCTATATGCAGCTATGTGTAAAGCTAATAACATAAAGGTAAGAATTATAACTGGGCAGGGATTTAACGGCAGTAATTGGGTTAATCATGCTTGGAATCAAGTATATATAGAGCAGGAAAATAAGTGGGTCAATGTAGACTCTACATTTTTAATTGGTGGGGACTATTTTGATAGTAAAAGATTTGTCTTAGATCATAAAGAAGAAGATGTAGCAGGTGAATGGTAGAATTCATCTAATATATATTAGCGGTGTAATATAGAATAGCCCCTAAGATTAGGGGGCTATTCTATAACTTTTTAATAACAAGTTAATAGCTTTTTCACAATCCTCATCTTCATTATTTAAAGACCAAGCAGTATTGAAGTAGTATAATGCTTTTGATTTATTAAGGCACATAGCATAACAATAAGCTAGGTTAAAAAAGTACTTGCTTTCCCTGCGTAAAGATATAGCTGAATGAAGTAAGGGTATTGCCTTTTCATATGCTTTTAGGTGAATAAAACAGACTGCTGTGTTATAAAGGGCACCGGCTTCGTTATCTTTCATTTCTGCAGCTTTTTTGTATAAAGCTATTGCCCTATTATAATCCTTTGTATTGTATATGTCGTTGGCTTTTTGAAAGTAATCCATGATTTTCCTCCTCATAGTTTTTTAAGAGATATAAACTTAGCAAGTTGTAATTTGTTTTGCTATTTTAAATAATCATATTACTATTTTGTATTTAATATTCCATATAAATACTATCCAAGGCTTTTAATTATATTCAATAAAAGACAAATTTTATTTATTTTTGTGTACAACTTTCCTTTCAAAAAATGCAACTGCTTCATACATGAAATAAGCCAAGATAGAAAGTATTACAATACTCATCATTACCATATCTAATTGAGAGATTTGGCCACCGAATATTATTAAAAATCCCAAGCCTTCTCTTGCCACTAAAAATTCACCCATGATTACGCCAACCCAAGAAAGTCCTACATTGATTTTAAGTGCAGAAATAAAAGCTCCAGTAGATGCAGGGATAATTAGATTAATTAGTATTTGTAGTTTAGAAGCTCCAAAGGTTTTTAAAAGTTTAATTTTATCTTTATCAACTTCTCTAAATCCATTTAGTATACTTATTATAGTTACAACTATTGATATTAAAAGAGCAATTACTATAATTGCCTTTATTCCATTGCCCACCCAAAATATAATAATAGGTGCAAGAGCTACCTTAGGCAAAGCATTTAAAACTATTAAGTATGGGTCCAAAACTTTTGAGACAAAATCGGACCACCATAGGAGGATTGCAATAAAGGCTCCGAGTAGTGTCCCAAGCAAAAAACCTATAATAGTTTCAAAACAAGTTACGAATATATGAGAAAACAAGGTACCTTCAGCGTATATCTGTTTAAAGGAATTAAACATCTTTGATGGTGTACTTGTTAAAAAAGGATCAATCCATTTAAGTCTGCCAGCTATTTCCCACAAACCAAAAAAAGCAATGAGTATTACTATTCTTGTAAAAATAACAGTGTATTTTTCCCTCTTTATATTTTTAATGTAATCTTGGTGTTCTTTACTTTGAATCAGCATTATTATTCAACTCCTTCCAAATTTCATTAAAGTAAACCCTAAAGTTTGGAGAGTCTCTACGTTTTAGAGGACAAGAAAAGTTTTCTCCAAACTCAAGGGATATATCCTTAACAACTATAGCAGGACGATTTGAAAGAATAACAACTTTATCTGACATAGAAATAGCTTCAGAAATATCGTGTGTCACCATTATAGTAGTCTTTTCTTCTTTCTTTATAATTTCAAAAACCTCATTGCTTATATTTAATCTAGTTTGGTAGTCTAAGGCTGAGAAGGGTTCATCTAAGAGAAGCACATCAGGACTTAAAGCTAAGGTGCGAATTAAAGCAACTCTTTGACGCATGCCTCCAGATAATTCCCTAGGATGATGATTTCTAAATTCCCAAAGATTATAATTTATTAAAAGATTTTTCACCATATTTTTATTTTCGTCTGTAATGCAATGGTTAATTTTAAGACCTAAAAGCACATTATCCCATATATTTAGCCAGTCAAATAATTGATCTTTTTGAAACATATAGCCTATTTTTAAAAAGCTTGAGTTATTATTAGAACGGTTAATTACTATTTTTCCACTTGATGGAGTAATTAAACCTGCTATTATATTTAATAATGTAGATTTGCCGCAGCCAGATGGGCCTACAATGCTTAGAAAACTCCCTTCTTGCACATTAAAGGATACATCCTTTAATGCAGGGGTTTCTGCAGTTAAAGAATGATAGTTCATGCATATATTATTAATCTCAACTTTAATCACTTTATCATCTCCCACATAGTTATATTTTAGTATATGAGGTTTGATGAGATATTGTTAAAGACATTTAACTTTAAAGAAAATGATTAATGATATTTTGGTGTTGTTATAGTTATCATTTATGCCTTATAAAGTAAGGAATAACCTATAAAGTAATAAGGAACACATGCATTGATATATTATATTTATTGAGTTATAATGTCATATAATTGTATGTTGATTTTCTGTAAATGTAGTTTAATATTAAATAATATATGGATAATATGTAATTGATAGAGAAGATAGAGATGGTAGTGAGGAGGGGCGTAGTAAAGAGAATAAATTTAGATTTTAAAGAATAAAGATATGATATAGATTAATATAAATATATATAATTAAAGTTTAGGATATGAATAATTAAATAAATCCAAACTTGTGGGGGAAGAGACGATAACTATGAAAAAGATATTACATGTGGGATTAGATGTAGGGTCTACTACTGTTAAAATAGTAGTGTTGGATCATCAAGAAGAAATTATATATAGTAAGTACCAAAGGCATTTTTCTGATATAAAGAGTACAATAGCTGAACTTTTATATGAGGCTTATAATAAATTTAAAGAATGCGATATTACTATAGTAGCGACGGGATCTGGTGGACTAGCTCTATCTAGGTGGCTTAACATCCCATTTATTCAAGAAGTAGTAGCTAGTACTTATGCAATAGAAAACATTATACCAGGAACTAATGTAGCTATAGAACTAGGTGGAGAAGATGCAAAGATTATATATTTTGATGGAGGAATTGATCAAAGAATGAATGGTACTTGCGCGGGTGGTACTGGTGCATTTATTGATCAGATGGCATCTCTTCTTCAAACAGATGCAACAGGGCTTAATGAACTTGCAAAGTCATACAAGACAATATACCCAATTGCAGCCAGGTGTGGGGTTTTTGCAAAAACTGATATTCAGCCTTTACTAAATGAAGGCGCTGCAAAGGAAGACATTGCTGTATCAGTTTTTCAGTCCGTAGTTAACCAAACCATTAGCGGGCTTGCTTGTGGTAGACCCATTAGAGGAAATGTTGCATTTTTAGGTGGGCCATTATATTTCTTATCCGAACTAAGGGCAAGATTCATTGAAACTTTAAATCTAAGAGAAGATCAAATTATTTTTCCAGCACAGTCTCAATTATTTGTTGCGCTAGGAGCTGCCATGTCATCAAAGGATGGCAAAGTTATAGCATTTGAAGAATTGAAAAATCAACTTCCAAAATTAAAGGAAGTGTCTAGTCAAGAAGTTCAAAGGCTTAGGCCGTTATTTATAGATGATGCGCAGTTGCAAGCTTTTAAAGAAAGACAAAGTAAGTATACTGTTGCAAGAAGAGAACTTGCGGATTTTAAAGGTAATTGTTTTTTAGGAATAGATGCTGGGTCTACAACTACTAAAGTTACATTAATAGATGAGCAGGGAGCTCTTCTATACTCCTACTATGGAAGCAATCAAGGCAATCCATTAACTTTAGTTAAAAAAGTATTAAAACACATATACACTATTTTACCAAAAGAAGCAGTTATTCTAAATTCGGCAATAACTGGATATGGTGAGAGACTAATAATGGAAGCCCTAAGGGTAGATATTGGAGAAATTGAAACTATAGCCCATTACAAGGCAGCAGAATTCTTTTTGCCAGGGGTAGACTTTATATTAGACATTGGTGGACAAGACATGAAATGTCTAAAAATTAAAGATGGCGTAATTGATAGTATAATGCTAAATGAAGCTTGTTCTTCTGGTTGTGGGTCCTTTATAGAAACCTTTGCACAATCGTTAAACATGGAAATATCAGATTTTGCAAATGTTGCATTATCTGCTAAAAACCCAGTGGATCTGGGTTCAAGATGCACTGTATTTATGAATTCAAGGGTTAAACAAGCTCAAAAGGAAGGTGCTACTGTAGGAGATATATCTGCAGGACTTTCTTACTCAGTTATAAAAAACGCATTATTAAAAGTAATTAAAATAAGAGATCCAAAGGACATGGGCAAAAAAATAATCGTCCAGGGTGGAACTTTTTATAATGATGCAGTTCTTAGAGCATTTGAAATTGTTTCGGAAAGAGAAGCAGTAAGGCCAGATATTGCGGGACTGATGGGTGCTTTTGGAGCTGCAATTATTGCAAAAGAAAGATCAGTTAAGGGGAATACTTCCACATTATTATCTTTTGAAAAGTTAACGGATTTTAAGGTGGAAACATCTATGGGTAGATGCACACAATGTGCAAATAAGTGTGTTCTTACAATTAATAAATTTGATAAGCTAAGATCTTTTATATCTGGGAATCGTTGTGAAAAAGCAATAGGAAATAGCAATAGAAAAGAAGAAATTCCAAATGTATATGATTATAAGTATAAGAGAATGTTTGATTATACCCCACTAAATAAGGAAGAAGCTTTTAGGGGTGTAATAGGTATTCCAAGAGTACTTAATATATATGAAAATTATCCATTTTGGTTTACTTTTTTTACATCCTTAGGCTTTAGAGTAGAAGTTTCTAAAAGGTCAACTAAGAAGGTATATGAGATGGGAATAGAAACTATACCCTCAGAGTCAGCTTGTTATCCTGCTAAAATAGCACATGGGCATATAATGAGTCTTATAAATGATGGAATAGATACTATCTTCTATCCTTGCATTCCATATGAGAAAAGAGAACAGCAAGAAGCTGAAAATCACTATAACTGTCCAATAGTTACTTCATATCCTGAGGTAATAAAAAATAATATGGATATTTTAAAGGAGAGAGAGATTAAGTTCTTGAACCCTTTTATATCTTTAGACAATAGAAAAGCGTTGATTACAAGGCTAACTGATGAAATGGATATTTTTAGCATTAATAAAAAAGAAATTTCCATTGCGGTTGAAAAGGCATGGGTAGAAACTGAAAAGGTAAAGTTAGATATTCAAAATAAAGGCGAAGAAGTAGTGGAATATATAAGGAGAACTGGAAAGAAGGGTATCGTTTTAGCTGGTAGGCCTTATCATATAGATCCAGAGATTAATCATGGTATACCAAGTTTAATTACGGATTATGACATGCCGGTATTAACGGAGGATTCTGTTGCTCACCTAGGAATTATTGAAAGACCATTAAAAATAGTAGATCAGTGGGTATATCATTCCAGGTTATATGCAGCTGCACATTTTGTTGCAAAAGAACCTAATATTGAACTAATTCAGCTAAACTCCTTTGGGTGTGGGCTTGATGCAGTTACCTCAGATCAAGTTCAAGATATATTAAGCCGTAATGGCAAGATATATACAACCTTAAAAATAGATGAAGGAAATAATCTAGGAGCAGCTAGAATTAGAGTTAGATCGTTAATTGCAGCCCTTAATGAGAAAGATAAACATGGAACTTTTCATAAAAGGCCTGAGGAAGAGAATTATAGTAGAGTTGTTTTTACTAAGGAAATGAGAAGGAAACACACTATTTTATCTCCGCAAATGTCACCAATGCACTTTCAATTTTTAGAAGAAGCGTTCAATTCATCTGGATATAACCTAGAAATTTTACCTTCAGTAGATACAAAAGCAGTAGATGAGGGGTTAAAGTATGTAAATAACGATGCTTGTTATCCTACAATAATTGTAATAGGACAAGTTATTGAGGCCTTAAAATCTGGCAAATATGACATTGAAAATACATCTGTTATAATATCTCAAACTGGTGGAGGTTGTAGAGCTACAAATTACATCGGCTTTCTTAGGAAAGCATTGAGGGAAGCAGGCTTTCCAAAAGTCCCTGTGGTGTCACTTAGTGCTAGTGGGCTTGAGAAAAATCCAGGCTTTAAATTCTCATATTCAATGATTAAAAAATCAATAATGTCCTTAGTATACGGTGATTTGCTTATGAGGGTGCTGTACAAGGTTAGACCATATGAAAAAGTGGAAGGATCTGCTAACTTACTCTATGAAAAATGGGTGTATAATTGCAAGAAAGCCGTAATAAGTGGGAATGTTAAGGAATTCAAAAAAAATATTTCTGAGATAGTAGCTGATTTTGATAATTTTGAAATAAAAGATATTTCAAAACCTAAGATAGGTTTAGTTGGAGAAATTTTAGTTAAGTTCCATCCCACAGCCAATAATAATATTATAGATATTATTGAAAATGAAGGTGGAGAGGCAGTTATGCCAGATTTAACTGACTTTTTCATATATTGTGCTTATGATGCTAATTTTAAACATGATTATTTAGGCAAGAGCAAGAAGAGTAAAATACTAAACAATATAGCCATTGACTATATTGAAAGCTTTAGACACCATATGAAATCAGTTTTAGATAGTAGTAAAAGATTTCATTCACCAAAGACTATACAGGAATTGGCACAAGGGGCAGCACCTATTTTATCATTGGGTAATCAAACAGGTGAAGGGTGGTTTTTAACCGCAGAAATGGTTGAACTTATTGAAAGTGGAACGAAAAATATAGTTTGTATGCAACCTTTTGCTTGTCTTCCTAACCATGTAACGGGTAAGGGAATGATTAAAGAATTAAAGAGAAGGTATCCGGGAGCAAACATTACTGCTATAGACTATGATCCAGGTGCCAGTGAAGTAAATCAAATTAATAGAATAAAACTTATGATGTCTGTTGCTTTAAAGAATCTTAAGAGCGATGTGGAGATTGAAAAGGCACATAAGGAAGTGGCTAGTGATAAAAAAATGGATTAAAAGGTATAAAATTTCTCCTGCGTGCCTTGCAAAAGAACTCTAAACTAGAAATTCCATTAAAAAGTTCTAATCTTTTGCTTATATAAAATCCTCTAGCGCTCACACTCAGCGTCCTGCTTCGGGTTCGCTAGCCTGTCGTCCTGGCAGGCTTACGAGGATTTTATATTCGCAAAAGAAGAATTTCTAAATGGAATTTAATAGTTTTATCGTTTCTTATTGCAAGTCACTTCGGAGAAATTTCATACTCCATTAGTATTGGAGGAAATCAAGGAAATTGAAAATACCTCAATACTATTTCAAATCTTTAACTACTTTTTCTGCAAAGGTGTTATTAACAACTTTATCAAAAGATGGTCTTGAAGGGAGTAGGTCTGCTTTATAGGATTGGATTATGTCCATCAGTCTGCTGAAGTCTTCTGATTTTAGTATTGGATTTGGTGAAAGAGCATCTATTTCTTTGTAGTTTTTAATTGATGATATTAAGGCACCTTGGTCTGCTCCAGGGAAGTAAGATTTAATTGAATTACATACTTCCTCGTCTGAATGGCTATTTACCCATTTTTGACCTTTATAAATGGCTCTAGTAACCTTTTCTATTATTACTGGATTTTTTTCTATATAAGATTTTGTAGCAAAAAAGCAGGTGTAAGGCATTGTTCCAGCGGAGGCTCCTATTGATGCTACGATGTAACCTGAGTTATCTTTTTTTAGCATACTAGCAGTAGGTTCAAAAAGAGCAACATAATCGCCTGTACCACCTTGGAATGCTCCAGCATTTGCTGTAAATGCTAGGTTTGTAATAAGGTTTATATTTTCACCATCTTTAATACCATGATTTCTTAAAACATACTCGAGAGCCATTTCAGGAACTCCACCAGGTCTTCCACCTATTACAGTTTTACCCTTTAAGGATTCCCAGTTGAAATTTGGTTCTTCTTTTCTTGATACTAAGAAAGAACCATCTTTTTGTGTTAGTTGTGCAAAAATTACAGGATAGTCTTCTCTTTGTTGATTGTAGATGTAGATAATTTGTTCCGGCCCGCAGAAACCAATATCTACAGCATTACTTAAAACTTGTTGCATGGTTTTGTCTGCGCCTTGTCCTGTTGAAAGATCAATTTCAATGCCTTCTTCTTTAAAGAAACCTTCAGAAATAGCTGCATACATAGGAGCATAGAAAATTGAGCGAACTACTTCATTTAATTTTACTTTTGTTAAAGTTTCATTATTGTTTTTTTGACATCCGGAAAATAAGGTTATTATTAAAGTGAAAGATAGAAGTAGAGAAAAAATCGAAATTTTTTTTAGCTTCATAGAAACCTCCATATTATTAAGTAGTTATCATTATATAGTATGAAAAATTGCGTGAATGTGACATTTTAAATTTTCTGTTTAGAGTGTCTAGGGAATGGTAAGAATATAAGTTGTCAAGATTTTCATATGGATATTAAATAAAAGTTTTGCTATAATATACCTTAGGTGGTGATAATATATGGATAAAGAAATTTTAGAAATTTTAAAGTCAATGCAGACAGATATTACATCAATAAAAACAGACATTACATCGATGCAAATAGACATTACATCTATAAAAGCAACACAGGGAGAACATACACAAATATTAAGAGCTTTAGAACATAAAACCGATGTTATTTCTGCTGAGCAAGAAAATTTAAAGCATGAAGTTGCAGAGATTAAAGGTGACGTTAAAGGCATTAGAAAAGACTTAAGTAATGTAGAGCTTATTACAGCAAGTAATTGGTCAGATATTGTAAAATTAAAAGCTGTGAAATAAATATATATATAAAGCATTCAAACTTTTGTTTTGGATGCTTTTGTTATAGAATAATTATTAAAGTTAGTATTTTAAATTTTAGGAACAAAGCATAAAATCAATCATACATATGGATTATAATAAAAAAAGAAATACCTTGACATATAAAAATCAACATGTATAATTAAGAATAAATGAAATCTCATAAAACTTTAAAGGCTTAGATGAAGAGGAGTAAAGGGAAACTAATATTAAGAGAGGAAGATCCGTAGGCTGTAAGATCTTCTATATGAAAAACCTTGAAGGTAGCTTCGGAGCTTCTTTACTGAATTTATTTAATTATAAGTAGTAGGTAAAGACGGTTTTCTTAATCGTTAAATTATCAAGAGCCTGTAGATTTGCAGGAAAAAAGGTGGTACCGCGAGTTCTTCGTCCTTTTATAGACGAAGGCTCTTTTTGTTTTTTGAAAATTGAGTAGCTTAAAAAGGATATAAATAAGGAGGAATTAGTTATGGAAGAAAATAATAATATTGCAAAAAATTATGATCCTAAAGAATTTGAAGATAGGCTTTATGCATGGTGGGAAGAAAAAGGATTTTTCACGCCAGAGGTTGATAAGGATAAAAAACCATTTACAATAGTAATGCCACCACCAAATATCACAGGACAACTACACCTAGGCCATGCCCTTGATAATACGCTACAAGATATTCTAATAAGAACTAAAAGAATGCAAGGATATAGTACTTTGTGGCTTCCAGGAGAAGATCATGCTAGTATTGCAACGGAAGTAAAGGTTGAAAATGAACTTTTAAAAAAGGGACTTAAGAAAAAGGAAATGGGAAGAGAAGCCTTCCTTGAAAAGGTTTGGGAATGGACAGGTGAATATAGAGAAAAAATAAGAGGTCAATTAAAGAAGATGGGTTGTTCTGCTGACTTTACAAGGGAAAGCTTTACTATGGATGAAAATTTAAATCATGCAGTAAGAGAAGTTTTTGTAAAGTTGTATAATGATGGCCTTATATATCAAGGAAATAGGATAACAAACTGGTGTCCTAAATGTATGACGGCAATTTCAGATGCTGAAATAGTGTTTGAAGAACAAGCAGGTCACTTTTGGCATATAAAATATCCAGTATCAGGCAGTGATGAATTCTTAGAAATAGCTACAACTAGGCCGGAAACTATGCTTGGGGATACTGCAGTAGCAGTAAATCCTAAAGATTCACGTTATGCACATTTAGTAGGAAAGACACTAATTTTACCTCTAGTAAATAGGGAAATACCAATAGTTGCAGATGATTATGTTGATTTAGAGTTTGGAACAGGAGCTGTTAAAATCACTCCAGCACATGATCCCAATGACTATCAAATAGGAAAGAGACACAACCTACCAGAGATAGTTGTTATTAATGAAAACGGAACTATATGTGAAGGATATGGAAAGTATTCAGCTCTTGATAGATATGATGCAAGAAAGCTTATCATAGAAGATTTAGATAAAGCAGGATTGCTAGTTAAGATAAAAGATCATGCTCATAATGTAGGTACTCATGATAGATGTAATACTACTGTAGAGCCAATGTTATCAAAACAATGGTATGTTAAAATGGAATCCCTAGCAAAACCAGCTATAGAGGCTGTACGTGAAAAACAAACTAAATTTGTTCCAGAGCGATTTGAAAAAACCTATTACAATTGGATGGAAAACATTCAAGATTGGTGTATATCAAGACAATTATGGTGGGGACATAGAATTCCAGTGTGGTATTGCAAGGACTGTGGAGAAATTATAGTTGCAACAAATGATCCAAGCAAATGCAATAAGTGTAATAGTACAAATATTCAGCAGGATAAAGATGTATTAGATACTTGGTTTAGCTCAGCATTATGGCCTTTTTCTACACTAGGATGGCCAAATAAAACAGAGGATTTAAGTTATTTCTACCCAACAAGTGTTTTAGTAACAGGATATGACATTATATTCTTCTGGGTTGCAAGAATGATTTTCTCAAGTATATATAATATGAAAGAAGTGCCATTTGAAACGGTATTAATGCACGGAATGGTTAGAGATGATCAAGGAAGAAAAATGTCTAAGTCCTTAGGAAATGGTACAGATCCACTTGAGGTAATAGAAAAGTACGGTGCAGATGCTTTAAGATTCTCACTTGCAACAGGAAATGCACCAGGTAGTGATATGAGATTTTATGAATCAAGAGTAGAAGCTGCTAGAAATTTTGCAAATAAAATTTGGAATGCCTCTAGGTTTGTTATGATGAACTTCAATGAAGAATTAATGATAAAATATAAAGAAGATAGAAACTATACTGTTGCTGATAGATGGGTACTATCAAGAATGAATACTGTTGCAAAAGAAGTTACAGAAAATATTGAGAAGTTTGAAATAGGTATAGCTCTTCAAAAGGTTCAAGATTTCATGTGGACAGAATTCTGTGATTGGTATATAGAACTTGTTAAACCAGTACTATATGCAGAAGATGGGCAGGCAAAGGGTATCGTTCTTAACGTACTAAACACAGTTCTTATTACAGGACTTAAGTTACTTCATCCAGTTATGCCATATATTACAGAAGAAATATTTGTTCATGTACAAAAGGAATGTGAGTCAATAACAATATCAAAATGGCCAGAATATAATGAAGAGCTTAAAGATGAGAAAGCTGAGGAAAGCATGAATTATATCATAGAAGCTATAAAAGATGTAAGAAATGCTAGAGCGGATATGGATGTACCTCCTTCAAGAAAAGCAAAAACATTTATTTATGCTACAGAAGGAAAAGAAGCTTTTGAGCAAGGATTAGTTTATTTTGAAAAACTTGCTTCTGCTAGCGAAGTAGTATTCTTAAGTTCTAAATCAGAAGCACCAGAAAATGTTGTTACAGTAGTAACTAAAGGCGCAGAGGTTTATATGCCACTACTTGAACTTGTAGATTTAGAAAAAGAATTAGATAGATTAAACAAAGAAAAAGAAAAACTAGCCAAAGAAATTGACAGGGTAGAGAAAAAGCTTTGCAATGAAAAGTTTACAGCAAAAGCTCCAATAGAGGTAGTTGAAGAAGAAAAAGCAAAAGGTGAAAAATACAAAGAAATGTACAATTCAGTTATTCAAAGTATTGAAAATTTAAAATAAATTTTAATTAATAAAAGTTACCTATGTTAAATTGAAACATAGGTGACTTTTAAGTTGAGAATAAAAAACAGTTATTAACCTTACTTATTAGTGATTTGAAAGGAAGGATAAATATGAATTATGATGAGGCTATTGCTTATATAAAAAACACAGCAAAGTTTGGCAGTAAACTTGGTCTAGAGAGAACGGAGAAGATATTAGAACTTTTGGGAAATCCACATAAAAGATTAAAATGTATACATATTGCCGGAACTAATGGAAAAGGGTCTACCACAGCTATGATTACTAAAATATTAGTTGAGGCAGGGTATAAGGTAGGTTCGTATATATCTCCATTTATAGAAGAGTTTGAGGAGCGTATGCAAATAAATAATAAGAATATCCCTAAAGAGGATTTAAGTGATATTATTACAAAGGTTTCTAGGGCTGTAGATACAGTGGTTGCATTGGGGTATAGTAATCCAACAGAGTTTGAAATAATTACCTGTGCAGGATTTTTATATTTTTATGAAAATAATGTAGATTTTGCTGTAGTTGAAGTAGGAATCGGAGGCAGGCTTGATTCAACAAATGTAATTACACCTATTTTAAGTGTTATTACATCTGTTAGCTTAGATCACACTCAAATATTAGGTGATACTATAAAGCAGATAGCTTATGAAAAGGCAGGCATAATAAAGAATGGAATTCCTGTGATTATGTTTCCACAAGAAAAGCAAAGTGAGGAAGTAATAGAAAAAGCATGTAAGGAAAGAAATTGTAAATTAATTAAAGTATCAAAGGATTCATCTTTATTTTTAGGTAAAGAAAATTTACAACAGGTAGCAATCTCCTCCATAGGTGGCGAAATATATAGCAATAACACAGCAACTCAAAAAATAAAGGTTCAAACTTTAAAAAATGATTATATTATTGAGTTAGCACTTTTGGGAAAACATCAATTATTAAACTGTTCCGTAGCAGTCCATGCTATAGAGGAGCTTATAGAGCAAGGTTTTGAAATAAGTAAGGATAATATTTTAATGGGTCTTCAAAGTGTAAAGTGGCCAGCAAGGATGGAAGTAATGAATAAGAAGCCCTTAGTTGTCATTGATGGTGCACATAACATAGATGGTATAAAGAATCTTACAGAAAGCATTGATATGTATTTTAATTATAGTAAAATCATATTAATTTTAGGGATACTAGCAGACAAGCAAGTTGAAGATATGATAAAAAGCATAGTACCAAAGGCAAGTAGAGTTATCACTGTTACTCCTCATAGTGATAGAGCAGAACTTTCAGAGGAATTAAAAGTGCAAGTAGAAAAATATACTACAAACTGTGAAGCAATTGAAGATTATGAAGAGGCTTATAAAAAAGCTTTGAGCTATTGTAGCGAAGAAGATTTATTATTAGTGGCTGGCTCATTATATATGGCTGGAGATATGAGAAAAATAATAAGACACATACACAATAATTAATAGCTTAAAATACTAAAAAGGCATATATTACGTGGTAATGCTATCACGTAATATATGCCTTTAAGATTTAACGACATTTCAGAAGGATATTTACCCCTTCTATAAAGGGTAAATATCCTTCTGAAGTCGTTAATATTGCAGCACCCCAGGTGATGATTTGACTAAGAATTAACAACTAAGGATTCAAGTGCCAGAGCAAATTGATCTGGGCAAGAAGTGCTTTTATCTCCACAGCTAATTCCCTTTAGTCTTTTTATAGCCTCTTGAACTTCCATTCCTTTAACTAGTGTTGAGACTCCAAGCAAGTTTCCAGGGCAGCCTCCTGTAAAAATAACCTCTGATATCTTATTGTCTTCTATTTTAAAATCTATTTTTCTAGTACAAACATTTTTAGGTGTATAACTATACATTTTGTGTTCCTCCATTCCCCGTGATTTTCTAATCACAAAGGTTATTATATAGTATTGGGTACCTAAAGTTCAAGGGGAAATTTCCATTAAAACATTATTAGCATATTATCACTATTTTCATATTATGGTTATGAGGAGGTGGGGGATTTGAGTAAGTTATATGTATGTAATACTTCAGCCGATTGCATATCAAAAGTCAACTTGGATTTATTTGTAGAAGAAGAAAAGATATATCTAGATAAAAATAATCAGAGGAAAATTGGTCCTCATGGTATATATGTTTATAAAGATAAGTTATTGACAGCAAATAGCTATGATAATAGTATTTCTATGGTTAATATTGATAATTATGAAACTGAAAGTTACTTTATAGGAATGCACTGCAATGATTTATCAGTTTACGATAATAAAGTTTATGTTATTTGTGGAGATTCTGATGACATAATAGTTTTTGATTTAGAAAAGAAAAGCATTGTAGAAGCAATTCCATGCGGAAACTTGCCACACAGCATTTATATTTGTAAAAAAAAGAATCTCATTGTAGTAGCAAATATGAATAGTGACAGTATAACAATAATTGATTGTGCATTAAACGGAGCCATTAAAAATATTAGAGTGGGTGCATATCCCACTAAAGCTGTAATTACTACGGATGGAAATTACATTTTAGTTTGTGAGAGTAATATAGGAATGGATAGCAAAGGAAGTATAAGTATTATTTCATTAAAAAACTATAATGTTATTTACAAGATACCTGTTGGTAATTCTCCTGTAGATATGTATTGTAATGAAAAGTATTGCTATGTATCAAATTTTGGAGATGGTACGATAAGTGTATTAGACGTAAATAATTATAAAGAGGTAAAAAAAATTAAAGTTGGAGGTATGCCTAGAGGTATACTAGAAGATGAAAGATATTTGTATGTAGGTGACAATTATAACAATTTACTATTTAGAATTGATAAAATTACTGAAAATAAAAAGGCCATTTCTATTGGCAAAGAGCCTACAGCAATGACACTTCTATAAAAATCGATTATTAATATTGCAGCTTCGAAAAAGATGATTAATCATCAATAAGAAGATTGATAATCTTAGTATAAAGCTCAGAAGGGTTATCTTTCCACTTAGCACACAGGCTCTGAGCTCGCTTGTTAGATGGAACGCTAAGCTTAATATCTATTAGTGTAAAGCTATCTTCTGAAGCAGTTAGGTTAACTAAATAATTATTATTGTTTTCTATTGTGTAATCAGCGCTAACCCTTAGCTCCTTTTTAATATTATCAAGACGAGTTTCTAAGTAGTCATCAATAAGTTGCATCTTGTTTTCAGAAATTCTTTCTTTAAATAAGGATAGAACATTATCACCCTTTTGTGTAATTACCAATCTGCGTTTTCCCTTTTGCTCAGTAGGCTTAAGTAGATTAGATGCAACTAGTTCTGTCATGTATTGTTGCAAAGTAAAGTAATTTATAAAATTATTTTCTAAAATAATTTGTGTTATTTGAATGTTAGAAATAGGAAGCTTTATTTTATAAAATATATAAAGTAAAAGAAGCTTATTTTCAGCGAGTTCTAAAGCATCTTCAAACATATATCTTCCTCCTTGTAATCCGTTTATTATAAAAATAATTAAGAGTTATTTTGATTTATGTAAAATTAGATATAAACATTATAACATAAAAGCATGGAAATGAATCTATGCTTTTAATTTTTAATAATATTAAATAAGTTTTAGATTAATCAAGATTTCTATAAAAATATATTTTGTAAATATAATTACACATATAAATTAATTTATAGAATATAAATTTAAAGAATAAACATATAAGAATACAAAATAGGAAGAAAAGATTGCTTGCTACTATAGGTTATAAAGCAATTCAGAGTTATATAAGGAGGCAGGGGTTTATGGAGTATATAAAAAAGAAGTTAATGGTAATTTTTGTGCTTTTAATTGGAATTCTAGCAACTGTTAGTATTTATAGTTGGAATATCAAGGGGGTATTTTTAGGACAAGAGCGTAAGTTACCAATTTATTGTGTGGATACGAAGGAAAAAAAGATTTCAATCTCTATTGATGTAAGTTGGGGCGTTGATAGGACAGATGAAATATTGAAAGTACTAGATAAGTACAATGTAAAAGCAACATTTTTTATAGTTGGAGCTTGGATAGACCAGAACCCAGATAAATTGAAAGCTATGTACGACAAAGGGCACGAAATAGGAAATCATTCTAATAGACATCCTATAATGACTACGTCATCTAAGGAACAAATAATTAGAGAAATAAGTATTGTAGATGCAAAAATAAGGGCTATAACGGGCCAAGGAACAACACTTTTTAGGTGTCCTTCTGGAGATTACAATAATCTAGTTATTGAAGCAGTAGAAGCTACAAATCATTATTGTATTCAGTGGGATGTTGATAGTATAGATTGGAAAGAGCAAGGAGCGGAAATTGAGTATAACAGAATAATAAAGAATACAAAGCCAGGATCCATACTTTTATTTCATAATAATGCAAAATACACTCCTGAAAACTTGTCTAAAATTCTTGAATTTTTAACGAAGCAAGACTATAAGTTTGTAAAAGTTTCAGATTTAATATATAAAAGTGACTATTATATTGATCACTCAGGAAAACAAATACAAAAATAAAAATAAATGTGTTGAAATTTACCAAGCATCTGTATTATAATGGGAGTACCAATTTGTATTAGTTTTGGTAAAATAGGTATGGGTAAAATTATCTGAATTTTAGGTATATTACTTAGAAAAGCCGAATACTTATATTCTAAAGAAAGTTTATTAAAAAAACTAAGGGAAAGAGGGGTTATGATGGATAATGTTATGTTAAATAACAAGATTTATTTGGAAGGGAAGGTAGTGTCTGAATTAAAGTTTAGTCATGAAATGTATGGGGAAGGGTTTTATGTATTTGATTTTGAAGTTTGGAGACTTAGTGAAACAACAGACATCTTAACTATAACAATTTCTGAAAGATTAATTGCGGGTATGAATATCAACATAGGAAATGAATTTATAGTTGAAGGCCAGCTTAGATCTTATAATAAATTTGTTGATGGGTCAAATAGATTGATATTAACGGTATTTGCTAGGGATATTAAGATTTGTGAAGAGCGCAGTAAAAATCCAAATCAAATTTTTTTAGATGGATATATCTGCAAGAGTCCAGTATATAGAACAACTCCTTTTGGTAGAGAGATTGCGGACATGCTACTCGCAGTTAATAGATTATACAATAAATCAGATTATATACCTACCATCGCTTGGGGGCGAAATTCTAGATTTTGCAAAAGTCTTGAAGTAGGTGACAATATAAGAATTTGGGGAAGACTTCAGAGTAGAGAATATCAAAAGAAATTATCAGAGGATGAAGTTATAAGAAAAGTGGCATATGAAGTTTCTATATCAAAGATGGAAAAGGTTAATCAAGATGGAGAGAACATATTACAGTCAGATATGATGATGGATGAAGAGCACGATTTTGATGCTCTAGACGTTATCTAGGATAATTTTTTACATTGAATTTGTATACGTGTTAAAAGAGCGCTTATTACGTAAAATGCATTCGAACAAGCTTTAGTAATTCAACTAATTTTAATGGGAGATACGTTAAGAAAAGTGTATGTCTGAGCGTTAGCGAGTTTACACTTTTTAGTATCTTTCATTAAAATTAGTTAGAATTACTTAGCGAAGCGAGATGCAGTTGTAGTAATAAGCGCTCTTTTTCTCTTTATTTTCTTAAATCATCAAGTAGTTTAGTTTTTTCTTTAGTGCCATCATCCACAGTTTTTATTATTTTCGCTGGAGTACCAGCAACTACAACATTTTCAGGAACATCACTAACAACTACTGCTCCAGCTGCCACTACTGAATTCTTTCCGATTTTGACTCCTTCTAAGATAACAGCATTTGCTCCGATTAGTACGTTATCTCCAATTTCACAGGGGCTTTTACTTGGTGGTTCAAGTACTCCTGCAACAACTGCACCTGCACCTAAATGAACTCTCTTACCAAGTTTTCCTCTTGCTCCAACTACTGCATTCATATCAATCATGGTTTCATCACCAATTTCAGCACCTATATTAATTACAGCACCCATCATTATTACTGCGTTTTTGCCTATGGTAACTCTATCTCTTATAATTGCACCCGGTTCAATCCGAGCATCTATATTTTTTAGGTCTATTAAAGGAATGGCAGAATTCCTCCTATCTTGTTCAAGTTTGGATTTTTTAATTTTATCTCTATACTTTATTAAAAAATCTGATATTTCCGCACTTTCTCCAAAAAGAATATAAAAATTACCACTACCGAAGTTTTCTATGTTTCCAAACTGGCATTCAGATAAGTCTCCATCAATATAAAGTTTGATTGGAGTAGTTTTTTTAGCTTCTTTTATGTACCTTGCAATTTCATAAGGGTCTGTTAAGTCATAGTTCATATTTACACTCCTTTCGTATTATAAGTATTAAGTCAAGTTCTTGTTTTTATACATTTTATTAAGGATAAACTTTAAATATTGTATCCATAATAAGATAAAATGTAAATTAGTTATTATATTTTAAAGAAAATACATGTAAGGAAAAACAAAACCTAACATAAAACTCTGTACTATATAAATGATATAGTAAAATCTACTTTATATAAACAAAAATATTAACGTTATCCTATAAAAATTTAGAAACTACTGATTTTTAATTTTTTATATAGTAAAATATTTATAACTAAATGTTTGAAAAGGGTGATTTTATGAATAATGTATTTTCAAATAATGTAAGCCAAGTAGAGATTTCTGGAATTAGAAAATTTTTTAATGAGGTTTCCAAAGTTAAGGGAGCTATTTCATTAACTCTTGGCCAACCTGATTTTTCAGTGCCTAAAAATATAAAAAAGGCCATGGCTAGGGCTATTGATGAAGATAAAACTGGATACACAGCTAATGGAGGAATTCCGGAGCTTAGAAATGAGATTTCTAATTTTTTGCACAGTATGGATATTAACTATCTAGCCGACGAAATAGCAGTTACCGTTGGTGGTAGTGAGGCATTGCTATGCATATTTGCAGCTTTTTTAAATTCTGGAGATAAGGTGCTTATACCAACGCCAGCTTACCCGGCTTATGAAAGCTGCGTGAAGATTTTTGGAGGAGAAGAGATTAACTACAATCTTAACAATGACTTCACTATTAACTTTGAAACACTAGAAAGACTCATTAATGAAGAAAAGCCTAAGCTTTTAGTAGTATCTTATCCTTCTAACCCAACTGGAGCAGTATTATCCATAGAAGAAAAAGATAAGCTTTTTAAAATTTTAAAAGAAAAAGATATTTATATAATAAGTGATGAGATGTATAGTTCATTGTGCTACGAAAAATACTATTCTTTAGCTCAAATTAGTGAATTAAGAAATAGAATAATTTTGGTGGGTGGATTTTCTAAGATGTTTTCTATGACTGGACTTAGAGTAGGGTATCTCTGTGCTAGCAAATATATTATGGACAATATAATGAAAGTACATCAGTATAATGTTTCTTGTGCAAACTCAATAGCTCAATGGGGGGCATATGAGGGTTTGCTTTCCTGCGCCAGTGATGTTGATAAAATGAAACGGCATTTTCAGGAGAGAAAGGACTATGTGTATAAAAGATTAAAGGGATTTGGCATGGATGTAACCCTTCCTAGGGGCGCATTTTATATATTTCCATCTATAGCTAGGTTTTCTATGACCAGTGAGGAGTTTTGCCATAGACTTCTATATGAAGGGAAGGTTGCTGTTGTACCTGGGTCAGCTTTTGGCACTGGAGGCGAGGGGTTCATAAGAATTTCATATTCTTATAGCCTTGAGGTGTTAAAGGAAGGATTAGATAGAATGGAAGAATGGATTAATACGTTAAACCTAAATTAGAAGTTTTAAGGGGAAATTAATGATTTGAAAAATATTAAAGAAGAGGCGCAATCTGCTAAGTATTTTATATCTTAGAGGTCGCGCCTTTATTTTAATCCTTTTGTGTATAGAAAGAAATTTATATAGTAACTACATCATCCATACTGTATAAACCTTTCTCTTTTCCGTATACATATTCACAGGCTTTAAGTGCTCCTACTGCAAAGACTTCCCTTGATATTGCTGTATGCTTAATTTCAATGCATTCTCCCTTTCCAGCAAATATGATTTCATGATCACCTATAATATTTCCGCCACGCAAAGCATGAATTCCTATTTCATTAGGTTGCCTCTTGCTTATACCTTGGCGGCCATTAACCAAGATAGTTTCTTCATCAATGGAATTCTTAATTGTGTTTGCAAGAAATAATGCGGTTCCACTAGGAGAATCTACCTTTTGATTATGATGTTTTTCAATTATCTCAATGTCAAAATCCTTGTATAGCATATTACTTATGCTTTTGAGAATATTATTAACTACATTTACACCTATAGACATATTTGCAGAGTGAAACACTGGAATTTCCTCGCTAAGGGAGTGGATTTTACTTAACTGATCTACGGTGTAACCAGTAGTACAAAACACAATGGGAATATTTTTCTCTTTAGAATATTGACATAAGGAATCTAAAGCTTCTGGTCTTGAAAAATCTAAAATTATATCTATGGGGGTTTCGCATTCAGCTATATTGTTGTAGCAGGGATAATCCAGATTAGAAGAGTTTTTATCTACACCAGCAGCTATTGAAACTGTTTTAGATTCTTTTGCCATTTCAGAGATAACTCTACCCATCTTTCCGTTACAACCGTTTATAAGGATTTTAATCATTTAACTTCCTCCTTCACAGTCAGATTATATGATTTTAACTCTTTTTTTAGAATTTGCAAATTAGCCGGCTCCATTTCACATAGGGGTAATCTTAAAAAGCCTACGTCCATTCCCATAAGGTTCATTGCTGTTTTCACAGGGATAGGATTAGTTTCTATAAATAAAGCATAATTAAGAGGGAGAAATCCTAGTTGGATTTTTAGAGCTTTTGCATGCTCGCCCTTAAAGTATAATTCGCACATATCATGAACCTTTCTAGGAATAACATTTGCAATAACAGAGATAACTCCAATAGCGCCTAAAGAGAGTAGAGGAATAACTTGATCATCGTTGCCAGAATATATATCTAATCTATCCCCACAGAGGGATTTAATTTGAGCTATTTGGCTTATATCGCCACTTGCTTCTTTAACCGCTACAATATTTTGTACCTCACATAATTTTAAAAGAGTGCTAGGAGTTATATTAAGGCCTGTTCTTGAAGGAACGTTATATATTATTATTGGCGAAGTTACACTGTTTGCAATTGCTTTGAAGTGTTCAACTAAGCCTTTCTGAGTAGTTTTATTGTAGTAAGGTGTAATTACGAGTAATCCATCTACACCTATCTTCTCTGCCCATTTACTCATACTTATTGCAGCAGCGGTATTGTTACTTCCTGTACCTGCGATTACTGGAATTCTCTTATTAACCACATCAACTACAAATTTTATAGTTTCTTTCCTCTCCTGTTCTGTCATAGTAGAAGCCTCACCTGTAGTGCCACATACTATAATAGCATCTGTTTTAGAATTAATGTGCCATTCTATTAATTCCTCTAGTTTTTTCATGTCTACTCCTCTTTCGTTAAATGGAGTGACTATTGCAACACCGGAACCTTTAAAAATACTCATAAATTGCCTCCTCGTAGTTTTATGGAAAATGAAAATTATTAATTACTGTTTCTTATAGAAATATTTATTTCGTTACTATATAGCTTAGTAAACTATAGTGTGTTTAGTGTAACATTTCGCTATTATTATTGATACTAAGTTAAATAAGAGAAATAATCACTAATAAAATATGTTTTCTCTTTACAATATATTATATATCGCTTCAACTAAAAAATATATATTTTTTAGTTGAAGCCAGAAATGTAAAACTTGCAAGAAAATATTCACAGTACATTATTCAAAAATAGCATGAATGAGTTAATATAAATCATATTATATTAACTTTAGTATAAAAATGCATAAAATATTATCATAATACATAATATATAACGACAGATTAGTTTGACAACTTATAAAAGCTATGCTAATATAATAGAAAAATGATGATAAATGCTTAGAAAGTTTGAAGTTCTTGTTAATTCATTACAATTTATCACAATAAATGTAATAAGTTAAACCTAAAGAAAAGGTTTTCATAATTTCTTTTAAATAGTCAAAATGCTTTTATTTATAGTTTAAATAGGCAGAATCTTTTTTATTGACTATAGTTTCTGAAAGTTTCCATGCGCAGACGGCTAAAACTAGAATTAAAAGCAGTCTAAATATGCTATTTCTAAAACAAAAATATCTTATTCTAAAAGATTCCATCCAAAAAATTATATTGATTTACAATTTAAAGTGGTATATGATGTAACATAAATCGAAATAAAAACAGTTTTCAAATAAAATTTTAATATGGTGCTAAACACGATTTAAACTAACTAAGTTATTAGTTCAGAATTATATTATAGCTTAAATTCAAAATTTGCAGAATATTTACAATGTAAGTATTTTTGCAATTAGGTAAACTAAATAAGTTATATATTTTTGTTTTATAATAATAAATTGTATGTGGACATGCTTTTTATTGGTATCAAATGAAATTATAAGAATAGAAAGAGTTACTTAAGTTTAAACTGTAATTTAATGATGAAACAAAATAAAATTAAATTAGCTTTTAAAAATTAATGATGGGGGGATTTTAGAAAAATGTTTAAATTTATACTTAAGAGAATAGGGTATATGTTTGTGACTCTTTGGATAGTAGCAACGATCACCTTTATGTTGATACACGCTATTCCAGGAGACCCATTAGCAGGAATGGCAAGAAAATTGCCGGAACAAATAAGAATGAATTTCTATGCAAAATACGGTTTAGATCAACCGGTTACAGTGCAATACGGTAGGTTTATGAAAAATATTGTACTTCATGGAGATTTAGGAGAATCGCTTACTTATCAAGGAAGAAAAGTTACTGATGTTATAAAGCTACATGCACCAGTATCAGCAAGACTAGGAATACAAGCGGTAGGAATGGGATTTTTCATAGGGGTAAGTCTTGGAATATTAGCTGCCTTTAATAGAGGGAGGTGGCCAGATTATATAGTTATGTTTATAGCAATATTAGGTGTTTCTGTACCAAACTTTGTTATGGCGTCTCTATTGCAATACTTCTTTACCGTTCAAAATATGTGGCTTCCATCCACAGGATGGGGAGGATTTCAATACACTATATTGCCAAGCATAGCTTTAAGTTTTGGTTCTATAGCTACTTATGCAAGGTATATGAGAGCGAATACTCTTGATATAATAGGTCAAGATTATATATTAACTGCAAAATCTAAAGGTATCTCAAAACTTAGCTTAGTATGGAAACATGTTGTTAGAAACGCCATACTTCCAGCCATCACAATACTCGGACCACAACTGGCTAATATATTTATAGGGTCTTTTGTTATAGAAAATATATTTGCTATTCCAGGGTTTGGTTTTAATTTTGTAACTTCTGTAACAGATAGAGATTACACTATGGTCATGGGACAAACAGTTTTCCTTTGTGCAATGGTAATAGTTGCATATGTTCTAGTGGATATAATATATGGATTGATTGACCCAAGAATAAGATTAACTGGAGAAAAGAGATAGGAGGGGAAAATATGGCACAGTTATCGAAAGAAAAGTTTGAAATAATTGGATGTGAAAATGTTAATGCTGATCAAATATTAAGACCTAGTATGACCTATTGGCAAGATGCCTGGAGACGATTAAAACAAAATAAAGTGGCTACTGCCTCATTAATAATATTAATTTTAATATCATTAATGACTGTTGTGGGACAATATATTAATGGTTTTGAATTTCAACTTAATAACAATGATTTATTAAATATGAAGCCTAATGGAACACATTGGTTTGGGACAGATAACCTTGGACGGGATATATTTTCAAGAGTCTGGGCTGGAGGAAGAGTTTCTATAATAATAGGACTTCTAGGAGCTTTTGTAGATACTGTAGTAGGTAGTATCTATGGAGGAATAGCTGGTTTCTTCGGTGGATTTATTGATGATATTATGATGAGGATAGTTGAGATACTTGCAAGTATTCCTTATCTAGTAGTTGTTATATTAGTTTCACTGATATTCTCAAAAGGTATTGGAGCTATTATTATTGCCATGACTATAACAGGCTGGGTTGGAATGGCAAGACTTGTGCGGGGACAGTTATTACAAATAAAAGAACAAGAATATGTACTGGCGGCAACAGCATTGGGTGCTAGTCCTTCAAGAATCATTGCAAAGCACTTGCTTCCAAATACTTTAGGAATAATGATTGTAGCTATTACTTTTGATATTCCAAGCTTTATATTTGGAGAGGCTTTCTTAAGTTATTTAGGGCAAGGAATCCAATCACCAAACACAAGTTGGGGAGCATTAGCGTCAGCAGCGCAACCAAACCTAATGTTTTATCCTTATCAATTATTCTTCCCAGCACTATTTATTAGTTTAACTATGTTATCATTTACACTGCTTGGTGATGGCTTAAGAGATGCCCTGGATCCAAGATTACGCCAATAGGGAGGAAGAATTATGGAAAAAATATTAGAAGTAAAAGACTTAAGAGTTTCATTTCATACGTATGCTGGTGAGGTACAAGCAGTGAGAGGTATTTCTTTTTACTTAAAAAAGGGAGAGACGTTAGCTGTAGTTGGAGAATCTGGATGTGGTAAAACTGTTACGTCAAAATCTTTAATGAGATTAATTCCAGAACCACCAGGTGAAATTAAGGAAGGTTCGCAAATATTATTTGATGGCAAGAATGTTAGTACTATGTCAGATAGGGAACTTAGAGAACTTAGAGGTTCGGATATATCAATGATATTCCAAGATCCTATGACTTCTTTAAATCCAACTATGACTATTGGAAAACAAATAGCAGAAAGTTTGATTGTACACAGAGGCATGAGTAAAACTGAAGCTATGAATGAAGCGATAAAGATGTTAGATTTAGTTAACATTCCTGATGCAGATAAAAGGGCTCATCAGTATCCACATGAATTTTCAGGTGGAATGAGACAAAGAGCTATGATAGCTATAGCACTTGCTTGTAATCCTAAAATACTTATAGCAGATGAACCAACAACGGCGCTGGATGTTACAATACAATCTCAAATAATGGAACTTATTGCAGACCTTCAAGAAAAACTTGGAACTGCAGTTATTCTTGTAACTCATGATTTGGGAGTTGTAGCAGACGTTGCAGATAGAATACAAGTAATGTATGCAGGACAAATAATAGAGCATGGAACAATAGATGAAATATTTAAAAATCCGCAGCATCCATATACTTGGGCACTACTTCAATCAGTTCCAAGGTTGGATACAAAGAACAAAGGTAAGCTTTATTCATTAAAAGGAACGCCACCGGATTTACTTAAACCACCAGTAGGATGTTCCTTTGCAGCAAGATGTGAATATTGTATGCAAATATGTAGGGAAGAAATGCCAGAAGTTACAACCTTAAGTGAAAACCATGAAGTTTGCTGTTGGTTAAAACATTCTATGGCACCAAAGGTTGATATTCCTGAAGCGTTAAGAGGTGGCAAATAATGGGTAACAATAATGAAATTTTAATTGAAGTTAAAAATCTAAAAAAGTATTTTCAAGTTGGCAAAAATGCTACATTAAAAGCAGTTGATGATGTTAGTTTTTTTATAAGAAAAGGTGAAACATTAGGACTTGTTGGAGAATCTGGTTGCGGAAAAACTACCTGTGGAAGAACAGTAATGGGTATGTATAGTGCAACTGCTGGAGATGTTCTATTTGATGGAATTGATGTTCATAAATTAGATAAGAAGGCGAAAAAAGATTTTGCAAGAAGAGCACAAATAATATTCCAAGACCCTTATGCTTCATTAAACCCAAGAATGACTGTTGGGGATATAATTGGTGAGGGTATAGATATTCATAATATTTATACTGGACAAAAAAGAACCAATAGAATATATGAACTCTTACAATTAGTAGGACTTAATAAAGAGCATGGATCAAGATTTCCACATGAATTCTCAGGTGGACAAAGACAAAGAATAGGAATAGCAAGAGCACTAGCTATAGAACCAGAATTTATAGTATGTGATGAGCCCATTTCAGCTCTTGACGTTTCGATACAAGCACAAATTGTTAATTTACTTATACAACTTCAACAGGAATTAGGCTTAACTTATTTATTTATAGCTCATGACTTATCCATGGTTAAGCACATATCAGATAGGGTAGGAGTAATGTATCTTGGATCAATGGTAGAACTTGCAAGTAGTCACGACCTTTATGAAAAACCACTGCATCCATATACACAAGCGCTGTTATCAGCAATACCTGTACCGGACCCAGAAGTTGAAAGAAACAAAACAAGAATTAAATTAGAAGGTGAAGTTCCGAGTCCTATAAACCCAAAACCAGGCTGTAGATTTGCGCCTAGATGTAGATATGCAAAGCCTATTTGTAGTGAACAAACACCAATTCTTAAAGAAGTAGAAAAAGAGCATTATGTTGCTTGTCATTTATTTTAAGAAATTTACTTGTATAAAATACAGGGAAGGTTCAAAATATTTAGTAAGATAACTTTAAGTTTAACTGTAATTTCTATATTCAGAAAGTTACACTTGATTTTCTGAAATATATAGTATATTATGAATATATGAATTTTAGTAGTTTCTAAAGCAAAAGTATTCTGAATATATCAAATATAAAAAACAAACTGAACATGATGTATTTGATGTAACAAAGCTAGATAGGTTATATTATCAATTTATTTTAGTAAAAATTATATTGATAATAAATATATACTTATTGTTAAGTTTGACAGTAGGAGTTTAGACATTCTTATTATGAACTAACATATTAAAGGGGGGTTTTTTCGTGAAAACAAAAAGATTAATGGCCACTTTATTAACACTTTCACTAACAGCTTCAGTTGCACTTGTAGGTTGTGGAAAAAAAGCTGAAGAACCAAAAACTACAACACCAGGCACAGCAGTTGAATCTAAAATGGACAAAGATCAATTTTTAAATGGCGTTATGAACGCTGAACCAAAATCACTTGACGCATCAATTGCAACTGATTTATACGCATCAGAAACTTTAGTTAACTGTATGGAAGGTTTAACTAGAATTGAGCAAGATGACACTGGTAAAGATGTTATAAAAGAAGCAGGAGCAGAAAAGTGGGAAACTAATGCAGATAAAACTGTATGGACATTCCATTTAAGAGATTATAAGTGGAGTGATGATAAAGCAGTAACCGCTAAGGATTTTGAATTTGCAATTAAAAGAGCTCTTGATCCAAAAGTTGGTTCAACATATGCATTTATTTTATTCCCTATAAAAAATGCTCAAGCATATAATTCTTCAAAGGCTAAGCCTGAAGAAGTAGGAGTAAAAGCATTAGATGATAAGACATTAGAATTTACATTAGAAAAAGCATGTCCATACTTCTTAGATTTAACTTACTTTAAAGTTATGTATCCACAAAGAGAAGACATAGTTAAAGCTAGTGGAGATAAATATGGTACAGAAGCAAACACACTTGTATTTAATGGACCATTTATATTAAAAAATTGGGCTCATCAAAGTAAAATGGAATTCGAAAAGAATCCAACTTATTGGGATAAAGATTCTGTTAAACTTGAGAAGTTAACTCTTAATATTATAAAAGATGAAACAGCAAGAATGAACTCATTATTTAATGGTACAATAGACAGTGCTGGAGTTAGTAAGCAAGAATGGATAGAAAAATTTACTGCAACAGGTAAGTTTGATGTATTGAAAAAGAATGATCCTTCTGCAAATTATACTCACTTCAACCAAAAGGATAAGTATTTTAAAAATGTTAAGATACGTCAGGCCTTCAGTTTAGCTATAGATAGAGAAGAAACATTAAAGGTAATATATAGAGGTCTTGGTCAACCAGCTTATGGATGGTGCCCACCAACACTTCAAATAGGCGGAAAAGACTTTAGAGAAACAGTTGGTGTAGAACCACTTAAGAAATTTAAAGATGAGCATCCAGATGCTAAGGCATTGTTAATTGAAGGATTAAAAGAAATTGGAGCAGATCCAGATCCAGCAAAAATGGATGTTACTGCATTACAAACAGGAACAGATGCTAGAAATAGAGAAATAGCAGAGTATTCTCAACAAGAGGTTAAGAAAGTTTTAGGTGTAAACTTAAAAGCAGAATATGTTGAGTTTGCAATATTCCAAAAGAGAACTGATGCTTATGATTATCAAATGGGTAGTTTAGCATGGAGTGGAGATTACAACGATCCAAATACATTCTTTGATATGTTTGTAACTGGAGCTAATATTGTTTCAACTGGTTGGTCAAATCCAAAGTATGATGATTTAGTTAAACAAGCTGCTAATACAACTGATCCAGAAAAGCGAACAGAATTCTTTAAACAAGCAGAACAAATATTGGTAGTAGATGATGCTGTAATAGCTCCAATCTATTACAGAATGAAAAATACTTTTAGAGCTAAATTCCTAAAAAGAGTTATGTCACCATTATTTGGTGCTAATGACTATAAATATTCTTATACTGAGGGAAGAAAATAGTATAATTTAAACTATAAATAAATTATAACAGTATTTTGGAAATCGGTTAAAGAGTAAAATAATTTATCTAAGATAATGAGTATGGAATACATGAGTTATATGTATTCTATGCTCATTATTTTTTTATTATGTATAAAAAAACTGCTAATTGTAAAAAATATAAGTAATATAGTAAAAAATATATCTCATATTATAATTTTTACAAATGGGAGGATACAATGGGAAAAACACCTTTAAAAAAAGTTATAAAAGCAAAGTTAAGAACAAATAAAGAGCTAACCAAAAATGAAATGCTAAGAGAAGCGTTAAAATACGAAATAGCAGAAGAATTAGGACTCATAGATAAAATAGATGATTGTGGATGGAGTGGATTAACAGCTGAGGAGACAGGAAGAATTGGAGGACTAATGACAAAGAGAAAGAAGATTATAAATCTTCCTAAAAACAAAGATTTTTAAACTAACAGGTAAATACTTTGGACAATAGTTGGTGTATAGGTTAAAATGTTATATACCATTATTGTTTTAACGACATTTCAGAAGGAAAGAATCCACTTTCTACAAAATGAAGTTATATCCAATAACAAAGTGAAAACTTTATGGGAAGTCTAAATCTCCTTCTGAAGTCTTTAATATGCAAGCTTCGAAGAAGATGATTTAAAGGGGAAGTGTAATATGGATTGTTACAAAGATTTTGCACAGATATATGATGAATTAATTAATTCGGATATTGATTATAAAGCATGGGCTTCAAACATTTTATTTATCTGCAAAGAAAATAACATTGACATGGAGAACTATCTGGATTTGGCCTGTGGCACGGGAAATCTTACTGTACAAATAGCAAGTGAATTTAAAAATGCATTTGCAGTAGATTTATCTCCTGAAATGTTAAGTCAAGCTGAAATGAAGATAAGGAATGCTCAGATAAAAGTAAGATTAGTATGCCAAGATATTTGTGAATTGAATTTGAACAATGACTTTAACCTCATAACTTGTTGCTTAGATTCTAGCAACTATATATTGGAGAAAGAAAATTTCAAGAAATATTTAGTAGGTGTCTATAGTTTGTTGAAAAAGGATGGTTTATTTATCTTTGATATTAATTCTTATTATAAACTTACCACTATACTTGGAAATAACACATATAATTATGATAATGATGATGTTGTGTATATTTGGGAAAATTATTTAGAAAATGATGTAGTGGATATGAGCCTAACCTTTTTTGTAAAAGATGGACAAGTATATAGAAGGTTTGACGAGCAACATTCGCAAAGGGCTTACACTGAAGAATATATAGAAGGGTTGCTAGATGAAATAGGATTTGGGATAGTTAAAAAAATGGATAAGTATGAAGATAAAACAGTAAGTGATAAAACAGAACGAATATGTTATGTATTGAAAAAATAAGATAAATAAGGGCGATGATTACACTGCCCAGGTTATAGGAGGAATAGTATATGGATAAATTAGTTAGAGCTACTGCGAAAGAAGGTCAGGTTAGGATTATTGCGGCCATAACTACTGAGCTAGTAAATGAGGGAGTTACAATGCATCAATGTGCACCTACGGGAGCAGCTGCCTTTGGTAGAATGTTAACAGCGGGTACTCTTATGGGAACTTTGCTAAAGTCAAGTCAAGATAGCTTAACAATGCAGATAGATGGTGGAGGAGAAGCTAAGGGAGTGCTTGTAACTGCACATGCAGATTCAAGTGTAAAAGGGTACATAGGGAATCCTAATGTAGATTTACCTGCAAATAGCAAGGGTAAGCTTGATGTAAGTGGTGCTATAGGTAAAGATGGTTACTTGCGAGTTATACGAGACATGGGACTAAGGGAACCATACATAGGTCAAGTTCCAATTTACACAGGGGAAATTGGAGATGACTTAGCTTACTACTTTACTGTCTCAGAACAAACACCTTCAGCTGTAGGTCTTGGAGTTTTAGTTGATATAGATATGAGCATTAAAGCAGCGGGAGGGTTTATAATCCAAATGATGCCTGGTGCAGATGAATTTTTAGCTGATATAATAACATACAGACTTGAAGAAATTCCATCTATTACTGAATTTATATCAAAGGGTATGACTATTGAAGAAATTTTGGAGTTTATCTTTGAAGATATGGGACTTAAAATACACGAAGAGGTTAAACCAACCTATAAATGTGATTGTACTAGAGAAAGAGTTGAGAAGGCATTAATAAGCATAGGCAAAAAAGACTTAGAAGAATTATATAATGATGGAAAAACAGAAGAAATTAAATGTCATTTTTGCAATAAGAACTATGAATTTAATCATGAAGACATCGGACAATTACTGGAAAGTGTTAATTCATAGATAAAAATTTATTTTTAACGACATCCTCATATATATTTCAGAACATATATGAGGATGTTGTATATATTATAATGTGTAGGAAAATAAAGCAAACTCGACAATTGAAGAGTATAATCGAAACAATTAGATATACTCACTATATTTATTGTTGACAATCGTAAGGAAATTTTGTAATATATAAATGTACTCAGCAGCTAAGAAGAGAATATCAAAATAGTAAAACAGTTTACATACAAAGATGTTGACAAGTTTTATAAAATGATGTACTATATAGTAGTTGAATAAATATATGTGGGAGCATAGCTCAGCTGGGAGAGCATCTGCCTTACAAGCAGAGGGTCACAGGTTCGAACCCTGTTGTTCCCACCACATATGGCCCAGTGGCTCAGTTGGTTAGAGTGCCGCCCTGTCACGGCGGAGGTCGACGGTTCGAGTCCGTTCTGGGTCGCCATTTAAATTTAATAATTTAAAAAAGTAATAGGGCTGGATAGCTCAGTCGGTAGAGCAGAGGACTGAAAATCCTCGTGTCCCTGGTTCGATTCCTGGTCTAGCCACCAAATGTTGCGGGAGTGGCTCAGTGGTAGAGCGTCACCTTGCCAAGGTGAACGTCGCGAGTTCGAATCTCGTCTTCCGCTCCAATTACATTAATGGCGCTATAGCCAAGTGGTAAGGTCAAGGTCTGCAAAACCTTTATTCCCCGGTTCAAATCCGGGTGGCGCCTCCAAAATAATAAGAAGTAGTCTAAATGCTGATATTTCAGTAGATAGGCTATTTTTTTATTTATACTCATTTCAGATATGGATTTATGTGGAACTAATGTTGTACCTTTGATATAATTGAATGTAGGTTAATCTATAATTGTAAGTTATTGCACATTAAAGGGGGGATACAATTGATTTCTAGTAGAAAGGTTAATTATATTATTCCCATGTATGCTATTTGTTGTATTATAATCGCTTTAATAATTGCATGGACTAATGTTAGGTTTTTTGAAGCTGAGCTAAAAGAACAGGATATAAAGGTGTTCTCTAAGATTAAAGAGTTTAACAAGAATAAGGGTGAAATCAATAGTAGTTACATGAATCGAGTTGAAGAAATAGTCCTCGAGGATGATTTGGTAATTATATATGATTATGAGAATAATAAAGTAATTGATAGTATTAATGTTGTTGTTGGTGGGCAATTTGAAGAGCAAGTTCATAAATCAATAGAAATTAATAGTAAGAGGATAAGATTAGATAGTGGTAAGTTGGAGTTAAATAAAAACACATATATTCAGAATATAAATTTAAAAATTGATGATATATCTTGTGATAATGTGGGAGATGGATACCTCCTTTATTACATACCAAAATGGATGGTTAGAGAGAATTATATGCTTAAAAGATTACTACAGGCCATTTCTATAAGTTGTTTTTTTTCAGCAATGACTATATGGTTATTTGATAAGCAAATTAAGAAACTGACTAATATAAGCAAGAGTAGTTAGGAAAAAATTTAGCGTATAATGTTCTTAACTTGTATAGCTGGTTTATTGGCTTAGCCTATGATCATTTATGTTTATAGTATCCTCTCTATAAACTGATAAGCTAAAATCTCGAAGCGGTTTATATCTTCTAAAATAATAATTGCTTTTTAAACTAACGATTTTTCATATATTATGCTAACAAAAGTATA
The DNA here is from genome assembly GCF_020443565.1 of Clostridium sp. CS001. Lineage (GTDB taxonomy): Bacteria > Bacillota > Clostridia > Clostridiales > Clostridiaceae > Clostridium_AD. Next base: position 69,634 of record NZ_JAIZZN010000008.1, read on the forward strand.
TGTTGAGCAGAATGCATTTGAACAAGCCTTAGCAATTCTTAATTTATTTTATTTTCAGCCGCGTTAAGAAAAATATATGTTTGAGCGATAGCGAGTTTATATTTTTTAGCAGCTGCAAATAAAATAAATTTTAGAATTGCTTGGCGCAGTGAAAGCATTCCAGCAACATATTCTTTTCGTTATAGCATAATATATGAAAAAACTCTTAGATTAGAATATCGCGTACCCTAGACTCTAAAGATGCTCCCCCTATCAACCAGCTTCCCATTTCTTAAAAATACAGGTTCTACCTTGTGTTTCTTTAAAAACTTCAAAACTTCTTTTCCGTATAAATAATAATCTAAATGACCATAGAAAGCTAAGACGTTATCGCAAAGAAGGCCTGTAGCACCGCCGATAAAGCCATAATTAAGTCCAGGAAGAAGAATATCACCAGGAGGAACTAATAGGATATCTATTCCCTCTACAATTAGTGCCTTAGCAATAGATATGTCACTGGTAATAGCTGCATGATTATTTACAATACAGGTAGAACACTTTGTGTAACCTTGTTTTATATTTACTAATTTTTTGCTTTTTACTAAGGATAAAAGGTTAGTATCAGTGAATTTAATTGAGTGGACAAAAAGGTTGCCCATACTTAATGAATTAAGAAATATATTGTAAGGATATTTGATCTGTAAAGCTGAAGTAGATTTATAAACCACATAATTTAATAATTCTAAGTTCTTTATAAATTCACTGTTCATATTTTTGTGTACTATAATATTGTTGCCTGTAATATGCATTAGCATATCAGGATGACCACATACAGCATCGTATAGAAGATTGCTAGGTGGACATATAAGCAAGTGATATCCCATTGAAACTAAAGATTCTGTTTCTTCGTTATGAATTCTAAAATCAACAATAACACTCTTCATGTAAACACTCCTATTTTGAATATATATTTATAAATTTATAATTTGTTTTATAACATAAAGCTATTCCAAATTGCAATATGTCGATAATTGTTTAATTGATTTTTGCATATACATTATTATTACACACATACTATCTTATGAGAAAGGGGTGAATCACTGCAATTAAAAAAAATTATAAGTGTAGACATACATGACAATATATAGATATAAGGAGATGATAATTATGAATACATATAAACCACACGAATTTGCAGATATGATAGGAATATCAGTTAAGACACTTCAAAGATGGGATAATGATGGTAAATTAATCGCTATTAGAAATCCTTCTAATAGAAGATATCATACTCATAATCAATATGTTGAATATATGGGAAAAATAATTCAAGATTTAATAAATATCATTCATGTGTTTAGTTGTAGAATTTATGGACTAATGAAATATAAGAAAAAAATAGAGGAAGATGAAGAAGTATGCTCAAAGGATTTAAAACAGAAATTAAAGTCGAAGAAAAACACATAAATAAGATTAATCAATCCATTGGAATATGTAGATATTTATACAATTCATACCTAGCTAAGAACTTAGAGTTATATCAACAATTTAAAGATGGTTTGATTGATAAAAAACAAGCTTTTATGAGTGCCAATGATTTTGATAAATATATTAATAATGAAGTCAAAATACAAGAAGAATTTAAGTGGATTGATAATTGTGATTCTAAAGCTAGAAAGAAAGCTATATGTAATTCTGAAACTGCTTTTAAAAGATTCTTTAAAGGACAAGGTAAGTTTCCGAAATTTAAGAAGAAGAATAAGTCTGATGTTAAATTATATTTTCCTAAAAATAACAAAACAGATTGGGAAGTAGAAAGAAATAAAATCAATATACCTTCTCTAAAATGTATTCATTTAAAAGAAAAAGGATATATTCCTACAAACGCAAAAGTTGTAAGTGGTACGGTTTCTAAAAAAGCTGAAAGATATTATGTTTCTGTATTGTGTGAAGTCGAGGAGAATAATAATAATTATTCTGCTTCAACAAACGAAGGGCTAGGAATTGATTTAGGCATTAAAGATTTAGCTATAGTTAGTAATATTGATAAGCCTTTTAAAAATATTAATAAAACATCTAAAGTTAGAAAATTAGAAAAGAAACTTAAAAGGAAACAAAGACAAGTATCTAGAAAATATGAAATGAATAAACAAGGTAAGAAATTTATTAAAACAAATAATATTATCAAATTAGAAAATCAAACAATAAAAATAAATGATAAATTAGCAAATATAAGAAATAACTATGCAAATAATATTACAAGTCAGTTAGTAAAGCAAAAACCAAGCTTTATTACAATTGAAGATTTAAATGTAAGTGGAATGATGAAAAATCGTCATCTATCTAAAGCAATAACTAAACAGTGTTTCTTTGAATTTAGAAGACAATTAACTTATAAATGTGAATGGAATAATATTGAATTAAGAGTTGTAGATAGATTTTATCCATCTTCAAAAACATGTAATTGTTGTGGATATATAAATAAAGACTTAAAATTATCTGATAGAGAATTTATTTGTTTAGAATGTGGGGTTATTGAAGATAGAGATAAAAATGCTAGTTACAATTTAAGAGATGCTAAAATATACAAAATCGCATAAATTTGATAAATAAATAAGAAAGGAAGGAAATGCTACGAACCTATAATAATCATTATTTAAAAAGATTTTATAGGTATGTACCGATGGTTAGTCGGGAATTTACGCCTTTGGAGTGTTATATCAAATGTGAGTAGATTGCTTAGGCAATTAAAAATAGACACGTTGAAAAAGGAATTATCTTGGTGTGGGTATGTTTGTCCGCATTTTAAGTAGCAGAGTGCTAAATGCTTTTATTAACTGTTGTATATAATAACAGTATGGAATTTATTACTGATGAAGTCAATAACATTAAAAAGTGTTTTGAACACAAAGGTATAATTTTAGGCATAGTTGAAAGTATAGCAAATAATACTCATTTCATAAAATTTTTTTGTGGTGATGACAATATAAGTGATAGTAATATTAAAGCATTTAATTTACATATTGCAAATCTATTATATAAAATAGTAGCAAGGGAATTTTTTAAAAGAGAAATGAATAACTTTTTAACTGAAACTTACTTTTTTCTTAGATGTGATGAACTAAAACAAGTAAGGCCTAAGATAGAAGAAGCATTAATTTGTGAAGGGGAAATATCTGGACCTAATATGGTATATTATATAAATAGAAAAAATATTATTATTGATAAAATTGCCAAATGTATAGAGGAAAATAATGAGCTTAACATAAGAGGTTTTTTAACCTTTAGGACAAAAGAGTTAAAAGGTGATTTAGAATGTATAGTTGATAAGGCTGTAGAAGAATACATGGTTGAAAAAGAATATAATGAGTTTATTAAATTACTTAAATACTTTGTTGAAGTGCAAGAAAGTAAAGTATATGAAGTTAATCTTTTAATTGAAAAGAATGGAAATTATAAATTAAGAGATGAAGAGGGGAATGACTTATTGGGAAATATGATAATGGAGTTACCTAAGGTTAAGTTTGACCCCAAGGAAAATCAAGAAGAGCTTATAATTAGCACCTTGATAACTAATGCTCCTCAAAAAGTAATTATACATTGCGTAGAGTATTTTAAAAATAAAGAGTTAATACAAACTATAAGTAAAGTGTTTGAAAATAAGGTTTATTATTGTGATAAGTGTGCAGAATGTAAAAAGAATAAAAAAGACAGAATGTAAAAAGAATAAAAAAGAGTTGACAAGTAAAGATTAAGATAGTATACTTCTAATTGTTGTGAATAAAAATGTAGAAATACTTTAATTAAATAAAGTTTTGTTTTACAAGAAGAAACAGCCGTTTCTCACCTAACAGTAATGCTAGTTAGGTTAATTAGTAATTTAAATTTGTTACTATAAAGGACGGCATTTGTCGTCCTTTTATTTATTTTAATATTATAAAAAGTAATTAAAACAATTTGGAGGTGAAAAGCTATTAGTAAAAACAAAGATTTCATGATGAATGAAGAAATAAGAGACAAAGAAATAAGAGTTATAGGATTTGATGGAGCTGCGTTAGGTATTTTAAATACTAAAGATGCGTTACAGCTTGCAGAGGAAAAGGAATTAGATTTAGTTATGATGTCACCTACTGCAAAACCACCAGTATGTAGGATAATGGATTTCGGTAAGTTTATCTATGAACAGCAGAAAAAAGAAAAAGAAGCTAAAAAGAAGCAAAAGGTTGTAAATCTTAAAGAAATACGATTAAACCCAACAACAGAAGAACATGATATCGCAATTAAGGCTAGTCATGCTAAAAAATTCTTGTTAGATGAAGATAAGGTTAAAGTAACTATAAGATTTAAAGGAAGACAAATTGAAAATACAAAAGTTGGATATACCATATTAAACTCTTTTGTAGAAAAAATCGGTGATATTTATATTGTTGAAAAAGCAGCAAGACAAGAGGGAAGAAATATGATAATGATTTTGGCTCCTAAAAGAGCGTAACCGAGAGGAGGAATTTTATTATGCCTAAAATGAAAACACATAGAGGCGCGGCAAAAAGATTTAAGAAAACAGGTTCAGGTAAATTAAAAAGAGCAAAAGCTTTCAAAAGCCATATATTAACAAAAAAGAGTTCAAAAAGAAAAAGAAATCTTAGAAAAACTGGATATGTTTCAACAACTCAAATAAAAGCAATGAAAAAATTGTTACCATACTTATAATTGAATGGTGCTTAGGAGGTATATTAAATGGCAAGAATTAAGAGAGCAGTTCACGCTCGTAAAAACCATAAAAAGATATTAAAGCTTGCAAAAGGCTACTATGGTGGAAAGAGTAAGTTATTTAAAACAGCAAATGAATCAGTAATGAGAGCATTTAGAAATGCTTACATTGGAAGAAAGTTAAAGAAAAGAGATTTTAGAAAACTTTGGATAGCTAGAATAAACGCGGCTACAAGATTGAATGATCTTTCATATTCAAGATTTATGAATGGAATGAAACTTGCAGGAATAGAAATTAACAGAAAGATGCTTTCTGAGATTGCTATAAATGATCCAAAAGCTTTTGCTGAATTAGTAGAAGTTGCAAAGAAACAATTACAAGCTTAAAATTATTTATTTGCAAATGTAGCCTAAGGGCTACATTTTTTATTGCATTTTTGACAAAGATATGTTAAGTGATATAATGGAATACATATGATAATCTAATATTATTAATTGGAAAGAAGAGAGAGTGAATACTTTGGAATCAAGCATTAAACCTTTTAAGAGAAAAAACATTTATACTCCTGTTCAGATACTTTCAATGGGGTTTGCTATAGTTATATTTAGTGGTGCAATGCTCCTAAGTTTGCCTATATCTTCTCAAAGTGGAGAATTTACACCATTCATAGATTGTATATTTACATCTACCTCTGCTGTTTGTGTTACGGGACTTGTAACCGTAGATACGGGAACCTATTGGACTTACTTTGGTAAAACAGTAATAATAACACTTATACAAATAGGTGGACTTGGATTTATGTCTGTTGCTACACTGGTTTTTTTAATTTTGGGTAAAAGAATAACATTAAAAGAGAGATTAGTAATACAAGAATCCATGAATGTAAATTCATTACAGGGAGTAGTGAAAATGATTAAGTACGTATTGATATTTACATTTTCAGTGGAAGCCATTGGGGCAGTTTTATTCTCAACACAGTTTATTCCAAGGTTTGGTATTGCTAAAGGTCTTTATTACAGTTGTTTTCATGCCATTTCAGCCTTCTGCAATGCTGGATTTGATTTGATGGGAGGATTCACAAGTGTTACAGCCTATGCTAATAATTCTGTAATAATATTAACGATTTCAGCCTTAATAGCGGTAGGTGGATTAGGATTTTTCGTTTGGGTGGAAATCTATAATTGTTGGGGGGTTAAAAGACTATCGCTACATTCTAGAGTAGTTATTTATACTACGCTAGTGTTAATTTTTGGAGGGGCAATCCTTATGTTTATTTTTGAGATGAACAATCCTTATACTATGGGAGGAATGTCTTTTAAGGGTAAGATCCTATCTTCAATTTTTGCATCTGTTTCACCAAGAACTGCTGGCTTTAACTCTATTCCATTAGAAAAAATGACTACAGCGGGAATCTTTTTAACAATAATCTTAATGTTTATTGGTGGGTCTCCTGGGTCAACAGCTGGAGGTCTAAAAACCACTACTGCGGTGCTACTTCTTATGACTGTAGTATCTGTAGTTCGCGGGCGTGAAGAGACTGAAATATTTCAAAAGCGTATAGACAAGGAGCTTGTGTATAAAGCCTTTGCGATAGCTGTTATTTCCATGGCACTTGTTATAATAGTTACTATGATATTATCTATTACTGAGAAGCCAGATATTCCTTTTGAATATTTTTTATATGAGGCCACTTCTGCATTTGCTACAGTTGGATTAACGTTAGGGTTAACTACAGAATTATCCTTTGTAGGTAAGATAGTAATAAGTCTTACTATGTATGCTGGGAGAGTGGGATTACTTACTATAATATTGGCATTAACTAAAAATAAAAATTCTAAATCTGGAACCATTAGATATCCAGAAGATAAGATTTTAATTGGATAGGGGTGAATTTAATGAGTAAAAAGCAGTTTATCGTTATAGGTCTAGGAAGGTTTGGATCATCTGTTGCTGAAACTTTATATTCTTTAGGGAATGATGTATTAGCAGTAGATAATGATGAAGATGTAGTTCAAAACATTTCAGATAAAGTAACCCATGCGGTTCAAATTGATGCAAATGACGAGAATAGCTTAAGAGCACTTGGTATTCGTAATTTTGATTGTGCAGTTGTTAGTATAGGTTCTGATATTCAATCTAGTATTTTAGCAACACTGTTAGTTAAAGAGTTAGGAGTAAAACATGTAGTAGCAAAAGCGACCAATGCATTACATGCTAAGGTGTTATATAAAATAGGTGCAAACAGAGTAGTTTTTCCAGAACGAGATATGGGCGTAAGGGTTGCACATAATTTAGTATCCTCAAACATATTAGATTATATAGAATTATCTCCTGATTATAGTATAGCTGAAGTTGTTAGCCCAGAAGAATGGCATAATAATACATTGAGAGATTTAAATGTACGTGCAAGGTATGGGATAAACGTAATGGCTATAAAAAGAAATAATGATATTGATGTTTCTCCTGAAGCAGATAGTATCATTGAACCGGGAGATATAATTGTTGCTATAGGTGGTATTCAAGAATTAAATACATTAGAAAATCTAGTTAAATAAGGAGAATTACTTTGGAAAACATTCAAAGCAAGGAAAATTTATTGATTAAGGATATTAAAAAGCTAAAAGAAAAAAAATATAGAAAAGATTGTAATATGTTTTTAGTTGAGGGCTTTAGATTTGTAGAAGAAGCTTTAGATTCCGATTTCGAAGTTGTGAATATTTTTATAAGTACTAGGGGAGAGTCTAAGTATGAAGATTCTCAGGTGAAAAATAAGTTGCAAGAAGATACTAAGGTTTATAGTATTAATGATAGTATATTCAAAAGTATTTGTGATACAGAAAACCCACAAGGGATTATTGCTACAGTTAAAAATAAACTTGTAGAGATTAAATATAATCAAGGGTTCTATGTTCTGGCTGACAAGATTCAAGATCCAGGTAATATGGGAACTATAATTAGAACTGCTCATGCAGCGGGAGCATTAGGTGTTATAATTACAAAAGGAACCGTGGATATATATAATGAAAAAACCCTAAGAGCTACAATGGGGTCTATATTTAAAGTTCCTGTTATATTTGATGAAGACTTATCACTAGTAACAAAACTTAGGGATTCTGGGTTTAAACTCATTACTAGCTCATTAGATACTGATGAAAATTTCTATGAGGTAGATTTAAAGGGAAAAGTTATTATATCTGTTGGAAATGAAGGAAATGGTGTAAGTGATGAGGTTTATGGCATATGTGATTTAAAAGTCAAAATTCCTATGCCTGGTGGTGCAGAATCTTTGAATGTGGCCGTGGCAGCATCAATTATGATGTATGAGGTGGTAAGACAAAAAAACATTAGAGGATTTTAAAATACATAGTTGAAGTTTTTTGAAGTTGTGGTTATAATGTTTTATATACTTTAATAATTAAATGATGATGGAGAGAGTACATATAAGAAACTTACAGGGAAAAGAAGCCTTAGATTGAGAGCTTTTTTAAGAATTTTTTATATCGAAGTTCACTCAGGAGTTCAAGCAGTGAAACTAAGTAGCTGCTTGCGGGTAGAACCGATAAATTTATCTAAGAGGACTATTTTTAGTCAATTAGGGTGGTACCGCGGATTTTCCGTCCCTTCACTTGGGATGGTTTTTTTTGTTTTATAGAAAATTATAATATAAAAATTATAAAATATAAAAGTCACATAAATATGAAAGGAGCATTTATTATGAAAGAAAAATTAGAAATCATAAAAACAGCAGCTTTGGAAGAGTTAAAAGGAATTGTTAATAAAGTAGAATTAGAAAATATTAGAGTTAAGTATTTAGGGAAAAAAGGTGAACTTACACAAATATTAAGGGGAATGGGTCAACTTTCAAATGAGGAAAGGCCCATTGTAGGCAAGATAGCAAATGAAGTTCGTGAGGATATAGAGACGCTTATAACTAAGTCTTCAGACATATTAAGAAACAATGAAAAAGAAATGAAGTTAAAAAGTGAAGTTATAGATATATCTATGCCAGGGAAAAAACAAATATTAGGCAAAAGACATCCACTAGAATTAACACTTGAAAAAGTAAATGAAATATTTCTATCTATGGGATTTGCCATTGAAGAAGGTCCTGAAGTAGAGAAAGATTATTATAATTTTGAGGCATTAAATATTCCTAAAGATCATCCTGCAAGAGGGGAACAAGATACTTTTTATATAAATGATAATATAGTTTTGAGAACTCAAACTTCACCAGTACAAATAAGAACTATGGAAATTCAAAAGCCACCTATAAAAATGATTTCGCCAGGTAAAGTTTATAGATCGGACGCAGTAGATGCTACTCATTCACCAATTTTTTATCAAATTGAAGGACTTATAGTTGATAAAGGAATTACCTTTGCTGATTTAAAAGGAACCTTAGAACTATTTACCCATAAGATGTTTGGAGATAAAATGAAAACAAAATTCAGACCACACCATTTTCCGTTCACTGAGCCTTCAGCAGAGATGGATGCTACATGCTTTGTGTGTAATGGTGAAGGGTGTAAGGTTTGTCACGGAAGTGGATGGATAGAACTTCTAGGTTGTGGAATGGTTCATCCTGATGTTTTAAGAAACTGTGGAATTGATCCGGAAATATACAGTGGATTTGCTTTTGGATTCGGACTTGATCGAATTACAATGCTTAAATATGGAATAGATGACATTAGGGCGCTTTATGAAAGTGATATGAGGTTTTTAAAACAATTCTAAAATATAAGTCGATGATTATTTGTTGTAAATAAAGAGCATTAAGACTAAACAGTGAAAAATTGTTTAATAGCATAAAAATGTTAGGAGGATATAAGATGAAAATTCCGGTTAAATGGCTTGAGGATTATGTAGATATAAATATTTCACCAAAGGAGCTGGGTGACAAATTAACTATGACTGGTTCAAAAGTGGAATCAGTTATAATTTCAGGGGCTGAAATCGAAAATGTTGTTACGGGGAAAATAATTAAAATTGAAAAACACCCAGATGCGGATGCATTAGTTGTATGTCAGGTAAATATAGGACTTGATGAACCAATACAAATAGTTACTGCAGCTACAAATATGAAAGAGCAAGATATTATTCCAGTGGCACTTCATGGGTCAAGTTTACATGGTGGATTAAAAATAAAAAAAGGTAAGCTTCGTGGTATAACTTCAAATGGAATGTTCTGCTCTGAGGAAGAACTTGGTATTGCAGGGGATGAACCTGTTCATGGACTGATGATACTTCCAGAGGATACGATTATTGGGAAAGATATAAAAGAAGTTTTAAACCTTCAAAGTGTGTTAATAGATTTTGAGATAACTTCAAACAGGGCAGATTGCATGAGTGTTCTAGGAATTGCTAGAGAAACTGCTGCAACTTTAGGCACAGAATTTAGGAAGCCAGCCCTTGATTATAAAGCTACTTGTAGCGAGAATGTGGAGGATATTTATAAGGTTCATATTAAAGATGAACTTTGCAGAAGATATATGTTAAAAGGTATAAAAAATGTAAAGATAGAGCCCTCTCCGCAATGGATGCAGGAAAGATTATTAGAAGCTGAGATTAGGCCTATAAATAATATAGTTGATATTACAAACTTTGTTATGTTAGAACTTGGTCAGCCAATGCACGCATTTGATGCAAGACAAATTAGCACTAATAATATAGTGGTTGAAAGAGCTCATGATAAAGAAAAATTTACTACCTTAGATGAGGTAGAAAGAGATTTAGATGAAACTATGTTAAATATTAAAGATGGAGATAGAACTATAGGACTTGCAGGTATAATGGGAGGCTTAAATTCCGAGATCAAAGACGACAGTACTAGCATAGTATTTGAGAGTGCAAACTTTGATGGAGTTAATATAAGACTATCTTCTAAAAAATTACGTTTAAGAACTGAGGCATCTTCAAAGTTTGAAAAAGATCTAGACCCTAATCTAGCTGAAATGGCAATAAGTAGAGCATGTCATTTAGTAGAGGAGTTAGGTGCAGGTGAAATAATGGAAGGATGTATAGATGTATATCCAATTAAGAGGCAGTCTCATACTTTAACAGTAGATGCAAATTGGATTAATAGTTTTCTAGGAACTGAAATATCCAAGGGTGATATGAAAAAATACCTTGATAGATTAGAATTGTCTACAGAGATAAAAGGCGATGATTTACTTATACAAGTGCCTACATTTAGAAGTGATATGAACATCAGAGAAGATGTGGCAGAAGAAATAGCTAGAATATATGGCTATGATAATATACCATCTACTACGCCTAAATGTGAAACTTCAAAAAGTGGGAAAAGTGATAAACAAAAGTTAGACGATAAAGTAGTGCTTTCTTTAACTTCCAATGCTCTTAATCAATCTATTAGCTATTCATTTGTAAGTCCTAAAGTATTTGATAAGATTTTAGTACCAGAAGATAGTAGTCTTAGGAAGGTAGTGACAATAAGGAATCCTTTGGGAGAAGATTACAGTATAATGAGAACTACCACTATATCCTCTATGATGGAATCTTTATCAAGGAATTATTCAAGAAGTAATGAAGAAGCTAGATTATTTGAAATAGGGAAGGTTTATATACCAAATGAGGATGAGAATAAGCTTCCAGAAGAAAGAAATATAGTAACCATAGGAATGTATGGAAATGTTGATTACTTGGATTTAAAAGGTGTTGTGGAAAATGTATTAGATATTTTAGGAATAACAAATTCATCATTTAGAAGAGAGAATGAAAATCCAACTTATCATCCTGGAAAAACTTCAAGTCTATATATAAAACGAGACTTTATAGGCACAGTTGGAGAAATTCATCCTAGCGTTTCTGAGAACTATGGTGTAGAACAAAGATGTTATATAGCAGAGCTAAACTTAGATATGTTATATAAATATGCAGAATTAAATAAAAAATACAAAGCACTTCCGAGGTTTCCAGCTGTAACTAGAGATATTGCCCTGATAGTTGAAGATGCAATTTTAGTGCAGGACATTGAAGATATAATTGTGAAGCAAGGTGGTAATATTGTAGAAAGTGCTAAGCTATTTGATGTATATAAAGGTTCGCAAATAGCTGAAGGTAAAAAGAATGTGGCTTATGCTATAGTATATAGACGTGAAGATAGAACATTAAAGGACGAAGAAGTAAATAAAGTACATGATAAAATATTAAGATCGCTGGAACATAAGTTAGGTGCAGAACTTAGATAAAAGCTTTAAACTAAGCTCCTTTAGAAATAAGGGAGCTTAGTTATATAAGGAATTAGTTTAAATAGGTAATGGGAAAGTATACTATTTATTTTATTTCCTATATAATTTGGAAGTATTGGTTTTATTAAAAGCCATATTGTGGTACAATGATGATAACTAATCTGTCTAAGAGGGTGTTTTAGATGAACGTTGTAACAATAAAGATAAACGGTATTGAATATAATTTAAAAGGTGAAGAAAGAGAAGAATACTTACATATGGTAGCTAGTTATGTTGATAAGAAGATAAAGAACATAATGGGCAATAATGAGAAACTCAGCACTTCTTCAGCAGCAATTTTGACAGCTTTAAATTTAGGAGATGATATGTTCAAAAGCAATTCCATTGCAAAGACGCTTTCAAGTAAGGTTGAATCCTTAGAAAAACGTGATAAAGAATTGACTGAGCAATTGGAAGGTTTAAAAAAGCAGTTAAATAATATGGAAGCATATAACCAAGAACTACTCTCTAAGTGTAAAAACATAGAAAATAGTGAGTATGCAAAAACCTTAGAAAAAGAAAATGTAAAGATAAAAGAAGAATTATATGCTATTCAAGAATCTACAAAGGCTTCTATCGAAGAAAATAAGGTTATAAAGATAGAAAATAAAGAAATGAAATTTAAGCTTCAGTCTTCAAAGTACAAAATAATTGATTTGCAAAACAAGTTAATAGAATATCAAATTAGTTTAACAAAGCAGAAGAAGATGAATAATGCACTTTTAACTTCAGATAAGAAATAAAAATTATTTTATAAAGCACAACTAAAAAGTCGCCTAAAGGCGATTTTTTTAATTGAAATAATATGTTGATTTCACAATAGTTTATGCATTATTATGCATAAACATGAGCTGTTCTAAAAAATGCATTAAATACTTAATTTAACTATAATGATTAGAAAACGTTTGCAATGCAAGCTTAAAGAAAATATATAAAAAAACACTCGAAAATATTACAAAAAAGTATTGCATGATTATGCAAAAAGATGTATTATAATAGCAGTAATATATACGAGGAGGAATAAAAAATGAAAAGTAATAATAGTAAAAAAATAATTAGTATAATAATGACTGGTTTAATAGCAATAGGACTATCGGGATGCTCAGGAACTAAGACAGAAAACGTATCAGCTAAGGTTTCAATGGTGGACAAACTCAAGGAAAAAGGAAAAATAGTTATAGGCACATGTGCAGATTATCCACCCTATGAATTTCATAAATCAATTGATGGTAAGGACACAATTGTGGGATTTGACATAGATATAGCAAAAGAAATTGCAAAAGACCTAGGTGTTGAGATTGAAATAAAGGATATGAAGTTTGACGGATTAACTGCAGCACTTGAAACAGGAAATATAGACCTTATTGCAGCAGGAATGAATCCTACAGAGGAAAGAAAAAAGAATGTAGATTTTTCTAAAATTTATTATACAGCAGTTCAATGTGTTGTTGTAAGAGCTGGGGATGAAGCTACAATTAAATCCTTAGAAGATTTAAAAGGTAAAAAGGTAGGAGTTCAGAAAGGTACAGTTCAAGAGGAATTAGCAACTGAGCAACTTGCAACTTCAGAAATAAAACCACTTGGAAAAGTATCAGACCTTATGCTTTCTTTAAGTACTAAAAAGGTAGATGCAGTAATTGTTGAATTACCTGTTGCTAAGGCATACGTGGCGCAAAATTCAGATTTAGCATTAACAAAAGCGCAGATTAAAGCTAAAGAAGAAGGCTCGGCTCTAGCAGTTAAAAAAGGAAATGAAGATTTAATAAAATTCTTAAATACTAGCATAGATAGATTGATCAATGAAAAAACTATTGATAAATTTGTTGCAGATGCAAATAACATTACAGAGTAGGATAATTTAAAATTAAACTAGTATAGTGAATAGATATTTTAAAGATACTAAAGACAATAAAATCATTTAAGTTATAGGGAGAATAGAGTATGGATTTTTCATTTTTAAGCCAATATTACATGTTTTTTATAAATGGTGCTAAGTTTACGTTAATAATTGCATTTTTCTCAGTACTTTTAGGAGTTATAGGTGGGACTATTTTTGCATTAATGAAAATATCCAGAAATGTGATTTTAAACATGATTGCATCAACATATGTTGAAATTATTAGGGGAACTCCACTTCTGGTTCAATTATATATTATTTTTTATGGGTTACCTTATATCGGAATAGAACTACCGGATATGGCAGCAGGTATTTTTGCACTTTCTATTAATAGTTCAGCTTATGTAGCTGAAATTATCCGTGGTGGTATAAATGCTATTGATAAGGGACAAATGGAAGCTGCTAGGTCGCTAGGTATGTCATATAATAGGGCTATGCTAAATATTATAATTCCTCAGGCAGTTAAGAATATAATACCTGTGCTAGGAAATGAATTTATAGTAATCATTAAGGAGTCTTCTATAGTTTCGGTAATAGGAATTCATGAGTTATCTTATAATGCAGATACGGTAAGAGGAAATATATTCAAACCTTTTGAACCATTACTAGTTTCAGCTTTTATATACTTTATTATGACATTTACACTTTCAAAGTTTATGAAACGTGTTGAAGAGAGGATGAATATTAATGATTAAAGTTTGCAACTTAAAAAAAAGTTTTGGGAAATTAGAAGTGCTTAAAGGCATTGATCTTCATGTGGAAAAAGGAGAAGTTATGGTAGTTATTGGACCTAGTGGTTCTGGTAAAAGCACATTTTTAAGGTGCCTTAACTTACTTGAACAGCCTACTTCTGGTGAAATATATTTTCAAGAGGTTTCAATAACGAGTAAACATAATAATATTGATGCACAAAGGCAAAAGATGGGCATGGTATTTCAGCAATTTAATTTATTTCCACATATGACAATATTAGAAAATATAACCTTTTCACCAATAAAGGTTAAAAAAATCTCAAAAGAAACTGCAGAAAAACTAGCTTTTGAACTTCTTAAAAAGGTTGGACTTAGCGATAAAGCTGATAGTTACCCAGCGCAATTATCAGGAGGACAGAAACAAAGGATTGCAATTATAAGAGCTCTTGCAATGAAACCAGATGTAATGCTTTTTGATGAACCAACCTCTGCTTTAGATCCTGAAATGGTAGGAGAAGTGCTTGAAGTTATGAAGGACTTAGCTATGGAAGGGATGACTATGATAGTTGTAACTCATGAAATGGGATTTGCTAAAGAAGTAGGAAGCAGAGTAATATTTATGGATGATGGAGCTATTTTAGAAGACGGAACCCCTAAAGAAGTCTTTAATAACCCCACTAATCAGCGAACAAAGGAATTTTTAGCAAAAGTTTTATAAAAACTATATATATAATTAAAAAGGTGACCTCTGCATTGTTGGCAGAGGTCATTTTTTATATTACTTTGGTATCTAAATTTAATTTGCGAACATTAATAATGTAGCACCTATCTTAAGAAAAAACTTAATCATTTACTTAGTATAATTTCCTGTAGTATTATAGAGTTACAACTATTGATTAATTTGTGAGAATCATAATAATATCAGTTGATAAGGGGGAAATATATGAGAAAACAATCTTTTAAAAAGGTGAACAAGTTTCAAAGAGTATTAAGCATATTCTTAATATTGTTATTTCTAAATCCTATATATACAAAAGTACAAGCCCAGCCTAGTATACTTGAAGAAGGTAGGATAGTTTTAAAAAACAATTACGTAAACACAGTGTCAGACTATGTATTAGGTGCAACAGATTTAAATGAAATGATTAAGAGGCTTAATGACCCTTATTCAGATTATTTTACAAAGCAGGAGTATTCAGAGTTTATAGATAGTATAAACAATACATTTTATGGAATAGGTGTTGGTATTGATATAGTTCCACAAGGTGTTAGGGTAACTAAGGTTTTTGAGAATTCTCCAGCATTTGAGGCTGAACTTAAACCGGGAGATATTATTGTACAAGCAGCTAACAAGAACTTAGCCGGTCTTTCTTCTGAGGAGGCAACAAAATATATAAAGGGTGAAGCTGGTAGCTATGTGAAAATAGTAGTGCATAGAAATACGGAAATACTTGATTTTAATATTCAACGTAGAGAAATAAAAGTGGCAACAGTGACAAGTGAAATGCAAGCAGGGAAAGCAGCATATATATCTATTTCATCTTTTGGAGGGGAGACTTCTGATTTGTTTTCTGCAGAATTAAAGAAAATGGAGGGATTAGGAGCTAATAGCTACATTATAGATCTTAGAAATAATGGTGGTGGATATATGAGTGCAGCGTTAGATATAGCGGGTCATTTTATCGGCAATTCTACTGCGATTACCGTGGAGGATAAATCACAAAGTAAGTTAAAATATAAAGCTGTTGATCATGGAAAAGTAATAGATAAACCTGTTATATTTTTGATAAATGAGTATTCTGCTAGTGCATCAGAAATATTAGCAGCTGCTGTTAAGGACTATAATAAAGCTGTTTTTGTAGGCACAACAACCTATGGAAAGGGTGTTGCACAACAAATGTTCTCATTGTCTGATGGTAGCTTCCTTAAGATTACCACTGAGAAATTTTTCTCGCCATATGGAAATATAATCCATAAGACTGGTGTATTTCCCGATTTTGAAGTTAAGGATAAAGGAATTGACTCCTTGAAGGTCGCTAACCTGCTTTTGAGTGGTACAAGCTTACAGGAAGATAAAAGAGGATATATGAGAATTGACCTAGATGGAAGAGAATTTTATATTAATCTTGAAGTGGCTAGAAGTGAGGAATATTGGAATACATATACTTACATACTGAGTAAAAGTATTACTGATAATGCCTACTTAGGAACTAATCAGGGATGGAGAAAAGCAACTAAAGAAGAGTTAACTAATGGGAGAATTCATCTCTTTTATAATTACAAGGTTTTAAGTGATTTAAAAAAGGATATAAATGCAGATAAACATTTTAAGATTAACTTTAACGGACCTGTGGATTTGTCAAGTATAAGGTCACAAGGAATTGAACTTATAGCTGAGGATACTGGAAAAAGGATTGCAATAAAATTAGAGGTTAATAATAATACAGTTATTGCAACGCCAATAGAGCAACTAGAAAAAGGGCGAACATACTATGTAGTAGTTAATGATAATATATGCAATGCAAATGGAAATAAAATAAAACAAGGCACTTTAATTAAGTATTTAGTACCATAAAGTAACAAGTTATCGTTAAAAGTTTTATTAAATTCTAAAATTTAAAAAAAATATATAAAGCTAAATATCTAAATATGAAAGACACACAATTTTTTTTGAAATTGTGTGTCTTTTTTTATTAGTCAGGAGACAGCTTGTGGATGTGGATAAAATCTATATGCGCTAGAGGTTGTCACTTTTGCCACGTGCCACGTGGGTGGCACTTAAACCTAAAATAAAAATTAAATGCATAACGGTAAGAGTTCAGAATATTATAAGAATGCTCATAATTCTACAAAACACTAAAAAATCAGAAGGAAATAGAAGTCGAAGAAAAAATATTGCAATATGTAGAATAAATACTATAATTTAGTCAAGGTGCAATAATGTTGAATTATATAATTAGTGAAACATATAATTATATAGAAGACTTATATTCAAGCCTCAAAAGTACTTATAAAATAAAAGGGGGAAAAAACATTGAAAAGAAAAATTACTGGTTTTTTAAGTTTAGCTATGTCAATGACTCTACTATTTTCGGGGTGTGGTAAAGGCGGTCTTGGTGAAGGAAATAAGGATTTAAAAGCATCAGAAGTTATAGCTTCTGTAAGTCCAGAAAAAGTACCAAATACAGCAAAGAATAGAAAAGATACTTTGATTATTGGATTTACGGCACCAGAGGGAAAATTCAATCCTATATATTCAAGTTCAGTAGATGATAGCTATGTTACTGACTTAGTATTTGAAGGGTTAATGTCAAATGATGTACAAGGTAATCCTATAGGGCTTGTAGCTAAGAAATGGAGTATTTCAGAGGATAATAAAACATATACTTTCACTTTAAACAAAGGTATTAAATTTAGTAATGGAGAAGAATTAACTGCAAAGGATGTGGAATTTTCTTATACAGCTATCTGTGACCCAAAATATGATGGATCAAGAGCAGATTCAGTAGATAAATTGGTTGGGTACGCGGAATATAACAAAGGCGATGCTAAAACTGTTGAAGGCATAAAGGTTATAGATGACTATACAATTTCATTTACATTAACGGAAGTTAAAGCTCCGGCACTGGGTGCTGATTTTGGATATGGAATCATGTGTAAGAACTATTATGGATTTGAAAAAGGTGATACAAAAAAATTAAAAGATTTATTTTTAAAACCAATGGGCGCGGGTCCATATATTTTCAAGGATTACAAGGCAGGTCAAGAAGCTGACTTTGAGAAAAACCCTAATTATTGGGCTGGGGAACCTAAAATTAATAAACTAATACTTAAGGTTACTAATGCTCAGACAGCTATCCAATCTTTATCCGCTGGTGAAGTAGATATTGATAGAATTGCAACATCACCAGAGAATATTCAAATGTTAAAAACTGCTGGATTTATAGACATGCAACTTTATCCAGGGAATGGATATGGATATATGGGCTTAAACATTAAGGATGAAAAGTTTAAAGATGTGAAAGTACGCCAAGCACTTACTTATGGATTAAATAGAAAAGGATTTATAGATGCTAGATATAAAGGATATGCTGAGATTTGCAATGCTCCAGTGTCACAAGTCTCTTGGGCATATACAGATGATATAAAGAAATATGAATATAGTCCTGAAAAAGCAAATCAATTATTAGAAGAAGCAGGATGGCTTAAAAAAGATGATGGCTTTAGATATAAAGATGGTAAGAAATTTGAAATTCATTGGATGACTTATCAAGGAAGTAAATACGTTGAAATGTTAATTCCAATAGTAAAAGAGAATTGGAAGGCTATAGGAATAGATGTTATTCCTGAATTAATGGAATTCAACACTTTATGTACAAAAGTTTATGATGAGCAAAAATTTGAAATGTTTAATATGTCTTGGAGTTTAAGTATTGATCCGGACCCATCAGGAATATTCTCAGCTAAACAAGCAGAACTTGGTGGATATAATCCAGGAAATTGGACAAATCCAGAAAGTGAAAAATTAATGGCAGATGCTCTTAAGACTACAGATCAGAAAGAAAGAAAGAAGTTATATGATCAGTGGTTTAAACTTTTCACAGAGGAAGTTCCATATGTTTTATTAGATCAAAGTAAAGAGATGTGGGCTGTAAGCTCAAGGGTTAAAGGGATAAGCTTATCACCATATATTAAGTTTACTCAACAAATTGTAAAGGCAGAATTAACTGAACCTAAGGCTAAATAGGTAAACAAAACTTAAATTATATTAATATATTTTACTATGCTTGGCTATGCCAAGCGTAGTTTATAAAGGGGGATTATCATGAGGCAGTATATAACTAGAAGATTGCTGCAAATGATACCAGTTTTAATAGGGGTATCTATACTAATATTTTTTATAGTGCAGTTAGCGCCAGGTGATGCATTAACAGGCAAAATGGATAAAGGATTAACGCCAGCAAGAAAACAAGAATTAAGACACCAAATGGGTCTAGATCTACCAATGCCACAGCAATACCTTAGATGGGCAGGTGGAGTTCTTAAGGGGGATTTTGGCGAATCCACTAACTTTAAGCAACCAGTAGGAAAGGTTATGAACACGTATATGTGGAATTCCTTTTACCTAGCTATACTTTCATTAATACTAAGTGTATTAATTTCTATACCCATCGGAGTAATTTCTGCTACTAAACAGTATTCAAGATTTGATGGATTTTTTACCGTATTTGCCCTGATAGGCATTTCAATGCCCTCTTTCTTTTTTGGAATGCTTCTCATAAAAATATTTGCGGTAGATTTGCAAGTATTGCCAGTTACCGGCATGACAACGGCAGGAAGTGTAGCAACAGGTCTTTCCTATGGACTAGATGTAGCTCGTCATATGATACTACCGCTAATTGTGCTTACTTTAGGCAGCGTGGCAGGTCTTATGAGATATACAAGATCTAGCATGCTAGAGGTAATAAGGCAGGATTACATAAGAACTGCTAGGGCTAAGGGGCTTAAGGAAAAAGTAGTGATATATAAACATGCTCTTAGAAACGGAATGATTCCTGTTATTACATTACTTGGATTTTGGCTTCCTGGATTATTTTCTGGAGCTTTCATTACGGAAAGCATCTTTGGTTGGCCTGGTATAGGACCCATAGGAATTGCAGCAGTAAGTGGACGAGATTACCCGCTGCTCATGGGAATAAATATCTTATTTGCAGTGTTAACCTTAGTTGGAAACTTAATTGCAGATGTTACTTATGCCGTAGTTGATCCGAGAATAAGGCTAAAATAGGAGGTGTAAAAATGGAACTAGAAGTAAAACCAAATGTGAAGAAGGTTAAAAGAGAAGAGATTTTGAGTCCTTGGAAGATAATAAGAAAAAGATTAAAGAAAAATAAACTAGCTATGTTTGGAATGTATATACTTCTGTTTATGGTACTGATGGCTGCGTTTGGTCCAATAATATCACCTTATAAAATGGAAACCATAGACCTACTTAATGTATCAGCATCTCCATCTTTTAAACATATTTTGGGCACAGATGATATAGGAAGAGATGTCTTAACAAGGGTTATGTATGGAGGGAGAATATCTCTTACAGTGGGAGTACTAGCTGTACTTGTAGAAGTGTTAATTGGAAGTATATTAGGTGGGATAGCAGGATTCTATGGTGGAATAGTAGATAGCATAATAATGAGAGTAGTTGATATATTTCTATCTTTTCCGGGGCTTCCACTACTTATAATGCTAGCAGCAGTAATGTCAGATTTAAAGGTACCTCCACAGTATAGGATGTACGTAGTTATGTTTATCATAGGTATACTTGGATGGCCGGGTCTTTGCCGTATTGTTCGAGGACAAATACTATCTCTTAGGGAGCAGGAATTTATGCAGGCGGCAGAAGCTTTAGGTCTTAAAGATAGTCGAAAAATATTTAGTCATTTACTACCAAATACTTACGCGTCTATAATAGTTTCAGCTACTTTAGGTATAGGTGGTGCAATCCTAACAGAATCAGCATTGAGTTTTTTAGGGCTAGGAGTTACTCCGCCTACACCATCTTGGGGTCAAATGGTTCAGTCAGTTAACAATGCATATATATTACAATTCCAACCTTGGATTTGGGCGCCTCCTGGAATATGCATTTTCTTAACGGTAATGGGCATAAATTTATTTGGTGATGGACTTCGCGATGCCATTGATCCAAAACTAAAGGTTTAGGAGGCATAATATGAGCAAAAATTTAGTTGAAATAAAAAATTTAAAAACCCATTTTTATACAGAGGATGGAGTTGTAAAAGCTGTTGATGATGTAAGTTTTAACATTAAACATGGTGAAATAATAGGTGTTGTAGGAGAATCAGGTTGCGGTAAAAGTGTTACAGCTATGTCCATAATGAGATTAATTCCGTCACCACCAGGGAAAATAATTGCTGGTGAAATTCTATTTGAAGATAAAAATGTATTAGAACTCAAGGATGAGGAAATGAGAGCCATAAGAGGTAATGATATTGCTGTAATATTTCAAGAGCCTATGACCTCCTTAAACCCTATATTTACTATAGGGTACCAAATAGAAGAAGTAATTTTGCTACATCAAAAATCAAGTAAGGATGAAGCTAAGAAAAAGGCAGTAGAGATGTTAAAGTTAGTTGGGGTACCAAGAGCAGAAGAGATAGTGGAATGTTATCCACATGAGCTTAGTGGAGGGATGAGGCAAAGAGCAATGATTGCAATGGCAGTGTCTTGTAATCCAAAGCTTTTAATAGCAGATGAGCCAACTACAGCACTGGATGTAACAATTCAAGCTCAAATACTTGATATTATGAAGGATTTAAAGAAAAAGCTTAATACTTCAATAATGCTTATAACTCATGACCTTGGAGTAATAGCTGAGATGGCAGAATATGTAGTGGTCATGTACGCTGGTAAGGTTATTGAGGAAGCACCTGTAATTGAGATATTTAAGAATCCTATGCATCCATATACTGAAGGTTTAATGAAGTCTAAACCATCACTAGATAAAGATGTGGATAGATTGTACTCAATACCTGGACAAGTTCCAAACCCAATTAATATGCCAGAAGAATGTTATTTTTGTGCAAGGTGCTCAAAGGCTATGGATATTTGTAGAAAGCAGCAACCAACTATTAGAGAGATAAAACCAGGACATAAGGTAGCTTGCTTTTTATATGAGGAGGGGAAATAAGTGGGTGATGCAATAGTTAGAGCCGAGAATTTAAAAACATATTTTCCTATTAGAGGTGGAATACTTCAAAAGACTGTAGGTTATGTTAAAGCTGTAGATGGAGTATCTTTATCTATAAATAAGGGAGAAACATTGGGCTTGGTTGGTGAATCGGGATGTGGTAAAACTACAGTTGGTAGAACACTTCTAAGACTTTTAAATAAAACAGAAGGTGATGTATATTTTAAAGATCAAAATGTATTTGATTTATCAAAAAAGGATTTAAGAAAGATAAGACCTCAAATGCAGATAATTTTTCAAGATCCATATAGCTCTCTTAATCCAAGACTTACTATAGGACAAATAGTTGGAGAGGCACTTTTAGACCATGATTTATTACCTAAGAGTGAAATCGCTGCTAGAGTTCAACAGGTGCTGGAGATTTGTGGTCTTGCGTCTTATCATATAAGAAGATATCCACATGAATTCTCAGGTGGACAAAGGCAGAGAATAGGAATAGCAAGAGCCCTTATATTAAATCCTGAATTTATAGTTGCAGATGAGCCAGTATCAGCACTAGATGTGTCAATTCAATCTCAAATAGTAAATTTAATGTGTGATCTTCAAGAGAAAATGGGATTTTCATATTTATTTATTTCACATGATTTAAGTGTAGTAAAGCATATTAGTCATAGAATAGGGGTTATGTACCTGGGATCTTTGGTGGAACTGGCACCAAAAAATGAATTGTATAATAATCCTCTTCATCCATATACAAAGGCATTATTATCTGCTGTACCATTACCAGATCCCACATTAAAGCGAGAACGGATTATTTTGCAGGGAGATATTCCAAGCCCTGCAAATCCACCACCTGGCTGTAAGTTTCATACTAGGTGCCAATATGCTATGGAAAGGTGCCAAAATGAATGTCCGCAGTATAAAGATGTAGGCGGAGAACATTTTGTAGCTTGTCACCTTGTATAGGATAATGATTTAGGTATATGAAAATAGAATAATAAATACAGTAATTTGTTATTCTATTTATATGAATCTGGCGAAAGGGGATAAATATGGGGAAAAGGAAAGGATTAGAAATCATAAAATCTAAGAATGTGCAGTGTGATGAAGCAGTGGGTTTTAAGGATATTGTAGCTATTACTATAGCTCAATTTCAAATACTAATGCCTATAATGATTGGAGCCGCTGTAGTTATGGGTTTATTGTTATTCATTATAATGAAGATATGGATTGTAAATTGATAATAACTAATTAATAATAATAAAGAACGCTAGAATTTGCTAGGGTTCTTTATTAATTTTAACAACATCAAAGATGATGATTTAACTATCCCTTATCTACTTATTTGGGTATAATTAAGGTGTAGTGTTATTACACAAAAAGGATGGTATATATATGAATTTGTTAACGATAGAAGAAGTGAGTAAAAGCTATAGTGAGAAAATACTCATTAATAAGGTATCACTAGGTATAAGTGAAGGAGATAAAATTGGATTGCTTGGAGTTAATGGTACAGGGAAATCCACTTTTTTAAAAATAATAGCTGGT
Organism: Clostridium sp. CS001; assembly: GCF_020443565.1. GTDB lineage: Bacteria > Bacillota > Clostridia > Clostridiales > Clostridiaceae > Clostridium_AD. The sequence goes on from NZ_JAIZZN010000008.1 coordinate 93,413, forward strand.
CTTGAAGTTCCGGATGAGGGAAGAATTTTAAAGGGCAGCATGGTAAATATAGAATATCTACCTCAGAACCCAGAGTTTGATCCAGATGCTACAGTACTAGAGCAGATTTTTAAAAGTGATACTGACATTATGAAGGTTATAAGAGAATATGAAGCTGTTATAGAAGATTTGCATGAAAATCCAGAAGATGAAATGCTTCAAAAGTCCTTAATGCACCTTAATAATAAAATGGATGCAATTAACGGATGGCAAGTTCAAAGTGAAGCTAAAACTATACTGACCAGGCTTGGTATAACAAATTTCAAGGAGAAGGTAGGAAACCTTTCTGGTGGACAAAGAAAGAGAGTAGCGCTGTGTAGTGCATTAATAACACCTTCTGATTTGTTAATTTTAGATGAGCCTACAAACCATATGGATAATAAAATAATAGATTGGTTAGAGAACTTTATAAAAAATAGAAAAGGCGCTGTGCTCATGGTTACACATGACAGATATTTTCTTGATAGGATAACCAATAAGATTCTTGAACTTGATGGGGGTAATTTATATAGCTATCAAGGTAACTATAGCACATTCTTAGAAAAAAAAGTTGAAAGAATGGCATTAGTGGATGCACTTGAGAGGAAGAGGCAGAGCTTATTTAAAAAGGAACTGGCATGGATAAGGCGGGGAGCAAAAGCTAGAACTACAAAGCAAAAGGCCAGAATTGACCGCTTTGAGGAGCTTCAAGAGAGTAAAGTTGACATTTCAAAGGAAAAGTTAGAGTTATCATCAGTATCTACAAGACTTGGCAAAAAGGTTATTAATGTGGATAAAATTTATAAAGCTTTTGGTGAGAAAAAATTAATTTCAGACTTTAGTCATGTGTTTACTAAGGGTGACAAAGTGGGTATTATAGGGCCTAATGGTATTGGAAAGTCTACACTTATGAATATCTTAAGTGGAAGTATAAGCCAAGATGAGGGGCTTATAGAATGGGGAGAAACAGTAAAACTCGGCTATTTTAATCAAGAAAACGGTGCTATGGATGAAAATATGAGGGCTATTGATTATATTAAAGAAGGAGCAGAATATATATCAACAGGAAATGGGGAAAAGATTACGGCTTCCCAAATGCTAGAGCGATTCTTATTCGATGGAACTACCCAGTGGTCCTTTATTTCTAAATTATCTGGAGGAGAAAAAAGAAGATTATACCTGCTAAGAATTCTTATGGAAGCTCCAAATGTACTATTTTTAGATGAGCCAACCAATGATTTTGATATTGAAACCTTAGCAGTACTGGAGGATTATTTAGATGAATTTAATGGGGTGGTTATAACTGTATCACATGATAGATACTTTTTAGATAGAGTTTCGGAAAAAATATTTAGTTTTGAGGGAAATGAAAAAATAATTCAACATGTAGGAAATTATTCTGAGTATAAGGAGTATATAGAAAAAAACTTAGATATATTAAGTGATGTAAGCGTAGATATTAAAGATGATAAAACAAGCAATAACGAAAATAAAAAGGGTAAAAGTGACAATGAAGATAAAAAGAATAAGCCGCTAAAATTTACTTATAAGGAACAAAAGGAACATGAAGAAATTGATGGTGTAATCGAGAAAAAAGAAATAGAACTTCAAGAAATCGACAAAAAGATTAATGCTGGAAGTAGTGATTTTGAATACCTACAAAAGCTAGTGGAAGAGCAGAAGAATGTTCAAGATGAAATAGAACATCTAATGGAGCGCTGGGCATATTTAAATGAATTAGAAGAACAAATTATGATGCAGAGAAGTAACTAAATTTTATGTACTACAATTCCATTTAGTCACATGAAAATAAATAGACCAGGTACAATTTTGTTATTTTCATGTGACTTATCAAAAGAGGTAAACTTATGGGGAAAAATAAAGATATAAAAATATCTGTGCGTAACTTGGTTGAATTTGTACTTCGCTCTGGGGACTTGGATATGAGATTTATGGGAAGTAATAGAGCAGTAGAAGGTACTAAAGCGCATCAGAAGTTGCAAAAGGAAAACAGAGAGAGGTATTCTATAATATTTGGAGAGGAATACTTATCTGAAGTAAGCTTAAGACATAAAGTAGAGCAAAATGGAGGCACAATTGTAATCGAGGGTCGTGCTGATGGCATTCTAATAAAAGATAAAGTGGTCACAATAGATGAAATAAAAACAGTTACTAAGGATTTAGAGCTGCTTTGTGAGGATTATAATAGCCTTCACTGGGCTCAAGCCAAATGCTATGCATATATATATGGGGTACAAAATAATCTTAAACAGGTTAATGTTCAATTGACTTACTACGAGATAAGTACTGAAAAGGTTAAGCAGTTCATTAAGGTTTTTTCTATTGAGCAGCTTCAAGATTTTTTTGACGAAATTATTTTTAGTTATTTCACATGGGCAAATATTACTAAAGAGTGGAATGAAGAGAGAGATGATACCATAAAAGACTTGAAATTTCCTTTTGACAATTATAGAGCCGGGCAAAGAGAACTTGCAGTTTCTGTATACAAGACTGTGGAAAAGCAAAAGAAAATATTTGTGCAAGCACCCACTGGAATAGGTAAAACTATATCTACCTTGTTTCCTACAATTAAAGCTCTGGGAGAGGGATATACTTCTAAAATCTTTTACCTAACAGCTAAAACTATAACAAGACAAGTTGCAGAGGATGCTTTTGAAAAAATGAAAGAAGCTGGACTTAAATTTAAGACTATAACAATAACAGCAAAGGATAAAGTATGTTTTAGTAAAGGGAGTGCCTGTAACCCGGAACAATGTAAATTTGCAAAAGGACATTTCGACAGGGTTAATGAAGCTTTACTCGATGTCTTAAAAAATGAAACTACATTTAGTAGGGAAATAATTGAAACTTATTCTAATAAGTATAATATATGTCCATTTGAATTTTCCTTGGATTTAACTTTATGGTCTGACTGTGTTATATGTGATTATAATTATGCATTTGATCCTAGGGTTTATTTAAAGAGGTTCTTTGTGGATAACAGTGGGGACTACACCTTCTTGGTAGACGAAGCTCATAATTTGGTAGACAGAGCTAGGGAAATGTTTTCTGCGCAGATTCATAAAAAACCACTTTTGCAATTGAAAAGAGATATAAAAGGCAAGGATGATAAAATATACAAAGCTATAAGTAAACTAAACACCTTTATGGTTAATATGAAAAAGATGTGTAGCGAAGATGGATACTATAAACAGAATTTAGATCCCAAAGATATATATAGTATTCTTAATAATGTTACTAAATTATTAGAAGTATGGCTCACTAAAAATGAAAAGTCAGAGATATATGATAATTTTTTAGAATTGTACTTTAATTCTTTGAGTTTTATGCGAATAGCTGAGTTTTATGACGATAAATATGTAACCTATGTAGAAAGTATAGAAGATGACGTTGTGTTAAAAATATTTTGCCTGGACCCATCTAAGCTTTTAAAAGAAGCATCCCAAAGAGCCAAGTCTGTTGTGTATTTCTCTGCAACGTTACTACCATTATTGTACTTCAAAGAAATTTTGGGTGGGGAGAAGGAAGATTATCACTTAACCTTAGAGTCGCCATTTGACACAAAGAATCTTAATCTAATGATAGCTAATGATATTTCTACTAAATACAAATATAGAGAGAATAGCTATGAAAAGATAGTGGAGTACGTATATTCTGTAGTAAGCAGTAAGAAGGGGAACTATATGGTGTTTTTTCCTTCCTATAAGTACATGAATGAAGTTTGTAATTTGTTTGTGTGTAAATACCCACACATTAAATTAAGTATTCAAACTAATTTTATGACAGAAGAGGATAGGGAAGCTTTTTTACAAAGTTTTAATGATGACCAAAATAATGACGTTTTAGGTTTTGGAGTTCTAGGTGGCATATTTTCAGAAGGCATTGATTTAAAAGGTGACAAATTGATTGGTGTAATAATAATTGGTGTAGGACTTCCTATGATTTGCTTTGAAAGGGAAATTATTAAAGAATACTATGATAATAAAAGCAATTGTGGTTATGAGTATTCTTATATGTACCCAGGTATGAATAAAGTACTACAGGCTGCAGGGAGAGTGATTAGAACCGAGGAGGATAGAGGGACTGTACTCTTAATAGATGATAGATTTCTTCACCAAAGATACAAAAGGCTATTCCCGAGGGCTTGGGATTACTACGAAAAAGTAAATAATCATACTGAGGCAAAAAAACGGGTTTGGGAATTTTTCAAATAATAGATTATAAATATAAACAATATTAAAAACCTTGAGCAATTGCTCAAGGTTTTATATTTAAGTAATTAAAATCTAGCTATAGAATACTTTTGGGGGGGATAAAGGAAAGGAAACTAATTATTTTTAATTGCTACGAATACATCTATATCGATTTCTGCATATACAAGTACAATAAATTTTATTTTTACTAGTACATATGTTGCAACTGATAATCATGAATATTACTAAAAATATAAGATATAAGTAGTTTCCTTTTTATCTTTTGTTTTTGGGACAATATAATCTTTATTAGATTATGTCGAAATAAGTTTAATCTTTTGTGATGGTTTCGATAATGTGTTTCGACTTATTTCTTAATATAATAATAACAACAATAACACAAATAGTCAATAGAATTTTTTAAATTTTAATATAAATATGAACTAAAATGAAAAAATAAAGAGTTTCGACAAAAGAGGGCAAATATGGAATGAACATTCTGCAATTTATGCAATTGGCTAAATAATTTAAAAAGATAAGTATGTATTTTTACAAATAAAAAAATAACTCCTAGTTTAGACTAGGAGTTATTTTTTTATTTCTGATAAAGAAAGCAATGCTACCAATGAATCTAAAGAAAGCTGAAGAACATAAAGCAAAATAAATACTTGTGTGACTAAGAATAAAATCTCCTAGGGTGGGTGCTAAAAATAATGTAATGCTCGTTAAAGTTACATGAACCCCAATATATAAGATTCTATTTTTGGATGGTGTTACTTCTAAAAGTAATGTAAGTAATGCAGTGATAGTGCCAGAAGTAAAAAATCCTGTAATTAACCCTGTTACTGTAATTATGTATAGATTTGGAGACAATGCGAAAAGTATTGGAGTTGCTGCCATTCCAAGGGTAGCAGTAGACATAACAAAGGAGTTACCCTTTTTATGAATTAGTCTTTTCCAGTAACCAAAACTGAAAAACATTACTATAGCAGAGGTTATACTAAGGATTGTAAGCCACCATTCATCTGCACCTAAGTATTTTATTTGATAAATATTAAATAATGGCCACCCCATTTGCCAGCCAAAATGAAAAAGCAACGAGCAAACAAGAAAAATTTTAAATTGCTTATTTGAAAATATCTCTGAAAATGATTCCTTTAAGTTTATATTTAATTTAGTAGAACAAGAGGTTTCCTTAATTTTGCTAAAGGTATATATTTCAAACAAGCCAATAATAAAGGCTAATACAAAAAATATTTGATATACCTTAATAATGTTATCCCCTGAACTTCCAAAGTTTTTAAGTACTATACCTATTATGTATGCACTAATAATCTGAGCTAATGTAGAGAATTTATTTCTAGCCGATATTGCTGTAGGCTGAATATCGCTTGGAAAGATATCACCGGAAAAACTTTGTAGTGCTGTTGCTGATACAGATTCAGGAAAATTCATTAAACTAGATAGAATTACAAAAGACATAGGTTGCATTGCACTTGGTAAGAGGGGAATAAAGGCAAAGGATAAGACAAATAGCCTACTACCTAAAAAAAACCTCATCATATTCCTTTTCTTATCACTTGTATTGCTCATCATAATTAGACCAGGTATTGTAACAAATACAGCTATTAGACCAGGTAGGGAGGTGGATAGAGAGACATGTGATTCAGTTCCACCTAGCCTAAATATAAATTTGGCGGCAAACGGCTTGTACAAATTTACTACTATGTTAAACAGTATTCCATTTAAAACATAGTACCTAATATTATGCTCTTGAATGGAAAGTTCCCGCCTATTACTAAAAAGTCCCCTTAATACATCTATCATGATTACACCTCTAAATTCATATATAGTTGTTAATATTGCAGTATCGCAGGTGATGATTTAATTATCACCAGAACAAAATGAAGAATTATATACTACGTCTAAATATTTAATGAATTCTATTCTATCATTAGAATCTATTGATTTTAATGCTTCATTCACAAATTTACATCTTTCATCTAGCACCTTATCAATAATATCGTAACCCTTTTTTAAAACACTTACCCTAACTACTCTTCTATCTTTAATATCTCGTGTTCGCTCTACAAGTCCACTACTTTCCATTCTATCGACTAAATCAGTTATAGTACTAGGAGCTTGGAAAAGTTTTAAACTAAGATCACTTATTGTTAATTCTCCATTGTGTATTAGATATTGAAGAGCGTCAAATTGTGGAGGAGTAATTTTATAATCATCAAGAATTGTTCTACCCCTTTTTTTAATACCAAAACATACCTTTCTTAATAAAAATTCAATTTTTACTATATGTTCATCATAATCTTTATTATTATCCATATTTTAGCCCACTTTCAGTTAGTTTTAGTACAAAATAATTAGTAATTATTTTGTTACTTATAACGAAAATTATATATTTCGTCTCACGAATAATTATATACTCTAATGTTTAGCAAGTCAATTAAATAAATACTTATATGTATTTATTATGTAGAGTTATTTTGAGTATGTTTTACAGAAAGTTAATAATGATTTAAGCTTTATCATGCTAGAATATGATATAAGATTAAAAGGATACTTAAATAGTAATAATTGATTTCTAGCTAGGAAGTAATAGGAGGAATTGCATAAATGTATGGTAAATTTTCTAGAATATTTTATGGGTGGGATAGATTTTCAAAAACAACAATAATCCTAGGGATGTTATTTTTAATAACTGGGTATGCATGGGCGTTAGGCGTAGCACTTATCATTTATTCAATTTTGAGAAACAAATCAACAAATGTAAGAGGGCGAGATAACCAAAAGTTTGTTTTTGAAAATATGGAGAGAAATTTTTATTATAAAATCAGTGATTTTAAGCAAAGGTTGAAATTAAATAATATTAAAATTACAAAGAGTAAGTTTTTTAAAAAATTAAATGAAAAAAGAAAGTATATAGTTACTAATTGCCCTAAATGTTCGCAAAAGTTAAGATTGCCAAGGGGAAAGGGTAAAATTATTGTAACTTGCTCAAAATGTTGCAGTGAATTTAGATTAAGGACATAAAAACAAATAAAATGGATATCCTATATATAGGATATCCATTTTATTTGTTTTTGCATACTACAGTTTGCAAAAACAAAATCTTTTTATTTATTTACCTGAACCTAATTCAGCAAGACAGTCTTTACAAATATTTTTACCTTTGTAATTTACAACGTCTCTTGCGTTTTGGCAGAAAATACAAGCTGGCTCGTATTTCTTAAGGATTATTTGCTCACCATCTACATAAATTTCTAAAGCATCTTTGATATCTATATCCAAAGTTCTTCTCAATTCTATTGGAATAACAATTCTTCCAAGTTCGTCCACTTTTCTTACAATACCTGTTGATTTCATTTAATTTCCTCCTCGAACATCTTTCGACTTATTTATAATTAAATTGTAGCAAAAGTAACATAATAAGTCAATAGGTTTATTAAAAAATTTAATAAAAATAATAAATGTTAACAATTTTTTACGTATTATGCAAAAAGGATATTAAGAAATGTCACTTTTCATAGCATTATAATTGACATTTATAGCATGCAGCATTTATTAAATAACATAATATCTATAATGCTGTGTAAATAGTGTAAGATGTTAAGGACTGAAAATATAGTTGATTGTATAGTGCAAAGTACGAATTAATAATAACAAAAAAAGGTTAGTACATTAAAAACTGTACTAACACTTAGTTGTGTAACTATCTATAATTAGTAAATTGTAGAGGGATATCAAAATCTTTTGATTTTACTAAAGCCATTACTTGTTGCAAATCATCAAGATCTTTACCCGTAACCCTTAGTTGGTTATCCATAATCTGAGCCTGAACTTTAATTTTACTAGCCTTAATCTCTGCAATTATTTTTTTAGCTTTTTCTGTAGAAATACCTTTTACAATTTTAGCTGTTTGCCTTGCAGCTCCTAAGGTAGCAGGTTCTTGTTTACCTAAGTCCAATGATTTTCCTGATATACCTCTTTTAATTAATTTACTTGTAAGAACCTCTATAACTGACTTTAATTTAAAATCATCATCCGATACTATTTTAATATCTTCTTTAACTAAGGTGATTTCAGTAATAGTGTTTTTAAAGTCGTATCTTTGTTTAATTTCCTTTAATGCTTGGTTTATTGCATTGTCTACTTCTTGTAGATCTACATCTGAGACTATGTCAAATGAATGAGCAGCTGCCATAATTTAAAACCTCCTTTATAGTTTAAGCATATCAAAAAAAATAATAGGTTATTAAATAAACTATTTTTTATATGCCAAATAAAATTCTCTTAATTAATAGTAGAGTAATAATATGAAAATGTCCAGTAGTTAATGGTAAATATTATAATTTTAGATTAAATAGATTACTTTATCTATTATTAGTAGAAGTGTATAAAAGTTTATTGATAACTAAAAATAAAGTACTTTTTTTACTAAGGTATACAAAAAATTCAACGATATATTACTAAAGGTAAAAAATGAATATTTTAAATATCTATTACATGCATAATAATCTGTGCATAAATGTTTTAAAGGAGAGAAAATTTGAAATTAAATAAAAAAAATAAATTAAATAATATAAAGGTTAAAAAAGAATCTAAGCAAATAAATTACATTGATCAACATTTCTTGTTTAATACTTTAAATAGTATATTATCACTTTGTAGAGATGATTCTGAAAAGGCTAGGAAGGTTGTATTAGAACTTAGTAGTTACTTGAGATTTAACTTTAATGTAGCAGATGAAGGTGTATTTCTATATGAAGAAATCGAGTGTATAAAAGCATATTTATATATTCAAGAGATTAGGTTTGGAGAAAGATTAAAGGTTAGATATGATATCCAAGAAGATATAAACTTCTTAATTCCCCAAAATTCACTATACAATTTAATAGATAACGCAGTTAATCATGGAATTCTAAAAAAGAATCAAGGAGGAACAGTAACTTTTATTGTTATGAGGGATGGAGAAGAGATAGCTATAAAAATTCAGGATGATGGCGTAGGAATGGAAGAAAATCAAATAATGCAAATACTAAATGATAAAAATTATGGATCATTTGCGACCTCAAAGGTTCAATTTAATGATTTATATAATGCAAAGGTAGAAGTAATTAGTAAATTGCACAAGGGGACTTGTATAATGCTACATATACCAATAGAAAATATAAAATGTGAATAGCTTTTTAAATATCAAACTTATTTCCTATGAAGTTAGAATTATACATTAAATTGACAAGATTTACATGGTGAAGTAGAATTGTAATGTAAAAGTTACATATAAAAAATAATGAGCAAATAATATAGTATATTTTGCTTTTATTATTAAGATGAAATTTAAATATGGGTGGGGTTTGTATGTTAAGGGTGGTCTTAGTAGATGATGAAAAGTTATCTTTAGATGAGTTAAGCTTTATTTTAAGCAAAAATAGTGAAGTAGAAATCATAGGGAAGTATTTAGATCCCTTAGCTGCATTAGAATTTATAAAACAATCAAAACCAGAAGTGGTGTTTTTAGATATAGAAATGACAGAGCTTGATGGGTTTACCCTAGCAGAAGAAATATGTAAGATGGATTTTCCGGTGAGCATTGTGTTTGCAACAGTATTTGATAAATATGCTATAAAGGCTTTTGAAATGAATGCCATTGATTATGTTTTAAAACCATTTTCAGAGGTAAGGCTAGAACTTACAATGGATAAAATATATGAAAGATATAATTCAAATAAAAATATATCTTCTTATTGTTATAATAATGTGCTTCCAGAACAAGCAGCAATTAAGGGTATAAAAAAGTTACCACTTTGGAAAGAGGAATGCATTTTTCTCGTTCACCCAAATGATATATTGTATTGCACGGTGTTAAACAAAGAGGTATTTGTATTAACTAAAGAAGCTACTTTTACAACACAATATACATTAAGCCAATTGGGAAATAAATTGATTAATCATAATTTTTTTAGGAGTCATAAAAGTTATTTAGTTAATTTAGATAAAATTTATAAAATAGTCCCATGGTTTAACAGCACTTTCGTGCTCAAAATTGAAGACTGGAAAGAAGAAGTGCCTGTAAGTAGACATTATGTTAAAGATTTTAAAAAAGTACTTAACATGTAATATTAACAACTATGAAAATATTAAATCAGCGTTACATTTAAAGCTGTTTTAATAAGTTGTCTTGCAAATTATTATAGATTAGAACGAGGGGTATAGATGAAAAGTATACTAATAGTGGATGATGAAGTTAATAATAGGTTATTGTTAGAGGAAATATTAGAAGGATTTAAAGAGCAGGGAGTAGAAATACTTTTGGCAGAAGATGGAGCACAAGCTTTGGACATAATAGTAAGCAAAAAACCTAATTTGGTATTCTTAGATATTATGATGCCTGAAATTAATGGGTATCAGGTATGTAATATAGTTAAAGGGGATTTTAAACTTTCAGATATTTATATAGTACTATTAACAGCTAGGGGACAGGAGAAGGATAAAAATAGAGGACTAGAAGCTTTGTGTGATAAGTACATTACGAAACCTTTTTCATTTAAAGAGGTTTTAACCACAGCTGAAAATGTATTAGAATTAAAAAATTGCTAAGTTTCCTTAGGTATGTTTGAAAACAATAAAACACTATATTTTACATAAGTTACTTTATAGGTTTAATCCTTTATCTTATAGCTCGCTTTAGGATAAAGGACTGAATCTTTTTTATTTTATTTAAAATGGAAGTATGTTTTAAATATCATAAAATTGACCAAAATAAATAATGGATTAAAGGCATAAAGGGAATTCTGTGTCAGTCAAAAAAACAGACCATCCTCTGACTTGTTATTTATTTAAATGCGCCTTATACTATTATAAGGAATTATTCCGTATAAGAGAGGTAAATATATGTTATGTGAAGCACAAGAAAAATTAAAAAAACATTTTGGATATGATAACTTTAGAAAAGGGCAAGAGAATGTAATAGAGAGTATAACACGTGGGATAGATACTTTTGCTATAATGCCTACGGGGGCAGGGAAATCACTTTGCTATCAGATACCTGCTCTAATGTTTGAAGGGGTAACCCTTGTAATATCTCCGCTTATATCTCTAATGAAGGATCAAGTAGATACCTTAAATAGTGTAGGGATAGCTGCTGCATATATAAATAGCTCCTTAAGTGCAAGTGAGGTTAGCGAAAGAATAGATCAGGCTTCAAAGGGAGAGTTTAAACTTCTTTATGTTGCACCAGAAAGATTAGAATCAGAAGTCTTTTGTAGTATGTTAAATAGATTAACAATACCACTTGTAGCAGTGGATGAGGCTCATTGTGTATCTCAATGGGGGCATAATTTTAGACCTAGTTATTCAGCAATTTCTAGTTTCATAAAAAGGCTAACCAAAACACCAATTGTAGCAGCTTTTACTGCCACAGCAACTCAAGTGGTAAAGGAAGATGTTATAAAATTATTAAAATTAAGAACCCCAGATGTTTATGTAACAGGCTTTAATAGGGAAAACCTGAATTTTAATGTTATTCGTGGAGAAAACAAAAGAGATTTCGTATTAAAATACGTTGAAGATAATAAGGACTCAGTAGGAATAATTTACACAGCCACAAGAAAAGAAAGTGAAAATCTTTATGAACTTTTGCGTAAGAAAGGATATAAAGCTGGAAAGTATCATGCGGGGCTTAGTGATGAAGAGCGACGAGAAAATCAAGAAAAGTTTTTGTATGATGATATAAGTATTATAATAGCTACAAATGCTTTTGGAATGGGAATAGATAAATCAAATGTTAGATACGTAATTCATTATAATTTGCCAAAAAGCATGGAATCTTATTATCAGGAGGCAGGCCGTGCAGGCAGAGATGGCGAGCCTAGTGAATGCATATTGCTGTTTTCTGCAGCAGACGTTTTGCTTCAAAAGTTCCTTATGGAACAAAGTGTGGATTCGCCTGAAAGAAAGTTAAATGAATATAAAAAGCTCCAAGCTATGGTGGATTATTCACACACATCTAGATGTCTTAGGCAGTATATTTTAGAATACTTTGGTGAAGAAAATGTCCAAGATAAATGTGACAATTGTAGCACTTGTAATGATGAAAGTGAACTTGTAGATATAACTATTGAAGCACAAAAAATATTTTCTTGTATATTTAGGATGAAGGAAAGATACGGTACATCATTAATTGCAGAAGTGCTTCGCGGATCAAAAAATAAAAAGGTTTTAGACCTTGGTTTTGACAAGTTATCCACCTATGGAATAATAAAACAGTACACTGTTAAGGAGATAAGAGATCTTATAAACGTGCTTACTGCAGAAGATTATCTTTTGCTTTCAGAGGGGCAGTTCCCAGTGGTTCGTTTAAAAGATAAAGCAGTGGCGGTTTTGAAAAATAAGGAAAAGGTATATCAAAAGATTGAGAAAAAGAAAACCAAGGCAATTAAGGATTCTGGATTATTTGAAATTCTAAGGGCTCTTAGAAAAGAGATTTCAGAGAGGGAAAAGGTACCACCATATATTGTGTTTACAGATAGTACACTAAGAGAGATGAGCGAATACTTTCCAGTAGATGAGAAAGAAATGATTAATATCAAAGGTGTAGGAGAATCTAAGCTTAATAAATATGGGGGAGAATTTATTGAGGCTATTAAAAACTATATGAAAGAAAATAATATAGAACTTAAGTCAGAAATACTATATAATGAAGAAACATATGGGGATGAAAAAGTAGAATGTGCGATTATGCAAGAAAGCGAAGAAAATGATAAGGTTCCTAGCCATGTTATTACCTATAACATGTATAAACAAGGGAAAACTATAGAAGAGATAATCAGCGAAAGAGAATTAAAAAGCGTTACAGTACAAGACCACATTTTAAAATGTGCTTATGAAGGCTTTGATGTTAACTTAGATGATTTTATTCCAAAAGATCACGAAGCACTTATTGTTGAAGTCATAGAAAAAATTGGAGCTTCAAAATTAAAACCTATTAAAGATGCATTGCCAAAGGCAATAGATTATTTAGCTATAAAAGTAGCTATATTTAAGCACTATAACAATAAAATTTCTTAGGAAAAAGGAGAAAGTATGGAAAAAATATTTAGTGAATTAGGATTACAAGAAAACCTTATTGAAGGTTTGAAAAAGCAGGGGATTGAAAGCCCTACAGAAATACAAATAAAAGCTATTCCACTGGGACTTGCAAACAAAGACATTATAGGAGAATCGGAAACTGGTACAGGTAAAACACTAGCTTACCTATTGCCTATATTCCAAAGGATAGATGTTACATCCAAGGATATTCAAGCAATTATACTTGCACCTACTCATGAGCTTGCAATGCAAATACATAAGCAAGTAGAATTGTTATCGGAGAACTCAGCTTCTTTGGTAAAATCAACTAGTATAATAGGCAATGTTAACATCAAAAGACAACTAGAAGCTCTTAAGGAAAAACCACATATAGTTGTTGGGTCTGCTGGAAGGATTTTAGAACTTATTACCATGAAGAAACTTAAATCTCACGGGGTAAAAACCATAGTAATAGATGAAGGCGATAGAATGATTGATGAGGATAATATAGAAGGTGTAAGGTCTATAATAAAAACTACTCTTAGAGATAGACAACTTATGTTATTTTCAGCTACAGTATCACTTAAAACAGTAGAGATTGCTAAAACTTTAATGAATGACCCAGAAGTAATAAAAGTAGGTTCAAAAAGCCTTGTGAACCAAAACATAGAACATATATATTTTGTAGTGGAAAAGAGGGATAAGTTACTTCTTTTAAGGAAACTTATAAGTGCTACAAATCCTGAAAAAGCAATAATATTTATAAACAAAAGCGATGAAGTGGAGATTACAACCTCAAAGCTTAGCTATCATGGATTAAAGGTGGAAGGGATTCATGGAACCTCTGAAAAAGTTAATAGGAAAAAAGCTATTGAGGATTTCAATGCAGGGAAAATCCAACTTTTAGTGGCTTCTGATTTAGCAGCTAGAGGGCTTCAAATAGATGGAGTATCACACATATTCAATCTTGATATACCAGAAAACTCAAAGGATTACTTACATAGAGTAGGTAGAACAGGCAGAATGGGTGAATCAGGCCTTGCTCTATCTATAGCAGTAGAAAGAGAACTGGACCTTATTAAAAGCTATGAAAAGGATTTTAATATAGAAATCCACCAAAAGGATATTTCTAGAGGGAAAATTATTGATTGCAATAATAAATTGTATTAGCCTACTTTCATTCCTTGTGGTATAATGGTCGGGTAGTTTCGATTACAATGGATTATTTAGTATATGGAGGTATTTATAAATATATGATTAGTACAAGCAATGTAAGTTTAAGATATGGTGCACGTAAGTTATTTGATAATGTTAATATAAAATTTACACCAGGTAATTGTTATGGATTAATTGGAGCTAATGGTTCTGGTAAATCAACATTTCTTAAAATATTATCAGGTGAACTTGAACCAAATACAGGAGAAGTAATCATTACACCAGGGGAAAGATTAGCAGTTTTAAAGCAGGACCATTTTGAGTTTGATGAACATGAAGTTATTAAAACTGTAATGATGGGACATGTGAGACTGTTTGAAATAATGAAAGAAAAAGATGACTTATATGCAAAAGCAGATTTTACTGATGAAGATGGGATTAGAGCTTCAGAATTAGAAGGTGAATTTGCAGAACTTAATGGATGGGAAGCTGAATCAGAAGCTTCAACTCTTTTAATGGGACTTGGAATAAAAGATGACCTTCAAAGTAAAAAAATGAAGGAACTAACAGGATCAGAAAAAATTAAGGTATTGCTAGCTCAAGCTTTATTTGGTAAACCAGATATTCTATTACTGGATGAGCCTACAAACCATTTAGATGTAAAATCTAAAACTTGGCTTGAAAATTTCTTATTAAATTTTGAAAGTACTGTTATAGTTGTTTCACATGATAGACATTTTTTAAATAAAATATGTACTCATGTTGCAGACATAGACTTTAGTAAAATCCAATTATTTGTTGGAAACTATGATTTTTGGTATGAATCTAGTCAGCTAGCTCTTCAAATGGCTAAAGATCAAAATAAGAAAAAAGAAGAAAAAATCGCTGATTTACAAAACTTTATTGCTAGATTTAGTTCTAATGCTTCTAAAGCAAAACAGGCTACTTCTCGTAAAAAGCAATTAGATAAATTGACTTTAGATGATATAAAACCTTCTTCTCGTAAATATCCTTTTGTTGGATTCAAGCCAGAAAGAGAAGCAGGAAATGATTTATTAAGAGTTGAAAATCTTAGCAAAACTGTGGATGGAGTAAAACTTCTCGATAATGTAACTTTTATAGTTAATAAAGGGGATAAGATTGCTTTCACAGGCACAGATCAATTAGCTAAAACTACATTATTTAAGATATTAATGGGCGAAATGGAAGCAGATAGTGGTGAGTTTAAATGGGGTATTACTACATCTCAAGCTTATTTACCAAATGACAACTCAGAATATTTTAACGATGTAGATTGCAGCTTAGTTGATTGGCTTAGACAATTTTCAGAAGAAAAGGCAGAAAGCTTTATTAGAGGCTTCTTAGGTAGAATGCTTTTCTCAGGAGAAGAAGCTCTTAAGCAAGCTAGCGTTCTGTCAGGTGGAGAAAAGGTTAGATGTATGCTTTCTAAAATGATGCTTAGCAATGCTAATGTATTAATATTAGATGAACCTACTAACCATTTAGACTTAGAATCTATTACAGCTATAAACAATGGATTAACTAATTTCACTGGAACCATGTTATTTACATCTCATGACCATCAACTAGTTGATACTGTTGCAAATAGAATAATTGAAATTACACCTAAGGGAGTAATGGATAAAGTAATGTCATATGATGAATTCATGGAAAGTAGTGAAATTCAAAACGAATTAGAACTCATGTACAAATAAATATAAAGCACTTCTAATAAAAATTTTATTAGAAGTGCTTTTTTTAATTAGTTAAAAGCCAAAGCCGCCGAAACCGCCACGACCACCACAATTGCCACCAAAGCCGCCACTGCCTAAAAGTAAGAGAATTAACCAAAGACTATTACCATTTCCGCCGTTATTACCACAACTATTGTCACATCTATTTTCGCAGCAAGAAACTGGTTTGCAGCAACAATTATTATTACAACATGAGTGTCTATGTCTATGACTCATATAAATAACCCCCTTTTATATTAAGGAACATCCAAAGAAGCTTTGAGCTAGTTTTATTTGAATATTCCTAAGTAAAGGTTTGAAAATACACTCAAGTTGTTAATATTTCAGCATTACGGATGATGATTTAATTAAGAAAGTTCTAGCTGATACTTTAATATATTCTATATTTCATTAAGTGTGAGTATAAAAGAGCTTTTACTAAAATACCTCCTTTTTAAAACTGCCAATTAATGATAATATAAAATAAAGTGAAATATAAGTTAAACTATGAAAATACTTAGGAGGAATTATTTATGTTATGTTTAGTGATTATAGTATAGATAGTAAACACTAATATAACTATTAAGAATAGTAGTGATATAGAGGTATTAGAGAGTATAGATAGGTAAGATAAAAGAGAGAGTAAGTACCATACTTAAAGTAGATATTAGTAAGAATATATTACCATTAATAAAAGTAGCTAAGATTACTTATACTAACGATATAAACTTATTAGACATATAAAATAAGTATGGAGGTACAAAAAAAGTGGAATTAAGTATAGTACAGAGCAAAGGAAAAAATATAATTCTTTTATTAGACGATAGAATGAGAATAGTTAAACCTGTATATGATTACTTGAAATATCTAAGATTAAAAGATAGAGCCTTAAATACATTAAAGGCTAATGGAACAGATTTAAAAATATATTGGGATTTCTTAAATAAAAAAGGTTATGAATATAATGAGGTAACACCCAATATTATAGGTGAGTTTTTAGAGTACCTTAGAGAGCCTAATGATACCGACAACGTAGTTGCATTGTACGTAGAAAGCCAAAGGACAGCGAGAACCGTAAATAGAATATTGAGTACAGTATATAACTTCTATAAGTATTGTGGAATGGTAAAAGAAATTAATAATCCTATTATAATGGAAGATGTAAATAGACCATTTGATATGTTTAAAAGCCTTTTACATCATGCAAGGAGCAATAATAAAACTAAACAATCTATATTTAAGGTTAAGGAAAGTAAAAGAACCTTTAAACTTGTTTCAGATGATGAAGCAGAAACATTTTTAAATGCCCTTCCAACGTGGAGAGATAAATTAATATTTAAAATAATGTATCTTACAGGAGCAAGAGTTGTAGAGGTTTTAGACCTTCAAATTGAGGATATACCATATCCCGACATATCTAAGGAACTTGGAATATTAGAGAATATAAAATCTAAGGGCAAAAGAAGAAATCTATATATTCCAATGGCTTTACTTGAAGAAATAGATAGATTCATTATGGAAGAAAGAAATTATATTGATACCGAACATAGTTATATCTTTATATCTCAACAAAAGCAACATTTAGGTAAACCACTAACTTATAGAGGTATCTATGAGGTTTTTGATACGGTAAAGAAGAAAACTGGAATATCATTTAATTTCCATGACCTAAGACATACTTATATAACTCATTTGGTTGAGAATGGTATGGATATTAGTGTTGTAAGGATAATTGCAGGGCATGAACATGTAACCACCACCCAACAATATACTCATATATCCAATAAGTATCTTGAAGATAGTTTAAGTAAATATTGGAGCAAGAGTATTCTGATTGGAGGTGGCTTAAGTGACAACTAATATGCCTAAAGGTGATGCGTGGGAATTAATAGATAATGACAGGAACTCACAGAACGATGGGAGAAAGTTTAAATTTGATTTTTCTTATATAAAAAGTGGAAGTATTAAAAATGTTGTAAAGGCTTATATTTGGAGAAATTATAGAGAAAGAAATAAAGCTCTATCTAAACTTTATGAAGATAATAATAAATTTAGAATATTTAATGGTTTTGCAATTACAAATAATATAATGAATTTAAAGGATTTAGATAATAACCACATAGATATGTTTATATCTTGTCTAAAAGCTACTATTTCCAATAAAACTAATAAGCCGTTAGCATATGGAACTCAAAAATCACATTTAGATAAAGTTAAATCAATTATCCATTGGGGACAATTATATATGCCTAATGAAGTGCCTAAAACAGAGATATTTACAGGCAGTGAATATATAGGAGTTAATAACAAACTTAAAATAGATTTTATTCCTGATGAAGTATTAAGTCAGATAAATAAAGCGTTAAAAAATGAACAAAATCCTTATGTTAAATACGGGATAATCATTCTTCAATCAACAGGAATGAGGATTGGAGATATGCTTAAATTAACTACAGATTGCATTAAACCACATTTAATTAGTGGATATACATTAACTTGGTACGACCATAAAAATAGAAAAGAAAGACAGCCTATGCCAATTCCTAATGAATGTGCTATTGCAGTTGGAAAGTTAATAGAGCATACAAAAGAATTAAGAGAACAGACTGATAATAAGATTAAGGATTATTTGTTTTTACATCAAGTTGATAAAGGTCATGTAATCGGTGTAACTATACCAACTCAAATGACATTTAAGAATTGGCTTAATGACTTTATTAAAAACAATGATATTAGAGATGCCAATGGTGAATTATACAAACTTACAGCACACCAGTTTAGAAGAACGCTTGCTACTGATATGTTATCAAAAGGAACTGATATAACTGTTATAAGAGACGTATTAGGACATTCATCATCCGAAACAACAAAACAAAGTTATGCCGATGTTAAAGATAAAGAAAGAGCCGAAGTATTTAAGAATATAGGTATTATCGGTAACATCAACAAAATTGATGAAATGATTATACAGGATAAACAGGAATTTCAATGGTTTAATGAAAACAAGGATAAAGGAGCAAGGATGGAGGATGGATATTGCACTAAACCTTGTTCGGATGGTCAGATTTGCGATAGATTACTTAAAAGACAGAAGTGTTACACGTGTGGTAGATATGTAACTACTCCAGAATATTTACAGGCTCATAAGAGCCATTTAGAAGAGTTAGAAAAACAATTAGAAGGTAATATATATGGCGACCATTATGCAGAGCATTTCTTACCTACTATTGAGATTTTAAGAGAGATTGTAAAGAGATTGGAGGAGTTACAAGATGGCAATAGAGAAGTTGCAACTACAAGTAATAAATAACGCTACAGATTATAGCAATATAACCATTGGAACTTCTAAATTTACTGATGACACATGGGATTTATCACCTTTTATAACTGCTAAAACAACTAAAGATAGTCAAAAGAAAATAAACTTTAGTTATATAAAAAGTGATGATATGAAACTTACTGCTAAACTTTACTCTTATCATAAATTAGGTCAGATAAAGCCACAAACAGTAAGAGACTACATTAATGGTTCACTCCATTCATTTATTGAATATTGCAACTTAAATAATATAAATAATTTCAGTGAAGTAAATAAAGAAATATTTTTAGATTTTGCTATGTGGCTCAAAGATGATAAAAAAATAAGTGCAGGATATGTAAACTGTTTTATAGTTGAAGAAATCATTAAATTAGGTCAAATAAAAGGTTGGAATGTACCTAAAACTAATTTATTTGTTGATATGGGTTCATTTGATTTATGGCAACCTCAAAAGTCAGTTAAAGAAAATAAGACTAAACCTATACCCGAAGAAATAGTTGATAAAATACTTTACTACGCAGTTAATAAAGAAACTAATGTATTAACTAAGGCAGGAATAATAATTCAAAGTCAGACAGGATTAAGAATTAATGAGATTTTATCTATAAAAAAAGGCTGTATTCATACAACAAGTGATGGATATGACTATATGGAAGTTACTTTAGGTAAAACTGAAAAAGGTGAACCTATAATTCATAAAGTGTTTATAAATGAATTAGTTAAAAATGTAGTTAAAGAACTTGAAGAATACACAGAAGAATTAAGGAAAGAAAGTGATTTAAAAGAATTGTTTTTAACAAAAGTTAAGTCCAAAAACAATTTAATTGATGTATTGAACATAGGAAATTTTTCAGATAAAAGATTACCAAAGTTTATTAAAAAGTGGGATATACGAGATAGTAAAGGTAATTTATATCCTTTGAAATCTCACCAATTCAGAGCAACATTTGTTAGAGAACTTATTAAAGTCAGAGTGCCAATTGCACATATTATGAAGCAATTTGCACATGTATCTATTGAAATGACCACCCACTACCTTGAATTAAAGAACGAAGAGGTTAAGGAAATATATTCTGATATGATATTAAGCCCCACTTCAAAGATTGCAGGATTAAGAGCCAAAGAGATTAAAGGTAAATTAGACGAACAATTCAAAGGTAAAACAGAAGAAGAAATTGATGATATTGTTTATAATTTGTCAAAATCAATGAGTTTTAATCCATTACCGACAGGGGTATGTTTATATGACTTTAGGAGGGGTAATTGCTCTGATGGTGATGGCTGTTTCTTTTATAATTGCCCTAACTATATAACCGAGATTAAGTTTTATCCTATCTTAAAACAAGAATTAGACCTTATGGAAAAGGAAATGGCAAGGTTTAAAGAGTTAGGTAGAGAAAGAGATTGGCAAAGACAATATGTTAAGCATCAATATTTAAAGCCACTTGTAGATAGTTTGGAGGTGCAAATTAATGGTAAAGAAGCCTAATAGGAATACCGAAGGTTTAAAAGAATTTGCAGAAAAGAAAAACCAAGAAACTATCGAAAAGGTTAATAAGGCAATAGATAAGTTAAAACGTTCAAAAACTAAATCAATTAACTTTAAAACTGTTGCTGAAGAGGCAGGAGTATCAAAGGCTACATTATATAATAATGACGTTTTAAAAGAGCGTATATTTAGCTTGAGAGCAATTAAGAAAGGTGTATCTGATGGTGATATAGTAGTAACTCCAAAAGATAAACTACAGACTAAAGACGATAAAATAAAGCAACGCTATGAAGAAATTAAGAAATTAAAAGAAGATAAGCAAAATCTAATTGTTCAATTGGTTGATATGGAAGAATTGAAAGCGGAGAATAAAAGGCTAAAAGAACAGTTGGATAAGATTAAAAATATGAATAAGTAACGTATTCGTGAATTAATGAAAAGGTTGTAACGAAATCGTGAATTGCAAAGGAGTGTTAAAATCCTTGAAAAATACAGTTTCAGAACAGGTTAGGTTTATTCCAGACAACCAGTTGATTAATGAAGTAATTACACTTCAAGAGGCTTCTGAAATACTTGATTGTGATGATAGCACATTAAGGAAACAAGTATTAAATGGTAAATTTAAAGATGGTGAATATAGAAAAGCAAAGGGAGTAATTTTATTCAATAAGAATGTAATTTTACAACTGAAAGAAAGGAAGTGAACTATATCTTTATGACACAGTTGTAGAAAAGATTGAATAAAGATAATTATATAATATCAATAAGGAAAGGAGTTAATTATGTGGGAATATACGACACAAACGTTTAATAGTGTTCTTGATACTGAGAAAAGCTTAAAGAAAAAAAGTAATCAAGTGCTTGAACAACATGGAAAAGAAGGTTGGGAACTTGTTAATTTTCAATGTGCGGGCGGATTTGGTTCTATGATGATATTTGTATTTAAGAGAGAAAGGAAGTAAGAATAATTTATGAGCGTAATGTGAAGCACCATTAATTCGCTTTTTTTATAAATTCTGAACTAATTAATATCTAACAAAGAGAGGGAGAGGTTGAAATGAAGAATAAGATAATTGGATTAATTATTGTTGTTATATCTTTATTATTTCACAGCATAAATATTTCTTTAGCAAATATTGCTCTTTATGATAGTGGTGTTCCACATTCTATTACTTTTATTACTGTTATTTCGGTTGTAATTGGTATATATATTATGTTCAGTACAGATGAAAAAGGTATGTTTAAAAGAATAATAGAATCGGTGAAAAAGTGGAGTATAAAAAATTAAATGATATGTAGAAAGTAAATGTTTATGAGAACATAAAAACAAGTATTACTTCGGAATTTTCTTTTAATCCGAACTATCAACAAAGTCATTAACATGTTATACACAGAAAAGAGTATAAAAAGAAAGGAAGTGAGAGTTTAGTGGGCTTACACACTTATTATACAGTGGCCTACTAAACATAAATTATGAAATTAATATCATGGAATGTTAACGGACTTAGAGCCTGTGTTACTAAAGGATTTTTAGAATTCTTCAAAGAAGTTGACGCAGATGTTTTTTGTATACAAGAGAGTAAATTACAAGAAGGTCAGATAAGTTTAGATCTTGAAGGGTATTATGATTATTGGAATTATGCAGAGAAAAAAGGGTATTCGGGCACTGCTATATTTACAAAGAAAGAGCCATTAAGCGTTTCCTATGGAATTAACATTGAGGAGCATGATAAAGAGGGTAGGGTTATTACCTTGGAGTTTGAGGACTTTTATGTGATAACTGTTTATACTCCAAATTCTCAAAATGAGCTTGCTAGATTATCTTATAGAATGAGATGGGAAGATGATTTTAGAGATTATTTAAAGAATCTAGAAAAAACCAAACCAGTAATTGTTTGTGGAGATTTAAATGTAGCCCACAGGGAAATTGATTTAAAGAACCCAAAAGCAAATAGAAAAAATGCCGGATTTTCAGATGAAGAAAGGGAAAAGTTTAATGAGCTGTTGGGTGTAGGATTTATTGATACATATCGCTATTTCAATCCAGACAAAGAAGGAGCGTATTCTTGGTGGTCTTATAGATTTAGTGCAAGGAAAAATAATGCGGGGTGGCGCATTGATTATTTTTGTGTTTCAGATATATTAAAAGACAGATTGCTTAGTGCAAATATTCACTCGGAAATTTTAGGATCAGATCATTGCCCTGTGGAACTTGTAATTGGGTAATGCTTATACATTTGCTAAAGAATTAAAAGTAATGGGGTGCTAAATCTCAGCTATGATATAATAGTGATATGACTATTTTTCATGGGAGGCCAATATGGTAGGAAAGTTATTTTTAAATAGATATGAGTTATTAGAAAAAATTGGTGAAGGTGGCATGGGAGTTGTTTATAAAGCAAAGTGCCATTTGTTAAATAGATTTGTGGCTGTAAAGATATTAAAAGCAGAATTAAATAATGATGAAGAATTTGTAGCTAGGTTCAAAAGGGAAGGTATTTCAGTTGCAAAGTTATCCCATCCAAACATAGTGAATGTCCATGATGTGGGCATAGAAAATAATATTAATTTTATGGTTATGGAATATATAAAGGGAAAAACATTAAAACAAGTAATCAAGGAAGATATTAGACTTAGCGCTGATAGAACCTTAGAAATAACCTTGCAAATAGCAAAAGCACTTGAGTGTGCTCATAAAAACAATATAATTCATCGAGATATAAAACCTGACAATATTTTGATCACAGAAGATAATGTAGTTAAGGTAATGGATTTTGGAATTGCTAAAGTGTTAGATAGTCAAACTGTAACTAATTCCAATAAGGTTATAGGTACAGCACATTATTTCTCTCCAGAGCAGGCTAAAGGAAACTTTGTGGATGGTAGAACAGACATTTACTCCTTAGGTATTGTGATGTATGAGATGGTGACAGGAAAGGTGCCTTATAATGCAGATAGCGCTATTTCCATAGCAATGATGCATATTCAAAAACCTGCAATTCCACCAAAAGAAGTTATTTTAGATTTGCCTCAAAATATAAATCAGTTGATTTTAAAGGCTTTGGATAAAGAACCTATTAATAGATTCCAAACGGCTACGGAAATGGTTGAGATTTTGAATTTAATCAAAGTAGATCCTGATTTTATGTCAAACAATATAGTTTCTGATGCTACAAAACTCATGGATAAAGTAGTGGCGTCTGATGTAGCAAGTGAATTCACAACAGTTATGAGTGAAGCTGCTGGAGCACCAAAAGAACCAGTAATTAAAAATTATAAAAAAATATTAAAAGGGAAGAAGGGGCCAAGTAACAACAAAAGGATAATGATAGTTATGGCGTCAATTATTTTAGTTATGATTATCGGTGGTTTAGGTAAATACATTTCCAAAATCACAACTGACAATACACCGACTATTGTTGCAAAAACTACTCTTCCAAAGGTAAGTGAAAAGTTACCAATAGATGAAAAGAAGCTTGTACCCTCACTTATTGGAAATACTCAAGATATTGCAACGCAGACGATAACTGATAATGGATTTTTACTTGGGAATATTTCAAGTGAATATAGTGATATCAAAGCTAAGGGATTGGTTATTAGTCAGTTACCTAAGGTAAATACACCATATGAAAAGCATGGCAAAGTTGATTTAATTATAAGTCAAGGGAAAAAGATAGTTCAAGTTGCAGTGCCACAATTAAATGAAAAAAACCTAGATGAGGCTGAGATTATTTTAAATGGCCTTAAATTGAAGCTTGGAGTGGCAAGGCCTGTAGATCAAGACAAGAAAGACTTCAAAGGAAAAAAATCTAAAGGTAAAAAATCAAAAGATTACGAAGGTCAAATATTCATGCAAGATATAGAGGCTGGTACTCTTGTAGATGTAGGCACAGAAATCAATGTTTCATATTATGAGGATTGATGAAAGACAGGCAATAAAGTAGTAAATTTACTATACCAAAGTAAGTAAAGGGGTGATACTTATGGATGTTATTGATGTAGAAAATATAAAGGAAAATGATATAATAAAGATCATTAATTCTAATAAAACACTAGCTGTTGCAGTTATTAAAAAGGTGTCAAATGATTGCTTAGGTATTACGATAAATGTAAAACAAGACGCATATGTTGATTTAC
Source organism: Clostridium sp. CS001 (assembly GCF_020443565.1). GTDB lineage: Bacteria > Bacillota > Clostridia > Clostridiales > Clostridiaceae > Clostridium_AD. Next base: position 118,562 of record NZ_JAIZZN010000008.1, read on the forward strand.
ATACAAAACAGGTTATTGAACTGATTTTAATTTATCGTAATGAAGCTATGAAATGTAGTTCAGTTATTCTTGGGATTAAACAAAACGGTTTTGAACAAGTTATAATAATCACTATACCTGAATTGATTTTTAGGATTCAAAGAAGAAAATTCGAAAGAATAGCTACCATTTTAGATATAGAGTATTCAACGTTGCCAGATGTAGGGATTGAATATAGCAGTTTGAAAAATGTTGAACGAAGATATTTTAGATGCTTTAGAAACTCTTATACAATAGATATTAGTGCTGGGGGAATACAAATTGTTATTCCTAAGGAGGAAATGAATAGTAAGTTTGCGTTAATTAATCTATCAATAAAAGGTGAGAAGATTATAATTCTATGTAGGAAGATGAGATCAGAGGCTATGAATGATTTTAAACATAATAAGGTTGCATTTAAGTATGAAGACATAACAGAACAGCATAGACAGCTAATTTGTGACTTTGTTTCAGAAAAGACTAAAGAAATTAATAAAGATGAAATGGCATAAAGTGAAATCTAATAGAAAAATGCGTAATAAAGCAAAAGCTGAATGATGCATTTTTTTATTAGAAAAGTATTGTAGGTATATAGTATTATGTAAAATAATGTTATAATCTTAGCAAGAGTTATTTGGAAATCATAATTTGTATTACTAATTAATGAGAATTTCAAAGGTAGAGATTTTTAGAAGAAAAGAGAGGCGAAGTTATGAAAAGAGAGTATTTGGAATTAAAAACATGCCGCACAGAAAAAGCTGAATTTATAAGAGGAAAAGAATACATTGTACTTGATAAAACAACTGAATATACATATGAATATGATTTTAAAGTATTGCCTTGCTATATTGTTATAAACGAAAAGGGTGGTGTGGAAATAGTTGAGCCTGAACAAATATTTTATCCAACCAATAGGCTATTGCAATCAATAAAGCACGTAGTATATTCAGGTGTTTTAGATATAGATAGTCTAACGGAGGGTGAAGTATATTCTGTGTTTAAAATGTTTGAAGAAGAAGGTGAATCTGTTTACACAATATTTGATGATTCAAATAAACTAAAAACCTATTCTGTATCTTTGTTTGTTTCAGAAAATCAATATCTTAAAATGACTAAAGAAGAACTTTTTGATTTTAAGAAAGTTAAAAAAGATGAAATATTAGAATTTGAAGATTTGAGAAAAAAAGAAGCACAAAAAGCTTTAGATAAGCAACTAGAAGTTGAGAATGCTAAAAAAAGGGATGCTGAAAAGTCTTTAGATGATCAAAGCAGGCTACAAAATATAAAGGATTTCAATAAGCTTGAAATTGAAAAGGTTAAAGAATTTATAAAAGTTTTAAGACCCAATATTGTGGATAATACTACTCCTGTTATTAATGAGATCTTAAAAATTAAAAATAAAGTTAATAAACTTGCAGTATTTTTTATACTTGGATGTATCATAACAGTTATTTCTTCACTATTTGGTAAGAGTTTACTAAGTTCAATAGTTAATATAATATGTTTAGTTACCGGTGTGTTAAATTACTTGTATTTTAAAAATAAGTTATATGAAAGTGTAATTAAAGATATTCCTGTAAGTAAAAAAACCGATAAAGAAGCATTAAGTCTAATGATTTCCCTGGGTGATGACATATTATTAAAATTAAAAAAGATTGAATTGAATTTATTAATATTAGAAGGTAGCTCTACTGTAAGTAGTGGAACTATCTCACTAATAAGGGAATCGGTATCCTTTTGCTTAGAAAGCTATAAGATTAAAGACACTAATTTGCTAAAAGATATTTGCGTATTTTTAGATAAAACCCTTGAATATATATATAGCTTAATAGATGGAGATAATTTAGAAGAGTTATATATAGAAAAGCAAATCTATAAAAATGTATCTTCTATTATAAGTAGAAACACTGATATTTTCGACCTTATGATTTCTGACAATAAAAAGATTCAAGAAATATTAAGGAAAGAGGAGTAAGATTATTAATAAAGGCTTTTACTATATTTATATATGCATGATTAAATTTAACTAAAGAAATGAGGGATCGGATGTTGATATAGCTATACCAGCAGATGATAAGTACTTGAAATAATTCATAAAATATATTGACAACCATATACTAATAGTAATATAATACAATGTATTATTAAATAAATATATATAATCAAATTCTATGAAGAGGACAGTACTTTCTTATTAATCTTGAAGCGAGCAAGGGCAGAGTGTAAGCCTTGTAAGAAATAAGAAGCTAAACAGGTAACTGTTTGGCAAAATTAACCCAATTAATTTTAGGAAAAGAACCTTGGAGAAGCTGCCTGAACTAGTTGAAAATAATAAATTTTTGACTCTCATAGGGTAAGTCGCTAACTAGCGTTAAAATATTGAGTGGACTTTATAGTCAACTAGAGTGGTACCGCGGAAATATAACCCGTCTCTTTATTTAGAGATGGGCTTTTTGTTATATAATAACATACATGAGTTTCAAGTTAGAAATATAGGAGGCATAATAATTGTTATATGCCCCAGAGAGAAACAGGAGGGAAATTTTTATGGATTATAAAAAGGTAGTTGCGCAGAGAATTAAACAATTGGTGGAGTTAGATATAGAAACTATAGAAAATTTAATTGAGATACCACCAAAACCTGAAATGGGGGATTTTGCTTTTCCTTGTTTTCAATTAGCTAAGTCTATGAAAAAGGCACCAAACATGATAGCAAACGATTTAAAAGAAAAACTTAACAATGAAGGTTTTGAGAAAATAGAGTGTTTTGGTCCCTATTTAAACTTCTTTTTAGACAAAGGTGCATTTATTAAAAATACTTTAGAGAAAGTACTAGAAGAAGGCGACAACTATGGGTCCTCTAAAATTGGGGAAGGTAAGAATATAGTGGTAGAGTATTCATCGCCTAATATAGCAAAGCCATTTCATGTAGGACATTTATTTACAACAGTTATTGGTAGCTCTTTATATAAACTGCTTTCTTTCGAAGGATATAATTGTATTGGAGTTAATCATCTAGGAGACTGGGGAACTCAGTTTGGTAAGCTTATTTATGCTTATAAAAATTGGGGAGATGAAGTTGCTCTAGAAAAGGAACCTATAAAAGAACTATTGAGGATTTATGTTAAGTTCCATGATGAAGCTGAAATTGATCCAACTCTTAATGACCAAGGGAGAATGTACTTTAAGAGACTGGAAGATGGTTGCGAGGAGGAAGTTGCCCTTTGGACTAGATTTAAAGACTTAAGCTTAGTTGAGTTCAAAAAGCTTTACGAAACTTTAAATGTTAAATTTGATTCTTATGCTGGTGAAAGTTTTTACTGCGACAAAATGGATGACGTAGTTAATGATATAACTGAGAAAGGTTTACTTGTAGAAAGTAATGGAGCAAAGGTTGTAATGCTAGATGAGTACAACATGCCGCCGTGCATTATTAAAAAAGCTGATGGAGCTACAATTTATGCAACGCGTGATTTAGCTGCAGCAACTTACAGAAAGAAAACCTATGATTTTTATAAGAATATTTACGTAGTTGGAAAAGATCAAGCTCTTCATTTTAAACAGGTATTTACTACTTTAAAACTTATGGGTAATGAATGGGCAGATGATTGTGAGCACGTAGGCTTTGGTACAGTAAGATTTGCAGATAAGAAGTTATCTACAAGAAAAGGTGATGTTATTTTCCTAGATGAGCTATTAAATGAAGCAGTGGCTAAAACTCTTCAAATAATTAATGAGAAAAATCCTGACCTAGAAAATAAAGAAGAGGTAGCTAAAAAGGTTGGTATAGGTGCAATTATATTCACTTATTTAAAAAACCACAGAGAAAGAGATATTGTCTTCAATTGGGAAGAAATGCTTAGCTTTGAAGGAGAAACAGGTCCATATGTTCAATATACTTATGCTAGAGCTAAGAGCATACTAAGAAAGATTCAAGCAAATACTACTGTAGAGAACGATAATAACATTAATACTAATGCAGAAATTGACTATAATAAGTTAAATTCTAAAGAAGAGTTTGAACTTGTAAAACAATTAGAAGGATTCCAAAATTCAATAATGTACGCTATTGATAAATTAGAGCCATCTATGGTTACAAGGTATGTTATTGAGGTAGCTAAGGCATTTAATAAATTCTACAATCAGCACAACATAGCTAATTTAGAAGATAAAGCTATTAAAAATGCAAGGGTTAAAATGGTAGAAGCTACTTGCGTGGTAATTAAGAATGCATTAAGTCTTATAGGCATAGAAGTTGTCGATAGAATGTAAACATGTACCTTTTTCTGTGAGTTGCAATAACCATGTTTTTAATGTATTATTATGATATAGAAAAATGTAGAACATATTAAAAATTATTATACAAATAAAAACACGGTTATTGTAATATGTACTTTTCGTTTTTTATAGATTAGGGGGAACTATGTTTATCAAAGAATATGAAATTGAAGTTATTTTACCTAGTGAGATTTTTAAAAAATTTAAAATGGATACTATCGCATATATAGATGTTGAAGCTACAGGTTTTGATTTGGAAAATGATAAGATAGTACTGATATCTTTGGGATACTACCTAAAGGAAAATCAATTTAAAGTTATTCAATATTTTGGAGAGACACCTTGTGAAGAAGAAAGTCTTTTAAAAGAGTTTAAAAAAGCAATGGGCAATTTTAGAACATGGTGTTCTTTTAATGGTACATCCTTTGATGAACCTTTCATAATTAAAAAGATGAATAAGTTTAATCTTAATTTTAGGATGCCTAGTCACCACATAGATTTATTTAAGATCATAAGACCATTTTACAAAAGAATGGGAATGAAGGGCTGTAGTTTGAAAAGTGTTGAACAGTTTGCTGGAATTAAGAGGGATGATGAAATAAGTGGAGCTAAGAGTGTTGAGCTATATAATGAATATCTAGTAAAACATGATGAAAAGCTAAAGGAAATTCTTATGCTTCATAATTACGAAGATGTTGCAAACTTACCTAAGATTTTCAAGGTGATTAACACTATTGAGAATGATTTGGATGTTAAAAGGCAAGAAAAGCTTGCGAAAAAGCAAATGTTGCTTTCAAAAAATAATAAAAATATAAATGAGCCACTAAAAATAGTTAATAGTCTGTTATCATAATGGAATGCTAATTTTAGTAGTGAAGTTACAAAAATATAAAAGAAGTGGTATAGTCTATTTACAGACTATACCACTTCTTTTATTGAATTTTGTTATTATCCTTAACCGATTGTTTTACCTCGCAGCTATGACCGCAGCCTTCGCAACCATTTCCACAACCACAATCACCACTTGCTTGTTTTTTTATATTTTTATACAAGATATATCCAGCTAGAACAACGATTACACCAACAATAATAATTTCCATTGGCACATCACCTCTTTATATTTTATACTATAATTTTTTTATTATCCTATTATAAGGCTACCTACATTAAATACTATGAAAGAAACTATCCATGCTAGGACTAATTGGTAGGTCAAAGAGAATATTGCCATCTTATTGCCGTATTCTTTTCTCATTGTTGCTATTACAGATACACAAGGCGTGTATAGCAATACGAAAGTGAGGAAACTATAAGCAGATAAAGGCGTGAAATAATTAGCTAAAATATGTGTTAAATCACCACCATATATGACGCCCATAGTACCAACAACTACTTCTTTAGCCATAAGACCAGTTAATAGTGCTATGGAATTTTGCCAAGAAGCAAATCCTAATGGAATAAATAATGGATTTATAAACTTTCCAACAGCTGCAAGGAAACTTGAATTTATATCTACCATGCCTGTAGTGTTGAAATTTGATAAAAACCATACTATTACGGAAATTGAGAAAATTATAGTTCCAGCTTTCTTTAAAAATCCTTTCCCTTTTTCCCAAGTATGTAGTAATAGGGCTCTTGGTTCTGGTAATTTATATTCTGGTAATTCTATAATAAAAGGTTCTTCATCCTTTTTAAACAAAGTGTTTTTAAATAGTAATCCAATTCCAAAGGCTAAGCCAATACCCATTAGATACAATGAAAATACAGTAAAGGTTTCTCTTCCAGGGAAAAATACTGATGCAAACAGTGCATAAACTGGAAGTCTAGCATTGCAAGACATAAGCGGAACAAGTAGTGCAGTTAATTTTCTGTCTTTATCGCTTTCTAAAGTTCTTGCAGACATAATGCCGGGCACAGAACATCCAAAACCAACAATTAAAGGAATGAAGGCCTTGCCTGATAATCCCATCTTTCTCATTACTTTATCCATTATGAAAGCAGCTCTTGCCATATAACCACTATCTTCTAGGAATGAAATACCAAGAAATAATGCTAAGATAACTGGTAGAAATACTACAACAGAACCTACACCACCTATGATACCATCTAATAGTAGAGAGGAAAACCACGGGCTATTACTTGCAAGTAAATTACTTAGAAATGGAATAAAAGAATTATTAAGTAGATCGTCTAGAAGATCGGCTAAAGGTTGTCCTACCCAATTGAAAGTAAACATAAAAATTAAAAATAAACTTCCAAAGAACAAGGGATAAGCAAGAAGTCTATTTAGTACAATTTTATCAATTTTTTCTGAAACGGAAACCTTATTATCATTATTTTTATTGGTGCAAGATTTTAATAAAGATTCTATATATGCATAAGTTTCTTTTTCATCATTAAATTTTAAACTATTTGAAGTGGTGGTAATGTAATTCTTTTCTAGAATACAATCTTTAACATCAGAAATACCCTTACCTTTTGATGCTACAATAGGTATTATCTTTACGCCTAATTTTTGTGATAAAAGATCAAAATCAATATCTAAACCTTTTGATATTGCTACATCTAACATATTTAATACCAAAATTATTGGTTTGTTAAATTGTTTTAACTGAGTTGTAAGATACAAATTTCTATCAAGACTTGATGCATCAACAATATTTATAATTACATCTACATCACCATTTTGTAAAAACTCCTTAGAAACTTTTTCTTCATTTGAATAAGTGTCCATGGCATAAATACCAGGCAAGTCTACAATTTTGATTTGATTATTACCTATATAACCTTCTTTTTTCTCTACAGTTACTCCAGCCCAATTACCAACGTATTGATTAGAGCCTGTAAGTGCGTTAAATAAAGTTGTTTTACCAACATTTGGATTACCTAATAAAGCAGCAGTAATCATTTAAAAGCCTCCTTACCCATTGCAAGTGTGTTTCTTAAAGTAAAACAGTATAACATTGCTTTACTTTTTATAGTCTTTTAGGGCATGTTAATTATGCCTTTATTATACTTATATTTTTAGCATCATTTTTTCTAATTGCTAAGTTAAAACCACGTAAGTTTATAATTATAGGGTCACCTAGGGGAGCAGTAGCTTTTAAAGTTACTTCAGTACCTTCTATGCAACCTAATGCCAATAATCTTTTAGCAAATTTCTCATCGCCATAAATTGATTTTATTAATGCTTTATCTCCTGGTTTCATATCATAGATGCTCATAATAATCACTCCTTAATGAAAACAATTCTCAATAACATATTAACATCTTTAGAAAGCAGTGTCAATAAAAAATAGTAGTATAATTATTAAATTTTTTAAAATGCTTTTAAATGATAGTGTAACTGTGATAACATATAAGAAGAGCAAAGTTTTAAATTACAGGGGAAGATTTACGGGTTTGCTTTTTAAAAAAAATTATTAAGAAAATCAGTAAAATTAGTAGAAAAGAGTGATATTGTGATTACAAAATTTAGTAGTGTCAGTGTGGGAGAAATTTCAATGGAAAACTCACTGGACATAGACGGAAATACGAAGCTCTTTAAAGATGCATTGTTTTTTGATTTAGAACATTACATTTATAAAAAGCCTATATGCATTGGAGTTTTTGGGTGTTGTTACTATGATGAAATTTCAAATGAGTTAAAGGTTACTCAATATATGGCAGAAAATAAAAAAGATGCTATAGAAATATTATGTTTATCCAAAGATTATTTTGAAGAAATGAAAATGAAGTATGGCAAAAAATATATCGTTACATTTTCAGGAAACAACGACTTTACAGTTATAAACTATTTATTAAAAGAACATGAAATAAATTTTATACTAGAAGGGTATTTTAAGGAAATAGATCTACAAAAATGTTACGAAAAAGCTGAAGGGGCTTGCATAGGTCTCAAGGCGCTAGAAAAGAAATTTGATATTAATCGCGAAAGTGAATTAATGAGTGGATCAAATTTAGCTAAGACTTTTGGCAAAATAGTAAAAGACGATGATTATATAAATAGAATGCCACAGGAGAAAAAGGATAAAATACTTTTATATAATCAGCAGGATGTTGTAAGTTTGTTTTATATTTATGTGGATTGGTATAATAAGATACAATTAAAGACAGAAGAAATCATAGCACAGCAATAGCTGTGTTTTTTTGCGTAAATTTCATAAGTGGATGAAAATGAAATAGCTAATGTATAGAAACAAATGTTGTGTTATTACATTTTAATGTATTAAATTTCAAATTATAAAATTCGTTGTCGAATATTGCCGAGAAAGAATATATTAAAACTAAATTTTATATCATTTTAGATTTGTTTATAAATAACGAACATAGGAGTAATAAAATATGTTTACTATAAGGCAATGCAATGGATTTAAAACCATTGTAGGCAAGATAGATTTATGTTGAAATTATAATAAATATGTTTAATTATAAATATTATTAAATTTAAAAAGTGATAAACAAGTATTTTACTTAGAGAAAAATCGCTTATTTATTCCATGAAAATACAATTTTATTTAAAATTAAATTGAAATTTTTCTAAAAGTGGAATATACTGAGTTTATATTAAATAATACATTAATGGTTGAATTGCGAAGTGAATTTATCACTACATTCTTAGTTAATTGAAATTTAAAAAAGATATAAAAGATGATGATTATTATACACAAATATTTAAAATAAATCGAATGAAAAAAACATGAAGAATACTAATAGAGGAGCGCAGCTGATGAAGAGTATATCAAAAAAGAGATTGGGAGATTTATTAGTAGATTCTAGAAAGATATCACCAGAACAACTTAAAAAAGTGCTCATAAAGCAGCAAGGCTCTGGAAAAAGGCTAGGAGAAATCCTTATTGAAGATGGTATTTTGAGTGAAGAAGATATCCTAGGCGTTTTAGAGCAACAATTATGCATAAATAGAGTATATCTAGATATGGAACATATTGATCAAAAAATTACTCAAGTAATTCCAGAAAGTATTTCAAAAAAGTATAACTTAGTTGCTTTTGGTATGGAGGATAATAAGCTAAAGGTTGCAATGTCTGACCCATTAAATATATTTGCAATTGATGATGTAAAGATATCTTCAGGCTTTGATGTTCAAATATACATTGCATCAACGAAGGATATTAAAAAGGCAATTGATATATATTATGCCAGTCAAAATGCTAAAAAAGCTGCTGCTGATTTATCAAAATCTCAAGGCACAAATGAAGCTAAGGAAGAAGATAAAGCTCAATTAGATGATATAAAAAGTGCTCCAGCAGTTAGGCTTGTTGATTCTATCATTAGTGATGCAATAAAGCTAAAAGCTAGTGATATTCATATAGAACCTTTTGAAAGTCATATAAAAATAAGGTATAGAATAGATGGTAGTTTAAAAGAGATATCAAAATACAGCAAAGATATCTATAATGCATTTATAACTCGTATCAAAATACTTGCACAGTTAAATATTGCAGAGAAGCGAATTCCACAAGACGGTAGAATTTTGACAGTCATAGATAATAGAAAGGTAGACCTACGGGTATCCACTTTGCCGACCATTAACGGTGAAAAGATTGTTATTCGGGTACTGGATAGGGAAAACTTTTTAGTTGGGAAAGAAAAACTAGGAATGAATGAAGATGACTTAGAAAAAGTAGAAAGAATACTTAAAAATCCTTATGGAATAATTTTAGTTACAGGACCTACAGGTAGTGGAAAATCAACTACGTTATATACATTATTAAATGAGCTTAATGATAATACTAAGAACATTATAACTGTAGAGGATCCTGTAGAGTATGTAGTTGATGGAATAAACCAAGTAAATGTAAATGCAAAAGCAGGATTAACCTTTGCATCGGGCCTTAGATCAATTTTAAGACAAGATCCTGATGTTGTTATGATAGGTGAGATAAGGGACAATGAAACTGCAGAAATTGCTACTAGAGCATCTATAACAGGGCATATAGTACTAAGTACAATACATACAAACGATGCACCTTCAGCTATTATAAGACTTATAGATATGGATATACAACCCTACTTAGCAGCTAGTGCCATAGCAGGAATTATATCACAAAGACTTGTGAAAAGAATATGCCCAATGTGTAGTGAGATTTACACCTCAACTGATTTCGAAAAAGAAATTTTAGGAATTGATTCCAAAGAAGAATTATTGCTTCATAAAGGTAAAGGCTGCGGACACTGCAACAATACCGGGTACTCAGGAAGAACAGGTGTATATGAAGTAATGGAAGTAACTCGTAAACATAGAGAATATATTATGCGTAACGCTAGTGTAGATGAAATAAGAGATATAAGCATAGGAAATGGAATGAAAACGCTAAAAATATCCTGTACTGATTTAGTGCTAAAGGGGATTACAACCATAGAAGAATTGGTTAAGATAGCATTTTTGAAGGAATAATGGGGGTGAGTACTTGATTACATTTAAGTATAAAGTTATGAATCATAAGGGTGAAAAAATAGAAGGAACTTTTAAAGCTAATAGTAAAAATGAAGTATTAGCTATGATAGAGGATAATAATTACTATGCTATAGAAATTAAAGAAGTATTAGAGCGTGAACAGCAGGATTTATTTGAATCTTTTGCAAAAGTTAAAACAAAGGACTTATACATTTTTTGTAGACAGTTTCACACTATGATAAATGCAGGGGCTAATATTTCTAATGCACTAGATGTATTAAGAAAACAAACTACAAATAAGAAATTAAAGAAATGCTTAAGCGAAGCGCATGATGATGTTCAAAAGGGTATATCTCTTTCAGAGGCACTTGGAAAGCATAATGATGTGTTTCCAGATTTACTGATAAATATGATTAATACTGGGGAAGTCAGTGGTAACCTAGATGTAATAATGAGTAGAATGGCTTCACATTACGAAAAAGAAAACAAAATAAATAACCAACTTAAGAGTGCTATGGTTTATCCTGCAGTACTAGCAACATTATCGGTGGTAGTAGTTATCTTTCTTTTAACTTTTATAATGCCTACTTTTGCAGGAATGTTTGAAGGCTCAGGAGTAGAGTTACCAGGTCCAACAAAAATAGTTATGGGCCTTAGTAAATTTATACAAACTAAATGGTATATTCTAATTGTAGTTATAGGTGGGGGAGTTTATGGTATGAAGACTTATGCTAAAACTCCAGTTGGTAGACTATCACTAGATGGATTGAAATTAAGATTACCCATAATTAAAGATACTACAGAAAAAGTAATAGTATCTAGGTTCACTAGAACTTTAGCTACAGTACTTGCTAGCGGGTTAGCTTTAGTACAAGCCCTGGATGTAGTACAGAAAGTAGTTGGAAATAAAGTAGCAGAGAAAAGTTTAGAAATAATTAAAGAAAAAGTTCTAAAAGGTGTTTCCTTAGGTGAGGCATTAGGGGATGAAAAGATATTTCCAATGATGTTACATTCTATGATAAAGATTGGTGAAGAATCAGGTTCATTAGATGATATCTTAGATAAGACAGCAAACTTTTATGATGAGGAACTAGAGGCAGGACTTAAGAGAATGACTACAATGATAGAGCCACTTATGATAATAATTATGGGTGTTGTAATTGGATTTATAGTTGTTGCAATGATGTTGCCTATATTTGATATGAGTAGTACGGTCCAGTAATTGTTTGATAAATATGATAAAACTATAAAATGTACATAGAAATATTATTAATATGAAAATTTTGTAGTTAAATCATTATTATATATTTAAATATCAATTTATAAGGGGGAATTATTAATGAAAATGGATTTAATTAAGAAAAAGAAGAAGGGGTTTACGTTAATTGAGCTTATTGTTGTTATTGCGATAATCGGTATTTTGGCAGCAATTGCTATTCCAAAATTTAGTGGTATCCAAGAAAGTTCTAGGGTAAAGGCTGATGCTGCTACTGCAAAAGAAATAATCATGTCTTTGAGGATGTATGAATCACAGAATGACGCGGCTCCAGGTACAGCAACAATAGCAAATATTTCTACTTTAATGGCTGTTCCTGCTACTGCGCAATCAGGTGGAAGCTTTGTACTTGTTAACGCAAATCCTGCTGATTTGCAAATAACATGGGGTCCTACAACTAACTCTAATTACTCCTTGACTGAAGCCGGAGTTTTGGATAGCACCAAGTAACAAAAATAACTTCTAGTTCTTGTTACTACCTAAGGTTAAGTAGCAATAACTAGAAGACAATATTAAGCGGCACATAAAGTGCCGTATTAAGGACTTCAGAAGGGATTTTATACCCTTATTTAAATTTTCCTTCTGAAATGTCGTTTAATATTTCAACTAAATAAACTAAAAAAGAGGTGACTCACCATGTTCAACTCAAAAGTATTATCCCTAGATATAGGTTCAAAAAACACAAAAATAGTTCTAGGAAGTCAAGGTAAAAAAAATATTACAATAGAAAAAGCCATCACCATGATTACTCCAGTAGGATGTTATAATGATGGGAATATTTTAGATATAACTAAATTTAAAAGTGAAATTTTAGATGTATTGCAAGCAGAAGATATAAAATGTAGGAATATTATTATAACGTCAAAAGGCACAGCTGTTATAACTAGAGATATTGATATACCAGTAGCTAAAAAAGAAGATATGGACGCTATAATTAAATTTCAGATGGAAAGATACCTGCCAATTATGTTTGATGATTATATAATGCAATATAAAGTATTAGAAGAGTTTGAAGAGGAAAACGTAAAACAAGCTAAGGTTACAGTAGTTATGTACCCTAAAGTCATGGCAGAGGGATATTATAATTTAGTGAAAGAATTAAAGGGACAAGCAGTAGCATTAGACATAAGTTCAAATAGCATTAATAAATTATTTGTTAAAGATATAAAAGTTAACGATGAAAGTTACAGTTTAGAAGAAACTGTTGCAGTTATAGATTTTGGACATGATTTTATAAACGTAAATATTATTTCTGGTGGAAATGTTCAGTTTACTAGAATTATTAATTATGGAGGCTCGCATATAGATATTGAAATTTCTAGACAATTATCTATTTCAGAAGAAGAGGCGGAAAGTAAAAAGCTTGAGCATTGTAATTTAGATGTAGATTCTACAGGTGATTTACAAAGTTCACTTATAAATGATATAGCAAAAGAACATGTGAGAAACTGGATTCAAGAAATAGAAAGAATGCTTAACTATTATAAAAACAAAGATAAAGATAAAGGAAATAAGATAGATAAAATTTATATCTATGGAGGAAGTTCAAATATAAAAGGTATAGAATCATTTATAAAAGATGCATTGAATTTGCCTGTCACAAGAATACAGAGTTTAAGCAATGTAAACAGCTCTAAACTAAGTACATCAAAGACAGAACTATCTAAGATAGATATATCCAAATTAGGTGGTTCTAAGCTAGATGAGGAATTAAGCAAATATCTAAATGCTGTAGGAGCAATAATAAGACTGAGGTAGGTGAAATGTATGAAAGATTTTAACTTTTTTGACTTTTATGAAGAAGCTGGTAAAAGTAAGAGAATATCTTTACTCTACGGTGTACTTGTAGTAGCTGTTGCAAGTATGGTTGTGATATCTGTTTTTGGACTTAATTATATAAAGATAAATAAGCTTAACAAAGAGATAGTTGCAATGGAGCAAGTGATTAATTCCAGTGAGAATAAAATTAAACTTAAAGAGATTGAAGAGGAAGATATGAAGATATCTATTATGAAAAACTACTATACAAAAGTTGAACCTATAGATATTAAAATAGCAGAACAAGATGTTCTAAGTAGTAAGTTAATAGGTAATGTATCATCCTGTATACCAAATGATATATATTTTAAATCCATTTCAATGGACCCAAATTCAATTCAAATATTAGGAGATGGAATAAATAGAATTGCAATAGCCGACCTTGAACATAAGCTTAAAGCTTTAGATGCAGTTGAAAGTGTTCATATTGCAAGTATTAGCAAAGTCTCAGAAGAGAAACAAACATATGGGTTTTCTTTAAAATGTATGTTAAAGGATGTTGTGAATAATGAAGGTAACTAAAAGAGAAAAAATATTACTTATAGTTTTATCAGTTATATTACTAGGTTTTCTTTATAATAAATTTGTTCTAACAAAACAGAAGGAAAAGATAAGTGCACTACAAGAGCAAAGAGATGAATATGTTAAAAAGATTAGTGAAATTCAAGCGAAAATTGATTCTAAGGATAAAAAGCAAGCGGAAATAAAGGTCTTAAACTCAAAGATTATTGATAAAACAAGTAAATTATTCCCTTCAATAGAGCAGGAAAGAATCATTGTGATGTTGAACAAGATGCTTGAAAATGCTAAATTACAGGGTGATGTTGTTAGTTTCTCAGAAATTAGTGATGATAAGCTAATATTTGAAAAGAAAAATGTTGTAATTTTAGATAATGAGTTAAGCAAATTAGTGGAGCAGTATAATAATATTGGGTCGGACAAAAAAGCTATAGAAAAGCAAATAGACAATAAAGAGACGGGAAATATTACTAAAGAAGATACCACTAAAGAAGATACCACTAAAGAAAATACGACTAAGGAAAATAAAGATACAGGTATTGCAACCACAAATAAAATGCAGGTTACTGTAAGCTTCAAAGGAAATTATCTTCCATTTTTAGCTTTTATAAAAGAAGCAGAAACCTTCGAAAAGAAAATTATTATAAGCAAAATAAATTTAGTCGCGTCAGAGGAAAATGAAATTTCAGGGAATATATTATTGGATTTTTATGCTATTCCAAAGTTTAATAAGGAAGAGTATTTTCCATGGAAATTTGATATGCCAAGTGGAAAGGAGAATCCTTTTGAAGGAGCAGTCACTTCTACTAATGCAACCCTAAAGAAAAAGGTTGAGGTTAAGAATGATTTTGTAATGAGCGCGAAACCTATTACCTCAGATTTGCCAACTATAAGAATAGGAAGGGCAGAAGATAATTCTATGAGCTCATATGTATATGCTGATAACAGGGGTATAGAGGAAGTGGAATTTCACTTTAGTAAAAAGAATGATAAGTATTATTATATGTATAAAACAAGTATAGAATCGTGGCCTAGAGACTTTAATACAGTTAACGAATTTGTTCCAGCATCAGGAAATATTACTCTAGAAGTTTTTTCTCAAAAGAGAGGTCTAGAAACGGATCTTGCCAGTGCAAATGTAAAAATATTTAATGATACTGATAAAACTGTTGTGGTAAATGTTCAAAATGATGATTCAGTTAAACCAAGGGTTAATGTATTAAAAGAAAAAGGCAATATTTTGGTTAATAGATAGTAAATGAGGAGAGACTATGAAATTTATAAAAAATAAAAAAGGTCTTACTTTAATCGAAATTATCATAAGTTTAGCAATTCTATCAATAATTATTGCTCCTATTTTGTCTTTAACCTTAAATAGTGTAAAAATAAATAAAAAGTCAGATGAAAAGATGGAGGCTTTATCCTTAGCACAAACGAAGATAGAGGAAATAAGGTCTCCTAAGTATAAAATTGATAAAAGTAGCTATACTCAAATAGGAAATGAGCTAACTAGAAATTATACAGAAGGTGCTTATAAAATAACAGAAACGTTACTCATACCTTCTCAAAGTCAAGTAGTTGGTGAGTTTAATATTATTACTGACAATCAAGCAGATATTGTGGTGAAATTTGATGGAGCAAATATAGGGGTTTATGACAAAGACAATGGTGCATTAATTAAAGATCTGGGTGAGATTAAAGAAAGTTCAATTATTGAAGTTAAATGCGACAATAGTAAGTTAATTTTAGGACTAGATGGAGATTACCAATTTAACATAGCTTCAGCGAATAACTTTGAAATAAATATGAAGATATACTCTCCCAATATTAATTTGAGAATGAATGTTATGAATTTTAGTGATAACGGGAAATTAAAGCTACACTTTATAAAGCAAGATGAAAGTTCTCAATTTACATTTAATAAATTTATTGGGAATATAGAATATTATAGCATTAATTCATCTGATTTACCAAATAACAATGGAGATACATATAGACTTTACGAAGTAAAAGTAAAGATTGAAAAGATAAGCACCGGTGAAATACTTCAAGAATTAAAAGGATATAAAAAAAATTTTTAAATTTATAGAAACTATGGGGGTGATAATATGATGAGAAGATGCAAAAGGGGTTCTTCATTGATTATAGTTTTAATACTATTTTCTGTTTTAAGCATATTAGGCACAGCCATTTTAGGGTTAACAGTGTCTAATTATAAACTTAAGATTGTTAAAGGACGAATAAAAGAAAATCTTTATGCTTCCGAAGCTGGAATTGATGAGTCGTATAAAATCATTAGTAAAGTAATAGATACTGCAATCAATGAGAGTAATATAAAAATTGATGAATTCACTAAAGAAGAAATGAACAAAGAAATTGAAAAAGAGAAAACAAAGCAGGAGTTAAAAGCAAAAGGGGAAATTAATGATGATATAGAGGAAGCAGAGTGGGATATTAATAACAAAGGTAGTGAATATATTACTGTAGATTCAAATGGAATATTTATTACTGATGAATTAGAAAATCAGCAGAATATAAAATTTAAAGAGTATTACAAGAGTTATATTGAAAATAATCTGTTTAAAGAGAATGGAAGCACTATTACTTTAAAAGATGATTATATATATGAATTATCAAGGATAAAACCTAGTGTCACCATAAATGGAGCAAAACCAAATTTTGAAGAGGTTTCATCAAATAATTATTTATTAAGTATAAATCTGAAATCTAGCTTTAAGGATAATAAAGGGATAGAAAAAATAATAGAAGCTATCTATGAGGTTTCTGTTCCAGAGTATGGGCAGGATTACAAGTTTAGCACTAATACTATTAGAATTCCCAATATGGTTTGGTCAAAAGCTTTAGCGGTAGATGGAAATATGTTTGTTAATGAAGGGAACTTAACTGTAGGAGAGGAAAAAGAAGGAGTGGATATTCCAGCAGATATATATGTTAAAGGAATAAACGGAGTAAATGGTGGAATAAATTTTAATGTTGAAAAGTCTAATACAAATATAATAGGGAATATATCTACGGCAGAAGATTTTATAATAAACAAGGGGAGTACTAATATCATAACTGGGAATATATTCAGTAGAAATGTAATTCTTAATGATACAGCTATTGGATCTACTTTAACAGTCAATAAAATTCAAAGCGATGCCGAGAGTGGATCTGTATATACTACTGACGATTTAGAATTAAATGCTGATAGGAGTAGGATTGATATTAAAGGCAGTTTTTATGGAATTGATGATGGTAGCTTCGAAGATATACAAGAATTCAATAATAATAAATATGGAAAGGCCAATAAGTCTAGTACTATTATTATAAATGCAGATTTAAATAGTGGTTCAACCTTAACAATTGCTGGCGATAGTATTATTACTGGAGTTGGTTACATTGATGTACCTTATGTAAACTTGGTTACAGGGGAAACTGGGCAATATCAAACTGGTGAATCAGTAGCCATAAAGGGAAATTACAGAGCATACACATTTCCACTTACAGGTGATGTTAATGCAAGAGATAATATAAGCCTTAATGAAAAAAATGTAACCCTTGAGTATTTTGAGCCATTGATATTGGCATCAAGTCTTAATAATGAAAAAAGAGCTTTATTTGCACAAGAGAAAAGCAAATATTTTGAAGCTTATAATAATGAATATAAAGATAAAGGTGGAAGTAATTTAATGCTTAATGGAGTGTCTTTAGGCGCTAATACATTTAGTACTGGTGCAATTGTTTCAAATGGAGAGATTAAGCCACAGCATATCCTCATTGAAGAAGGGGATATAATTAAAAAGAGAAATGTATTTAATAAGATGGTTAATAATATGGGAGTTAAGGTTAAGATTTCAGCAAGCGAAAAAGAAAAGAATGATACTTATCCAAGTGTGCCTAATAAGATATTTGGAAATAAAGATAACAATCCAGATGAAGAATGCAAATTAGATATTAGTAAATTAAAAGAAGTTAATGAATTAAAAAATGGAGAGTATACTTTTATAAAAAAAGGAGATGCCACTTTAGATTTCAACACTACTTCAAAGGGTGCCAAGAAAGGTATAATAATCGTAACTGGGAATTTGACAATAAAAGGGCAGATGGATTTTACAGGCACTATAATTGTTGGAGGAAATTTAACTTTTGAAGGTCCAGAAGAAAAGAAAATTAAATATGACAAAGGATATATTGGTGAACTAATAATTAGTAATTACTATGAGCTATTTAAAGATGTATTTATTAATGACAATATTAAGAATGTAGAAGAGTCATGGAATACAGTTATTAATGCATCTTATGGATTAGAAGTTAATGGAGATAAGCTCATACAAAAGAGTCAGCTAATAAAAACTAGAAATTGGACAATAAGCAAATAGGAGTAGTGATAGGAATGTATAGAAATAAAAAGGGGTTTACACTCATAGAGATTATCATATCTATGGCAATTTTTTCAATAGTTATGATTGCTATATATTCCTTCTTTCTTACTAATTATAAATCTTTAAACAGAGTATCTTTAGAGGCAGAAATTCAGAGTCAAGCTCAAGTGGCTATGGATAAGATAACAAATATTGCTATGGAATCTAGTGACGTTGTTATTAGGACTGAAGGTACAGATGGAAAAATAGATAAAAGCACTGAATATATAAAGTTATCTAAAAATGCAGTAATAAACTATACTTTTACTGTGGATGATAATAAGTTAATGTTAGCTACAATTGATAATGGGACTGACAAAGGGAAAACTCAGATAGCAGATTGTGTTGAATATATTATCTGCAAAGAAATTTCAATAGGTGATAGTGGAACAAAGGTTATAGGAATAGAAATTGAAATGGCTTTTGAAAAGGGGATTAAAGAGGGCGTAGATAAAGTTGTAAAAAATGAAATTTACTTTAGAAACTAGACTAATTATATAAAATGTACAAAAAAATATTAAAGGAGGAGAGTATCTATGAAAAGTAAAAATTTTAAAAACTTCACGGTTTTATTTACTGCAATTTTTATACAAGGTTTATTGTTTGGTCAATTACCGAAGGTTGCGTATGGAGCTGCACCTAATGTTACAATAAATGTTAAGGATGGAACAGGGACAAAAGATAGCCTCGCAATTCAATCCAGCAGTGTAAATAAATATTTAGATCCAACAATTCTTCAAGGGACTTCTTATATGGACGTAAATGTTAATGGGGCATATAATTTTTTCAAGTATCAATTTATTAATCAAAGCGCAATACCCGTTAACATACCAACAGGTGGGTGGAATAATTTAGATTTGACTTTGAAACAACAAGTTAATAATGATGATGTAATTACAACTGAGCCAGGTAAATTAAACTGGAGAGGGTATGATGTAAATCATTTGCCAACCGTAACGAATACCGATGCTTGGCAGAATTCTGATATTGTTTTTAAATATCCTTCTGCTGCAACAAACTACAAATCTGCTAGTGTATCAACTTCATGGGGTACATATGGTGAAATGCAAAGTGTAGTACCATATACTGTTACAACTGTTGATAATAAGAGTGTTACAGTAACTAAAAAATGGGTAAGTAATACAATGTTTATGACAGGTAAAAGTGCCAATACTGATTTAACAGCAAATACTAGTCCTGATGCTGCTAATTATAAAGAATCTTCTAAGTTTTGGGGTTATATGAATGTACCAACAGATGGAAAGTATTATTTTGGACTTAGGTCTGATGATGGATCTAATGGATCACTGACTGTAGATGGAGTGACAACAAAATTTACAGATATGTTTAAGGTTCAAGGTACAACATGGGGAAGTACTGGAAGAGGCTTTGATTTGAAGGCGAAAAATGCAGATGGTACAAAAAGATATTATCCAATATATTTGGAGTACTTCAATTGGGGTGGAGCTGCTAATTTTGAAATGAAATATTATATGGGTACTAATAGTAATTCAATTAATAATTTTACTAAAAGTGGTTCAGGTGGAATGCAAGCTCCTTCAACTTGGTTCTATCCATCAAAAAATGTTACTCCAGGAGAATATGCTACTACTACGTTTACGGGTAGTAGTGGTGTGCAATTTCCTACAAACCCTGGAGATTATTACATCGCTTATCAAACAGGAACAGGAAGTACAGTGGGTAGTCAAGGTTTTTATGGACCATTTACTATTGAAGGTAAAAGTATCATAAACGTTTCAAAAGAAGTTATAGGTGGGGTTAATAAAGCAACAGAAAAGAGTCCATTTACATTGGAATATACAATTCAACCTCCTGCTACAATACCGGCAACAAATAACTTTAAAGATACGGATGGAAGATATAAGTCAACAATTACACTTACAAATATAATGTTGCAAGATGTTTTTCCAGCAGGCATAAACATTAATACAACCAGTACGGATATAGCGGTATCTAATCAAAGTATGGTTATGACGGCACCTAATATTGTTTATACCTATAATGGTAATGAATATGCAGTAAGTCTCTCGCAAACGCAAGTGAAAAAGCAAGTTAGTTTAACAGCAAGTAGCTCAGGAAATTATATGCTGAGCAGTTTAGGAAGTTCAATATTAACTTTTTCAGATGTAAATATAATACCAACAAATGGTCAGGTTGAGGTTCCTTCAATTTTGGTAAATGTGGTGCCTAAAGCTCCTGTGATAAATACACCGACTTCAGGAAGCACTATAAATATTAATAAACCATTAATAACTGGAACGTCTAATCCGAATGTAGCCGTAAATGTATATGTAGACGGAGTTAAGATCTCCACAGTAACTGCAAATGGAAACGGATATTGGACATACACGCCAACTATTTCCTTGAGCGATGGGAAGCATAATATAACTGCCACAGCAACCGATTCACAGGGAAATACAAGTATAACAAGTGCATCAGTTGAAATAACAATCAATACAGGAAAACCAGCATTAGGTTCTGTAATGATAAAATCCAATAATGAAAACCCTATTTACGCAAAGGTAGGAGATATTGTAACTTTAAACTTTAAAGAAGCAAATGGAGTGTTACTTGGTAAAAATGAAGTTACCATAGCTGGGCATGTTGTTAAAGCAACAATTGGAACCGATAATGCATATACTGCAACTTACCAAATGCTAAGTACAGATACTGAAGGAATTGTTCCATTCACAATAGATTTTAGTAATACATTAGGAAGTGTAGGAACTCAAGTTACAGCATCCACTGATAGTAAGAATGTAACTTTTAATAAGACGAATCCAACATTAACTCCAGTAACTATAAAATCAAACAATGTAAATCCTTTATATGCAAAAGTTGGAGATAGTATAAACTTAAGTTTTACTGCTAGTGAGGCATTGTTAGGATTGCCTGTTATTACAATTGCGGGACATAGTGTAACGGCAATACAGGGGGTTGGAAATAGCTACACTGCAACCTATCTAATGTTAAGTACAGATAATGAGGGAATTGTACCATATACAATAGATTTTAAAGATTTAGCAGGAAATATTGGGATACAGGTTATCAGGTCAACAGATCATACAAGCGTAACCTTCGATAAGACAGCTCCAACAGCAAAGATAACTTATAGTAAAAACCCTGCAAAGGCTGGTGAGGTTATAATTACTGCAACTTATTCTGAACCTGTTAATATCAATGAAACTCCACAAATATCAATTGACCAAAAGGGCACACTTGATATTAATAACCAGAACATGGAAGTTGGATCTGACAGGAGATCATGGACATTTAAGTACACCGTTAATACCAATAATGGTGGAACTTATATAGACGGTGAAGCAATTGTAGGATTATCATGGGTACACGATGCAGCAGGAAATACTTCTGCTAAACCAACAGAAAATACATTCACAATTGATACCATTCCGCCATCTAAACCAATTATAACAGCTGATATAACAGCACCAACAACTGGAGATATAAAAGTAACAATAGTTTACCCTAATGATGCTGTTATAAAAAATTATAGAATAGGCATTTCAGGGAATTGGTTAACTTACAATGGATTGATATCGATAAATACTAATTGCACCATATATGCTCAGTGTGAAGATTTAGCTGGCAACGCTAGTGAAATGGGTATCTTAGCAATTGGTAACATTGATAAATCCATAATTAAAACAGGGTTATTTATAAATAATAAGTTTAGTGAGCAAAACACTGTAAGTATAGTTAAAGGATTTAATACCAACTTAGCAGTTCAAATTACAAATTTAATAAAGCAAGAAGTTACGCTAGAAATGAGCGATAGTGATTTTGTTAAGATTTCAGATATAAAAGTATATGCTATGGCAGATTTGAAAAACCCAATTGATACAGTAAAAATAATTCCAAGTGGAAATATTTTTACTATCAAAAACCTAACTAATGCTAGTAATAATTATTTGTTTGTATTAAAAACTACGGCGATTGACGTAACAAAAGCACCAATTAATAATATTATTAAGGTTAATGGGTTCATAAGACCTGAAAAGCATTATATTAATGTAGTTAAATTACCACAATTACAATAATAAATTAACGTGCAATTTAGTATATAGTGGATATTAGGTATTTAAGATGGAAGAACGGCTGTAAAAGCTGTTCTTCCATTTTTTATTTTTTTGTAAATCTTAAAAGGCATATAAAAGGCCATTAGAATACTTTACATTAGAATTTGTATAAAACTATGTATAATACTATCCATATAAGGATAATACTTTTATATTGCCATAACATTAAAATTATGTTGATTTATATAGGTTAGCTGATTATTCATGGAGAAAATACAAAAGATAATAGGTAGGCCTTATAAGAGAGGATACAAAATGCTAACTATAAAAATCACAGGAATATTAATGTATGCTATTTAATTACACATAAGGAGGAATGGAGGGAACAATGAATTTGAGTTTTTGCGAAAGATATTTTATCTTAACAGTATTTAAAGTGAAAATATAAGAAGAGGAGATGTAAAAAGTAATGAAGAAGATTAATAAGAAAAAAGGATTTACCCTAATTGAGCTTATAATTGTAATTGCAGTAATTGGTATAATAGCGGCAATTACGGTTCCTAAGTTCGGAAACATTCAAAAGGATGCTAAAATAAAAGCTGATATTGCTACAGCAAAGGTTATTGCTGATGCTACAACGATTCTTATTGGTAAAGATGAGATTAAAGACAGTTATAGTGCTGCAAAACCTTTAGAAAGTGATATACTGGGTTACCTTCAAACAGTTCCCACTGGCAAGGCGATAAAAGATGGTGTATTTCTTGTTAAAATTGATGCTAATACTGGCAATGTTGAGGTTAATATTAAAAACCCTGCGGAGGGAACCGCTGAAAATCCTATTGTTTATAAATTGTATCCTACACAGAGTGGTATCTATGCACCACCTACACCTACACCTACACAATAAGTTAAGTTAGTTATAATAGGTGGAGTGCGGCCTAAACTGAGATCCACCTATTTAGTTAAAGTAGTCATTATTAACAAAAGCTGCTGCTCATATCTTTAGATAGACAAAGTGTTTAATTTTCTACTGATATTTTTATTGTTTCATTGATTATAATGAAGATTTATAATACAATGCCTTAGAAAGTGATTAATTCTAATAGCTTACCTCTACATGTAATAATGAGTGAACTATTAATAAATATAGATTCTATATGGATAATAAGATAAAATATAGATGTATAGAATATTAAAAGAGGTGATTCCAATGGAAACCATATTCGCAATTATAATTTTTATCCTAGGCCTATTAATAGGAAGTTTTTTAAATGTTTGTATATACAGAATTCCCAAAGGAGAGAGCATAGCATTTCCGCCATCTCACTGTGGCTCTTGTGGAAACAATATTAAGCCATATGATCTTATACCAGTAATTAGTTGGATCTTTTTAAGAGGCAAATGCAGAAGCTGTAGCGAGAAGATATCTATGAGATATCCATTGGTGGAATTTATAACAGCTTTACTCTTTATATTAACTTATTTTCAATATGGAGCAACTATTTACCTACTTAAGTATTTACTCCTTATACCTTTTTTAATTGTCATAGCTATGATAGATTACGACACTATGGAAGTTTATACTATGACCACATGGGCAGCTATAGCAGTAGGGATTCTTTTTTTAGGAGTCCAGTTTTATCTTAGTGAACCAGTTCTTAGCTATATTTATGGCGGATTATTAGGGGCCGGAACCATAACTTTTATTATTTTACTTACAAAACTTATTTTAGGACAAGAGGGTATGGGCTGGGGTGATGTGGAGATTTGTGGACTTTGTGGTTTGCTTTTAGGTTTTAAACTAGCCTTTATGATGATGTTTTTTTCTTTTATAATTGGTGGAATCATTGGTGTTTATTTATTGAGATTTAAGAAAAAGAATGGTAGATCAGAAATGCCATTTGGACCATCTATAATAATGGCTACCTTTATAGTAATGTTGTGGGGCGATAAAATTTTGAACTGGTACTTGAAGGTATTTTATTATGTATAATTTCTATTTTATGCAAGTTACCCTCTAAACTTGAGGACTTTAACGGAAACTAGAGGATGCCTTCAATAGTTTCAATAAGCGTTAATCTATCTAGAATGGCTCTACTTGGCTATTTCAAGGAATAGTTGTATAATATATATATTAACGAATAGGTTATGAAGGGTTGATAAAATGCAAAATGTGTTGCAAAACATGAATAGCAGATGGAAGGAAAAAACCATAAAGCCAAAAAAAAGTGATTATCTTCAAAAAATTTACGAGAAGAATACTAGTACTGGAAACTATGTTATACAGGTAGCATTAGATAAATATAATGATATATTTAATGACTGGGATCGAGCTCCTTTTAGAAAGAGAGATATGGACCCTGATCTAGCAATTTTTCTTGAAAACTGTTTTGAAGAGATACCCGCCAAACATGGGGTGGATATATGCTTCTACTTACCGAAAGAGGAAAAAGACGTAAACAGAGAAGAATCCTTAATTGCAGGGATTAAAACCTACTACTCCTTTTATTTGCATCAAGAGATTAAAGTTCTAAAGGAAAATTATCGTAAGATGTTTAAATATTTAGTATCATCGCTTGGTCTATTAGCAATATCTGTTTTTTTAAATGCATCTGTTGGCGATAATATATTCCTTGGAACTATACAACAGGGATTTAATATAGGCGGATGGGTGTTTTTATGGGAAGTTATTTCAATGGTATTCTTTAGAGGACGCGAGGTTAGTTCTGAAATTAATAAGTATCAAAGGTTTTTGAATTCACTAATTTATTTTAAGTATGGCAATGAGAATCCATTAACTTAGCAAATAACAAAGCACTATGAAAAATTTTTCATAGTGCTTTGTTAATATTGCAGCATCGCAGATGATGATTTAATTATATTTTCTAAAATTAAACTTGGCTATTTTTAAGCTTTTCAATTCCGATTTTAATTCTTTCTAAACTTTCCCCTTTTCCAAGAATTTCAGCAATCTCAAAGGCACCACCAGGAGTAGAGGCTTTACCAGTTAAAGCAGTTCTTATTGGCCATAACATCTGTCCATTTTTAATTTCCAAAGTTTTAACTAATTCCATTAAAGTATCGTGCAGAGTACTAACAGACCAATCAGTTACAGTTTCTAGTATCGGTAATGCTTTTTCTAGGCTTTCCAAGGAATTTTCAGGTGTAGTTTTCATTTTTTTATGAACATACAAATCAATATCATATTGTGGCAAAGTTTGTATAAAATCAATATGACTAGGAACTTCTGTTAGGAGTTCAACTCTTGTTTGGATAAGAGGGCTTATTTTCATAAGATCTATATTATCGCTGGTTATCATATTTTTGTAATATGGCATAGCCATAGCATGGAACTTTTCTAGTGGTAATTTCTTAATATATTCTCCATTCATCCATTTTAGCTTTTTAGTATCAAAAACTGCTGGAGATTTACTCATGTTCCTATAATCAAAGGATTTAACTAGTTCATCTAAGGTAAATATTTCTTCATTAGTACCAGGATTCCAACCAAGTAAAGCTATGAAGTTAACTATTGTTTCCATCAAGTATCCTGCTTCTAATAAATCCTCAAAAGAAGAATGACCACTTCTCTTACTTAACTTTTGATGCTCTTCATTTGTTATTAGTGGACAATGCACGTATACTGGTATATCCCAACCAAAAGCCTGATATAAGCGATTATACTTTGGAGAGGAGGATAAATACTCATTACCGCGAACAACGTGTGTAATCTCCATTAAATGATCATCAACTACATTGGCAAAGTTATATGTAGGTAAGCCGTCAGACTTTAATAAAATCATATCATCAAGTTCTGTGTTATTTACTGAAATTGATCCATAAATTGCATCTACAAAAGAGGTAAAACCTTCAGTAGGGTTATTTTGTCTTATTACATAGGGAACTCCGTTAGCTAAGTTATCAGCAATTTCTTCTTTTGAAAGTGTTAAGCAGTGCTTATCATATCTAAAGTTATTTTCATCTACTTCGGATCTTAGCTTATCTAGACGCTCTTTTGTGCAAAAACAGTAATAAGCCTCACCCTTTTCTACTAATTCTTTTGCATATTTAACATAGATATCTCTTCTTTCACTTTGCACGTAGGGACCGTGATTTCCACCTAAGTCTGGACCTTCATCGTGATGAAGACCTGTAAGATTTAATGTATTGTATATTATATCAATAGCACCTTCTACTAATCTTTCTTGGTCAGTATCTTCTATTCGAAGTAGAAAATCTCCATTTTCATGCTTAGCTATTAAGTAAGCATATAGTGCAGTTCTTAAATTACCAACATGCATTCTTCCAGTTGGGCTTGGGGCAAACCTTGTTCTTATTTTGTTACTACCCATTTATCTCACTCCTATTGTTTAATTTTTGTTTCATATATAATATATTTAGTTCATAAGATACACTGATATAAATTCTGGAACTAAAACAAAAGTACTTATTCTAAAGCATAATTAGAATCTAAAAGCTTCTTCTAAAAATGTGTATTTTGGAAGACCGTTTTCTATTAAAATCTTTGGCTCACCCATTATCAATGGCAAAGTATACTCATAGGCCTCTTTAGTAACATTGTTACCTTCCTCGTTAATCCATTCCAAGGGGAAGTATTTAATGTTATTGGCAACCTTAGAAGTTTCAAGGACAAAAGTCTCAGAGGTGTATGGTGAATTAGAAAGTCTTCTTATACCTACCATATTTCCACTTATTCCATTTATAGAGTAAGTAGCTGCAGCTTTTCCAACTTCAAAGGCTTCATCAATATCTGTTTGAGATGCACAGTGCATTGCGCAGCGCTGAATTGTAGAAAGTTCTAAAACTCTAACCTTTTGCGCAGTATTCGTACTTAAAATTAAATCCTTAAGATTAGCACAAACACCACCTAACTGAGCATGGCCGAACTTATCAAGGCCAGTGCCGGAGATTTCACCTAAGAATTTACCTTCCTTAGTTCTGATGCCTTCAGAAACTACTACAAAGACATGATTTTTTTCAGTGAGTTTCTTACTTATATCCTTTAAAAACTTATCTGTATCAAAGGCTATTTCAGGTAGATATATAAAATCAGCAGCAGGTTTTCCGTTAATAGTTGCAATACAGGCACTAGCTGCAAGCCAACCAGTATCGCGGCCCATAGTTTCAAGAATAAATACTCCTTTTGAAGGGTAAACACTAGCATCTAGGAAGTTTTCAAGAACAGATGTAGCAATTAGTTTAGCTGCACTTCCAAAGCCAGGAGTATGGTCCATAATTGGCAAGTCATTATCTATGGTTTTAGGTATACCGATAAACTTTACGTCCAAATTATGTTCCTTTGCGTAAATACTAAACTTGTGCACAGTATCTTGTGAATCATTACCACCAATATAAAAGAAGGTTTTAATTTCATATTCCTCTAATATTTCAAAAATTTTAACATACTCCTCTGTGCTTTTTTCAGAGGACTGTAATTTATATCTACAAGAGCCAAGACCTGAAGATGGAGTATATTTTAATCCTTTTATCTCATCATAGGGTATATCGGATATGTTTATAATATGTTTATTTAAGATACCTTGTATTCCATTTATACCAGCATAAACATTATCATAATATGGAGAATCAATATTTGCTTTAAGAACTCCCATTGCGCTAGCATTAATTACGGAAGTAGGACCTCCTGATTGTGCTACTATACAATTTCTCATTTAAGAATTTCCCCTTTCTATAGGAATTTAATTTAAATTATAACAGCTTATTATTTATTCTTATATCAATAGATAGCGTTGCTATCCACTGGATTTACTAACTTATTATAATATATAAATTCAAGTTACTCAAGGTGAATGAGGTTTTTAATCAATAAATTTAGCATATACTAATAAAGGACTTGAAATTGGAGATATTGAGGAAATAGACAAATTATCAATGGAAATTAGTAAAATACTTCAAAAAATCCTAAGACTAATTATGGTTTTAGTGATATAATATTATAAATATTCTGAAAAATATTTGATGTATAAAATCAGGAGGGATACAATGATAAGCTATGGTAGTAACCAGGTAAAGGAATTTAAAAACAACATAATTTTGAAGGAAGTTAATGTGCGGGGAAATTTGTGTGGAGAATTCGCTGAGTATACTATTGACCATGTATATGAGAACAAAGGGAGCAACGATGTTGAAGCAATATATACTTTTCCAATTCCAGAGATGGCAGTTATATCAGGATTTGAGGCTGTTCTTGGGGGAAGGACTATAAAAGGATTAATACAAGATAAAGAAGAAGCCAATAGAATATATAATAATTTTAAAAATAAGGAGAATAACACTTTTCTGCTGGAAGAATTTAATGATAATATATTTAGAATAGTTATAGGAAAAATAATTCCTAATGAAGTTGTGAAAATAAAAGTTTCTTATATAGAAGAGCTTAGCTATGAAAATAGAAACTTAAAATTAGTTATTCCAACAATAATACCACCAATAAATCTATCAAATGATACTACATTAACCTCAAATGAGGATGATAACATTAATACAGATTATAAGTATAAATTTACTTTAAGGTTATTGGTTGAATCTTTGACAAAGTTAGAATTTAAATGCTCTTCCCACAAAATAAAGGTTGAGTACGAAGAAAATAATTTATATAAAGTGACTTTAGATGAAAAAAATCAAAGAATGGATAAAGATTTAGAAATTATACTAGAAGAGCAAGAGGAATTAGAGACTACAGGAATGATATACGAGTATCCGAGAGATGATAAAGGAATTTTATATTTAAGGTTTATACCAGAGATTGAAGTTGAGCAAAAATCATCGGGAGCAAATTATATATTTCTTTTAGATATATCAGAATCAATGGATGGTAACAAGCTAATTCAAGGCAAAAATGCACTTCAGTTATGTTTAAGGAACTTAATATTGGGAGATACCTTTAACATTGTGGCTTTTGGAGATAAACTTCATTACTTCTCTAAAGAGTCAAAAGTTAATTTTAATGAAGAAAGTTTAAGTGCTGCAAGTAAGTGGATTGAAGAAATTAAAGCAGAAGAAGATGCAGTGGTTTTTGATGCAATAAAGTATGCACTGCTTGGCAAAGATGAAAAAGAAGAAAATATAATATTCTTATTTACAGATGATTTAGTTGAAAATGAGAAAGAAATATTAACTTTTGTAGAAGAGAATATTAAAGAAAGTAGAATTTTCCCCTTTGGAATAGATACTTCAGTAAATAGTTATTTTATAAACAAGTTAGCTCGTATAACTTATGGTGTTGCAGAAGTTATGTACCCTGGAGAGAGAATTGAAGATAAGGTGCTTAGACAATTTAATAGAATTAAAAACCCTCAAATTACTGATATTGAAATTGATTGGGGTAAAATGAAGGTGGAAACAACATTCCCAAGAACTATTGAGTATATGTATGATAAAGAACCATTTTCAATTTTTGCTAAGGTAAATGGAGAAATCAGTGGGGCTGTAACTTTAAAGGGTAGGGTTGGGAAAAATAGAATTCAAAGGATAATCATGCTAAATGGGCTTGAACTAGAGGAGAATGTTAATTTAATTGAAAAGATATGGTACAAAAAGCGTATAGAGTCACTTCAACATAGGGTTAAGTATGAACGCGGAGAACTTCAAGAGGCAATGAATAATAAAATCATTGAAATTTCTAAAAAAGTCGGTATAATATGTAAAGAAACCGCATTTATTCTTTATGAAGAAATGGAAGACCCTATACTGGGAATAAGAATAAGAGAAATACTCCCTGTTAAAACAAGAAAATCATTGGAAACTTCCTATGAACTGCTAGATGAAGAAGATGAATCTACCTCACTTTATTATAAAGATATATCAAAACTTATGGAAAATCACGAGAAGTATGCTAGTTTTCAAAGAAATGAGTTGTTAAGGATTATTGCTTCAAATCAATTCGCTAGTGGAGCCTTTGGTATCAGTATTTTAGATAGTGTGGAGAGTAATGTACTTTATA
Source organism: Clostridium sp. CS001 (assembly GCF_020443565.1). GTDB lineage: Bacteria > Bacillota > Clostridia > Clostridiales > Clostridiaceae > Clostridium_AD. The sequence goes on from NZ_JAIZZN010000008.1 coordinate 149,355, forward strand.
CTATAAAGGCAATGTTAGCATTCTTAGTGGGAAATGAAAATGTTAAAATATATACTAATCAGTTAAATAAATCTTTAGAGTTTCTAAATCAAGCATCTAAAGACTTTGATTTAGGTTTATCTAAGGAAGAATATCTAAATTTATTATTAGTTTTAAAACTATCAATTAAAAAAGATGTTACACTATCTTTCTACAAAGAAAGTATTGAAAAGAAGATTCTTGAAATTCAGAAGAAGTTTGAATTACAAGATACTGATATAATTGAAATTCAAAACACATTTATTAAAGATTTAAAAGAAGGATGCAATGAGTCAAAAGATACATTTAACTTTATAATTGATGCGGCTATTTTAAAAGCTAACTAATATTAGATACATTTTAAAAATATAAGGCATATGAAAATAAATAGACGGTAAATAAGTCTATTTATTTTTTTAGGTACTAAAATAAGGAAGTACAATAATGACAATGGATAATATAAAAGACTTAAAATATAACAAAGAAGAGATAATTGAAAAAAGGAATAGCATAAGAAATAAATTTATAAGTAAATCTAAAAATGTGAAAACTGGAGATTTAAAATGTATATCAAATGAGGATTTGAAAATTTTATTTTATTTATATGATGAAGAGTTTTTTAAAGATTATTTTAGTAGAAACTTCAAGGGAACTTTAAAGTTCTCCCTATCCACTAGAATGACCTCTGCTGCAGGAAAAACTATATATAGTAAAAAAATAAAATTATTACAAGAATCAGAGGAAAGTTATGAAATTAGGATGGGGATAAAATTCTTTTTTCAGTATTCCAAGGTAGGAAGAGACAAAATGGTGTCTGGGATAAATACAAAGGACTCCTTAGAAGCCTTTCAAATAGTATTTGAACACGAGTTATGCCATTTAGTGGAACTACATCTTTATAAAGAATCTAGCTGCAAAAAGCTCAGGTTTAAAACAATGGTTAATAATATGTTTGGACATACACAGGTGCATCATCAGCTGCCAAGTGAGCGTGAGATAATATCAGAAAAGTATGGATTAGGAATAGGACAAAAGGTAAGCTTTATAAGTGAAGGTAAAAAGTATAATGGGTTTATCTATAAAATAAATAAAAGGGCAACTGTTATGACTTCAAATAGTAAAGGCACTTATAAAGATAAAGAGGGAAATACATATTCTAAATGGTATGTTCCCTTTGAACAATTAATATTGAAATAAAATTTTAGATTATGTGACTCTTAAATTTATGAAAAAGTAAAAATGCAAGATATTATATAAAGTAATTCAAATAAACGACAACCTTTTAGGCTGATATTTATTTGAAGAGCCCTATAATAACTTGCATTTTAACCCTAGGGGTTTTTGATAACCTAAGGCAGTATGAGCTATAATTTATATCATCCTAGCTCAATTGCTTTAGATTATCTATTAAACTTATTGTATGCTTTTTTGAATTTAATATACTAGCAGGTACAAAAAATTATTTTTGACCAAGTATTTCTTTAAAGGAATCTATGACAAACTTAATATTCTCCCCTGAGATCCAATTGTGAGTAACAAAACGCATTAAGCCTTCTTCTTCACCATTAATTTTTATACCTCTATTGTAGAATTCTTCTACTAATTTATCAGGATTAAAGCCAGTGTTTTTCATGTCAAAGAATACCATATTAATATGGGTATCTTCTTTATTTACTATAATACCTGGTATTTTTGATAGTTCATCACCTAAAATTATAGCATTTTTATGATCTGTTTTAAGTTGAGGAAGCATTTCTTTAAGTGCTATAAGACCTGCAGCAGCCAAAATACCGGATTGTCTTAGACCTCCACCTAGAAGTTTTCTTTTCTTTCTTGCTTTATCAATGAAAACTTTATCCCCTGCAAGGATAGAACCTACAGGTGCACACAGAGCTTTTGAGAGACAAAACATTACAGAGTCACAGTACTTAGTGATTTCTTTTGCATCCACATCTAAATAAGCAGCAGCATTAAAAAGTCTTGCTCCATCTAAGTGAACTGGCAATTCATGTTCTTTTGCCAAATCATAGATTTCTTTCATAGTATCTAGGGGTATTACCCTACCACCTGAATGGGCGTTTTCTAGACATATAAGGCCTGTGCTAGGATAATGAATATCTTCTTCTTCCTTTCTGATTCTTTTTGCGATTTCTTTAGGATCTAATTCGCCTTTATTGCTAGTTATTGTTCTAAGCTGAACACCAGCAATGATGGATGCACCACCAACTTCATGATTTACTATATGACAATCATCACCAAGAATCACTTCATTACCTCGAATGCAGTGGGTAAATAGTGCTAATTGATTTCCAAAAGTACCACTAGGTACAAACAGTGCAGCTTCTTTTCCAACAAGTATGGCAGCGTATTCTTCAAGGGATTTTATAGTTGGGTCATCACCGTAAACATCATCTCCAACCTCAGCTGTAAACATAGCTTGTCTCATATTTTGGGTAGGTTCAGTTACTGTATCACTTCTTAAATCTATAAATTTCATTTGTATTCCCCCTCACTGAAGTACATAATAAGTTTCAATTATTATGCCTCTTAAGATTTCCTTTTTTCAATTACTACTGTGAATATTTATAATCCTATTATAACTTAAAATTTATTTGTATTGTAGTAAATTATAAAATTTGAATTTTATATGGTAAAATATATATACAAGTAGATTAGGTGGTGGAGAAATAATGAGTGAAACATTTAAATTTATTCATGCTGCAGATTTACATTTAGGCTCCTTTCTCAATATAAATGGAAAACCACAAGAGTCCATACAAATGCTGTGTAACAGCGCCGTATATGATGCTTTTGAAAGGATATGCAGTAATGCTATTTTGTATAAGGTGGATTTCATATTGCTGTGTGGAGACGTTTATGATAGTTATCTACGATCTGTACGGGGAAATAAGTTTTTTGTCAATCAATGCGAAAGATTAAATGAAAAAGGTATATATGTATATGTTATTTATGGTAATCACGATGCAATAGAAGTAAAGGAAGAATTGTTTGATATGCCGCCAAATGTTCACATTTTAAGTCCAAACAAAACAGAAAGTTTCGAGGTTTGTAAGGATGGGGAAGTGGTAGCTAGAATTGTTGGAAGATCATATAAGCATAGATCCGAAAAAGAAAGGATTTATGAAAGCTATTCACTAAGCAACGAGGTGTTTAATATAGCAATGCTACATACTGCCCTAGAGGGAGATAATAAAAATTATGTTCCTTGCACTGTAGATGAGCTAAGAAACATACCTAACATTGATTATTGGGCACTAGGACATGTTCATAAAACCAAAATTTTAAGTGAGAGAAATCCTGTTATAGCCTTTCCAGGAATTCCTCAGGGGCGTGACATGGGAGAACAAGGAATTGGTGGCGTGTTCTACGTTGAGGTATGTAATAAAGAAGTTGTTTGTATGGAATTTTTACCTATAGCAACGGTTATATACAAAAGCTTAGAAGTAATAATAAGTGAAGAGGATGAAATAGAAAATTATAGCGACTTACTGCAAATGATTTTTGAAAAAGTAAGTAGTTTAAAATGTGATATTAATAAGGTTAAAGGCCACATTGTGCAGTTAATAATAAGGGGAAGAACTAAGCTGCATAATAAAATAAATGATATGAGGGAAGAGGATTATAAGAGTTTTATAGAAAGCATAAATGAAGAATTTGCATTAGAAAATAACTTTATGTGGGTAGATTCAATAATATTTAGAACTGCTCTCCCTATGCAGGATTTTGAAAGCTTAAAGATGCAAAATTCTATTTTCCAGGAACTAGAGGACGTAATTAGATTATACAGCTTGGATTACCAACATAAAAAGCAGCTTGAAGGAAACTTGGGAGCCATTTGGAAGCAGCAAATTTACACCGAAAGCATTGAAGAAGATAAGTTTGATTTTGATGAAGAAATTTTAAGTGACATAATATTGCAAGCGAAAGAGCTTATTATTGAAAAGTTAGCAGAGGCTTTAGAATAGTGCCACCCACGTGGAAAGTGGCAAGTTTTCTTAACAAATAACATAGGTGGTGATAATTTGAAGATAAAACAGCTGGATATTAGAGATTTTGGGATATTTCAAGGTGAAAAGCTGAAGGACTTAGGAAATGGAATAATAGTTATTGGTGGGGCAAATAGGTCAGGTAAAACTAGCTTAATGCAGATACTTAGGAATATTCCCTATGGGTTTCCTAAAGGTGGAAACCTGCCGCCGCCTAAATTTCAATATGACGTACGTTGTGATTTGGAAATAGAAGCAGGTAGCGATGCAAATGTATTATTAAAAGGGTTTAGTAACCCTGAGATAGTTTATAATAATACAGCCACAGGCAACACAAGTAAAAACTTATATAGCATTGACAAAGCAACTTATAGGGAACTGTTTACCATAAGTCTTGATGAGCTCAATAGGAGTTCAAACAAGGATGATAGTAATCTTCAGTCTATGCTTCTTGGTGCAGGATTTAAGCATATTGTAAAGATACCTGGTATGGCAAAGGAGTTAAGAGAAAAGGCTAACATAATTGGCGGTACAAGGGGAAATCCAGCTACTAAAATGTTTAAGCCCTATACGGAAAACATTAAAAAAGGCGTAGAAGGAAGGAAAAAATCTATCTCATTGTTAAACACCTTTGTGGAAAAGAAAGATATATTAGCACAACTTGAAGATACTATTATTTCAAGGGAACTAGAGATTCAAGATAAGAATGATAATGTAATAAAATTAGAAGTTTTAAAACATAATTATAATCTTAATGAAAATAAGAAAGTCTTGGAAGAAGAGCTAAAAGAATATTCGTTTAGTTTTTACGATGAAAAGGAATATAACATAGAAAAAGCTAAAACTCTAAAAGAGCAATATGTTAAAGAACTAGAAAAGTGCAATAATGATAACTATGAATTTCAAAGAGAAGCTTCAAGTGATGAGAGCGTTAAAGAACTACTTATTGAGAATAAAGCTTCTATTAGTAGTTTTTATAATGGATTATCAGGAATTAAAGAAATGAGCAAAAACATGAGTACACTGCGAAGTGAGTACTATGAAAAATCACAACTACTAATGAATAAAGTTAAAAAATCTAACGATAACTGGACTAGTTTTAAAAGTGTGTCAGATATTAGCTGTGATGAGGTGCAACAAGAAATTTTAGCACAGGATGTTGAAAAGTTTAGAAGCATAGAGGCTAAGGTAGTAAGTGCCAATAAAAGAATTGAAGATTTTAAAATTCAAAAGCAAGTGTTTGAGAAACAAACACAAAGTCATGACTGCGTAGACCCTATGAAAAGGTATTTTTATTTAACTTTATCCTTTATGATTCTCGGAATTATATTATTTTTTATAGATAAGTTTTTGGGAGCCTCAGTTATAATAATTGGAGCTGTTGGTATAGCGTTATATCTATCTATAAATTACTCAAACAGTAAGCTAATTAAAAATAGAAATGTAGAAATCAAAGCTCAAATGGATAATATTGAGATTGAACTTGCCAGGGCACTTTTGGAACTAAAAATGTTAGATAAAGATTTAGTGGAAATAAACAATATAATGGATGAGTACAGGGATATTTTAAAGCTTGATGGAAGAATTTCAGTAGATGGCATTAAAGATTATTTTAAAACAGCGGCTTATTTAAAGGAAGAAATATATCAATATGATAATTTAAAGAAAAAACTAATGAGTAAGTACAGTGATCTTAGGGAATCTTTAAGTAATATTACCAATGTGATTGATAAATTCCATAATTTAAATTCTAAAAATACAGAAGATATAAATATAGAGGAAATAACCATCGATAATGCTCAAAGTATTTGCAATGATATTTTGATAAAAGTAGAAATATTATATAAGCAATTGCTACTAGGAGAAAAATCGAAAGAGAGCTTTTCAAAATTAAATAGGTTAGAAGAAGAAATATTTAAGTTTCTAGGAATAAATCACTCAGAGGATATAGTATTATCCATAGAAAAGTATATTAATCAAGGGGAGAAGTATACAAAATATAAAGATAAGCAGTTGGAGCTGAAAATTATTAAGGAAAAGCTATTACAAGCTGTGAAAATTCAGCGAGTAAAAGAGATACTGTATAAGGATAAAGAAAGCGAAAGTTTACTGCATGTCGAAGATTCTAAGTTACTAGAAGTCCTTGAAGATTTATACCATCAGTATGAAAGTATTGATAAGTTGAGTTATGCTTATGAGGATTTGATTACGGAGGTTAAGGAATTAGAAAAAAATATAGAAAGTCTAAAAAATAAAAAGCAAAGCTTAAAAGATGAAATACAATCTTTGGATTCTGATGAGAGGTTATTGCAATATGAGAAAGAAATTAGAAAGGCAAGAAGTGACCTAAGACCCCTAGCGCAAAAATATGCCATTTATAATACTGCAGCATTATTCTTAGAGAAAATCAGAGAAAATTTCTTGATAAACACTAAAGATAAACTATTGAAGGGAGCAAGTGATGTTTTAAGTGAAATAACCTCTGGTGAATACAAAGACATTATGCCTATGGAAGATTTAATGCAGATGGATTTTAAAACTGTGCTACAAGACGAAAGTATTAAGGAGAGTACAAATGAGCTAAGTAGAGGGACGAAAGAACAATTATTTTTAGCTGTTCGAATAAGTAGAATTAAAGAAATTAATCCAAGCTTACCAGTAATAATTGATGATTCCTTCGTTAATTTTGATATAGCACACACTAAAAACACTGTAAAAGCATTAGCAAAACTTTCAAAGACACATCAGATTTTTGTGCTTACTTGTCATGCAACACTGGTGGATCTAATAATGTCTAATGCGCCAGAGGCACAGTATTTTAAATTGGAAAAGGGTAAGTTTACGAAGAGCTTAGGAATGGATCTAAAAGAATATCTGAATAAACTATAAGGACAAGATAAGTGCCTCTTAAAAATCATATACTTTTTAAGAGGCACTTATCTGTATATAACTAAGATACTATTTTTTATAACCTTCAGATTCTAACCAGCTTATTGCTTCTACTTTATTATCAAACATTTTAGGATTTACAACATTTCCAGCACCACGGTTCATTTGCATTTTAACTACTGCACTGTTAAGAATTATAGCTGCATTAGTTAAACCTAAATCAGCCGCCCATGCAATATGTGACTGTATTTCTGTTGCAATGGATGATGTTTTATATTCTGTTAAGTCAGAACATTTTGCCCACTTTTTACCCTTAATTAAAGGTGCAACTTTTGAAATATAATCAGCTTGAAATCTTTTAAAATCCTCAACCGTCCAGAATCCCTTTTGCATCTCGTGCACTATAGTCCCATTAGTATTAACCTCGATTGTGTACATATCTTTTATATCTGTTATTTTCATTTGAATTTCCTCCTCGTCATTTTTATTGTTTTTTATTGATAAGTGATTTAAATCTATCTGCAACCGCAGGTGATTCTGAACCATCAGTGATTAATTCTACTACTAATGGACCATCCATAGTTTTCATTAACTGTTTATGCATATCCAATTCTTCTAAATTAGTCACAGCTACGGCTTTAACTCCCATTGAATTTGCAATATCTTTGATTGAAACTCTCTTTTGTTTTAAACCAACTAGAGGTCTGCCAAAGATATATTTATGACCATGTTCTACATAACCCAACATGCTGTTGTTAATTACAAAATATATTATTGGTATATTATACTCTCTTGCAGTTAGTATTTCAGTGCCATTCATGAAAAATGCACCATCACCTACTATAACTGCAGTGGTAGTATCTTTATTTGCTAATGCAGTGCCAATTGCGCCACCTACCGCTACACCCATTGCCCCATAATTCAAGCTTATACTGAAATTACTCCTCTCACCAATGGGTAAATACTTAATTACAAAATTCATGTATTCACCTATATCGGAAAGTAAATGATGATTTTCAGGTAGTAGTTCAGGTAGTTTTTCTAAAAATAATCTAGTAGATAGGCCAGTGTGGCCACCTTCGATATAAGGTGCATTTAAAATAGAATTATCTATTGAACATACAACATCTTTTTCTAAGCAATCCCTAATTAATAAAGCTAAAGCTTCCTTTAAACTATAAATAATTGCTAAATCTACATTAAATACTTTATTAAGCTCATTTTTATCCCAATCAATATGAATTACTTTCCTACCTTTTATAAGTACATCATTATAATTCCTCGTAGCTGATTCACCTAAGCTTGTACCAAGAATCAATACGCAATCTATGCTCTCATTTTCAATGTAATTAACCGCCAAATCAGAACCAGAAAAACCATAACTACCTAAATTGTACTTAAAACTAGTTGGTATTATACCTTTTCCTTGTGGGGTTGTTATTATAGGCCAACCTAGTTTTTCACTTAGAAGCATAGCTTGATCTCCTACGTGAGTACACCCTCTACCAACTAAAATTAAACCTGTTTGACTTGAATTTATTAAGTTTACCGCTTTTAACAATGTTGATTTAGTGTAATTAGAAGATGCTATATTCGATAAATGCAATCTACTAACATTCGAAGACTGTATAAACTCATTAAACACAGCATCAGATACAGGACTCATTTGTACATCTATAGGGATTGAAATATGTACAGGACCATAAGGGGGAGTTAGTGCAATTTCTATTGCATTCTTGATATCATTTAACACATCATTTGGGTTTGTAATTGTTTTACTATACTTTGTTATTGGTTTCACTATATTCTCTGTATTTAGTTCTTGAATAGCACCTTTACCTATTTGATGGGTATTCACATAGCCACTAAGTATAAGTACAGGCAATTTTCGTCGGTGTGCATCAGCAATGCCATTTATAGCGTTATTTAATCCTACCGCACCAGCCAATATAGATACTCCTAGTTTATCAGATGCATCTGCATAATTTGTGGCCGCATATAATGCACCAGCCTCATTTTTTGATGTTATTGGTTTTATATTTGTGTCATTTATAGAATCCCATAGAGAACTACAAGTTCCTGATGAAATTCCGAAAATATACTCTACTCCATTTCTTTCTAGAGATTTAGTTATACAAGTTGATAGCTTCATTATTTATGACCTCTATTCACTCAAAAATATATGTGAATTTTTTAATTGCTAGTTCACATTCTAGTATTAACTCATCTTTTAGACTATTTACCGTTCCAATAGACACTAAGGGTATTACCCCTACAACTTCATTAGCTATTACTATTGGAAACATATAAACACTATGTACTTCAAAAAAATCCATGTCATTAGTGCTTGATAAAGATGCATCTTTTATATACACTTTTTTCTTAGAGCATAATAATTCAACCAACATAGGATTATTAGCTACTAATACAGGATTATCTGTATGTTTTTTTATCCATTCATCTTGGGTTATCTTACCATCGTGGCTTTTTATAACTGGTTGAAGCCTATCTAAAAAAATGCGGTGATAGCCTATATCCTCTATGCCTGTGAGATTAGTTAATATGTCACATAATACATAAAATGACTTTTTGTCCATTAGTTCACCTCCTTATTGTATTATTGTAGCATGTGAATCATATTATGTCAAAATATCACAAGGATTTTTTCTTGATTTTAATTTGAAAGTTAATTATATTAAAAGTTTAATACAAACAAAGTAATAATTTATGCAGTAATAAATAATTTTTAAAAATAAGTATCTTACAATTTTCCACCTTGTATTTATTTACATGTGCCTAGGTGGATAAATAATGGTATAATAGATTATTAAAAGTCGTTAATTGTAGCTCTAATGGAGATGAGTTAACAGGCTATTATAAGAAATATTAGTGTAATCTAATAGAAAGTGAAGTGATACTTATCAGTAAGGCATTATTTATTACGGAAAAACCAAGTGTTGCTGCAGAGTTTGCAAAAGCCTTAAAAATAAATGGTAGAAAGCAAGATGGATTTATAGAGTCTGACAGAGCAATTGTAACATGGTGTGTGGGTCATCTTGTTAATATGAGTTATCCAGAAAAGTATGATGAAAAGTTGAAAAAATGGTCCTTGGCTAATTTACCATTTTTGCCTAAAGTATATAAATATGAAGTTATAGATGGAGTAAAAAAACAATTTAATATTGTAAGAAATCAATTAATTCGGAAGGATATTGATAGAATTTATGTTTGTACAGACTCGGGGCGAGAGGGGGAGTACATATATAGATTAGTGGATGATATGGCTGGCAATCCCAAAAAAGAAAAACGAAGAGTTTGGATAGATTCGCAAACAGAAGAAGAGATAATTCGTGGTGTTAAAGAAGCAAAGGATTTAAAAGAGTATGATAATCTATCAGAAGCGGCTTATTTAAGAGCAAAAGAGGATTATCTAATGGGAATTAATTTTTCAAGGCTTTTAAGTCTTGTCTATGGCAAAACTGTAAGCAATTATCTTGGAAAGAATTATATAGTTATTGCCGTGGGCCGAGTAATGTCTTGTGTACTTGGAATGGTTGTTCAAAGGGAAAGAGAAGTTAGAGAATTTGTTGTAACACCTTTTTATAAAATTATAGGAAGTTTTAAAGTAGATGAAGAATCTAGCTACGACGGAGAATGGAAAGCTGTAGAAGGTTCTAAGTACTTTGATTCACATATGCTATACAATGAGGGTGGATTTAAGACAGAAGAGGCAGCTCAAAAGTTAATAGGAGAGTTAAGAGATTATAGCTTAGATGGAAAAGCCCTTGTAGAAGCTGTTACTAAGAAGAAGGAAAATAAAAATGCTCCGCTACTGTTTAATTTAGCAGAAATGCAAAATGAATGTTCTAAAAGGTTTAAAATAAACCCAGAGCAAACCCTTGGCCATATTCAAGCCTTGTATGAGAAAAAGATGCTTACATATCCAAGAACGGATGCCAGGGTATTATCTACAGCTGTGGCTAAGGAAATAGATAAAAATATAAAGAAGCTACTAAACCTTAAGGGCGATGCAGAGATAAAGAATATAGTAGAGAATATTCTAGAAAAAAAATGGTATAACAATTTGGCAAAAACTAAGTATGTGGATGACAGCAAAATCACAGATCACTATGCTATTATTCCAACAGGTGAGGGTCTTTCGAATTATTTATCATTAAAAGATATTGAAAAGAAAATCTATGATTTAGTGCTACGACGGTTTTTAGCTATATTTTATCCACCTGCAGTATTTAGCAAAGTTTCAGTAATAACAAAGATTGATGTAGAAAGATTTTTTACTTCAGATAAAGTTTGTGTTGAGCAAGGATACCTAGAGGTGCTAAAACCTGACAGTGATAATAATGAAAGTGGTAGTAAAAATATGAAATTCTTAAGCACATTAAAAAAAGGTCAAAGCGTAATGCTAGAAGATTTATTTGTAAAGGAAGGCAAAACATCACCACCTAAAAGATTTACCACGGGGTCAATAATTATAGCCATGGAAAATGCAGGTAAGCTTATTGAAGATGAAGAATTAAGAGAGCATATAAAAGGATCTGGCATTGGAACAAGTGCTACTCGTTCAGGTATTCTAACAAAGCTTGAGAAAATAGAATATATTAAATCAAATAATAAGACTCAAGTGGTTATGCCTACGCTCCTTGGAGAAATTATCTACGATGTGGTAAAGAACTCTATACCCACCTTGCTAAACCCAGACTTAACAGCTAGTTGGGAAAAAGGATTAACAATGGTTACGAAGAATGAAATAAAAGGTAATATATATATGGATAAGCTTGAAAATTATATAATCAAAAACTCTGATAGAGTACTTAAACTCAATAATGCATCGAGGCTTAAAAACAATTTTGATAGGGTTAGTGGATTTTATAGAAATCCTCAAATTGAAGTGGAATAATTTAAAAAAAGAATCGTATATTTTATAGAAAACTTACGAATAAGTCTTACAGTTACCTGACTTACTCATATGTTTTCTCAATAATATATGATTCTTTTTTATTTTATAATTAAATTACAAGAATCCAATAGATGGTAAACTAACCATAGATAATAACTATTAGACAAAACAATGCATATTATTTATTATTATATTTATATGTGTTGAAAGGAGAATTAAATGCAAAGAAAGAAAGAAATGGTCCTATTGTGTCACTGCATAGTAAATTGCAATTCAAAAGTTGAGGGGTTAGCCCTTTATAAGGGTGCACAGGTAGACCTTATTAAATATCTTATTGAAAAGGGATACGGCATAATTCAGCTCCCATGTCCTGAAATGAGTATGTACGGGATAAAAAGATGGGGACAAGTTAAAGAACAGTTCGACACCCCCTATTATAGAAACAACTGTAAAAAGATACTAGAACCTATTCTAGAGCAAGTTTTAGACTATACTCGAAATGGATATAGCATTAATGCCTTAATTGGAGTAGATGGAAGTCCCAGCTGTGGTGTTAATAAGACATGTTCTTCATCTCTTTGGGGTGGTGAGATAGGATTTGAATATGGCATTGAAAAGAAGATTAAGAATGTAATCACTATCAATGCAAAAGGGGTTTTTATAGAGGAATTAGACATGCTACTGGCACAAAACAATATCAAAATTAAATTTATAGCAATTGATGAAAGCAATCCTAATTCTTCAATTGAATATATTATAAATAGTTTGGAAGGAGATTATTAAATGATAAAAAATAAAGCTAAAAAATTTACTATGGTAGCAATAGTTTCAATTTTCTCAGTTGCATTTATAATGGGGGGATGTGGAAAAAAACAGGAAGTAGCAACAAAAAAAGATACCACTCAAGAGGTAAAAGAACAATCATGGGATAAAGTAAAACAAAAGGGAGAGCTCACAGTAGGACTTTGCGCAGAGTTCGCACCCTTTGAATCAAGAAACGAAAAGACTGGTGAAATTGAAGGTTTTGATGTTGACATGGCAAAGTCACTTGGTGAAGAATTAGGAGTTAAAATTAAAATTGTTGATGCACAATGGGAAGCCCTTGTAGGTGGAGTTGAAAAAGGAGATTATGATGTACTTATAACTTGTATGTCTAAAAAAGAAGCAGCACAAGGAAATATTAATATGACTGATGTATACTATAATCTTAATGATGTAATTGTTGTGAATAAAGACAATAATTCCATAAATTCAGCTGATGATTTAAAAGGAAAGGTTGTTGGAGTACAAGCAGCCAGCAGTAGTGAGCAAGCTGTAGATGCGCTTAAGGAGCTTAAAGAAGTAAAAAGATATAATAGAAATCCAGAGGCATTTATTGATTTGCAAAATAAGAGGATAGAGGCCGTTGTTGTTGGATATGCTTATGCAGCAACTCAAATGAAACAAGCAAAAGATATTAAGATAATAGATAAACCTATAGCAACACAAGAAATTGTCATGGTATTGAAGAAAGGAAATGATTCTTTAACTACTAAACTGAATGAGGGGTTAGGAACGATTAAGAAAAATGGTAAATATGATAAAGTTATAACTAAATGGCTTAAGTTAAACTAAGGTATGGATATAAAGTTTGATATTATTATAAATAGCTTACCATATTTACTTAATGCAACATTAGTAACTATAAAATTTACGATTGTCTCATTTATATTTGCCCTAATCATTGCTTTTACAGTAGGAATACTAAGAAGTCTTAAAATACAAAAAATAATTGATATAATTCTTAGAGGGTATATGGAGATATTTAGGGGAACGCCACTTATAATTCAATTATTTTTTATCTATTATGGACTTCCTACAGTTGGAATTGTATTAAATTGCAATACTGCGGCAGTAATAGGACTTGCTTTAAATAGTGGCGCATATATGTCTGAAATTATAAGGGCTGCTATTTTATCTATAGATAAGGGGCAAAGTGAGGCTGGTTTTTCTCTAGGGTTTAATAAGTTTCAAACTATTTTATACATTATAATGCCACAGGCTATAAGAAACTCAATACCACCACTTATGAATGCATTTTCAGGACTGTTAAAAGATAGCTCATTGATATCTGTAATTTCAATAACAGAGCTAACAAGAAGTGGGAATCTTATATATTCGAGGACTTCAAGACCTTTTGAAATATATATTACTCTTGGATTATTCTACTTTGGCATGACTTATGCAGTTTCTCTTATTTCATATCAAATTGAAAGGAGGAATAATAGATGGAACAGCTAATTGAGATTAAAGACGTTTATAAATCATATGGAGATATTCAGGTTTTAAAAGGAGTTTCTTTAAACATTAGCAAAGGTGAGATTGTAGCCATTATAGGTATAAGTGGTTGTGGTAAAAGTACTCTTATAAGGTGCATAAGTGGGTTGGAGAGAATACAATCAGGAGAAATACTAGTTAGTGGTACACCTATTAATGGAAAAGAAAAAAGATCAAAGGAAACAAGAAAAAAAATAGCAATGGTATTTCAGAGCTTTAACTTATTTCCACACTATACTATTTTGGAAAATATAATGAAGCCTTGCATTATAGTTAATAAGATAGATCGGGAATCTGCAAAAAACATTGCTATAGCTCTATTAAAGAAAGTTAGACTTGAGGATAAAATCGATTGTTATCCTTATAGTTTATCAGGAGGTCAAAAGCAAAGGGTAGCTATTGCAAGAGCGCTTGCCATGGATCCAGAAATAGTTCTATTTGATGAACCTACCTCGGCACTTGACCCTGAAATTGCTTATGAGGTACTGGATACCATAAAAGCTTTAGGGGAAGAGGGACTTACTATGGTTATAGTTACTCATCAAATTAAGTTCATAAGGAATATAGCAACCAGGATAGTTTTTATAGATGAAGGAGTTATATGCGAGGATGGCTCTCCACAGGAGGTTCTTGATAATAGTAATAATAATAGACTTAAAAAGTTTTTAATGAGACTTGATGAAAGTCTGTAGAAGTAGGATTGTTAAAATAAAAATGAAACATATATATTTAGTAGAAAACATATGAATAAGTCTTAGGATTAATTGACTTACTCATATGTTTTCTTGATAATATGTGATTCTTTTTTATTTTATAATTAATTCAAATAATTTCTTGGCTGCCTTTTTAGGACCATCTTTCTCTTGTCCTTCTATACCTAAGGAAGTTCTAATTTGACCAACTTTTACTCCTGTTTTAAAGAATTCTTCAAAATATTGTACTAAGAGTACATCTACTAATTCTTGCTTTTGTGCAGGTCCAAAAGGATTTGCAAAATAAGAGTTTACAAGACCTAGTTCTGTAGTAGTACCTTTTGCCATCCTTGCTCCTCTTTTGCAGACATCAATAGCATCATTTGGATTTGTAAAGAAGTCTATTTCCTCTATACCTTCTTTTACTTCTTCATAATTATTTGCATAAAGGAATAAATCTATAGGATATCCTTTAATTATATCTTTGTAACTTGCTACAGGCATAACAAGTCTTGCATTTATTTTATCGGGGTTCATGAAGATACTTCTATCAATTTCTTTAAATGCATAGCCAGCATCTAAATCATCAAGGCGTAC
Source organism: Clostridium sp. CS001 (assembly GCF_020443565.1). GTDB lineage: Bacteria > Bacillota > Clostridia > Clostridiales > Clostridiaceae > Clostridium_AD. The sequence continues at coordinate 164,792 of NZ_JAIZZN010000008.1, forward strand.
AAAAGCGCCAATTTCTGTTCCAAAGGCCAATGGTTTGCCACCGTCATTCATTGTCAGAACACCCATATCATCAAAGACAATAGTCATGTCACTTATATAATCTTCACTTAAACTTCTAAAGGCTTCTAAGCTTTCAGACTTACCAGCACCACTATCACCCATAATAACAACATTTGCACTGTTGCCGTTATTCATAACAATGTTTACCATTGCACCATGAATTGGTAAATGACCTCGTTTAATCATGATTAGGTTATGCAGAGTTAGAGTCATTTTTTTTACATATCCGAAATAATCAATTTCTTCACCATAACTCACGTAACCAAGCATAATTTTATTTTCTATATCATCATAAAATACTGTTTTGACTTTTGGAGCTCTATCGTTAGCACCAAAAACAAAAACCATATCTGGTTTAATTCCTCTATATTCGCTTTCCCTTGCCATTTCAAATAAGTTACAAAGAGTAATTGCATGAGCCATAAAATCTCTGTGGATATAAATGAATGCAAGCAAGGAGCCAACTTTAGCTGGATAGCAAAACCAATGATCTGTTGTTAGAGTGCAATCTTTTAATGGGTTCTCAAAACATTCTTTAAATATTCCATCTCGAGTGTTCTTTTTAGGATAACTTATATAAGGTAAATCAAGAATTATTGAATCAATAAAAGGAATATCCTCCAGTTGTTCATATTCTTGTGGTGCATGCCAATTTACATTATTAACAATTATACCAGCATTACCACCTGCAGGAAGCTGTCTATAAACAGTGGGTTTGTGTCCAACAATATTCTCTTCAATTTTTCTGTATAAATTGAGAATAAGCATTGAAAAATCATTGTTAGCTTCAACAAATCGTGTTTTTTCTAAACCTTCATTAATTTTATTGTTTTGGATTACAGTATATCTTTCAAGCTTTCTCCAGAAACCATAGAAATCTTCTATAAAATCTATAAATTTATCCTTGTTGTTTACAAAGGAACTATACTTAGTATTTAAGTTTATAATTTCATCTACACTTAGTACAGATAAGAGCTTAAATAAATGTATAATAAAAACATCTAAATCACCATTATCTGTGCTTGCATTTTGAGTTAAATATTTATAGATATTTGAATTTTTCTTTTTTATTTTTTTAAGATATGCATTAAAAACTCTTCTGAAGCCTTCACTTTCTAATAGTTTTTCAGGACTATTGCAGTACTTAGCGGTAAAATTTATCATTACTTTATCATTGCTTAGAGAAAATTCTTTTTTCATTGGGCACCTCCATGTGTTAAGTTGTATGTCGCAATTAGGAAAGTGAAACTTTTACAAGGGAATGATAGCATAAACAGCAGTAAAAATTTCAATTCCATACTATAATACTTCAAAAATGAAATACTGGCAACAACTAAATTGCAATAGTCGCATTTTAGTATATTTTTATTCTAATGATATATTATATTAATTTGGACTTTACAATAAGATTATGGTGTAGTTTTTAAAAGCTATAAGCTATAATAATAGTATGTGCACGAATGTAAATAACAAGTCATGTATTAGTGAATTGTAGCTTGTTATTTATTTGAATATAAGGTGTAGGATAAGTAAAGGAGTGATATAGTGAAAAGTAAAAAAGCACCTCACTTAATGGCGATTATGTTAATGGTTATGTGGAGTCTGTCTTACTTAAGTATAAAGGTTATAGCGGCAGAGGTAAGTCCAACATTATCAGCATTTTATAGGTTTGCATTAGCTGCAATAATTTTAATTGTTATATTAAAATTAAAGTATCCGCAGGAGAAAATTTTAAAAGAAGATAGGTTGAAATTAGCACTGGGTGGAATTTTTGGAGTGGGTGTATATTTTATTTTTGAAAATTATGCGGTGGCATATACATCTGCATCAAATGTAGCAATTTTAATTGCGTCTATACCTATATTTACTCTTTTTTCTCAAAGGATAATTTATAAAGAGAAAATGACCTATGGAAAAGTATTTGGGGCTACGTTAAGCTTAATCGGAATTATTATAATAGTTATGTCTAAGGAAAGAGTAAGTCTATTTTCAAAGGGTAGTATAGGAGACCTAATGACTTTGGGGGCAGTGTTTTCTTGGATAATTTATAACATAGTTTGTAGCAACTTTAAGGGCAATTATAAAAGCATTACCATAACTACTTATCAAATTGTATGGGGTGCACTTTTTTTAAGTCCTTCAATATTTTTTAGTGCTTTGCAAATGCCTTCTACAAAGGTTGTATTGAATATAGTATTTTTATCAATTTTTTGCTCATGTATTGGTTATATAGTATATGTGTATTGCCTAAAAGAACTTGGAGCAACTGTCATTACTACATATATAAATCTTCAACCTATTATGAGCATAATTGCTGCAGCAATCATTTTAAAGGAAGCTATAACTATTTGGCAAGTAATAGGGTGTGGTGTAATAGTAATAGGAGTAACTTTAGCTAGCCTTGATGGCAAAATTGATATTATTTATAAGAAAGATAAAGGGCACTCCATTAACTAGAAAGTTAATAGAGTGCCTTAAATTTTTAAACAACAATTTAAAATCTACCTCTTCTACCACGGCTATTTTTGCGCCTATTGATAGAAACAATTAGTAACATAAGTAAAACTAAAACTACAATTAATATAATTACTGCTGCAGCATAGATAACTATGTTGTCTTTAATAAGTGTAGATTTTGAAATCATTGGATATAATTTATAAGTTTTTTGTGAATCTCTTTGTTTAAAATCTAAGGTTCCAATAGAAGTTTCTTTATTAAGTTTCCATGCATTTATACCATCAGCTTTGATTGAAGTTTGAGCTTTTACATCATTATTATAAAAAGTTATATCTTCTTTTGATTCTAGTGGAATATTAACTGTTCTTTCTGGTCCTATAAGTGGAATAACCTTATAAGGGACAGAGATTGTTTTGATTGCAGTATCTTTTTTATGAAGGACGTCTTTTTTAGCGCTATAACTATAATCTATTAGCTTTTGCATATCTTCAAAGACTTTCGTATCCTTTGCGTCATTCTCAGAATTCATAACAACACCTATGATATGTCGACCGTTACGTTCATATATAGAAACTAAACATCTTCCAGCCTTTAATGTATAACCAGTTTTGCCACCTACGTTACCAGCTACGCCAAGGAGTTTATTTCTATTTTCAACCACAGCAGTAGGTCCATTAGTAGATTTAATTGTACTAGTTTTTTTAGCCATGGATTGTTTTACCCGATCATTCTTATAAGCAGCCTGACCTAAGATAGTTAAATCGTAAGGAGTTGTATAGTGATTATTATTTATGTCATCTAAACCATTTGGGGTGATAAAGTTAGAAGCTTTCATTCCTAGGGCAGCAGCTTTAGCATTCATCATTTTAGCAAAACTCTCGGCATCACCTCCAACATTATCTGCAATCATATAAGCTATATCATTTCCAGAATAAAGAAGAAGTGCATCCATTACATTATCAGCAGACATTGTATCGCCGACTGCTACAGGGTGAATATTTAAATTATAAGAGTATGCTGGTTGTTTTTTTGCAGTTTCTGTATAGGTCAAATTGTCTGTTGTAGCCTTATTTTCAGCAAGTAACAAGGCAGTAATAAGCTTTGTAATACTTGCAGGGTACATCTTATTATCAATATTTTTAGTATAAATAATTTCATTAGTATCCATATCTACAGAAATAGCAGCTTTACCAATTAAGTCTAGTGGCTTGTCAGCAGCGAAAACAGTTGTAGAAAAGAGTAAAGTAAATGTTAGTGTAAGTATTAAAAGTCGATTTTTTATTTTCAATTTTCATCTCTCCCTTAAATATCTAGTGTAGCGTACGCTACACCGATTGATTTTTATTCATTTATACATAGACTACATATAATCTATGTATAAACTATTTTATGATTATAATTAGTGCACAATATTCTAAAGATGCGTCTAAGCTGTAAGTACAGATTATGCTCATATCCTCGCCAATATATATGAATTTATATCGCGATAAGTGTTTTCAATTCATTTATAAAACGACAGACATGAAA
>NZ_JAIZZN010000009.1 GCF_020443565.1 Clostridium sp. CS001
GATTCCACGTCACCATGGACACCCTTGTCTTAAGCTATGCACTTGGCACTATTAACCCGTGCTAGGGACTTTCACCCTTTAGATTGCGCCCATGCTGGGCGCACAATAAAAAATGTAGATAGATTTGTTCACACAATTCTATCTACATTCATAAACATATCCACATTATCACCTAGCAAATATTAAAAATTATATATTTATACAATTCTACTTCTTTAATTTAGGTGCAATAAAATCAATAAACAAAGCAGTTACTACTACACTTATGAAACAAGCAAAATTTACAACTAAATATAAGGCTTTTACCATATCTTCGAACCCTTCACCTGGGTTAGTTCTAATCATGTACATATTATATATTCCCGCAACCATAAAAATAACTGCTGGTACATACTTTATATATTTTTTCTTACCTAAGAACCTGTGAATTAAATAAGTTATAGCGGTTACTGCAGTACATATAGCTGTGATTATCAATACAAATCTTGCCATTCTATCATCTCCCCTTTATTCCTAGTGTACTTTCATATCCCTAAATCACTAGAAAATTCAACTGAAATAAAGCACCTACTCATAGGCGCTTTATTAATTAATACTTACTTAACTTTCCAAGTTGTTCCTTCCTTAGTATCAAGAAGTTCAATATTCATAGCAATAAATTCATTTCTTATCTCATCTGCTCTTGCCCAGTTCTTACTTTCTCTCGCCTCTGCTCTTTCGATTATAAGTCTGTTTATAAGAGCCTCATCTACATTCGTAGCTTGCTTTGGAGCTTTCATAAGATCTAATGAGAATACCTTATCAAAATCTTCTATAAGTATAACTTTTTCTTTATTATTAAGCTGTGAATCTTTTAAAACATCAAAGAGTACAGTGAAGGCATTTGCTATATTTAAATCATCACTGATAAATGATACAAATTCTTCTTTGTATTGTGCGATCTTTTCAGAATTAATTATATCGTCATTATTTACTGATGTTAAAATAACAGCTATTCTTTCTTTAAGTTTTTTGTAGCCATTTTTAGCATCATTTAAGTTGTCGAAACTAAATAACAACTGTTTTCTATATTTAGATTGAAGGCAGAAGTATCTATAGTCAAGAGGACTATAACCTTCCTCTTCTAATCTTGATATTGTCAAGAAATCTCCAGTAGACTTTGACATCTTACCATTATCTAATACTAAGAATTCTCCATGCATCCAATACTTTACCCATTTATGTCCAAATGCTCCTTCAGATTGGGCTATTTCGTTAGTGTGGTGTATAGCAATATGATCTATTCCTCCACAGTGAATGTCCAAGTATTCACCAATATATTTAACAGACATTGCAGAACATTCTAAATGCCAACCTGGAAATCCTCTTCCCCAAGGTGATTCCCACTGCATAATTTGATTAGAAAACTTAGAATTTGTAAACCATAATACAAAATCAAGTGGGTTTTTCTTATTAGGATCTACTTCTATTCTACTTCCTGCTTCAAGTTCCTCTATATTGATATTTGCAAGTTTAGTGTAATCTTCAAACTTTTCAATTTCAAAATATACATTTCCATTAGAAACATAAGTATAACCTTTTTCTTCAAGTACCTTTATAAAATCTATCATTTCTTGTATATGATCTGTGGCTCTACATACAATGGTTGGTCTTTTTATGTTAAGTTTTTTACAATCTTCAAAAAAAGCATCTTCATAAAATTTAGCAATTTCCCAAACAGTTTTGTGTTCGCGACTTGCTCCCAGTGCCATCTTATCTTCGCCTTCATCTCCATCTGATTGAAGATGTCCTACATCGGTAACATTCATTACATGCTTAACTTTATAATTTACATATTCCAAAGATTTTTTAAGTATATCTTCAAATATATATGTCCTTAAATTTCCTATGTGTGCATAGTTATAAACTGTAGGTCCACAAGTGTACATGCCTACCTTTCCTTCTTTATAAGGTACAAACTCATCTTTACTTCTTGTCATAGTATTATAAACATAAAAACTCAATACACTCACTCCTTCTTAAATAATAAAATAGTATTAACCACTCTATTAAAACTTTTATTAATAATTCAGTCTTTGATGTAAAAATATAAAAAGCTACAGTCTTTCTGCAGCTTTAAACTTTAAAGTATAAAGAATCGCAGATTATTTATCTGCGATTAACCATTACAAATTTAAAATTCATTATCTTAACAATAATATCCGCAGGACCCAATACATATTAAATAAACATTAGATAAAGTTTTACAACAACTGCAACAGCAACTACACATTTTACAGGCCCCCCGTATTCCCTTATTTAAAAGGTTTATTAATTATATATATAAATTCTAACATACTATTAAAATAATGCAATAAATTATATGAATATTTTTTATTTCTTATTCTACAATTTTTATTTTATAAAAATGAGAGCAAATAAACTAAGGTTTATTTGCTCTCATTTCAACTTAATTCTTTACTTGTTTGATCTGTCAGCAGATTGTTTTTTAGTTGTAGCATTTTTATTTTTTGCAGTTTCTCTAGTTATAGGAGTATCATAGTTACTTTTAACTAACCTAGCAAATTTATTATCTGGTTGGCTATCTTTAGGCATAAAACCATCTCCCTTATTTATATGATGCTTATAGGTTTTGCTATTTTAAAAAATATATGCTATTTAGTTAAAAATGTTCTCCATTTTCATAGTATTTGCTTTCTTCAAGCACTGAAAATATTACATCCACATCTTTGTATCCAGCTGAGTGAATATGCTTTGTAATTATTTTTGCCATAGCATCTTGAACTTCTTGACCTCTATCAAACCAAGCAACCTCTATGATTGGACATGTTTTTACTATTTCACCATCCATAATGAATGTAGAATTAATGCACTCTAAAGTGAAATAATTCTTTGGACACTCAAGAAGTTCTTGCATTTCTTGTACCATATCCCCGCTTATCTTGCAAATATCCTTTACTTCCACACCTCGCAGCTTTAATTGTGGCATATTTATCAACTCCTTATAATATCTAGTGTACTACTTGTACACCGATTGATTTCACTTGTTTCTTAAATATTTTATAACACAAACTAGCTATTTTCTAAGGCCACTACACTTCACTCTGCCTTATAACTTTTTTGAAGATGTAAGGCGCTCCTACTGTAATCCATAGTCCAATTAAAAAATATCTAAAAAAGTCTGCCACTATGCTAATAGGGAGAATTCGCTTTAATTCACCTTTTAATATTACAAGAATGCCAAGTCCAAATACTAACTTTAATAGTTGCTTTAGCTTAGTAGCTCTAACATCATATTGCACATATTTTGACTCTACCATATACCCAATAAAGAAGGCAAATACTGTTCCTGCTATAGTATAATAGGTTTTTTCCCGGAAAAATATCATCCCAATAAGCATAGGCACAACGACTATCATCAATATCCATGTTTTTTGCGTTGCCTCGGCATAATCAAAAATATAATTAGAAATAAATACCCATAGGCTTCCAATTACTATTCCGCCGATAACATCTGTTGGCCAATGCACTCCTAGATATAACCTAGAGCATCCTACTAAGATAATTGCTACGATTCCAATTACAAACATCCATCTTTTTCTTACCTGAATAATGGTAGAAATCCAAAGTGTTGTTGCACCTTGAGTATGTCCACTCGGGAAGGATTGTCCCGTTGCAGTTTCCACCCTTAAAGAGCGTATACCAGGTGTTCCTATAGGCCTTTGTACGTTCATTGCATCTTTAATAGCAGAGTTTATAATTGTGCTTGTCAATAGTGCAAAGCCTAATTTATACCCAAACTTTTTATTCACACACCAAAACACTATAGCAGCTACAAGAATGTAGAAAGGCTCTTCCCCTGTTATTGTAACTATTTGAAAGACTATATCCCAAAATGGAGATATCATAGATTGTATAAATTTAATAATTTCTATCTGCACGCTACTCCCCCCCCTTATTTGACTTCAAGCTTCTTTACCTCCTCCGACCAAATGCTAACATATTCGTCTAGTGCCCATTGTGCCATAACAGCTACTTCTGAATTTTTAAGTTCAAACTCGCTTATTGGAGTATTTGTTAAAACATTATCCCTTATAGTATAAACCAATAACTTTGAATTTGTTAACACCACAGCAATATCCCTATTAGGGGAGGTATATCCATCTATAGCATTTGGAACCTTTTGCTTTATAACCTCCCAAGATGGAAATAGTGAATCGTAGTTTATTAAGTTTTCAGGTGCCGTTATGGGAACATTAAAGTCAACATAATTAATCTTCTCAGATAAATTTAAATAGTTTAATCTTCCATGCAATAGCCACTTTCCATTTCTTCTAAAAACTCCAAAGTTCGTTGGTGTAGGAGTATTATTTAATGAACTTCTATCACTCTCTGAAATAGTTCTTAAGTATGAACTTGCACCAGCATTCAAAGACTCCATGCCCTTTTCACCTAATATTTTTGATGCAACAATTGGAACTTCTGACCCTGCATATATAGTATCAAGTGGAACTACTTCTAATTCCTTGGATGCATTTGATTTCATTTCACCTATTGCACCATCTTGACGTTCCCTTTCATAACAAACATAATCATTCCCTACAAAATTAATACTTTTGAAATCATAAAAACCTACCTTTCCCATATATTTAATTTTAATATCTTCCCATTTCTTTTCCTTTCCAATGGGAGCTGCAAGGAAGGAGTCTACCCCGTAATTATTAGTAATTTCTCTTTTAGTGTCAAGTTTCCAAAATCCAGTTCTTCTTGGAACAAGCAAAAATTGCAGCTCTGATACTTCCTTAATTGACCCATCATAACTAATCCATAGCGTCCTATATGCTGGCTCTAATATGGGATTATTGCCATTTATGTAAGGTAGTTTGTAATCAACCGCTTTATAATACTTTAACCCTAGTAACAGGCCAGATTGGTCTTTTTTCATATATGGTTTTAGCTTAACACCATGTAAATTTTTTTTATTTTTAGTATCTTGAATACCCGTTTTGTTTTCATCTGTTTGCTTTGATAGAAAGAAAAATACTCCTTCTTTAATTATTACTATCATGTTATCATCAAGCTTTATAATATCCCTAAAATAATTCTTATTTGAAGTGATGGTAATAACCTTAATTTCCTTTTGACTTATACCTAAGCTTTCCATAAAAGATTTATAATTGCTATATAAATATGTACTTGTATCCACACTTTTAATCTTAAACTCAGGTTTTTCGCAATTGTCATCTGGTAGAACAACCTTTTGTTCTTGAAAATAAGCTTCTTGCCCAATCAGCTCATTTGCATCTTCTTCAGTCATTTCAGCCATAGCCGAAAAAGCATACTTTTCTATCTTCCAAGCGCCCTCTATTGGAATTTCTACTCTAGGTGGATTTACTCTGGTGGTTGTTGATAAATCAATATCATTACAGGCTGTTAAATTCATAAATATTATTAATAAAACAAATAACGATAATATTTTTTTCATCTTTTTTCTCCTTATTTAGCAAAATAACAAGTTTTTATATAGGGAGAATTATAGAAACCTCCGTACCTTCGTTAACTAGACTTCTAATTTCAAGACTTCCCTGATGAAGTTTTATAATTTCATCACATATAGAGAGTCCTATACCGTTTTTGGAATTAGCATTTCTCCCCTTAAAAAATCGTTCTTTTACTTTTGGTAATTCATCTTCTTCTATACCACATCCTGTATCTATTATTTGAATAATAACATCATTATCTTTAAGATTTACCCTTATACTGATGTTTCCTCCACTTGGCGTAAATTTGAAGGAATTATCTAAAATATTTAGTAAAACTTGCTTCAACCTATTTTTATCTACAAATACTCTTGGCAAGTCTTCCTCTAGGTATAGCGTAAGTTTTATATTTCCTTTTAAGGTTCTTGGCAACGTCTGCGTTTTAATGTTCATTAACATATCCCTTAGGTCAACATAATCCTTTTTTATGGATACCTTTCCTGATGATAATTTAGAGAAATCTAGCAAATCCTCAACTAGGAAAGTTAACCTATCAGCTTCTTGCTGTATAATTTCAAGCCCCTCTTTAAGTTCTTCTTCATCTTCCACTTCACTAGAATTTAAGATAATAGACCATCCCTTAATTGATGTTAATGGAGTTCTAAGCTCATGTGAAACAGAGGCAATAAATTCATTTTTAAGTCTTTCACTCTTTAATATTTCCTCGGTCATATAATTTAATGTTCTTGCTAATTGTCCAAGTTCATCCTCTGAACCTATACTTATTTTCTCATTGAAGTTTCCACTAGCCATCTTCTGCGCACCTATCATGATTTTTTTTATAGGGTTTGTGATAATATTAGAAATAAAAAAACTTACTATTCCCGATAGTATAATAACAATTCCACCAATAATCAAGAAAAACCTAGATATTTGGTAAATATCTTCATCAATTCCTTTGATTGAAGTAATAAACCTTAATGCTCCATTTATTTCTCCATTATATAATAATGGATATGCTACTGTCATAACTCCTTCATTTTCATGTTCTTGTCTATCAATTATGCTCCCAATGTTACCCTCTAGTGCTGATTTAAAATCCTTACTACTTACTATCTCCTTTGGCATTACACCTAATGAATCCATAATTACAAATCCTTTTAAATCTATAATTTGAACTTCTGCAGTAATATTCTCATAAAATACATCTACATTGTTGGCTACATTTTCTTTTACACTTGCTGATGATAGGTATGTATTATAAAAGCTGCTAGATAACTTTATCTGATTAGACAAATTTGATTCTAAACTTCTGTAACAGTATTTTCTAGTAGATGCTATTAAAAATCCTTCTACAATTATAACTGTAATTAATATTACCAATAGATAGCTACCAGCCAGCTTTGTTCTTATAGTTTTCACTTTAAACATCACCCCATCTGTATCCTGTCCCCCACACTGTCTCTATATACTTAGGGTTTGATGAATCTTTTTCTATTTTGCTTCTAAGTCTTCTAATATTCACATCCACTATTTTAGTGTCCCCTATAAATTCGTATCCCCAAACAACATTTAAAAGTTCATCCCTACTAAGTGCCTTACCTGGGTTTTGAATAAACATTTTCATAAGCAAAAATTCTTTTGGAGTTAAGTCTAATTCTACTTCATTTTTAAAAACCTTCTTTGAGTACTTATCTATTCTAAAATCTTTAGAATGAATAAAATTTGTTTCTTCTTTGTTTACATGCTTCATTCGCCTTAAAAGTGAATTTATCCGCGCTGTAAGTTCTAGTGGATTAAATGGCTTAACCATATAATCATCTGCGCCAAATTCCAATCCCATAATCTTATCCATATCTTGTCCTCTAGCTGTCAATATAATTATTCCAATATTCTCATATTGTTTTTTTAACTTTTCGCAAAACTTAAATCCATTCATGCCTGGAAGCATAATATCCAATATAACTACATCTGGTGTTTCTTGCAATATTCTTTGCAAACCTTCCTCTGCTGAGGCGGCTTCAAAAACTTCAAACTTTTCTCTTTTTAAACTTATTTTAATAAACTTTCTAATAGATTCTTCATCTTCTACTATTAATATTTTGCTCATACCGCACCTTCCCATTTGCATTGATCCTAAATACTAAATACTTATTTATATATAACTAAAATTATATCAAATATTGCTACAAGTTATAAGAGCTTTCTAAAGTATTATAACCTAATCTTTAAAATCTAAAAAATAAAAAACCAATCTAAGTTAAAGATTGGTTTTTGAAATATTATTTATAAAAATACCTATTTAAATAGCTTATCCTAAATTTTCATAATCCACGTCAATAATAACACTGTCTTCATAATTAATATCAATTGAATCTGAAGTATCTGGGCTACTACTAAACATATCAGCTTGTACCCTAGTATTTTTCTTTGTGCTTAACTTGTACATAATGTTTTTTGCACCCTTTACTAGTTTAAAACCACCCCACACTAAAACTCCAAATACTGCAATTGCAAACAATGCCTTAAAAATAAAAATAGCTATATAAGGTATTGCTATTACTAAAAGAATGAATGTACCAATTGATAAAGCTGATCTTAATAATTTTGACATCGTATTTCTTCCCTTTGCATATTCCATGATATTATTGTCCTTCTTTCACTTTATATAATTTCTTTTCTAAATAGTAAACTAATTATATCATATAAATTGAATTTAATATTAATTATCCTTTAAGAAAGTGTTAATGATTTATTAACTATCACTGCTGATTTTTTTGGATTTCTACTTTATCATCTTGTTTAGTTCGCTACTTATATTGTTAATCTCCTGAATTTCTCGCACAACTTCAGATACCTTAAGGTTTTGCTGATTTATTACCGATAAGATTTGTTCTGTAGTTGCTGCATATTCTTCAGATACAGCAGCTATGTTTTGAACCTCTGTATCAACAACAATAAATGTATCTTTAACATTATTTATAACATGATTTTGCTTTGAAATATTGGAATTTAACTCTTTAAATACCCTAGCTAAATCTTCAAATGTATGGTAAATCTTCTGAGCTACATTATCGCCAATATTTACTGCCTCATTACCCTTTTGAGCTTCTTTTAGTGCTAAAGCGGTGGTTGTACTTGTATTTTTTATAACTTGATAAATATCTTCAACAGTATTATTACTTTGCTCTGCTAATTTAGCAACTTCATTAGCTACAACTGAGAATCCTTTCCCTGCTTCTCCTGCCCTTGAAGCTTCTATTGAAGCATTTAAAGCTAATAGATTTGTCTGCTTAGCTATATTTTTTATTCCTGTTAAAAATACATCTATATCACCCATTTGCTTTTCAAGAGTAATTACTGTATCTAAGGAAGATTTCACAGTATCTTTAATAATAACCATTTGTTTATTCATTTCTTCAATTTGATGTGATCCTTCTGTAACATCATTATTTACCATTTCTGAAATACTTACTATCTTCTGCGAAATTTCTGTGCTTTGCTCAACAGTCTTTCCTGTATTAATTATTGTTTGACTTATGTTGTTAACATTATCTGCTTGCATATTTATTCCGTTTGTCATTTCATTAACTGCGGCAACTACATCTTTGCTTATTTCTTTTACCACATTTATATTTGAATTGCATTTTTCTATGCTGCTATTCAAAACCCCTGTACTTTTATCTATACCACCCATGGTATTTTCTAATTTACTTAATAACTCCAAAGTTTTTTTCTCTTTTTCTAAGCTTTCTTTAATTAACTCGGAACTCCATTTTGTAAGCAAACATAGTAAAAATATGCTTATGTTTATTATAGCTAGACTGCTTATAAAATCTGTAGCTACCATGTTAGCTCCAAGCACCGAATCTTTCGAAATAAAGTACATTAAAATCAATGAACCATCTAAAATAAATCCATAAATACATAACAAAATAATATCACTGTATAGCGCTGCTAATAATAGACAAGCATTATATATTAGAAATCCAGACCCTAATCCTCCTTGTAAATGAGCTAAATATAAACACCCAAAGAATGGAGATAAACTTACTAGCAGCCCCTTAATTCTAAAATTGATCTTTAATGTATAAATAACACTTGCAATTATTGAAGATATTCCAGTTACAATTAAAACTTCAATACCCGGTTCTTTGCCTTGTGCCATTACCGTTTGTAATGTTAACACAATAGTAGATATCCATATTGCTATAATATTAAACTTCAAGGTTTTTTTATTTCTACTAGTGATTTCTTTTCCGTCCTGCATACGTGACTCTCCTTCATAATGTTTTTATTTACCTACAAAAATATCTTATGTATAGTATATATAGATAAATCATACTATATTTACCTATTATTTTCAATTGAATTTAATTTTAACTTATGTTGAAACTGCTATTGCATTCCCCCATCTATTGTTATAACTTGCCCTGTAATGTATTTTGAATTTTCGCTAACCAAAAAGGTTACAAGATTACCTATATCATCAACCTCTCCAAATTTCATCATGGGTATTTCATCTACCAGCGATTTGCGGTCCTCAGCACTTAACCATTTATTCATTTCTGTATCTATGACACCTGGTGCTATAGCGTTAACTCTAATGTTGCTAGGTGCTAGTTCTTTTGCTAAAGCCTTTGTAAAAGAGTTAATTGCCCCCTTGGAAGCTGAGTAAATTACCTCACAAGAAGCACCTACATTCCCCCACATTGAAGATATATTTATTATACTTCCATTTTTTTGTTTAATCATTTCCTTTACTGCATTATGGGAACAATTAATTGTACCCATGAGATTTACATTTAAAACACTGTCCCATTCTTGTGGCACTGCATCCATAAACAGTCCTACCTTTGATATTCCTGCATTATTTATCAATATATCTATTTTACCTAATTTTTCAACAGTAGTTTTTATCATCTGCTTTGAAAATTCATAATCACTTACATCACCTTTGATTTTCATGGCATAAGCTCCAAGCTCTCTAATCTCTTTAAGGGCCTCTTCTGCTGCCTCATCATTGCTTTTATAATTTATTACAACGCAAGCTCCAGCTTTTGCTAGTGCTATAGCTATACCTTTTCCAATGCCTCTAGATGCCCCTGTAACTATGGCTACTTTACCTTTTAAATTCATATATACATCTCCCATCTATAATAATTATCCTTTATATTTTATTTTCCTTCAATATAATATAAATAATCCTCTTCCCACTCAGCCCAAGAGGTATATCCCTCTGATTTTAATTCTTCAATGAGTTCCTTATCTTGTGAACATAAAGGCGTGGATACTTCTTGTGCTTCATAACTTATATAATAAAACAATATCCTTATCAATGCAACAAAAGCAATTTCAGCCATTCTATTACAATAAAAAACCATATTAATATCTAAATATCATGCAATTAGAATCTTTTTTAATAATATCAACAAAAATTCTTCTTAAGTTCAAGCTATTTATAGCCCATATAGTAATAATACTATATAATATAATTGAGCATAATATATTATGTACTTTAACAGAGATATTAAAAAGCTTAAAATATACTTTTATAACACAAGGAGGAACAATAAATGAATAAAATTGATCAATTAACCGTAGATACCATAAGACTTTTATCTGCTGACGCAATAGAAAAAGCAAAATCAGGCCATCCGGGACTTCCACTAGGAGCAGCACCAATGGCTTACACTTTATGGGCAAAACATATGAAACATAATCCTAAAAACTCAAAATGGCAGGATAGAGATAGATTTGTACTGTCTGCTGGTCATGGTTCAATGCTTGAATACTCACTACTTAGCCTTTTTGGATATGGTCTAACTATGGAAGATTTAAAAAACTTCAGACAACTTGGAAGTTTAACACCTGGCCATCCTGAGTATGGTCATACAAACGGTGTTGAAGTTACTACAGGTCCTTTAGGCCAAGGAATTGCTAATGCAGTGGGTATGGCTATAGCAGAAACTCATCTTGCGGCAAAATTTAATACAAAAGAACATGCAATTGTAGATCATTATACTTATGCTATATCAGGTGATGGTTGCCTTATGGAAGGTATATCTGGTGAAGCTGCATCTCTTGCAGGTACTTTAGGCCTTGGAAAACTTATTTTAATGTACGATTCAAACAATATAACAATAGAGGGAGATACAAACATTGCTTTTAGAGAAGATGTAGCTAAAAGATTTGATGCTTATGGATGGCAAGTTTTACGTGTAGAAGATGGTAATGACATGGAAGCAATAAGTAAAGCTATTGAAACTGCGAAGCTTGAATTAAACAAACCTTCACTTATTGAAATTAAAACTATTATAGGATTTAGCTGTGCTAAAAAACAAGGTACTGCTTCAGCACACGGTGAAGCCCTTGGAGAAGCTAACATAGTTGAAATGAAAAATTGCCTAGGCTGGAACCTTGATCCATTTACAGTTCCAACTGAAGTAACTAAACATATGGAAAATATAACATCTGCTCTTGGTGAAAAAGAAGCAGCATGGAACACACTTTATGCACAATATAGCCAAAAGAATCCACAGCTTGCTAAGGAATATGAAGCATGGCAAAGTGGAGAGCTTTCTGTAGACTTACTTGACCTTCCAGAAATGTGGAAGTTTGAAGGCAAAGCTGCAACAAGAAGCTCATCTGGAGACATAATAAATATATTAGCAAAGCATGTACCAAGCCTTGTTGGTGGTTCAGCAGACCTTGCACCATCTAATAAAACATACATGAAGGGCCGTGGTGACTTTTCTATGGAAGATAGAACTGGATCCAATCTTCATTTTGGAGTAAGAGAACATGCAATGGCCGCTATAGCAAATGGAATCTATGTACACGGTGGTCTTAAGATATTTGTTTCAACTTTCTTTGTATTTGCTGATTATATGAAAGGTGCAATGAGATTATCTTCTCTAATGAACCTTCCAGTAGTTTATGTTTTAACTCACGATAGTATTGCAGTAGGTGAAGATGGCCCTACTCATGAACCAATTGAACACCTTGCATCACTAAGAAGTCTACCAAACTTTAATGTATTTAGACCAGCTGATTCCAAAGAAACAGCTGCTGGGTGGTATGCTGCAATGACTTCAAAATCAACACCTACAGCATTAATACTTACAAGACAAAATCTTCCTCTATACGAAGAGACTTCAACAGAAGCTTTAAAAGGTGCCTATGTACTTAAAACTTACGAAGAGCAAGGCAAAAACCCAGATATTATCTTAATGGCTTCTGGTTCTGAAGTAGAATTTATTTATGAAGGAGCTAAGTTATTAAATCAGCAGGGTATAAAAGCTAGAGTAGTAAGTATGCCTTGTATCGATATATTTGAAACACAATCAAAAGAATATAAAGAATCTATTTTACCGTCTTCTGTACGAACTAGATTAGCAGTTGAAGCTGGTTCTTCATTCGGTTGGCATAAATACGTTGGCCTAGACGGAGACACAATCTGTATTGATAGATTTGGAGCTTCAGCACCTGCAGAAGCACTATTCAAAGAATTTGGATTTACAACAGAAAATGTTGTTGCTAAAGCACTTAAATTGCTTGGGAAATAATTAAAACATGGTGCCACCCAGGTGGCAAGTGGCAAGTTTATATTTAGTAAAAGATCATTTAATCAGATTATTGAGTAGATGATCTTTTTTCTTTTATTTAGTTGATAATGCCTTAATATCTAAAAGATACCTTTGTCATAAAGTTATTCTAGCACTCCGTTGTTAATTGCCTTAATAATTTCATCATGGATATTCATTACTTCATTTATTGGTATACTGCCAATTACTTGTCTTTCCTTAACCTCAGTTTCCCCAAATATTTTCTCAATTTATATTCCTCTATATAAAAATCCTATACAATAACCTTTACATACCGATATTCTTTTAATTCTTTTCCAATAGTAATCTCTTTTACAGTACCATCATGAGTGAATCCTACTTTTTCGTAAAATCCTCGTGCATGTACATTTCCTTCAAGTACCCAAAGACTAACTTTTTTATATTTTCTGTTTGTTAATTCACTAATCCCCCAGTTTATTAATTCAAAACCTATGCCCTTATTAAAATACTCTGGCAACAAATATATACCCCATATTTCACCATAAGAATTATCTTTATCCTCATCTCTACACTTGCCAATACATATTAGTCCAACTGCCATACAACCTTTGAAAATTATAGCATCTTCTTCCCAACCCTCTGATAATGCTTTTTCAAAATATTTCTGTCTTTTTTCTGAAGATATATTATTTAATATCTCTTCAGGAACAATACCTTTATATGCTACTTTCCAGGATCTCGAGTGAATTTCTCCTAATATTGCAGCATCATCTACATTTGCATAACGAATTTTATACATACGCTAACTCCTTTCAGATACTTAAAAATAAATTATCCTCATTAAGAAAATAAGTCACAAATAAAAACTACACAAGTTATTATTGTTTATGACGCTTAATTAGAATAATGCGTCTTACTCAATCATATTCTTTAAATAATTTTTTTTAATTATTCGTTAATAACCAAACAAAACTAATGAATCTAAAATAATGTTTTTCAAATCAGTATATTTTTGTGGGAGATTTTCTTTTGCTCCGAGCATTTGCAATGGATTTACCAAGTCACGAAGTTTACTTAATCCATACCAGTCAGATGGCAAAGTTCTTTTAGCAAAACTGTTATATACGACCTCAAATATTTTAATTTGTGTTAGTTCAAAGCAATTAAAATACCGAAAAAATTGACCTATATCCGCCAAACTATGACCAAATCCTGAAAACTCCCAATCAACAATCCAAACTTTGTTATCTTTATCAACAATCATATTTGCTGGACGAAAATCTGAGTGAATAAAACTGATATACTTATCAATTACATTTAAATTACTTTGTTTATCCGATATAAGTTTCTTAACTCGTTCTTTAAGGTCATTCCCAATACGTTCAGTAACAATATCTTTTTCAAGAAACAAATCATACCATGTCAAAAAAGGAGGATAGTCATTATTAAATTCACCATTATTTACAACATCAAAGTTATGTATATATGCAGCACTTTCTGCCACTTGCATAATAATACCATCTTCAAGTTTACCTCTTTGTGTCAACATTTCTTGCATTGAATTTCCGTTTATATATTCATACATCAAACATATTCTTTGAGTTATGTTGTTTTCAGATATAAAAAATAATTTAGGGATTTTTAAGAACCCATAAAATAATTCATTAATGATTTTTTCTTTCTTATAACTTGAATCATTTAATGGACAAATCCTCAATAAAAAAAATCCTTTGTTTGTATGTATTTTATAATTGCTATTTCTACAACCAACATTTATTGTCATAAAGCCTAATATTTTAAAATGCTTATCATATTGCTTGAATATATCTGTTATTTCCTTAATCCCAATATTATAAAATGGTATTGAACGTTCCCATAAATCATCCATATTTCACCTCGATTTTCTATATTTAAGTTTAAAGATTTATCTTAACCAATAACTTGTGTTAAGGCGCCTTCAATTACCGTTTTGACGCAAGATATAAAAAATATGAATTATTAATAATATTAACCTCTCAGTTATTAATATTTCCATAGTTTCACCTTATAGAACCTTAATTTCTTTAATCTGATACCCTCCATTTCTTAAATCTAGTTTAAATAGTCCACCTGGTACAGATTTTACTATGTTGATATCTTCCCCACAGCAAGTTGTTTGATTATCTACTAATGTCTTTAACACCGCACCATGTGTTACAATTAGTATATTTACATCAGAATACATGCTATCGTAGTAATTTAAGGCTTGTATTACTCTTGAAAAAACATCCTTTTCTGACTCCATTTCAGGGACGTCTAAGTTTGGAAACTTAAATTTAATCTCCTCTACTAACAACCCTTCCGCTAAACCAAAAAATCTCTCGATAAATAATTCATCAATTACTATTTCTCCTTTGTAACCAATGCTCTTTGAAAAAATCACCGCACTCTCATTGGCACGAGATAGGGGGCTAGATACAATATAGTTAATATCGCCAATACTTCTTTTGAAGATAAAAGCAACTTGCTCAATCCTCTTTTTTCCTGTTTCATTTAGTGGAATATCTGTGTGCCCTTGACACCTATCAATAGTATTCCAATCTGTTTCTCCATGTCTTAGTAAAAAAATACTCACAAAACCATCTCCTATTTTTGATCTTGAAATAATATTTGGACAAACCACTATATTTTTTCCTTATATACATGTAATAACTCCTAATTACTTTTGAACATATTCGCTTTTTAACATTGAATATATTATTTGATCTAAATAACCTCTGTTAGACTTATAATTTTGCCTAAGTATTCCATCACGATGCATTCCAAGTCCTTCATAAAGCTTAATCCCTATAACATTATCGGGATATACATCCAACCAGAATCTATTCATCTTCATATCTTCAAAGGCATATTTTAATAATGCAGCCATGACTTCCTTGCCATATCCTATTCCTTTGTGAGAAATAGCAATTCTTCGAAGTTCAAAGATTTCAGATTTAAAATCTAGTCTAATTAATGCAAATCCAACTATTAAATTGTCTTCTTTTCGTCTAAATACAAAAATCAAATGATTTTTATCCTCAATTTCAGCTTTATGTTCCTCATATGTGCCAATCCATATGAAATCACGATTATCTTTATGCCTTTCCAAATTAATAATAGTTTCAATATCTGCTTCTGTTGCATCGATTATGTTAAGACGCTCAGTTTCTAGCATATACATATCCTCCTACTTTATTTGTATTTATATATTAGTTGAAATCTGCCTCTAACCTAAGTTAGCCATCTTATAATATAAATCCTTTATGTTATATTTTAACTCTGCATTTACATCAATTAATAAGTCTATATATTTACTTCCTATCTCATAAAAGCAAACTCTATCAAATGGTTTCTGCAATTTATTTGTATTTCTATTAATACCTAACCTATCTCTTATAAGATTTTCTATATATCTTGCAAATCCTTCCTTCCACTCTTGCCATACCATATATTCAAAATCAATTTTGTTTAAATATCCTCTTATTTCCTTATGATAATTTGAAACTCTATTATAGTCTCTTGTATTGAAATAATTATCTAATTCCATTGTTTTTTCAATGAAAATAGGATTTTCATAAGGGAATGAATAATTTATTTCCCACATGAAATTATTTTCTTTTCTTGACTTTCTCTCTATTTCTAAAGTTTCTCTAAGCTCACTCTCGCAGTTTTCACATTGAAAACAGTGTACAAATTCATGGAAAATAAACACATACCCCTCAAGGCTATCAAATACATCATCTGATACTATTGCAGATGACTTCATATTATAAAATTCAAGTTGGAATGCTGCTAAAACTCCTTTTGAGATTTGCATTGGCGTTGGGTACTCTAATTTAAATTCATATTTTTCACCAGTTACATCTAAATCAAAGACAAAGAAAGTATCATCTTCTACAATTGTTATTGGATAAAGTTTTGATAATGATCCATCTATGTCCTTTAATTGTTTGTGTAATTCATTAACTTTACTCAATGAAATTACTTGCTTTGCTAGGAACTTATTTTTTTCCTCATTATTCATTTATACCCCCCAGAATAATATATTATTTTTCTAAAAATCATTAACTTTACCTGCAAATAAAAAATTTCTTACTTAACCTTTTTCTTACAACTATACATATAACTTTAATATTTAAAAACCCTTAGTCTATAAGCATTGATTGCTGTTTCTGAAAGTTTATTCATTAATTTATAGTTAGCATATGCACCAACTACCATACCAATTCCAGGAACAAGTTGTAGCATCTTTGCTAAATCTATATAATCCCTGTATTCTCGTTCAAAAGTCTTCCAATCAAAAGAATTTACATCCTCAGGCAAATCTTTTACGTACTCATCCCAATTTAAAACTTGTTCATAAATTTCAACTTTTCTTTTATCACTTGAAAAAGCTAATTGAAAAACGTATAAAATATATAATCTCTCTTTGTAATTCTTCACATCAAAGCCATAGTAACTGGCTACTTCAAATAAAAATTTTATTTTCAAGCTTAGAAGAATAGGAAAGTCTGCAAGCCCCACTATAAGACCAGCTGCTCCAGTACCTGCACCACTAACAGTGGCAGTTTTTCTATAAAAGTCCGTTCTGTCCTTTACTAATATTTCACGTTGTTCTAGGCAGGTATTTGTAACAGGCGGTTTTGAAGTAAACTCCGAACCAATCAATACAACCTTCACCATATTCTTAATTGAATCACTAATAAGATTTTGAAATTTCTCTGGTAATAAATTATTCATCTTATTTTGTAGTCCCTTAGTGATATCATTTGAAAAAGAAGGCCTCTTTTTCATCTTTTTTTTCCATAGCATTAATTCCTTTAGTGCATTATCTTCATAATTACTCATATTTGTTTCCTTTCAAAATTACTATTACTATTAATGATTCTCTGAAGCTATAACTAACTGCTAGATTAATATAATACCCAAATTCAACTTTTTAATAGCCTTAGGCCAATGAACTCTTCCTTATCTCATTTAATTCATCTTCATTAAATATCCCTAACTTATATAAATATAAATATTCCTGTGACACTCCACTATTAAATAATAATAAATCATCTGTATTTATTGTAATAGGTATCCCTTTGTCAAATAACTTTTTAGCAGGATAATTTGCCATATCCTTAATCGCTCCTAATATATAGTTACTACTTGGACAAATGTTCAATCTAATATTTCTTTCTTTTATAAGATCCATTACATACTGGCTAGAAGCTGCCCCTATACCATGTTGAATCTCATCTACCTCCAGTATTTCTATAGCCCTTTTTACAACGAATTAGGTATTCATCCACTATACCTTTAGGGTAGTGGATGAATACCGTTCTATCCTTGATTTTGTATATATTTTTCAATTGTCTCCTTTGATACTTGACCTATACTACAAGCAAAATAACCATCTCCCCAAAATGTATTCTCGTACCAAAATTGCTTCTTTAAATAAATATGATTACTATTTTGTCTCCATATTCTATAAGTAGACATTTTTTTGAACAATCTCACTACATCTAATATTGATCTTGTTGGTGGATATTGAACCAAAATATGAATATGGTCTTTATCTACTTCCATCTCAATTATATTCAAATCTTTTTCTTCTGAAATATCATATAATATTTTCTTAATTTCATTGCCATATTTGATTAACAATTTCTTTCTGTATTTAACTGAAAATATTAAATGTGCCATTATTAAATGTTTTGAATGATTTTGACTTATATAATCCATTAGATCCACACTATTCCTTTGTTAAATTTGTAGGGTATTAATAAGTCTACTCTAGGCACTTTCTTTATTTCATTTAATCTTATATAAGCACCACCATTTTGTGTTCCTCTAACACTATACACCTTGCCTTCATATTTAACTAAATCATTAGGTTGATAGAAATATCTAACTTTTCTTATCCTTCTTTGTCCTTTTGATAATTTTTGTCCTCTGTATTGATGTAAATTTTCAGAGTTTAAATTCTTATTTCTTGTTCTTCTACCATTATTTAAATCTCCACCACTAACTTTTTCACCAGTTCTTATATCAATATATTTAGCGTCATAAAACATTTCTAAACTTCTATTATTTCTTCTTGATTGTTTAACCTCATGTATTTTTGTATTTCTAATTTGGCTCATTCCTTTAGCTATAGCAAATGCATCATTGTAATGAGTTTTTTCTATCTTATTTTCTATCCTATAATTTTTAGTTATATACCCATAAGTTGAATAAACATTGGAATGATTTTCTTTAAGTTGATTAATTAAATACCATCTAACCATACTCATAAATGTAGCATCTTTAAATCCTCTAACTTTCTTACCTTCCATACACCAATCATATAAGAATTTTCCTTTTTTATGATTTGGAGATGTGTGGCACTTATTGCATAGAGTTATTAAATTATTTTTATTATCCACACCACCTAAACTTTTATATTTAATGTGATGTATTTCTAGTATTTGTTCTTTGTCTTTATTCTTGCAGTTAGGATTTTGACATTTATGATTGTCTCTATGAAGAATATATTCTCTAAGATTCCAAAATCCCATCATATCACCTTGTTGATATTCAACTCCACTGATAGAGTCATTATTCATTTTTTGAATATCAAAATTAGCAACTTCAACAATACATTTTGTTATTGGTAAAACAGAGTATAAATAATCAATAAATTTAATGTGACTATCCAATTTATGTTGTAGTGAATGGGCTAACCAACCTTTGGGTTTTGACTTAGTTCTATTATTCCATCTAGGTTTTCTATATCTTAATCTTTGTCTTCTTATTTTTCTATACCTTGCTTTATCTAATAATCTTTCTTTCATACCTTGTAGTAGTTTTAATTCTCCTACAATTAATTCTTTATTGCTTGTTATAGCACTAAAACCAACATTATTATATCCTGAATCTATACCTAAAATGATTTCCTCCGTATATTCGGTTTCAGTTTTATAATTTAATTGAATAGTGAAAGGTTTCAATTCTTTAACGTTTGCTTTGTTTTCTCTTAATAATATTCTTGCTTTAGCATTTGATGTTGGCATTAATGGTTTCCCATCAATACTAATTACATATACCATTAATTACACATCCTTTCAGATAATTTAAACTCCTAATATATTGCTATATTAAGGTAAGCTCTCTTCGCCAATGTTATATAAGGTTTTGTATCTTTAATACACTTCTCCTACCCTCAGAGATGTTTAATATTAAAGCTTAGAGCCACAGACTAGAGAAGTATCCATGGGTAAATATATATTCTTATATAACGTAGTAAGTTAATACTTAGGCTATTCAACTTGGCTTGTGATATTTCTACTACAAGCCACTACGCCTTTAGGCTAGTGGTTGTTGACATTTTCAGCTCCTTGAAACTCTCCAGCATGAGCCTTAAGCTTAAGGCCTTTCTGTTTTGCGTATTTGTAATACTCTTTGAATCTTTCAAAGTTCTCCATGGCTTCATCCCCATATAAATCTATGGACTTAAATACTCCACTATCTATACAAGGTATTAACATTGTGTTTAAATCTTCGGTGGATATCCTTTTAGGTGGTTCATTAACCATTCCACCTGCCCATTTATTAAAAGTTGAAAATCTCATGCCGAGTCCGCAATGATTATGAGCCTCCACCTTAGGTGCTTTCCTTAATTTCAGTAGGTCTTCTTCCATTAATCCTTCTTTAAATAATGTATCTTCTATTTTATTCATACAATTATTCTCCTTAATTCATAGACATATTATCTTTCTCTATCTGGGTAACTTAATTAACTTTACTTAAAGGTGTCAATCCACTTTTATTAATGCATTCACTACCATATTTGCTACTAAGCCAATGAATTAAACTACGTGCAGAATGTTCTTTTGGCAAATCTGATCGCACCACGGCATAATATCTTGTTGCTAATGGATAACTACCGTCTGCTATGGTTTCCGGGGTTGCAACAATACCTTCATAACTAAGAATCTTTAATGCTTTATCAATACCTGTTACATTACCCATGTTTTGTAGATAATAATATAATGTATACCCCAGTCCAAAACAATCACTCTTAGAAACATTTTGATAAAATTCAGCCTGCTCTAAAAGTCCATCCATGGTAAGTTCAACAAAGTTATTCTTAATTTTTTCATTCATAGGTTTACCCATAAGCACTAAATTATCCATCTGTGATTGACTTCCACTGTCTGCATTTCTGCATAAAGGTATTAACTCTTTGTCAGGACCTCCAAGCTCTTTCCAATTATTTATACCATAATCAATATATATTTTTTCTACTTGCTGCTTACTAATATTTTGTGTGGAATTATCCTTAGCTGTTATAAATATAAGTGCTTCTATTGAAACTGGGTGAAATTCAAGCTCAACTCCAGCTTTATGTGCTTTATCAAGTACTTCTTGTGATGCATATGGTACAAATATCATATCTACTTGGTTTGAAATTAATTTTTCATATGAGGGCACAGTTTTCGATGCTTTCTGTGGCAAATCAGACTGCTCACACCCTACATATTTAAACACTTCCTTGTATATTTCCTGTACAAGTCTTAATGTTGATGTTGAACCATCAATACGGGGATAATTTTCTGGGGTAACATCTATGGATACTACAACATCAGATGCTTTAGTTGGTTTTTTTTCATTACCATCACTTTGATTCTCCTTAGTAGGTGTCTTTCCTAAACAGCTTGTAGCAATCATAAGTGTAAATATAGTCATAACAATTATTAAAATAGAGTTTTTCTTTCTCATTTTAATCCCCCTTAATAATTATAATAATATGTATGATGCAAAACAATAAATATAAATACTATTTTAGTATATTTTAACATAAGGATTTTTATATTAACAGTTATTCTCAGATAATGAAATTGTAATTAACTTATTAAATATTTATTTTATATTGAATATTTTCTTACATACTGACATATAATATTATTGATAGTTATTAACTAGAAGCTAGTTAGATGAGCTCATCTTTAATATAGATACAGCTAAAAGTTACTAACTACCATGTGTATTAAATGAACTGTTTTAAATCTAGTTTTTAGCTGTAACGATAATTTAACTCAGTTCATTTAATACTTTACTTTTATGCTTCTATAATTTAGATACCTCTATTTTATAATTGTCACCTAATTTTCCATAGATTAAAAATCTATGGTTTTTATTTTTATACTTAAAAAATAAAATTAAAAAAGATACTTTATTTATTAGTTCAATTATGATATTATGTACGTGAATTACTTAGTAAAGGAGGTTATTTATATGTCATACAAAATTCTTGATACATGTATAAACTGTGGAGCTTGTGAGCCTGAATGTCCAGTTAATGCTATAAGCCAAGGAGATTCTCAATTTATAATTGATGCTGATACTTGTATCGATTGTGGTGCTTGTGCAAGCGTTTGTCCTGTAGGCGCTCCAGTTGAAGCTTAATTAGAACATATTTTCTATAATTAGTGTACAAGCCACTGACTTTCGTCAGTGGCTTGTATATTTTTTACTCTGCTATGTCTGTGAATCCTTCTCCAAGGGTTTCATGTACGTTGTATGTTGTTACAAATGCTTTTTTATCAATTTCTTTTATATAATTTCTTAATTTTATGAACTGTTTTTTACCTAAAACCGTGGTTATAACCTCTTTATCCTCATTAGTATATGCGCCTTTAGCACTATATAATGTGGCACCTCGGTTTAGATCTTCAATAATATACTTCTTTATTTCTTCTCCTTTTGAGCTAACCACTTCAACTTTTTTAACCACATTCATTCCTGCAATAACTGCATCTATAATAAATCCATTCATAATAACTCCAATTAATGCATACATTCCAATCTTAGGCCCATATGCTACACCTGCCAAGATAGTTACAAAAAAGTCAGCTGCAAGTAAAGCTTTACCTATGTCTAAGTGAAAATATTTATTTAGAATTTTAGCTATTATATCAGTTCCTCCTGTGGATGCATTTTGATTAAACACCATACCAAGTCCAACTGCTGCAATCAGTATACCAAATATTAATTCTAGGAATAAATCATTTGTTATACTACTACTCATAGGCCAAATCTTCTCAAATACCCATACCATACCAGCTAATCCAAAACTAGAGTAAATAGTCTTAATTCCAAAACTTGATCCTATAAATATAAACCCTATGATAAACAAAATCACATTTAATACCAGCATTATAATACCAATAGTAAATGTAGGTATATAATGATTTATAATCATAGCAAGACCACTAACTCCACCCACTGCTAAGTTATTTGGTACTAAGAAAAAGTAAAATCCTGCTGCTACTAGTGCTAATCCAATAGTTATCATGATGTATTCTTTAATGATCTTTTTCATGTTTCTTTCCTCCTTATTTGCATTTTGTCCATAAGAGAATGAATTAAATCATCATCCGCCATGCTGCAATTGTTATTTTTCATTCAAAAAGGACCCTGCGCTTCGCAGAACCCTTTTTGACACTATCTTTAATTTTAAAACTCAGCAGATCCAGTTGTTCTTGGAAAAGGAATAACGTCTCTAATATTACTCATTCCTGTGATATACATTATAGCTCTTTCAAATCCTAATCCAAAACCAGCATGCTTAGTTCCGCCGTATTTTCTTAGCTCTAAATACCACCAGTAATCTTCTTTATTAAGACCACACTCTTCCATTCTAGCCTCTAATACGTCTATTCTTTCTTCTCTTTGACTTCCACCAATGATTTCTCCAACTCCAGGAACAAGTAAGTCCATAGCTGCAACTGTCTTATCGTCATCATTTACTCTCATATAGAAAGATTTTATTTCCTTTGGATAGTCTGTTACAAATAATGGTTTATTGAATACTTCTTCTGTTAAATATCTTTCATGCTCAGTTTGAAGATCACAACCCCAAGTTACTGGATATTGGAACTCTTTTCCTGATTTTTGTAGAATATCTACAGCCTCAGTGTAAGTCACTTGACCAAATTCTGCATTTACCACGCCAGTTAATCTTTCAATTAAACCCTTATCTACAAAACTATTGAAAAACTCCATTTCTTCTGGAGCATTTTCCATAACATATTTTATAATGTATTTCATCATATCTTCTGCGAGTTTCATATTATCTTTTAAATCTGCAAAAGATATTTCAGGCTCGATCATCCAGAACTCTGCCGCATGTCTTGCTGTGTTAGAGTTTTCTGCTCTAAAGGTTGGTCCAAAAGTATAAATATTTCTAAAAGCCAAAGCATAAGCCTCTCCAGCTAGCTGACCACTAACAGTTAAGCTAGTTTCTTTACCAAAGAAATCCTTTGAGAAATCAATTTTTTGGTTTTCATCCTTAGGGATATTGTTCAAATCAAGAGTTGATATTTTGAACATTTCACCTGCACCTTCACAATCACTTCCAGTAATTATTGGTGTATGTGTGTATACAAATCCTCTCTTTTGAAAAAACTCATGGATAGCAAAAGCAGTTAATGAACGCACTCTAAACACAGCAGAGAAAGCATTGCTTCTTGGTCTAAGATGAGCTATAGTTCTTAAAAATTCAAAAGAATGTCTTTTCTTTTGCAATGGATAGTCAACATGTGACATCCCCTCTAAAATTATTTTAGTTGCTTTAAGTTCAAATGGTTGCTTAGCACCTGGTGTTACAAGTAATTTACCTTCTATAGTCAAAGAAGAGCTTATAGGTAATTTAGCAATTTCCGCAAAGTTTTCTAAGTCTTCCTCAAAAACTACTTGAATATTTTTAAAGAAACTCCCATCATTAATTTCTATAAACCCAAAAGCTTTAGAAGATCTTAAAGTTCTTATCCATCCTGAGATAGATATTGTTTGATCTGAATATTTTTCTGTTTCTCTATAAATTTGTTTTACTAACAATTTTTCCATAAAATTGCCCTCCTTATAATTTAATAATTTTTGTAATAACAAAAAACCTTCCATCCCTTAATAAAATAAAGGGACGAAAGGTTAAAATTTCGCGGTACCACCCAATTTGTCATAATATATGACCAACTCTAATCAGTACAGAATTATAAATCCGATACTGCCCAAAATTTAACGGATTGGACCCGTCTAAGCCTACTACCTTACGGATTTCGGTTAGAAACTCTGAGACGTTCTTCAATATAAACTTCGTATTGGTCTTTCACCACCACCAACTCGCTAGGACTACTTTTTATATTTACTCTTCTCTTCACAGTCTTTAAATTTAAAACTAAAATAATTAGCAGATTAGCCGATTATTTTTATATTCTACTTACAATTATAGTATTCATATTAATAATTGTCAAACACTTTTTAATTTCTTTCACCTTCATATTTTATATTTCTTATCTTTCCCTTAAGTTTTAGTTTAATTACCAAGAAATATACTTTCTATATAATATATCTTGTGCTATATTAAAAACATTATTATGTGTTTATTAATTGTAGATAATAGTAGATATGTAGTTTCAAAAATGATAAATGTATCATTTTTTATGCTACTTTAGAAAGGAAGTGTTTAAAATTAGGAAGACTATATTAATTACTGGCGCAAATGGCTTTTTTGCTTCTCGATTTATTGATTCTTATAAATCAAAATATAACATTATAAGTTTTGGCCATAACGATTTAGATATAACAAATGAGAATAAAACCATTGAAATTGTTGAAAAGTATAATCCTGATTACTTAATTCATGCAGCCGCAATTTCAGATACAGGTATATGTGAAACAAACCCATATTTATCTTTTGATGTTAATGTTCGTGGTTCTATAAATATAGCCAAAGCATGTTCAATTTCAAATTCAAAACTTATTTATCTTAGTTCTGATCAAGTATATAACGGAAATAC
This sequence comes from Clostridium sp. CS001, assembly GCF_020443565.1. Classification (GTDB taxonomy): domain Bacteria; phylum Bacillota; class Clostridia; order Clostridiales; family Clostridiaceae; genus Clostridium_AD. Next base: position 25,897 of record NZ_JAIZZN010000009.1, read on the forward strand.
TGAAATTGGCCCTTATAATGAAAATTGCATTGCTACTTCTAACACTGTATATAGTAACCATAAGCTCGAAGCTGAAAATAAGATAACAGAAATACTTAATAATGCCTGTATTTTAAGACTTACTTGGCTTTTTACTCTTCCCGAGAAAAGCAAAAAAACAAATGCAAATATTATTTGTAATGTATTATCAGCAGCTCTTAAAAATGAAATATTAAAGCTTCCATCACATGAATACAGAGGAATAACCTATGTTTATGATTTGATAGATAATTTTGATAAAATTCTTAATCTTCCAAGCGGTATATATAACACAGGAAGTGAAAATGATTTAAGCACTTATGACATAGGCACGATAGTACTTAATAAAATGGGTCTTAGTCATAGGATTAATGAAGTTTTACTGGAAGATACAGAAAGGTATAATCTAAAAAGTAGAGATTTAAGAATATGTAATGATAAACTTAAACAACATGGTATATTTTTTTCTAAAACCGAAGAAGCCATAGCTCGTTGTATAAAAGACTTTTTATTTATATCATAATTCTTAAATACGATACACATGAAGCTCATGATAATTTCACTGAAATCCAAAAGCTATTAAATCATCACCTGAGGTGCTGAAATTTTATATAAAAAATACCTATAATATAAACACTTTAACATGTTTATACTATAGGTATATATACTCAAAATAATTAATATTCTTCTATTTCTTCTTCATCCACATCTTCATCTATATTCCCGATAACTGCATCTTTCTTTGATACATTTCCAGTAATTTTGTTTTCAATGACAATGTTAGATTTTACACATCCATCTTCCTCGCTAATGAAAGCTTTTGCTGTGATATTACCTTCCTTTAAAGTGACTCCCTTTGTGAGTTTTTCTGGGTGCTCAAATGTAACGGGTTTGTCGTTTAATTTATCATTCATGGTATAATCACTTCCTTTCTAAAGATAGTCTGTGCAGATCCATTTCAAAATATGCTTTGAAAATCTTTCCTAATTAATTATTCTGTAAATCCTTCTCCGAATACTTCTCTTACATCAGTTATGGTAATAAATGAATTACTATCTATGTCTTTAACTATTTTTTGAAGAGATACTATTTGATTTTTACCAACAACAACAAATAGAACTTGTTTTTCGCCCTTTGTATACATTCCTGTTCCATTTATTCCTGTAACACCTCTTTTTAGGTCCTTCATTAATGCTTCTGCTATTTGCTTAGAGTGATCTGAGATAATAAATACTCCTTTTGAGAAATTTATTCCTTCAAGTATACTATCTATAACCTTAGTAACTATATATATGGCTATTAGGGCATACATTGCTTTTTCAATTCCAAATACAAATGCACCTATTAGTATTATTGTTGAATCCATTGCTAATATGATTTTCGCTATTGGTATATTTTTCAAATAAACTTTTATAATATTTGCAGCTAAATCAGTACCTCCAGTGCTAGCAGATGCCCTTAGTACAAATCCTAATCCTGTCCCAACTAATACCCCACCAAATATACTTGCTAACAAAAAATCTACTTCTGGGGATGGTATATAGCTTGTATAAAACAATGCAAAAGATAAATAAGCCGACGCAAAGAGCGATTTACCTACGAACTCTTTTCCTTTAAGCTTTGCAGCAATTGCAAGTAGTGGTATGTTTACTACAATATTAGTAAACCACAAAGGTATACCTTTCCCATATTGCTTTTCTGTAACATACTCTATAACAATAGCAAGGCCTGATAACCCACCAGTTACTAATTTGATTTTTGCGAAAAACATATTTATTCCTGCTGCTAATATTGTAGTTCCAATAATAATAAAAATATAATTCAAAATGTTTTCTTTTCTGGTTTCTTTTCTCATTTGTTGCATCCTACTTTCTATTTTCTATTTTGCCCTCAATTAAACTACCACAATTATAATGCTATGTAAACATAAAAGTAATTTTATTAATTAATTTTACTTCTGTTGCAAATATCTTTATAAAAAATCACCCAAGAAAAAGCACCGCAATCAATATTAATTAGGGGGACTAAAAATATTGATTGTGATGCTTTTTTATTGGGTTTATATAAATGATTGACATAAACCATTATGTTTATTCCTATTTATTAAAAATATTTTTAATATATTATTTCTTGCCCTGGATAATTTATTTCAACTGCCTTTATGTTGATCTTTTCCATTCTACTTTTAAACTCTTTAGTAATATAAGTAGCATCTCCAAAATGCATAGGTATAATCATTTTAGGATGAATTTCTCTGGCAAAATACTCTCCGCCTATATAATAAGATTCTTCTAGCCTTGGATCTACAGGAAAAAACGCTATATCAATAATTTTTTCTTCTTTTAGCCTTTCTATCTGAGCCTTAAATGCTTCCTGCGCAACTAATTGTTCCTCTAGACTATCTTCCTTCCAATGCCACCAATTAAGATCCCCAGCATGAAAAATAGTTAATCCATCTACTTTCACTAAGAAAGATATTCCAATATCAGTTGAGCCATAAGCTTTTACATGGACATCCTTATATGATTTTTCCTCGCCTTCTTCTATAAAACTATAATTACATTTATCTTTATCTGCTTCTATGTCACTACTAAGTATGTATTGTACATCACTGTTATAATTCTCCCAATTAAAAATATTAGGATTAAAGTGATCTCCATGGCTATGTGTTGAAAACACAATAATATTTTTCATATCTTTGATATTTTCAGGCGATAATACACTTTCCCGCTGTTTACTTTCATGGCTTACATTTGTTTTGTTATTTTGTATAGGTTCCTTATAGTAGTCAAATATTAAAAAATGATTTTTAGTCTTAATTGCAAATCCACTATGGTATATATAATATATTTTAGCTTGTATTTCATTCATAACTATCACCCCTTCATATTGATCTCATATTAAAATAATACCATATATTCAGACTAAAATATCAAGATAATTATATTAAAAATATCCTCAACCCTTGAAAAAATAAATGGTGGAAATCAATATAAGGTATCAGAATGAACTCCAGTAAGTGTATAATTATGATATAGTATATGTAATATATCAAATTATTTGGAGGTGTTTATATTAAATGAAATTTTCTTTCGATCATAATAATATAAATGTATTGGATTTAGAAAAAAGCATTAAGTTTTATAAGGATGCTCTAGGCTTTGTAGAAGCAAGAAGAAAATATGCTTCAGACGATAGTTTCATCCTTGTATTTTTAGGTGATGAGACTACTAATCATAAGTTAGAACTCACTTGGATGAGGGATAGAACTAATGCCTATGATTTAGGCGAAAATGAATTTCACCTTGCTGTAGTTGCTGATAATTTTGACGAGGCATACAAACATCATAAAGAGATGAACTGCATATGCTATGAAAATAAGCCAATGGGAATATATTTCATAATGGACCCTGATGGATACTGGATAGAGATTATTCCAAAAAGATAATTAAATTCACCTCATGTTTTGAAAATACGAGATAAATTCTAAGAACTTCAGAAGGTTGTTCTCCTTCTGAAGTCCTTAATCTTGTATTAGTATAGGTGATGGTTTACCGTTCTTCTTTTTATACTTTTTCAAATCCAAAACTTGTTTTTATTTTCTTTTCTATAATTTCATATAAATTATCAATCTTATTTCTTAATTTTAAATTATAAATATAACTTGTTGCAAAAACAATTACATATGCTCCTATAACATCCATAGGATAATGATGTCCCACGTACACCCTTGAAAAGCCTACAATAATTGATAATATAGTTAATATTATACTAAATAGATTATTATATTTTTTAATCCCTAATGCAATACTCATTGTTCCTGTAGCGTGGTCACTTGGCAGAGATGCATCTGTTACATGTGGAAATAATAAATTCACTTTATTATGAATAAAGGGTCTATCCACATAATATATCCCTCCAATGATAAAGCTTAGAATTAAATTAATTACTGTAATGACAAAAGTATTAACAGCAACTTTTCTATAATCAGAATTCTTTTTTACAATTCCCATAATAAATAATATTACAATAACAGCCATAAATAGATAGGGTACATATTTTGAAAAGAAAACCATCATCCAATCTAAAGCTATATTCTTATTTGCTAAATTATTTATTAATCTAAAAAGTTCCATATTCATTTCCTTTTTCCCCTCTCGTTATATCATCATGTCTCTATTATCTATTGATAAGATTAAAATTAGATTAAAACGCAAAAAAAAGATTTACTACTTTAGTAAACCCTTTTCTAATAATCCAAATTAGAATACATGAAAAAACACTATAAAACCGTACTAATGTTGTCTCTCTATTTTAATCTTAGGTTTATCTTCCACAATATCAACCACTGCGCTACCACCCCTAGACAGTTCCCCAAACAATACTTCATCTACAAAGTAAGTCTTTATGTCCTGTTGAACTACCCTATTGATTTCTCTAGCACCGTAAGTTTCTGAAAAACCTTTCTTACTTAACCATTCATATAACTTGTCTGTAACCTTTAATCTTATATTTTTAGACAGAAGTTTTTCTTCAAACTGTTTCATTGCCTTCTTTGCTATTTGCAGAGCCATGGCTTCATCCATTTTATTAAATACAACTATATTGTCCAATCTATTTCTAAATTCTGGTGAGAATACTCGTTCAACTTCTTTGATAATTGCAGCTCCTGAACCTACTCTGTCTCCAAACCCAATTACATTCTTGCTAGCCTCACGCGCTCCTGCGTTAGAAGTCATTATTAAAATCACATTTCTAAAGTCTGCTTTTTTACCAGTATTACCTGTAAGTGTTGCATAGTCCATAACCTGCAATAACACATTTAGTATATCAGGATGAGCTTTTTCAATTTCATCTAGAAGTAGCACACAATGAGGATTCTTTTTCATGGCATCAATTAATAGCCCACCCTCTTCATAGCCTACATATCCTGGTGGAGATCCAATAAGTCTAGCCACAGTATGTTTTTCTTGGTATTCACTCATATCAAACCTAACAATTGGAATAGACAATACTTTTGATAACTGCTTACTCACCTCCGTCTTTCCAACTCCCGTAGGTCCAACAAAAAGGAGGGAGGCTATTGGTTTTTCTTCTTCATTAAAACCTGCTCTTGATCTCTTTATAGATTTTACTAAAGTCTCTATGGCCTCACTTTGCCCAAAAACCTTTTTCTTTAAATTAAGATCTAGATTTTTTAGCGTATCTACTTCATTTATTGATACATTTTGCTCTGGAATTTTTGCAATTTCTGCAACTATCTTACCCACTGCATCTACAGTAATGGTAATACTCTCCTCATCTTCCTTAGCATAGAGCCTTGCATACGCCCCTGCTTCATCCATAATATCTATAGCTTTATCCGGAAGGAATCTATCTTTAATATATTTACTTGATAGTTCCGCTGCTGACCTTAAAGCCTCTTCTTTATATGTAACCTTATGGTAATCTTCATATTTATCTTTTAGTCCCATTAGAATATCAAAAGTATCCTCAATTGAAGGCTCTGGCACTTCAATCTTTTGAAATCTTCTTGCTAGTGCACTATCTTTTTCAAAATGTTTTTTATATTCATCATAAGTAGTTGAGCCAATAAACCTTATCTTCCCATCTGCAAGAAAAGGTTTTAAAATATTAGAAGCATCCATAGACCCTCCCGAAACCGCACCTGCTCCAACTATTGTATGTATTTCATCAATGTACACTATAGCCTTTTCTTCTTTACTTATTTCTCTTAATACTTTTTTAATGCGGTCTTCAAAATCCCCTCTATACTTTGTACCTGCGAGAAGAGAACCCATATCCAAATAGTATATCTTACTTCCTTGCAATAACTTTGGCACTCTATTTTCTACTATTAATTGTGCAATACCTTCTGTGATGGCAGTTTTCCCTACCCCTGGTTCCCCGACATGTACCGGATTATTTTTAAGTCTTCTGCATAACACTTGCAGAGTCCTTTGCAAAACATCCTTCCTTCCAATAAGCGGATCCATTTCTCCTCTGCTAGCTTTCCCCGTTAACTCCACAGTAAAGTTACTTAAAAAGTTTTCTTCACCCTTAGGATTGTATACCTCATCTTCAAAGTCATATTCCATACCATCTTCTTCATCTTGATCATCATCCTGAAAGTAAAATTCTTCATCTTCCTCATTACTTGTAGTACCAAGAAATTCAAAAGTATCTACCACAGATATGCCATGAGCTATATAGTTAAGAAGATCTCTCCTCTTTATTTGCTGTTTTCGTAAAAAATAAGAAGCAAAGCTTTCTTCATCATCATACATTGCTACAATAACGTCACCAATTTTAACTAAATCTTTTCCTGACAACATAACGTGATCTGCAGCTGTTGATAATATTGTTTGAATTCCAACGGTTTGAATTGGCTCTGTATCTTCCACAATGTCTATATTTTCTTTTAAAAATTTAATTATCTGTTTTTTAAGTCTATTAACGTTACCACCACTGCTTTCTATTATGTCAATTCCTTCTTCAAAAAATAAAGAAGCATATAGAATGTGTTCTGGGGTAAAGTATTCATGATTGGACATTTGAGCTTCATTATAAGCTGCAGTAATAATCTCATTTAATATATTATCTAATTGCATAACTACTCCTCTTCTAATGTTAATTTTAATGGAAATCCACTTTCTTCGCACATCTCCATTGTTTGATCAACTTTTGTTACAGCTAGGTCGTAGCTGTATATTCCTGCAATTCCACTACCTTTTTTATGGACATCAAACATAACCTTTGTGGCTTCCACAACCTGTTTTTTAAAAACTCCAACCAAAACCTGCACAACAAATTCCATACTTGTATAGTCATCATTATGAATAATGACTTTATACTTGTTTGGCATCTTCATTTTAATTTCTGTCTTTTCTTTAATACTAATTTCCTCGCTAAAGGCATTTTGATTAGACATAACTCCCAACCTCTCTGTCTTAATTAAAGTTTATCTTTAGGTATATAAAAAAATAACTAGTCACTGTACTAGCTTATTTTATTTGCTATATCTTACTTTAAGACTATTATATCCTACTTATTTATATATTACTGCATTTTGTTATATTATTTCAACTTAAAAAGGGAATATAAGATTTATTCTTATGTTTCCCTTTATTTCATATTAACATTTACTTCTCATCTTTTTTTGAAATTTCCACATTTTGATTTTGTAACAACTTTATTGTTAGTAATAGTACCACTTTTTCAGCAATATGATGAAATCCCTGCTGTAATGTTATTTTACATTCTTCGTCTATTGGGTTTTCAAGAATGCTAGACTCTATAATTTCGGCACTAATTAATTCACAAAATACCTTTTCATTAAAAACTTCAAGGATTTTAAAACTTTGTTCCCTCATATCCCTACCCGTTATTTCTCCTCCACAATCATCGTAAACTTTAATACTAGTTTCTAATATTTTCATTTTATCTTGGTTGGTGCTATGCCTAAACTGGGGGTAAGTTTTAAACATAGCTACAGTTGTACACTTAAACGGAACTTTAACTGTAACATATTTAACCTCTCCATACAGACCACCTTCATGATTATGGACCTTTGTGGTGTATTCTATGTCACTTTTGATAAATCCATCTAGAAATATCATGCCAGTATTTGAATTATAATCCTCCGAACTTTGAATAAGTTGGCACTGGCTTAAATATACGTTTTTTTTTATATTTTTGATTTCTAAAATAGCATCTTCCAACTTAAGAGATGACTCCACAGCAATTTCCACTGTGCATTCTATTAATACCACTGGCACCTTTGCTATTACAGGACCTACAGTTACTTCAGAGTTATAAGGAACATTGTGGCATGTGGGTAAGGTTTCAGAAATCACCTCTGTTTTACAATTAATAATTGTATACTCATCAACTTGTTCTTTATAGATTTCTTTAGGTAAATCTTCTTTAGTATTGTTATAACTTTCTTCTAGATAGCCTTCATATTCAACATTATCATAGCCTTCTTTTAGGTAGTCTCCCTCAGAATTATCATAGCTTTCATTTACGAAATCTCCCTCTTGTATATTTCCAATACTTTCCTCTGAATAGTCTTCCTCTTCAGTACTATCATAATTTTCTTTTGTACAGTCTTCTTTAAAATCATCTTGACTTTCCTTTGGAAAATCTCCCTCTTTGATATTTTCACCATCTTCCTTTAGATAGTCCTCATCTTCAATGTTATCATAATTTTCTTTTGAGCAGTCCCCTTTTATAATATTATTATCCATTTTTTTTAGAGAATCTTCTTCATTTAAATCTTCAAAATCGTCATGTTGCTTATTTTTTAGCTCATGATTCTTACATAAATTATAGTTTTCCTCTTCTATATTAACTTCCAAATCGCTCCCCATATTAACTTCTAAAGGATTATCATTGATAGAATATTCATTTTCTCGCTTTGGGTTACCTTTTAAGCTATCCTGTTTGAATAAATTAGTTTCTTTAGGTTTTCGTTTCCTTTCTAAGAAGAAATTATTATTGAAATCCCCACTATAGGCTTTTAAAAAATTAACAAGCCAGTTTTTCAAGTAAATATTCCTATTTCTGTTTTTCTCAAGCTCAATTTCATTATGATCCTTTTCAAGGTGTTTCTCCACGTGTTTTCTCTTATGTAGATTATAATCATCATGGTTTTTATGATGATTATCACTGTGTGTTTTCTTTTGATGATTATCCTCTCTATGGTTTTTATGATGCTTTTTATGATGTTCCTTTTTATGCATCTTTTTATTTTGGACATCCTCATGTTCTTTATTATAATTTTCTTTCATTGTATCTTCTAGCTTAACACAATCTATATTATTGAATCCCCCATCATCTTCTTTTTTATTGCCATTCTTATCATATACCCTTGGATGGTGTCTACTACACATAATTTCTCCCCCTATTAAAATTGTTATAGATTGAGGTTCCTAAAGATCATTGTCACCTTGTCCCCATAATTCAATATTTATCTAGTTCTAAAATAGGCCCAAACCCACTGTTAGTAAGCTTTGGACCTATAGAATATCTATTAGTTAATTAAATTGCTCCAAGCTTTACCTGTTGTTTTTGTAATACTTTTAATGTTAAGTTTACTATCACTTTTTCAGTAAGTTGTGAAAAAGTTTGCTCTGTAGCTTCTTGGCAACAGGAATTTGGATTTGTGTGAATATCAACCTCAGTAATATCTGCTCTGACAAGTTCAACATAAGGTTTTTCATTAAAGAATTCTGTAAAAAAGAAGCTTTGATCACAAGAATTACGTCCAATTACTGGATCTGTACATTCATCGCAACCTTCAAGTTTATCTGTAAAGAACTCTAACTCACTTGGAGTAGTATTCTCGTTAAAAATAGGGGTCCTAAGGAAAGTAACCCTAGTAGAAAAATTAAAAGGAACTTGAACCGTACAGTGTCTTATATCTCCACATACATTTCCACTTTTACCTGACGAACAAGTTTCAGTTGCATATTCAATATTCTTTCTAATAAAACCTGAAATGAATAATACTCCAGTACAGTCATGATTACCTTGAGAAAATGGAATAATACGAGATTGAGTTAAAAACACATTCTTCTTAATACGTTTAATCTCTATGGCATTTTTGTCTAATGTTATAGTAGCTTCCACGGGAATTGTTATATTTGTTTCTGCTATGACAACTGGAATTTTCACTACTACAGGTCCTGGAGTAATAACAGTAGGGGTAACATTAACTTGTTCAGTTATTGATTCAGCTTGAGTTTTAACGGTTGCACAATGCTTATCTTCTTTGCATCCACCTACAGTGCTAGGGACATTATCAATGTACATTTCAATTTCTTGACTTGAGTTATGATCAGTGTTCATAATAATAGTATCCTCCTTTTTATCTAACCTAATATAATCAGTGGATTGTGTAAATATCCTATTAAATCTATTACATTCAGTCATTTACTATTGAAAACTTGTGAAATTATTATATGGAATGTAAAATTTAGCGTGGTATTTATACTATATAATATTAAAATTTATGTTTTTGTGTTACTGAAAAAGGGTAATAATTAAAGAGGGGATAACTTAAAGCTATCCCCTTATTTATAGTATAAAACTTAATCTTCAATTAAATTTTCACTTGCAACTATTCTGTGAAATGATGCTGAAGATGGCTTATATTGCGGTAACTCTCACTTGTTGATTTTGTAACACTTTTAGAGTTAAATTTACTATTATTTTTTCAGTAAGTTTTGTGAATTTTTGTTCTGTTGGGTTTAGGCAGTTTGAAGATGGATTTGTGTGAATATCAATTTCAGTAATATCTGCTCTTACTAATTCAACAAAAGGTTTTTCATTGAAAATTTCTGTGAAAAAGAAACTTTGATCACAAGGATTACGTCCAATAACTGGATCTGCACAAGTGTCACAGCCCTGAAGTTTATCTGTAAAGAATTCTAGTTCACTTGGAGTAGTATTTTCTTCAAAAACAGGTCCTCTAAGGAAATTAACTCTAGTTGTAAAATTAAAAGGAACTTCAACTGTACAGTGCCTTATATCTCCACATACGTTTGCACTTATACCTACTGGACAACTTTGGGTTGCATATTCAATATTCTTTCTAATAAAACCTGCTATGAATAATATCCCAGTGTTTCCACGGCCGTCTTGAGAAAATGGAATAAGACGAGATTGAGTTAAATATACATTTTTCTTGATACGTTTAATCTCCATAGCTACTTGGTCTAATGTGATAGTAGCTTCAACAGGGATTGTTATATTTGTCTCTGCTATAACAACTGGAACCTTAACTACTACAGCTCCAGCAGGAATAACAGCAGGTGCTACATCAAGCTGTTCAGTTATTGATTGAATTTGGGTAGCAACATTTGCACAACCTTGAGCTTCTATAGCACAAGCTGCAGTGAAAGCATTATTATCTTGATTTGATTTATAATTAATATTCATTATAATATTATCCTCCTTCTATTTAAGGGAATTGACATAAGGAAATTTTGCATACAAAGATTCTAACAAGCCTATAGTATTCTGCCTTTTATTAACTATTGAAGATACATTTACTTACAAGGCAAAATATAATATTTAAAATGTAATCTTTGTAGTATATAATATTACAGTGTATGATTTTCTGTTACATAAGAATAAATCACAAAATAAAAATATATTAATAGATTGCGCAAATGATGTTTTTAAAAAAGTTATGTATTTGTGTTTAAATAAAAATAATGTGGCAAAAATATTAAATGTTAAGTGAACTTTATTTCACTCTCCTAATAAATAAACTTCGCTTTTCAATTCACTCAATTATGCTAAACCATATTCTCTAAAAGCTCTTTAAAACAGTAAAAACCCCAGGGCAACTTGGGGTTTTTACTGTTTTATAATACTATCAAATTACTTCCTTAATGTGTATCTATTAGGCATTTAAAACTTGCACGAAAAGATAAGATGCTTTAGATAACCAGAAGTGCAACCCCAGCTATGGTTATAGCTGCTCCTAGTATCTCTTTTGCAGTTACCTTTTCTTTAAATACAATTATAGAAATTGGAATGATTAAAATACGTGAAATTGAAGAAATCGTTGAGGATACTCCCGTAGAAATATATTGGACAGATAATAAGGATAAAGATACCCCTATAAATGGTCCCAAAAATGCCCCTACTGTAATGTATTTAATAGCTTTAAAATCTTTTAATGCTAGAGCTAAATTGCTCCAATTTTTCCTTAAAGTAATTATTATTATAAAACCAACTGTAGCTGCTATAATTCGAATTTGAGTGGCCGCGAAGGCATTATAATCCCCCATTCCTAGCTTACTAAAAACCGTACCTACAGATTGTCCTATAGCACCTATAAATGCATAAGTGATTCCCTTTATAGGATGAGATAACTTAACCTTTTTCTCCTTGGATCCTTTTACCAATATAACCAGACTGATACCACCCATAGTTACAAACATACCTAGTAAATCTAAAGCAGTAAGTTTTTCACCCAAAACAAAGAATCCAACTAATGCCGTTATAGGCGGAACCACAGCCATTATTAATAGGGCTATTCGTGAACCTATTAGTACATAGGCTTCAAATAAAAATAAGTCTCCTAAAACAAATCCTATAACTCCAGAAATACTTAACCACATCCATGTGGAGCCTGATGCGTCTAGTGGTAAAAACATACCTCTCGTAAAGAAGGTGAATATCCCTATTAGTAAAAATGCTATAATAAGTCTTATAAAATTTACTGATAGTGATCCTACTCTTTTCCCAGCTGCTTCAAATGCAATAGGGGTTAGTGTCCAACAGATAGCGGTAATTAGTGCCGCTACTTGTCCTATATTTAAGTCAATCATATATAGCCTCCCAAGCCGTTATTTTAGTCTAAGCATTAGAATTATTCTTATACCTCCATATGTATTGTTTATAACTTTATTTGCTATAAAATATGTTAAATTCATGAGCTATAATTTAAGAATATCATATTTTATTTTAAACTTCACTATATTTCTTTCGATATACGAAATATATTTTCTTAGTACTAAAAGCGAGCACCGCTCTACCTCTGTCATAAAGTTTTTGAGGTCTTAAAATATAGGTTTTTCATTTTTTTATTTACTTACATAAATTTATATGGTATATTATTAATTAATAATGATTATCATTTATTTTTATGTATACAAAGTTATGATTTTGATTAAGATAGTTATTATACCAAAAGTAATTTATGAATAAAAAAACCTTATTTCATAAATTAAAAATTTACAAGAACCATATTAATTAACAATTGATATGTATACAATACAACTATGAGGAGTGATCTATTATGAACGCAATAGAATTAATGGTTGAAGAACATAAACTTATAAAAAGAATGCTAGCCGTAGTGCGAAGTCTTTCTATTAAGGTGCTAAACAATGAAAATGTAGATTATAATGATTTTAATAAAATTGTAGATTTTATACGTAACTATGCTGATAAACATCATCATAGCAAGGAAGAACTTATTCTTTTTAAAACAATGAGTGATGTTTTAGGAGAGCGAATAGCTAAAGGACCAATTATGGGAATGCTTACTGAACATGATTTAGGCAGACTTTTTATAGGAAACCTAGAAGCAGCCTTAAATAAGTTCCAAGCTGGCGATGATGATTCTAGAGTAGATATAATTGCCAATGCTATTGGTTACGCTGACCTTCTAAATAGACACATTGACAAAGAGAACACTGCCATTTATACCTTTGCACAAAGAAGTTTAAGTAAAGATCAACTAGCGGAAATAGATCTACAATGCAATAACGTAGAAATTGAAGCAACAAAAGCTAATCTTCAAGATAAATATGTGAAGTTACTAAGAGAATTAGAGATAATCTATGTAGATTCTTGTAAATAATTTTTAATAAGTAAGTGAAGGTAGTACTACTTCCCTATTTACTTCTAATATAAGCTAAGTTTTGTATCATAGTAAATTTAATGCTATAATTAATATATTGTCATTGAGTATCTAAATAATAAGTAAAAGATACCTCAATCAATGACTAAATAAAAAATGTAAGGTGAGAAGATTAAAATGAGAAATGCAAAATTAGAAAGAGCAATAATTAAAATAGATAATGAGATTGCGGCTATGAACATAGCTAAGAAATACTTATCAAACTTAGAAGAAATTAATTCTGTGCGAGATACCTTAAACAAGAAAAGACAAATACTAGCAGATGAATTATATACTGATGATAAAAAATGCTATGAGCTATGTTGTGAAGTTATAGACGAAATGCTAGATACGCCACTTGCACAAGATGAGCAGTTAGAATTACTTGAAATAATAAAGGACCGATTTGGACGTCAAGCACCAAATGTAAGCAAGAAAAGCAGTGGCCTTAATGCTTGGTTAAAACAACTAGCCATAGAATACAATTGGGTAAAAGACGAAGAATCCGATTGGGACTTACTGGTTATAACTGGATTTGGGCTATATGAATAAGCTTCGACTTTTGAAATTTTGATTTAATCATATCCTGCAAAGTGCAATATTAATAATTAAAAACCATGTTGAATTTAGCATTCAACATGGTTTTTAATTTACTTAAAGATTAGTTAACCCACACAGTAGTACCATTAGTAATATTATCGTATATCCATTTACTGTCATTCTCTGATAATCTTATACATCCAGCAGAAGCTCTTTTCCCTATGGTATTGTCTTTTACGGTTTTATTCTCATTCATAACTACAGAATGAAATAAATAAGCCCCATTAAACTGCACCCAATTCTTAGCGCCACTACTACCTTTAAAGAACCAAGTTCCTCTAGTTTGGATAGTAAACGTACCCCTAGCTGTAGGTGATACATTTTTTCCTGTTGCGCAACTCATAGTTTTTGTGAGTTTGTATTTTTCTTTAGTTCCCTCAAATACATTAACTGTTTGACGACTAATATCTACCCATAAAAAGTACTTAGAAGAACTACTAAACTTCTTTAAATTTATATATCCCTCTGCCTCTTTCTTAGTCAATTTACTTGTATTCGTTACTGGATCTTTAGATATTATTAATGCAGTTGCACTAATCCATCCACAGGTTCCTTCTTTACTTCTTATATAATACCATTGATAGCTTTTATCCCTTATAACTTCAACTTTACTACCTTTTTTAATCATACCTAATTTTTTAGACTTTAATGACATATCATTATAAAAATATGAATCCCAGTTTAATTCTGCCGTTACAATTGATGGCTTTACAAGATAGTTATAATCTAACATTACATTTACAGTTAAATTTATTTTAGAATCATATCCTTCTACAGTTCCTTTAAAATTATATGTACCTACTTTCGTGGTATCTATAGCTATAGAATCCCATACAACATCTCTATCATTTTTCTCCCCATTACTTAAATCCACAGTTACCTTTTTCTGAAATGTGAATGCTTGTCCCTGTTTTATAGATAAATTTATATTATTTGCATTTACTATATATACAGGATTTTCTATTATAAACTTAAAACTAACAGGTTGCTTTAAGTCTACATATTCAGGATTCTGCACTTTATCAGTTATTTCTAGTATATAAGTTCTTCCGACTTCATATCCCTCACTTGGTGGTTTTAACAAAAGTACTTTACTTTCCTTATCTAATTCTAAAGTTACATCAACCTTTTGCTCCTTGTCATCTAATATATAGACATTATCCGCATTTACTTCATCAAGTAAAGTAGCTTCATTAAAGTTTATACTCCATATTTTATCCTTACTAACTGTTTGTATGATTTCACCTTCAATACCAAAAGCCTTAACTGGCATCAAAAATATTAAAGTTATAGCAATTAATAAAACCAAATTTTTAATTTTATGTGTTTTCATGTCCCACACCCCCCTAGGCATTATACTAAACTTCAAATGGTAAATCAATGAAATATTCTTAAATAAACATCAACCTTATATACTATGTTTACTTTTATACTTTTATACTTTTATAAATTATTTATTATTCTAACTTCTTATCCTTATAAAAACAACAAAAAGCTACCCATTAAATAAGTAGCTTTTTGTTGTTTTTTATAAAATTTATTTAAAGGTGATACACAGTATACTAGCTTTACTTACCTACTTCTGGAACTGGTTTTACATCTTTATTTTTCATTTTCTTATTATTATCACCTTTAGGTTGAACTTGTGGTTGTGATGGTCTGCTCATTCCTTTCTTGGCCATGATTTTCCTCCTTCATTTACTATCTAATTATATTTTCTAATTAGTATTTAGTTACACCTATTATCTTTTACATATTATTGTTATTTAATACACTAGCGCCACCCACGTGACAAGTGGCATATGAATATGCCACTTGTCACGTGGGTGGCACTAATATATCATTAAAATACTTTGATAATTTCTTAACTAGGCATTATACTATAATTATAATATTTTTATAAAAAGAAAGGTGGCATAAACATGGCTAAAGGTTTTATATTAGATAAAAATAATGCTGGTGAATATTTTGTGTCTTTTAAACGCGATAATGAGGATTTAGATTTACGAATTCGTGGTGAATATCCTTCAACTAATATTACCCATGAAGAAGTAACTGCAATCTTAAAGAAACATGGTCTTTCCGCAGCTACTAGCACAATTGATAAAGAACAGGTTTTAGCTGCCGTTACAGAGCTGAATTCTGTTGCGGGAATTTATAATAAATAATATAGTAAAAGAATTATAATTCAATTAGAACTAAAAAATAATACTTAGCATTACAAATATGAAGTATTAAAATTCCCCTATTTGTAAAACATAATAACATGTTATTAAAAAGGAGGTCTTTTAATATGCGTGAAGGATTAATTCCAACTTTATTAGGAACAGTTGTTACTGCTACTGGTGCATCATTTTCAAGAAATAACATGAGTAAGAAGAACAAAATCCCTATGCTTGAAGCTGCTGTTGTTGGCTTTGGGCTGGCTCACATTGTACTTGGGGCCATTGATTTGATGGAGCATAGAAGATAACTTGTACTCTAATATTACTTCATTGTATTTACTTTAAATTCTAAGAGAACTGATTAGAAAGTAAGATTTCTAATCAGTTCTTTTTAGTAATAAGTTATATTAAAATGCATATTACCTTAACCTTTTTCTTTAACAATATTATAATAATATGTTATAATATCCTTAACATAATATTTCGAATACAGAAATATTAGTATAGCGAAATGAATATTAAATATCTTTTTTTGTTATGAAATTATTAAAATATCGAGGGGGTCTTTATATGTTTTTAATTAAAAATGCCAACATACACAGTATGGCAGATAAAAACTTTCAAAATGGAATGATATTAATTGATAATGGTAAAATAATTGCCATTGGAGATGTTGTTGATGCGCCAAGTGACGTAGAAATAATTGATGCTAAAGGTAAGTTTGTTATGCCTGGAATGATTGATGCTCACTGCCATCTTGGTATGTGGGAAGATGGAATGGGTTTTGAAGGTGCTGATGGAAATGAAGCTGTCGACCCTGTTACTCCAGAGCTTCGAGCAATAGATGCCATTAATCCGAAAGATATATGTTTTAAAGATGCAGTGGAAGCTGGAATAACAACTGTTGCAACTGGTCCTGGTAGTGCTAATGTCATTGGCGGACAATTTGCAGTTATTAAAACCTATGGAGATAGAATTGATGATATGATTATAAATGATTGTCTTGCAATGAAGGTCGCTTTTGGTGAAAATCCTAAAAGAGTTTATAATGCTCAGAAGAAATCACCAAGCACAAGAATGGCCACTGCTGCAATACTAAGAGAAAATCTTATTAAAGCAAAGATGTATATTGAAAAACAAAATAGAGCTATAGAACATCCTGACAAAGCACCTGAATTTAACATGAAAATGGAGGCAATGGCAAAGGTTATTAGAAAAGAAATCCCTCTAAAAGCCCATGCCCATAGAGCTGATGATATCCTTACTGCTCTTCGAATTGCAAAAGAATTCCATGTGGATATAACCCTTGAGCATTGTACAGAAGGTCATTTAATTATAGATTATTTGAAAGAAGGCATTCAAAAGGGTATAGTAGTTGGTCCAACCTTATCAAATAGATCAAAAGTGGAACTTCAAAATTTAACTTTTGAAACTCCGGGAATCCTTTCTAAAGCAGGAATAAAAGTAGCTATAATGACAGACCACCCCGTTATTCCTCTTCAATACCTTCCAATATGTGCTGGTATAGCTGCAAGAGAAGGTATGGATGAAAATGAAGCTCTTAAAGCAATAACTATAAATGCTGCTGAAATACTTGGTATAGCAGATAGACTCGGAAGTCTCGAAGTTGGAAAAGATGCAGATATTGTCATGTATAGTGGACATCCCTTTGATTTAAAAAGTAAAGTAGAGTTTGTAATGGTTAATGGTTTAGTTGTAAAATAATAAGAAAAGGCTGTTAACATAATTTGTTTATGTTAACAGCCTCATTATTTTATAGGGGGACTATAAAGTAATCTTACATCTTAACGTCAATTTTTGCTTCTACCTTTTTTGCTGCAACTAGGAAAATTATCATTGCTACGATTGCACCTATAATTCCTATTGGATATGAAATTGCTTGAGAAAGCTTAAAACCCTCTGGTGCAATTAAAATGTAGGAAGTACATACCGCTGTCATAAATGTAGCCGGAATTGTTGCAATCCAATGCTTTCTACCTATATTAACTAAGTACATTCCTGCTGTCCATAATATTATAGTTGCTAAAGTTTGGTTTGACCATCCAAAGTATCTCCATATTATATTGAAATCTATTTTAGTTAATATGAATCCTACTACAAATAGAGGTATGCTAATTATAAATCTATTTTTTATAGGTCCTTGATTAAATTTAAATGCATCAGCTATAGTTAATCTTGCGCTTCTAAATGCTGTATCACCAGAAGTTATAGGACAAGCCACGACTCCAAGTATAGCTAAAACTCCACCAACTTTTCCAAGTAAACTAATTGAAACTTCATTTACTACCCATGCTGCTGTATGACCTTTTATTGCCATAGTAGCATTTAATTGTTCTACACCACCAAAGAAGCTCATTGCTGCTGCTGCCCAAATTAATGCAACTACACCTTCTGCTATCATTGAACCGTAGAATATTTTTTTACCTTGTTTTTCACTAGTTATACATCTTGCCATTAGAGGTGATTGAGTTGCATGGAATCCTGAAATAGCTCCACATGCAATAGTTATAAATAGCATAGGGAATATTGGATTTTTCCCTGGGTTTGAATGCATATTTATTAAATTTGAAGGTACTATTTCTGGAATTGGGAAACCTCCAAAAATCAATGCGCCACCAACACCAATTGCCATAATCAATAAACAAATTCCAAAGATAGGGTATATCTTTCCGATAAGTTTATCTATTGGAACCATTGTTGCAATTATATAATATGCAAATATGATATAAATTAATAATTGTAAGTTCATTCCTGTTAAACCTTTTAAGATACTTGCTGGTCCACTTACAAACACAACTCCTACAAGTACTAAAAGTATTACTGAGAACACTCTCATAAAGTTTTGAAAGCCTTTTCCAAGATACTTTCCTACAACTTCAGGTATACTTGCTCCATCATGTCTTACAGATAACATTCCTGAAAAATAATCATGAACTCCACCTGCAAAGATACATCCAAAAACAATCCACAAGAACGCTGACGGACCCCACATTGCACCTGCAATTGCCCCGAATATAGGACCAAGTCCTGCTATGTTAAGAAATTGAATTAAGAAAATCTTCCAACCAGGCATCTTAACAAAATCTACACCATCTTCTAGTCTCACTGCTGGAGTTTGAATCTTTTCATCTGCCCCAAAGATTTTTTCTACGATTGTACCATAAATAAAATAACCTACAACAAGGGCAATAATTGCTAAAATAAAGGATATCATTTTAACCCCTCCTAATTAATTGTTAACACAATTGTAATATACTTTTAAGATTTGAATACGCTTTCATACATGAGAAAACAAAAAAAGCACATCAAGTGCTTTTATATGCCCATAATTTGTTTAAACTCAACAATATTACTTCTACTAACTGGTATATCTATTTCTTCACCTTGTAGCTTTAACATAAATGTATTGTTAAACCATGGAATTATCTCAATAATTCTATCAGTATTTATAATATATGATCTATGGCTTCTAAAAAAAGATTCCTTAGGTAGCTTTTTATAAAAGTCTGAAATGCTACAATTTATAGTGTACTGCACCCCTTTAATATAGATTAATGTTTCTCGTTCTTTTGCTTCACAATAAGAAATATCAATTATGCGCCTTACTATCATCTTATTATCTTTCCAAAGTGTAATTTTACTATTTACACTTTTTTTATCAATAGGCTTTTCAATGTTTTTTAATGTGCTAACTATACGTTCTTCTGAATATGGCTTTAATATATAGTCATAAGCCTGAAGCTCAAAGGCATCTACTGCATAATCTTTATGAGCTGTAATAAAAATAATAAGTGATTTTTTAGGGAAGTGATTAATAATTTTACCTAACGCCATTCCATCTAACTTAGGCATATTAATGTCTAAAAAAATAATGTCTGGCTTATTTTCTTCAATGTATTCTAGTGCTTTAATAGAATCATCAAATTCCTCCATTATCTTTATATTACTAAAGTTTTTTATAAAATACTTCAATTCTTCTCTTGAAGGATATTCATCATCAACGATAATACAGTTCACATTATCACTCCCTTACGTTCTTCACATTGAAATTAATTCTAGTACCATTTTCAAGCCTCTCAATATTTAATCCCTTACCATAAATATATTTTAACCTTTTATGAACATTTGACATCCCTATTTTACTTTCTACCATTTCACCCTCATAGACTTTTTCTATGATTTCTTTGGAAATGCCAACTCCATCATCTTCAATTGTTACCATAACATTGCCGTCTTCTATTTTTTTAACTTCGATTATAACATTGCCTGTTCCCTTTCCTTCTAAGATACCATGTTTTATAGAATTCTCAACTATTGGTTGGATTATGAGACTTGGAATTTTAACTTCTAAATCATCTTCAATATTATAAATTATATTAAGTTTTTCTCCAAACCTAGCTTTTTCTATCTCTATATATGCTTTAACCTGCTCAAGTTCTCTATAAATATCTACTGGTGATTCTCCTATCTCCAAATTATATCTTAAATAAGTGGATAAATTTATAATTAATTCCCTTGCACGATTTGGATCAATTCTAATAAATGAGATTATAGTATTTAATGCATTAAATAAAAAATGTGGATTTATCTGAGCTTGTAGCGCCTTTATCTCAGCCTTATTTGCCATAAGCTTTAACTCTCCAAGTTTACTTATTTCTAGTTGAGTAGAAATAAGTTGGGATAATCCTATGGCTAAGTTTATATTTCTAAAGGAAATTGCATCCCCTTTGCAATAATATATCTTTAATGTCCCTATGGTTTCCTCCCCTTCCTTCAATGGAGAAATAATAGCAGACTTTAATTTACAATTTAAGTTAGGGCAGTCAATCTGTTTTGCAGTAGTTAAGGAAATTAAATTTCCTTCCTTAATAACCTTTCTTGTAGATTCTGTTACAATTCTCTGCCCCTTTATATGATGATCAACTCCCACGCCCACATGAGCCAATATATACTCCTTATTTGTTATAGATACGGCATCTGCATTAATTGATTCCTTTATTATTCCACATATCTTTTCCAAGGAATTTTCGTCCATTTCCCTAAAGTACGGTAAAGTTTTATTAGCTATCTCTAAAGCAATTTGTGCTTGTTTTGCTGCAATCTCGTCCTTTTCCTTAAGTATTTTTTGAATTATTATTATTAAGATTGCAATTCCAATGGCATTGGTAAAACTCATAGGAAAATATATACCTTTTACAATGGTTACAGCACTGGTAAAAGGACGAGACATTGCAAGTATTAAAATCATCTCTAAAACTTCAATTAAAAGTCCACCTATTAATCCATAGAACCATTTGTCACCTTCATTAGATTTCTTATATATGAAACTTGCAACTATTCCTGAAACTATAGTGGTTATTGCACAAGGTATTGAAGTAATACCCCCTATATCCACAAGTAGCCTGTGCATTCCAGCAATAATTCCTGCAAATATCCCTACAAAAGGACCACATAATATGCCCCCTGCCATTACCCCAATAATTCTTGTGTTTGCAATAGCTCCATTAATCTCTGTTCCTGAATAGGTTCCCAAAATTCCAAATGCTCCAAAGATTATTGAAAGCATAATTAAATCTACATTTCTGAACTTGTCCTTTTGCACAATTTTCTTAAAGCTTCCAATTCTAGAAACAAAAAAAGCAATAAGAATTACATATCCTAAATTGTTAGTAAGATTTTTTAACAGTTCAATCATTTATGTTAACTCCCTTTCACCTAAGGAACTCTCTAAAACATAATTAATATTAATTCTTGACCATCTTAGATTCCTAAAGAAGGTTTTATAAGTATTATATACAACAATCTACAATATATAAAGATATAAAATCTATGTTATAATTAATGTGATATTATTTTAGTATTAAAAAATAATTAATCATTTGCACACAGATAACTTACAATCAGCAAAGCTATTAATGATTGTTTTGTGCTATAGAGAACTACAGGAGGGTCCATTTAATGAAAATGATTTTTTTCGATACAGAAACTACTGGTATAAGACCAGGAAACATATGTCAGCTTAGTTATATACTTGTTGATACTAGTTATAAACCTACAAAAACGACAGGAAAAAATATATTCTTTACTGTAGATTATATTGAACCATCTGCGCAAGAGGTTCATGGTTTTAGTATAGATACTTTATTTGATCTAAGTGATGGTAAAACCTTTGAAGATTCTTACGAAGATTTTATTGATGATTTTATAACTGCAGATATTCTTATAGGTCACAATGTTAACTTTGATATAAAGTTTTTAACTCACGAACTTAATAATTGTGGGCATACTTTAAGCCCTAAACACATATTTTGCACAATGAAATATTATAAAGATATTTGCAAACTATACACGGCACGCGGAGGCTATAAAAACCCCAAACTATCGGAAAGCATCGATTTCCTAAAATTAAATGAAAATGAAATAAATTTAAAAAGCAATGAATATTTTGGAGATACTGCAAGTTTTCATGACGCTAGATTTGATACTACTGCAACATATTTGCTGGTTACAGAGGGTATTAAGAAAGGTTTTATCCCTAAACATTATTTTTCGCAGCTTGTTAAATAATTTATAAAGGTGATTAAGCGTTTTTTCTTAGATTATGCTATAAGGTCAAGGATCTATTGCTTAAATGCATTTTACGCAATAGATCCTTTTGTTAGCATAATGTAAGAAAAAATATTTAATTTTAAAGATTCAAGCCGGATGATTTTAAAAATTACTTCGGGAAAACTCGTAACTGTACAGATACCCCATTTGGGTCATAAACATAAAAATAGCGAGTTCCATCGCCAGGGTTTTGGATAGCAGAAGGGTTAAACCCTCTGTCTTGCACAAGCTTATGCATTTCATCCAGTTTATCTGTATTAAAGCAAATGAACATACCTTTGCCTTCAAACTTCTGACCTTGTGGCATGCAGACAAGTTCAATCTCAGTTTCTTCACTGCCATTTGTCAGAAATACAACCTCTCCAGATCCTGCTTTAAAGCGTCGGGAAATAGTTAGTTCTGTAATCGTCTCATAAAATTCAATAGATTCTTCTAAGTTGTTGACCATTAAGGTCACATGCTGAATATGCATAATATATCTCCTTTCCTTTGTGCAATCTTAAAAAATTATCTCACAATAAAATATATAATTCAAGAAGTGCTTTCTTCAATATAAATATATCAAGAAAATCCTTTTCATTGATGAGTTATGACGTTATTATATACAATTATTCATTAAATAAATTCAAGGTTTAGTATTATTTCTATGAATATTTATAATTAAGTATGGCTTATTTATTCTCTTGAGTATACCTTTTAATGGCATCGACCAATATTACTGTGCAAATTACTATAATTGCACAAAGTACTGATATGGCACTAACTACACTACCTATCTCTGCGGGTACTGAACCTAAAACACCACCCACACTTATGGATAGGAATTCAACAATAAAAAAAACTATAAACCCTAATACTGAATAGTTTAAATACTTCATTTTAAAATACCCCCTTGTGTAGATTACTATGCATTTAATAACCTAAGAATATTTTTTCTCACTTCATCTGGTATGTTTTCTTTTAATGTTCTCTTTAATAAATTAGGTTTCTTTATTCCATTTGATAATAAATAATTTTCTATCATATAAGCCTTTGTTTCTCTATTAGGAATTAGCTGATATATTACATACCAATCCTCTAAAGAAGTTAACGGTATATTTACTCCATTAATTATTTTAATCTCCGAAATTGAACTTTGGTCAAAAATATATTTAAATGTGCCACTATCATAATTAATGCTTAATCCTGCCATAACATCAACATCAAAGCCATTTATAATATATTCATAAAAATATTTCGTAGAGTATGTATCTGTCTTTTCCCAGGCTATCTTTTCTCCAATACCTTTAAGAACCTTATCTGTTTTTTCAATGTCCTTTAAATCTACCAAAATATCAATATCATTAGGTTTATCTATAAATCCATAATGATTAAGTAATATAGAAGCACCAACTGCCCAGACAATTCCTTCTTCATTCAGTTTCTCCCCTATGTAACTTAAAGTATTAAACATTTTTAAATTCACTCCTTTAAATATCCAGTGTATATGCTTGTACACTGATTGATTTTGCTTGATACATGGACTACACACAACATATATAGTCTATAACTCTCTCTATCTCATACTAAATCTCGGAATAAACTCCATTCACGCATATACAAAAATAGTAATACTTTTTAAATTATATATTTTTTCTTGGATTATGCTAACAAAAGTATATGTTGCGTGGAATGCGTTTGAACGCGCCTTAGTAATTCACAATTTATTTTTTTACAGTTGCGTAAAGAAAAACATATGTTTGAGCGAAGCGAGTTTATGTTTTTTAGCAACTGCAAATAAAATAAATTTTAGAATTACTCGGCTAAGTGAGCGCATTTTAGCAACATATACTTTTAGTTATAGCTTAATCTAAGAAAAAACTCTTTACTCATAATAGAATTTACCCTTTACTCTTCAAAGAGTTTTTTAAACCTCTCCCACATATCTACATTAGCCTTTTTTAAATTTACAACTCTAAATTTTTCATTAACAAACGCATGAGTTGTGCTACCCTTAGCTAAAATCTTTCCATCTCTTTCTCTAATAACGTTATAATTAAATATTACCTTAGCCCCATTTAGCTCTTGCATAAATGTTTGAATTATAAGTATGTCCTCATATTTTGCACCTTCTATGTACTTACAAGAACTCTCAACCACTGGTAGCATAATATTATTTTCTTCCATTTCTTTATAGGTCATCCCTATCTCCGTTATGTATTCTGTTCTACCTACCTCAAACCAGGCATAATAATTTGAATGATGCACTATTGCCATTTGATCTGTCTCAACGTATCATGGCATACTCCGAAGAAAATAGAAAGACTGAACTTAAACTTGTATGTTCTTAAAACACAGTATTATCAATGCTTTTTAGGGAAGTCAGAATGTGACTTCTCTTTTTTATTTATATCAATGCTTTTAGTTTTTCAAATACCTCTAAGTGTTTTTTCTTCATATTAATTATTTTAAAAGCATTTGAACTTACAAAAGCGTGTGTTGTGCTTCCCCTTGCGATTTCTTTCCCATCTTTTTCTCTAATAACTAAATAATTAAATTGAACCTTAACTGGAGTTAATTCTTTTATCCAAGCCTTTACTGTTAATTCATCCTCATATTTTGCCCCTGCTATATACTTACAATTGCTTTCTACAAGTGGTAACATAATATTATTTTCTTCCATTTGGGAGTATGACATTCCACTTCCTTTTATAAATTCCGTTCTAGCAGTTTCAAAAAATATCAAATAATTAGAGTGATGAACAATTTGCATTTTGTCCGTTTCTGCATATCTAACAATTAATTTAGTTTCACTTATATACATAATTATACCCCTTCTTTCGTATAGACTAATTATATCTATTATAGCACTTTAATTTAATAAAAAAAGAAGCCTAAAAAGACTTCTCTTAGAGTTCTAATGCTTTTATAAGTTCGTTTTGCACTTTTAGCACATTCTCAATATCGAAACAATTAAATCTAAGCATAAACCAATCGCTTAACTTATAAGAATAATTTAAAGTTGATATAAAGATATAGAACCCTTCGTTACTCCCTTGTTGCACATTAATAATGATTTGATAATCCGCATCTGGGATTATCTCTTCTCCTGTGCAAGCTTTTATGAACCTAAAACAATCGTAATACTTGTCTAATTCTTTGACTTTTAGATAGTCCCTTATCTCAATTTCTACCGCTTTTATTTTCTTTCCAGTTACTTTTATTTTCTCCATAATAAATTCCTCCCAAATTTTAATTCTTACCTTTTATAAATCTTTCCAGTTTTTTATATTTCTTTATTATAGATTATTAAAAAAAATATATAAGAAAGACTTATTTAGACAAGCAAAAGCCCCAGCAAAATTGCTGGGGCTTCTATGTTAAAAAAGGGAGAGGAATTAGGTATCCATAAAAAGTTCTTTCCATTTTTTTAGTTATAATGTATTATACACACTAAGTTTTTGTTTAATAACTTTATTTTTTTACTTGTGTAATAAACATAAATATTAACAAAACTATTATTGCTATAACTACTGCTTGTCCAAAGAAAATATATAATATAATTGTTAATAAACTAAGTAATAATGTTGCAATCACTGCGTTTTTGTACTGATAAATAAATCCCAAAATCTTTATTTTAATCTCTATTAAAATGTTAAAGTCGCTTTCTCTAAGTATTTTGATTATATCTTTATATATTTTTATTAAAAGTAATTTAAAACCCATAACTATTTATCCTCCTTGTCCTTTTGTCTTTCTTTTACGTATTTATATAAGCAAGATTTAGAAACGCCTGTAAGTTCAGTTATTTTGGCAATTGGGATTTCTTTTGTATCGTATAACTTTAAAGCATCATTAATTTTACTTTTTAGCAGTGGCTTCCTTCCGCCAATTCGCCCCCTAGCCCTAGCACTCTCTAACCCTTGTTTAACTCGGTCTACGATTAAATCTCTTTCGAATTCTGCTAGTACTCCCATCATCTGGAATAACAATCTTCCCGTTGCTGTTGTTGTGTCTATATTTTCTTTTAAACTTATTAATTCTACTCCAATTTTTTCAAATTCTTCTGCAAGTATGATTAAATCTTTTAAGTTTCTCCCCAGCCTTGTAAGTTCTGTTACTACTATTTTATCGCCTTTTCTTAGCTTAGCGAAAAGCTGGTCTAATTCTGGTCTACTTTTTTTAGTGCCAGTATAGGCTTCTTTAATTATTTCATCAGCCCCATATTTTTTTAGGGCATCTGTTTGCCTATCAAAGCTTTGTTTGTCTACATTTGTGCTTATTCTTGCGTATCCAAAAATCATATTTTCTCCTCCTTCGTTTTAGTATTTTTATTATTATAGTGTCTTTTAAACCCATCTATAACTTGATTAATGTCCTATGATTAAAAGATGCATTTATGGACTTACTTTATGCTGTTTTTGGATATATTTTTTAATGAAATAAAAAGTCTTTTAATGAGATGTTTAAAAGACTGCTTGCATATAAAAAAAGAAGCTTATTAGGCTTCTTCTGTAGGTTTATGATTTTATTCTTCGTCAGCTTCTTCTTCATCATCATCGTCGTTAAATTCAAAATTCCAGTCAATTTCTGATACATAATTATCAAACATAATAGATACTCTCTCTTCATCTTGCCATTCTTTATAATCTTCCTCACACTTTTCTAGTAAATTAGATATTTCTTCTTTAATTTGTGGAAAAGCGTCTGTTAGTTCATTAGGAATGTAATCCCAGCCAATTTCTTTCTCTATAGATTCTTCTAAATCATTTTTTAAAGATTCTATAAATTCATCTTTTTCATCAATTTCGTAATTAGCTTCTTCAAAATTTTCTTTTCCAAGATATTCTTTGAGTATTTCTAAAAAAGATAATTTATTTAATTCTTTTCCGTAGTTTTCAACTAGCAAATTTGTGTATTTTTCTATTATTTCTTCTCTGGCATCAATAAACGATTGGTCTTCACGTTCACAATAAGTAGATTCATTGTTTGCTGGTATATTAAAAGTATATACCTCACCTTCAAAAATATTGTAAGAACCCTTCTCAAGAACATTCCACGAACAATTACCATCTTTAGTTATTGCAACTTCGACTGTATATCCAATTGGCCATTCTAATGATTCCAAACAAGCCCCGCTTATTATTTTGTCAATTTTTCCTTCATTTTTCTCATAAACCTCTCTAAGTGTTGTTTTCATAAAAATCAACTCTCCTTTGTTTTTAATATTTTTAATAGTAAAAGTAAAAGAGATATGCAACCACGTATAATTCCCGCCACAAAAATTTCCTATCATTTCAGAAATTCCTACCACGAGTAGTTTATATGCTTTGCATACCTCTACATCTATTTAAATCCTAAGTTTATTTCCAATCCATAAATTAAATCTTTCCAGTTTTCTATATTTATATATTATAGATTGGATAATGCAAATTATGCTGTAATTTTATTTATTTTTTTACCTTTTCGAAAAGTAATTTAATTATCGTATATTTTTTTTCAAAAAGCTTGTGTTTTCAAAAAGTCTTCTAGTTGTATAATTTTATTTATGTTTTGATGACAATTAAAATTTTATTTTTATGTTGATTTAAGCCACTATATTCCATATAGAACAGTTAATTTATAGGGTTGGGTGGATAAACTTTAATCAATCACAATAAAAAAGCAAGGGAATTTTCCCTTGCTAATGATTCTTTATATTAAACTTTCTAAGTCCTCCCAATTGTATACATCTGTAAAATATGCCTGTTGTCTATTGATTTTAATATATATGTTATCCGTATCTCCAAAGTCTGCAACAATACCACCAATAAGGTTTTTACCCTTATTATTTTCTTCTTGGATGTATTGATATAATCTTTCTGCCTTAGCTTTAGTTTTAGCTTCACTATCCTTCTTATCCTTAGCTTCTAGTATGCCAATTCTCCCATCAACAAATTTAATTATATAATCAGGATAGAAAGACCTTATACCCTCACCCTCTAATTCATACACTATTGAAAAATACTCTGAACCATTATCACCATTTTTATACCAAAATTCAATTTTGTCTAAATGTCTTTCTATGAATTCCTCAACACCTCTTTCAGGTATTGACCTATCCTTTTGCAAATAACATGGTTCATAAAAACATTTTTCAAGTATATTTTTTTCATAAGTAACAGTATTAACGTTTATTTTTTCTGGTAACATATAAAGTGAATTAGGTGAAACAATAACTTCTTTTAAATCATCTTCTTTGAGTTGTTTATATTTATCAACAACATCTGTAATTAGTTTAAAAAAGAAGTCATTATTTTGATAGTTATAATTAACTATCAATAATCTTTGCATTTCAATAATTAAATTTTCATGCTGTGTGAAGTTTAAGATGTAGTTAAAGAAAAAATCATATATGTTATCTCTTAAGACATCAAACATCATTTGCTTATTATTACCTAACGTCCCTGATTTTTTCCTTAATATTCTCTTGAATAATTGTTCTGTTCTTTCATCATCAATTTGAATGTTTACTGTGTCTCCCTTAAATTCATTTTTATCAGATAACAGTTCACCAGTATCAATTTGAATATTTGTTATAATATCCTCTGATAGTTTCTTACTATCAAAAACAAAACCTACTTTTTCAAGTTTTTCACAATTAGCATCATACTTACCGCTAACAAGTCCATGTTCTTTAATAAGTTCTTGAAAAACTTTTCTTGCAACTTCTGAAACCACTGGTCTTTTCTTTATAATTACTTGTTGGCTATTTAATATTATATTTTTAAATTCATCCTTCTTAATTAAGGGAATGGTCTGTATTCTATCGCTTGGGAAGTCAAATTCTTCATCTATAACATTTAAAATCTCACCTGTGAAGTCAGTATAAACATAAGCAAAGTTGATTATATCATTACTATAATGAGTTTGTTCTGGCATCCTTAGAATTCTACCTAATGTTTGCTTTGCAAAAATCATCGAATGAGTTTCTCTATATTTAAGCAATATTTGTGCACGTGGACAATCCCAACCAGTATCAATTGCTTGCTTAAAAATAAGGTATTCAACTGAATCTTCATTGTCTGAGATATTTTCAGTATTATATGTATCTTTTTCTAACCATGTTGCAAGTTTTTTATTTTCTTTAGTAATTCCTTTTTCTTTAAGAAAATCAATAATTAAATCCTTTTTAGTTGCACCTTCTTCTGAGTTAGGTAGCTGAATAATTACCAGCGGATTAACTGAACTACCTTCATCTTCATATAATTTCTTTAATTCTTGCCTTTTCCTATATGCACTTTCTAATAAACTTCTATCAAGAGTTTTTTCTTCCTGCCTAACAAACCCTTGATTTACAATTATCTCTTTTTTTATCATTTGTGCATCTATAACATCTTTTACTTTAACTCGGACATAACCAGCAAGCCCATCATCTTCTTCATCCCTAGAAGGTGTAAATTTAGGTGTTGCACTCATTTCTAAAATGATTTTTGCTTTTATTTGGTCTCTCAACTCATTTGCACGTTCAGTTGAAGTTCCAAAGTGAGATTCGTCTAATATTAAGATGATTTTTCTTCCTAAAGCCCTCGTATTAGCTAAAACTTGCCTAAAGTTTCTCTTTTCTCCATCTTTCATAACAAGATTTGTATAATTACCTTGTCTGTCCTTATTATTTATAGATTCCCAATTGACAACGACAACTTCATTTTTCCTAATAACAGCTTTATTACCATAATACTCT
The DNA here is from genome assembly GCF_020443565.1 of Clostridium sp. CS001. Lineage (GTDB taxonomy): Bacteria > Bacillota > Clostridia > Clostridiales > Clostridiaceae > Clostridium_AD. The sequence continues at coordinate 56,435 of NZ_JAIZZN010000009.1, forward strand.
TCAGTTAATAATGAAACCTTTGGCGAATTGTTAAATATTTTCTCCAGTTTTTTCTTTGATTGAATGTGCAAACTACCTTTACCAACACTCATCCATATAAAACATAAATTTTCTTCAAAGGTTCTAATAGCTTTCTGAATATATTTAGCGGTCATTATTGTTTTTCCTGAACCCGTTGGGGATTTAAAAACAAGTATAGATGAATCCTTTCCGTTATCTAATAGAATTTCAGTTATATCTATAAGACTATCTACAGCTTTTATTTGGTAATCAACTTTCTTAACATACATCATTTAAGACCTCCTTCTATTTAGTTCATCCATAATTTCTAATATCTTAGAAGGTATAGCCTTAACGCTACAGCCCTCAATATCTTGGAATGCTTCTGAATCAACATCATCTAAGAAACTAAAACTATAAATTACCTTAGTTTTTTCAGCATATCTTTTTAATGATATTTTAAAATCATTAATATATGTGTCTAAGAAGAATGTATATACTCCCATTATCTTATCTCCCTGCTTATAAATTCTATAATAAGGGCTTTCTTCTATAATTTCGAAACAATTTTCTTTTATGGTTAATAAATCGTATATCTTTTGTGCCATAAGGACCATCATCTGGTCCCTATTCTTGTTTTTCGCTATTTTATCGGTGATAAAATACTTTAAATTAGACTTAATACCAGTAACATCATATGAAATGTTCTTAATCCCAATCAAGTTTAACAATTCGTTTGAAATAACATACTTAAATTCATCATATTCTGAACCTTTTTGTTCTTTCGTTAAATCCATCGTTTCAAATATAGAGGGCATATTATTTTTTAAATTAGTTATGGTTAATTTCTTACTCCCAATAACTGTTTTAATTGTTCCCTCACACTTATATCCTTCAATGATAGCCTTTATTTTGGGATAAGTAACTTTTCTGCAAACGCCTTCAGCTTTATACTCTTCAGTTTCTTCAGTAAATCCTTGTTGCAAAAGCTTATTTCTAGTTCTTTCCTTCATGTCATCATTCGTACAGAGAATAAATTTAAGATTTTTATTATTCTTCTGATTATATTGCAGAACCGCCTGACCTGTAGTTCCCGACCCTGCAAAAAAGTCTAAAACTGTGCCTTCATTCTTGTTAAACATAGCTAAATCAAGTAAAAATTCTGTAATAGCAATAGGTTTCGTTGTATCAAAAATTTTATCCCCAAATATCATTTTCAACTCTTTAGTTCCTGTAGATGCTGTTCCTTTATCAAGCAATAGTGAACCAAATGCAACTTCTGTTACATCACCTTCTTCAAACAATCTATAGGCTTTATACACATCTCCAACTTTTTCAAAAATAATTTCTTTATTCTCTAAAAGGTCTATTATAGTATTTCTTCCAGCCCTCCATCTTCCATATCCACCATTATCTAAAATCGGCAACACAAAAATGTACCCTTCTTTCTCGTACTTCTCTTTTAAATGCATTAAATACTCATCATCAAACGTTTCTGTTGTCCTATCATATAATTTTGAATACTCTTCTAGGGGTATTGTTGTCCTTATGTCTTCATCTTCCTTATATAATAAAGGAAAGAACATATATGTTCTATCTTCTCTTCTTACCTCCTGACCCCATTGTTTAAGTTGTTCTTTTCTGCTTTTTCCAACATTTAAAATAGATTTAAAATTCACTTCATCAATGTTCTTTGCGTAACAATATATATATTCATGTTCTGTGGCTATCTTAGAGTTAGTTCCGCCCTTACCGCTTCTACTTTTCCATATAAAAGCCCCTAAATGATTCTCTTGCCTGAAAATTTCATCACATAACAATTTAAGTTGTGCAAATTCATTTTCATCAATATGTATAAAAATTACACCGTCTCGCGTTAAAAGGTCTCTTGCTAATGTAAGTCTTCGATACATAAATGATAACCATTTACTATGTCTCCAGCTATCTTCTTTATCAACGTACTGGTCATTATAACAGAAATCCTTGTTTCCAGTATTATAAGGTGGGTCGATTAAAATACAATCAATACTATTTTCATGCGTAGTGTTTAGTAAATATAACGAATGTAAGTTATCTCCTTCAATTAGCAGATTAGCATTATTAATATCTGCATAAACAATATCTTTTTCTTGTAGGTTTGTTAATACTGGATAATAATCGTTTAATAATTCATCAACCTTTTCAGGTTTTGCCTCCCATAGTATTCCGTATTTGTTATCCCCCCGAAGCCTTAAAAGTTCTTTTATTATCTCTTCCTTAGACATTTCTTCAAAATTCACTTTACTTCCTCCAATCCTTCCAACATTTCTATAAAAAAACAACTTTACTTACCATAAATAATTATCTACCAATTATGCTTTTACATACCAAAGTATATCAAACTTGCTTTAAAATTTAAATAAATACTTTTTATCTGCAAATAAAAAAAGCCTTGCATAAGGCTTTTCTTTAAATTACTTATTATTGTTTTTCCTTTCTTTATAAAATACTTGATATTAATTTATTAGAAAGTAGTTTTGAACTTGCATCAAAATCGATAAACTGGAATATTGTTTTAATATTAGCTTTAAGTGGAATTCGCTTCTTGTCTAAGCTAATATAGCTACCGTCGGAAGTAAATTCATTATCTACTTCTATATACTTATAAATTCTATCTTTATTTGGTTGTGCTACGCTTGTAAGGCTATAAACCTTTATTATTGGATAAAACTTTCCCTCTATGTCCCCAAAAACTTGATTAGCAAATCTCCAAACTTTTATTAAATAATCTGCAATTTTCTTAGGTGTTAATTCTGTAAAATTTAATATCGCAAATTCTGGGATTAATGCATTTAAATCTTTGTCATAAGTTATCTTTTCTAAAAATATGTTTTTATAAGATAGCAAAGCAAAATCCAAGTAATCAACTTTTTCGGCAGAACTTATTCCCAAATCAAGTTTTTCACCTTTACCAGCGTTAATTAACTTACCATCTACTATTTTATAACCTTTATTCTCTTTAAAGTTATATCTCTTTTTAAGAAGTTCTTTTTGTCTTTCTAAAATGGGTAATTCTTTTACATCTGCGTTCTTTTTTATAAATTTTTGAACATTATTTAAAAATGTATAACTCTTTGTTTCTAAATTAAAAGATAAATTTGTCGTTATAAAATTTTGAACATATGTGCTATAGCCCTGCCAATTACTACACAATATTTCTCCAATAAGGGCTGATTGTAAATAGTTGTAATGACTTGCATTTGTTGTTTTGTAACTAACTTTAATATTTTTATTGTCACTATTTTCCTCACTTTTATTTAATTTATTTATTTCCATTTTTTTATTAAAGTGTGTATAAACGGGTGCTTTTAACTTAATAATTCTATTTTTATGGAACGTTAGAATATCTACAAGACCATACATCTCAAAATTATTTAAAAGTTTTGTTAGAGAAGTTTTAGGAAGTTTTTTTCCGTCGGGTGTTTCCATATCCTCTAAAAATGTTTTAGCGTGTACGTTAAAGCAAAGACCATTTAGGCTGTACATTATTATTTTAAATAAATTATTGTAATCACCTAGTAATTTTTTTTGCATATATTCTTTATATTCTCTTGTTATTACTTGTTTTTCTTTTATATTTTTTGCCATAATTTATCACTCCTTTTTTTATTTTTTAAATTCTTGTTTGCTGATATTCGATGTTGAAAATTGCACAAAATTCCTGCTTAGCTTCTATCATTTCTTGCGTATAGTATTGCGTTACTATCTCGATGCATACTGCTTGTCCATCACTCTCACGAATGTAAACGCAATCTGGCGGAGAGATTGTATGTTCTTGCAACTGTTGTCTTAATTCTTCGCTTTTGCTTATATCTGTTTCTCTTAGTTTTTCGATATATTCTTTTAGCCTATCCCTGCAATCCAATTCGCTTTGAACACTTCTCAACTCTGCGTCCGTTAGCTTAGTAATTTCTTTTGCCAATGCTAAATCATGCACTGCGGATGTTCCGCCATATTTTTTACTATCAGCAAAGGTATCTGGATAATTTTTTTTGAAAAACGAATATCCTATGTCTGTAAGCCTATAGGCATCATCTTTACTTACTTTGTCAAAGTTACGTTCCTTATAACTACACTTTTGTACCAACCCTTGCTTGATGTAATTACCTAGGCGATTTTTAGCAATAATTCTTAGAACATCTTCTTGCTTAATTGTCTTGCTGTAATAAAAGCACTGGGCTAGTCTTGCATCTTTTTTGCTTAATTCTGTAATATATTCTTTTTTTCTGCCCAAAAATAACACCTCCTTTTGCTTTAGTAAAAGCTTGTTATTGTTGTTGTAGAAAAAGACCCTAAAGAATTTTCCTTGAAAAAGACCACAGCGAAGGACTTTGAAGAACCGAACGAAAACAAGTGAAGAATTGAGAATTTGGAACAAATTCGGTGCCTGTAAGGCACAATTCTTTACGTCCTCTTGTCCCCCCTTCGTTTGCTAGCAAATGAAGTGTGGGGGGCGAGAGGTGTTGTAGTGAGGTTCTGCATCGTCTTCTTCTTCTTTTTTTATCTTTACATCTTATGATATGCTGATTTTACTGACTTATAACGAAATACCCTATCGTCGCCAATAAAATTTTTACTGGGGTTGGGTTCAATTTGCGAAGTGGCTGGGATAGGGGGGCTATCGCAGTAAAGTGCTAAAAAAAGGGCTTTTTTAAGCAAAAAAGGACTGTTTTTGGCTTATTTGTAGCAATAAGCGTACAAATAGACATCCCCCTATCGCAGTTCTTGCGTAAAAAAAGACCTTATTTTTTTATTAAAAAATAAGGTCTTTGCTGTGAGTGGTTACACGCACAGCTTAGATATAATATTCTTTTTCTACAACGCTGTTGTAGTGCTGGTTTGGACTGTTTTACCTATCCCAGCCGATACTGTTTTGTAAAAGGTCTAACATTTTACAAATTACCTGTGACACGTGGGTATCTAATTAAGTTGATAATTTACCCACGCCTTGTATGTGTAAAAAAAATAATATTCTATGCGGTGAGGTCTTTGCTTGCAAAAACAAAGAAAGCAAAAATAAACGGTTCTAAGAGGCTATTTACTATCATACTTTGTCTCTATTGGTGTAACTAAAAAAAACAAACCCAATTGGGTTTGTTATTAGCAATAATATCTATTTAAGTTCTAAGTAAACCTCTCTATAGTCATGGGTTATTTTAAATTGATATTGCTTGCTTGCAGTTGGTTGGAAATTTAAATATTTGGCTATTATAGCATCGTCCAATTCAAACTTTGAGTTATACTCATTTAGTATTGAATTTAATTGTGCACCATCTTTCTCTCCAAGAAGGTCATAAAGAATTGTAGAAACAATTTTTGAACCGACTGGGTTAGTTTTCAACTCTCCCATGACTTTCAATTCTGAATAAGTTAAATATTCTTTATATCTTATTACTGTTTGACCATTGTCGTATTCAAAGCAGTTAAAGGTGTTATCAATTACATCTCTTTTAGGGATTGATTTAACCAATGCTTGTAAGTTAGCCATTTCAGGTGCATTCTTCTTGATAGAAGGCGTATTTGGTACTAACTTGAAGTCATCTATACTTGGGTCATCCCCTGAAACAGTTCCGCCAGTTCCTAACGTTCCATCTAAAGTAATTATGTGAGTAACATTAGTTGGAGTTCCATCTGCTTTTGCCATCTTGTAGTTAACTTTAAATCCTAATCCTACTTCAAAGAAGTCAAGAGGAACATAACATCCATTGTATTTTCCAGCTGAATCAGCTGATGCTGTAATCTTGCCACTCAAACCAAGAAGTTCAGTAGCAGTTGTTATTCTAGGAGAATTGAAGCTTCCCTCCGCTACTCCAGTAGATGTAGTCACTATTACGTTGGGTCTAACAGTTGTTGACACCTTAGTATCAAATTTCATAGCCTTTGTAGTTTCTTCCAGTGGCAAATAAACGATTCCTCCTAAGAATTTAGGTTGAATGCCAGATGCTGGATAATTGATTTTAACTCCATTTAGGTAAACACCCATATTTGAGTTTGCGTCAATTTCTGATACTGGATTTGATGCAGTTTTAGATACTGTAAAGTTCATTTTAACTGTATCTTTCAATGAATTTACTTTATCTTTTGATACAATACCTGCTAACACTGACAAAGTATAAGTTTTTCCACCTTCGTAATCCTTCTTAGGAGTTACTATGATAGTTTTTCCGTCAGCACCAACTGTAACATCCGTTGGAATTACAGTCCCTGCGGAATCTGCAACTGTTACTTTGCTTGAAAGCCCATCCGTAGATATTGATTGGGTTAATTTAACATTCCATACTTTATTAGTCGGAACATTGGTCTTTTGTTCTAGTTCAATCTCCTTTGCTGATACTTGGGATATTATAGTTCCCATTATGAAGATTGACACCATTAGACTCACTATGATTTTTTTAAATAAGTTTTCCGTTTTCATTAGAACTCCCCCATTTCTTTTTTTTATAGGAAATTATGTAGATGTGTTAATTATTAATATAACACAATATACATAATGGGGAAATATTTTCTTGTAAGATAACAACTCTACTTTCAAATAAAATAACATCTATAACATGTATATATGTTATATAGGTGCTATGTCTATAACCTTAAAACCGCAATAAAGTTGATTAGAGAACATTATAGGCTTATTATATCTGCAATTGCGAACAGTACTTTATTTGAACAATGTTAATTAACATATATAGGTGCGTATATAGATGCTTTTATTTAAAACATAAAAAAGAGAATTATTAACTAACTCTCTTTTTTAATGCTGTTGCCTTATTAACTTTATAGCCTAAAAATTCTAGTGTATCTAAAAAATCTTTTTCTGTTTTTGTAATAATCTTATATTTATTAAGCCAGAAAAGCAGTCTTACATATTTATTGCTAGTTTTTAGTTTGTCTATATAGCCTTGTTCCCAGTTATTTGTAATTATTAATTTGTCTGCATACAGTTTTATCTTTTTAATAATACGTTCTTTTTCTTCATCTTTGTAAATTTTATAGCCTAGAATTTCTAATATTTCTATATTGTTTTTGTCTGTGCTTTCTAATTCTCTATATTTTTTTAACCAAAAATTTATACGTTCAAACTCTTTTTCGGTCGTAATTTTGGCTGGTATATAGCCTTGTTGCCAGCCCTTAACTTTACTTAATTTATCTGCATACAGTTTTAATTTATTAATAATACGTTCTTTTTCTTCATTCTCATAAGTTTTATATCCCAAATTTTGTAGAACTTCTACATTGTCTAAGTCTGTGTTTTTTAGCATTTTATATTTATTTAGCCAGCACAGCAATCTCCTGCACTTGTCGCTTTTGTTAAATTTCTTTGGAATATAGTTGGTTTTAAAGCCTTTTTCTTTACTTAGCTTGTCTGCATAAAATTTAATTCTGCTTATTACATATTCTTCATTCATAATTTATTCACTCCTTTAATTATATTTTATCTTATATTGTATGCTTTTTTTAGTCAGATATTATTTAAAAAGGTAGATATGCGATATATATATGTTCTATACATACTTAAGATTTAATGTTGTACCCAGCCCGCAAACGACTGAATAATTAAAGATGCATATAGAATTAAAGCATATATAAAAATAGACATTATTAAACCCATAAAACCTTTTCCAGTAAGGTAAGGATTACCCAAAGTTCCTAAAAGTAGCAGAATTGCTGAAATTATAAAAATTATAATTATGATTGGTTGTGCAAGCACTTGTAAAAAATGCACTATCTCAAATCCTTTTCGGTTAGCCCAGCTAGTTATATCGTCAATATCCGTTACGGGAATTTCAATTGCATTGTAATTATATTTTGCATTTACTGTATTAGCACATGCAAGATTGTTTTTAAACAATAGCACTAACATTACTAGAATAAATACTTTCTTTATCACTTCTACTCACCCCTTTTTTTATTTATATTAAATACTATGCCTTTCTTAGTCTAATTAAAAAGAAATCTATAAATAATTAAAATATTTTGTAAAAAAGTGTTCTAATATAAGGTTTCCGAGTTATAAGTGACTTAAAAAGGCATAGAATATAAGATAAACAAATAAAAAATAAAAGGAGGAAAAGAATATGATAAACAAAAAGAATGTACTTGCAATAATTATGTCTCTAACATTTTTAACGAATTCAAATGCGTTTGCTACAAGTAACACTAAAACTAATACTGCTGTAAAAGAAGATATACAAACAATAATTCCAATTATGCTTAATAATAAGAGATTGGTAGTACCAAAAAATGTAAAAATGTATCTGGATAGAAGCTTTCTTACAACACTTATGGTTACGCCAGATTTTGCACCTGTTTTAAATTGCAAAGTAGCTAAAAATAACAATACAAGCTATAGTATTACTTACAATAAAAACAAGTTAGATTTTAAAATCGACGATTCTTCTTATAAATTAAATGGTAAAAACTTTAAAGGCTATGTAAAACCTATTATAAAAAATGGACAAGTATATATCCCAGTTACACTTTTTGCACAATTATTAAACTTGGAGACTATGGCTGTTAATTCCGAAACAGTTACTGCAATCTATTTAAATAAAAAATAAAACAATAAATAGAAGGACTAGCTATAAACAGCTAGTTTTTTATTTTGCATAAAAAAAGAAGCCTATTTCTAAGCTTCTTTTTTGGAAAATATAATAAATTATTCGCTTATCCAGCCATATTTTGAGAAATAGCCATTTTCGTTTAGAGACATATCTCTTCCAAACGCTTCTGTGTCAAGATAATTGACCAAAAAATCTGGAATTTCATAGCAACCCGATTCGAGAAGCCAGTAATCGCCTAATTTTTCTTCGCTGTCGACGCCTTCTAGCAAAGTGTAATTATCTAAGCTTTCTACAGCTTCTAAATAAGAATTGCAAACATTCCACTCCAACAACGCATCTGCTTTCTTTAGTTCGTGTTCATCCAAGTCTGCTAAAAGTTCTGCTAATTCATTCAACTTAGCAATGCTGTCAAACTCATTAATGGTAATCTCCAAGTCAGCCTCATAATCGTGAATTGCATATTCTTCATAAGTTTGTCCATTTTTTTCTATGCCATGCACGTACTTACCATTTACGTATTTGCCAAGCCCAATTTCGACGAATAAATCATTTAATTCGCCTTGTAAATACGGTAGCTGTAACCACTTTCCAACCAATACGCCTTCGTTATATTTTCCAAGGTTTGCAATATAAATATTTATCATTTTTATTCCTCCCAAGTTTTAATTTAAACCCTATTTATTTCCCACCCAAAATTTAATTCGTGCCTTATTAAATCTTTCCAGTTTTTTTATATTTCTTTATTATAGTTAGTTTTAAAAACTTTTATAAATAAGTTCTATAGATTGTTTATAACATTGCAAATAGAACATTAAGCATCACTTAAAGTGCTTAAATTCGTCCTGTTTGAATTATAAGGCTTTAATGGTCTAATTATACTGTTTTAGCACAAAGTCGCTTAGAATCGCTTTAAACGTCATTGAATCAAAGAAAAGAGGTATACACCTCTTTACATTTCTAATTCTTGTTCGAAAAATACCTGTTCTTCGCTACTATTACTGTCTCTCTCGTTGCTGGACACTAACTCTTCAAAATCCTGCACAATTTCTTCGCTAGATTGCGACTGTACCTGTTCCATTCCACCAACGGTTGGTTCATTTCCATCTTTATTATAATCGTTTTCGGCGATTCTTTCTCTTAAGTAAGCTTCGTCTATCAACACATTTGTGCCATCTATAGGAAGACTTATATATAACTCATTTTCGATTTCTACTACTTTAAAATTATTAATATTATTTACTAAATCATCATCGTTTTCTTTTAGAGTATTATATAAGTGTGCTATTTTTGCGTAGTTGTCTTCTGCTTCTGCAACATCTCTTATATTTATATCTTTATCTAGGGTCACTAGTTCTAACCTTTCTATTTCGCCATTTTTATTTTCTACTTCTAGGTACTCACAAGGTTGTATATAGTTTGCATATTCATCTATTTGAAGTACATTGGAGTTTTCTAGTAAATCACTAAAATCTTGTGTAGGATTTAAAGTAATATCTTGTAAAAGGTCTTTAAAGCCACGTCTGTCGAATACAGCAACATCTTCCCCGCCATTTAGTAAGACATATTGTGGAATTATATTGCTTCTTTCTTTTGATATATTGTAAATATTATCTACAAAGTTGTTAAATGCTTTATTGTCTTCTTTTTCAATATCTTCTTTATATTGTTCTAATGCTTCTTTGGGGACAAAGTATAAATCCTCACCTTTAATATATTCATACGCTTTATAACCTCTTTTTGTAGATTCTGTTTGTATAATTGCTTCCGTGTTAAAATAATATGCTTTGTATAATTTCATAATTTCACCACTCCTTTTTTTTATTTTTATTCATATTGAATGCTATGCAAAAATAAGTCGTTTGATAAAAGAATATTTACTAATTAGTTCTAAGCAGGCATAAAAAGTGCATAGCCATTCTTCTCTTTTACAAAAAATAAAATAAAAAAGGGGAATTCCCATCTACTTTATATTCATTTCATTATTTTTATTTATTACTATTATTTATATATATAACGACGTTTCAGGCGACTTTTTCAAAAAAAAATGAAAACCCTTGATTTTAAAGGGCTTTAAGCTGTTTTACGTATTTACTTATAAGTTTTTTATCTAACCCTAATTCTGTCGAAATTTGAACTTGTTTATATCCTTTATCTAATAAGTTTTTAATTGCATTTAGCTTGTCCATTTTTTGTTGTTTCCTTGTCGTTAAACCATTTTCATTTCGCCTATTAACCTTTTTTGTAGTTTTGTCTCTGTTTGTTTTTTCTTTTCTGCTTATTATTGTTTTTAATCTTTGCATCTCTACATCTAATATATTTAAATTTCTTATTATAGTTTCTGTTTTAAAATTATAATTAAAATCTGGACTTGAAATTTGATTTATTAGATAATCTATATTTTCAATCGGTTTATCAAATTTGTTATTTATTTCTGTTATAGCCTTAATAACTGTTTCTTTGTCTTCTATTTTGCTTAAAATAACACTATAAATGTGTAGAAATTCATTTCGCAAGTGCTGTTCTCCTAGCATATTGTTTCTAATTTCTAACAATTTGTTTAAATCTCTTATTCTATCGCTATTTATAACCAAAGGGGTTATAATTCTAGTTTCTCCGCCAGTTTTTATTACAAAATTTTTGAAAGGTTTTAATTCTTCTTCACTACATTTTCTTTTTATTGTATATTTACTTTCTTTTTTAAATTTATTTACTTCTTTAGATGTTTTAACCTTTGTATTTTTAACTGTTTTAGCATCTTTAACCGTCTTTTTACTTTTAGCTTCTGTTTCGATTATATAACCTTTTTTAACAAAAAGATTGTAGAGGTGCCCTAGCGTCCTTCTCTTAAATTGAGTTGTAGCAATTTTGTTGAAGTCTAATATTTCTGTAGAATTTCCTGTTTTAAAATTTACAGTCCCCACCATCTTGTTTAATCTAACAATGTCGTGGCACTTTTCATCTCCGCCATATTTTGCAAAATTTTTTATAAGTGCTTTTATTATAGTTCTGCGTTTGTCTATGTTTATATCAATTTGCAAATCGTCTAGATTTTGATTTATATTTATATTCTTTATTAAATAAACTAAGTATAAGCCTTGTCCAGAAAAAATGATATAATCTGGTTCAATCATGTCAAAAGCCCCATCTAGCCTCATTTTCGCAACTAATTCTTGCGGACTTAAATGGCTATACTCTGTTTTGTAATAATCTAAATCTATTGTCCATCCGCTGTTGCAAACCGCTTTGCTACCGCTTCGTTGGATTTTAGAGGAAAATGTGCTTAGAGAATAATGTAAACTTTCGCCTTTTGTATAAATTAAGTCGTACACGTCTTGCACAGTTATTTTATTTATATCGTATCCATGATAAAAATTCATTTTTTTATAACAAAATAATAAATTCCCAAAAGGCACATCAAAAAATGTTAAGAGATGGAATACCGCTTGCTTTAAAGCTTTATCTGTAATTGTTATAACATCTGTTATGTTTAAATCTCTTATTGCTGTATTATAGTCTAATTTTGTTAGTGCTGTATGCATAAAAAAACAACCTCCTTTTTTATTAAGAGATTGCTTGATACCCATTTTAAGTTTAAAAATATGCTTAATTACACAAGTCTTAGTTATATTTTATAAAATATAGCATAAAATATAGAAATGCATAAAAAACAATCTTTTAACGGAACTTGGATGCTTTTGCGGGTATCAAGTTCTCTTTTTTTTGTTTTCTAGTATTCTATACCGCTACTTTCTGTTTTATAATTTTTTATAAATATCTTTTGGTTTTATAATTATTAAAGTACAATTAACTATATATAATAAAGAAATATAGAAAAACTGGAGTAAGAATTTATAAATGGCAGGAATTTTCTTTTAGGTTTAAAAGTTTATTTTGCGTGGGAATTTATAAAGGATTTACTCTATTTTTGTTTTGTAGAACATTTTTATTGTTTTTTAGTGTTATAAATGACTTAAAAAAACATACAATTCAATATTGATAAAAATAAAATAAAAAAAGGAGGAATAAAAAATGAATAAGAATATAAAAAGAGTTTTAATGTTAACAGTAACTGCATTTGTTATCGGAGGTTCGGCTGGGATTTATTCTAATCTAAAAGAACAACCACTAGTAGAAACCGTTAATGCTGTGCAAGTGCAACAAAAGGAGGAAATACCAGCAGTAGATAAGATAGAAAATGTTAAACTGAGTGATACTGTTGTTAACAATGTAAAAATTGATGAACCAGTAAAAGTGGTAGAGGAAAAGGCTGTTGTTAAAGAAGTTAAGCCAACTATTACGCAACCTAAACCACAGACGACAGCACCAGCTAAGACATCTACAGCAAGTTCTACTACAGCTACAACTACTGCTAAGACTACAACTACAACTAAGGTTGCAACAGTAGTTAAACCTGCAACAAAACAGATTGCGACTGTACCTGTTCCTGCACCACAAATAGCAGTAACAAAAGCACCAACTGTAGTTGCAAGTGCTACTAACAATCTTAGCAAAAGCATGGAAAATATGAGTTCTCTTAAGAGTTTAGTAAACAGCTTACCAGAAAATGACATAGGGGCTTTCGATGCTAATAGACTTATTTTCTCAACTATAAATGGTGTGCAAAGCATTGTAAAAGTTAATAATTCTTGCACTATTTATCTCGAAAGTGAAGCAGATAGTACAACTTATAATATTATTAAAGTATTTTTAACAGAAGTTTCTGGGGCAACAGATGCTAATGAAATGGTAACTAAGCTTAAGAAATTCGAGAATATATTTTTTAATGAAAATGCTACTACAGATGAATTAAAGTTTGTTGATGCTTCTGCAAGTGCAGTGAAAACAAGTTCAGGTCGATTTAAATATCAAATTTTAAGCGACGGTATGCAAGTTATATTTAAACTTAATGCAATTTAAAGACAAACCCTCTTGGGTTTGTTTTTTTATGTCGTAGGACACATTTTCATGTTATATATGACTTAAAAAAACATACTATATAAGAGGAAGTAAAAATAAAATTAAAAAGGAGTGATGAAATTATGGTTAGCAATAAGAGAAAATTACTTAAATATTTATTTATATCTTTAATAGCTTTTAAACTAACAACAAACGTGCAAGCCTTTGCAACTACACCTATACCAATAGATTTGGGGTCGGAGAAGTTACCATATACCTTTAAAGGGAAGGATAAAAATATAAAACAGTGGAAGGACTTCTACTTGTATGAGTTACGGCTAGAAAATACTAAAAAAGATATGTATATTAAAGAACAAAATGCGTACAAAAGGACAGTTGAAGGGCAATATTTCTACTGGACAATTCCAACCAAAAACTGGGATATACAAAATTTAGACAGCATAAGAACCGCAACAAACAGTTATAAAACAATGTCTGACCTCTATCTAAATAGCTATAACAACAGCTACGGAGACTATGGAAGTGTATATGGCTATCCAGCAAAATACACTTCTGGCGTGGAAAATAGAAATTTTAAAACGCAAACAACTAACCCAATCACAAAATTAATAGACAAAATTCCAGATAAAAGCCAATTATTTGTAAATTACAAAAACATACTAGGCACTCCGAGATTTGTATTCGATAAAAACGCTGGTTATCAAGGGACTATTGGCTTTCCAAACGACTCTGTAAGTAATTATACTTTCGATTTTATTAATGCTAATTTAGTCTACCAGCCAGCTTTAACCGACCACTTGTTGCCTTGGTCGCAAGGTTCGATAAACAAATTTTATATATATGGCAATGGGCAATGGATTGGTCCAAATTCTTTTGTTAATTCTACCAACAATCGAGACAAAGACATGCTTAATACTTACCTTATGTTTAAACAAGTATGGGGTAGCAAAGGCTTAAACGATTTTTTTAAAAGAAAGAATATTGACGTTAACAATCCAGTAACCTTAGACCAACAGATTAAAACATTTTTAAATTATTTTGAAGTTAGAAGCTTTGCGAACGAACAAAGTTATGGCGTAGCACAGGCTAAGATGGTTATAAACGGTGGATTGTATTATTTTACTATAAATACCCCTAAAAACTATGTAGCTAAGAACTTGCATATATCTAGCGTTGGCTATGCTATAGGTTCGACAGCAGTCGAAAAAGAGGCTTATAAAACAAGAGTTGTTGATTTTCAAACAGGCGTAACTATTCCAACGACCCAAAAGTTAATCGCTGGAAAAAAATATGTTCTTAAAACCTTTATGGGTTACGAAAATAATGATGCTTTAATTAAAAATGTAGACACTTCTTCTACAAGTGCGGATATAAAAACAAATTTTTATGGTTTTTTGAATGGAAGCAGAAACTACAGTACAGTAGAGTTGTTCCAGCCTTTACAGTCTGGTTATAAGATTAATACTTTCGATAAAAATGACGTAGATGCTAATAAATATACTGATAAACTTAAAGCGTATTACAGTAAAGAATTTAATTATAGTCCAGTTTTAGCTAGTAACTTACAAGAATATAATTATATCTTTACAATTCCAGAAGAAGATTCTAACGGTAACAAGACAACTAAAATAGATTTACTAGCACGTATCGCAACACAAGACCCACTAAACAGCTATTGCGACGGTAAAAATCTTGAAGGTAGCGATAATTGGGATTTGCGGGATGATGAAAGTTGGTTAGCATTTAATGTAACTGTTCCTCCAAAAGACATTATAGTTGCAAATAAGTACAATAAAAGTACTCCTAATATTATTAACTGGACTAATTCTTATCCTTTGGATGGGGTAAATGTAACTAGGGTGGATGGTTCAAAAATTGCTTTCGAAGGCGGAGACGTTCTATATGCGGGGGAAAAGGTTAATGTAGATGTGTATGTGGCAAGAGATAATAAATCTTTATTACCATTGGAAAAAGATAATCCAGCAATGCTAAAAGACTTACAAATGTATTACACAGAAACTGTTAATCCTACGAACAGCGATTTAAGCGTTAAGTTAGATAATAATTATAAAAATTACGATTATAGAACAAATAACAGAATGGAATTAATAAGATTTTGGGATTACAATTCCGATTTAAATATAACAAAAGGGGCAAAGGATTATAACGTAGATACCGATGCAGATATAAAAATTAGTACTGGCATGGTATTCCAGTTTAGAACTACTTACACAATTCCAGATTGGGATAGTATCGTAAATGATAATATAAAATGGAACACAAACAGCACAAATATTTATAAAAAAGCAAGCTTAGAAAAAGTGGGATTAATGTTTAACCTAGAGAACCAAGACACTTTTAAAGATGGAACAAATAATCCTACAAAAATTATTAACGAAAACCTAGACAACGACTGGGTTAGAACAGATTTGAGTATTGGAGATTTGTTTGGTAGAAACTTAACACTAAATAAAATAAAGGTTTTTGATGAAGACAAAAATTTAGTTAAAGAGGTTTATATAACAAATAATGATTTAATCTCAAATGTTAGTCTTGGTACTTTAGATGCAACAAAGAATTATTATTTAGAAGTTGCAACAAGATTTAGTTATCCTGTAAATACCAAAACAAGTATAAATAAAGATATTAAAACAAATGTAATTAGTTACTATAATGGACAACCTCCTACGACGATGGATATTAACTCTGGCAAATATAGTGCACTTTCTAACCTTAGTAACTACTGGAAAGATGGAGATATAGGCTTATATAGCCCCCAAAATGGCAGATATAGCACGGTAGATGTAAAAAGTTACGACCCTAGTAAAAATGCCTTTAATCCTCTAATAATACCCATTAAAACAGTTAAAGGAGTTAGCTTTGGGGATATACAAGTACAGATACCAAGCGTTTATAATCCTTATATTTCTGGCAATCTAAACCCAAATGACAACAATATTTTAAATGATTGGGAAAGCGTTACATTGCATTACACTATAAATAAAGATACTAAGAAAGATAATGCAGTAGTAGATATACAATTGTTCGACAAAAGTGCTAAAGAGTATAAAGATGCCACCAAGTATATCGATGGAACTAATAACAGTTATCAGAGTTTAGACCCTATGCAGGTTGGCTATTATGCAATAATAACAGTCCAAAGGCTGACTGGAAGCGATGTTGCAATGGTAGATAAATTACCTGTTTTAGATATTGCATACAAGCTAAGCGAAACTGGTAACACAATAAATACAACCTTAAATCCTTATAGTGGAAAAGATTTAGTTAAAGTTGGGGATAAAATACAGTATAGGTTAGACGATTTAAGCGGTTTTAATGGTTTAATAGATATTAACGCTACATTAAATATTCCCGACGATAACATGGCTAATAACAACAAGCAAGAAGCTTGGAAAGCGGTGTATGACTTTGCTGTGCAAGGGTTTGAAGTGTCTCCAAAAATTATTTTAGTTGATAAAAGTAAAATAAATTCTACACAAAAAATGAATTTCTCTGCAAATATTTTTTACGACGCGTTTGGGAATACAAAAGGAAATAATAGTCTAGCAGAAAAAGTCCCAATAGAGGTTAGGGAAATGGCTAGAACAAGCAAGGATGCTGATTTTAAATACACTGGAAGGATTATGTATAACGAAGAAGTTAATCTAAGCAATGGAAATCCTTACACTATAGCAGGCTTATTTAAATACAATAATACAGAAGATATTACTTTAAATGCAAATGTTACTTATCGATATGTAATCGCAATAAACGGAGGAATAACGGGGAGTTTTAATTATTATAAATATGCAGAACTAGACAGGACTAATAATCAAGATTCTAGTGACATTAGCGTTTATAAGGCAACAGACACAATTATAGATTGTTCTAACGTTAGAATTAGCAATACTTGGTCAAACCAATTTTATTACTTCCAAAAAAATGGAGTATTAAAGCAAAGACAAGCAATTGCTTGTAGCAAGGATGGAGGATGCTGGCCATACACAATTTATTGGTGTGAAAATGTAACAACATTTACAGATAATCCAGTTGTTACTTATAGAGAAGGTTATAGTATTACAAATATAATGTTCCGTTCGGAAAGCACTAGTTCCCAATGGATTGATGTTTTAACAGAACCTTCTAAAGCGATTGTTAGGGCTGGGCAATGGTTTGAGGTACAGATAAAGACACAATATAATACAAACCGTAATGCAGAACCATATAGACGCTTTTATTACGACATGTGCAATTATGGCACTTTAAGCCCAAATTTATCTCCTATTTATCGACCACAGGGTTTGAATGTGCAGTTTAATGTTAGCCCTGTACAAGTAGAAAATTACTCAAATGTTCAACCCACAGGCTATATTGGCGATTGGTATGCAAGAACTGCAACATTTTCCCCTTTTGGGAAACGGTATGTCCCAGTAAACACGAAAGACTTGGATATGAAACTACTTATCCAAACAAATGCTGTGCAAGGGTATGAAAGTGACCCTAATCACCCTAAAGTGCCTCTTAAGGACTGTAAAACAGTTGTAATTAAGGTGCAGGGTCCAGTTCCAGTAACAGGAGGTGCTACGTCCGTTCAATAAATAAAAGGAAGCTTTAACAGGCTTCTTTTTTGTGCGTTTTTAAGCCAATAATGTTACTACATTAACGGTATAGAAAAGTTTTAGATTATTTTTTCGAAAAGCAAGCATTTTAAAAAATTGCATGATATAAATTGTTATATCATCTTTCAAACGTTAATTTGTCTCCCCCCAATCCTTTTACTAGCCAAATATGGCTAATAAAAAAAAGGAGGTTCAATACAGTTACTAGTGCAACTGTATAGAGAAATTATGAATAACACTATACTTGGATTTAACAATATTAGCAAAGAACAACAAAAATTTAACGAGTTATTAGAGTTAATGCAAGAAATTTTACTAGAAAATCAAGACAAATTTGATTTTACTGAAAATACAACTGAATTGGCTATTGCTTCGTAAAGTTTTAATATAAATTAATTAGTAACTCATCAAAACACCTAAATTTAGGTGTTTTTTTATTGTCTTATTTTTTAGGATAGTGTAAAATAACTTTAACGGATATTACCCTAAAAAAATAAAGGAGATAAAAATTATGAGTGAAGATAAAATAATAAAAAATGTTGTTGCTTATCGACGTGTATCGACAAATATGCAGACAGAAGGGTTTAGTTTAGATGGACAAAAAGATTCTGCAATTAATTATTGTGATAAAGAAGGTTATACAATACTTGAACATTATGAAGATGCTGGGATTTCTGGAAAATCTATCGAGAATAGACCTTCATTAAGAAAAATGTTAAAAAGATTATCTCAAAAACCAAAAATCGATGCTGTCGTAATTTATAAACTATCAAGAATTTCAAGAAATATGGCTGATTTAGTTGATATAGTAAAAGTTTTTAAAGAGAATGATGTTGCTTTAATATCGGTTAGCGATGGATTAGATACCAGTAAAAGTTTTGGAGAAGCTTTCGTATACATGGCGGGTATTTTCGCACAACTCGAATTGGAGAATATTGCATCTCAATCTTTCATCGGACGCCAGCAAAAACATAAACAGGGCGGATGGAATGGCGGAACAGTACCATTTGGCTACAAGTTGGAAGCATCTTTTAAAGAAAAAAACGGAAAAACAGTTAAGGCAAGTAAGTTTGTAAAAGAAGAAAATAATAAAGAATGGGAAGTAGTCCAAAAAATTTTTGACCTCTACACTAATAAAGGATGGGGATATGATAAAATATTACAATATTTAAATGGAAAAGGAATTAAAACTAAAAAAGGAAAAGCTTTTGCATCTGTTGCTATAGTAACAATCCTTGAGAACCCGTTCTATTGTGGATATATAAGATATGGTCAATACAAAAATTGGAGTGAAGAAAGAAGAAAAGGAAAAGTTGAAAATGTTGAAATAATAAAAGCAGAAGATGGTCTTATAGAACCATTAATAACAAAAGAGTTGTGGGAAAAAACACAAGAATCAAGGAAATTAAGAACTATTAAAAATGAAAAAAAAGTTAATATAAAATATCTATTGTCTGGAATTCCTACCTGTCCAAGTTGCGGTGCAAAAATGATATTTTATCGTGGAAACGGAAAAAAAGATAAAGACGGAAATGTAACAACATATTATCGTTACTATGCTTGTGGATATTGGATGAACCATAAAGCTGATTTATGTAAATCTAATTTGGTTAAAGCAGATATTATTGAAAATCAAGTAATTGAAGAAGTTAAAAAGTTTGCAGACAATCCTAATCTAATACCAGAACTTGAAAGACGATTAAGTGAAAAGGTTGATACATTTGAATTAGAAGATGAAATAAAGGAAATCAAGAAAAATATTAGTGACTTGGAACGTAAAAAAGATAAAAATTATAAACGTTTAGAAGATGAAGAACAAATGTTATCTTTGGATGAAAAAGAACTTATAAAAAGAATAGCAACTATCGCTGATATAATTAAAAAACTTGAAAAAGAATTACTTTTAAAACAATCTCAACTTGCTGGAATTAAGGTAAACTCGCTAGATATTGGCAAAATAGCTTTAATGCTAAAAAATTTTAATAAAGTATTTGCAAGCACTGATTACGAGAAGCAAAAGAAATTTATCCACCTTTTGATTAAAGATATAAAAATAGCCCCTGCCAAAAAAATAAATGACAGAAAGGCTATAGAAATTATACTAAACTTTAGTGATGCTAATATCATGGAATGGACTAAGTCCGAAAAAAAAATAGATGATAATTTAGGAGTAAGACATGGTCTGTCTCGACGTATCTTACTTTTAGTTTTGTTTCATTTATATACATATTCATTTCTCCATTCTACATTTGTATTGTTATGATTTTATGCTTAAATTTTCCAAGTGATTTTATATCGTTAATTTTTTCTGTATTCTCTATTAATTCAATACTGTTTTTTCCTTTTCTCTTTTAAATCATCTTCTTCGAAGCTGCAATATTAACAACTATTCTACAAATATTATATAATGTGCTCTTTCAAAACTAGATATTTTTCTTAGACTATGCTAACAAAAGTATATGTTGCGTAAAATGCATTTGAATGTGCCTTAGTAATTCTTAATTTATTTTCTTTACAGATGCGTGAAGAAAAATACATGTTTGAGTGTCAGCGAGTTTGTATTTTTTAGCATCTGTAAAAAAATAAATTTTAGAATTACTTGGCTAAGTGAATGCATTTCCAGCAATATATGCTTTTCGTAATAGCATAATCTAAGAAAAAACTCTCAATCTAAAATAGCACATTATTCTCTACTCCTTAGTTGTATAAATTGCTAAAAATCATTAAAACTCATATATTATTCCATTGCAAAATATCCTCTTAATAACTCTATTATCTATATACATCTGAATGGTGTCATCTTTTTTTATGTATAACTCTACTGGAAAATTAATTTCGTAGGTAAAATTCCCTGATTTCACCTTTAATTTTGTTCTATGAATATGATTTCTTCCAGCTAAGTCTGCAAGATCTGCGCCCAGCAATAGCCCCTGTCCAGAGGTCATACTGTCAATTTGCATTCTCGGGTAATCAGTAACTTTTGCAACTATAGGAATAAGCTTTCCTATTCTTTCATTGGTAATGTAATCTATTTTCTCATCTATAATCATAGAATCATTTTCAATTACAACCTTATTAATATCCACCAAGAAGTATCCATTGATTTGTCCATCTTCAACTTTTTTATAACGAAAGTTTTCTTCATACCTCAAGATTCTAAGATATACTAGTTTTAATAATTCTTCATAGGTATTGTCTTTAAATTTACTAAATTCTTTAATTATTATACTATCTATACTTTTGTTTAACCTTGCATCATTAATTTTACCTAAAATACTTTTACAACCTAAGAAGCTTGCAAGCTCTGATTTCATATTGTTTATATTAAAATCTTTATCCTCTAACTTAATCTCTGTACTGGCCACCATGAATACGTTGGTATATTGAGGATATGCAGATTGGACAAAGCCTAAATATTTTTTATTTTTATCATATACATTAAAAGGCATATTAATTATTCCTCCTGAATTTTTTACAACGAATTAGGTAGAAAGCCACTATCCCTTTAGGGTAGTGGATGAATACCGTTCTATCCTTGATTTTGTATATATTTTTCAATTGTCTCCTTTGATACTTGACCTATACTACAAGCAAAATAACCATCTCCCCAAAATGTATTCTCGTACCAAAATTGCTTCTTTAAATAAATATGATTACTATTTTGTCTCCATATTCTATAAGTAGACATTTGTTTGAACAATCTCACTACATCTAATATTGATCTTGTTGATGGATATTGAACCAAAATATGAATATGGTCTTTATCTACTTCCATCTCAATTATATTCAAATCTTTTTCTTCTGAAATATCATATAATATTTTCTTAATTTCATTGCCATATTTGATTAACAATTTCTTTCTGTATTTAACTGAAAATATTAAATGTGCCATTATTAAATGTTTTGAATGATTTTGACTTATATAATCCATTAGATCCACACTATTCCTTTGTTAAATTTGTAGGGTATTAATAAGTCTACTCTAGGCACTTTCTTTATTTCATTTAATCTTATATAAGCACCACCATTTTGTGTTCCTCTAACACTATACACCTTGCCTTCATATTTAACTAAATCATTAGGTTGATAGAAATATCTAACTTTTCTTATCCTTCTTTGTCCTTTTGATAATTTTTGTCCTCTGTATTGATGTAAATTTTCAGAGTTTAAATTCTTATTTCTTGTTCTTCTACCATTATTTAAATCTCCACCACTAACTTTTTCACCAGTTCTTATATCAATATATTTAGCGTCATAAAACATTTCTAAACTTCTATTATTTCTTCTTGATTGTTTAACCTCATGTATTTTTGTATTTCTAATTTGGCTCATTCCTTTAGCTATAGCAAATGCATCATTGTAATGAGTTTTTTCTATCTTATTTTCTATCCTATAATTTTTAGTTATATACCCATAAGTTGAATAAACATTGGAATGATTTTCTTTAAGTTGATTAATTAAATACCATCTAACCATACTCATAAATGTAGCATCTTTAAATCCTCTAACTTTCTTACCTTCCATACACCAATCATATAAGAATTTTCCTTTTTTATGATTTGGAGATGTGTGGCACTTATTGCATAGAGTTATTAAATTATTTTTATTATCCACACCACCTAAACTTTTATATTTAATGTGATGTATTTCTAGTATTTGTTCTTTGTCTTTATTCTTGCAGTTAGGATTTTGACATTTATGATTGTCTCTATGAAGAATATATTCTCTAAGATTCCAAAATCCCATCATATCACCTTGTTGATATTCAACTCCACTGATAGAGTCATTATTCATTTTTTGAATATCAAAATTAGCAACTTCAACAATACATTTTGTTATTGGTAAAACAGAGTATAAATAATCAATAAATTTAATGTGACTATCCAATTTATGTTGTAGTGAATGGGCTAACCAACCTTTGGGTTTTGACTTAGTTCTATTATTCCATCTAGGTTTTCTATATCTTAATCTTTGTCTTCTTATTTTTCTATACCTTGCTTTATCTAATAATCTTTCTTTCATACCTTGTAGTAGTTTTAATTCTCCTACAATTAATTCTTTATTGCTTGTTATAGCACTAAAACCAACATTATTATATCCTGAATCTATACCTAAAATGATTTCCTCCGTATATTCGGTTTCAGTTTTATAATTTAATTGAATAGTGAAAGGTTTCAATTCTTTAACATTTGCTTTGTTTTCTCTTAATAATATTCTTGCTTTAGCATTTGATGTTGGCATTAATGGTTTCCCATCAATACTAATTACATATACCATTAATTACACATCCTTTCAGATAATTTAAACTCCTAATATATTGCTATATTAAGGTAAGCTCTCTTCGCCAATGTTATATAAGGTTTTGTATCTTTAATACACTTCTCCTACCCTCAGAGATGTTTAATATTAAAGCTTAGAGCCACAGACTAGAGAAGTATCCATGGGTAAATATATATTCTTATATAACGTAGTAAGTTAATACTTAGGCTATTCAACTTGGCTTGTGATATTTCTACTACAAGCCACTACGCCTTTAGGCTAGTGGTTGTTGACTTACATACATTTAAAACACTTTATAACTATTATTATACCTCTATTGGAAATTCATAAATACAAATTTTGAAAATAATTATTTATATATTTATTCGATATAAAAAATAATACTACCACTTTAGTAATTTTTTATCACAAATATTATTATGATATTGGGGTTATATTAATACTAATATTCTAAATTAATTTAAAAGGAGGGAAACTTATGGATAATAATAAAAGTCACATGAAAACTGATAAAAAATCTAATGCAGAACTTAGAAAAATGTTTCCTCAAAGTGGTGGTGATATAGGAATTGAAAATGGTTCAAAAATTGATGCAAATAATGACAAGTTCACTAAACGCTCTAAATTATCTCATAACAAATAATATTTTTAAAGGAGGAACGTTCTATGCCATGGAAAAAAGGTAAGATACGATTTGATGATGGTTCCACCTATAATGCAGAATTACTAGTTAATTCGGATGGTGAAGTATGGAATGCAAGAGTATTTAAAAATGATGCTACTATTGAAGAAATTGATATTCAAAAATTTGCTCATGGTTTAAATAAACCTATTGAAGATGTATATCCTTATACTTATGAAATAGACGATTAAAACTTTAAATAAAGCTTTTGTATATTCTAAAAACTTTAGAACCATTCTGAGGTTTTTAGAATATACTTCTCTTTACTTCTTCCATTTATCTTTTATAAATATCAATATAGCAATAATAGATATGTATATAATATTAAACAAAGTTATTATAGGAACGATATAGCTAAGCAAATCTCTCCTTTGCACTTCATTTTTAATTTTTAAGCATAAGTAAATCATTATAGGAAGTATAATCCAATACATCTTCTTTTTATCTTTTATTTTTAATATATCGCTTAAAATATACGTAAATGCATAGTACTCATTTGCTATAATCTTAAACATTGCTATACTCCATAAAAATAAAAATAAAAATCGCAAGTTATTTATTATTGCTATATTTACCCCTTCTGTTACTAATAAAACTGGCCATAAGGCTATAGATGTAACCTTATATCCTAAACAATAAATACATGCAAATGTAACCAAAACATAAATCCCCATGGTTATAAACAAGGCTTTTAAGGTTATCATTTTGATCTTGTTTTTTTCTTCAAAAAATGGATAAATCAGAAATATAGCTTCCATTCCTCCATATGCTAACGCTGACTCCTTACCTCCACTCAAAATATTCTTAACCCCGCTTCCGAATATGGGAAGTAAATTTAAATAATTACCATTCTTTACAAACATCAATAATATCAATGTTAAAACAACTATAACATATAAAGAAATTTTATTGATTCTTCCCAATACTATTATGCCCTTATTTGTTAGATACATGGCTAATAGTATGCTCGGTATAAAAATCTTTATTGGTGTCAAAAATGGTGTTGCATACACTCTAAAAATATTACTTAAACTAACAATGGCAACTATTGTTAGTGTTGTAAATTCAACCATAAACATAATATTACATATAGTTCCGAATACCCTTCCTAAATATATTTTACTTAAAGACAATATATCCTGATTGGGATGCTTTTTCACATAATAGATAGATAGCAAAGATAAATATAGAGGATACAATCCACCAACTATTATCGCTATCCACCCATCTTGCTTTGCGTCCTGCACTACTCCATTGGGTAATGCTAGAATGCTTGTTCCGATTATAAATCCCACTACCATTGCCGTAGCTTCGCTTTCTCCCAGCAAGTTGTTTTTTACTTTCTTCATGTTTTTATTCTCCATATGTATTTTAGTATTGCCCTATTCCAATCTTATCTACCTTTACCTTTACGCTTACTTTAATATCTGCATTACTCACCTCTTTGTTCCAATCTACCCCAGTTTCCCTGCCATATTTAGCAACGGCGTACATTCCTAGATTTAAACAATCTATTTTGTAGACATCTTTCATCTTGGCCAAAAAATCATTGCATATTTTTTCTATTTTCTTTCCCATGAACTTCTCAAATTCTTTTTCTTTTTCTTTTTCCATACTTTTATACAATGTGTTCTCTATGATATCTCCCTGAAAATCTAACTCAATATTGAATTCATATCCTCTTTCAGTTTTAATACATTTCACTTTTCTTTTAACTTCTGCATCATAATTTATATACTTATCCGGGGCTTCCTGCAGGTTTAATATTCCTGTTCCTTTTTTCTCCCTTAGCATATTCATGATTTTACCTTCATCCATAGGTAATACATATGCCAGCTTATCCTCTTTAAATAAGGCCATGCCTGTAAAAGCAAGCTCTTTCTCCTTTATCTCTAGGTAAGGAAGAACTAAATTTTTCCCTTCTGAATCTAGCGTTACATATATATTAAATAAATTATATTCTGAAAATATAAAATTATAGTTCCTTGCACTTTTAACCATACTTTCCATGTAATCTGCAGAACTAGGGTACCCATCTATTTTAAACTTTAATATATCCTCTGCTTTACCTTTACATACTACAAAAATACTTTTATCATTAGTTTTTTCATCGTTAAAGAATATATTTATTGCATTTAATATTCCATAAGCAGCCTGTTCTTCGCTCATAATAACTATCTTTTGAAGTCCAATTAGAAGAGGTTTACTGGACTTTAATTGGCTATCTTCTCTTGCCCTTCCAATACTGCTTGCTTTTCCTTTTAAAACACTACTACTAATCTCTTCAGTAACCGTTTCCTTTCTAGTAGTTATAGGTATATTATCTTTTTTCTTATTTTTAAAATTATATATACTAATAGGAATGTTATATTGCACATAATTCTTTAACTCTTTATTAATATCAAACCCAATGGCTATAGGTATGTTAAACTCTTCCATAGGAGTTACTTTCAATTTTTCTGCATAAACAGAAACTATAAGGGCTACTAAAAACATAATTATTACTTTTTTCTTCATAAATCATTCTCTCCTATATTCCTATCCCATACTTAATGATTATTAATCATTAATTCTTCTATTTTCCCTTGCATATCTTATATCTAATACTGCCCTCTTCCTACTTTGGTAACATGCACCCGTACATTTACCTTAATATCGGAACTACACACAACCTTATCCCAATCTACACCTGTGTCTCTTCCATATTTGGCTGCTGCAACCCATCCTAGCTGTAGTGCGTCTACCTTATATTCATTCTTCATCTTAGCCAAAAAAGTAGTGCATGTTTCTTTCACTTGTTTTGCCATATCTTCTTCAAACTTTTGTATTACCTCTACCTTTTCCGACATATTTTCATATAATTCATTGTTAATAATTTCTCCTTTTAAATCTAAGTCAATGACAAAAACATATTTATCATCTATTTTCTTACAGGTAATTTTTCTTTTAGCTTCTGCTTTGTAATTTACATATTTTTTTGAATCTCCCTGTATGGTTAATATCCCATTTACATTGCTATCTCTCATCATATTCATTGTTCTTGTATCCTCCATGTCCAAAATAGCAGCTAGTTTATCCTTTTTAAAAACTACAATTCCTGTTATTTTAATTCCAGCATCTGTTATTTCAATATAGGGACTAACCATATTTCTTCCTTCTGCATCTATTGATAATACTGCATCTTTAAACATGTATCCTTCCTTAAAAAAATTATAGTTTACTGAACTTTTAATCATATCACTTATATACTCTGCTGCGTTATCATATCCTGGTGTGGTAAAATTAAAATATTTTTCATTCTTATCTTTGCATACCACTATAAATGTATTGGTATTGAGCACAGGATTCTTAAAATTAATATCTATGAAATTTATTACCCCATGTCTTGCATATTCTTCATCTATTATATAAACTTTCAAAAGTCCTAAAAAAAATCTTTTCCCTTCTTTTTTTTGTCTATCTTCTCTTGTTTTCCCTATAGTATCTCCTACTCCAACACTTAATACACTTTCAGTTGTTTCATCTTCTTTATATGCATTAGTGGTGGCAGAAACCCTATATGCTATATTTTCTTCACCATTTTTATCTATCCCTATTCCTGCTCCCACATGAATATCCATCTCCTCCGCACTTCTTAATTTCATTTTTTCACCGCCAAACATTGTGATAAGGAAAGTAATGCACAAAAGAATAATAAATATTATATTCATATACTTTTTCATTTTGTCCTCCTTTTAGTCGGAACCCGGGGTAATTAACCCCACTCGCTTCGCTCATAAATTACCCGTCGAAGCCCATTTAGGGCTTCAACCCCCTTTTTTTATCCATATTAAACTCGCCATGAGGGTTAGATATATTACATTGTATATAGTGCTAATTGGAGATGTATATTTTGTTATTTGCTCCATTGCGAGCGTATCTCCATAATAGGTCTTTGCAATCATAGTAACGACCACCGCCATAACTACATATACTATTTTTTTGCTTTTTATCTTTTTAATATCCTCTAAAATAAAAACACATACGTAATTAAATATGGCTACAGATTTAATCGCTATTATTATCCAAAAAAACACAAAAATATATTTAAAATTAGTTACTATTTCGACAGTTACCGCCTCTGTAACTGTGAAAAAACTCCATGTTGCTTTGGGAATTATATCTTCCCCCATATAATATATGGTTATAAAAGTAATCCAGGTATATATAATAGCAGTGAATCCTACTGCATTTAAAGCGGAACGTTTTATCTTTTTACTGTCATTTATAAATGGATAAATTAAAAATATAAGTTCCATTAATGAGTAGTCATAAACACAAGATAAGCTTCCTTTTAAAATGTTTACAATACCTGTTCCAAATATGGGGCTTATATTTAAATGGCTTCCTTGTTTTAAAATAGAAATTGTAGGGATCATGATTCCCAGCACCATCCAAAAGGCTATAGAACATACCCTTCCTAGCACTTTTATTCCTTTACTGGCAGCGTATACGCATGCAAAAAATAAGACCACATAAATTTTAAAAGGAGTTAAAATAGGCACTGCATCTGTTCTTATAATTACCCCTATAACTGAAATCAAGGCTGGAAGATAACTAAAAAAGCTTAATAAAAAAAGAAAGTTTAATATGTTTCCCAGAGTCTTTCCAAGGTATCTTTTACTGAGTACTAAAATATTATCCTTAGGAAATTTCCCACTAACATATATAGCTAGGAGAGCTATATATAGTGGATATATAGCTCCTATTAGTACAGAAATCCACCCATCATGTTTTGCAGTATCCATTACCCCATTAGGTAAATTTGCTGCTGTTACATCAAGCATAATTCCTATTAATATAAAAGTAACTTCATTTGGAGTTAGTAGATTTTTCTTTTCTATCTGCATCCTAATAATCTCCTCTACCTTGTAAATCCGCATTAACCTTTATATTTACTTTAATATCTGCATTAGAAACCACTTCATTCCAATCTATACCTTTCTGCCTTCCATACTTGGCAGCCACTTCTCTTCCTAATGCAATACAATCTATTTTATAATTATTTTTCATTACCGTAATGAAATCATCACATTGTTTTTCTATACTTTTTGCCATATCTTTTTCAAATTCTTTCTTTGTGTTTTTATCCTTTAAAATATCATCATACATTTCATTACTAATAATTGCACCTGTAAAGGTTAAATCAATATTAAAACTGTATTTATCTCCTTGCTTATAGCATGTAACTTTTCTCTTTCCAGTCCTTCCTTCAAAATCAATGTAGGCTTTACTACTCTTTTGCAATGACATTATCCCTTTTGCATTGCCGCGCCTTAAAAAATTAATCATCTTACTCTCTTTGCCATCTGCAATTTGAACCATTTTATCCTTATTAAAAATAGCCATACCAGTTACTTTTATTCCTTCTTTTGTTATTTCTATATATGGAAGTGCTAACTCTCTACCCTCCGCTCCAATCCTCACATAGGCATCTATTACTTTATAATTGTCAGAAAAGAAACTGTATTCATCGGAATCATCTATCAGCCCGCCTATATACTCTGAAGCGTTGCTATAACCTTTTACCTTGCATTTCAAATAATCGTCTGTTCTACCTTTACATACCGCCATATAAGCCATATCGTTTGTTTCTGAATTTCTAAATTTATCCTCGATTAAAGTTTTTAAACCATACCTTGCATAATCTTCACTAATCAAAATAACTCTTTCTTGTCCTTGGACAAACTTTCTACTCATCTTTTCTTGTCTTTTTTGAATTACTTCTCCTAAGTTTTGAGCTTGCTCCTTAAATATCAAGTTCGCTTGCACGCCATTAGGCTTGTAAACATTTACACTAATTGGTATACTATATTCAATGGTTCCTTCTCCTTTTCTCTCTATATCATAACCTATACCAATAACAGTTTCTAACTCTTCAATAGGAATACGGTTTTGCCCAAGGGTAATAAATATATAAATAAAAACACCAATGATTATGATGAAATATTTTTTCTTGTTCAAGCTTTAACTCCTTCCTTAAAAAATACAAGTATTGCGATAATCGTCATGTATAATAAATTAAATATCACATAATAGGGCTCAACATTATTGTTAATATTTTGCCTACTTATTTCATTGCCATATTTAAACGCTAAATATACAAGTAGTGGATACATTAAAAAGTAAAGCTTTTTCATCTCCATTTTATATGTAAAATCTTTTAAAGTATATAAACTTGCATAAGTGTTAATACTTATGCTTTTAAATGCAACTAAACTCCAAAATGTCATAAAAATGTATCTATAATTATTAATTACTGTTACGGTTACACTTCCTAGCACTAATAAAAAGGACCAATTGTTTTTGGTCACAATATCCGGACCTAAATAATAGGTGGTTATAAATACACACCATACATATACAATTATAACCAGTATTACGCTTACAAATGAAGATATCAGCATTTTATTTTTCTCTTTCAGAAAAGGATAAATTAGTAAAATTATTTCTGCTCCAGAATAAGAAAAAATTGATTTTAGACTTCCCTTAAATATTGAATTAACCCCAGAACCAAATACAGGATAAATATTTGTAATATCCGTCTCTCTCAAAGCTAATATAGGTGAGAAAAGTAGGATTATTGTAATATAAAAAGAAATCCCGCTAATCTTTCCTATTACTTTCAATCCTTTAGAAGATGCATAAATAATGCACATAAATAGGATAGCTATGATTTTAAAAGGAGTTAAAAATCCAACTATATAATTTCGCATTAGGTTAGTATAATAACTTCCTATCATTGATGCAGTATAAATAAAGTAAGTTGCAAAAATGAAATTAAAAATACTTCCAAAAACTCTGCCAAAATATTTTTTACTTAAAATCAGTATACTATCATTAGGGAATTTCTTACTTATATATCTTGCTATAATTACAACGTATAAGGGATATACCCCCCCTATTAAAGTTGAAATCCAGCCATCCTGATGAGCTTCTTTTACCACACCATTTGGAAGTGATAAAATACCTACTCCAACAATGCTACCGAAGATAATAAGTGCAAACTGATTTACAGTTAAGTAACTTTGCTTTTTATTAGAGCTACCTTCCATTTCGTTCCCTACCTTTTTTTCTTAAACTTATACCTATAATCTGTCTGCCTTATTGGGTTTGTATTTGGAATTCCCTCTGGCCGCTTGTTCATCTTCCACAAAGGCGCTCTAATAAAGGTATCCTTTAAGTCACTTTTATGAAACTCAAAATAAGGTACACCTAAACTGTCTAAAGATGAAAGATGAACTAAAATTAAAAACCATCCTACTGCTATTCCAAAGATACCCATAATATTTGCTAAAACTAGCATTGGAAACCGTAAAATTCTAATAGAAAGAGACATATCATAATTAGGAATTAAAAAGGTAGTAATTACCGTAATCCCCACTATAAGCAAAGTAGTAGGACTAACCATTTTAGATCTAATTGCTGTATCACCTATAATAATACCACCCACTAAACTTAGTGTTTGAGCTATTTTAGTAGGTAACCTTAAGCCCCCCTCTCTTAAAAACTCCACAACTATTTCCATAGCCAAAATCTCTAAAAATGGAGTTAGTGCAATTCCTATCCTTGACTGAACAATGGGAGTTACAAATTTTATAGGTATAAGTTCTACATTAAATTTTATTAGTGTTAAATAAACAGAGGGTAGGGTAACAACAATAATAGCCGCCATAATCCTAAGAAGTCTTACAAAAGATGAAATTACTGTTCTTTGAGTATAATCCTCCACAGCCTGGAAAAACTGCATGAATATTGCTGGATATGTAAGCACCAGTGGTGTTCCTTCTACAATAACAATTATTCTTCCCTCTAACATATTTGCAATAGCTCTATCTGGCCTCTCTGTGCTAAAGCATTGTGGAAAGACCGTGTAAGTATAATCTTCAATATATTGCTCAAGCTTTCCAGCTGATAGTACACTATCTGCATCAATGGCTTCTATTCTCTTTTTTAATTCTTGCAGCACTTGCTTATCTACTATGTCATTTACATATGCCAATACCACATCACTCTGCAGTCGCGTTCCTACTTTAAATGACTCAAAGGTGAGATTCTTATCCTTGACTTTTCTTCGAATAAGACTAACATTTATTTCTAAATTTTCTACGAAACCATCTCTTGGGCCTTTTGCTGCAGTTTCATTCATAGGCTCTATCATAGCCCTTTGTGTACCACCTGTAGTATCAGCTACTATTACTTCTAAAGCACCATTTATTAACACTACAGTTTTTCCTCTTTTAAGATGATCTAGTAAAAGATTTAAATCTGATTCTACTAATGTATTGCTCATTGAAATATATCTTTTGCAAAGATAATCTCCTATACCTATCTTCCCATTTAAATTTTCTTCTATATGAAGCATAAGAGGATTTAATACATCCCTATCAATAATATCCTTGTTAGCAAGACCATTGACATAAATAATAGCAGCTTCTAAAGGCTGGTCAATGCCAATATAAAAATGCTTTACTACAATAGGACTTTGCCCGCCTAGCCCCTCTCTAATTAGCTCTATATTTCCACTTAGATCTCCATTTTCCATTGCAATCACCACGCCTTTTTTTATATATAAATAACTTTAAGATTTTAAATTGATTCTAACTTTGATTTCTATTATTATATAGTTTCTCTTATATAGTCTAAAATATCCACTTTTTTTTATCTTATAAAAATTAAAAATAAAAACACCTTAATTTCTATATATTTTAAGAAATTAAGGTGTCTCATTATTAATCTTTTCTTTTAAATTCTAATTCTTATTTTTATTACATTTTGATCTCAAATGTATCTAAAATGTAAAATTCCCATTTTCAAATACAGATATTTCTTTTCCATTTTTTGTAATACCTATTATTTGCAAGTCTTCAGTTCCAACCATAAAATCTTCGTGTGTAAGAGAATCATTAACTCCTAATTTTGCAAGTTCCTCATCATTGAGATTTTCACCATTTTTAATACACACTGGGTACGCTTTTCCAATAGCCAAATGACAAGATGCATTTTCGTCAAAAAGTGTATTATAAAATAATATATTTGAATTTGATATAGGAGAATCATGTGGCACTAATGCTACTTCACCAAGGTAACATGATCCTTCATCAGTTTCAATAAGACTCTTTAAAGTATCGTAGCCTTCTTCTGCTTTAAAATCTACAATTTTTCCTTCTTTAAAAGTAAGTGAAAACTTTTCAATTAGATTTCCATTGTAATTTAAAGGTTTTGAGCTTACTACAATTCCATTAACACCAGTCTTTTTAGGAAGTGTAAATACCTCTTCCGTAGGCATATTAGCTATAAACTCTACTCCTTCAGGGGTATACTCTGAACCTCCAAGCCACAAGTGATCCTCTGGAAGCTCAACTTTAAGGTCAGTACCCAATGAATTTTTATATTGTAAATACTTGAATTTGTTTGAATTTAAAAAATCCATACTTTTCTTTAACTTGCCTTTGTGTTCTTCCCATGAAGCAACAGGGTTCTCTGTATCAACTCTCACTACTTTAAATATGGAGCCCCAAAGCTTTTCAACTGCTTCATCCTCTGATGATTCCGGGAAAACTTTTTTTGCCCAAGCTACAGTTGGAATTGATGCTACACACCAAACATTTCTATTGCTCATAAGTCTTTCTCTATATTCCTTTATAGCAGTACTAGCTGCTTTATTTGCTTTTGCCATTCTTTCAGAGTCAACCTCTTTCATAAGCTCAGGGTCTGAGGCTGAAATGCTTAAAAAAGCTGCTCCCTTGCGCACATTTGATAAGTAAAAATCTCTCTGCCAGTCTGGATATTCCCCAAAAATCTCTTCTGGTGCAAGCATAAATTTAATTTTAGAGGATAATTCATCTCTCCAATTCATAACTACTTCTCTAGCACCTTGCTCATAAGCAATTTTAGAAACCATTCTAGCAAAAGAAGCACATTCTATAGGCGAATTGACAACCAATGTTTGATCCTTTTGAATGTTAATTCCTGTCTTCACCAATAAGAGTGCATACTTTTCTAATAATTCATTATTCATAATAAAACTCTCCTTTACAATTAACATATACGTTATGTGTTTCATTAACTTTGTTTATAATAATTTAATCATATTCCTTTATATATTATACCATAAAAATCCAACATTAAAATATTTCTCTCATGATTTTAACTGATTTTGTGCGAAATTCACAAACCTCTTAGGTGGGTGATTGATAGCATATTATTATAAATGGTTCGATACCATTTACAATAATTACATTTGTATAATTAGTATCAAATTGGTTATAATAATATTATAGGTTTTCAAATTACCGTAGGAACTACGGAAAGGGTTCACCTTAAAAACCCATAGCCTTGGAAACTGATATCCCATAAAATAATATCCTACTTTGTAGGTTGGGAAGAATTATAGGAAGCCATCCACTTCTATAAGTGGTGGTAGTTCACTTAGGCTAGATCCATAATCTTAATAAGCATACTTCCAATTCCCACATTATATCCACTACAAGCATAGATTCCGTTTATGCTTGTAGTGGTAGTATCCTTAATACTATCACAACTATTAGCAACAAGCACTAAAGGTAGTTTATCTGGGTCCAAATACATTCTTCTGGCTATGGTATTTACATTTTCAGAAAAATCGTCATAATAAGTTTGTATGTTTGGAATTAGTTCATACACTCTCTGTAGTGTTTTGTTCTGCTTTGCCTCATTGTTTCTTAGAACCAATATAATTTGCTTCTCTATATTTATAAAATCCTTTTGCATTTCTATGATTTCATTTAGGATGTGCTCTGTTGGTTCTTTTCCTTCTTCAATCCATATAATGATGCTTTTTTTATCTTTTATTAAATCAGAAGCCTTTACTATATCTCCCTCTTTATCCATAAGATTAAAATCTTTAAGCTGATAATTCTCTAACAAGTCTAAAATTTTTGCATCCCTAAGGCTTATATTTACAACTTTTGTTTCCTTAGGATTAACCTGAAAAGTATACTTCGCTGCAAATATACTTCCATTAGGCAATCTATTAGAGGTTAAAATTCTATAATGCCCGGGATTAACAGTAATGCTTATTTCATTTCCCACCGGTATATTTTCATCTAAAACAAGGGTTCTATAGACTCCATTTTCTAATGATGCTATAGTCCAATTTTGATAGTAGTAAAGGTCCTTTTTATCCATATTATTAATTAGAATCTGTGAATTTAATGTGTTATATTTATCCTCTACTTTTATAAATGCATCTTTGCTTTCATCATAATATTCTATAGATAAATCGCTACTATTTATCCTAGAAGGTATACCAAAGCTCCTACATATAGCAACAAATAAAATCTTTTTAGATATAAGGCTACCCATTCCCATTTTAAGCACTTCTACAGGGGTAGCATATAACTCTTCATATTCATGTTCTGGAAGTTCTGTGATATTTTCTTTAATAAACTTCCATAGCTTTGCAGGACTCTTTATAAAAGTCTCTTTTAAGTCATTATTAAAATGGTTAATAATATAGGGCCTAAAGTCTGTGATTTTTTCTAGGTATATCCTTGGACAAAGTACATAGTTTAAATATATTTCTTCAGGATAACCCTTCAGAAAACCATCAACATTATTAATGTGAGAATTTAATATGTTACATTTACTGTCCACATAATCCTTCCTTGATAAAGACCTTAATAAGTTTACTCTGTTTTTTAAATCCTCATCATTACTGTGGCAATTTAAAAATTCTAATATCTCAGTATAGTTTTCCATGGAGCTTAATAGAATGTTTCTAATTTCAAAATCATATTTATCTATGTGCTGTATTTTATCTATAGTTGCTATTATTTTACTAGTTTTTTCTTCTCTAATAGTATTGCAATATTCAAATCTTTTTTTCCCTTGGGCTTTCTCTTCTTTTGTTATCATGTAGGTCAAGACCCTTTTATCCATTGGCGGTACAATATCAATATGCTCTACTTCTACCTCTTCCTCGTGCTCTACTGCATCATCAATGTTAAATATAATTTTACTTGAAGCTTTTGTATCAACTATTTTGCAAATAAATTTATCATCTTTTACAACATGAATAGCTATTGTTCCAAGCCCAATATTTATCTTGGCTAATCCTTTTTCATCTGTATGCAATGTCGCTATTGGTGCTAGTTCAGAATAATTAAGTATTTCAAATCTCACCACTGCAGCCTCTACTGGCATATTTTCTGAATTTATAACCTTCACACAAAAATTTTTAAAGTCTGCATACCTACTAATATTATTAGTGATAGTTACTGACTTATTCTTTGAGATTACATCCTCATTCTTACAATAATCAGAAAATACCTTACTGTGAATAACCATGGCTCTAGAAGCAGCTGCAGTAAACCATCCTTTGTCCAGCATTGGTTTTGGCTCACATGCTCCTATATAATGCCATTCTTCCTCACACCATACCTCCACCCAAGCATGATTATCATCGCAATGAGACCATTTTGGAGCGTATATCTGTCTTGCAGGTATTCCAACACTTCGAAGAGCAGTAACTGTAAAAATAGATTCTTCTCCACACCTTCCATAGGCACATTTAAGTAAACTTAGCGGTGAAATTGCCCGATCATCTGTTGATTTATAGGTTACATTTTCTGCGCACCAATAATTAACTTCTAATATCGACTCATGCATGGTTTTATTTTCTAATCTATGATGTATCATCTCATAAAATATTTTTCTGCAGTCTTCTATATTCTCATTGTTAATGCGATAGTGAAGCACGTAATTGAGGAAAATATCTTCTGGAATTTTATCTCCCCAAGGGGTGTTTTCCCTTAAAAATATAGCATGTTTAACATATTCATAAAACAGCTGAAAATCATAGCTTATGATATCACTTAAAGGCATTGTGGAATATAAGTATTCCATTAAAAATCTTTCCTCTTCCATGCATTTAGAAAGATTACAAAATATATCTTCTTTCTTATATCCAAGTAAGTCTAGAGCCTTTAGGAATCTAGACTTTACATGTTGTTTTACCTCATCTGTGTACAGCATATTTGCCCCCCTTTTAAAAAAACTTCTCCATGACCTTCCTAACCCTTGCTATTTCCTCACCTTCAGTTCTTAGAATCACATATTCGCTAAGTATAGGAAAGCCCATGCTTATATCTTCTTTTCTATATTTCATATCACTTTCAATTTCTATCTTTCCAGAAGTATGTACCGCATAGGCTTTAGTGTAGCTTATTATATCTTCTACATTGCCTGAATTTATGCCACTTCCTATGAGAATTTCTATTTCTTCTTCTGATTTTTCCACCAGTTCTTTTAAAAGCTCTCTACCATCTGTGCATTTATTTTTCTGACCTGAAGTTAAAATACAATTTATCCCCAGCTTCTTCGCTTCTTCTAATGTAGCAAAAGCATCTTTGCACAGATCAAAGCAACGATGAAGAGTTATATACATTCCATCACCTTCTGCTATGAGCTCTTTCATTCTAGCTATATCTAGTGTTCCATCTGGGTTTAATGTGCCTATAACTACTCCATTTGCACCAGCCTTTTTAAACATTTGAATATCTCTTTTCATTATTTCAAATTCATCTTCCGTGTAACAAAAGTCGCCATATCGCGGCCTTATTAAAACATTAATTTTTATATCGGTTTTTTCCTTTATTAATATAAATAAGTTTATATTAGGTGTAGTCCCACCAATGATTAAATTACTACAAAGTTCAAGACGATTTGCTCCACCTTTTACTGCTTCCATAGCTGATTCTACTGAATCCACACAAGCTTCCAAAATAAATGACATAGGAATATACTCACTAGTATGAAAATCTAAATGTACTTGCCTATATCTTAGTTCATTCATAACTCAATCCTCCTGTGTAATATATTATTTATTTCTTCTAAGAACAATAATGTTTACTAAAGCCATAAGAGTTGCAATTAAAGCTAAAACTTTAAATGAAAACTGCAATGAATACACATCACCAAGTTTACCTATAATAGGGAATATAACTATCATGTATAAACTAAATATCATACTTGCCATAGAAAGTATTGTGGCTCTTTTATCTGATGGTATCAATTTATTTGTATAGTCACCCACAGCGATGAAAATAATAGACTCAATACTGTTTATAATTATAAAAAACACGTAATAATATTTACTTAAGGCCACTCCCCATATACATATAGAAATAATTAGGGGGAGTAATAATATTATTACTTTTTCCCCTACTTTCTTCTCAATCTTATGGGTTTGAGATGCTGTAATTGCAGCGCCAAATGCTGAAATAGCTAGTATTACACCAATATTTCCTTTTGAAATACCCTTACCTAGTAAATAGTTTTGAAAATAAAAGAAGATGCTTGTATTAAACATAAAAATCGCTTGTGAAAATAAGATTAAAAATCCTAATTTTTTATTCTCAGTTATAATCTTAAAGCTATCTCTTACTTGATTTTTAAATATTTTGAAAGTTTTCTCTTCCACTTCCATTTTAACACTGGGTTCCTTAAAAGACAAAGCCTGCATTATTGATATTAAGCTAACAATTATAGTTACACCATAGGCATAACTGTAGCTAAACTTAGATAAAAACCCACCAAGTAGTAGTCCAAAGGTCTGAGCTGTTTGCATTATTATTTCGTTTACTCCTGATATTTTCATATATTTTTCTTCATCACCAGTTTCTTTTAAGGAATCATATATCAAGGCTTCACCAGCTCCTGATTCTAGATTATAGGATAATGCTGTAACTATGAATCCTATTGTAAACCCAAAGAAACTATTAGAATACACCATTATAATAGCGGATAATAATTGACCTATTCTTCCACAAATCCTACTAATTTTTCGTCCCCAAATATCTGCAACTGCTCCTGTAGGTATTTCCATGAAAAATGAAGTTATATGAAATATAGCCTCTATTAGGCCAAGTTGTGTTAATGTTAAGCCTTTTGATGCTAAATATATCATCCATATTCCATGTGTAAGATCAAAGTCTCTTAAAAATGTAAACACATAATTTTTAGGTATATTTTTTTTCAGTTCCTTTTTATATTCCATTTTACTTCCCCCATTTGCCATTAGATAGTGTTAACACTATCTGCTATTAAGAGTTTTCTATATCCATCCACTTTTCAATGACTGTATCTAACTCCCTTTGTATATCTTCCTTTTTCTTGCCAAGCTCTATTAGTTTTTCATACTCAGCACCATTATCATGCATTTCAATATCTATATCTTTTAGCTTTGCTTCAAGGTCTTGTATTATAGTTTCTAAGTTTTCCACTTGCTTTAATTTATTGGTACTTACTTGCTTTTTAGATTTTTCATGGCTTTGCTGGTTGTTTGCATTTTGCTGCTTATTTTTGCTTGGCTCTTTTGGAGTTTCGATTTTATTTTTCTTGAATTCATTCTTCTTTTCAAGGTAATACTCGTAACCACCATTATAATTGCTGATTTTTTTATCTTCTATTTCACATATTCTTTCCGCAAGTTTATTTATAAAGAACCTATCGTGGGATATAAATAGTATAGTTCCTTTAAACTCTGTTAGAGCCTCTTCAAGGTTTTCTCTTGAATCTATATCTAAGTGATTTGTAGGTTCGTCAAGTATCAAAAAGTTTATATCCTCTTGGATTAATTTGCAAAGTTTAAGCCTGCTTTTTTCTCCCCCAGAAAGATTTTTAACCTTTTTAAAAACACTCTCCCCATAGAATAAAAACCTAGCAAGAATTCCCCTTGCTGGACCTTCTAAAATACTCATATCCTCTCTAAAAGTCTCTAGTACTGTTAACTCTTCATTATTAAAGCTAATATTTTGAGGTAGATATCCAACTTTAGTGCTAGCTCCCAGCTTTACTTCACCCATATCTTCATTGGTTTCACCTAAAAGTATCTTTATAATTGTTGATTTTCCACTTCCATTATCACCAATTAAAGCTGTGGACTCGCCATATTTAACCTCTAAATATAAGTCCTCTAATATTTTTTTATCACCAAAGCTTTTGCATAAGCCTTTAATACTTACCACATCTTTTCCAGACCTATCCGTATCCGCAAAGTCTAATTGGATTTTAGGTTGGTCAATTAGTGGCTTATCCACTCTTTCTACTTTGTCCAACCTCTTTTGCATGCTCTCTGCTCTTTTGAAAAACTTATCATTACCCCCTTGAATAGCCCACTCTCTTAGTTGTTTTATTGCTTTTTCCATGGCCTTTATTTTCTTTTGTTGATCTTTGTAATCTTCAAACTGTTCAAAAACCCTTCTTTGTTTTTCATTAACATAATAAGAGTAATTACCATTGTAAAAAGACGTTTCCCCGTCTTCAATTTCAATTATTTTTGTTACAACTCTATCCAAGAAATATCTATCGTGTGAAATAACTATTACTGAACCTTTGTATGCTTTAAGATAACCTTCAAGCCATTCTATAGATGACACATCTAAATGATTTGAGGGCTCATCTAAAAGAAGTATTTCTGGATTTTCAAGTAGGATTTTACCAAGCATTATAATGGTTTTTTCTCCACCACTTAGGCTCATAAATTCCCTATTTAAAAGTTTTTCAGTAATTTTAAGACCTGTACAAACCTTACTCATTTTCTCTTCTATTTCATATCCGCCTTTTGTTTCATAAAGCTCATTAAGATCTCCATATTTTTTTAACGTATGCTCTAATTCTTTTTCCTTTAAACTACACATCTGCATTTCTAATACCTTTAATTCCCTGCTTATCTCATATTGTGCTTCAAATGCAGTTTTCAAAACATCTATCACCTTAAATTCCTCTGGAAAAACCGGTATCTGATGTAAGTATCCTATCGTTGAATTTTTTCTTATAGATATGCTGCCTTTATCTTGCTTTTCAATACCAGCAATAATTTTAAATACTGTGGTTTTACCAGTACCATTCCTTCCTATTAACCCAACTCTTTCAGTGCTTTGTACTTCAAATGTAATATTGCTAAAAATTCTATTTCCTCCGAAGTATTTTTCTATTTCTTTTAATGCTAATTCTATCATTATTAATTCCTCCTATATGCTTGCTTTGTGCAATTTTTCTGCTAAAAATAATAAAACCTCAGTAAGCAACTCCTACCGAGGTTTTTTGTATTTTGATTTTATTTTTTAAAGATTTCACTAATAATTTGTCATCTGTATTGGCACATTATTAAAATGTTGCAAAGTACAGTTGAGCAATTGCATTTAGTTATCTATTATCAAAACTAAAAAACCCAGGTAAGACAATCCTCACCTGGGTTTACACATAACAAATTTATAATGTATTTAAGGCAAAGATAACTCACTTCTTTTTAGTGATATATTCAATTTTGGGTAGACTTCTCCCGTAAGCATGAAATCAACATGAGCAATTCCAGATAATGCCATTGGTAATCTGTTTAAAATTGAATTTTCTAAAAAGAACTTAGCCATCGTTTACACCTCCATATATTTTTTAAGTTTAACGTATTAATATTACCATAAGTTTTATTAAATATCAACATTGGAATTTATTATTTTATGGTAAAGTTCAATATTATTTATACAGAAACCATAAGCTATTATAATAATAAAACACATAAGCAATATATTTACAAATAATTTCTATACTTTCAGTTTAACTCATGTTAAAATTGTATTCTAATCAATAAAATGTATTATTATTCTAAAGAGGGGGATATTTAGATGAAAAAGATAACACTATTTAGCATTATTGCAATCTTATCTACATCTGTATTTATAGCTTGTGCACAAAAAAATAATGACAAGGCTTCTGTTGTTAACAATGATACGGTTTCAGTTGTTAATACTGAAGATCAGCAGTTAAAAGATGCACGCTCAAAAACCGATACATTATTTACTGATTTTTTTGGTGCAGACAAATTCAGCGGGTATGTGTATGTTACTAAAAATGACTCCATTATTTTAGACAAAGGTTATGGAAAGGCAGATTTTGAAAAGGGAATAAGTAATACAGCTCAAACTAAGTTTGACTTGGCTTCCTTAACAAAGCAGTTTACTGCTCTTTCTATTATGCAGCTTGAAGAAAAAAAATTGCTTAATGTAAATGATAAAATTGATGAATATTTACCTCTATTTCCACATGGAAATGAAATAACAATACATCAGCTACTAACTCATACTTCAGGGTTGCCAGAGCATCCTGACACCTTTGATATAAGAAAATTTAGACCTTCAAGTAAAATAGATGCTACTGCAAAGAAAATTGAAGTAACTCTTTCCTCTGTACCAGGTTCAAGTTTTGGTTATAGTAATACTGGGTATATTTTATTAGGTTATATTATAGAAAAAGCATCTGGTAAAACCTTAGATTCCTATTTTACTGAAAATATTTTTAATATTTTAGATATGAAAAACATAGGCTTTAAAAATGAAAATTCTTCTATTGATAACTTAGCTGTAGGATATTTATCTTCTAAAAAAGATAAGGCAGATAAATCTTGGACTGAAACAAATATTGGAACAATCCGTGGCTCCTCAGGACTCTGTTCTAGCGTTGAAGATTTGATAAAATGGGATAACGCTTTGAAAGATAAAAAACTTATAAGTAAAGAGTCTTATGATAAAATATATACATCTTACCAAAATAATTATGGTTATGGTTGGTATGTGTATAAAAATTCAAATGAAGATACTTGCTATGAGCATTATGGAGTAGGTTCTGGATATAGAAGCTATATATTTAGAAATGTAGAAGAAAAAAATACAATTATAATTGTAAGTAATTTCGGTGATATATCTATGGAGGAATTAACCTTTTTAGTAAAGGACTATATTAAATAAATATTTTCTAGGAAATAATAATATTCTTCTTGTATACTTAGTAAAAAAACATTAATTTTCGTCCTTTTGGTTATACTAGGTTTGAAGTATAAACTATATTTATAACAAGGAGGATTTATAATGAAAATAAAAAGTATATTGTTAACATTAGCTCTATCAACACTACTATTTGCAGGCTGTGCTAAAACACCTGTAAAGACACCAACAGTAACACCAACGCCAACTCCACCGGTGACAACTCCACAAGTAACACCACCACAAACCACACCACCGGAAACAACACCAAATGTAGTAACTACAGCTTCAATAGTAAATACTGAAGCTGCCTTTGAAAAAGCAATAAGTAGCAAAGGTACATGGATTATTGCTACAACACAAGATTTATCTATTAATAAAGATCTTTTAGTCGAAGGTGAGTATAAAAACGGCAAAAAAGACACAGCTGGCAAAGACATTATACAACGTAAGATAGCTTTATACGCTCAAGATGAAAATCATGTAGTAACAGCAAGATACATCTTAACTGCACCAAAAATGACATTTAATAGTCCTATGGGTAGTATAGAACATGGAACTTTCAAAGGTGACCTTTATGTTTCAGCAAGCAACTTCCAGTTAAAAGATGCTACAGTTGAGGGAAATGTATACTTTACTACGGATGAAGCTAAATCCACATTCAAAATGGATGCTACAAGTAAAATAACTGGAAAGCAAGAAATGAAAAAATAATTTAATATAAATGTTCTGCCTTAGTATGTAGAATATTTATACTAACTAAAAAGATTTCCAAAAGAAATCAGTTAACCCATTGGTGGATTAACTGATTTTTACTTATTCAAATCTTATTCATTATTCTCATAGTAGGTGTTGCCAGCTTAAGGATTTCTATACCATTCTTATTACTACATATAGCATCAACTAATTTCCCTACAACTTTACTATCTAAACTTTTAACTACATTATCCAATTTATCATCGCTTAAATCTTCTATAAACTTTCTAAGTACAAGAGAATGATTGTAATTTTCAAATAGGGGTTTAGTAAGTTCCTCATAATTTCCTATTCCACAAATATCTTGCCCCGAGTATATTCCTGTTAATATTGACGTATATTGCCCAAATCCCATGCCTGGTGAAATGGCTCCAAAGCAATTCCCAACAAAATATGTATTATCAATTTTAGCTTTGTTACATATCCCCATCATATACTTTGTAATTTCAAAGTTATCTGTTACTTTAAAGTTTTGGTCCAAACTCTTACATACTAAGTTATAGTATTTTTCCCATATATCATTTACATCCAATTTTATATTTTCAGGATAATCAGGATAAGCCATAACTAAATTTGCTTCTTTTGCTGAGAATGGTATAAGCCACCCATACCCTTTAGAAACTATATCATAATTAAAAAACACATGTGGGTTGCTTGTTACAAATTCTCCTTGAACTGTTACACCCTTTATGCTGCAAGTAAGATTGTTATTGTAGTTATCTAAACGAGAAGCATACTCCCCATCTCCAGTGGCTAATACTACATAATCAAAGTTTTTGCACAGTTCTTGGTATTCACAGGTGGAATTA
Source organism: Clostridium sp. CS001 (assembly GCF_020443565.1). Lineage (GTDB taxonomy): Bacteria > Bacillota > Clostridia > Clostridiales > Clostridiaceae > Clostridium_AD. The sequence continues at coordinate 100,934 of NZ_JAIZZN010000009.1, forward strand.
TAATTTATATTTGCTTTAACTTGATCTCTTAATTGATTTTCAAAGGAATCTATATGTCTTCCACGTACATTTGTGTACCCAATTTCCCCTTCAATAGCTCCTATCTTATTTTTAGAGTGTATAAATAGTTTTTCAACTTCATCTATAGGTTTTAACTTTATATGATAATTTTCTGATAGATAAGATATACTGTCTTTTACCGGTCTATTAAATATGCTAAACATTGCTTCTCCATTAACAAATCTATCACCTACACTACTTCTTTTTTCAAAAATAGTTGGTGTAATTCCATGTCTCTCTAGGGTGATGGCACAAGAAAGCCCAGATATTCCAGCTCCCATTATAGCAACTTCCATTGATATATCTCCTTTTTTAATATAGTGTATACATCAATTAAATTTATATACATTGTTATGATTCATTAAATAAATTCAAAAGATGCCACTTGCCACCTGGGTGGCACTAATTTATAAAAAAGGAGGAATTTAAGGATTAACGTAGAATAATAATCATAAGATAGTAATTATTAAAAAAATATAAATATTTATGCACTAAAAGCTACATTTAAATAATTATAAAGGTGAGGTGGCATTTTGAGTAATAAAGTAATTTTAACTGGTAATGAAGCCATAAGTAGAGGCTTTTATGAGGGTGGAGGGATGCTTGCATCTAGTTACCCTGGCTCTCCAACTGTGCAAATCTTAGATTCACTAAAGCAATATAATGAAATTTATAGTGATTGGGGTACAAATGAGAAAGTAGCAATGGAACTTGCAATGGGTGCTAGCATAGCAGGTGCTAGATCTATGGTTTCTATGAAACACGTAGGTATAAATATTGCAAGTGACCCTTTTATGACTTTTACTCAAACAAAAACAAATGGTGGTTTTTTATTAGTTGTTGGAGACGATCCTGGTCTTTCAAGTTCGCAAAATGAACAAGACAGTAGAGTTTGGGGCAAATATGCCAACATACCTATTTTAGATCCAGCAACTCCAGAAGAATCTAAACTTTTTACAAAGCTAGGTCTTGCTATTAGTGAGGCGTTTAATACGCCTGTGCTTATAAGACTTACTAGCAGGTTATGCCATTCTAGAGGTGTTGTAGAATTAGGTGAGCGAGAAGAATCTATTCCCGAAGGCTTCACTCCTGATCAATCAAGATACTGTATGCTTCCTCCAAATTCTAATGCACAGCAATATTTTATGAAAGAAAGAATGGAGAAGCTTCAAGCTTTTAATGAAACCTTCCAGCATAATGTTTTGGAAGAAGGAAAAGGGAAGAATTTTTTAATTATCACCTCTGGCCTTGTATATGAATCCTTAAAAGAATTACAATTAGAAGATATAAGCATATTGAAGCTTGGAATGATTTGGCCACTTCCTATAGCTAAAATTAAAGGTTTAAGCAAGGACTATAAAAATATAATTGTGCTTGAAGAAATGCTGCCTTTTATGGAAGAGGAACTTAAAATTAATGGAATCTTAGCAAAGGGTAAAGAATTCTTTTCTTTCACAGGGGAGCTTACCATTGAAGATGTAAAAAGAGGCTTACAAAAGGCTGGAGTTTTAGTAAATTCAAAAGAAGATAACAGTGATGAAAATAAGCATATAGTTGAAAAGGAACCCATTATTATAAGGACACCTATGCTTTGTTCTGGGTGCCCTCATAGACCTATTTTCCATATTCTAAAAGCAAACAATGCCACTGTTATAGGAGATATAGGCTGTTATTCACTAGGAATATATGAACCTTTTGAAGTTCATAAAACCAATATAAGTATGGGCGCTTCACTTGGTATGGCTCTTGGCGTCGCTACTGTACACTCTAAAATAAACAAGAGTAAGCCCATTGTAGCTACTATTGGAGATGGAACCTTCTTCCACTCAGGAATGACAGGGTTTTTACAGCTTGCTAAAACTACAGAAAATATTACAGTGATTGTCATGGATAATAGAACTACTGCTATGACTGGTGGTCAAACAACTCCAACAACTGGGGACTATTTTAAAGATGAAACTATATATCATGCAAATATTCCTGATATTTTAAAATCCTTTGGAATCAAGGATATAACAGTAGTGGATCAATTTAATTATAAAGAAACAAAGGAAGTAATTAATGGAGCTATGAAAAGAGAAGGTCTATCTGTTGTGGTTACAACTCGTCCTTGTGCACTAAATTTTAAAATAAAGAAACCACATTTTTACGTAGATCCAGATGTTTGTATAAGCTGTAGAAATTGTATACGTACAAATTGTCCTCCTATTTCCATGAAAATGTACCCTGGAAAAGAAAAGAAAAACTCATATATTAATCCTGATATGTGCGTTGGATGCTCAGTGTGCTCTCAAGTCTGCCCAGTTGGAGCCATAAAAAGCAGTAATATCATTGACAAAAAGGAAGTGAAATAAAATGAGTGTAACAAATATTTATATATCTGGCGTTGGTGGTCAAGGGTTGGTTATGGTTACTGATATATTAGCAGAGGTTGCCTTTATAGAAGGCTTTGATATAAAAACAAATGATGTTATCGGATTATCCCAAAGAGGCGGTAAGGTTTGGGGGAGCATTAGATTTGGAGAAAAAGTTCACTCAGCACTTATACCAGAAGGTAAAGGAGATATATTACTTGCCATGGAGCAACTGGAAGGCTTAAGGCTCTGCAGTTCTTTAAAATCAGGTGCAAAAATTATACTTAATGAAGAGATTATCTTCCCGAATAGAGTTCTCATTGAAAAAGATGAGTATCCTGAAAATATAAAAGACACTTTGAAAAGTAAAGGATACGAAGTTATTTCTATCAATGCAAAAGAAATTGGAAGATCTATTGGTAACATTAAAACAGCAAACATTGTTCTACTAGGAAAGTTATCAAAACTTTTACCCTTTAGTGAAGAAACTTGGCTTAATGTTATTGAGAAAAGAGTTCCCACAAAAACCATAGATGCTAATTTTGCTGCATTTAAGGCTGGAAGAAAAATTTAAAAGTATCCTCATTGATAGTAAAAGGCTAAAGATTTTTCTTTAGCCTTTTATATGTAATTTATTATTGTCTATTCTATTATTATCACTATCAAAATTATTCTTAAAATAGCCTGACTTGGATGATTCCAATAATTTGAATCCCTTAGAATTCATTATTGCTTCTTTATCTTGATTGGTTGTTCCCATATTCCGCGATATATTCTGCATCACTTTTGTTTTAGCAATTTCTTTGCTTTCTTCATCCGTATACTCCTCAGATATTAATAACCTACTAATTGCAGAGTTGTAAGCGTGAGTTTCATAAGATTTTTTTGAATACTCCTTGAAATTAATTAAATTGGGGTCCTTCAGATTTAAATTCTTTGCATAGCTTTGTACATCTACTTGAGATGTATTATAGTCAAAGCCACTTTTCGCTGAATACTTTAAAATACCATATTGCTGCGGATATACGCTTAATGCAGTTGTTGCAATATCATAAATGGGACCACTGCCATTGTCATATAGTTTAATATCTTGAATGTGAATATGTCCGCTTAAGTTTAGTTGTATGCCTACCTCACTAAAAACCGTCACTGCTTCTTTACTATTATCAATGGTAAACCCTTTCGTAATTCCCGTTACATGGTCCAATAGATTTTGGTGCATAACTGTAACAATCTTTGCGTTATGCACCTTTGCAAGTTTACTGCATTGTTTTATCCATTCAAAAGTGCTATTCCCAATCACTCCTCCAACCTCTGGGAATCCAAGCATAATATTATTCTTATATTCATTGGTATCAAGCATTAATAGCCAAATATCCTCTGAGGGTGTAGCTAGGTAACTTAAAGTACTTTTATCCCTTGATATGGCATCATTATAACCAAAATCTCCATATATCTTACTAAAATCCATGTCGCTTATATAGTCAGTTATATATTGCTTATCACCCTTAAAGCTTCTTGCATAAGGATTAAAAACATCATGATTTCCTGGAATTACATAAACTGACGTACCTGATTCTTCTACCTTTTTAAGTTTTTTAGCAAGTTCCAAATGGCTAGATTTTTCTCCGTTTGTTGTTAAATCGCCACTTAAAATTAGCACATTAGGTTTCTTAATTTTAATATCAGATACAAATGATTCCATTATCTCATCAATATAATTAAGCTCTTTCCCGTCTCCCGTTTCTATAAATGTTTTATATGCTTTCCCATTATCAGTTAAGGTTTTAGCTAAATAATGCATGTCTGATGCTACAAAAAATGTAACATCCTCCTTTGCTTTTATTTGGGGACTAATTTTGTTAGTTCCTGATTTAATATATAGGGAAGTTAAAATAAAAGTTAGTATTACAAACCCTACAATTAATAATTTTTTCTTGTTTTTCATAGACGTCCTCCAAGTAATTTAGTATGTCCATTGTAATTTTCCATAAGTAAAAATAATTACTTTTTAAATTAATATACCTATATTATAAACGTAAAACCCTTGAAAAACTTAATTTTCAAAGGTTTTTTATTATTTTTTACCCATATCTACCAGTATCACTGGCATATATATACTATTATTTTAAAACAGTGAACAAATTAAAATTGAGTTGTTTATCTGCCTCTTCAACTTTTATAGGAAGTACTCTACTTATTTCTTCAATGTCATTGTCTGTAACTCCCAGTTTATTCATTACACTTCTATTGAACACATAGCTTGTATTCAAGCACAATAACCTCTCATAGTAGAATGAACTAATTGAATCTGCTAGACACATAATATTGACTTCTTCAAAATATTTTTCAGCTAATAAAGGAGTATGATGATGCTCTACAATTGCTTTTATGTCTTCAGGTAATCCCCACTTTTCACATTGCCAGCGTCCTGATTGTTCATGAGTAAATCCCTTCATTACTAATCTTTCAGCTACAATTTGATGAATTCCTTTCTTTTGCATATTTACAACTTCATCTATAAGGTTAGGTAAGCAAATATCCAGTATTACAATTCCTATATCATGGATCAAGCCATAAGCAAAGTACTTATACTTATCTACTTTCCCTAGTTTCTCAGCTAACAAGTTTGCAGCAATTGAAGTAGCCAAACAATGTTTCCAATACTTATCTCTATTTAATTCTTTTGATTTTCCTATTTCAACTGGAATCAAAGACTTAATTAAATAGGCAATTGCTAACTTTTCAACAGTTCGCATTCCTAAGTACACTATTGCTTCTTCTAAAGAATCTATTTTTCTTTGCAATTTAAAATAGCCTGAATTAACATTCCTCAATAGAACTTCACTTAAATTGCCACAATTAGCTATTTTATCAGAAAACTCTCCAATATCGATATTTTCAGAATCACTAATCATGTTTATTACTTTAGTTATCTCACTATTCATTACTGGCAACTCATCGGACTTATTAAAAACATCAAGAATCTCTAAACTATTCACGTTATCATCTCCCCATATACTATTTCAACATAAGATTTTTATATCCTGCTCATTCTCATTTCATTTACTGCAATTCTAATTGTCTGAGTTTCAATATTATAATTTTCATTTATATTTTGAAAGTGCTGTTCCCAATAAATAGTCCTTATAACATAGTTAGGTATCTTTAATACAGTCCCAAGAGGTCCCTGCTCTTTTATAGTAAGCATCCCAAGATAAAATAGTAGGGATTTAAAATTTTCTTTTTCGCTGTACATAGTATGAATATTAAATCTATCCACAAGAACTGTTGATGTTTCACCAGTACACATTATTTCATCTAAAGCTTCTCTATCATTGAAGTTATAGGCTAGCTGATTAACTTTGCCATAGTCTGTTTTTACATTATTATCTATCATTTCTTTAGGATATCGATTATATGTATTATGTTTACCTCCGGTGATTAGTTCATTTGCAACGTTATCATATTCATCTATGAGAACAAAAGCCTGTTTATTATATATTTTACTAAGCATATTTATATGTTCTACTACCATCTCTGCACTTATTTCTTCGGATGGTAATTTTGTTTCACCTAATATATCAGCATATTTAAATAAGAATTCTTTAGCCGAGGACCTAACTTTAAAATTGAAACTTTTTCTTAAACCTTCTTCTCCATTTCCAACATCTATTCCTGCAAAGCTAATCCTCCAAACAAGATATTTATTCTTCTCTTAAGTTGGGTTTTTACCTATATATAAATCTCCAAATAACTCTTCAAACTTATTCTCTTTATTTATGTCATAGTAATTCTCAAGCATTGATATAAATAAACTTTTACCAAATCTTCTAGGTCTTATAAAAAACTGATAGGGTGAATATTTGTCTAGCATATCTATATACGATGTTTTATCAACATAAAGATATTTTTTTTCTCTTAAAACTTCAAAATTAGAAATGCCATAATGTATTCTCTTCATATAAGTTCACTCCTTCATTCTCATTGTTTAATCTTACCATTTATATGCGGAATAATATAGCTAGTGAGAGAATTTTAATTGTTAACAAAAGACCCCCTGGGTTGCATCGAATGTTGTCAAGATGTGGCGAAAGCTTTGGGTGTTTGCATTTGTAACAACATAAAAGATGATAAAAAAAGGTGAGGTCTATCAATCATAATTTGATGGAAGACCTAACCTATTTTAGTTTCTATAGTCTTTTCATGTTTGCTTTCACTGATAGCCTTAATTAATTATTAGAAAACAAATTATGGTTGCAATTTATTTAAATACTTTAATACGTTGTTCTAATGGCTGAAACTGTTTTTCATCTGGTTCTACAACAGGTTTTCCAAAAGGCATTTGTGCGATAAGTTTCCAATTATCTGGTATGTTCCATTCTTTCTTTACTTCTAATTCAATAAGTTCATTGTAATGTTGAAGCGAAGCACCAAACCCTTCTATTTCTAATGCAGTCCAAATAACATATTGGTGCATTCCACTGGATTGTGACGACCAAACTGGGAAGTTATCTTTATAAGTAGCAAACTGTTCTTGAAGAGATTCAACTATACTATTATCTTCAAAGAATAAAACTGTGCCATATCCACTGCGGAACGAATTTATTTTATCCTCAGTAGAACTAAATTGATCAACAGGGACTATCTTTCTTAATGCCTCTTTTGTAATGTCCCATAGTTTGTCGTGCTGCTTCTCTAATAATAAAACTATTCTTGCACTTTGAGAGTTAAATGCTGATGGTGTATGTTTTACTGCATATTCAATAACTTCTTGAATCCTCTCATCAGAAACAACCTCTTCTTTGCTAATCCCATAAACTGAACGCCTAGCTGACACTGCAGCATAAAAATCTTTTTTCATAATATACACTCCTCATATCTAATGTACTTTCTTGTACACCGATTTATTTTATATAATTCTTCTTGCTTTCTAATCTCATCACAACTAAATTATAACTAATTAGTAATAAATAAATAAAATGCAAGGTGTACGTATTTATACACCTGATAACTTCTTTAACAAGCTTATTAAATTTTTCTTTTCCGCTGATGTTAAGACATTAAATATTTCATTTGTATTTTCTAAATGTCTGGGGAAAATTCTGCTTAAAAGATTTCTTCCTTCCTCAGTAATACTTATGACATTAACTCTCCTATCCTTTGTGTCAATGGTTCTCTTAACGAGATTTTCTTTAACTAAGTTATCTATGACCACAGTCATGTTGCCACCTGTAGAAAGGATTTTATCTATTATTTCACAGACCCTTAAATCTCCTTTATGATATAATATCTCAAGTACTGCAAACTGGGAAACTGTTAACCCACCTTCTTTAATAGTTCTATATTCTCTTTTATGGACACTCTGTGCACATCTACTTAATGCTATTAGTGCTTTTAAATTTAAATCTTCTAATTCTCCATAAGTGTTTTTATTATTATTCATATTTATAATATATTACTAATTAGTAATATTGTCAAATATTTTTTATTATATATTTTATGACTTAATATCGCTTTACCATTAATAACTTTTACTTATAAATTAAAAGTTGGTAATAAAAATCCCCCAGACTTTAAACTAAGTCTGGGGGATTTTAAAACACATTAAATTTAAATACACTATAGCTAAACAAATTGTATTAATAATTTGTTCATGCTCCTCATGTGGGGTATGTGCTAAGCAAATTCGCTATCGAATAAGACTATTTCTTGTATCCACATTTATGACAGAGGCCATTTTCGTCTAATGTAATGCCGCATAAAGGACAACGGTCTAGATCTTCTTGGGGCTCGTACTGTTCTGAAGCACCATTTACTCCGCTTGTAAACGTGAGTTTAACAATATTTAGCTTATCTTTTAGTAAATCGTAAACTATTTTAACCATACCTTCAACGGTCATTGTTTCTTTCGTAACAACTAGACGGCATTCCGGATAAGCTGTTGCAAGTTCCGTCTTGAAAGCAGGACCCTTTTGCATATTAGTTGGTGCACCGTTCTTAATGCCTTGTGTTTCGTATACGCTAAGAATAGCAGGAAGCAATGGATCGTCTTCTCTTAAAATCAACGCATGGTCAAAGTTTTGCAAAACTTCCCAAGCAGTTTTCTTAATTTCATTACATGGAAATGCCATATTAACTCCCATGTTTACTGTATTTTCAACTTCAATTGTCAGTATCCCCGTATGTCCGTGCAAATACTGTGCTTCGCCTTTGAATCCATAGAACCTGTGTGCATATTGTAAGTCTAATGTAGTAAAACTTCTCATTTTTATTCTCCTCTTACTATATATATTTACGGGTGTTTTTTGCTCCCGCATGTGCACATATTTTAGTTTGCCAACTGCTTGTACCTATGATATTTCAGATTTATCATTACAATACTCCCCTTAACTAATCATGTATTACATTCAAGGCAGATACCCTTGAAAATAACATCATGGCCGGTAAACTCAAACCCGTGAGTATCTTTAATGTTCTTTTCCAAATCTGCCATAAACTCCATTTCCACATCAAAGACTTGTCCGCACTTTACGCACCTTGCGTGATAATGCTCGTGGCATTGATGTTCGAAACAGTCAGCTCCGCTTGGCATTTCCACTTTACGAATTTCACCGATATCGGACAATAGGTTCAGATTCCGATATACTGTCCCTCTGCCAATATTGGGATGTTCCTTCACAATAGTATCGTAGATCTCATCAGCAGTAGCATGACACTGCAACCCTTTTACTGCTTCAAGAACTAAAGAACGCTGAATGGTGATGCGTTTATTCATAATATAATCAATCCTTCTGGCACTTAATTCTTTAATAGTATAATATCTCAATAAGTATATTATGTCAATAGAAATACATATTGGACAGTAAAGGGAAAAATTAGAGCAGAGATAGAGAATGTCGGTTAGAATTAAGTTACCATATCCTAATTCCACCGAAAGGAAGTGCCTATGTCTGCTTTACATGCATTATCATAGTGGCATATCTTTCCACAGAATATTTTCGCGTAGGATTATTGAAATGAATATGGCTTTAGGTGAAGTTACAATGTGATAAATATAAAACTACCTATTTATAGATTATGATATGTCGACCCTTACTCAAGGATGTAGTAAAGGTTAATTTTTTTACATTTTAACTTCTGAATCCAATCCTACTCATATTTCCAAACAATGAATTATTGTCTTGTTAATGGTCATAATAATATCTAGGATTAACTCCTTAGCAAGAGGTGGAAGGAAGATATTTGTGGGTATATCTATGGCAACATTTTTAAACCTTTAATTATATTTATAGTACTTTTTATACTTATTCGAATAACAGGTAAAAAGCAGTTATCTGAAATAACGCATTATGATTATATATCTGGAGTTACAATTGGAGCGATAGCAGGTACAGTAAGTATTGATGAACGAGTAAGCATCTACAAGGGTATTATTGCACTTGCAGTTTGGGTTATTGTTCCGATAATTATTTCGTATATAAATATGAAAAACTTGTCATCTAAAAGATTTACCATTGGCGAGCCTTTAATCTTAATAAAAAACGGGATGGTAAATGACATAAGTTTGAAAAAGGCAAGGTATAACATAGAGGATTTACTAATGCAACTTCGAAAGAAAGACATATTTGATTTATCTGAGGTAGAATTTGCGTTACTAGAAGTAGATGGGGAATTGAGTGTGTTGAAGAAGGCTCCATATAATACGGTAACACTTAAAGATTTAAAAATATCTACACCATATAAAGGCTTGACTTTAAATTTGATTATTAACGGAAGAATTATAGAATCAAATTTAGCGCTGGCAGAGAAGGATAGATCATGGTTAGAGGAACAACTATATTTAAAAAATGTTAAAGACATAACAGATATAATATTTGCAGGATTCACATCGGGTGGACAGTTGGAGGTAATTACTAAAAACAATAGTAAAGACTTATAATGGGGAAAAGATTTTAGCAGAATTGAACGCCAAAAAGGAACAATCCTATTTACTGGCGGAATGCTAGCATTAAATCCGGTTGCTTCAAGGGCTTCTGCATCAATAAGCAAAGCAGGTTTACGGAATTTAGCTTTCACACTGGCAGATGAACTGTCACCTTGTGGAATTACTGTTGGTACTATCACTATTGGCGGGGTAGTACAATCAGGAACATTTTTTGATCCAGATCTAATCGCTGAATCCTATTGGGAACTTTACACCAAGGGTGATAAAAAAGAAATTTTATATAAACAATTATAATCAAAAAACCTTTGAAAAATTTAATTTTCAAAGGTTTTTTATTATTTCTTATCTTATACTATTAAGTATATCCAAACGTCAGTTAAGATTTTTATAAAATCTTTAAGTCTATTTACTATACTTCTTTTGAATACACAGGAGATGGATTTGGTCCAAGAATTACGAAAAGTGACATATCTTTATCTCCAGTATTTTTTAAACTAAATACTTCAGTGCCCTTGCAATGTATAACGTCCCCTTCAGTAATATTGTGCATAACGCCATCTACACCCATTTCACCATTACCAACAAGTACGTGAACTATAAGATCACTTTGCTCGTGGTTATGAGCTGGAACTCCTTGGCCTGGTTTAAAGTTTAGAATAAAGTTTAAAAGCCTATTTTCATTGAAAAGAACCCTTTTAGTAAACTTTTCCTCGCTATATATTATTTTGTCCGATATTTTTTCGATTTTCATAGTATTTCCTCCTTCATTTAACTTTTAATTTTAATTATGATATTGATTATTCTACTATTATTGCACTTACTGGACATGCATCTTCTGCCTCTTTTGCACTTTTAATTAGTATTTCCGGAATTTCATCTTCTGATGCATTTGCAAGGTTATCATCGCCCATCCTAAAAACTTTGGGGCATATCCCTTCACATAACCCACATCCTATGCAAGTGTCTTTATCCACAAAAGCTTTCATAATAACAATCTCCTTTATTTAAGTGTTTTTCCTAGTGAATCTTTATGAGTTAATTATAACCAGAACTAAATGTTATAGATGTGATTTGAATCAAACTTTAGCTTTATTTCTATATAATCTTAATGCAGTTAAAACCACCCCAATCATGCAAATTGCTGCTGCAGTTATGTACACAATCCTCATGCCGTAAATAAATATATCATCTCGTCCTACAACATAATCCATTACATGATATCCCATTTTATAACTCATTCTGTTATATAAAATGGTAGTAGCTAAGGCTATTCCACATATCATTCCAAGATTTCTTATAAGTGCATTTACACTTCCAGCAATTCCTAATTTGTCTCTAGGTACCGTAGACATTATTAAGGAATTATTAGGTGATTGAAATAGTCCGCTTCCAATGGACATTATTACTATAAAAGATATCATGTTTATTATAGAAGAATGCTCATTTAGCGTTGACATTAATAATAAGGCTATACATATCAACGATAAACCAATAAAAGTTAGAACCTCCGACCCTATTTTATCAGATAAATATCCACTAATTGGTGCTACTACAGCCAAAATTAAAGGATATGCTGTAAGTACTAATCCTGCTGATCCCGGAGAGAGTTTAAGTACATCTTGAAGATAAAAAGGCTGAATAATTATTGAACTAAAAATACCTACAAAAGATAGAAACCCACAAAAAATACTCAGTGAAAATAAGCGATCTTTAAAAATCTGTAATTCTAATAAAGGATTTTCGAGTTTTTTCTCCACCATAATAAACGCAATAAATGAGATAATTGCCAATAAAAAGCCCAGCAAGATTATTGGTTTAGTAAATCCAATCTCTTGTCCTTGACCTAGAGCTACAAATAAAGGAACTATTGCAAACATAAATAGCACTGATCCTAATCCATCTAGCTTTCCCTTTGTAGTTTTGTGTCCTTTAGGAAGCATCCTAAAACCATAAAATAAAGTTATTATACCTATTGGCACATTTATTAAAAATATATATTCCCAACTAAAAGCATCTACTATGAATCCTCCTAAAGGTGGACCCACTAAAGATCCTAGAGCCACGAAGGTTCCTGTAATTCCTAGTGCTCTTCCTCTTTCATTTGCTGGAAATACTTCAGCAATAATACCTTGACTGTTTGCCATGGCCGCAGCTGCACCTATTGCCTGTACTCCCCTGGCTATAACTAAAATTAAAAGTGAGCTTGTTATTCCACAAAATAAAGAACCTACTGTAAACAAAGCTATTCCAAACTTAAATACCTTTGTTTTACCTAGCATATCTCCCAATCTTCCAAATATTAATATGGTTGCTGAAATTATAATTAAATAACTTGTTACTACCAATTGGATGCTAGCTGATGTTACGTTCAAATCCTTAGCCATAACAGGCAGTGCTACATTTACAATGCTACTATCTAGGGTAGACATAAAAGTTACCATTACAACTATAAATAATATCATCCACCTATTTTTGTTACCACTATCTTTTACTAAATCCATTCTGTTTCTCCTTTATGTATTGACTTAAATGTTTTTAATGTTATTTAGAATCTTGCTTAAGGAATCCATTGTAATACTCTTCTCCTCTTCGCTTAAATTCACGGTTATAGAATTTGCCAACTTGTTAATTTCATCAAGGATCTTTGGAATTATAATCTTAGCCTTACCTGTTAAATATAACTTATATGCTCTAGAATCAGATTCATCTTCTTTTCTATCTAAATATCCAAGATTTATAAGTTTTGTGATAGTTCTCGCTGACATTGCCTTATCATAACCTATCTCTTTACTTATCTGACTTTGACTAATACCTTCATTTTTATTTAATACAAGTAAGTATGGGTAAGAACCGCTACTTAATCCGAATTCTTTTAATGCTTTATCCAAGTAGACTTGTGTAGTTCTGAAGATCTTATTATTTAATTTAATCAAAAGTATCATATCCTCTTGCAATGGTTAACCCCTTTCATATCTTATTATAAAGAAATCATTATCATTTTGATTGACAAGTCAACCTTATTATAACCATATTTGATTGATTAGTCAACTATATTTCTTGCTATGCAAAGAAAAAATTAGCAAGTAAAAACTAGTTACTAAATCCTAGTTTCCACTTGCTAATTCTATAAAACAAAATCCTAATTTATATAAAAATATTCTAAATTATAATATTAAGGTTTGAAAGGTTATTTTGGGTCATATCCAACCACAGTCCATATCCCTGTAGAATCTTGTCTTACTAATCTCTCTAAGTAAACCTTTGTTATAGGTGTTTTACTTCCACTTACCTCAACAATAGCCTCTTTATCATTTTTTTCAATAAGTTTTAAATCCTCTTCTTTAATAGGATAATCTCCTACAATACCTTGAGGTGAAATTTTTAAACTTACAAAAACTTGGGAAACAAAAACAGGGTCAAGTCTCCAAGGTGAATGTCCTGCATCTATACTTTTTTGATCATTTCTTTCAGTTTCTAAATCATAGGGAACTTTTACTTTAGGTGCCTTTATCAATGCTTCATCTTTTGGCAACTCCACAGTGCTATTGGTGGTGGCTTTTATGAATGTAGCTAATTCTGTAAGCGTTGTATCTCCAAGCATTGTAAATTCTAACCCATCCTGTTGCCACCTAATGGAATTTATATTAGTCATACTGTCATACATACCACCACCTAATACTCTAGAGGTGCTTTCCATAGGATATTGTATTTCTGCAATATTATTATCGACTTTTCCAAGGATTGCAGAATAAACAGGTACTAATTTACCCTTTGATTTTCCTTGCAAAAGTATTATAGTTTTCTTTTCATCTGTGGAAGTGTAACTTGTCTTAACAGTTTGATCATTAGTGACTACAGATATAATACCTTTATTGTATCCATTAGGAATCTCTTGTGGTAACTTTGGCATAAAGTCAACAATGCCTTTAGCTTCCTCAATGTTGGTTACTAGTTGTTCAGGGCTGGTATTCACTTCTTTGAACCCTTCTGGTAAATTATATACCATTAGCTCTTTTGGTATGGCATCTTTAAAATCTATACTTGCGTAGGATATTTTATATTGTGTGGAATTTGTAATGCTGGATTGCTTTTGTAGTGGCATTTTACTTTCTTTATCAATCCAAATTTTATAGGTACTTCCCCCTTGTGGTGTCACTTCCAAAATTGTAGTAAGTCTCCCGGCTATAGTTTCATCTCCCACAACCTTTGTGGATACAGCACTTTTAATCTGATCTATTTCCTTTCCAATCTCAAAAGCAAATCTATATAGATCAGGAAAAACTGGGAAAATATCTACTTCCTTTTCTGTAGGCTGTACCTGCCATTTTTGCTTACCATTATTTACTGTAACTAAACCCTTTTGAAAACCTTCTAATTCCTTTACGTAATATTGTCCTGATTTATCAGACCATGCTTCTATTTTACCTTGCATTTCTTCATTTCCCGCATTGTTTATAGTTACAATTTGAATTATTCCATGATAAGTCTTCATCTCGTTATAGGCCTTTGTCATAGCGTAGACTATGTTATTCTTTCCAATTGGGAGCACCATATTTGCTGTGAAAAATATCGCGAGCACTGCTGCAATAGACCCTAAAGAAAGAATAAATTTTTTTGAACTTATTTCATTATCATGTTCTTTAGGTTTCTTTTCATCATTTAAACTATCAATATAATAAGATAATTCTTTTTCATTAAAGCTCATAACCTACTCCTCCTCGTGATAAGTTCAACTCCTTCTTTCCTAGCTAGGTTTACAACAATAAAGACGCTAAGTGACCATTAATATTACAGTAATCCACAATATTATTTTTAATCTTGCTTATTATCTTTAGTATTATTGTAATCCTATATGCAAGAAAACCAAAATGGTTTTAAATAAAGCAATTTATGGGCTAAAATAAAAGAAATCAGTTTATCCACTTAGGGATTAACTGATTTCTTTTACGTAATTAATATTTACTACCACGTGAATCAAGCTCTATGCATTAGAACATGCCACTTGCCACGTGGGTGGCACTAAAAAACTGATTTGAAGAATACTGCTGCTACTATAGCTCCACATATTGGTGCTACTACTGGTATCCATGCATATCCCCAGTCTGAACCTTGTTTGTTTTTGATTGGAAGGAAAGCATGTGCTATTCTTGGTCCAAGGTCCCTTGCTGGATTAATTGCGTAACCTGTTGTTCCACCTAAAGTTAAACCGATTACTAATATGATACCACCTACAACCAGACCACCAACTCCATCAGCAAATTTTGTATTTACAAAACCTAAAAGAGCGAATACTAATATGAAAGTGCCTATGAATTCTGAAACAAAGTTTTGGAAAGTGTTTCTTATAGCAGGTCCAGTACAGAATACAGCTCTTTTTAAATCTGCATCTTCTGTAGCCTCAAAATGATCTCTATAATGTAGATAAACAAGACAAGCTCCTACTATAGCGCCACCCATTTGTGCAACAATATATCCTGGCACTTGCTCCCAAGGGAATTTTCCGATTACTGCTAAGGATAAAGTCAAGGCTGGGTTAAAACTTGCGCCTGATATTGGTCCAAAGATAAATGCAGGAATGGCAACAGCTAATGCCCATCCAAATGCTATAACTATTAATCCGCTGTTATTACCTTTTGTTTTATTTAGTAGTACGTTGGCAACTACTGCATCCCCTAATAAAATCAGCATTGCTGTTCCTAAAAATTCCGCTAAATAAATTGACATTGAATATCCCCCTTATAATATTAATTAAAATTTATTAAAATAATCTAAAATTACTCTGCCCAGTTTTGAGATCTACCAACTGCTTTATGCCATCCAACAAGTAATGCTTCTCTTTTTTCTGCTTCCATATTAGCCATAAATGATCTTGATAATGCCCAATTACTACGGATGTCTTCTTTATCTTTCCAATAACCTACTGCAAGTCCTGCAAGGTAAGCTGCACCAAGTGCTGTAGTTTCAATTATTTCTGGTCTATCAACTTGAACTCCAAGTATATCTGCTTGGAATTGCATTAAGAAGTTATTTGCACAAGCTCCCCCGTCAACCTTTAATGCTTTAAGTTCAATTCCAGAGTCTTCTTGCATTGCTTTTAATACGTCGTTAGTTTGATATGCTATTGATTCCAAGGTAGCACGAATTAAATGTTCTTTTTTTGCTCCTCTTGTTAATCCAACAATTGCCCCTCTTGCATATTGATCCCAGTATGGTGCTCCAAGTCCTACAAAGGCAGGAACCATGTAAACTCCATTAGTGTCTTCAACTTCCATTGCATATTTCTCAGAATCTGCAGCATTTTTTATCATTCTAAGTTCATCTCTTAACCATTGAATCGCAGCTCCAGCAATAAATACGCTACCTTCAAGTGCATATTCAACTTTTCCCTCAGCTCCCCAAGCAATTGTAGTTAATAAGCCATTTTTTGATTCTACAGCTTTTTCTCCTGTGTTCATTAGAAGGAAAGCTCCAGTTCCATAAGTGTTTTTAGCAGTTCCAGCCTCGAAGCAGCATTGCCCGAATAGTGCAGCTTGTTGATCTCCAGCCGCTCCTGATATTGGTATTTCAGCGCCAAATAAAGATGAATCTGTATTTCCATAAATACAACTTGACGGTTTAGCTTCTGGTAACATGCATAAAGGTATATTTAACTCATTTAATATTTCTTCGTCCCATTTTAATTCATGAATATTAAAGAGTAGAGTTCTTGAAGCATTAGAATAATCAGTTACATGTGTTTTTCCTTTAGTCAAATTCCAAATTAGCCAAGCATCCACATTTCCGAATAATAAGTGACCATTTTCAGCGTCTTCCTTTGCACCTTCTACATTATCAAGAATCCATTTAACCTTTGTCCCTGAAAAATATGCATCCAGAACTAATCCAGTTTTTTCTTTTACAACTTTATCAAAGCCTTTCGCTTTAAGTTCATCACACATATTAGCTGTTCTTCTACATTGCCACACAATAGCATTGTAGACAGGTACTCCTGTTCTTTTATCCCATACAATAGTAGTTTCTCTTTGATTTGTTATTCCAATAGCTGCAATGTCATCGGCATTCGCTCCAACCTTTGCCATTGCTTCTACAGCAACTGATAATTGTGAGGACCATATTTCCATAGGATCATGTTCTACCCAACCTGCATTTGGATAAATCTGAGTAAACTCCTTTTGTGCAACACTTTCAATTAGTCCCTGTTTGTTGAATAAAATACATCTTGAACTGGTTGTCCCTTGATCTAGTGCCATTACAAATTTGTTCATTTTAATACCCCCCACTTTTTACTTAATTGATTATTTTATATAGAAAAAAGCCGCGCAAAATAAAGTCTTAAACTTTTAAATTCACACGGCTCTCATTTCTCTGCCATAAAATACACTAATTTAGTTATTTTTAATACTTTTAGTTGCAATAAAACTTACACCAGTATTTGCAACATTTTTTAAAATTATATCGCCAATATTAATTGGGGCATTTACCTTTACTTTCTTTAAATCTCTCATACATTCTTCAATCTTATTTTTAGGGATATCCTTTTCAGTCTTAACTGGTAGCATTAACTCTCTCCCATGGATTACCTCCACTGTAGAAGTTAAAATTCTTGTAGGACTTGTACATTCCTTTATTCCATACTCTTCTCCTATTTTACAGCTGTTTCCTGTTACTTGTACATTACTTCCATCACCGATTTCTACGTAAAGGACACATCCCATTGGACACCCTATACAAATTAATTCTCTCTTTTCCATAATGTTTACTCCTTATCTATCTTTACTATTATTTCTTTACAATTAGAACACTTTTCAAAAAAAGTTTTAGGAACTTTTAATTCTTCCATTTCCCCTGGAGTAAGTATTCGTTTTTTAATATGGACCATTCTAGTTTCATCAAAATATAGTGATACGTAGTTCTCTTTAAATACCTCTCCGACTCTAAATCTTATTGTTATAAATTTATCAACCTTTGAACTGTCAATTAGCGATGGAACTGTATATCGTACTCCACACTCTCCTCGAACTTTAATATACTCACCGTGTTTTTTATCTCCATTTACATACTTTGCTGCTTCTTTTCCTGCACTAGAACTTTCTAGAGATACATTATCAGCTAAATCATGGACATGTAGCACATTGCCACAAGCAAATATACCATCAATATTCGTCTCCATTGACTCATTTACAATTGGCCCCCCTGTTATATCTGATAATATAACTCCTGCACTTTTAGACAGTTCATTTTCTGGAATTAATCCCACAGATAAAAGTAATGCATCACAACTTATAAATTCCTCAGTTTCCTTAATGGGCCTCCTGTTTTCATCAACTTTTGCAATGGTCACTCCCTCTAGTCTGTCTTTGCCTTTTATATTTACAACAGTATGACTAAGTTTTAGTGGAATATTGTAGTCATCTAAACATTGAACAACGTTTCTTTTTAACCCACTTGAATAGGGCATAAGTTCCACCACTGCTTTTACTTTTGCACCCTCTAAGGTCATTCTCCTTGCCATTATGAGTCCAATATCCCCAGAACCTAAAATAACAACTGTCTTTCCAGGTATATATCCTTTAATATTTACAAACTTTTGAGCTGTACCTGCAGTAAGAATACCAGCGCATCTACTACCTGGGATATTTATTGCTCCTCGAGGCCTCTCCCTGCAACCCATAGCCAAAATAATCGCCTTTGCTTTAATTTCTAGGACACCACTTCCACTCACTGCTGTTATAACCTTTTCCTTAGTTATTTCTAATACCATAGTGCTTAATGCATAGGGTATTTTATATTCCTTCACTTTATCAATAAATCTAATGGCGTACTCAGGTCCTGTGAGTTCCTCTTTGAAGGTATGAAGACCAAATCCATTATGAATACACTGATTTAATATTCCCCCAAGCTGATTTTCCCTTTCTAATATTAAAATATCTTCTATCCCATCCTCCCTAGCTGCTATAGCTGCTGCAATGCCTGCAGGGCCACCACCGATTATTACCATGTCAATGTTTTGCATAAATAGCCCCCCTGTTATATTATAAATTTGCCTTGTTTTTTCCAACTAATAGTTTTGATTCTCCTCCAGACTTTGTAACTTCTGTGAGGTCAAGGTTTAATTCTTTGCATAAAATATCTACAACTCTTGAGATGCAAAAACCCGCTTGGCATCTTCCTCCGCCAGCTCTCGTTCTTCTTTTAACTCCATCAATAGTTGTAGCTCCTAAGGGCCGATTAATGGAGTCTTTTATTTCTGCTTCAGTAATAACTTCACATCTACAGACTATTGTTCCATATTGAGGATTACTCTTTATAAGAGCCTCTTTTTTTTCATTATTTAATTCTCTAAATTTTATAATGCCCGTTCTTGTACTTATAAAATTGTCTTTTAAAGTTGCTTTCAACATATCTTTTACCATAAGTGCAACCATTTCTGCAATTGCTGGTGCAGAAGTTAATCCTGGTGACTCAATACCTGCAACATTTACAAATCCAGGTAAATCTTTTACTTCACCTATTATAAAGTCATCACTGTTAGTTCTTGCTCTGAGTCCCGAGAAAGAGGTAATTATTTGATTTGTGGGTATATTTTTTATGCTTAATCTAGCTTTATTAATAATGTCATCTAATCCTTCTTTTGTAGTATCTAAGTTTTCTTTATCTTCTATATCCACAGCATTAGGCCCTATAAGTAAATTCCCATCCACTGTTGGGGTAACTAATACTCCTTTTCCTAGCTTTGTAGGTAGCTGAAATATAGTTTTTGTAACTAAATCTTTAGTAACTTTATCAAACAAACAATATTCGCCTTTTCTAGGTTTAATATTAAACTTCTCATGTGCTATTAGATTATTTATTACATCCGAATATAAGCCAGCTGCATTTATAATAACCTTGCCTTCTATGGTAGCTTTTGTTTCTGGGCACTTATCATCACTTATTAATAGTTTATATCCACCACGAATTTTCTCCACGCCCACTACTTGCTCTCCAAAATTGAATTCCACACCATTACTAAAGGCATTTTCCGCCATTGCTATATTCATTTCATAAGGACAAACTATTCCACCTGTAGGGGCAAATAATGCTGCCACAACATTTTCTGAAACATTAGGTTCCATCTTCCTTGTTTCTTCTCCGCTTAATATTTTAAGATCAGGCACTCCATTAATTTCACCTTGCTCTTTGAGCAGCTCTAGGTCTCCCCTACTCGCTTCATCAAAGCATAGAACCAAAGAACCATTTTTAATAAATGGAAAATCTAAATCCTTTGATAACTTCTCAAACATAGAATTACCCTTGACGTTTAGTTTAGCCTTTAGTGTATTTGGTTTGGCATCAAAACCCCCATGTACAATTGCACTATTAGCTTTTGTTGTTCCCATTGCCAAGTCTAATTCTTTTTCAACGTTAATTACCTTCAAATTATATTTACTAATTTCCCTGGCAATAGACGCTCCTATAATTCCTGCACCTATAATTACTACATCATACATTAAATGACCCCCTTGATTTTTGCTTGTACTGTTTTAGTAAAACAAAAAACCACAATTAAAGTTTAATGCTTTAATTGTGGCTCTCAAATTCTCAGCCAAGATATATAGTTAATTCTAATGAATATGTTTCCCATATAATAAGTATATGAATTTTATTTTGGTTTATTACTTTATTGTATGTATTTGAAGAATGTTTTGTGCTAATCTTTACACTAATTTCTAAGGACTTTTCCAAGTATACAAATTTAAATAAAAGATCAGTTAACCTATTTATGGATTAACTGATTTTTCATTTAAATTTAAATTTTAATTTTAATAGTTATGGTTTGCCACTCTGTGAAGCAGGTTTCATGCATTAACACATTCTACTTGCCACTTGCCACGTGGGTGGCACCTAAAATATCGCTTGGAAGAACACTGCAGCAACTATAGCTCCGCATATAGGTGCAACTATTGGAATCCATGCATATCCCCAATCAGACCCTTGTTTGTTTTTGATTGGAAGGAAAGCATGTGCTATTCTTGGTCCTAAATCCCTTGCTGGGTTAATTGCGTAACCAGTTGTACCACCTAAGGTTAAACCAATTACTAAAATAATACCCCCTACAACCAGACCACCAACTCCATCAGCAAATTTTGTATTTACAAAACCTAAAAGTGCAAATACTAATATGAAAGTACCAATAAATTCTGAAACAAAGTTTTGGAAAGTGTCTCTTATAGCTGGTGCTGTGCAGAATACAGCTCTTTTTGTATCTGCATCCTCTGTAGCATCAAAATGATTTCTATAATGTAAGTAAACTAGACAAGCTCCTACTATGGCACCAAGCATCTGTGCAATAATGTATCCTGGCACCTGGTCCCAAGGTAACTTTCCTATTACAGCTAAAGCTAAAGTCAAAGCTGGATTAAAGCTTGCTCCCGATATTGGTCCAAAAATAAATGCTGGTATAGCAACAGCTAGCGCCCACCCAAAGGCTATAACTATTAACCCACCGTTATTGCCTTTTGTTTTACTAAGTATTACGTTTGCAACTACTGCATCCCCTAGTAGAATTAGCATTGCAGTTCCTAAAAATTCCGCTAAATAAATTGACATTAATACCATCCCCCTTAATACTAATTAAAAATTTATTAGAATAAACTTAAATTACTCTGCCCAATCCTGAGATCTACCAACCGCTTTATGCCACCCCTTAAGCAATTCTTCTCTTTTTTCCACTTCCATATTAGCCTTAAACGCTCTTGATAGTGCCCAATTGCTACGTATGTCTTCTTTATCCTTCCAGTATCCTACAGCAAGTCCTGCAAGGTAAGCTGCCCCAAGTGCAGTTGTCTCAATTATTTCAGGTCTATCAACTTGCACTCCTAATACATCTGCCTGGAATTGCATTAAGAAGTTATTTGCACAAGCTCCACCGTCAACTTTTAAAGCCTTAAGTTCAATTCCAGAATCTTCTTGCATTGCTTTTAGCACGTCATTAGTTTGATATGCTATAGATTCTAAAGTTGCACGAATTAGATGTTCTTTTTTTGCTCCTCTTGTTAATCCAACGATTGCACCTCTTGCATATTGATCCCAGTATGGTGCTCCAAGTCCTACAAAAGCAGGAACCATGTACACTCCATTTGTATCTTCAACTGCTGTTGCATATCTCTCAGAGTCTGCCGCATTATCTATCATTCTAAGTTCATCTCTTAACCACTGAATTGCAGCTCCAGCAATAAATACACTGCCCTCAAGTGCATATTCAACTTTTCCCTCTGCGCCCCAAGCAATAGTGGTTAATAATCCATTTTTTGATTCTACAGCTTTTTCTCCAGTGTTCATTAAAAGGAAAGCTCCAGTTCCGTAAGTGTTTTTAGCAGTTCCAGGTTCAAAGCAGCATTGTCCAAATAGCGCAGCTTGTTGATCTCCTGCAGCTCCAGCTATTGGTATTTCAGCTCCAAATAAAGTTGCATCTGTATTCCCATAAACACAGCTTGATGGTTTAACTTCTGGCAACATGCATAAAGGTATATTTAACTCTTTTAAGATTTCCGCGTCCCATTTTAATTCATGGATATTAAATAACATAGTTCTTGAAGCATTAGAATAATCAGTTACATATGTTTTTCCCTTAGTCAAATTCCAAATTAGCCAAGCATCAACATTTCCAAATAATAAGTTACCTTTTTCAGCATTTTCTCTTGCACCTTCTACATTATCAAGAATCCATTTAACCTTTGTTCCTGAGAAATATGCGTCAAGAATTAACCCAGTCTTTTCTTTTACAACCTTATCAAAGCCTTTTGCTTTAAGATCATCACACATATTTGCTGTTCTTCTACATTGCCATACTATAGCATTGTAAACCGGTAAGCCTGTCCTTTTGTCCCATACAATTGTAGTTTCTCTTTGATTCGTTATTCCAATGGCTGCTATGTCTGAAGCTTCTGCGCCCACCTTTGCCATTGCTTCAATAGCAACAGAGAATTGTGAGGACCATATTTCTATGGGATTATGTTCTACCCAACCTGCATTTGGATAAATTTGGTCAAACTCTTTTTGTGCACTACTTTCAATAAGTCCTTCCTTATTAAATAAAATACACCTTGAACTGGTTGTCCCTTGGTCTAACGCCATTACAAACTTACTCATTTTAATACCCCTCCATTTTCAAATGTAATCGGTTACCTTGTGAATATAGAAAAGGCCGAACAAAATAAAGTATAAAACCTTTATCTTGCTCAGCTCTCATTTCTCTAGCCTAACATAGATCTATTTAATTGTTTAAATCCCAGAGTTCCTGTGCCGTTGTAGATACTGCCATGGCACCTGCACTTATAGATTCCATTATTTCTTTTTTTGTATTTATTAAACCACCTGCAATTATAGGAAGATTTATCTCCTTCTCAAGAGATCTTATTATCTTACTGGCAATCCCCGGCATAACCTCAACTGCATTAGGTGAAACTGCTTGTATATTCTTTATACCTGTTTCAAGGGACAAAGAATCTATAACAAATATTCTCATAATAGTATATAACCCTAATTTATGTCCATACTTAATATTATTTTGCTTTGTAGTAATTATTCCAAAAGGGTTTGCATGTTGTTTAATAAACTCAATCCCCTTTTGATCACTTTTTAATCCATCTATCATATCTACATGAATAAATACGATTTTATTGACCTTTTTTAAAGTATCACATATTTCTTTTATGTTTGTAATTGAACCATAAAGTATAAATACAATTTGAACTTTACTTAGAGTTATCTTTTTTAAGTCATTATCATTCCTAATCGCACCAACTACTGGATTTTCTATTAAAAGTTCCTCAAAGGAGAATGCATTCATTTTATTGCCTCCAGATTTATATTTAACTAATAATGGCACTATTGAACTCTATTTTTACATATCCCAATTGGATAGTCAATAGTTTTTTTTAATATGCACATTTTGGTCATATTGTACATTTTAGTTGTATTATTCTATAATTGTTCTAAATATCCTTAGTTGCAATGAAATTCACACCAGTATTGGCAACATCTTTTAAAATTATATCTCCAATGTTAATCGGCGCCTTTACCTTTATTCCCTTTAAAGCCTTAATGCATTCTAAAATTTTATCCTTTGGAACATCCCTTTCTGTTTTAACTGGAAGCATTAACTTATCGGTGCCGATTACCTCCACTGTGGAAGTCAAAATTCTCGTAGGACTGATACATTCCTTCATTCCATAAGTCTCACCTATTTTGCAAGCATTACCAGTTATGCGTACATTACTTTCATCACTGATTTCAGCACTTAGCATGCATCCAGTAGGGCAACCTATGCATATTAATTCTCTCTTTTCCATAACCCTTACTCCTTTTCTATCTTTACTGTTATTTCTTTGCAATTAGGATATTTATCAAAAATAGTCTTTGGAATTTTCAGTTCTTCCATTTCTCCTGGTGCAAGTATCTTTTTCTTAATATGAAGCACCCTAGTTTCATCAAAATATAGTGATATATAGCTTTCTTTAAACACCTTTCCTACTCTAAACCTTACTGTTATTGACTTGTCTACCTTTGAACTATTAATTAACGAAGGAACAGTGTATCTTACGCCACAAGTTCCATTAACACTAATATACTCTCCCTGTGTTTTATCTTCCTTTACATATCTGGCTGCTGTTTTTCCTGCACTGGCACTTTCTGAGGATACATTGTCAACTAAGTCATGAACATGCAAAACATTACCACAGGCAAATATTCCTTCAATATTTGTTTCCATTGATTCATTTACAAGTGGTCCACCGGTAACCCCTGATAAGGAAACTCCTGCACTTTTAGATAGCTCATTTTCTGGAACAAGGCCTACTGAAAGAAGTAGTGTATCACAGCTTATGAATTCCTCTGTTCCTTTAATTGGCCTTTTGTTTTCGTCCACTTTTACAATAGTTACACCTTCTAATCTATCTTTCCCTTTAATATTTACAACCGTATGACTTAGTTTTAATGGAATGTTATAATCATCTAGGCACTGAACCACATTTCTTTTTAAGCCACTTGAAAAAGGTTCGAGCTCCACAACTGCTTTTACTTTAGCGCCTTCAAATGTCATTCTTCTAGCCATTATAAGTCCTATATCACCTGATCCTAGAATCACCACTTCTGTTCCAGGCATATATCCTTCAATATTAACAAACTTTTGAGCAGCACCTGCAGTAAGAACTCCCGCACATCTGCTACCCGGAATATTTATAGCTCCCCGAGGTCTTTCTCTACATCCCATGGCCAAAATAATTGCTTTTGCAGTAATTTCTATGATTCCACTTCCACTCACTGCTGTTATAACCTTTTCCTTTGTTATTTCTAATACCATAGTATCTAATATGTATGGTATCTTACATTCCTTTACCTTATCAATATATCTAGTAGCGTACTCAGGTCCTGTGAGCTCCTCTTTAAAAGTATGCAGTCCAAACCCATTATGAATGCACTGATTCAATATTCCCCCAAGCTCGCTTTCTCTTTCTAATATTAAAATATTTTCTATGCCCTCTTCTTTAGCTGCTATAGCTGCTGCAAGCCCCGCAGGCCCGCCTCCGATTATTACTATATCAATGTGCTTCATAAATAGCCTCCCCTATAATATTGCAAAAAATCTCTTTTAGAAATTGTCTTTATTTTTACCAATTACCAAGCTAGATTTTCCTCCAAACTTTGTAATCTCCTCTTTAGGAAGGTTTAATTCCGTGCTTAGAATATCTACAACTCTTGAAGTGCAAAAACCAGCTTGACATCTTCCCATTCCAGTCCTTGTTCTTTTTTTAACTCCATCAATAGTTTTAGCTCCTAGTGGTCTTCTAATTGCATCCTTTATTTCACCCTCAGTAACTACTTCGCATCTACACACTACTTTTCCATATTCAGGATTACTCTTTATAAGAGCATCTCTTTGAACATTATTAAGTTCCCTAAATCTCACAATGCCTTTTCTTGTGCTTATGAAATTCTCTTTTAGAGTGGCTTTCAAAATATCCCTTGCCATGGTAGCAACCATTTCTGCAATTGCCGGTGCAGAAGTTAACCCTGGGGAGTCAATACTTGCAACATTTATAAATCCAGGCGAATTTTTCACTTCACCAATTATAAAATCATCATTTTTATTTTTAGCCCTTAAGCCTGAAAAAGAAGTGATAATTTGATTTGTTGGTATGCTTTCTATACTTAACCTAGCTTTATCAATAATTTCATCTAAGCCCTCTTTGGTAGTATCCAAGTTTTCTTTTTCATCTACATCTATGGCGTTTGGTCCTATAAGTAAATTTCCATCAACTGTGGGCGTAACTAATACTCCTTTTCCTAGCTTTGTAGGTAATTGAAATATAGTTTTTGTAACCAAATTCCCCACAGCTTTGTCAAATAAGCAGTACTCACCTTTCTTAGGTAAAATACTAAACTTTTCATCAGAAATAAAATTATTTATTACATCTGAATACAAACCAGCTGCATTTATAATTACTTTCCCTTCTATAATAGATATGACGTCTTTAGACTCATGTTTATTTATTAACAAACTATACCCATCATGAATCTTTTTAATGTCCACCACCTTAGCCCCAAACTTAAATTCCACACCATTAATAAAAGAGTTTTCAGCCATGGCTATATTCATTTCATAAGGACAAACTATCCCTCCTGTTGGTGCAAATAAGGCTGCTACTACTTTTTTAGAGACATTCGGTTCCATTTCTCTAGTTTCTTCCCCTGTTAATATTTGAAGACCAGGAACTCCATTAATTTCACCTTGTTTCTTAAGTAATTCTAGGTTTTCTTTATCAGCCTCATCAAAGCATAGAACTAAAGATCCATTTTTCTTAAATGGAAAATCAAGCTCCTTTGACAACCTATCAAACATAGCGTTGCCTTTAGCATTTAATCTACCTTTAAAAGTATTTGGCTCTGCATCAAAGCCCGCATGAACAATTGCACTGTTAGCTTTTGTTGTTCCAGAAGCTACATCTATTTCTTTTTCCACTACTATTACCTTCAAATTGTATTTGCTAATTTCTCTAGCTACAGATGCACCTATAATTCCTGCTCCAATAATTATTACATCATACATTAAATAATCACTCCTCTTTATAGTGCCACCCACGTGGCAAGTGGCAAAAGTGACAACCTCTAGTATATAGATGTTATCCACAGTCACTTCCGCAAGCTATTTCATATATAATAAAAAACAAAAAACCACAATTAAAGTATAAAACTCTAATTGTGGCTCTCAAATTCTCGGCCAAAATATCTTATTAAGATAACTATACCATAAACTTATAAAATAATCAATACTTCTAATTATGAATAATTTCAATATTATTCTATCTTTATTATTTTGATACATTTCGGTAGCACAAAGCAAATACCCCCTCTGCTTTATTTGTAAGCTTATCTTTTTTATATACCATACATATGATAGTATTATCTTGTGCTACTTTTACTGTTATTGCTAGCATATAGTATATGATGACATGGATTATTATCATTATATAACTTACCACTTTCTATTCCCTAAGGAGATGAGTAACTTGAAAAATAATTCTAAACTATTATTATGTCTAATTATTACAATAAGCTTTATTGCTACAGGGTGCACTAAAAAGTCTGAATCTAACACTATTCCAAATCAGTCAGCCCCTGCCAAAACATCACCACCTGTTAGTAATCTACAAAAATATTTTTCTGCCTATACAGGTGAAGAAGTAAAAAAAGAAGTTTTAGATAACATTGCTGTGCTTGCAATAGTTGAAAACTCAGTAAATGCAAGACCTCAATCAGGCCTAAATAATGCAGATATTGTATATGAAACCTTGGCTGAAGGAGGCATACCTAGATTTATTGCGTTATTTCAAAAGAATAAGGCTGAAAAGGTAGGCCCAATTAGAAGCGCTAGATCTTATTTCCTTGATATTTCTAAAGAATATAACCTGCCCTTTGCCCACTGTGGTGGAAGTGAAGAGGCACTGATTGAAATAAAAAATGAAAATTTAATGAGTATGAATGAAATGGCATATGGGTCAACTTACTGGAGAGATAACGAGCGCACGGCTCCCCATAACCTTTATACCTCCACTGAAGAGTTAAGAGAGCTTGTTAAAACAAAAAACTTTATTAAAGCTCCTACTGTAAAATTAAAATTTGATAAGAGCTATTGGGAAAGTGATAAACTTTCACAAGCTACTGATGTACTTTTGAAAATAAATAAATTTTACACTACTAGTTATACCTATAAGGATGGTCTTTATTATAAAAGCATGGATGGAACTACTTCAACTAATAAAGAGGACAAACTTCCATTAGCTTTTAAGAACATAGTAGTACAAATAACCTCTATTAAATTGCAATCAGATGGAAATCATATAGACATCGCCCTTGTAGGCCAAGGTAATGGTTACGTTATTAGCAATGGTAAATTTACAAAAATGCACTGGTCCAAAAAAGATTCTGCTTCCCAAACTCATTTAACAGATGATCAGGGTAATGATTTGCCATTAAGCCCTGGGAACACTTGGTGGAACATCGTAGATGAAAATACCGTTATTGATATCAAATAGGTTATAGATTTTTATTAAGCATATGAAAAAGTCCTGCAACTTAGCGTGTACGCTTATAGGTTGCAGGACTTTTATGTGTTTGTTAATCATAACTCACTTAACTTACCATGAGTAATACATATTATTTACTGACTTACGTGAAGTTCCGCCATTTTCCCAGTGCTACCTGGTACCAAGAAATTCAATTTAGGTAGTTCAATTCCTATAGTTTCCTTAATAACATCTTCAATAGTTTCTACAAGAATGAATTCTAATTCCTTTTGTACATCCTTTGGAATGTCTGTTATATCTTTTTCATTTTCTTTTGGCAGTATTATTCTTTTAATTCCTGCACGATGAGCAGCTAACACTTTTTCTTTAATTCCACCAACAGGCATCACTGCACCTCTTAAGGAAATCTCACCAGTCATTGCAAGATTCGGATCCACTGGATACCCAGTAACTAGGGACGCAATACTTGTAAATAAGCCTACCCCTGCAGATGGACCATCTTTTGGAATAGATCCAGCCGGTACATGAATGTGCAAATCATATTTATTAAATTCAAGCCCCTTTTGATTGAAAGCTAGTCTTGATCTAATTAAACTTTGAGAAATCTTAGCTGATTCCTTCATTACATCTCCAAGTTGTCCTGTTAGGATTAGTTCTCCCTTTCCTGGCATCATTGCACCCTCAATAAATAATATGTCTCCTCCAACTGGTGTCCAAGCGAGGCCTGTTACAACTCCTGGTGGATTAATTTTATTTACCCTAGCATGACTTGCAACTTCATGCCCTAAAATATCAAAGAGCATGTCTTCCTTTATTACGTATGGT
Source organism: Clostridium sp. CS001 (assembly GCF_020443565.1). Lineage (GTDB taxonomy): Bacteria > Bacillota > Clostridia > Clostridiales > Clostridiaceae > Clostridium_AD. The sequence continues at coordinate 130,687 of NZ_JAIZZN010000009.1, forward strand.
AACTCAACGCTTTTTTCAACTATCTTTTCTGAAACAACTCTTGTTACTGCAGATATCTGACGTTTTAGCGACCTTACTCCAGCTTCTCTTGTGTATTTTTCTATTATAACTTTTAAAGTTTCATCCTCAAATTGCAGTTTATCATTACTTAATCCATTTTCCTCTAGAACTGACTCTACCAAATGATCCTTTGCAATATGGAACTTTTCATTGCTTGTATAACTACTAATATCTATAACTTCCATACGATCTACAAGTGGTCCTGGAATACCTTTTAGTGAATTTGCTGTAGCAATAAAGAATACATCTGATAAATCATAAGGTACTTCTAGGTAATGATCTGCAAAGGCATTATTTTGCTCAGGATCTAAAACTTCTAACAATGCACTAGTTGGGTCTCCGTTTGTAGATGAGGTTAACTTGTCCACTTCGTCTAATATAAATACGGGATTGCTTTCACCAGCTTTTTTCATTCCTTGAATTATTCTTCCTGGCAATGCTCCTATATAAGTTCTTCTATGTCCTCTAATTTCAGCTTCGTCACGAACTCCACCAAGACTTACCCTAACATATTTACGTCCTAAGGCCTCTGCTATACTTTTACCTAAACTAGTTTTACCCGTTCCTGGAGGTCCCACTAGTAATAAAATTGAACCTTGTCTATTTTGTTTTAACTTCATTACAGTTATGTGTTGAATTATACGTTTCTTTACTTTTTCAAGTCCGTAATGCTTATCATCTAATATCCTTCTGGATTCCTTAATATCAATGTCTTTAATCTCACTTTTACCCCATGGAAGCTTTGTTAACAAATCCAAATAGTTTTGAATTACGTTACTTTCTGAACTATTTGGATTTTGACGTTCTAGTTTACTAAGTTCCCCTAATGCCGCTTCTTTAACTTCATCCGACATACCTGCTGCTTCTATTAATTCTTTATATCCTTTTTTCTTTTTTCCCTCACTACTATCTTTTTCATTTAATTCTTCTTGAATAACCTGTAGTTGCTTGCGAAGCATAGATTCTCTATGATTCTTATTGATATCCTCATTAAACTTTAATGCCATTTCTAATTGAAATTCTATAGATTTCTTATGCAGTATTAATAAATCTAAAAACTTCAAACTTCTCTTTTGTAATGAACGTATTTCCAGAAATGCTTGTCTCTCTTCACTTGATAGATTCACATAAGGGATTAAGTATGCAATAACATCAGAAACATTATCTATTTTATTAATATACTCAACATAAGTCTCAGATCCTCTAAAGTTTTTACTGATTCCAGTAGTTAATTTCTTTATAGACTCTAACATTTGCTGCTCATTTTTTTCATCTAAGTCCATGATATCAGGAATAAGTTTATAAGTAGCTCTAAAATTATAACCATCCTCAGTTAAATTTTCTACTTCTACTCTTTCTAAAAAATCTATACTATATTCATAAGAATCTTTCAGTTCTTTTCTATTTTTTATTTTAATTAGTGCCCCAACTGTATAAAGATTATTCTTTTCACTTACTTCTTCATCTATTGCTTCATCTGTGTTTTCTTTCATTGTTAATGCAATAGCATAAAAATCGTCTTTCTCCACTCTGTGGTAAAATTCATTATTAATATCTCCACTTAATATTACCTTAATATCTTTTCCCTGAAACATGACTAAATTTGGTATAATCACTACAGGTAAATCTTTGCTGTTATTTAGTTCATTCATCTTAATTCCTCCATATGTTGTTCCTATTATTTTTTAATAAAATATTTTCTAGAAACCGATTTAATTAGTTTTTATTAACCTAACTTTATATCTAATTTATGAGTTGTACTTTACTTGTTACTTGATCTTAAGTAAAATGCTTATTAAAATATTTATCTCACCATCATCAAGGCTTTCTAACATTTTCGCTACTAATCTTTTAACTTCTAGATCCTCAAATCTGGCTATGCATTCTCCCCTCTCAGTAAGATATATATATTGTACCCTTCCATCTTCCGCACATTGTTTTTTATAAACACAATCTAGTTTTATAAATTTCTTAACCATTTCTGTAATTGATGGTTTAGACAAATTTAAAATTTCTGCAAGACCACTAATTGTAATAGAATCATATTTTCCGATTTTCTTTATATATTCAATTTGACGAAGGGTTAATTCTGACATATTAAGTTCATCTATTAGCTTACAAGAACATTCTCCTTTTACTTTCATAAGACTACTGTAAGTCTCATATAAATGTCTATTGGTATCCAAATCATCACCTTGCCTTTTATTTAGTTAGGCTTTCCCTAATATTATTTTAACCCTTATTGGGTGGTTTGTCAAACTTTAATGCCATAAGAACCTCATAAATATAAAGTCGAAGTATTTTAAAAATAATGAGTTAATTTATAACTATGTTAATATTGGGATAATATATTTATCCTTTATAAATATATTATATAAGTGTTCAGCTGCATGATCTAATCCTGTTTCATGCATAGTAACATATTGTTTTAACATATCATCTACAGATATTAAATCTATTAATTTACTACAATGAATATCATATTTATAACTAACATAATTATAAACTTTTCCTATCCAATAAAGCTTATTACCATAATAATATTTATCTTTGTCACTTTTAGGATAATCAACATTCTCTAACAAATCTCGTATTGCAACTGCACCTATTTTACCTATCCAATGTGGATGTCCTTGCTCTACTTTTTTTCTGTGTGTTGATTTCATGAAGCATTTAATCATCCAAGGTATATCTATATTAGGAAGAAGACTGCTTCCATCTTGAAATGTAGATATCATTTGTTTTTCAACATCAGTAAAATAAACTTCATCATAAATAACATATTTATTATTATTCACTATGCTCTTCCTCCTAATAAATCCCGTACAAAAGTTTTTCCATTATTGAAACTCTCACGTAATAATTGTCTGAAATAAAATCTGGCTGTTCTATCATTTAACAAATAATCATCATATAACTCATTAGCACTGCATAATTCACTACTTATATAACTAATTCTTTCAAATGATTTATTACTAATTAAAACAAACTGTATACCTAATTTACCTAAGTGTAGTGCATCAGATAATACTTCTAAAGCTAATTGGTTTGATAAAAAATTTTCAGCTATTTGAAAATAACTATCATCTGCTCTATATCCATATAGTGGCTTTTTAACTAATCCTATACTACCATGATAAATAGTTTTTATATTATCCATATCTTTTACTCCTCGCAAACAAAATCATTTCCTTTAGTTCTATGTTAATTAATATTATTATACTATAAAGATATTAAGACATAACTACTTACTTTTCAAATTAATATTTCTTATTATTAATTTAACAGAAAATATTATTACTAAAACAAATCCTATAAATGATATTATATTACATATTGTATACCATAAGTTACCCTTACATAAGCTTATTGTCATATAAATATATTTGAACTTTTGATTTGAACATAAAGTAAAAAAATGTTCCAATTGCAATATAAAGTCCAATGTAACCGAAAGAATAATCTAAGATAGCATGGATTAGAATTGGTATCCATAATGTTTTGCTTTTTTCTTGAAGATAGATGAAATACCAGCCCATTGCAATCCCACCACCAATTTCATTGAGCATTCCAGATAAAAATTGACTGGTATCTAAATTATTAAGAAGTGAAGGTAATATTGCATGACATATTCCCCATAACACACCACTTAAGATTATTGCCATTACTTTTGAATTATCTTTTAATTTATTATACAAAAAACCACGATAAATAAATTCTTCTCCAAATCCGACAACTACAAGAAAAAAGAAAAATTTATAAAGACCAGTTATGGTAAAATCATTGTGCAGAAAAAAGAATGTAATCATAACCGCTAATAAAGAAAAAGTTTCTTTTTTACTTTGAAAACACAATCCATAATCATTTAAATATTTCCTGCTTATAATTATCAAGATAGTAGGTAGTAATAGCATAACACAATAATCACCTACAAACCTCATGATAATATTATCCCAGGCAATATTATCTAGCTTAATAAGCATATTATTCTTAATAAAAAAATTCATAATTATATATAACCAAGCAAACTCAAAAATACCTACTGCCATGGGTATCACAATGTATTTTTCATCTTTTAATCTTTTCATATCTATTCCCCCACAATGGAAACTAAAGTTATTTAGTCACAAATCTAAAAATACAATTCTGAATCTCAAGTAAAATAATTACACTTGTCCTTTATATTAACACTTAGGCTTAAAGTTGTAAATAACTTCATTAACTATTTAGATTACTTGTAATTTGATTTAAATCACATTAAATCTGCAAAGTAATGGGTATAATATTATTTATAGAAACAATGATATTAAAAGCGATAAGGAGGATTTAACTATGTCAAACTTTACTGCCAGTGTTGATGCTCGGATTTATGAACCTAAGGACAAACATGCCGTTATTTTTAAAACTTTTGGAGATTTAGCACCTAATGAAAAAATGGAGCTTGTAAATGATCATGATCCTCGTCCACTACATTATCAATTTTTGGCTGAACTTCCTGAGAAGTTTGAGTGGGAATACTTAGAGGAAGGCCCTGAAGTATGGAGAGTTGCTATAACAAAAAAATAGACTACAAAGGCGATGATATAGAATTATCATCGCCTTTATAGCCTAGATTAGTATTATTAACTTTCTCAATCCAACTTACAATTTCATAGTTTGTTTATTTGTAATTGACCCAACATAGCTTAAGAATTCATCATATTCTGCAATCTCATTATCGAATAATTCTTTTGAAACGCTAGTTATTTCATTATTAAGAATTGACTGCATATCTATGGAAGTTCTATAGATTAAACTAGCATTACCTATAAATCTCACCTTATATTCTTCTTCACTATTTTTTTCAACAACGCACTTTATCATTCCGCCATCATTATATACATTAATTTCAGAATTGTAACGCGCTTCATCTTTTAAGCAAGTAACTATACTTGCTGCTGTCATTCCAGTTCCGCAAGATTTAGTGAGCCCTACTCCACGTTCATAGGTTTTAACATAAATGCTATTTTCGTCTAATATTTTAACAAAGTTCACATTGACTCCACTGGGAAAAATACTCTTTAATGTATTTGCCCTACGCCCAATATCTAGTATAGTATCACTATTAAACTCATCTACAATGGTTACTACATGAGGATTTGTTATACTTACCCCTGTAAATTCAAGCTTTTCTGATAGCTCATCTATTTTACTAAAAATGAATTGTGATGATGAACCCTTCATAGGTAAACTATTTATATCAAAATCCACCGTATTTATTTCAATCTCAACCGTTTGGATATCCTTAAAGATATTTTCAGCTTTTTGTACAATATAATTTGCTTTCATAGTTTCTACATTTATTTTGTCCATATTTAGAAGCTCCATTACATATCTACCTACGCATCTTAAACCATTTCCACACATCTCTGCTTCTGAACCATCCAAGTTAAAAATTCTCATTTTAGCATCATACTTCAAGCTTTTTTGAACAAACAATATGCCATCAGCACCAATAAGTCCCTTTCTATCACATAGCACAACGGCCATTTTTTCTCTATCATCTTCACTAATATTATAATCATTAGTTAACTCATCAATTAAGACAAAATCATTGCCAGTACCATGACATTTTATTATATTAATATTCATTTCCTTCACTCCCTAAATGAATTTGTTACTTTAAGTGTACACGATAAATATAGGGAAATCAAGAAGCTGACATGCCATTCTTATAATGCTTTACCATAACTTCCTCCACTATTCATTGCATAATAAGCATCTATTATGGTAATAATTCTTGATTGAAGTGACATTTTTTACGATTATAAAACCTTTTTGACTTATTAAATACAGTCTCATCTATATTCAGTTTAATTGACTTTATATGGCACTTAGCATATAATAAATTGAATTAAAAAGCTATCTTTTGGGAGGCTCAGAATGACACACGGATTAAAGGAAAAAGGACTAACAGAGTTTTTGATAAACGGCGACATAGATGAAATAAATAAACTTATTCAATTTATTCATCCTGCAGATATTTTAATGGCTATTAGGCAATATGAAGGATCTAAGATAGATTTATTTCAAAAACTATCGCCCAATGTTATTGCGGATATTATAGATGAGGCGGATGATGAAGAAAAATATGATCTCTTACTTATTCATTCTCAAATAATACAAAAGAAAATCATCAACGAAATGTCCTCAGATGAATTGGTAGATTTATTAGAATCTGTTTCAGAAAATGAAGCTAAAAGCATCATGATAAAAATGAATAAAGAAGATGTTGATGAAGTAAAAGAATTGTTAACCTACCCTGCAGATAGCGCTGGTGGAATTATGGCCACTGAATTTATTAGTGTAAAAGAAAGTATGACTATAGGTGATACCTTAATTTATTTACAAAAGGAAGCTCCAGAAGCAGAAACTTCTTATTATATATACGTGGTAGATGAAAATGATATTTTAAAGGGAGTTATATCTTTGCGAGACATAGTAATAAGTAGCTTTGATGTAAAAGTCTTTGATATTATGAATAATAATGCCATGACAATACCAGTTGATATGGATAGGGAAGAAGTTGGACATATATTTGAAAAATACGGATTTTTGATTATGCCCGTAGTTAATGAAGATATGCAGATCTTAGGAATAGTTACTGCAGATGATATAATTGAAATCCTTAGTGATGAACATACTGAGGACTTATATCGTCTTGCAGGCTTAAAAGAAGATGAAAAGGTTGCTGGTTCTCTTAAATCCGCCATCAATAGTAGATTGCCCTGGTTATTTGTAAATTTAATAACCGCTATACTGGCAGCCGCAACCGTTGGCTTTTTCGAAGGCACCATCCAAAAGGTTGTAGCCTTAGCAACCTTCATGCCAATAGTTGCAGGTATGGGCGGTAATGCTGGCACCCAAACTCTAACTATTATCATCCGTAGTATTGCCCTAGGAGAAATAGATTCTAAAAACTCAAAAAAAATATTACTAAAAGAATTTGGTGTAGGTTTGTGTACAGGCCTTGCAGTAGGTGCTGCTGTAGCTTTTTTAGGTTATCTTTGGGAAAGTAATATAGTTTTTGGAATAGTTATTGGCGCATCTATGGTACTAAACATGGTGGCAGCAACCATATCAGGTTTTGCAGTACCTGTTATACTTAAAAAAATGGATATTGATCCAGCACTTGCCTCTGCTGTATTTGTTACAACCGTAACCGACGTTTTAGGCTTCTTCTTCTTCCTAGGACTTGCAACATTATTTTTACCTTTCTTATTATAAGATTTATATTTTTACTATATTCATTAAATCATCATCTGCGATTCTTCAATATTAGCCACTTTTGAACTGTCGTTAAATATCTGATAACAAAGAAAACACCTACATTTAAGTAGGTGCTCCATTCAAATATAGTGTACGCTCTAGCTTATTTCTTCCTTTGTTTCTTTTTACTAGCCTTCACGCTCTTCTTTTTACTCTTCTTTTTATCCTTATTTCCTTTGCTACCACTTGACATATATTTAGGCTTAACCTTATCGCTATCTTTGCTAAAACATACCCAGCATCCAAGCTCAGATATAGTATCCTTAATAAAAGAATATCCTTCATCTTTTAAGTTTGGAAACTTCTCTTTATCGTGAACTTCAATGGCATCACTTACTTCTTCTAGTGCTATATACTCTTCTTCTACTAATCCATCTGCATAAGCCTTTTTTATATACTCGTATAATTCGCTAGGGCCAGCTTCACAAGAACTACATATAAGCTCATTCCAAACTTGTGAAACTTCTCTTTCAAGTTTGCCCTCATATAAGCTTTTATAGTAATTAAGAACTTCATCTTGAGATATAACCCCTTCTCCCAAGAGAGCTATAAAGGATTTAATGGCTGCACACCTAACATATTCATTAACATTTTTGTCTTCTATTAATTTTTTTATTGGCTCAGTGTCTCCACCACAAACTGATGCTAAAATTTTATGTAGCTCCTCAGTAAGAAGATCTCCAAACATCTGATCTGGAATTTCATCTGGTAAGCTAACTAAATCTATAATAAGTTTAAAACTTTGAGTTTCTTTAAACTGCGCTAACAAGAAACTTGCATATATATGTCCAAAATACTCTGGTTCCTCTATAATGTCTTCATAGTTTTCTTTGGCGCTTTTTAATATTTCAAGTAGTTCTGGTATAAACTCCTCTTTGTTATCTATTATTTTCTGTAATTGCTCTTGTGGAAATTTTCCATTGTTATACTGGATTTCTTTAAGTAATTCATTCATAAAATTATGCTCCCTTTTCCTTCGAATTTTCAATAATCGCATTTTCTTTATAATATCAATACTTATCATATTTATCAACAAAAATTTGTGGTCACTTTATATGTTTTATTAAAGTTATGTTTATTTCTATGCGTGAATGTTGAAATATCTTTGCTCATTTATAACTAATATGTTAAAATGATGTATAATTAAAGGGGAAAATGCGAGTGGAAAGATATGTATCTATATCCCATAAGCAGTTTCATAATGGGGGAATTATTATGAATTTTAAGATACTGCACACTAATGACATACATAGTAGATTTGAAAACTTTGCAAAGATATCAACTAAAATTGAAGAACTTCGAGATGAAAATACTATAATACTTGATGCTGGTGATTTTCATGATTTTATGAGTATCGAGATGCAAGGAACTAAAGGTGCCGCTGGTAGTAGCCTTCTAAATTTAGCTGGATATGATGCTGTTGCCATTGGAAATAATGAAGGTTTTTCTGGAATAGAGAAAATAGAACATATGACTAGCACAGAATTAATACCTTATCTTTCTTGCAATCTACATAAATCTGATAAAAGTTCTATAAAGGGAGTAAAAAAAAGTATTATTATTGATAAATCAGGGGTGCGCTTTCTAATTATAGGGGTAACACCTTGTTCTTTATCATATAATGAATTCTTTTCTCTAGAAAATATGTATGCATCAGATTCCGTAGAATCAATAGAAAAAGAGCTTTTAGATAATAAAGGGATGTATGATGTATGCATATTATTAAGCCATTTAGGGATAACCGGTGATAGAGAAATATCAAAAATAATAGATGGAATTGATATTATAATAGGTGGCCATAGCCACACACTTATGGAGGATGCAGAGGTTGCATGTGGCAAAATAATTCATCAATCAGGCATGTTTGGAGAGCACCTTGGAATCCTTAATATTGAAATTGAAAGCGGACATATACAGAGCTTTACCTCTGAGAATTTAAATGTTAAAGATATACCTTTTAATGATAAAATTATTAAGGAGATTTCTAAGCAAAAGGAAATTGCTATAGATATTTTAGGTGAGCCTTTATATGAAGTTGAAAGAACCCTCTGGCATGATGTAGTTGAGGAAAATCCTATAACAAACCTTTTGGCAGATGCATTAAGAGATGTTATTCCCTGTGACATAAGTATAATAAATAGCGGTGTAATTAGTAGTGGTATAAAGAAAGGGGTTGTTTCAAAGAAAAAATTTTTAGAAATCTGCCCTTCGCCACTTAATCCAACCTATGTACAGATTATGGGAAAAGATATTAAAGAGGCCTTAGAAGCATCACTTAAGGCAGAGGTTTGTCTTCAAGATGGTAAAGGCTCAGGCTTTAGAGGGAAATACTTAGGTAGGCTTCACATATCAGGTGCTAAGATTAGGCATGATGGCAAAAACATAGTAGAAATACTCTTAGATAATGGTGAATTCAATGAAAATAAATTATACAGCGTAGCAACCTCTGATTATCTTGGAAGAGGTACCGGCTATGAGAGTCTTGGAAGATGTGAAAATGAAAAGTATAATAGAGAATATTTAAGGGATACCTTAGAAGAATATCTTAATAAAAATGAGTTTGTAGAAAAATGCTTTGAAGAAAGATGGATACAATAGATCAATTTTAATGAAATAATCAAGCCATATTTATTGAGTTTATTCAATAAATATGGCTTAATTTCTTACTACCTATAGTCTAAGTATATTAACCTATATAGGCGAAATATGCATTAGAATTTTCCTCCACCACCACCATGGGTTGTTCCACTACTCCCAGTATGTGTACTACTTTGCGACCCACTGCTTGGATTGTTTTGAATTTTTACCATTGTAGTTGCTTCTCTTATAAAATCATCTTTTGCATTAGAAAGTACAAAAGAACCACCTTCATAGGTCTGGCTATTTATTGTGCTCTTTCCTTTACTAGATAAAGAAGCTAATATTGTTGCAATTATTGATATAATAAGCGCTGCTATATATATTGGAAAAAACTTTATAAGCTTAAAAACCTTTTGAAAATATGTGGGCTCAGTGTCTATAATGTTATTATCCTTAGCACTTTCCACTCCTTGTTGCCCTTGTGGTATGCCAATGTCAGCGTAGTTTTTTACATCCTTAATAAATATTTTACAGGCACCATAGTATTCTTCCTTAGAAAGTTCCCCCGTAACATTATTTGTCATATCAGAAATTCTACCGTCTGTAAAGATGTCTATTGCTTTGCCTGTGGTTGATATCCAGGTTTCTCTTTTTTCCATATTTATAAGCATTAATATACCAGAGTGGTCACTACTAGCTCCGTATCCATTGTTATCATAAAAATCATCTGCAAAATTCTTTGAAGATTTTCCATCTGTATTATTTGTAATAACTATAACTACTTCAAGATTATTATCTGTACCTATGCTATCAATGTTTTTTTGAAGCTCAATTTTTTCACTGTCTGTAATATAGTTTAAATAATCCTTAACATTGAGTTTTTCAGTAGCACTTGCTGCTCTTTGCATTAGAGCAATAGCAAACATAAAAACAAACAATGCAATATACATTTTTTTAAACAAAGAGAGCACCCCCAAACACAGCTAGAATACATAAAACAATGAATATAGTTCCAGCAAATAAAGCTTGCTTTTGAAAACTTATAGGCGTGTCTCCTACTACCTTTCCTGTCTGGCCATTTACAATGAATATATGCTCTTTCCCCTTATATTTGTTAATGAGCAGGTAAATTGGTAACATAGAATAATCCTGTGAGGTATTAGACAATGCTACTTCCTTATCTTTAACAATAAAAGTTGAATATCCATCTACAGTTTTTCTAAGGGTATCATCTAAGTAACCTTCTACTCTTTCTTTCATAGTAGCTTCTGCTCCTGCTGCTTCAACATCATATTTCTCAGCCATGAAACCAGACATATACTGCATAGAAAACTCCGTCAAATCGCCATAGTTGTAGGGTTCTATTAAATGCATAAATTTATCATCTAACTTCTTAGAAGCATCCACTGGTACTTTATGATACTGTGCATTTCCACTGCGCCTAACTCTATAATACTTTGTTTGAGTATACTTATGATCTCCTTGAGTCCATGTTCTAATCTTAGTAGCCTCGCCATCAATAACACCATCAGCACTGCAATCAAATAACCAGAAAGGTGCATATATTCCTGTTACCTTATCAATCTCTTTCTTTTGTTTAAAATCACTAGGGGCAAATCTACGCTGCCCTATCCACTTTTTATAAATATCCTTAGCTTGCTGCTGTGTTATTTTAAACGTAATTACACTCTTTGGCTTAAACTTTCCAGAAAACCTGGTCTTAATCACAGTTGGATTCTTACAATATAAACAAAAGGTAGCAGAAGTAGTGTTATCTGCAATTAATTCAGCACCACAACTAGTACATTTATATGAGTCTAGTTCAGACATGTCCTCATTTAAGGGTTCTTCCTCTTTAAATGCATCATCAAGCTGCTCTTTGGTAAACTCACTAAAACAGTAATTGCATTTCCAGTTTTGAGTAGGAGGATTAAATTCTAATCCTGCATTACAATTGAGACATTTATACTCTTTTACAAGGCTCATTCATATTCTCCTTATTCATCGATTTACAATCAAACCTATATTATAACTACTGCTTTTTGTTGCCACACTTAGAGCAAAATAAATCCTCAGTTACGTTGCCACAGGAACAAGTCCACTTTTTATCTTCTGGTTTCTTACTTCCACAATTTGAACAGAACATACCGTCAATAACGGCCTTTCCACAGTTACATGTCCACCCTTTCTCTTGAGGTTTATCTTCTCTCACAGGTTTCTTAGAGCCACATTTAGAGCAGAAAATAGCATCAAGAGGCATAGTATTACCACAAGAACATGCCCACCCACTTGCCACTGATGTAGTTTGTGCACTTCTTTGCTCATACTGCATCTGCTGACCTGGCATAGCTCCTAAAGCTCCTGCTGCGTTCATCCCCATGGACATACCAGCAAATCCTAGCATAGCTCCACCCTGATTTGATCCTGCCGCTTCAAGTCCTGATGCCAAACTTCCAGTCATACGAGCAGCCCTTGCATTTGGGTCCATCAAAATAGAATCATTAGCATATTTCTCTAATAACTTATCTGTGGCCTCATCAAAACCTATTCCTGCAATTCCAACACTATGAATATAGAAACCTCTTTTTAAAAGCCACTCTTTATCTAAAACTTCAGCCATGTATTGTCCAAGTTCCATTGTTTTAATTGTTATATCAGAAACCAACACAAAGTTTGCTGATAAATTTGCTAGCGCCGTTGTATATGCCTGAAGGAATTCATTTATATACTGCTCTGCCATATCACTAGAACTTAAATTGTCCTTACCTGTCTTACTGCAAACCTCATTATAAAAAAGCAATGGATCTCCAACTTTTATTGAATAAGTTCCAAAGGAGGTAATCTTACAAGGTACAACTCTTCCAGGCACTAATACTCTATCAGTGTAGGAAACAGGGTTCTTTGTACCAAATCTAATATTAGGAATTTCCTGCTTGTTAATATATACAACTCTTTGCTTTACAGGCGTTACTCCACCAAACTTAAAACGTTCAAAGGAATCCTTTAGTGTGTTTTTAAATCCACCTGGTCTTTCAATGGCATTTCGTCCTGTATTTCCATATCCCGCTATCTCAGTTCCTTCTAAAGACTGTAAAAATATTGATGGTGATCTTGAATTATCTACCTGATAATATCCAGGTTCATCTGAAGCAGAAATAATTTTCCCGCCATCTACAAGAAGCATATATACATTTTCAGGTACATGAATAATTGAACCATTGGATATAACATCCTCAGTGCCCCTTTTATTTGAACCGCGAGAATCTCCCTTTCGTACAAATGTTCCATAAGATACCAATATAGAGTTATCCATTTGTTCTGGTTCAATGGTTTCTAGCCACTGGTCTGCAAGTTCCCCTCCTATTGAACTGGTAACAGCTTTAAAAATACCCATAATTACATCCCCCTTCATAATAATATTTATATGATATAATGTCATTCCTTATCCATTAGCATCCTCAAATAATTTAACTTACAGTTAAATTGTAACTTCACACAAATTAATTGTCAAACTCTTAAGATCCTAAGACAAACATAATTTGCTAACGCTCACAGTATATAAAAAAATTATATGACTATACTCTGAGATAAGGGTATAATATATATGTGCAGTATAATTCTGCTAAAAAAATAAAATAACTTACTGAAAATAGTAAATCAATTAGGAGGCAATACATATGTTAAAACAAACATTGAAAGACGATATTATTAAATATATGAAAAGTAAGGATAAGGTTAGACTCACAACTTTAAGGACTTTAATGGCTGAAGTTAAATATAAAGAAATAGATTTAAAAAGAGACCTTGAAGAAATTGAGTTAATTGCTATTATTGAAAAAACAATTAAACAATTAAATGAAACCCTTAGCTATGCAAAGCAATCTGAGAAAGCGGATATTATAGCTGAAACAGAAATATCTATAGAAATGCTTACAGTTTATATGCCAAAACAATTAACTGATGATGAAGCAAAGGCAATTATACTTGAAGTTATTGCAGAAAATAACTTTAAGGGCAAAGGTGACATGGGAAAAGTTATGAAAGCTGTTATGCCTAGCTTAAAGGGCAAGTATGAAGGAAAGAAAATAAATCCTCTTGTAATTGAATTATTAGCATAAATAAATAATTTAAATTAAAACCAGATATCTTTAAAAATGTGCCTAATAAATTAACCTTTGTTAATTTATTAGGCACATTTTGTTTTAATTGCTTAGCTATTAATATGTTAACTGCCTGGCTCCAAGGTGGCTAACTTTACTTATATTGAGGTTCTTGAGATTGAATATATTGCTGTCTTCCCTTTAAGGTATCCAGTGCACAATCAAGTTGCTCGCTAATTTGCTTAAAATCATTTTTTGCCTTTTCATCATCTGTTTCTAAAGAAAAAGTCTTCATTGTAGCAGCAGCGCTTTGTATTCCAGCAATTGCTTGTTGCATTTGAGTTCCTACTGTCATAGCTATTTCACCTCCCTTCAAATATCTTTAACCCTTAGGTTTAAAGATTATAGCAGCAATAAATCCAAATATTATCGCTGAAGAAACCCCTGGGCTCACTGTTTTTAGAACACCAGTGAATATGCCAATAAATCCTGTTTCTTTTGCATCAATTAGGGCTCCTGTTACAAGGGAATTTCCAAAGCTACTTATAGGTACAAATGCACCTGCACCTGCAAACTTTACTAAAGGGTCATACAAACCTAGTCCTCCTAAAATTGATCCGATTACAAGCAATGTACATGTAGTATGTGCGGGAGTAATTTTTAAGATATCCATTATAAGTTGCCCAATAACACAAATTATGCCTCCTACTATAAATGCAAAAATAAACTTTTCCATAATAAAAATCGCCTCTTCTTTTACATTTCTATTGAAACTGCATGAGCAATACAAGGGATGCTCTCCTTTTGTTGATATGATATTGGTGACATCAAAGCACCTGTTGCAACAATTAGAATTCGCTTTAATTCTCCTCTTCTCATACGATTAAGAAAATGCCCATAAGTTACAGTGGCAGAACATCCACAACCACTACCTCCAGAGAAAACTGGTTGGTCCTTTTTATATATCAAAAGTCCACAATCCGTAAATATCTTTGATGGCATCTCTACACCATGGCTTTTTAACAAACTATTAGCAATTTCATGCCCCACTTTACCTAAATCGCCGGTAGCAATAAGATCATAATAAGAGGCATCAACATTTAAATCTCTAAAATGTGCTTCAATGGTATCCACAGCCGCTGGTGCCATTGCTGCGCCCATATTAAATGGGTCTGAAATCCCTAGATCTATTACTCTTCCTAAGGTAGCAGAAGTGACTTTAGGCCCAACTCCTTCCCTACTAAGTACTGCCGCTCCAGCTCCAGTTACTGTCCATTGAGCAGTAGGAGGTTTTTGCCCACCGTACTCTGTGGGATATCTGAATTGTTTTTCTACTGCTGCATTATGGCTACTTGCAGATGCTAAAACATATTTAGCTGCTTTGCTATCTATCAATTGAGCTGCTAGTGCTAAACTCTCCATAGAACAAGAGCAGGCCCCAAATACTCCTAAAAAAGGTATTCCCAAAGTTCTCGCAGTGAAACTACTAGAAATAATCTGATCCAGTAAATCTCCACTTATAAAAAAATTAATATCTTCTTTTTTTATATTTGACTTTTTTATTGCCCTCTGACATGCATGTTCTAGTAGTACCTTCTCCGCCTTTTCATAGCTATCCTGGCCAAGCCATAAATCTTCGTGAAGTATATCAAAATCATCAGCTAAAGCACCATTTGCTTCAAAAGGTCCTCCAACTGCTGCCGAGGCCAATATAGTTGGTTTAGAATCAAAAATCCATGATTGATGTCCTTTAAGCATCTACACCCCTCCTAACCATATTATTGTAATCTTTATGGTGGCAACTATAAACGCAGAAAAAACCCCATAAACAATAACTGCCCCTGCAAGCCTAAACATATTTCCAGCCACTCCAAGTACATATCCTTCACTTCTATGCTCAATGGCAGCCGAAGCTATTGAATTAGCAAAACCTGTAATTGGAATACCTGCTCCCGATCCTCCCCACTGACCAATGTGATCATAAACTCCCAGTCCAGTAAGCAAAACTGAAATAAATATCAAAACCACTATAGTGGGACTAACTGCTGTTTTTTCATTGAAATTAAAATAAGTAATAAAGAAGTAATATATGCATTGCCCAATAGTGCATATACTGCCTCCTACGAGAAATGCTCTAAGACAATTTTTTAAAATAGGTCTTTTAGGTTCTATTTCTTTTACCAATTCACCGTATTGCAATTGAACTGGAGTCAATTTTTTCTTTTTTTTATTTGACATTTTTTCACCTTCTAACATAATAAATAGGGTTCTAATTTTTCCATTACCGTTTTTAAGCTTTCAATATTTTTTAAATACATAGCTTTTGCAGCTTCATTTTGTGTTTCTAAAGAAAACGATATAAGATCCGCCTGACTTTTTTGAATACTGGCATATAGCATTTCTTTAACCTGTACTTTTGGAACTTGTATCATATCATCAAAAATATCTAGATATAAATCTCCAGAGGAATCTACCTGACCAATAAAAACATTCTCAATGTCTACCCCTTTGTTTTTTAATTGAGTTTTAAGCCACGCCTTATTTAATCCAATACTTACAAGCCCCTCATTTAAGATATTGCCATCTAAAATAACTACTTGTGGTTCACTCTTAGATGCCACTGTTTTCCCTAAGTCGTGAGCTGTAACAGGATTTTTATCAGCTTTTAAATTAACATTAATATCTCCTGTTGTTTCCATAACAGCGAATTCAACGTCTGCTAAATTAAATGCATTTTGTGAACGTAACCTTTCTATAAACTCTTGTCCTGTCATTCTTTCTTTTAATAAATTTTCCTCCATAACTTTACCATTCTTAATTAATACTCTTTCCTTACCATTTATCATATTGTAAATCCATTTACTTTTTATTGTAGCGTAATCTAAAATAATAGGTATTAGTACCCAAACAGCTAATGTAGTTAGTCCAAAGTAAATATTGCTAGTTACACCTAAGGAAATTAAAGTAACTGTAAGAGCAATAACCACATAAGAAATAAAATCAAAAGTACTAATGCTAGATAAGTTTCTTTTCTTCATAAGCTTTGTTATGACTAAGGTTAAAAAAAATAATATTATTGATTTAAATAATACTACCTGCCAATTGTTCATTATCTCACCTCATTTAGTTACCCTTGTATTGCGGTTCCTGAAATTCTATATCACCTACTCTTTTTTCTAAATCTATTTTAATTTTACTTATCTCTTTAAATGCCTCGGTATAAACTTTCCTAGCCTTCTCATCACGTTCCTGCAATGAATATATTCTTAGAGTTGCTTCAGCTCCCTTTAGCGTGGCTAATGTTTGTTTTACTTTAGAGGCAACAGTCATACGAAACCCCTCCTTTATGATTGTTTAATTCCTTACTAATGTAGTTTAACTATTATACTTAGATTTAATTCATTTTTTTTATTTGCCTTAACTTTTCTCATAAATTCTTTTTAAACATGCTACAATAACTTGACATTTCTCCTGTGGTACCTGACCCCCAAAAATGCTATACTATATTAAAAAGGATGTGATCTTCATGCAATTTTTAGTTACTGCCTACGATGGAATTGATGAAAAAGCTACTGAAAGAAGACTTGCCGCTAGAGGTAACCACTTAGCTCTTGTGGAGTCTATGTTTAAACAAGGTACAAACTTATATGCAGTTGCTATAACAGACGATACTGATAAGATGATAGGTTCAGTTCTTATAGTTGACTTCCTTTCTAGACGCGAACTTGATGAATGGTTAAAAATAGAACCATATGTAACCTCAAAGGTTTGGGATAAAATTGAGATTAAACCTTGCAAGGTAGGACCTATGTTTTTAGGGTTACATAAATAGATTAAAGCATAAAAAGAGAACCTCTAGACTTTAATGTTAAGCCTAGAGGTTCTTTTATCATGTCTAATTAAATTTTACCCACTGCCCTAAAAGATTACTTTGCTCTGCCAGTTCTATAATTCTTATAGTATTTCTTGCCTGATCAGCTGTTACAGCAATTGTTTCTTCTCTTAAAACTGCTTTATACACATTTTTATAAAAATCTCTATAATCTCCTATTTCGCTCTCTATTTTACCAATAATGTGTACTCCATTTACCTCCGTATTTATTTTCCCCCACAACTCCTCAGGTTCTACTCCCCAATCCTTAATATTCTTTGGAATCAAACCACCTTTAAGTGCATCCTCTTGAGTATCCATACCATACTTGATAAAGCTACCTTTGGTACCATGGATTACATAGTGTGGTCCTGGCTCTCTTATGAGCATTCCTGATTTTAATATCACTGTTACTTTAGGATATTTTAGTATTACTTCAAAATAGTCTATTGCCCTTCCACCTTCTCTTTGAATTTCAAGGTTTGCAAACACTTCACTGGGAAGTCCCAAAAGGCACTGCGCCTGATCTATAAGATGAGAACCTAGGTCATATAGCATTCCTGAACCTGTTTCTTCTTCTTCTCTCCAATTATTAGTAAATTCTGTTCTAAATCTGTCATAATGGATTTCTAGTTCTACAATATCCCCTACCAAGTTGCTCTTTACTACTTTTTCAACTGTTTTAAAGTCACTGTCCCATCTTCTGTTATGATGGACGCTTAGCATTCTATTTGTTGCTTTTGAAAGAGCAATTAACTTATCTGCTTCTTCTGCTGTTACTGTAAAAGGTTTTTCAACCACAACATCTTTACCATTCTCTAATGCCCTTTTAGCAAGCTCGTAGTGAACTTTGTTCGGTGTTGCAATAACAATAAGGGTTATGTCCGGATCGGTTAATATTTCATCAACTTTTGAAACTACAATGACTCGAGGATATCTTTCTTTCAAATGCTGCACATTTTCCGGTCGTGTTTCATAAACCTTGTACAAATTCAACCCTACTACACTTTCAATAATAGGAGCATGAAAAACTCTTCCTCCTAACCCGTAACCTATTAGTCCAATTTTAACTTCCTTATTCATTGATACCCCTCCTTCATCTATCTTATATAAGACATTATATAAAATAGATGAAGGAATTACATCAAAATAATCAAAATCTCTAATATAATAAAAAGAAGTTTTTCCCTATTGACACGTATACCCCCCGGAGGTATAATAAATTAGAATTCATTATGCACTCAGGAGGTATTTATGCTAAAGAGAAAATCACATCAAAGTTGGTCATGGATTATTATGGTTTCATTTATTGTACTTTCAATAATAGACATTAGATTTGGATTATTGGGAATTTTATGCATGACTATGCCAATGTATCACGCTATAAAAGGAAGAGGTAAAATTCACTGTTCACATTATTGTCCCAGAGGTTCTATATTACAAAAATTCTTAAAAGAAATTAGTTTTAGTAATACTCTGCCTGCACCCATTAGAAAACATGGTAAAAAAATATTATCTGCTATAATGGTGATTTTATTTAGTTTTTCTATGTATCATGCAGGTCCAAATATATATAGAATAGGTTTTGCCTTTTTTAGATTTATGACAGCATCCTTAACATTGGGAGTTGTAATGGGAATTATCTTTAAGCCAAGAAGTTGGTGCCAAGTATGCCCTATGGGATATGCTACTGAGCTTATCTCTAAATCAAAAAAAGCAGCTTAAAAGCTGCTTTTAAAACGTGCAAAAGTTTAACCCCTTGCTTAAATGTCGGAAAGCTCTATATTAACTTTTTCATTGATAAACTTTCCCTTTTCTATAGCTTCATTTACAGCTTCTCCTCCCTTTATGATATTTGCAGGGAGGGTAATTGTAAATTCACTGCCTTTCCCGTACTCGCTGATTAACGATATTGCTCCTCCACTCATTTCAACTAGCGATTTAACTATAGATAACCCTATGCCACTGCCTTCGTGATTTCTAGTGAAAGATTTATCTATTTGCCTAAATCTATCAAATACTAAGTTAAAATTCTCCTCCTTAATTCCAATTCCTGTATCTCTTATGATGATTTTTACACTATCCTCTTCATCA
The DNA here is from genome assembly GCF_020443565.1 of Clostridium sp. CS001. GTDB lineage: Bacteria > Bacillota > Clostridia > Clostridiales > Clostridiaceae > Clostridium_AD. The sequence continues at coordinate 150,700 of NZ_JAIZZN010000009.1, forward strand.
ACAACATTAACAAATATGGTACCACCTTTTGGTGTAAATTTTATAGCATTTGATAATAAGTTCAGCATAATTCTTTCTATGCTGTCTATGTCACAGCTGATTATTTTTTCTTCTGTATTTGTATCAAAAATAATGTTAAGTCCATTAGCTTTTACATAGTTTGCAATTGAAAGAGTACTATCCTCAACTATAGACACTATATTATTGTTATCCATATTTATGCTGAAATGTCCTGAATCTATTTTTGTGATATCTAATAGGTTATTCACTAATTTTAATAATCTATAGCTATTTTGTTTAAGCATCTTATAGTTTTTCTCTTGATTATAATCTTGTACATTAAGGTTTTTTTCAATAAGTTGTATTGTTCCTAAAATTATAGTTATTGGTGTTCTAATTTCATGAGATAAATTAGCAAAAAACTCTTCTTTTAACTTCTCAAGCTCTATTTTTTCTCTTAACTTCTTTTCTTCTTGTTCAATCTTTCTTTCAAGCTCCATTATGCGTTTTTTCTCAGTAATGTTTGTACATAAATTTAATACACATATTCCACGGCCTATTTTTATTGGTGCTGAAATTATCTGTAATTCAACAACTTGTCCATTTTTATTAAAAAACACTTCCTCTATTAACGGTTCAAAATCTGTTTCATTAAGAGCGCTTTCCAATCTTTTTGATCCTATTACATCTTTATTTAAATTAACAAAGTTCTCCACTGGCTTTCCTATTATTTCCGAATTATTATCTAAGTTAAAGAGCTCCTTTGCTTTATTATTTGCATATATAAATTTAAGCTTTCTGTGGATAAGTATGGCATTAGGAGCACTTTCTATAATAGCTTCAAACATTTCAAGTTTATCTTCACATTTTTTTATGTAATACTTTGTTTTTATAGATATTAATAGTGATATTGCGCTTAAAACCAATACTAGTGTTATTATAAATATCACATAAAAATAACTAAATTTAACTTTATTAATATAAAAAAGTAGACATATAAATACTATTAAACAATTTATAAAGCTTAACATAATAGTACAACGTAATGGATTTATCTTTAAAAATTTCATTGTGTTTCCTCCAAAGGTTTAAAATTCTAATGCATTTTATAGAAGTTATTCTACAGATATGTCGAAATACCTTTAAATATTAACTATGCTTTTTATCTAATCTTCCTTAGGACTTGGAATTAACTGCTCATCAACATATTCATGAAAGAACCATTCTCCCACACCTATCACAGCAGCGGAAACTAATGCATCATATAAAGAAATATATCTAGTATTCCATATACTACCTGTTTTATAGTATACCCAATTTGGATGAAAAGGTACAAAATTAATCATAGCGAGCATATAGTACTTTAGATAGTGCCACCCACGTGGCAAGTGGCAAAAGTGACAAGCTCTGGTGCTTTAATATAAAAATTTATATAAATGCAAAGAAAACACTAAGTATTAACTTAGTGTTTTTTGTAACCTGGCGACAACCTACTCTCCCACAAGGCTACCCCTGCAGTACCATTGGCGCATTGAAGCTTAACCTACCTGTTCGGTATGGGAAGGGGTGTTACCTTCATGCCATAATCACCAGATGAGAATATAAATATTCTCTGAAAATTGCACAGTGTCTTCGCATTATTTTAATTAATTAAGGTCAAGCCCTCGACTTATTAGTATTAGTCAGCTGAACATGTTACCATGCTTACACCTCTAACCTATCAACCTGGTGTTCTTCCAGGAGTCTTACTCACATCA
>NZ_JAIZZN010000010.1 GCF_020443565.1 Clostridium sp. CS001
ATTTGATCATCTCCATTCCCCCTCTTATGATGTTCTATCATAAGAAAGTTTACATTAAAGTGGAGGAGTTTTCAATTAGAATGGTGGGGTACTTTTAGATTAACATATACAACGGATATGTTAATCCTCCGTGTCCTATATGTGGAACACCAGGAAGCGAACCAAATGACTATGCTGATTTTGTTTGTCCATATTGTAGTCACAAGTGGCGCAACTATGGAAATGGAGGCCTTGTGCTTGGTTGTTGGCCTAATTGTCCAAAGTGCGGGACAACAGCAAATGAAGCATAACAAAAAGGTGTCCGCATAATATTCCAACAAGAGGGAAAAGACACAGCCGAGCAGAAAGAGAGCAGGCCACCCATTTGGACAAAATGATCTTTAGGCCGACTTGCTCTGTTCATACTGTAGTGAGTGTTTTTTCGTTTAACACCGTCAGAAGTAATTTATAATATCGCTAAATTGTATCAAAATTAGTGGACATTTAGCCTAATTATCTCATACATAAACAACAATTTTGATACAATGGAAAACCCTTGAATTCAGGGGTTTTCGTTGTTTTTTGGAGGGTTTAGAGTAGAGATTTTAAAGATTTCTAGCTTAGATTTATGGATTTTCATGCTGAACATGCACACCTTTATGGCTTATGAAGTTGGAGGGTGTACACTTTTTAGTGGAATTATAAAGTCTTATTTAACATGATCATGAGGGCACATGTTGAGATAGTATTAATCTGAAAGGGAAATTTGGCAATAAGATAAGGATTGTACTATAATTACATGGACTTATAAGAAACTTTTAGTTTTTTTAAATTTTTGATTCATATTGCAAAATTGTTTACAAATGTACTGATTTCAAGTATAATATCAGTATATTTGTAATGAGGTGAAGTAAATGGATTATTTAAATAGATTGGAAAGTTTAATTAAGCAAAATAATGGTATATTATTTACAGCAGATTTAGTGCGTCTAAATATTCCACGAACATACTTATCTAAGCTCGTAAGTCTAGGGAAATTAGAACGAGTAAGCAGAGGGGTGTATATTTTGCCTGGTGAAATAGAAGATGAGATGTATTATATGCAGATTAAATATCCAAAGTTAATTTATTCACATGAAACAGCTCTGTTTATACATGGGATATCTGATAGAACGCCATTTGAATATTCAGCAACTGTACCAAGTAATTATAAGGTTGTAAAAAATATTTCAGAAAATAATAAGGTTTATTATATAAAAAGTGAGCTACATTCTTTAGGGATTACTGCCGCAAAGACTTCTTTTGGCAATGATATTAAATTGTATAATATTGAAAGGACAATTTGTGATATTATACGAAGCAGAAACAAGATAGACATTCAAATCTTAAATGATGCTTTAAAGAGATATATTAAATTAAAATCTACGGATTTTAATTTGCTAGGGGAATATGCGAAAAAGTTCCATGTTGACAAAATAATCAAAAAATATATGGAGGTACTTTTATGAGTAGCAGAGGTATGAGTTTAAAGGCGAAGATTAAAAACCTTGCCAAAAGCAAAGATATGTCTGCACAAGTTGTTTTGCAAAATTATATGTTTGAGAGATTTTTAGAACGCATATCAAAATCTGAATACAGGAATATGTTTATATTAAAGGGTGGTATGTTAATAGCTGCTATTGTCGGTATAGATAATCGTTCAACAATGGATATGGATGCAACGTTAAAAGGATATCCATTAAATGAGGATTCATTGTTAAGAGCTATAAATGATATTTGCTCAATTAATGTAGATGATGACGTAACTTTCTCTTATATTAAGGTTGAGCCTACTAGAGAAGATGATGATTATGGTGGGTACAGGGCAAGTATACAATCTGTTTACGACACCATTATAACTCCAATGCAAATTGATATTACAACAGGAGATGCTATAACACCAAGAGAAATTCTATATAGATTTAAAATGATTTTTGATGATAATACTATTGATGTTTGGGCGTATAATATAGAAACAGTTTTAGCAGAAAAATATGAGACCATATTAAGGCGTGGAGAATTTAACACAAGGCTCAGGGATTTTTATGATATATATATTTTGACAAAAACACAAAGCTTCAATGGAAAGTTATTTAATGAAGCAATTTTGAAAACATCAAAACATAGGGGAACAACTCATATATTTGAAGATATTGAAAAAAGAATATCAGTTGTTGAAAACAGCGAAGATTTAAAAAAGCTATGGGATAAATATAAGAAAAATTATAGCTATGCAAAAGATATTTCATTTGAGGATATAGTTCTTGCTTTGAGGGAATTGTTAGTATATATTTGATTGTACTGCCAATGAAGAATTCTAATTAAGAGTAAAGTCAAAGCACTCGATATAGAATGGTCATATATGTAATATAAACAATAACTGTAGTGGGATTTTCCAATACAGTTATTGTTTTTATATAGATTTAAAAAATCTGTTTATTTTATGAGATAATTTTTTTGAAAATATTAATGAATAAGGGGCTTCAATGAAGGGAAATATTATTCTGCTTACATTACAAAAATAATATAAGTAATTTAAAAAGTACTTAAAGGTGGGGATAGGTAGTTAAAATTATTTTTACTTATATAAATTAATTCTTTCAATGGACAGTGATAAAGTTAGGTACGGTTCGCCTCCACCATAAGAAAACAACAATATTGATACAATGGAAAACCCTTGAACTCAGGGGTTTTCGTTGTTTTTTGGAGTATTTGAAGTGGTTAAAAAAGAGTTTTTAAGCTTGAAAAATGAAAAATCATTAAATAAAATGCACACCCCCTATAGAATTAAGATAGGGGGTGTGCATTTTTAGGTAGGGGTGTGCACTTTTTAGCGGTAACAATTTATGGTGGTTTATGTAGTTTTAAATTAACTTGAAATAGTGTACAATTTAATAATAACATTATACTTTTTTATTGGGGGTGAAAATATAATGAAAATAATTTTGAGTAGAAAAGGATTTGACTCTGCAGCAGGAGGATATCCAAGTCCATTATTTATAGACGAAAAGTTTCATGTATCATTACCTATACCAGAAGATATAAATGGTAATGCTTTTGATACTGGAATAACTTACAGTGATATTTATTTTAAAGATGGTAATACATATGCTGAGGTAATGAATTCATTAGGGATTAAAGGCTTTGAAAATAGATATGTGCATTTAGATCCAGACTTAAATTATAATGTAACGAGAAGCCGTGCTAATAACTGGAAGGGTATATTTGGCCAATGTAGTACCTCACAATCACATTTATCAAATCAAAGGGTTGAAGAAGGCGATTTGTTTTTGTTTTTTGGATGGTTCAAAGATGTAAAGAGAATCAATGGAAGATACACATTTGTAAATAAAACAGATAAACAAATTATATGGGGATATCTTCAAGTAGGTAAAATTGAGAGTATTTTAGAAAATGAAAATTATTGTGAGTGGAAACTTAATCATCCACATTATTATGATAGGAATAGGATAAAGAATACTGCATATATCGCTAATGAAAAGTTAAGTTTTAATGAAAATATGCCGGGGTATGGTTGCTTAAGTTATAGCGAGGATTTAGTGCTAACCTGCAGTGGGCAAACTAATAGATCAATGTGGATGCTTCCAAAGTATTTTCACCCGAGCTTTAATACAAAGATGACTTTTCATGAAAAACTAAAAAGTCCAAAAGGAAAACCGATATGGCAATTTAAAAATGATTGTTGCTTACTACAAACAGTTGGTAGAGGTCAAGAGTTTGTAATAAGTGGTAATACTGATGTAGAAGAATGGGCAAAAATAATAATTGGAAATAATGTATAAGGAGTTTTTAACCATGGAGAAAAATGCAGATTTAAAGATATCGGAAATGCTAAAGCTCTCCAAAGATTTATGGAGTTTACATAAAGATACTTGGTCACCAATGGAGCCAGAGTATGGAAAAGATTTTATACTTTATATGATAGAAGAGATAGGGGAAGCAATTGCTATTATCAAGAAAAAGGGTGAAGAAAAGATAATGGAAGATCTAGAGGTTCGTGAACGATTTGTTGAAGAACTAGGTGATGTAGTAATGTACTTCATGGATGTGCTGAATCGTTTTGATATTAGTGCTGAGGAATTTTCAATCAGATATCTTAAAAAAGCAGAGTACAATATGAATCGAAATTATAAGAAGCAGTATGAGGAAATCAAATAATAGGAGACTTATAAAAAATATTCAACTACATAAGTGGTAAGGTTAATAAAATATATACTGGCCATGAAATCTAATATGTTTCCACAAACAGCACACTCAGTATGTGACAACATATCAATATAGGGGGGAATCCTTTACCAAGATTAACCATAATTTAGCGTTAATTAATTTTAAACTTTCTCATGAAAAATACGCTAAATTGTTTCAAAATCATATTTATTGGACAAGATAAGTGTTGATAGTATTACTGTAAATTACAATAAAAAAATATATAAAATATTTATAAAGGGAGTGTTTACATGAGATTAAAAGATAAAGTTATCTTAGTAACAGCGTCTACTAGAGGGATAGGTTTAGCAATAGTAAAAGCTTGTGCAAGAGAAGGTGCAATTGTATATATGGCGGCCCGTAACCTGGAAAAAGCAGGACAGGTATCGAAAGAGCTAAATGACGAAGGTTTAAGAGTAAGCACAGTGTATAATGATGCTTATAAAAAAGATACTTATATTTCTATGATTGAAGAAATTGTTAAAAAGGAAGGCAAAATAGATGTTCTTGTGAATAACTTTGGCACATCTAATCCTAAAATGGATATGGATATTAAAACTACTCAATATGATGAGTATATAAGTACTATTGATACAAATTTAGCTAGTGTATTTATTTCTTCTCAGAAGGCCATAGAATATATGGCTGAAAACGGTGGAGGATCAATTATTAATATTTCTTCTATTGGAGGTATAGTACCAGATATTTCTCAAATCTCTTATGCTACTAGCAAGGCGGCAATTAATTATTTGACAAAACTTATTGCTGTACAATGTGCTAGGGATAATATACGTTGTAATGCCATTTTACCTGGTATTACTGCTACGGATGCTGTTAAAGATAACTTAAGCCCTGAATTTCGTGATTTTTTTCTAAAACATACTCCTATTAAAAGAATGGGAAAGCCGGAAGAAATTGCAGCTACAGTTGTTTATTTTGCCAGTGATGATTCGGCTTACACTACTGGGCAAATTATAGATGTTTCTGGAGGATTTGGATTACCTACTCCAATATACGGTGATATGATAGAGATGAAAAAGAAAAGGTGATTGAACTGAGCGTATTTTCATTATTTTTTCTTATACAGGGTAGTTCTTGTAATGGACAGTGATATAGTTAGGTACGGTTCAATTTCAACATACATAAATTAAAAAACAAAAATTATATTGGAATTTTCCAATATAGTTTTTGTTTTTTTGATATGTCCTGTTTTATATAAAATTATTCAGTCATCAGCTGTGAAAACTGAGAATGGAAAAGGGAAGACAATTACATTGCCCTTTATAAATTTTCCCATGCGTTATCCTACTCAGGGTTTAACCAATCTTTAGCTAAGCTCTTTTCACTGGCTAGCGTAATATCACTAATCTTAATATTATTTTTTTATATTTTTTATATTTTGTAAAGTCAATATAATCAGCAACGTTTTGTAAAAGATATGGTGGCAATAATTAAATTGTTAGTCTCTACTTGATTGATATAAGATACTATTAGAAAAATCGAGGAGATTCTCTTCCTTCCATGATATTTTTTTGTGTGAGATAAATATCTGTCGTGTTAAGATATTTTTCAAATAAAGCACGAACACCATAATTTTCTTTGTGAAAGAGTAATACAGGAGTTTTGGTTTCTAGGTTTGAAAATCTATAAATTTCAATTGGTTGGGGATTTAGGTGTTCGAATCGTAACATAGGATATTCACGTCGATGAATTAATACATCGACTTTTTTTTGGTGCAATACTTCTGATAACAGAATAAATGGCGTTTCTACCCATTCTACATTTTTCCCAGCACATAGAGCCTTTGTTAGTGAATAATGATCCGTTGAAGAAGGATCATATGCAACGCGCATACCATCTTTAATTTGAGTATTATTAGAATTAGCAAAATACACACAAAACCCACCTGCATATTGACAATTTTCAAGAACAATAGGTTCATCTAGAAAATCATACATTTCACAATATGCTTTTGCACTAGATGCGGATACAACAATTGTATCATAAATTTTCTTTTCCAAATATTTTAGACGATTATGTGCTCCGGTTACATAGACCATAGCCAATGGAAATGGAAAGATAGTATTATACTGATATAAAGCAGTTGTCAAACTTTGTAAGTAATGAGTGGCTGGTACGGGCATATTAATGGTAAGCAGATCCCAACCAGTATTTTCACATAATTTGTTTGAATCTTTATGTTGCAAAAATGTACCAGTACCATGGCTTTTTTGCAAAAGAATACAGTTATTTTCTTCTAAAAAATTAATACCTTGTTGTATTACTCCTCGAGATACACTTAGTTTCCCAGCATACTCTGAAATACTAGGTAATTTGTTTCCTATATCATTAATTAGCATATCACGTGCAAGTTTAGAAATAACAAGTCCTGACTTTTTGATGAAATTTTCATTCATAAGTATTCCTCTTTTCTTGGGGAAGTTTTGGTCTTTAATCAATATATATAGTTATATTGGAAAAGATGTAATATATGCAAGTAAAAGTTAAAATAATAATGTAATATAATTTACATTTTAAACATATAATCCTAATACAAGTGTATAAAAAATAATACACTTAACGGTGTATTATTTCCGGCCTAAGGGTACAAAAGAATATGTGCAAACAATTGTATGAAAGGAGAACAAAATAATGAAAGCATTAGCATTAGCTTTCGACATGGGAACTCAAAGTGGACGTGCCATTTTAGTTGATACAAAAGGCAATATAGTAGATAAGGTACAGAAAAAATATGAAAAACCATATATATCAAAGGAACCAGGGTGGGCTGAACAGGATCCGGAATTTTATTGGCAGGTTATATGCGAATGTAGTTTGGAATTAAAAGAAAGAAATTTAGAGATTTGGAATGATATTATAGCTGTAAGTATAACTACCATTAGAAATACTGTTGTTTGTGTTGATAAGGAAGGAAAAGCGGTTCGAAATGCAATTCTTTGGTGTGATCAAAGAGAATCAAAGAACCATCCGACCTTACCAATAGCAAAACTTGCAGCATTTAAAGTAATTGGAATGTTGGATACGGTTCAATTACAAATGAAAAGTGCAAGTTGCAACTGGATTAAGTATCATAGGCCAAAGGATTGGGCAAAAACTTATAAATTCTTGCACATTTCCACGTATTTGATTCATAAATTTGTAGGAGTATATAAAGATAGTAATGCCAGCCTTACTGGTCATGTACCATACAATTCTAAGGAAAGACGATGGCAGGGGGAAAATGAATTAACAAGATGTTTATTTGATATTGAGCCGGAAAAATTATGTGAAGTTGTAAAACCGGGAACGATTCTTGGAACAATTAATGAGGAAGTAAGTAGGAAAACGGGAATTCCACAAGGAGTTGAGTTTGTTGTGACAGGGGCAGATAAAGGATGTGAAACATTAGGATTATCCTGTAATACTTCAGATAAAGCAGCCATTAGTTTTGGAACTACAGCAACAATTCAAGTAACTTTAGATAGATATTTAGAACCCATTCCATTTATACCACCATATCCAGCTGTGATAGATGGAAGATATAGCTCTGAGATTTATATTACAAGAGGTTATTGGTTAATATCTTGGTTTAAAAAAGAATTTGCAGAAAAAGAAATGGAGCAAGCGAAAACAAAAGGCTGTAGTCCAGAAGAATTATTGAACATAAGACTTACAGAAATTCCACCAGGCTGTGAGGGGCTAGTATTTCAGCCATTTTTCAGTCCCGGTATAGATACGCCAACAGCAAGAGGGGCCATTGTTGGATTTAACTCTTCCCACACAAGAATCCATATATACCGTGCAATTATTGAAGGAATTAATTTTGCACTTCTGGAAGGATTACGGGTAATTGAAAGAAGAGGTAAGTTCAAGGTGAAAGAACTGTATATGGCAGGTGGAGGATCACAAAGTGATGAAATATGTCAGATAACAGCAAATATGTTTGGATTGCCAGCACATAGGATACAAACACATGAAGTTTGTGGATTAGGTAGTGCTATGACATCATTTGTTGCAAAAGGAATTTTTAAAGATTTAGATGAAGCAGCGGAACACATGTCCCAAATCAAAGATACCTTTGAGCCTGATATGGAAGAACATAGGATCTATGAGAAATTGTTTAAAGAAGTGTTTAGTGCTATATTTCCAAGACTTCTTCCAATTTATAAAAAGGCGGATATTTATCATAATGAAGCATTGGAGCTAGAAGACGAAGAAAAATAGAAATGAGGAGATAATATGATTGCTACACTTGAAAAAATGTTACAAGAACAGTGGCCAGATTTTACACTGAATGTAGATATAGATAAGAGAAATATTGTTACAGTTACAGGAGAAGTAAAAGATTGGAATACAGTTGTACAGGTAGGACATGCAATTGCAAAAGTAGAAGGTGTTAAAAATGTAGTCAATGAGATGACAGTGGGCGGGCTTACAATACCAAAAAAAGATTACACACCTTATATAATGGCAGGAAAAGAAAAGGGAATTGTAGAAGAAACGGATGTAATAATTATTGGAGCAGGAGTGAGTGGCTGTGGTGTTGCACGAACGTTAGCAAAGTATGATGTAAAAATTACAGTGGTAGAAATGGGAGAGGATGTTGCAACAGCAGCTTCTAAAGCTAATAATGGGAATATTCATGCAGGTCATGCAGTGCAGATAGGAACTTTAAAAGCAAAATTAAATATCGAAGGAAATCGTATGTATACACAATGGGCACAAGAGTTGGGATTTGAATTTCAACGTTGTGGAGCACTTGGTGTAATTCCATCAGAAGAAGATATGCCAGCACTTGATATTGCGTATAAGGTGGCAAAGACAAACGGAATAGATGTAGTTGAGAAAGTGGATGCAAAACGAGCCTTAGAATTAGAACCAAAGCTAAAACGTACAGGAATAGATATTAAAGCTGGAATATGGTTACCTAGTATGGGGGTTGTAGAGCCTTATGAAGTAGTGGTTGCACTAGCGGAAAATGCAGCGGAAAATGGAGTGAAATTCCGATTTAACTGTACGGTAGGAGAGATACTTGCAGAAAATGGGAAAGTAACGGGTGTAGTGACAAACCAAGGAATTATAAAGGCGAAATATATAATCAACTGTGCAGGAGTGTATTCCGATGAAATATCTGCTATGGCAGGTGATAAAAGTTATACTATTCATCCTCGTAAAGGAACAATCGCAATTCTAGATAAGAATGCAGAACCAGAATTTGATTGTTTATGTGAAATTGTTTCTATGAAAGCTTTGATGGCTCTGAAAAAGAATAAAGAAAGTAAAGGTGGCGGGATGTCTAGAACTCCTGAGTGGAATATTTTATTAGGACCATCTGCGGAGGAAGTTCCTGATAAAGAGGATAATTCTACATCACCAGATACGCTAGCATATTCTATAGGGCGCAATCAAAATGAAAATGTTAGTTATGGAAATGTTATACGATATTTTGCAGGTGTAAGAGCTGCAGATTATAAAGAAGATTTTGTGATAGAAATGTCACCAGTTACACATGGATTCATCAATTGTGGGGCAATACAGTCGCCTGGTCTTGCATCAGCACCAGCGATTTCTAAAATGGTGAGTGAAATTTTGATTCAAGACTGGGTGTGTGTTGGATATCCATTAGAAGAGAAAAAAAACTATAATCCAATACGCAAACCAAAGAAGAAATTCAGGCATCTATCACACGAAGAGCAAGATCAATTGATTAGAGAAAATCCAGCATATGGACATGTTATATGCCGTTGTGAAACTATTACTGAGGGGGAAATAATAGATGCGATGCATTCCCCAATTGTACCAACTTCTATAGATGCTATTAAACGTCGTACTCGTGCAGGTATGGGAAGGTGCCAAGGAGGATTTTGTCAACCAAGAGTATTAGAAATATTGGCTCGAGAACTTGGAAAAGAGTGGGTAGATATTAATTTATCCGGTGCAAATACAAATATTCTGCTAAAACCAACCAGATCAGAAGCATAAGAGAGAATGGAGTGTTAGACAATGAAAGAATATAAAGTGGATGTTGCTGTTATTGGCGGAGGGCCAGCGGGTTTGGCTGCGGCTTTAGAAGCAAAAAGACAAGGCACAAAACAAGTTATGATTTTAGAGCGGGATTATCAGCTAGGTGGAATTTTACAACAATGTATTCATGATGGATTTGGAATACAACGCTTTCAGCAACGTATGTCGGGAAGTCAATATGCTCAAAGATTTATTGATGAGCTTTTAAATACAGACATAAAAGTAAAATCAGATACTATGGTATTAGATATTACAAAGGATAAAGTAGTATATGCTTGTAATAAAAAAGATGGGATGTTGAAAATCACCTGTCAAGCTATCGTATTAGCCATGGGATGTAGGGAGAGAACGGCTAGTCAGGTATTTATTCACGGGTATCGCCCAGTTGGAGTACTTACGGCAGGAGCAGTTCAAAGATACATTAATATAGAGGGGTATATACCAGGAAAGAAAGCGGTTATATTAGGCAGTGGAGATATTGGATTGATTATGGCACGCCGTATGACATTGGAAGGGATTGAAGTCCAAGGCGTATATGAAGTTATGGAGAGGCCGGGAGGACTTACACGGAATATAGTACAATGTTTAGATGATTACGATATACCATTGCATCTGTCAACGACTGTGACAAGGATTCATGGAAAAAATAGAATAGAAGCAGTTACTGTGGCTCGGGTAGATGAAAATCGCAAACTAATTTCTGGAACGGAAGAAAGAATACCCTGTGATTTGTTAGTGTTAGCAGTAGGATTAATTCCAGAAAATGAAGTGTCACTAAAAGCAGGAGTAGAATTGGACAAGAGGACCAAGGGTCCCATTGTAGATAATCATTTTATGACAAGTGTACCAGGTATCTTTGCTTGTGGAAATGTAGCAGTTGTATTTGATTTGGTAGATTATGTTTCTGAATCAGGAGAAATTGCAGGAAAAGGAGCAGCAGATTATGTTGCAGGAAACTTAAATTATAGCTTTGGATACAATGATGTAATTGCTGGTGAAGATGTAAGTTTTATTGTTCCACAACGGGTTATAAAAGGAGAAAAGGAAGAGGAAACAACCTTCTTTATGAGAGTAAAAGAATCGAAAGACAAGGTGAAATTAGAAAGTATTGTAAATGATAAAGTTATTTTATCAGAAACTCATCATTTTGTAGCACCGCCAGAAATGATAAGATGTCAAATGAAATTAAAAGATGATGGTGATGTATTAATTCATATGAATTAATAGAGGAGGGAAGAAAATTATGAATCAGGAATATATTTGTATTGTATGCCCTCGCAGTTGTCATTTGATGGTATCAGATGAACATGGAACAATTGAAGTAACAGGAAATACGTGCAAAAGAGGATATGATCATGGCGTACAAGAATTTACAGCACCAGTACGCATGCTTACAACAACAGTAGCAATTGGAAATGCATATTTATCAAGGCTTCCAGTGATTAGTAGTATAGAGTTACCAAAAGAAAAGATGAATGAATGTTTAGAAGTATTATATGGCTTGCATCTAGAGGCACCTATTACATGTGGGGATATTATTGTAGAGAATATTTGTAATACCGGTATTGAAATATGTGCATCAAGAACTATGAATAGAAAGGGAGAAGAATTATGATAGAAGAATTAAAAAAAATTGTAGGGGATGAGCGAGTATTAATAGAGGAAGCAGTTATTCGTGAAACGACAAATGACTATATTGGATATCGTCGTTTTGAAAGAATGTATGGATTGCAAAAAACACCATTAGCTTCTTGTGTAGTGCGAGTAAAAGATGTGGAGCAGACTTCAGAAGTTTTGAAATTTTTAAATGAGAATAAAATTAATACCATTCCAAGAACTGGAGGTTCTAGTGTTACGAAAAGTATAGAACCGGTAGAAGGTGGAGTGATACTAGATGGAAGTGATATGAATCAGATTTTAGAAGTGAATGAAAAGGATATGATAGTTACGTGCCAATGTGGTACACCATTGGAAAAACTTGAAAATTATCTTGAGGAAAGAGGATATACAACAGGACATTTTCCACAATCATTACCCATGGCGGACTTGGGTGGATTAGTTGCAACAAGAAGTATTGGTCAATGGTCTACACTTTATGGTGGAATAGAGGATTTATTAGTTGGAATAGAAGCAGTTATGGCAGATGGAGAAATTATTCGAATTAAAAATAACCCTCGTCGTTCTGTAGGACCAGATTTAAGACACATCTTTTTAGGTAGTGAAGGCATGTTAGGATTTATTACAGAAGTTAGTGTAAAGATATTCAAATACAGACCAGAAGAACGTTGGATGTGTGCTTATGCAATTAAAGGAATGCATCAAGGATTAGATTTTTTAAGAGATATTATGGTATCAGGATATAAAGCAGCGGTTGTAAGACTACATGATCCATTAGAAGTAGTGTTACAGCATGGAGGTGTTGCTCCAGAAGGATATGCAATGGTTCTATTACTTGCAGAAGGGCCTGCGCCTATTACCAAGGCAACAGGGGAAGCAATTAACGAGATGATTAAGAAATATGACCACATTGTTTTGGGAGAAAAACCTGTACAATCATGGATTGTACATAGAAATGATGTATGTAATACCATAGATAATGATCCATACTGTCAACAAGGATTAGTGGCGGATACTTGTGAAATATCGGCTTGTTGGTCTAAAATTGGGAAAATATATGATGCAGTAACAAAACGAGTAGCACAAGAAATGTCAAATCTATATGGCATTGGAGGACACTCTTCTCATAGTTATATGCAAGGAACCAATATTTATTTCCAATTTGCCTTTAAATCTAGAGGCGTAGAAACAGTGGAAGAAGACTATATGCGTATAATTAGAATTATTATGGAAGAAACATTAAAAGAAGATGGAAGTATTGCACATCATCACGGCTCTGGAAAGTACCGTACACAGTGGATGCCACGAGAGCATGGTACATCATATTCCTTGATGTATAAACTAAAAGAGGCAATGGATCCAAACTATATCTTAAATAAAGGAGTACTATTGGTAGATAAAAAATAAAATAATATATAAACAAAAGCTCTCAGGATATCTGAGAGCTTATTGTGCAATTATTGAGACTGGAAGGCAGGAGAGAAATCCTTGAAAGTTATAGTGTGTTTTAAAGAATTACATGATTTAGAAAAGATGATTCCAAGTGATTGGCAGGTGTTTAACAAGGAACCTGATGTCAGTTATGTAGGAAGGATTATCAATTGTTTTGACGAGATAGCATTGGAACTTGCACTAAGAATGAAGGATGAGGAAGAGCATGTAACGTGTATTGCCGTTACGGTAGGAAATATTTCAAAAATAGCGGCGAAAAAAATATATGCATCAGGATATGATGAAGTAGTGTGCTTACACTGTGAGGGGCAGGAATTTAACCCGAAACTTATAGCGGAAACATTAGCTGAATTTATAAAAAAAGAACAACCAGACTTAATATTAACAGGAAAGCAAGCAGGATACATGGATAGCGGACAGGTTCCAGGGTATTTAGCAAATGAATTAAAACTACCATTGATTTTAGACGTTGTTACATGTCAACACAAAAAAGAAACATGTGAAGTGACCCATGAATGTGAACAAGGAAGATATATAACAGAGGTTATGTTTCCAGTATTACTAAGTGTTAGTAATAGTGAAATACCAGGACTTCGATTAGCAACTTTAAAAGAACAATTGGTAGCAGGAAAAAGAAGGGTTACAAATGAGAGGGTGAAAGATATTTATCCTATGGAATATTGTTTGCATCCAAAACCAATCTGTAATTGTCATTACGTAGGAGGTGGCTTAGATGAACAATGTAGCATCATTTTGAAATATATAAGTGAGGTGGAAAAGGATGAAAACATTATTAGTAGGAGTAGCAAGTAATCATATATCTCTTGATATACAAAGAATGATGGAAACCTTGTCAATTACACAAAGTGATGAAGTAACAATATGCATATTAGAAAGCTACGAAGGAATGAAAATACATTTGCCTGAGGGCAAATTATCAATATTTGGTTTGCCTAAAATAAAGTTTATCCTTGCAAGGTCTGAAACATATGCAACAGCACTTTCTAACCACTGTCAAAATGAGAATATTCAAAGTGTTTGTTTTTTGGAATCTACATTAAGTCGTGGAATTGCAGGGAAATTGAGCTATAGTTTACACTATGACTGGTTTTCAAATGTAGAAAAAGTAGAAAGGCAAGAAAATAATTTTATCTTTTATAAAAGAGTTATGGAGGCAAATATAATAGCAGAAATAGTAACAAAAAAACCAGTAGTTATTACTATTGCACAGGGGAAATGCAGAAACAACGTAGAAATGAAAGAATATATAGTGGGAACAGAAGAAGTAGAAGAAATAAGTAATTGGATTGTTTCAGAAAAAATTCAAATGAAAGATAAGGAAAGTTTTTTAGAAAATGCAACACTTTTATTTGTTGCAGGTAGAGGGATTGGAAGTAAGGGAAATTATAAAAGATTAGTACAATTGGCAGAAAAATTTGGAGCCAAGGTAGGAGTTACAAAAGCTTTGGTTTTAAATGGATGGGGCAAGTCACAACTTATGCTTGGACAATCTGGTATTATTGCTTCACCAGAAATTTGTATTACATTTGGTGTTGCAGGTGCAGGTCCATTTTTAGTAGGAATTGAACAATCTAAAAAGATTATTGCAATCAACAATGATACAAGTGCAGGAATTTTTAAAGTGGCACATTGTGGTATTGTTGCAGATTGTGAAGATATATTAACAGCATTAGAAAAAAGTAGTATGCATAAGGAGGATGGAGATGCAGGAAGTTAGAGATGAATCAAGAATGGTTGGATGGTGTGAGACGATACAATATCCACAGACAATAGAGGAAATCCAAAAACTGATAGAAACTTGTAGAAAATCAAAACAAAGGATAACTATAGCAGGAGGAAAAACTGGAATTGCAGGGGGATGTATTCCCCAAGGCGGATATTTGCTTTGTACAGAAAAATATAAAAATATTCGGTTAGAGGGAGAAGATAAGGTTACGGTATCAGCGGGAGTAACACTAGAAGAATTACAAATATATCTTAGAAAGAATCATACTCTTTATTTTGCACCGAATCCAACAGAGAAAACGGCAACACTTTGTGGACTTTTTGCTTGTAATGGAGCTGGTGGAAATCGAAGAAAACATGGGACAGTTGCCAATAATGTAGAAGCCATTACTGTTGTAAATGGTAATGGAGAATGCATGAACGTACAAAGAGGAGAATGTCTTGAATGGGGAGTAGACATTATAGATTTATTTAGTGGTAGTGAGGGACAACTAGGAATAGTTACGGATATAACCCTAAAGTTGAAACAAAGAGAAAGCCTTTTGGCTTTGATGGCTTTTTTTGAAAGTGAGGAAGAAGCATTAGCATACATCCAAAGCCTACAACAGTGGGAGTATGAAAATAATAATCAGAAGATAATAGAAGAATGTGAATTTTTTGATGCAAAGACTTTGGGGCTATTAGAGCAAAAGAAAAAAAGTGTAGAACAATTGAAGTGGGTTCCAGATTTTCCAGAAGGATTAGTTTGTGGGATTTATGTGATTTTATCAAGTAATGATGATGAAAGACTAGAAAATACAATGATGGAATTATATGAACGATATCTTGAATGTGGAGGAAAGGATGAATATACTTGGGGATTAGAAGGCCTAGAAGAAGTTGAAAAATTATATAAATTACGTCATTGTGTACCGGAATTACTAAATGCAAAATTAGATAAATATTCAAACCAGAGTGAAAGAATGGAAAAGATGGGGACAGATTTCACGGTAGATAAATCATTTATAGAGTATAAAAAAGAGATTGCAAAGGATGGAATAGAAGGGTATATTTTTGGACATTGTTTAGACAATCATTATCATATAGATCTGTTTCCTCATACATTAGAGGAAAAGGAAATTGTACAAAAATTGTTGGAAGGATTGTACCAAGAGGTAAAGGAAAAAGAGGGATTGGTTGTTACAGAAAATGGAGTGGGGCAATTGAAACAATCCTTTGTATCTGAAATTATATCGGAGAAAACAAGGATAGAAAGACAGCGTATGAAGAGCTATTTTGATAGTGATGGTATATTAGGAAAATCAATGGCAATATGGAGTGGAGAAATATGCATATAGTAGTTTGTATAAAAGAAGTGCCGAAAGGACATGTATCTATGAATCCAGATACTGGACATTTGATAAGAGATTCAAAGGAAAATGAAATAAATCCTTATGATTTATCAGCCATTGAAATTGCTGTTCAGATAAAGGAAAAAATGAAGGCGCATTTGACAGCAATTACTATGGGTCCAGAACATGCAAAGCAGGTATTGCATACAGCAATCTCTATGGGAGCAGATGAGGCAATCTTATTCACTGATGGAAGGTTTGCAGGTGCAGATGCATATGCTACAGGATATACCTTATCGCAAGGAATACAAATACTTAAGCCCGTAGATTTGATTATATGTGGACAACAGACCACCGATGGAGATACCTCACAAGTTCCATTTTCCTTGGCAGCTCAAAGCGGCTATCCTTGCGTGGGATTTGTGAAAAGTATTCATGAAATTACGAATAGAGATATTGAGATATTACAAGAAATTACAGGAGGGACGGCACGGCATAGAGTTACATTCCCCTGTGTATTATCCATGACTATGGATTGTGCAACACCAAGAATTCCAACCATGGTACAAAGAATGAAGGCGAAAAGAAGTGAAGTTCAAATAAAAAACTTAGAGGATTTGCAAGATACGAATCCACTGCATTACGGTATTCAAGCATCTCCTACCAGGGTAAGAGGTATAGAGGTACCAATGTTACACAGAAAGAAAGAGGTTATTGAAACCACGCCAGAAAAAGCTCTTGAAATGGTGAAGAAGGAGATAACATGTCTGTACTAGTGTATTTACAACCACAAGAAGATAGAATTCATAAGATATCAATAGAATTATGTGCATTGGCAAGTTCTTGGAATCAAGAGGTATACGCTTTTAGTCCACAGAAATTAAGCCCTTTTATGTTAGAACAGATAGGAAAATGGAAGTTACAAAAGGTATTTGTAATTCCTTGCGAAGAGATATATTCCTTGGATAGTATTTCTTTAGATTTATATCAGTGTGTGCAAAAAATTTCTCCAGATATATTATTAATTGGAGGTACTTTAGAAGGGCGGGCATTAGCGCCAACTGTTGCGGCAGTTTGTCATACAGGGGTAACAGCAGACTGTACAGAACTAAGAATCGATGAAAAGGGATTACTCATACAGAAACGTCCGGCATTTGGTGGCGAAGTGATGGCAACCATTGAAACTCCAAAAGGGAGACCACAAATTGCAACCGTACGCCAAGGGATTTTCAGGATGGAAACGGAAAAAATGAAACAGTGTAATCATTTCCAAGTAGAAATAGAGTTCTTAAGCAGAGAAACAAAAATGAAATCAGTTTTACAGCGTGATTATGTTGTAGAAGTTATATCATCAGGCGATATACAAAATGAAGAGGCAAAAGTAATAGTAGCTGTAGGCGGTGGAATTCAAAGTATAGAAGAATTACATAGGATAGAAAAAATTTGCAAAAATAAAAATATACCTTTGATGTGTTCTAGAGCATTAGTAGAACGGGGATGGAAAACACAAAAAGATCAGATAGGGCTTTCAGGAAGAAGTATCGCATCAGATTTACTAATTACAGTAGGGATTTCAGGTTCTGTTCAGTTTATGGCGGGAATACAAAATGTGAAGAAAATCCTTTCAATTAATCATAACCAAGATGCCTCAATTATGATGATTGCAGATATCCCACTTTGTGTAGATTTACACGAGATGGTTGAGGACATATGAAAGAGTTTCTTTCAAAAAGCGGTGTGGATTATGTCTACATGGATATAACAGAAAGTTTGGAAATATTATTTCAATAGCTAAAAAATTCGGCATGAGAAAGGAAGAGATTCCAGTTCTAGTAAAAGCATCAGAGCCTTGGGCTGGAATTTCAGTAGAAGAGTTAAGTGATAAGTATTCAAAAATGACACCAGGGTACGACCAATTTAAGAGTATCATGGAGAGTGTTATTTGTATGTTTGACTCTTACGCAATAACTCAAGGACGAGAAGTATCAAACTATTTTCTTCTGCTGCAGTATGGTTTTGATAGAATTGTTGGATTATGTGACGAAAAGATAGCTGAATATATGGGTGAGAGATGTGTAACTTGCGCTAATTTTTCAAACCCTAACGAATATGGAATTGGAACATTTACAGGAGGAGAACCTTTAATGCATCATGAATTCTTGGTAGAGGTTTTAAAAAAGTGCCATGAGAAACAAATTCATACTGCTATTGAAACAAGTGCATATGCAAAAGAAAAAGATTTTTTAGAAGTAATGAAGTACATCAATTTTGCATTTATTGATGTAAAGAATATGGATAGGGCGGCTTGTTTTAAGGCAGCCGACTATATCTGGATTTCATGGATGTTTTAATGAAAAACAGTGACTTTTCTCCTTTGTTTTATTATAAAACAAGCAAAAGAGTTTATCAAATGTATAAAAAGTCATTACTAAAGGATTTGTTCAGCCAATGTGAGATGGTTGCATATCACATTGTAAAGAAATCAAAAGATGGAAGATTAGTTTATAAAAGTTTTTAGATAATAAGTATTGAAAATGTATTCTGTATTATCAACCTTATTGACCCATAAATTCCATATAGTTTAAAATATTTGTTTAAACATACTATTTTCATACAATGTAAAGCCCTTGAATTTAAGGGTTCTTATTATTTTTTGAAGAAAATGAGTGAGGAATTTTAAGGGCTGTAGCTTAGAATTATTGACTTTTCAGTTATATGTTATAATAATGATAAATTAAACAAGTATGGTATAGTTCTAAATGAATATGTACTGTAAGGGGGGATATTCCATGGACATAATAAAATTAGTTTTAATTTTTACTTGTATTATTGTAGTTATGAAATTTAATAAACCTTTATATTTATCAATAGCAGCTGGTGTTGTAGCTACTATTATACTTTATGCAATAAATCCATTGAAAGCTATTGAACTTATGGGGATTAGTACTTTTAGTAAAGATACAATCTACCTTATATTGGCTTTCTATTCAATTACCTTTCTGCAGAGAATGTTAGAAAAAAGGGGGCATTTAATACTAGCAGAAAAATCCTTAAGCAATTTATTTAATAGTAGAAGAGTTAATGCAATGGTTGCACCCTTTATAATTGGTCTATTGCCATCTCCTGGTGCAATACTAATATCAGCTCCTATTGTTAATAATGCGGCTGAAAATTATATAACTAAGGAAGAGAAGACTTTTGTGACGAGCTATTTTAGACATATTTCAGAATCTTTTTTACCTACCTATGCTTCTATATTGCTAGCCTTAAACTTGTCACACATTGATATGACATCATTTGTATTAGGAATGCTGCCAATGGTAGTTGTATTATTTCTACTAGGATATTTTTTCTATGTTAGAAAAATTCCAAAGGAAACTGGACTACCTAAATCAAAGGATAAACCACAAGATGTGAAGAATTTGATAATCAGTCTTTGGACCATAGTTCTAACTATATCAATTATTTTAACTTTGAAAGTACCTGTTCATTTAGCTGTGATACCAGTTATTATATTATCAATTATTTTAAATAAATTTAATTTTAAAGAGATAAAACCGATGTTTAGATCAGCACTAGAAACTAAATTGGTTTTTACTACAATTATAATTATGATGTTTAAACAAATTCTAACTTTTTCGGGAGTGGTTCAACGATTACCTAATTATTTTTCAGCATTGCCTATACATCCAGTAGTTATTTTTGCATTGATATTTTTTATTGGTGCATTAGTGGCCGGTGGACAAGCTACAATTGCCTTAGCAATGCCACTAGCATTTGCAACGTTGCCCAATGGGGGACTAGGATTAATGATATGTCTTATGTGCATGAATTATATAGCTATGCAGGTTTCACCAACGCATATATGTTTAGCAATGGCTGTAGAGTATTATGATGTTTCATTTATAAATTTAGTTAAAAAAACTATGCCTGTATTAATCTCTTTCATTTTGATTAGCTCCGCATATAGTTACATGATCTTTTTAGTGTTTAAACCTTAATAAGAGGAGGAAATAATAATTTGATAAATTCATAGATAGGTTATAATATGTACATAAGTAGTCATAGGATGAAAATTTAATTATAAAACATATATGGAAATTGTATTATGATTCCTTTATACATAACATCAGCCATTTTTATAATTCATACAACATATTATATGATATGTGTGGAATAAGCGTGCATATATTTTATCTGATATGTAAATCATATAAAATAGAATCAGGTTTATGATGTTTAGGGTTTCCTTCACAAAGTATTGGGTTTAAGTTCTAGGTATGGTACGCTTTGCAATTAATTCAGAAAAAATATATATATCATTCAAAAAATAAGAATAAGCACTATGTATATTATCCAAGAATTGTTTTTTCTTGTAATAAGGCTTATATGAGTATTCAGGTATTGAAATAATCAAAATGCAAAGGATTCAAAATGTAAAGAATTTAATAAAGCGATAGTTGCAACAACATGAAATTAATGAATTTATTTGTATAAAAATATATGGTCACAAATTGTATAATTATCGTGAATATTGCAAATTAATAAACAGGTAAAAATCATTATTCGCAAGATTACGAAAAGTCGTTTCATGCCGAAACTGTGTTATAATTGTAGTTATAAAATACAAAGGAGGTATAACTTATGGATCATAAGTTGTCAAAAAATGCATATGGAGGCGTAAAGGGTAAAGATTACGTTCCTTACGTTTCTAGTGGTTCTAAATCAGGTGGAAACATAGCGGTATTATTAATAGGTATTCTTTTAGCGGCTGTATTCGCAGCATCAACTGCATATTCAGGTATGAAATCAGGACTTACAGTAGCGGCTGGTATACCAGGCTCTATAATAGGGTCAGCATTTATAGCTGCACTCGCTAAGCAAAAGGGTATTCTTGGTAAGAACTTAGTTCAAGGTATGGCTAGTGGTGGAGAATCTGTTGCTAGTGGTATAATATTCGTTTTACCAGCGGTTCTTTTAATAGGAGCTAAGGTTAGTTTCTTAGAAGGTTTGGCTGTTGGTATTGGCGGAGTTTTATTCGGTATGGGAATAGCTTCTCTTGTTTACAATTACTTAATCGTTGAAGAACACGGTAATTTAATGTATCCTGAGTCAATGGCTATATCTGAAACACTTGTTGCTTCAGAAGGCGCTGGAGAGGCAATGAAATTCATGGGAATCGGGTTTGGAATAGGTGGTATTATAACTGTTATAACTAGCTCATTTTTGAATGTAGCTAATAATGTTGTAAGCTATGTAAACGAAACCTTCTATAAGTGGAAATTTGAAGTTGAAGTTAACCCTCTATTATTAGGTATTGGATTCATAGTTGGGATAGAAGTTTCCTTAGCTATGTTTGCTGGTTCTTTATTATCTAACTTTGGAATTATGCCTTTAATAGGTTACTTCTCAGGTCTTGCAACAGATGGTGTAAATGTATGGAATAATCCTAGTGTTTCTATACATGCTATGGAGGTTAAACATATCGCTGGTAGTTATGTAAAATATATAGGTGCTGGTATGATGCTTTCTGGAGGTTTAATAGGTGCTATAAAACTTATCCCTACAATAATAGCTTCTATAAAAGAAACTCTTGGTGCTAAGGCTTCAAATGGTGATGGCGGTTCAGCTGTTGCTAACCTAATATTACTTGGTGGAGTAGTAGTATGTTTCATAGCTGGTTTCATGATATCTGGTGGTAACATATTAATGGCTATAACTGCTTCTATTTTATCATTATTCTTATCATTATTGTTTGTTATCGTTTCTGGTCGTTTAACTGGTACTATAGGAACTTCAAATCTTCCTGTATCTGGTATGACTATAGCTTCTATAGTTGTTGTAACATTATTGTTCGTTGCAATGGGATGGAAAAACCCTGCAAACAACAAATCATTACTTTTATTTGGTACATTTATAGTTACTGCTATAGCTGTGGCTGGGGGTTATGCTCAATCACAAAAGGTTACTTTCATAGTAGGTGGTAGCAAAAACGAAATGGATAAATACTTTGCTATATCTGGTATAGTTGGTGTTGTAGTAGTTATAGGTACTATACTATTACTTTCAAGCAAGCTTGCAATGACTGGTGATAATGTTCAATTTGCACTACCTCAAGCAAACTTAATGTCAACATTAACTGCTGGTATAATGTCAGGTGAATTACCTTGGGTTATGATCATTGTTGGTGCTGTTATGGGAGTTGTTTTATTCTTATTAAAACTTCCTGTAATGACAGTAGCTATAGGATTCTATTTACCAATAGCTACAACTTCTATAATATTAATAGGCGCATTAGTTCGTTTATTTGTAGAAAAGACTTGTAAATCTGAAAAAGAAAAAGAAGTTAAGGTTTCTAATGGTATAAGCTTATCTTCTGGACTTGTTGCCGGCGGTTCTATAATAGGACTTGTAGGTATAATACTTCAAGTAACAGGTGTTCTAAGTGGAGCTGGTCCAAGTGGATTTAGTGCTTCTAATACAATGGCGATTATAATATTAATAGCCCTAATAGTTGCTACTATAATTCCTATAGTAAACAGTAAGGTAAAAGATGCTAAGTAATAACGAAGACGTTTTAAATATAACATATAAAATTTCTGATAATATCCAATATGAAGTGAGCATAGACAATATTGTCACCATACTTGAAAAACAAGATCATAAGTTCCAAAGGTTCTTTAGAAAACTTAAATTTAGGATTCCAGAGTATAGGAAAATGTCTTTGGATGAATACGGGAGTTGTGTATTTTTACAAGTTGATGGCAAAAAAACTATAAAAGATATTGGAGAAAATCTAGAAGTAAAGTATGGTGATAAAGTTGAACCACTTTATGAAAGATTATTGTTATTCTTAAACCATATCGACGTTAATTGTAAGTATATAGAAAGAATAAATTTCTAAGTAAAAAAAGATGGCACTACATTGTAGTTGCCATCTTTTTTTTATATTGACACAAATCTAAAAGATGTATTTATATTCCTTTAAAAACATCGCAGATGATGCTTTAATATATTTTATTTTAAAGTACCGTTTGACAAATGATAAAAATAGGAGCAAAATATAGTTAACAAAGTAAACTATATTTTGCTCCTATTTTTTAGAACTCCATATAGTTAATTAATTTGGGAAGTGTGGTAATAATATTGGAAGATTCAAATTGGATTTATATGTTGGAAAGAATGCAGAGCATAAGATATTTTAGTAGAGTAATGATACGTCGTGCCACTAAGGAATATGAAATACCCGCAGAGCACTTGGATTTATTATCCCAATTGGCGGTTAGCAACAAAAAAATGACGCCGATGACTCTTAGTAAGCTTATGAAAGTGAATAAGACAATAATAAGTAGGATAATAGAACAATTAAATAATAAAGGTTATTTAATTAAAACTATGGATGAAAATGATAAGAGGAGTTATTTTGTTTCTATTACAGAATTGGGAAAAGAACAATTAGACAATATATATAAACATTATTTAGGACCAATATATGAGCTTCGTAGACGATTGGGTGAAAAAGACTTTTTTCAGTTAATGGAATGCGTAGAAAAAGCAAATATAAAAATGAATGAGAATGAGGAAGGGATATAATAATGAGTTTTTATAAAGCAATGCAACTCGGAGCAGTTAATCTTAAACCGCTAATTAAAGATACTGAAGATAGTAAATTAAAGAAAAAATATATAGCAGCCCTTATAGTTAAGAATTTTTTATGCCTTTTGTTTTGTATGATTGTAGTAACCATTTTTAATAATTTATTTGGTAGTGATAATAGTATTGTAGGCGTAGTAACAGTTATAGCATTATTGACACTTAGATTTTCAAACTTAGATTTTAAAACAACACAATCAACCATTGCCATATTGGGCATATTTGCTATATTCATTGTTTCGCCATATTTGGCATCAATAGTCCATCCAGTATTAGCTAGTATAATAAACTTTATTTCAATAATGGCAATTGTGATTTTATCCTGTCATAACGTAGATTTATCTAATCAATCAACACTTGTATTATCATATCTACTTTTATATGGATATCATGTTGATGATATGAATGGATATATAAATAGGGTATTTGCATTAATCCTCGGTGGAATAATAGTTGCAGGAGTTTTTTATTACAGACATAGAAAAGTAAATTTTGAAAATAGCTTTAGCCATATAATTAAAGACATAGATTTTAGTACACCCCGTACTAAGTGGCAATTAAAACTTGTATTGGGAATAACCATAATTATTTTAATTGGAGAACTTGTAAATTTACCACGTGTTATATGGGCTGGATTCGCATTTATGTCAGTAATTCAACCAGATAAAGAAAAGATTGAATACCGCGTAAAAAAAAGATATCCATTTACAATTATAGGATCTTTAATATTTGCAGCAATGTACTTAGTTATACCAGAGGAATATAGAGGATATATTGGCATTATAGGTGGGCTCATGGTAGGATTCTCAGGAACGTATACATGGCAAACTTCATTTAATTGCTTTGGTGCATTGTCAGCAGCAGTTCCTATATTTGGATTACATTGGGCCATAGTTATACGTATAGTTGATAATATTATAGGAGTTATATACGGTAAGGTTTATAATAAGATATTTGATAAAGTAGATGAAAAAATCTTTAGTGAAGATACAATTTCTGAAGCAGTATAATACTTGCTTAAAAAAGACTAGATACACCCTCTTTGAAAACCATGATAAATGAATTAGAAAGTAAGGGCGATGGTGATAAATATGAAACGTCAAAATGATTGGTATACAGGCATTGATTATTATTCAGACTACCGAGAAAAACAGATAGAAGTAAATGAAAAGATAATAAGTAATACAGGCGATCTATGTATACATGAACAAGTAGAGATAATATTTGTGAAAGGTGGAGAAGGTGTAATTGAAGTAAATGGAATATCATATGAACTCAAAGAGGGAAGCTTTTTATGTTTATATATGCATCATTTCTATCGATATACTAAAATCATTACGCCGCTGAGCATAGTCCAAATTAAATTTCATATAGGTAATTTTATGTATATGTCTTGGGAAAAGCATCAGATAAATGCAAATGCTACACTTGTTTATGATACCATGCCTTTTATTCAGCTTGATGATAAAAATTATAAAAATCTGAATAGTCTCATCGATAATTTGGTTTTAGAAATAAAAGAACATCGGTTTGGCAGTATGAATATTATTACATATCAAACATTGCAGTTACATGCTTATTTCTGTAGGTTTGCATATGAAGGGGTTACAAAGGAAAGGCAGGAAAGTTCTGTTGAATGGCAGGTTATTCCTAAGATTATTTTATCTACTGGGAAAGATATAAGCTTATTTGACTTAGCAAGTGAAGTTAATTTATCAGAAGCTCATTTAAACCAGAGAATTAAACAGGCATGTGGTTTAACCTTTTTTCAACTGTCTAAGTTTGGGAAAGTAATAAATGCATGTGCTTTACTTCATTTTCCTGAACTATCAATAAATTATATAAGTGATTTATTAAATTTTTCATCTATAAATGCATTTTATCGTGTGTTTAACCAATATGTCCATATGAGCCCAAAGCAATATCAGAAAACATGTATTGCTGATGGTGGTGATGGAATATTAAATGGTTATGGTAGTGCGCTCTTATTCTTACAATATATCCATACGAATTTTATGAATGATATTGATATAAGTTCCATGTCAAAAGAATTTTATCTGAAGGAATATACGGTAAGATTAATATTTGATAATGTTTACAAAGTTAGTTTTAATGAGCTCCTAGAACAAACAAGAATTACATATGCTTGTTCATTTCTATCTACAACTAAGAAAAGCATAACAGAAATATCAAACATATGTAGATTTGATAGTATTTCTACCTTTCAAAGAGCTTTTATTAAACATATGAATCAAAATCCTAAGGAATATCGCAAATTAACAAATCCTAATATATGATAATAAAACTTTAGAATATGCATAGTTTAGCCTCGCTGTAAGCGATACAATAATGATATAAGATGGTTAAGGGGGAATATGTTATGTTCGAAAAATTATTTACACCTATTAAAATCCGTGGTATGGAGCTGAGAAATCGTATCATTTTGCCTGCCATGGGTACTAGAATGGCTAATGATAAAAGTGAAATAACAGAAAGATTGATTAATTATCATGTTGCTCGTACTAAAGGGGGTTGTGCCTTAAATATTGTAGAAGTTGCAAGCGTCCATACCCCAAGTGCTCCAGCAAACTTTGTTTCTATTAGTGAAGATCATTATATTAAAGGACACCGCAAACTAACGGATGCAATTCATAAAGCAGGTGGTAAAGCTGGAGTTCAGTTGTGGCAAGGTTCTATTGCCGTTATGATGGACCCAAAAGCTAAAGTATTTGTGGTAAATGATATGTCATTTGGTACATTCACTATGCCTGGTATTACAATTGATGAAATTAATGAAATAATTGAATGTTATGGTAAGGCTGCAAAACGTGCTGTTGAAGCAGGATATGACTGTATTGAGTTCCATTGTGCTCATAATTATCTTCCTCACTCATTTTTAAGTGGTGGTCTTAATCATCGCACGGATGAGTATGGCGGAAGCTTAGAAAATCGTGCTAGATTTCCATTAGCATGTATTAAAGCTATTCGTGATAACATTCCAGAATCTATGCCATTATTTATGAGAATAGGTGCTTTTGATGATTGTTTACCTAATGGTTTAACAATTGAAGAAGTTGCTCAGTTCTGCAAAATGTCAAAAGAATTAGGTGTTGATGTATTAGATGTTTCTCGTGGTAATATTATAACGTCTGCCTCTGTATACGAAGTACCACCAATTGATGTCCCTAACGGCTTCAATGTTGACAATGCAGCTAAAATTAGAAAAGAAACAGGTATGCTTACTATTGCTGTTGGAAGAATAAATACAGCTGAATTAGCTGAAAGCATTTTAGAAGAAGATAAGGTTGATATGATTGTTATGGGCAGAGCACAACTAGCTGATCCAGAATTTTGTAATAAAGCAAAAGAAGGCAAGGTTGAAGATATTATCCACTGTGTAGCATGTAATCAGGGTTGTTATGATGGATTCTGTGATGTTAAAAACAGACAATTCATTACATGTTTGAGAAACCCTAGTATTGGATATGAAACTGAATATGAATTAACTCAAGCTGATGTGAAGAAAACAGTATGGATTGCTGGCGGCGGAATGGCGGGGCTAGAAGCAGCTAGAATATTAAATATTAGAGGACATAAGGCTGTTATATTTGAAGCTAGCGCTAATCTAGGAGGACAGTTTATTACAGCAGGTCAGGCTCCAGGTAAAAAAGAAATGAAAGATGCTATTTTATCATTGGCAAGGCAAGTAGAGAAAAGTGGTGTAGAAATTCACCTAAATACAGCTTTAACTAAAGAAATGATTAAAGAAAATAGACCAGATGAAGTTATTTTGGCAATGGGATCATCCCCTATTGTATTAAACATTGAGGGTAAGGAACAAAAGGCCGTATACAATGGAAATAATGTATTAAATGGTGTTGATGAAATCAAAGGTGATACTGTGGTAATCGGTGGTGGACTTGTAGGTTTAGAAGTAGCTGATTACATTGCAAGTAATAAGAATAATGTAACGATAATTGAAATGCTAGATAAAGCTGGTAAGGACTTAGGCGCTTTAAGATTAATAACTGTAATGCAAAAGATGAGTGAATTAAATGTTAATATTAAGACAAATGCAAAATGTATTGGTATTGATAATATAGGTGTAATTGTAGCATGCGATGGAGATACAACTACTATTCCATGTGAAAATGTAATTATTGCCATTGGTTCTAGATCAAATGCTAGTAATGAATTAGTTGAGGCATGTGAAGAAGCAGCAATTCCACATCATATTATAGGTGATGCTAAAGCCGCTAGAAGAGCACTCAATGCTGTAGAAGAAGCATTTGAAGTTGCAAGAAAGATATAGGTGAGAAATATGTCAAAGTTATTTACTGAGTTTAGTATAGGAAGTATGAAATTAAAAAACCGTACATTCATGGCTCCAATGTCCTTGGGCTATGAAAGTCAAGATGGTAGTATCAATGAAGTAATGCAAGAATATTGGTTAGAACGTGCCAAAGGTGGTGTAGGATGTATTATACTAGATGCTGTAAGCGTTGATCCAAGTGTCCCATATCTAGGTGATACATTAAGTTTCAGGGGCCCTGAAAGTATCGAAAAATATAAAGTATTTACAGACAAGGTACATGAATATGGAGCAAAGGTTATTCCACAGATTACACATCCAGGCCCTGAAAGTATAAGTTCGTTTTTTGGTGTGACACCTGTTGCAAGCAGTACCTATATTAATTCAATGGGACAGAAAACTAGAGCATTGAAATTAGAAGAAATTCCTGCAATCATTGAACAATATGCAAATGCAGCCTTTAATGCTAAATTAGCGGGATTTGATGGAATTGAATTGCACTGTGCCCATGCCTACATGTTATTAGGGTCATTTTTATCACCTATGCGCAATAAACGCATCGATGAATATGGAGGGAGTTTAGATAATAGAGCTAGACTTTTATTTGAAGTAATTGATGCTATTAAAGAAAAATGTAGTAAAGACTTCCCTGTAATATTACGTATTAGTGGAAGTGAAAAAGATGAACAAGGAAATAACGTTGATGATATTAAATATCTAGTAAATAAACTTGTTGAGCATGGCATTGATGCATTTGAAATAAGTGGTGGAACACAATATGAACACTGTAACAAAATTATTCCTTGTCATGGTGAAAAGGAAGGACTAAATCTACCTGAGGCTAAAGCCATTAAAGAAGTATCAAAGGTACCAGTTATAGTTGTGGGTAAGTTTGTTGATCCTAGGCTAGCAATGTATGTTGTTGATAATGATTTAGTAGATGGAGTAGTATTTGGTAGAGCATTATTAGCAGATCCTGAATTAGTAAACAAAGCTCAAAATGAAAAGTTCGATGAAATTGCACCATGTGCAACCTGTGCTATTGGATGCATTGGTGAACAAATTAAACGTAAACCTGCATCCTGTGTAATTAATCCAGCATTAGGTAGAGAAAGAGAGTTGCAAATTATCCCAACTGAAAAGGAAAAGAATGTAGTAATAGTTGGTGGTGGTATCGGAGGGATGGCAGCTGCAAGAGTGTTAGCTTTAAGAGGACACCATGTAACATTACTAGAAAAAACAGATAGTTTAGGTGGTCAATTAAAACTTGCATGTGTGCCTCCACATAAACAAGAAATAAGTAAGTGGACTATATATTTAAGTAATGAGTTAAGTCGATTAAATGTAAGTATTGTTTATAACTGTGAAGCTACAATGGAAGTTATTAATAAATATTCACCTGATAGTGTAATCATTGCAACAGGAGCTAAAGAAATACTACCACCAGTTCATGGGATAAATGTGGAAACAGCACTAACTGCTCAGAAAGTTTTAAGTAATGATGTAGCAATCCTTGGTGGTAATGTATTAGTAGTTGGTGGAGGCATGGTTGGAATTGAGGTATGCGAATATCTAATGCATAATAAACGTGGACCATTACATGTAACTATGATTGAAATGGCTGAGGTTATCGGTGCTGGAATGGTTCCTAATAATCTTCTACCTACTATGGATAGATTAAATAAATTAGGCATAAATATGATGACATCAACAAAGATAATATCTGCTGATCATAATACTGCAAATGTTGAATGTAGAGGGGAAAAAGTTTTACTAAGTAACTTAACAAATATAATATATGCATGTGGTTCTAAATCAGAAAACACTTTATATGAAAATATTAAAGATAAGTATGAGGAAATATACTGTATTGGAGATGCGAAGCAAGCAAGACAAGCATTACAAGCAGTGTGTGAAGGTGTAGAAATAGGAATTAGAATTTAATTAGGTTTACGTCTGTCTGCTCCATATAATATTCAAATTTTAATAAACATGCTATAATAAAGTGCCATATAGTATGAAAGTTATATTAAATCGCAGGTTGAGTATGCCTCTTTGATATAAAGGTAACTATTTGAATAAAGGAGCTATCGGACATATGAATTTTTATTTCGCACCTATGGAAGGTCTGACTGGGCACATTTATAGAAATGCCCATAATGCTTTCTTCAATGATATAGATAAATACTTTTCACCTTTTATTGTTCCAAATCAAAGTGAAAGTTTCAAAACACGGGAATTAAATGATATTTTACCTGAAAACAACCAAGGACTAGTTTTGATTCCACAATTACTAACCAATAATGCAAAAGATTTTATTCATACTTCAAAAAAAATAAAGACACTAGGATATAACGAGCTTAATTTAAACTTAGGATGTCCTTCTAGAACTGTAGTTTCAAAAAATAGGGGTTCTGGTTTTCTTTCAAAAAGAGAGGAACTTGATATATTTTTAAACGAGATTTTTTCTCAAGCAGTAACAAAAATCTCATTAAAAATCAGAATAGGGAAAGATGAGCCAGAAGAGTTCTATGATCTAATTGAAATATTTAATAAGTATCCTATAGAAGAGCTTATTATTCATCCTAGGACTCAAAGAGATTTTTATAAAAATAAACCTAATTTGAAAATCTTTAAGGAAGCCTTGGTTTTAAGTAAAAATCCTGTTTGCTATAACGGTGATATTTTTACAATCAAAGATTACAACACGTTTTCAGCTGATTTCTCTAGTGTAGATACTTTAATGCTTGGCAGAGGACTATTATTAAATCCTGGACTCACCAGCTATATTAAAAATAATATTAAGCTTGAAAAAGGGTTGCTAAAAGACTTCCATGATAAAATTTATGAGGATTATAAGAAAATACTCTTTGGAGATAGGAATGTCTTATTTAAAATGAAAGAATTATGGTTTTACATGATTCCTGTGTTTTCTGATAATGCAAAATATGCAAAGAAGATTAAAAAGTCGGAAAGATTATGCGATTATGAGGAAGCTGTTTCAAGCTTATTCAGAGAACAGGATATTTTAGAAATTTGAGCCCATAAAGGTGAGATTATAGTTTAGAATAAAAGGTGCACATCCTATGATTAATAATTTAGGGTGTGCACTTTTGTGTGTTCCTCCAAAATAACCTTAAGACTTTTGGGAGTTTTCAGCATAGATAAATATATTTTAAAGGATTACAATATACATGTACTCAAAATTGTTTATAATATACATGTAGGGGGAATATATTATGTCAAATTTATCATTAAGAAACTTATATAAGATTTACCCGGGGAACGTAACAGCGGTTAAGGATTTTAATCTTGAGATAGAAGATAAAGAATTTATTGTTTTTGTAGGACCTTCAGGTTGTGGTAAATCAACCACCTTAAGAATGATAGCAGGTCTTGAAGAAATATCACAAGGGGAAATATATATTGGAGATAAATTGGTAAATGATGTGGCACCTAAGGATAGGGACATAGCTATGGTTTTTCAGAACTATGCATTATATCCTCACATGTCTGTATATGATAACATGGCATTTGGACTTAAATTAAGAAAGATACCAAAAGATGAAATAAAACAAAAGATTACGGATGTAGCTAAAATTCTTGATATAGAACATTTACTTGATAGAAAACCAAAGGCACTATCAGGTGGACAAAGACAAAGAGTAGCACTTGGAAGAGCTATTGTAAGGAATCCAAAAGTATTCTTAATGGATGAACCACTATCAAATTTGGATGCTAAACTTAGAGTTCAAATGAGAACAGAAATAGCAAAATTGCATCATAAACTTCAAACAACCTTTATATATGTAACTCATGATCAAACAGAAGCTATGACTATGGGAACAAGAATTGTTGTAATGAAAGATGGCCTGGCACAACAAGTAGACACTCCTAGTAATATATACGAGCATCCAGTTAATATGTTTGTTGCTGGATTTATAGGAAGTCCTCAAATGAATTTCATTGAAGCTAAGGTTTTGGAAAAGGATGGTGAAGTTATGCTTTCTTTTAATGATGAAACTATAATATTGCCAAAGGATAGAGCGAGCATTGTAAAAGAAAAATCTTATATAGGTAAAACTGTTATAATGGGTATAAGACCAGAAAATATTGATGACGGTGATTTATTCCTTGAAAAACATAAAGATTCAATTATAGAGGCGCGAGTTGAGGTTACTGAGCTTATGGGTGCAGAAACTTATATTTATATGTCAAAAGGGAATACAAATATTGTGGCTAGGGTTAATGGATCAGCGGTGGCAAAAGCTGGAGATAAGATTAAAATTGCTTTAAACACAAATAAAATTCATATCTTTGATAAAGAAACTGAAAACACTATAATATAGGAGGAAATTTAATATGTACAATTTTACTGAATTTCTGAAAGATCTAAGTCATTCTTCAAATATACCATTTAATATAGTTGCAGGAGATGGTATTGAATTATATATTAGTGACTTAGATATTAAAAATTCACATATAACTAACTTTACTATTATGCTTGGATGCGTTAAAGGCATAGTCAGTTTAGAAAAGCAGTATGAAAATTGTACATCCTTACTTAAATATATTATTGAAAATAAATATACGGAGCATTTTTTAACTAGAGAACAAGCTGTTATTGATATTTTGGAGGATAGGGAAATTTCTTCTGATAATATTAATATTAATTTGCCTTTTCTTGAAAATGGGTGTTATATCATATTAATAAGTGTAGATGGGAGTAAGAATGAATCTCTTAATATTATAAAACAAATATATGATAATGAACCAGTTGTAAGTTTAATATATAATGATGGTATTATTGTAATTGGTGACTTTACGGAAATAGATGAACATATAGAAGGTATAAAGGAGTCCATATCATCAAATTTATATTGTAAATGCTATATAGGCTATGGTGATAGAACTTATGATGTAACTGGGATTAAGAAAGCATATAATGATGCTGCTTCATGTATGGAGCTTGGAAAAAAGTTTCACATAAAAGATAATGTTTTTAATTATAATAAGATGTTATTTGAGAAAATTGTATATAACGTAGATAGTAAAATAAAACAGGAAATGTTACACTTGTTTAAAGACAAATTCGATGCTTTTGATAGTGAAATAATATTAACTATTGAACAATTCCTAAGTTGTGGTCTTAATATCAGCGATGCTGCTAGAAGACTTTATGTTCATAGGAATACTTTGATTTATAGGTTGGATAAGATTAAGAGAGAAACAAATTTTGATATTAGAGATTTTAAAGAGGCGTCTGTATTCCTTATAGCATTTTTAATGTGGAAGGAATCCAGGGAATAAATACGTACAAGTGATAAGTGGTAAGGAGGTAGAAAATTGAAGGCTATAATAAATGGAAAGATCATAACAGAAGAAAAGATTTTGGAAAATAAAATTTTAGTGTTTGATGAGAGAATTTTAGAATTTAAAGAACAGGAGAATTTGGAGCACTTGCTTGAAACTTTTGAAGAAATAATTGATGCAAAAGGAAACTATGTATCTCCTGGATTTATTGATATGCATATTCATGGATCAGGTGGCCACGATGTAATGGATGGTACGCAGGAAAGTCTAAGTGCAATAAGTAGCGTTATAACGAGAAATGGTGTTACTGGATTTCTTCCAACAACTATGACTATGAGCACAGAAAAGATATATAATGCACTTGATAACATAAGATATTGCATGAGAAAAGAAATACAAGGTGCGAAGATTTTAGGTGCACATATGGAGGGACCTTTTATAAATAAAAAATATAAAGGGGCGCAGTCAGAAGATTTCATAATAGAACCAAGTTTTAGTTTTATAGAAAAATATATTGATATAATAAAAATAATAACTTTGGCCCCTGAAGTTGATGAAAATAATAACTTTATAAAGGAAACAAAGAAGAAAACGGATATTATTTTATCAATTGGACATTCAAATGCAGAATATAGTGAGGCCATGGAAGCAATAGCAAATGGTATTAGCCATGCAACTCATACTTTTAATGCAATGACTCCGCTAAATCATAGAAAACCTGGAATTGTTGGAGCTGTGTTTAATAGTGAAATATATTGTGAACTAATTGCAGATAAAATACATGTACATCCTGCTTTATTTAAAACCTTGGAAAAGATTAAAGGAAGAAACAAGATCATTTTAGTAACGGATTCTATGAGAGCTGGATGCCTTAGAGAGGGTATATCTGAACTTGGAGGACAAAAAGTTTTTGTTAAAGATGGCTCTGCAAGACTTGAGGATGGTACCTTAGCAGGAAGTATTTTAAATCTTAACAAGGGAATAAAGAACTTTATGGATAACACTGGAATGGAAGTATGTGAAGTTGTAAAATTAGCTTCGCTAAATCCTTCAAAAGAGTTAGGAATTGAAGGGGAAACAGGTAGCCTAGAATTAGGGAAGTATGCTGATATAGTTATTTTAGATGAAAATTTTGATGTTTTGCAAACCATTGTAGAAGGTAAAACAGTATTTAAGATATAAACTAAGATGAAGAGATGTATGAAATGTTACTCAGTAAGACAAAAGGCTTTGACATGGTATTTTTTAATAAGAATCATTAATTCACAAAGTAATTCTGCAATAATGTGGGATTATTTTTTTGTTCAAAATCTTTGTCTGTACAAGTTGAAATATTGTCTATACAAATGTTAAATTCATATAGACAATATAAATAATAGTGACAAATATATGGAGCAAGAGGAGGCAATACAGGGATTATGTAATAAAGGAATTGAAACCTAATGCAGCAAGATCCCCATGATGATTTAATTCAATATTGATATATCCTTGTAATGTGTCAAATAGCTGTATTCTTAAGTTCTCACCCTCCTTAGTATATAACCAGTTATATAATAGATTGCAGCATGCATTAATATTTTTATAGTAAGGAGAAAAATAGGGACTAAGCTCACTGATTAATTGATTGGCCTCAGAATCAAATAAACAAGAGATTGGCAAAATACTGGAAAAATAGGAATTACGCCACTGAACTTGGTACTTTGAATTATTCACCAATTTTATTAATTTGCATTTCATGGTATCTACATAATAATCATAATCTTTTGGCGTAATATTTATTATTTCTTTAATATGTAAATAACGTTTTTTAAAATCTTCATCAAGTTTTTCTGCTGATAATGATAATAAATATGTCTTTAAAATATTAATATTAGAAGCATGTGAATTTGAAATATTCTTTTGTATTTTTCCCCATAGATATTGACGATATTCTGTCATAGGAACATGCTGAAGAAAAGCTCCCCATAAATATATAGAAACGAATTTTGCATCGCTATATATGTTTGGTATTTTTGAAAGAGCATTTTTATCTGGAAATATAATATCTATCAAGTTTTCATATAAATCACTATAAGAAATAATAATAGGCAATTGATTATTAAACTTTGTTAGACAATCAATTTTCTGATTTAATAAAATGCGTTCTTTTTCTAATTGTTCTATCTGTTTATGCAAATATAAATGAGTATTATTTGGGTACTGTAAAATAGAACCGATATCATGGATAGAAAAGTCAACTTTACGCAGTTGTTGTATAATTTTTAATTTTTCTACATCATCATTTGAAAAAATATTATATCCATTATGTGCATCGATTTTAGGAGTAATCAGTTCCTCATCAATATAATAATATATAGTTCGCTTGCTTAGTTCGGTTTTTTTAATCACTTCATTTATTCTCATAATTTACCTTCCATTTTCCAAAACCGTAACACTGGTGTACGGTTTTGGTATTATAATTTAAAAGTTCTTAGATTAGTATAACATAGAGTTGGCTGTAACTATAGTGTGTTGTTATTGTTTTAACAATACACTTTGTTAAAAATTTATCTTGACTGTACAGAGACTGTATATAATAAAATAGAAGTATCAAAATCATTACAAATGAACTGAAAGAAAAATATGATTATATACGGGGGGATAAAAATGTTAAAGGATAAAGTTGCAATAATTACAGGGGGAACCAGAGGAATTGGTTATGCAATCGTAAAAAAATATTTAGAGAATGGCGCTAAGGTTATATTATTTGGATCTAAACAGGAGACAGCAGATAAGGCAGTTGAATCATTAAAAGCGGAAAATTCTAAATGGACTGTGGAGGGAATGGCTCCGAAGCTTACAGACGCAAATGATTTGGCAGAAGCAATTAAAGAAATTGCTAAAAAGTACGGAAGAATTGACATTTTGGTTAACAATGCAGGAATATCTCAGGCTACTAGTATCTATGAGTACAAGCCGGGTGAATTTGATGAAATTATGAATATTAATGTAAAAGCAATTTTCAATGCAATTCAGCCTACAGTTAGTGTTATGAAAGAACAAGGCGGTGGATGTATCATCAATACAAGTTCCATGGTAAGTATTTCTGGACAAAAGGGCGGTGTTGGATATCCAACAAGCAAGTATGCAGTAAATGGTATGACACAATCATTGGCAAGAGAGCTAGGGCCTGATAATATACGTGTTAATGCAGTAGCACCAGGTGTTATTCAGACTGATATGGTTGATGCTTTATCAGATGAACTAAAAGCGTACATTATGGGGACTATTCCACTTCATAGAATCGGAACACCAGATGATGTGGCAAATGCTTTCTTATATTTAGCAAGTGACATGGCGGACTATGTAACAGGAGAGATATTATCCGTTGATGGTGCAGCAAGAGTATAAATTTTAATCAAAGAGTCATAAAGAACATAAAAACAGGGAGTTGGTAGTTATTAACCGACTCCCTGTTTTTTTAGACTTAAGAGTGAAATCGAACATTTGCGAATCTTTGTTAATATTAAAGCAAACATGTCTATAGTGCCTTTCGTGCGTATAAAATATATTTTGATCTATCGCGAGGATTTACTCCTACATATTCTCTAGTTTTTCCAAGTTCTAACTGGCAAGGTGCATAGCTATTAAATTTAGTGCTAATAATACCTTTTCCAGAGGATATTATTCCAAGATTTATTGGATAATTTAAAGAGGTTGCGACAGGTACCTTTCCAGTTACAGTAAAGATACCATTAGAAATCACAGGGCTATTAAAAGTTCCTCTCATATTAATAATATCATTTAGAACCTTTCCACATACATCTTCAGGCACAGAAATTTTAAAGTCCATTATGGGTTCAAGTAGTGTCATTCCTATGTGGGAAAAGCCATTCATAAGTGCAATGGCAGTTGCTGTGGTAAAATCCCCAGAGCGGGAATGGAGGACATGGTCTTCCCCGTCTACTAAGGTTATTTTTAAATCAGTAACATTCCAGCCATATAAGCCTTGCTTTAATAATCTATGTATATTCCCCTCTATTTCACGCTGATATCTTAGCTTAATATTTTCTGTTCTAACCTGACTTTCATATACTATTCCACTACCAATAGGTAGAGGTTCTATTAAAAAGGTGACAATGGCCCAACAAGGCTTTGGCATAGTGTAGAATTCTTCCCCATAGCCAGTTTTCGAGGGAGTTTCTTTATAAATAACAGAAGCTTCATCAAAGGTAACTTCTATATTAAATCTATTTTTTAATATATTCTCAATAACTTCGATTTGTATAGCACCTGTAATGTGTATATTTATTTCACGTTTTTCTTTAATCCATTCCATATTTAACAGGGGATCTTCCTCTTGTAGAATATTTAGCGCTTCAACTAAAGGTACAAAATCCTGAGTTTTAAGTGGATGGATTTTTATAGCTAGTACAGGGTTTGCTATGGTAGGTAGTTTGGGTATATAGCTTGAGCTACCTAGAACATCGCCCACCTTACTGTTAAGCCCAGATACCATGATAAGATCCCCACTGCTAGCTTCTTTTATATCGCAATCCTTATGGTTAATTATTTTCCTCAGTATAGTAGCTTTTTCTTTTACCTGGGACGTTAAATTTAGAATCTCATCCCTAGCTGTTATCTTGCCACTAAAAACTTTTATGTGAGATATCTTTCCAAAGGTTTTGTGATGAGATATTTTATATACTAATGCAGAAAACGGTTCCTTATCTAAATCCTTAGGGCCAGGAATATAATCTACAATGCCGTTAAGCAATTCTAATATTCCTTCACCATCAATTGCAATGCCAAAAAACACAGGATAAACCTTTCCGCTCATAGCTTGTAGCATTAGCTCCTGTTTTAGAGCCGTAACCGACAAACTATTATCATAATAAGCTTCAATTATATCCTCATTTTCTTCTCCAAGAAGCACCACTATATCTTCAATAATAGAGGCATAGTTAGGATCTTCCATGGAGGATATAGAAGTGAATAGATCTTTTCTTATAAAACTATTATTTATATTTTCAATTATTTGAACTGGAACCAATTTATTAGTAAGTGAGTTTTTTATATCAGCGACGACTTTAGTAGGATCAGAGCCGGGGCGATCAAGCTTATTAATAAAAAATATAGTAGGTATATTCATTTGGGCAAGGGCATCAAAATATATTTGAGTTTGCGGTTGGACTCCTTCCACACAAGAAACTACCACCACAGCACCATCAAGAACGCCAATACTCCTCTCAACCTCTCCTATAAAATCAATATGCCCTGGGGTATCTATTAAGTAAATATTAGTATTATTAAAGGTTAAATCAATTTCAGAGGATTTCACAGATATGCCTCTTTGCCTTTCTATTTCCATTGAATCAGTATGGGTGGTACCCTTATTCACATTGCCTAAGCTTCGGCTGCTTCCACTTTGATAAAGCAGCTGTTCTGTGACAGTAGTCTTACCTGCATCAACATGAGCTACTATTCCTATATTTCGCATATTATTTTTAAGCATTATATATTACCTCTTTTATTTAACAGATTTAATTCATTATACCATAATAATTTTTATAGTTATTTCTTTTGTCAATATGAGAAGACTATGCTAGTATATAAGCATATAAGGAGCGTTCTATTTTTTTGTGAATTTTAAGTTTACAATTGATATTCATAGGAAGTTGTAAAAGGAAATTCAAAATAATTCTTATATAATTTTATTAACAATAACGAATGGAGGAAATTGAATTATGGTTGCTTTGCCAAATTGCCCAAAATGTAATTCAGAATATACTTATGAAGATAGAGATCTTTTTGTTTGCCCAGAATGTGCTCATGAGTGGAACCTAGAAGCAGAAACTGAAAATAGTGAAGATGAAAGGGTTGTAAAAGATGCAAATGGAAATGTCTTAAAGAATGGTGATTCTGTAACAATAGTCAAAGACCTTAAAGTAAAAGGAAGTTCATCATCTATAAAAGTAGGTACAAAAGTAAAAAATATACGTTTAATAGATGGAGATCATAATATCGATTGTAAAATTGATGGGTTTGGAGCTATGGAGTTAAAATCTGAATTTGTTAAAAAGATATAAATGGAGCTAGGCTTTAAGCCTAGCTTTATCTATTAAAAAAATTATAGGGATAATATCTGTATTGGTTCATGCCCATATTTTTGATTGAGGAAATATACTTTTCAAACCTATCATTTAAAATGCTCCAGTTTATATTTTCAATAAAGTTAGAAATATATTTTTTCTTATCTGTTCCAAAATCCATGAAGTATGCATGCTCATAAACATCCATAATTAATATTGGATAAGAAAGCCACACTGAACCGTTATCGTGTGCATCACTTCCTATTATGTGCAACCTGTTGTCAAGCAAATCAATGGAAAGAACTGCCCAACCTCTCATGGATAATCCAACGTTTGTAAGGTAAGAGATAAAATTATTATAAGAAGAAAACTGGCTTATTATAGCATTAAGGACAGGTCCGTAAGGGGTGTTGTTACCGCCAGTCATGTTTTCAAAATAAAGATTATGAAGTTTTACTCCGTTTAGTGAATATGTTTCGCCTAGTTTT
Source organism: Clostridium sp. CS001 (assembly GCF_020443565.1). Classification (GTDB taxonomy): domain Bacteria; phylum Bacillota; class Clostridia; order Clostridiales; family Clostridiaceae; genus Clostridium_AD. The sequence continues at coordinate 40,253 of NZ_JAIZZN010000010.1, forward strand.
AAGCTACGCATTTTTGAGTAAGTTGCATTGCTATCAGTATAGTTACTAGGTTCATAGGGAATGTTCCAAATTTCATTTAATTTGCTTACGTAACCTGTATACAATTTATAATGCTCATCCAGTTGCTTCTTGGAAATGCCTTTAACTGTGTTAAAATCAAATGTTTCTGGCTTTAAATTGAACATTAAATCGCCTCTCAAAATATTATTCAATTCTATTATATGTAATATAATTAAATTAGTGATAGGGTAATAAGGCAAATTTCTTAGATTTCTAACGGGTTATGTTTACTAACTCTATTTTGTAATTTCCATCAGGGGATTCCACCTCTACAACAGCTCCAACTTCTTTTCCAAACAATACCTTTCCTATTGGAGACTCAATGCTAAACTTGCCACTAAATATGTCCACCTGCAATGTTGTTACAAGTTCTATTTCTTCGGTATCGTCGCTATCCACAAAGCGTATCGATAATTTATCACCTACAGTAGCACCTTTTGTATTAACAATTACATCATCTATAATTTCAGCGCTCCTAATCATTTTCATTAAATAACCCATTCTTCTGTAGTTTTCGTACATATTTATTTTAGCGGCTTTATATTCAGCATTCTCACTTCTATCACCATGAGCAGCAGCAATCATTTTTTCATGAGCAATTTCCATTGTTAAAGGACCTTTGCGATAATCAAATTCCTTTTGAAGTTCATAAATATCTTTTTTAGTGAGTTTATTATTCATTTTATCACCTTCTTTTAATAAATTTCAAATTCAATTTTTTTAATAAACTATCATTTGTTTCAAAGTTACAGTCATCATGTTTTGCTTTCGATTCTCATTATTATTATACCTTAATTCAAAATGCAATACCAATATTTTGAATTAAAGTGGAAAGGCACATGAAACTTTTATAGATATTTTGCACTGCAAAAACCTGTGTAAAACCTGCTATAATTTTAAAGAGTAATGCTTTCAAACCACTGGTTTAAACCATATAAAAAGAGTGCAAAAACCAATGTAATTTTGCACTCCAAAATGTATAAAAACAAGTAGTTTAAATGATGAATATTGCCACTATAGTGGTAACTACTAACCCTATAAGCACAGGTTTAACGTTTTTCCTAGCTAGTTCAAAGGCATCTACACCACAAATAGCTGCTACAGGAATTACTGCCCAAGGGATTATTGTTCCTCCACCTACCCATATCCCAGCTATTTGGCCAAGTGCTGTAAGTGTTGCCACACCACCGCCTAGAGCTGCAGAGAAGATTCTTGAAACTGAACCAACTAAAGATATACCAGAAAAACCAGAGCCGTCTAGTCCTGTAATAGCACCTACAACTGTAATTGTGCTGGCTGAAACAACTGAGTTCATGGGAACTATATTTGAAAGTGCAACGCCTAAGTCGTTTACAATTCCATTGGAACCTTGGGGAAGTATTTTTCCGAAGATTTCATTGAAGGCTGAATCACCTAAGTAGAAAAAAGCTGCTATGGGAATAACAATACCAAATATTTTAAACCCAAATTGCAGACCTTTAACAAGATTATCTGTGATTTTTTCTAGTGATTGCTTCTTATAGGTGAACATTGAAACCAAACTCAATATAAATATAGCTGTCCCTCCAATAAGAGCTGTGGCGTCGCCACCTTGAAGTTTCAAGGTATACATTATATAAATATCTAAGCTGAAAAGTACTAGTATCAATAACGCCAATAGCCTTCTTATTTTTTTTGAAGAAATTAGCTTTATGCTATTTGAATTACTGGTTGATTCTTCGGGTTTATATTCACCAAGCAAAACTCCTGATTTAATATCCTTACGAAGAAAATAGAATGCTGTAGCAGTTGTAACAATGCCCATTGTGATTACAAGTGGAATACTTGCAGATATAACGCTAGAGACAGGTATAGAAGCCCCATCTGCAGTAAGTTTAGGTGCTGCTTGAATTATATAATCACTAGATAGAGCTATGCCGTGCCCAAATAAGTTCATTGAAATAGCTACGCCCATAGCTGGTAATTTAGCCTTTTTAGCAATAGGTAAAAATAGTGCACCCACAAGTGCTACTGCTGGAGATGGCCAGAAAAACCAAGATAAGATCATCATAACAATTCCGATAACCCAATAAGCAATCCAATAATTTTTAATGACACCTTTAAAGGGAGACACTATTTCGTCATTTATACCAGAATCCATAAGTGTATTGCTCATTGCAGTTATGATTGATATTATGAATATTGTAGGCATGAGCTCTTTGGTTGCATAAACAAAACTATTGAATACTCCCATGGCAGACTGGTAAACAGAACCTGTACCCGAGAGTCCCAAGATAAATATACCTAATATACATATAAGAGAGATGTCTTTTTTCTTAACCATAGCCAGGATTATTATAATAATAAATATAAGATATATATAGTGGAGAGGTGTTAATGCTAAATTAATCATGTTCTGCTCCTAGTGTAATTATTGTAATATTAGATTATGAAAAAAGTATATACTCGGTTACTTCATAATTAGGAACATTAAAACAAATAACAAGTCAATCTTAATTTATCATTGATTATTGTAGATTGATCATTTTAAATTTGGCTCACTATTTAGTTTTAACACCATTAAGTAGTTAAAAGTATATTGATTATTTCTTGAATATATCGTAATATATAAATATAGCGATGTATCTAAAAAATTACTTTTAGAAAGAGGTAAATTATGAATAAAAATTATATGGAATATAATGAAACAGCAGAAATGCTTAAAGTATTAGCTCATCCAGTAAGACTATGTATTATTAATGGATTACTCGGAGGCTCAGAATGTAACGTAAGTCATATGCAGGAATGTCTTGGTATTCCACAATCAACTTTATCGCAACATCTGCAAAAATTAAGAACAGCAAAATTAATTGTAGGTAAAAGGAATGGGCTTGAGATTAATTATAGTATTTGTGATGATCGGGTTCGTGAGTTAATAAAGGTTCTTTTAAATCCTACCACGGGAAACTCTACCACATCTTAAGTGATGAGTACTTCAAAAAGCACGGGAGCACAAATGCGCTCCCGTGCTTTTTAAAGCCAATTATCGTTTTAAAGTTCCATTGAAGCTTGCTAGTCCATGATTCATATGATATATAGGTCCAAATTTGTTCTTTAGCAATATAGTTACTGCTTTAGGGCTTCTACCACCTGATGCACAATGTACTAAAATTGGCTTTCCACGAAACTTTTCAAGTTCAGAAATTCTTGAAGAAAGCTCATTTACAGGCATTAACTTAGAACCATTAATATGGCCAGAAGCATATTCACCTTTAGTACGTACATCAAGGACAATAAGATCTTTAGTTTCTCTGATAAGCTTTGCGGCTTCTTTGCCAGAAACATTTACTATGTTTTTATTAAACTTCATCATCACTTTAGGATAAAACATATAGATTATTAAAAAAACGGTTACTATTATTAATAAATTATCCACGGTATCTTCCTTCTTTCATATATTAAATTTTTACATTACATATTTTTAAGTACATCTTCTTTAAATTCTAAATTATGATATTATATACCCCATACAGGTATATAATATCATTTTAATATAAATAGTACAATATAATAATTTTAATATAATTATGGTTAAAATAAATGTTAAATAAATTTCATATTTGTATTGCTTTTTGTTTTGTATATGATATTATATTGTTATATCGTAATATTACGATATAATGAAGAAATTTAAATTATAAAATATAAATTTTAGAGGGAGAATATAAATATGCTTAATTCAAGATTTAAAAATGTAAATTCGGAAGAGGCTTATAACCTAATAAATGAAGATAAAAGATTTATTATTTTAGATGTGAGAACAAAAGAGGAATACGATGATGGTCACATCCCTGGAGCAAAGCTTGTTCCAGTACAGATTCTTCCTATGAAACTGGATGAACTCAGTGAATTTAAAGATAAGCCAATACTTGTTTATTGCGCATCTGGTGGTAGAAGCCCAAGAGCTGTAGATGCATTAGTAAACGATGATTTTCAAAATATTTATCACTTAAGTAGGGGATTATCATCTTGGAGACACAACTTAACTAAATAATGTGATTTTTGATTTAAAAAAATGAATAATTTTAAGGAGTGATTTTAATGGGTAAAAAGGTGTTAATTGTAGGGGGAGTAGCTGGTGGTGCATCTGCAGCAGCAAGACTTAGAAGGCTGGATGAAAATGCAGAAATAATTATGTTTGAAAGGGATGAGTACATTTCTTTTGCAAATTGTGGATTGCCTTATTATATTGGTGAAGTAATAAAAGAAAGAGATAAGCTTTTAGTTCAAACTCCTGAGAGTATGAAAGCTAGATTTAATATAGATGTAAGAAATAATAGTGAAGTTGTTGGAATCGATACTGATAAAAAAGTAATAACGGTTAAAAGTAAAGTAAAAGGTACTTATGAAGAAAGCTATGATTATTTGGTGCTATCACCAGGAGCAAGGGCTATAAAACCGAATATAGAAGGTATTAATAGCGATAAAATATTTACTCTAAGAAATATTCCAGATACAGATAGTATAAAAGCTTATGTGGATAAAAAAGGAACTAACAGTGCTGTTGTAATAGGTGGAGGCTATGTAGGAGTAGAAATGGCTGAAAACTTAAAAGAAAGAGGACTTAAGGTTACTTTAGTTGAAGCAGCACCACATTTACTGGCACCTTTTGACACGGATATTGTGTTAACTATAGAAAAAGAAATTTCAGATAATGGTGTGGATATAATTCTTAATGATGGGGTAAAAGCATTTAAGGATAATGGACCAAGTGTAGAAGTAATATTAAATAGTGGTACAAGAATATCTACAGATTTAGTTATACTAGCTATAGGTGTAATTCCAGACACGGGATTTGCACAACAAGCTGGAATTAAAATAGGATCTAGAGGGCACATTTTGGTAAATGATAAAATGGAGACTAGCGCAGAAGGAGTACTTGCTGTGGGAGATGCTATTGAAGTGGTAGACTTTATTAACAAATCAAACACTGCAATACCACTAGCGGGTCCTGCAAACAAACAAGGTAGAATCGCAGCGGATAATATAGCTGGTTTAAATACTACTTATAAAGGTACTCAAGGAACTTCAATTATTAAAGTATTCGGATTAACTGCTGCAAGTACAGGTAATAATGAAAGAACACTAGCAAAAGCGAATATTCCTTATAAAGCTATATTTGTTCATCCTGTGTCACATGCTTCCTACTATCCTGGTGCTCTTTCCATGACTTTAAAACTTATTTTTAATGAAGAAGGAAAGATACTAGGAGCTCAAAGCGTAGGCTATGATGGAGTTGATAAGAGAATTGATGTTTTGGCAACAGTTATTAGACTAGGCGGAACTGTTACTGATTTAACCGAATTAGAACTTTCCTATGCACCACCTTTTTCATCTGCTAAAGATCCAGTAAACATGGCAGGATATGTAGCAGAGAATGTATTAGCAGGGAGAATGGATGTATTAACTACAGATCAGTTTATGGCATATGACAAGGAGAATACTACAATACTAGATGTGCGCAGCGAAATAGAATTTGAGAATGGTCATATTGAAGGTGCTATAAATATTCCAGTAGACAGTCTACGCGCACGACTACCAGAGCTTGATAAAAACAAAGAAATTCTTGAATATTGTCAAGTTGGGCTCAGAGGTTACGTAGCTGCAAGAATTTTAGAACAAAAGGGATTTAAGGTTAAAAACCTGACTGGTGGATATAAATCTGTAGTCTCTCAAGAGGTTAAACCTAAAAAAAAAGAGATAGTTAAAACTTTAGACCCGGATACTCAGGTTATAAAAGAAGAAATTAACAAGAGTTCAGATAACTATGATAAAAGTCTCGATGCTTGTGGATTATGTTGTCCTGGACCGCTAATTCAAGTAAAAGCAAGTATTGATGGATTAAATGATGGCCAAATACTCAAAGTTTCAGCTTCTGATCCTGGTTTTTATGAAGACATTAAATCTTGGTGTGATAAAACAAATAATGAATTAGTGGATTTAAGAAAAGATAAGGGTATGATTTATGCCTTTATAAAAAAAAACAGCAATAATAAAGTAAAAAAATCTTTCTCAGGTGATGTTGTTGATAAAGATAATAAAACTATAGTGGTATTTAGTGGAGACCTAGATAAAGCTATTGCAGCATTTATAATTGCCAATGGAGCTATGGCAATGGGCAAGAAGGTTACATTGTTCTTTACCTTCTGGGGACTAAATATACTTAGGAGACCTGAAAAAATATCTGTTAAAAAGGGTGTTATTGATTCTATGTTTGGGCTTATGATGCCAAGAGGAAGCAAGAAACTTAAGCTTTCTAACATGCACATGATGGGCATGGGTGGTAAGATGATTAGAATGGTAATGAAAAATAAGAATGTTAATTCTCTTGAAGAATTAATTAAAACAGCTATGGATAATGGAGTGAATATAGTTGCTTGTGCAATGTCCTTGGATGTTATGGGACTCAAAGCAGAAGAACTTATTGATGGAGTAAAAATTGGTGGAGTTGGATATTACTTAGGGGAAGCAGAAGATTCAAATGTAAATCTATTTATTTAGTAAATGATATTATGAAAATAAAAGAACAAAAACCAAGGATTAAATTTTCTGAATTTAATCCTTGGTTTTTATGTTTTTTAATATAGCTTGGATTTGAATTAATAAATAACAGTAACATCAATTATGAAAAAATATTTAAATAGATATTATTATGTGAGGGGGAGAGAATGCAATAGTACTGATGAACAAGTTTACTTAAGAAGGAAATATTTTTTGAACAATCAATATTTTAATTATATGAAAATATTGAAAATTACCACTTTTAGTATTATTATTGCAATTAATATAAAATTATATATAATAAAACAGAAAAGAAGTTTAATCGATTACATCAAGGGGGAAATAAAATGTCGTCTAATTCTAAAAGTACTAAAAAATTAACATTGATATCATTAATACTAATGATATTTACTTCCGTTTACGGTTTTAACAATATTCCAAGGTCTTTCTATAAAATGGGATACGCTGCGATTCCATGGTATATATTATCTGGAATTACGTTCTTCGTTCCATTTGCATTGATGATGGCAGAGTTTGGTGCGGCCTTCAAAGAAGAAAAGGGTGGAATTTATTCATGGATGGAAAAATCCATAGGACCTAAATTCGCTTTTCTAGGAACATTCATGTGGTACTCATCTTATGTAATTTGGATGGTTAACGTTGCATCTGGAATTTGGGTTCCAATATCAAATGCGATATTTGGATCAGATACAACTAAAACTTGGTCATTACTTGGATTATCAGGTCCTAAATTCTTAGGAGTACTAGGAATATGTTGGATAATTTTTGTAACATTCGTATCTACAAAAGGGTTAGATAAAATTAAGAAGGTAACTTCACTAGGTGGTACTGCAGTTGCAGCACTAAACATAATAGTTTGGATTGGTGCTATAGCAGTATTAATTGGAAATCATGGTCACTTAGCTCAACCTATCGAAGGATTAAAATCATTTACTCAATCACCGAATCCAGCATATGTTGGAAACATGATTTCTTCATTAGCTTTCGTAGTTTTCGCTATATTCGCTTATGGTGGAATTGAAGTTATTGGTGGTTTAGTTGACCAAACAGAAAATGCAGAAAAGACATTTCCAAAGGGAGTGCTTATATCAGCTATTGTTATCTCAGTAGGATATTCAGCTGGAATATTACTAGTTGGTATATTCACTAACTGGACAGAAGTAATGGCTATAAAAGGTGTTCACTTAGGTAACGCTAGTTATGTAGTAATGTCTAACCTCGGATATTCTTTAGGACATGCATATGGCGCTAGCGAAGCTACTGCAGTAGCAATGGGTCATGGGGTGGCTAGATTCGTTGGAGCTTCAATGTTCTTAGCATTATCAGGAGCATTCTTTACATTAATGTTCTCACCACTAAAACAGTTAATAGAAGGTACTCCAGCTAAATTATGGCCTGGAAAAATGGGAGAAATCAAAGATGGTATGCCATTAAACGCTATGTGGATTCAAGCTGCTGTAGTTTGCGCTATGATATTCTTAGTATCATTTGGTGGAGATTCAATGTCAAAGTTCTTTGATATATTAGTTGCAATGACTAACGTTGCGATGACGCTACCATACATGTTTATAGCGTTTGCATTCCCAGCATTTAAGAAGAATAAAGAAATTAACAAACCGTTTGAAGTATTCAAGACTCATAATAGTGCAATAATATGGACAACAGTAGTTATGGTTACAGTAGGGTTTGCTAACTTCTTCTCAATTATACAACCAGCAATGGATGGAGATATGTTAACAACTATCTGGAGTATAGCTGGACCAATATTCTTTGCAGTTGTAGCTTGGGTAATGTACGCAAACTATGAAAAGAAAATGAAACTTGAAAAAAAATAATAGAATAATGTAACTACATTTAAAATGAAGCTATATACAATAGAACAATATTTGATATAATATATTAAATTAAGTAACATAGAAATACCCCTTCTGCTTAGTGCACAAGGGGTATTTTTTACTAAATATTATTGGAGGAGTGTATGTCACGTATAAAGAAATATATAGTAGTGTCATTAATTGTAGCACTATTTGGTGAAATATATTTTTACCCGCTTGAAGTTCAACTTAAGTTTTCTGCAGGTGTAATTATTTTTAATATATCTATATTAGTAATGGAGGATATGTCAGAGATGGGTCTGGCTATTTTATGTGGAATAGCTGTATTTATAATAAGAAATATTTTTGGGATACTACTATTAGATCAGAGTATTTTACAAGCAATAATTTTTAACTTTCCTTCACTAATATATTATTCAATATATGGAATTCTACTTAAAGCCATTAAAGTTAAGCAATACAAGAATGGCATAATTAATACAATACTAATATTAGCACTAACGGATTCCTTAAGTAATATAATTGAAGCTTTGATACGAAATAATATAAACTTACATATTATAAGGCTTATTATTGTAGTTGGGTTTATCCGAAGTTTTTTTGCTTATCTTGCATATCTAACTTATAATAAACAAAAATTATTTATTTTAAGTAGTGAACATCAAAAAAGATATACAGAGCTTAATTTGTTAATTTCAAATATACATGCTGAAATGTTTTATTTAAAGAAGTCTATGAAAGATATTGAAAAGATAATGACTAAAAGTTATAGTTTATATGAAACTTATAAAGATAATCAGCACTTGAGAGAAAAAACATTAGACATTGCTAGAGAGGTACATGAAATAAAAAAAGATCATTATAGAGTTTTAAAAGGATTTGAAGCAATTATATACAACTTTGAAAATGAGGATAAAATGACGCTTTCAAATATTTTTACTATTATTAAAGACAATACAAGTAGGTACATAAATGAAAGCAAAAAAGAAATAAAAATATCCTTTAATATTCAAGAGGATTTCACTATTAAATCTTATTATGGTATATTTGTTATGCTTAATAATTTAATTGTAAATAGTATAGATGACTGTGAAAGTAAGGGATACATAGATATAACTGAGAGAGAGGATACAGATAATATATATTTTGAAGTAACAGATACAGGAAATGGTATTGAGGAAGATGTTATTGAGTATATTTTTAATCCTGGATTTACTACAAAGTATGATGAGATAACGGGAAAATCATCTACAGGAATTGGGCTTTCTCATGTAAAAAATATTATTGAAGACTTAGGTGGTAACGTAGAAGTGAATTCAAAGCCGGGGTTAGGTAGTAGATTTACGTTGAAAATACCTAGCAATTCACTAAGGGGAGGATAATTGTGGGGAAGAATTTTTTGATTATTGATGATGATGTTAATATTAGAAAGATGTTAGGAAATCTTATAAAGAAAAATGATTTTGGAAAAGTTATATGTGAACTTGATAGTGGAGAACATGCAACTCAAGAGATTATCTTCTATAACCCAGACATAGTACTTATAGATCTTTTACTGCCTGTATTGGATGGAATTGAAATAACTAAGATTGCTAAGGAACAGGGTTATAAAGGTAAGTTCATTATGATATCCCAAGTTGAAGAAGAATCCTTAGTATCAAAGGCATATGAGAATGGAATAGTTTTTTTTATAAGTAAACCAATTAATAGCATAGAAACTATTAATGTTATAAAAGGAATATGTCATAATATTGAGTTAGAGGATTCTTTAGCACTTATAAAGAGTGCAATATTAAACTTAAATAATGATAATGGTATAACAAAAGAGATATTTCCGGAGGCTAAGCTAGCTACCATTTTTGCTGATATAGGTATTGCAGGTGCTGTAGGTAGTAATGACTTAATAAAGGTAATAAATAAAATAATAGATATTAAAAAGAAAAATCCATATGCTACATATAAATTACAAGAAATATACGACGACATTGCACAAGAAGAAGAAAATGACACAAATATAAATTCAAATAAGAAGGCTTTAGAACAAAGAATTAGGAGAACTATTCAAAAGGCTTTGAAAACTGTAGCAGAAATAGGTTGTGATGACTATAGTAGTAGTATTTTTATGGAATATAGTACATTACTTTTTGACTTCAAGCAAGTAAGGCAAGAAATGCGACATATAAACAATGACTTAGAAGAACCTGGGAAAATAAACACAAAAAAATTTATCGAAAGTATTATCACAAAGTTAGGTACCCAAATATAAGAGTTAAACTTCTAAATAAATACAATTAATGTCTTAAATTTAAAGAAATTAACATTTAAGAATGATTTAGTAGTATTGAGTAGTTAATTGTAGGAACTCTTTATACTTATAATATTATATAAAAATTATAAGGGGGAACTATAAATGGTTTTAAAGTTAGATATGGTCCAAGCAGCAGCATTAGCAGTTATAGTATTATTTATAGGACAAAAGATTAAAAACAAGTTAGAATTCTTAGACAAGTATTGCATACCGGCACCAGTAATCGGAGGCTTGATTTTTGCCATCCTAAGTTTAGCACTAAAGCAGGGCAACATATTGACTTTTGACATGGATATAACCCTTCAAAAATTATTTATGACTGCGTTTTTTACAACGATAGGGTTTACAGCAAGCTTTAAATTATTGAAAAAGGGAGGAAAACAAGTTTTCATATTCTTAGGAATATCTATAACACTTGTAATTCTTCAGGATATTACAGGTGTAACACTTGCAAAGTTATTTGGATTAAACCCACTTATAGGACTGTCTACTGCTTCGGTACCTATGGTAGGAGGACATGGAACTGCGGGTGCATTTGCTCCATTGTTTGAAAAAGCAGGTGCAGTTGGAGCAACTACAGTAGCAATGGCATCGGCCACCTATGGATTGATTATGGGTAGCATGATTGGTGGACCTATAGGGAAGAGATTAATTGAAAAAAATAATTTATTATGTCCGTTGAAAACGATTAATTATACTGCAGATGCAGAGGTTGCAGTAACCAAACAAAAAACTGAAAAACATCTAATTCCTGATAATTTTATGAATGCCACAGCTCAGATTTTAGTAGCTATGGGCATGGGAACAATATTATCTTTTCTTTTAGAGAAAACAGGAATGACATTTCCGCCTTATTTAGGAGCTATGTTTGCAGCTGCAATCCTTAGAAATATGTCAGATTCCACAGGCAAATTTAAAATTTACGCAGATGAAATAGATATTATGGGAAATGTCTCATTATCCTTATTCTTATCTATGGCGTTAATGGGATTAAAGCTGTGGCAATTAGCTGATTTAGCCTTACCGCTTATAGTAATGTTATTAGCGCAAACAGTTTTAATGGGGACATTTGCTTACTTTATAACTTTTAATGTTATGGGAAAAGATTATGATGCAGCGGTAATGGCGGCTGGTAATTGCGGATTTGGTATGGGTGCTACACCAAATGCCATGGCAAATATGGAAGCTATGACAAAGAAGTACGGTATAGCTGAAAAGGCATTCTTTATCGTACCCTTGGTTGGAAGTTTATTTATAGATTTCTGTAATGCAGGGGTTATCACAGCATTTATGAATGTGTTTGGTAAATAAAGTTAGATATTTCTTTAGAATAGTATATTAATATATTATTAAGGGAACAAATATATAGGATTATTTATATAAAATTTAACTTAAGGAGTGATTTTAATGAAAGCTTACGTAGATAAAGATACTTGCATAGGATGTGGATTGTGCCCAGCTATATGTCCTGAAATCTTTCAAATGGAAGATGACGGAAAAGCTGTAGCATCAGAAGAGGATGTGGCAGAAAATTTAATGGATAGTGCAAGGGATGCAGAGCAGCAGTGCCCTGTTGATGCAATTACAATAGAAGAATAAGAAAATGTTGTTTTTGCAAACAAATATAATATCAAAAGAATAAAGTAATATAAAAAATAGCTAGAGATATCTTGCTATTTTTTTTGTTATATAGGAAATGTATTGCTGAAGTTACTGTGGATAACATCTATATGCTATAGGTTGTCACTTTTGCCACTTGCCACGTGAGTGGCACTATTTATTGCAGCATCGCAAATGAGGATTTAACTTATGTCTTGATAAAAAAAACTTTGAACATTATAATTGGGTTAAAGGATGGTGGCAAATGGATACAATAAATGATTATTATGTTGATAAAGATCTTTTAAATACAATTTTTGATACTGTAGATGAGTGCGTAGTTGTAGTAGATGAACGTGGAATAATAACTATGATGAGCAGTGGATATAAAAAGTTTATTGGTTGCAAAAGCCCAGAGGGAAGACATGTAACCGAGGTTATTCAAAATACAAAACTACATATAGTTGCAAAGACTGGTGAAAAGGAAGTTGGAGAAATTCAAGAAGTTAATGGTCACAAGATGATTTCTATGAGAGTTCCCATAGTGAAAGATGGTAGGGTTGTAGGTGCTATCGGAAAAGTAATGTTCAAGGATTTAAGCAATTTTAAAACATTGAGCAATAAACTAAATAATTTGGAAAAAGAGCTTGAATACTATAGAAATGAGTTAAGTACAGATAGAAAAGCAATATACACCTTTAATAATATTATAGGCCGTAGTGACAAGAGTATAGAGGTAATGAGCCTTGCGAAAAGGGCAGCGAAAACTGACTCTAATGTATTAATTACCGGGGAAAGCGGTACCGGTAAAGAACTTTTTGCTCATTCTATTCATAATGCTAGTAGAAGATGTTTAAAACCCTTTGTAAAGATTAATTGTGGGGCCATCCCAGCTGAACTTTTTGAATCTGAGATGTTTGGGTATGAGGAAGGAGCCTTTACTGGTGCAAAAAGAACAGGTAAGAAAGGTAAGTTTGAAAGTGCTAACGGTGGAACTATCCTTTTAGATGAGATTGGTGATATGCCCATGAATATGCAGGTTAAACTTCTAAGAGTTATTCAAGAAAAGGAGTTAGTGAGAGTTGGTGGAAATGATGTTATAAATGTAGATGTAAGAGTTATTGCATCCACCAATAAGTCTTTAGAGCAGTTAATTAAAGATGGAAAGTTTAGAGAAGATTTGTATTATAGATTGGATGTTATGCACTTAAAGTTACCACCCTTAAGAGAAAGAGTAGAAGATATTGAAGAATTGTCAAATGAGCTGAGGATAAAAATATGTAAAAAATATGGTATTTACTCCGAGGGCATTTCTAGAGAAGCGATCGATTACCTGAAATCTTATAGCTGGCCGGGGAATATAAGACAGCTTGAAAATGTAATAGAAAGAGCCATTAACTTACTTGATGCAGATCTTTCTATAATGCCAAAACACTTGCCAGAAAAGATAATTAAAAATAAGATAAAAAAGTATTCTTTAGAAAATAATTATTTGAAAGACATTGTTGAAACCATTGAAAAGGATCTTATTATGGAATGTTTAAATAAAACAGCTGGAAATAAAAATGAAACAGCAAAGATATTGGGGCTTAGTAGAGCTGGATTATATAAGAAAATAAATCGTTATAATTTAAGAGAATTGGCAGATCTACAATAATACACATGTAAACTAAGTTTACATGTGCTTTTTTTATTTTATATAAGATTGCAAAAGGATGATTATTGCAGTATTCTAGGTAACAATTATAGGTAAGAAGAAAAGATAAGGTATAGCAACATATTGATAGCCCTTTTAGTGATTCTTTTAACAGGAGGGTTATAATATTAACAAGCATCAAGAGTATAAATGTGTTAAGCTATATATGTAAACTTAGTTTGCGATTATAGTTTATTTTATAGAGCATAAAGCTACGAGAACAATAGTTTTACAGGATTTGTAGACTTGGCATGAAAAGTGCTATGTATTATGTGTATAGGAAAAATGTTAAAGAAAATAATAAGTATACAGATACAGTTTCTTTAAATAATCAATCTTTAATTTGATGTAACAATATATTAAAAAGTAAATAAATTTAAAAGCAAATAAATGGAGGGTTTCAGATATGAGAGAAGTAGTAATTGTAGGAGCAGCAAGAACAGCAATAGGGTCCTTTGGAGGAACATTATCAAAAATGTCAGCGGTAGAACTAGGAACTGTTGCAGCTAAGGAAGCTATAAAAAGAGCAGGAATAGATGCAGCTATAGTAGAAGAGGTTATTGTAGGTAACGTACTATCAGCGGGACTTGGACAAAACGTTGCAAGACAAATATCAATACATGCTGGAATTCCTGAGGAAGCGTCAGCACTTACAATAAATAAGATTTGTGGATCAGGACTAAGAGCTATAAGCATGGCAGCACAGTTTATAATTGCTGGGGACGCAGATGTAGTTTTAGCAGGAGGAACTGAAAGCATGAGTAATGCAGCCTATGTGCTTCCAAATAATAGATGGGGTCAAAGAATGGGCGATGGAACTGTAGTTGATACTATGATTAAAGATGGACTTTGGGATGCGTTTAACGACTACCATATGGGAATTACAGCAGAAAATATTGCTGAGCAATGGAATTTAACAAGGGAAGATCAAGATAATTTTGCTTTAAGAAGCCAATTAAGAGCAGAAGCGGCTATAAAAGAAGGCAAATTTAAAGATGAGATTGTTCCAGTTACAGTTCCTCAAAGAAAAGGTGAACCAATAATATTTGATACAGATGAGTTCCCTAAGATGGGTTCAACTATAGAAAAATTAAGCAAATTGAAACCAGCCTTTAAAAAAGATGGAACTGTAACAGCAGGTAATGCATCAGGAATAAATGACTGTGCAGTTATGTTTATAGTTATGTCAAAGGATAAAGCGGATCAATTAGGACTTAAACCTTTAGTTACAATAAAATCTTATGCTTCAGGCGGAGTAGATCCAAGGATAATGGGATATGGTCCGGTTCCTGCAACCAGAAAAGCTCTTCAAAAGGCAGGAATGAATGTAGAAGATTTAGATTTAATAGAAGCGAATGAAGCCTTTGCTGCTCAATCATTAGCTGTAGCTAAAGATTTAGATTTTGATATGGAAAAGGTAAATGTTAATGGTGGAGCTATAGCACTAGGGCATCCAGTTGGAGCTTCGGGTGCAAGAATACTTATTACATTAATATATGAAATGATAAAAAGAGATGCTAAAACAGGGCTAGCGACACTATGCATTGGTGGAGGCCAAGGAACAGCGATTATTGTTGAGAGATAATTGGAAAAAAGGATTAGCAAAAAATGCTGATCCTTTTTTCATTAATAATAAAGTATAAACCTAAACATTATGGTATAATCATAATGTTAGGAGGGATACAAATGGTTAAAATAAGAAATGCTGTACCAAATATGTTTACCTTAAGCAATATGTCTTGTGGTATTATGTCTATACTAATGAGTTTTGAATCAAAATATGTAATGGCAGCAATGTTTATTCTTTTAGCAGGAATATTTGATAGATACGACGGAAGAATAGCTAGGTATTTAAAGATAGAAAATGATTTAGGTAAAGAGCTAGATTCATTATGTGATGTAGTATCTTTTGGTGTAGCACCTTCCATATTGATATTTAATGTTTATAATTTCACACAACTAGGGACTATTGGATACTTAATGGTTTTAGTATTTCCCGTAGCAGGAGCATATAGGTTAGCAAAATATAATATTACAGAATTTGATGGAGTATTTTCAGGGATTCCTATAACTATTACAGGCACGTTTTTAGCCCTTTATGCGTTGATAATGCTTAATAATGCGTCAAATTTACTGCCGACTATGTTTTTAATGATTGTGTTATCTTATTTAATGGTGAGCAACTTTAAGTTTAAAAAGAGATAGATTTTTATTGAAGTAAAATATATTTTAAATGCAATTATAATAATACCCTCACCTTATGGTGAGGATTTTTTTTACGCCATATTTAATATTGATAAATCATTGACAAACAATACTGAAACTTTGTATAATTTAATTGTTCGGTTAAGTTAGAATTTTCTGACCAAATGGAACGATAAGTTAATTTAATATCATTAATTCGAACCTAATTGTAAGGAGTTTTCTAAGCAAAAGGGAGGCGAAAGTATAAAGTATTTATAGGTATACTTAAACCTTCTACGTTTTGTAGGAGGTTTTATTATTTTTGGTAAATATGGAGGGGGAATATGGAAAAGAGAATTGGAGTTGTGGGAATTATAATAGAAGAGTTCACCAAGGCTACTTTTGTTAATGACATACTTCATGATTTCGGGAATTTAATTGTAGGAAGAATCGGAGTACCCTATAAAGATAGGGGGATATTTGTGATTTCTGTAATTGTAGATGGAACAATGGATGAAATAAGCGCCATGACAGGGAAGATAGGAAAGATTTCTGGGGTAAATGTAAAATCTGCAATAACTAATAAGTGAATGTAAAATAACAATTCAATATAAAAGAGCTAAGAAAATAAAAGATATGGGAGGAATTTAACGTGAAAGAATATAAAGCTGAGGATTTTATCGTTGATTCAGAAATAAAGGATTCAATAGAATACGGAAAGAATATGGCTAATGACAAAGCCGTTGTCAGAGAAATTTTAGATAAAGCTAAAACTTGTGTTGGACTTACACATAGAGAGGCTTCTGTACTTTTAAATATAGAAGACACAGAATTATTGCAGGAGATGTTTAAAAGTGCTAAAGAAATCAAAGAAAAGATATATGGTAAGAGAATAGTGATTTTCGCACCGTTATATGTAAGTAATTACTGCGTAAACAACTGCCAGTACTGTGGTTACAAGCACTCAAATGATAGTTTCGAAAGAAAGAAACTTAACATGGAGGAGCTAAAGGAAGAAGTTAGAGTTTTAGAATCTTTAGGTCATAAAAGATTAGCTCTTGAAGTAGGGGAAGATCAAGTTCACACGCCAATTGGATATGTACTTGAATGTATTGAAAATATATATTCAATAAAATTTGATAATGGAAGCATAAGGAGAATAAATGTAAATATTGCAGCTACAACTGTAGAAGAATATAAAATGCTTAAGGATGCAGACATAGGAACGTATATTTTATTCCAAGAAACCTATCATAAAGAAACCTATGAAAAAGTTCATCCAAATGGTCCGAAACATAATTATAACTATCATACAACAGCAATGGACAGAGCAAAGCAAGCTGGAATAGATGATGTGGGTATTGGAGTTCTATACGGATTATATGAATATAAGTACGATACAATAGCAATGCTTATGCATGCAGAACATTTAGAAGCAAGTACTGGAGTAGGCCCTCATACTGTATCAGTACCAAGATTAAGAGCAGCCGAAAATGTAAGTCTTAAGGATTATCCGTATTTAGTGACAGACGATGAATTTAAAAAACTAGTGGCAGTATTAAGACTTGCTGTTCCATATGCGGGAATGATTTTATCCACAAGGGAAGATATAAAATTTAGAGAAGAAGTTTTAGCTTTGGGTATTTCTCAAGTTAGTGCAGGTTCTTGTACTGGTGTTGGTGGATATTCTGATGAATATAATCACCATGTAAGTGACGAAAAACCACAATTTGAGGTTGGAGATAATAGGTCACCAAAAGAAATCATAGGAAGTCTTTGTGCAGGTGGGTATATTCCAAGCTATTGTACTGCATGCTACAGAGAAGGAAGAACTGGGGATAGATTCATGAGACTTGCAAAGACTGGTCAGATACACAATGTATGTCAACCTAATGCTCTTCTTACTTTAAAGGAATTCGTAATGGATTACGGTGATGACAATATTACAAAAGTAGCAGAGGAAACTATAAAAAAAGGATTAGAAGAGATACCAAATGAAAAGGCAAGAGAGGCAACGAAGGAGAAGTTAGACAGAATAGAAAAAGGGGAACGAGATTTAAGATTCTAATAGTAGGAGGCATAGATTATGCAGCAAACACCAAATGCTAATAGGCTTCATATAGCTATTTTTGGAAAAAGAAATGTAGGGAAATCAAGTTTGATTAATGCACTTACGGCTCAAGACATTGCTTTGGTATCGGATTTAGCTGGAACCACCACTGATCCAGTGTATAAGGCTATGGAACTGCTTCCAATAGGGCCAGTTGTTATTATAGATACTGCGGGACTTGACGATCAGGGAGCCATTGGTGAGCTTAGAATTAAGAAGACTAAGGAAGTTATGGATAAAACGGATTTGGCTCTTTTGGTTATAGATGGAGAGGCAACAGACTTATCTTTTGAGAAAGAATGGTATGAAGATTTAAAGCAAAGAAAGATACCTGTAGTCGGTGTTATAAATAAGATTGACAAGAACGAAGTGGCAGTGGAAGATATTCAAAAGATAATAGATATACCTTTTGTGAGAATTAGCGCAAAGGATAATGTGAATATTGATGAGCTTAAGAAGGCAATTATGAACATGGCTCCCGAGGATTTTGAAAAGAGTACAATTGTGGGGGATATAGTAAAAGCAAAAGCTAGAGTAATAGTTGTTGCGCCACAGGATTTGCAGGCACCAAAGGGAAGGTTAATACTTCCCCAGGTTCAGATAATTAGGGATCTTCTTGATAATGATGCCATGGCTTACGTTGTAAAGGACAGTGAACTTCAGGATGTATTAGATTCACTAAAGGAAAAGCCAGATTTAGTAATTACAGATTCACAAGTATTTAAAAAAGTTAACGCTATAGTTCCAAAAGATGTACCGCTTACTTCTTTCTCTATACTTATGGCTAGATACAAAGGTGATTTAAACAGTTTGGTTAAAGGGGCTAGAGCTATAGATACTCTAAAGGTAGGAGACAAGGTATTAATAGCAGAGGCTTGCACACATCATCCCTTAGAGGGAGACATAGGACGGGAAAAGCTTCCTATATGGCTTGAGGAAAAGATAGGTGGAAAATTGGATATAACAGTTTGTGCAGGAAGTAGTTTTCCAGAGGATTTAAGTGGCTTTAAGCTTGTAGTTCATTGTGGAGCATGTATGTTTAACAGGCAACAATTAATGGCGAGAATTAAGAAGGCTAATATGGAAGAGTTGCCTATTACGAATTTTGGAATAGCTATAGCGCATATAAATGGTATATTAGATAGGGTACTTAGTGCTTTTGATGTGAATACACAAATATAAGGGTAATATCCACAACTGAAGTTAAATTGCTACTTCAGTTGTGGATATTTTTTAAAATCATTGTTAAAAAAAAGTCAAAGGCTATATTAATTTTGTCAAAGTTAGTGTAAAATTGAATTATAGATAGTTTTAATGTAAACGGTATGATGAAATAAAGAAATTTAGAATTTCATAATTAAGATATAGTGAAAAATAAATATAAGAAACTAATATGAAAGGATGATAATATGATAATTATTAGTGTGTGTGTAGGAAGTGCCTGTCATCTAAAAGGTTCTAGGGAAGTAATTGAAGGTTTGCAAAGATTAATTAAAGAAAATGACATTTCAGATAAAGTAGAACTTAAGGGCGCCTTTTGCAGTGGGAGATGTATGGAGGCAGTTTCTGTAAGTGTAGATGATAAGGAATTATTTTCCTTAAATGAAAGTAATGTAGATGAATTTTTTAAGGAAACTATTATGAGGAGCATATCAAATGAATAACATAAATTTTTCTAAAGCAGATTGTAGAAATTGTTATAAGTGTCTTCGTTCATGCCCGGTGAAGGCAATAAGATTTGAAAATGAACAAGCTATTATAGATGAGGAAAGATGTATAGAATGTGGACATTGTCTTACCATATGCCCACAAAATGCTAGAGAAATTAAAAGTGATTTAGATACTGTTAAAGAGGCTATAAAAAAAGGTAAAAATGTTATAGCAAGCTTAGCGCCCTCTTTTGCTGGTTTTTTTGATATGCAGCCTGGAAAAGTAGTGTCAGCATTAAAAAAACTAGGATTTAACATAGTAGAGGAAACGGCAGTAGGAGCAGAGGTAGTATCTAATCTATATAATGAGTATGTTAAAGAAAATGAGCAAGAAGTGTATATAACCACATCTTGTCCATCAGCTAATTATTTAGTGGAGAAATATTTTAAAGAGATTATTCCATATTTAATTCCCACAGTATCGCCAATGATAGCCCATGGAAAGTTATTAAAGGATAAGTTTGGCACAGAAAGCTTTGTTGTATTTATAGGTCCATGCCTTGCAAAAAAATCTGAGTTCCAAAGTTATTCAAAGGAGAATATAATTGATGCAGTATTAACTTTTGATGAGATAAACTTATGGACGTCTGAACTTGGAATAGAAATAGATGAGTTAAAAGAAGAAAAATTCGATACAAATCCCTATAGCAGAGGACAAGGATTTCCTCTTGGAGGAGGTATTATTGAAGCTATGGGTGAAAAATTAGAAAAAAGCCCGCTTTCAGTTATTACTGTTAGTGGAATGGAAGCATGTATGGAAGTCTTTAATAGTATTAAAAGTGGCGATTTAAAAGGAGTGCTAATAGAAGCAAGTGCATGTGATGGAAGTTGCATTGGTGGACCGGTTATGATCAAGAATGGTGAGAATTATTATACCAAGTTAAAAAAGGTTAGAAACTATATAAAGAGCCGTAAAAACTATAATGATCCAAAGGATATGGAGGTACCACAAAATATAAATTTCTCTAGGGAATTTGCGGAAAGGCAAGTAAAAAGAGTTTTAGCTACAGAAGAAGAACTTACAGCTATCATGAGAGAAATGGGAAAATATGAACTCAAAGATGAACTCAATTGTGGAGTTTGTGGATATAATACCTGCAGGATGAAGGCTCAAGCAGTATTTGAAGGTATGGCGGAGACAAATATGTGTCTTCATTATATGAGAACTAAGGCCGAAAGCCTTGCTAATGAAATAGTTGAGCATACTGCTAGTAATATTATTTTGCTAGATGGGGAAATGAATGTGAGAGAGATAAATCCAGCGGCTCAAGCTGTGTTTAAAATTCAACATCAAAATATAATTGGTAAGCCTATATCTATGCTTATTGATGATGAGGATTTTAGAAATGTAAAAGAAACTGGGCAAAGTATAACGGGCAAAAAGGTTGCTTATCCAAAGTATGGGGTAGTATTTATAGCTAATATAGTGTATCTACCAAAGCAAAACATGGTGCTTGCAAGTATGATTAATGTTATCAGCGAAGAGAAAAACAAAAAAGAACTTATGAAGGTTAAAGAAAATACCTTAAATGCAGCTCAAGAAGTTATTGAAAAACAAATGAGAGTTGCGCAAGAAATAGCAAGTCTACTAGGTGAAACCACTGCAGAAACAAAGATTATTTTAACCAAGCTTAAGAAAATAGTTGCGGGGGAAGATGGTGATTAAATGGGACTATTCATTGATGTAGCTTATGATAACTTGATAAAAAAAGATGAAGAACTTTGCGGAGATAGGGTAGAAGTTATAAGGCTAGAAGATAGTACTATAATTGTACTTGCAGATGGCCTCGGTAGTGGTGTAAAAGCTAATATATTAGCATCATTAACAGCTAAAATTGCAAGTACAATGCTTAAAGAGGGAGCAGATATTTACGAAACTGTAGATACCATAGTAAATACTCTTCCTGTTTGCAAAGTTAGGAATATTGCCTATTGCACTTTTACTCTTATAAAAGTTTATAATGACGGAAGGACATATATTGCGGAATATGATAATCCGCCGTTTTTTCTAATAAGGAATAAAACAGGTGTTGAAATTGATAAAAAGGAAAGTATAATTAATGATAAGAAAGTAGTGGAAAGTCAATTCACACTACAAGAAGGTGACGTACTAACTATAGTTAGCGACGGATGCATTCATGCCGGAATTGGGAATATGTTAAATTTAGGTTGGAGTTGGGACAATGTACAAAATTACTTAATTAGAAATACACAGTGTAGGCGAAGTTCAAAAAACATTGCAAAGGATCTAATTCAAGTATGTTGGGATTTATATGGGGGAAAGCCAGGGGATGATACTACAGCCCTATGTATAAAAGCTAGAAAACCAGAGTTCATTGATCTGTTTACAGGGCCACCTAAGGATGAGCGAAATGATAGCTCAATGATTAAAGAATTTATGAAAGGTCCTGGTAAAAAGATAATTTGTGGCGGAACGGCCTCTAATATTGCAAGTAGAGAGTTAAATCGTCCTATTAAAGTTGATCTAACCTTTTATGATAAGGATGTACCACCTACAGCTACTATGGAGGGAATAGATTTAGTAACTGAAGGAGTTTTAACTTTGAGCAAAGCGCTAGAGAAGCTAGCAAATTATGAGGCAGGATTTTTGCAACAAGAGTATTCCTGCGATTTAGAAGGCCTTGATGGAGCCAGTAGACTTGTTAAGATGCTAATTGAAGATTGTACTCATTTTAACTTATGGATAGGAAAGGCTATAAATCCAGCGCATCAAAATCCTAACTTTCCTGTAGATTTAAGTATTAAGCTAAAACTTGTAGACAAATTAGTAAAACATATGAAAAAACTTGGTAAGTACGTTACTATTAATTATTTATAAAAAAGGTAGCAGTTTTTGTTAAACTGCTACCTTTTCTTTAATACTATTTACGTTTTACATAATGTGTGTGAAGAAGTTCGTGAGCTTTTTCTCCATACGGCTCTCCAAGGAACTCTTCATATATTTTTATGATGGATGGATTCTCATGAGATTTTCTTATTATCTTGTTTTTATCTTCACTATATAAAACAGACATTCTCTTTGATAATATATCTTCATAATCATTTGAGTAAGGTTGTCCGCCACCATTAATACATCCACCAGGGCAAGCCATGATTTCAATTAAGTGATAGTTAGCTTCTCCAGACCTAATCGCTTCTAATAATTTACGAGCATTTCCAAGTCCACTAGCGATAGCAACTTTAACATCAAGATCGTTAATTTTTACAGAAGCTTCTTTTATGCCATCCATACCTCTTACTGCTTCAAAATCTACATTTTCAAGTGTTTCATTTGTAAGCCATTCATAAGCAGTTCTAAGTGCAGCTTCCATAACTCCACCAGATGTACCGAATATAACCCCAGCACCAGTAGATTCGCCTAATGGGCTATCGAATTCTCCTTCTGGTAATGAATTGAAATCAATTCCAGCTTCTTTTATCATTTTAGCAAGTTCTCTTGTACTTATAACTATGTCAACATCTGGTACTCCATCTGTAGCCATTTCCGGCCGCGCAGCTTCATACTTCTTTGCAAGACAAGGCATTACAGATACAACTATCATGTTTTCAGCGGTAACATTCATTTTTTGTGCAAGGTATGTTTTAGCAACAGCACCCCACATTTGTTGTGGTGACTTACAAGTAGATGGAATGTCTAATAAATCATTAAACTGATGCTCAAAGAATTTAACCCAACCAGGACAACAACTAGTAAGCATTGGAAGCTTTCCACCATGTTGTAATCTATGAGCAAATTCACTGGCTTCTTCCATTATTGTTAAGTCAGCTGCAAAGTCAGTATCAAATACTTTATGGAACCCCAAAGCTCTTAAAGCAGAAACCATTTTTCCAGTAACAGGAGTGCCATGTGGAAGTCCAAATTCTTCACCAAGAGCAGCTCTAACTGCAGGAGCAGTTTGAACAACAACAACCTTTTCTGTTTGGTCTAAAGCATTCCAAACTTTTGATGAGTTATTTACTTCTGTTAATGCACCAGTTGGGCATACAGCAACGCATTGTCCACAGAAAGTACAAGCAGTGTCTCCCATTGGTAATCCAAAAGCAGGAGATACAACAGTGTCAAAGCCTCTGTTTATACCAGATAAAACTCCAACAGTTTGAACTTCATTACATGCAGTTTCGCAGCGTCTGCACAATATACATTTATCTAAGTTTCTAACAATAGAACTACTTGAATTATCCATAGGGTAAGTTGACATTGCACCCTTATAGTGAATTTCACGAATACCTAGTTCTGCAGCTAATCTTTGTAATTCACACATAGTATTTTTTTCGCATAATAAGCAATCTTGTGGGTGATCAGAAAGAATTAATTCAAGAACAGTTCTACGTGCTTTAATAGCTCTAATAGAAGTTGTCTTTATATCCATTCCATCTGTAGCAGGAGTACAGCAGGCAGGGGCTAAGTTTCTCCTTCCTGTAACTTCAACCACACATACACGGCAAGAACCTGGATGGTTTGTAGTTTTGCCATCATGCATATTTAAATGGCATAATGTAGGGATATTTATATTTAACATTCTAGCAGCTTGTAGAATAGTTGTGCCTTGTTCTACTTGAATTTCTTTATCGTTTATAGTAAGGGTAATTAAACTCACAGCTTGCACCTCTTTCTCATATTTTATATTTTACAACTGATTGTCATATTATTTTTTAATAATTGCATTAACTGGACATGCAGTTTGACATGCACCACACTTAATACATGCAGCTTGATCAATAACATGTAATGTTTTAACTTTTCCACTAATACAGTTAACAGGACATTGTCTTGCACATTTTGTACAACCTATACATTTATCAGTGATATTGTATCTTAATAAGTCCTTACATACTCCAGAAGGACAAGTCTTATCATATACATGAGCTTCATATTCACTTTGGAAGTATTTCATAGTGCTTAATATTGGATTTGGAGCAGTTTGTCCAAGACCGCATAATGAAGTATCTTTGATAGTATTTGCAAGTGATTTTAGTTTATCAAGATCTTCTTTTGTTCCTTTTCCTTTTGAAATCTTTTCAAGCATTTCAAGGAGACGTTTATTTCCTATTCTACAAGGACTACATTTACCACAAGACTCTTCAACAGTAAATTCCAAGTAGAATTTAGCTATATCAATCATACAGTTATCTTCATCCATAACAATCATACCACCAGAACCCATCATAGATCCTATAGCACTTAGTGATTCATAATCAATTGGAGTATCTAAGAATTCTGCTGTAATACATCCGCCTGATGGTCCACCTGTTTGAACAGCTTTAAATTCACGGCCATTCTTAATTCCGCCACCAATATCGTATATAATTTCTCTTAGAGTAGTTCCCATTGGAACTTCAACAAGACCAACATTATTGATTTTACCAGCAAGAGCAAAAACTTTTGTGCCCTTAGATGTTGCTGTACCTATGGAACTGTACCATGCAGCACCTTTGTTAATGATAGCTGGAATATTAGCAAGAGTTTCAACGTTATTAACACAAGTTGGTTTATTCCATAATCCACTTTGTGCTGGGAATGGTGGTTTATTAGTTGGTTCTCCACGTTCACCTTCAATAGAATGAATTAATGCAGTTTCTTCTCCGCATACGAAAGCACCAGCACCATATTTAATTTCTATATCAAAGCTAAAATCAGTTCCTAAAATATTTTTCCCAAGAAGTCCACACTCGCGAGCTTGTTCTATAGCAATTCTTAATCTGCTAATTGCAAGAGGATATTCTGCTCTAATATAAATACAACCGATTGAAGCTCCAATGCTATAACCTGCTATAGCCATGGCTTCAAGAACACTATGAGGGTCACCTTCAAGAATAGAACGATCCATGAAAGCACCTGGGTCTCCTTCATCAGCATTACAGATTATATATTTTTGATCAGCATCATACATTTTAGCGAAAGCCCACTTCTTACCTGTTGGGAAGCCACCGCCACCTCTGCCTCTTAAACCTGAATCAATTATTAATTTTATAATATCATCTTGAGTCATTTCTGTGATTACCTTGCCCAGGGCTATATAGCCATCTTCAGCAATGTATTCTTTTATATCTTCAGGATTGATAAGTCCACAGTTTCTAAGTGCAATTCTCACTTGCTTCTTATAAAAAGGCATATCTTCCTGTTTCTTTATTTTTGTTTTTATAGTTGGTTCCTGAAATAAAAGTCTATCCACCGTTATTCCTTTTAATAAGTGTTCTCTAACTATTTCTTCTGCATCGCTTGGCTTAACATTAACGTAGAAAACGTTATCAGGAGAAACCTTAACGATTGGACCTTTTTCACAAAATCCAAAGCAACCAGTTATAGCAGCAGTTACTTCATCAGCTAGTCCACAGGCAGTAATTTCTTTTTGAAGATTTGCTAATATTTCATCACCTTGAGCTGACTTACAGCCTGTACCGCCACAAATTGATAAATACCTTGTACATCTACTGCCTTCTGAAGATAATTCAAGGTCTTCGTTTATCTTTCTCAGTTCTAGCAATGAATTATATCTATTTTGAATGTTTTTAAGTTCATCAAAAGAATTAATGTTATTCAATGTATTTCCCTCCTCTACTTTTCATACTCAGCTAGTATTCTATCTACTTGGTCCACTGTAACATGACCATAAACTTTATCGTTAATGGTTACTACAGGTGCAAGACCACAGGCACCTACACATCTTAATGAACCTACTGTAAATTTACCATCGCTAGTAGTTTCTCCAGTTTTGATGTTTAACTTCTTCTCAAATTCGTTAAGTACATCACCAGAACCTCTAACAAAACAAGCAGTTCCCATACAGACATTTACTACATATTCCCCTCTTGGTTTAATAGTGAAGTAGGAATAGAAAGTTACAACACCATAAACTTTGGAAACAGGAACATTTAATTTTTCTGCTACAAAGGCTTGTACTTCTTGAGGTAAGTATCCAAATAGACCTTGCGCTTTATGAAGTACTTCAATAAGGGCACCGTCTTTACTTGGAAGGTCATTAATAAACTCTTCTAAAATCCTAAAACTTTCTTGGTTTAAACAATTAGAACACACTAAAATATACCTCCTTTAAGATACATAAATATATTATATTATAGATAGGAACAACTATAAAATTTTAAAATTCTATTGTGGATCTATAATATTAAGCAATATACCACATTAAAAGTTACATATGAATTGTAAAAAAAACATTGTGAAAAATTTAACTTTCATGATATAAGATTATAGCATTAAAGTAATGAGTAAAATATATAGAATAAGTAGAACTTACACATATATAATACATAAATGACAATAATATACCAAACTATCAGATTAATGATGTAAATTATTCATGTTATTCACAGGTCATTGCAAATATGAAGCATAATGCATCATATACAGTATAATATTATTTATGCAAAAAATCCACTAAATATTAAGAAAGTTTTTATTATTGCGAGTACACAGAAAACTACTATGAAAAGGTTTAAATAAAGATGAGGTTACATCAAAAATTATTTCATGGTAAAAGAAATTAAGTTTGTTTTACCATGACAAAATGTTGATATTAAAAGAATAAAAATATTACAATAATAATATGTAAAACTTGTATACTAATGCTAGTTATGATATGATTTATTTAGTATCCTAAAAAGATCGGATGTATTATAAATTTTGATATTTTCAAGAGATAATAAATAAAGTAAATGGAATAATTAGTACAAAAAACAATCTTTTAAGACCTTTTTAACAACTTTTATAGTTGTTAAGAGCCACTTAGTGGTTCATGAACTTGATTTAAAGGCCGATACCTTATTATTTTAAATTTGTTACAAAATTATTATTTTTAATATGCATCTTAATGTAGCTACATTATGATATGCTATGGTGAAAGCTTATTAATTTAGATTGAAAGGGGGTTTGAAAATGAAAAAATTAACTACAATATTATTAGTTATATTAGCACTTGCTATAGCTGGTGGTTCAACAGTTACTTGGGTTTGGTAATATAAAGGTTGATCGGCCTTTAAAATATATAGGGGGATACAAATGAAAAAACTACCACTAAAGCTAAATCTTTTTCTTATAAGTATATATAGTGTAACATTTATAGCCTTATCATTCTTTATTATTCAAACTCCATTACAAGTTAATATTGATAACTATGGTAATATAGTTTTTTTTATTATGTTAACAGCATTAACTGAAAGCTGTACAGTAATCTTTAGAGATATGTCTTTTAGTACTAGTTTTGCAACCCAATTGGCTTGCTATTTGTTGTTTGGACCATATATGACTTTATTTATAATTATTTTGGGGTTTTCGGCTAGGGTATTGAAGGTTAAGAATGGATATCAACATATCTTAAATACGCCAATGTATGGTACCCTTTTTAATTATTGTATTTTAATTTTGGCTGTTTTATGTGGTAACTATATCTACTTGCTAAATGGAGGTACTTTTTCAATTGATAATCTTTCAAGCAATGTGGTTCAAATAATTTTATTTTGTTTGATATTTTTTATTGTAAATACTGTAGTAATTTCAATCTTATCAGCCTTAATGACTAATAAAAACGTTATTTATGTATTGATTGGTAATATAAGGCTTATAATTTTAAACATTTTAGTAATTGCTCCATTTGGAATTATATTAGCTTATGCATTTTATAAGTTTGGTTATGGGGGTGTAATAATAATACTATGCCCTATAGTATTAACTAGGTATACTTTCTCATTATATATAAAATCAAAATCTCAATACATTGAAACAGTAGATGCACTTATGCTTGCCATGGAGGCAAGAGACAAATATACAGAAGGACATTCCAAAAGAGTGGCTGAAATCTCCACAAATATAGCAAAACAGTTAAAGTATAATGATTGGAAGATCGAACAATTAAATATGGCTGCGCTACTCCATGATGTTGGGAAGATAGGAATAGATGACAACATCTTAAACAAGCCTGGTGATCTAACAAAGGAAGAATTTGATACGATAAAGACTCACCCTCAAATTGGATACAATATTTTAAAGGATATTAAAAGTTTAGAAAGTATATTGCCTATTGTACGCAACCACCATGAGAGATATGATGGAAAAGGCTATCCAGATGGTAAAAAAGCAGAGAAGTTAAACCTTGATGTTTTTATTGTCCAACTTGCAGACTCTATTGATGCTATGTCTACAGACAGGCCTTACAGAAAAGCCTTACATAACGATGAAATTATAGAAGAGGTTAAGAATAATTCTGGAAGTCAGTTTCATCCAAAGGTAGTTGAAGCATATTTAAAAGTGCTAAAAAAAACAGAAAAGTAAGTGGGGAATAAAATGTTTATTGAAGGATTAATATTTGCAGTGATTATAGGATACATATTAAAAGGAAACATAAAGAATTTAGAAAATGTAGATGTAAAAGGAGTGAATTTTGTTTTTATATCCTTTTTCATAGAATTTTTTATTATTATAGGCATAAGAAAGGGTCTTTTTAGTATAGGTATCTTTACATACATATTAGATTTTTTCATGTATATTTTATTGGCAGTGTTTGTTTACTTTAATAGAAAAAATAAGTATATAGTACTTATGGGATTAGGGTTTTTGCTAAATGCTATTCCAATCTTTTTAAATGGAGGAGCAATGCCAGTGAGTGCTAAAGCGGCAACTGCTGCTGGGCTTAGTTTAAATATGAGCAAAGAAGGTCTTTATACATTAATAAGTGAAAATACTAGGGTTTGGTTCTTAGGAGATATCATTCCCCTAACTTTCTTAAGGAATTTCGCTATAAGCATAGGGGATATTCTTACTCTGCTAGGACTAATGTTATTTATCATTACTGGAATGAGAAAAACAGCTAAAAATTAGCTGTTTTATTATTTTGACATTTATCTATAAAAAAATAATCATTAGATTATGTTAGTAATGTTAACAATATTTTCATTAGATTTTTATATTAAATGGTATATAATTTAGTGTACAAGTTTAATTTCATAAGAGGGGGCAACTAACATGATTCAAGACATTCATAAGAAAAAGAAGAAGAAAACATCAATAAGTGGTAAATTGAGCAAAAGCGTAATGTTATTAATAGGTTCTATACTTTTAATAATAGTTATTGCTACATATCTATTACTCCAATCTGTTATTAGCAAAGTAGTTGTAGCAATAGGTCCAGCAGTAACAACGGTAATTACTAATCGTCTTGAAAAGGTAGATTATGATAAATTTTTAAGTGAAAAAGAAGAAAACGAAATTTATAAAGAAATAAATGATGGCATAACCTTTTTAGGTGATAAAGGGAAAAGCTTTATACAAGAAATATCTATTGTTACTTTAAGTGAAGATAATAAGTGGACATACATTATAGATAAATCTGAAGGAAATCCAGCTAAGTTTGGGGATGTTTTTGAAGATGCTTCTAATAAGGAATTAATTGAAGAGACCCTAAAAACGGGTAAAGCAACTACCTCGGATGCGGAGAAAGATGTAATTGATAGAAAATCCTCAATGAATACATATATACCTATAAAAACACAAAAGGGAATGAATACATTAGTAATTTTAAAGATTAAATTAGATACTATATTACAAGCTCAATTAATGATTTTGCTAGGAGTAATTATATTTTCAATTATTATTCTTTCAATTATAAAGATAATAGTTGATAGAATTACCAAAAGGCAGACTAAATCAATAAATGTATTAGCAGAAAAGATGAAGGAAATGTCTAATTTGGAAGGTGACTTAACAAAACGGATCGAAATAGATAGTAATGATGAAATTGGCGAGTTAGCGGAAAGCACCAATAAGATGCTAGATACTTTCCAAGAACTTTTAGTTCATATTAGCACGACTTCTAATAAAATCTATGAGGTTGAAGAGAAATTTACAGATGCATTCCAAAGGAATGTAGAAGGTTTTACAGAAATGAATATAATAACAGGAAATATTGCTTCAAGAATAGATGGGCAGACAGAAGAATTAAATAGCTCTGCTAGTAGTATTCATTACATTAATGAATCAGTAGTTCAAATTGCAGCTAATTCACAAATGGTTACGCAGCAAGCAATTGATGCTAAGGATAATGCAAATGAAGGAAATAAAACTATGAGGGAACTTGAAATTAAGTCCAAAGAAATAGTAGATGAGGTTGGAAATACTTCACGGTTAGTTAAGGACCTAGATGAAAAGTCAGTAGCGATAAATGGGATAGTAGATGCTATTACAGCCATATCTCAGCAAACAAACTTATTAGCACTAAATGCTTCCATTGAGGCGGCCAGAGCAGGCGAACAAGGAAGAGGATTTGCAGTAGTTGCAGATGAAGTAAGAAAGTTAGCAGAGGAATCATCCAGATCTACTGAAGAAATATCTGAACTTATAAAAGAAGTTCAAAGAGGAATAGCAGCTGCAGGTGGATCAATGGAAGGGGTGGCACATCGGGTTAAAGATGTGTATAGGTATGTTGAGGTAGCAGCTAATAAATTTGAAAAAATAGTTACCTCCATTAGTAACGTTTCACAGAATGTAGAAGAGGTATCGGCGGTTACTGAAGAAATGTCTGCAAATGCATCTACCATAAATAATCAAATTGAAAATTTAGTAAGTACTTCAAAAGAAAATAATAATGCTACAGAAAGTATGGCAGCAAGTATTCAGTATCAAGTAAATGAGGTAACAAAATTGCAACTTGTATTAAAAGAATTAGATGATTCTACATTAGCATTAATGAAGAGATTATTAAAATTAAAGTTGAAGTAAAAGGGAATTTATTTTAGACTTTAGGATATAATACTTTAGTAGTATAGTAGCTATGGGATTTCTACATATTTTTGTTATCAATAATTTAATTCTACAATTTTGACAGTAATTACAAGATTCCAAAGTAATTGTAGTATTAAATACATGTAGACAAAAGTAATTTAAACAAGTAATATAAAATTAAGTTGACTTATTGATTATATAATTTAAAATTAAATATATAATAGTATAGATTAACAATTGAAAGGGGAAGTTGAAATGATTAAAAAAATATATATTGATGGTATGAGTTGCGGACATTGTGTAAGTCACGTAAAGGAAGCACTATTAGATATTGGCGCTCTTAAAGTAAAAGTTGACTTAGAGGAAAAATTTGCAATAGCAGATTTTGATGATGAAGTAAGTGATAGTGATATTACACTAGCTATTGAAGATATAGGATATGAAGTTGCTGAAATAGAAGAAGATTAGTACAAAACATAAAAAAGCTTACCAGTAGTGGTAGGCTTTTTTATTTTCATATTTGTTTTTATACACCTTAATTAAAAAATTTTAATTGAACGCTTATTTTCTTATCGTATATTTCTAAAATAATATACGAATACCATGGCTCCTTTCTTTTATAAGAAGGTGAACCAGGATTTATCATGAGTACTTTGTTTTTAGTTAGAATAAGTGGTTGGTGACTGTGTCCGAAGACAATTATATCTACTTTGTCGCCACTAAATTCATCGTAAGCTCTTTGTAATGTATTTTTTGAATCACCGTGACCGTGATACAAACCAATTTTATATCCTTCTACAGGCACAATCATCTTTTCTTTTAACAAGTCTCTGATGGACCCTTTATCATTATTTCCCCATACACCAACAAAGTTTCTATGTTCCTTTAATTTTGATACCACAGTAGAGGACACATAATCGCCAGCATGAATTATCATGTCAGCTTCCTTTGATAAGTTATCTATTAGTTTAAAAAGTTTATCGCTATGTTTTTTTACATGTGTGTCAGAAAGGATTGCAATTTTCATATAACTCATCACCTTATAACAATATATTATTTTATAATTTTTAATTTCTTTATTATAACATCTTTGGTATGATTATTATATAATATATGATGAGGTGTATTTTAGAGTTACCATTTAAAATATATCTTAAACCTTATTGTATGCATGATAATAAAGTGCGGGAGGGGAAGGCATGTTTATGTTTAATATTATACAATATTTATTTCCCATTATGTTTTTTCTGGTATTTGGCATAATTATATTTACCGTAATTAAAGGTATTGGTGAATGGTCTAATAACAATAGGCAACCAGTTTTATCAGTAGATGCTAAAATAGTATCAAAGAGAGTAAATGTGTCTAACAGCAGTAATATGAATAATGGTCAGCACCATCATACTAGTAGTACATCCTATTATGTAACCTTTGAGGTAGAGAGCGGAGATAGAATGGAGCTACAAACAAGGGGTGATGAATACGGGTTATTAGCAGAAGGAGATTCTGGAAAGCTTGTGTTCCAAGGAACTAGGTATAAAAGTTTTCAAAGGAAAGTTTCAAATACTTATTAAAACATAAGGAGAAAATATGAAAGAAACAAAAGATAAGGGTTTTATTTTAGAGGAAATGGGTATAAATATAAATAATGAAAGATCTTTGCATTCGTCCATTAAGCAATGGTATGCGGTCCCAGGAGATAGGCTAGAAGTAAAAGTGGACAAATATATAATTGATTTAGTGAGAGAAGATTCCTTAATAGAAATACAAACAAAAAACTTTAGTGCTATTGGCAACAAGCTAAGACAACTAGTTAAGTATAATAAGGTTATGCTAGTTCATCCAATAGCTGTTGAAAAGTATATAGTTACAACGGAAATCTCAGAGGAGATAATTAGCAGAAGAAAGTCTCCTAAAAAAGGTAAGCTTATAGATTTATTTGATGAGTTAGTTAGGATACCTGACTTGATAGCAGAAGAAAACTTTACACTAGAAATCCTGATGACCAAAGAAGAAGAGATACGGTGCAAAGATGGGAAAGGAAGCTGGAGAAGAAAAGGGATTAGTATTAAAGATAGAAAGCTTGTAGATGTAGTTGAAAAAGTTACATTTAAAGAAAATAAGGATTTTTTAATATTTATCCCTAAAGAGCTACCACAAAACTTTACAAATAAAGAATTAGCAAAAATATTGAAGATCACCGTATATAAAGCAAGAAAAATTACTTATTGTTTTAGAAAAATGAACATTATAAAAGAGGTAGGAAAACTTAGAAATGAGATTATATTCGCGAGAGTAGATGAAACGGAGTGTGAAATATATGGATAAAAAAAAGGTCTACATAACAAGAAGAATTCCTGAGGAAGCCATAAAACTTTTACAAGAGCATTTTAATGTAGAGATTAATCCACAAGACAGAGTCTTAACAAGAGAAGAGTTGATACAAAATGTGAAAGGAAAGGATGCAGTTTTATGTGTTATAACAGATAGAGTTGATAAAGAAGTGTTTGAAGCAGCTGGAGCTAAATGCAAGATATTTGCTAACTATGGGGTAGGTTATAATAATATTGATATAGTCGCAGCTACTGAAAATAATATAATAGTTACAAATACTCCTGGAGTATTAGATGATGCTACTGCAGATCTTGCATGGACACTGCTTATGACAGTTGCTAGAAGGATAATACCAGCAGATAAATTCACTAGAAACGGTGCTTTTCAGGCTTGGGATCCTATGATGTTTCTTGGACGTGACATTACAGGTAAGACTTTGGGCATTGTAGGAGCTGGTAGAATTGGTTCTAACTTTGCAAAAAAAGCTAGAGCTTTTGATATGAAAATACTTTACACAGGACTAAGACAAAACTTTAAGCTAGAAGAAGAATTAGGTGCTATTTATGTGGACAAAGAAACACTATTAAGGGAATCGGACTTTGTTTCATTGCATGTACCACTTTTGCCTTCTACTACTCATTACATTGGTGAGAAAGAATTTTCTATGATGAAAAAAACTGCAGTTATTGTTAATACATCTAGGGGGCCAGTAGTAGATGAAAAAGCATTAATCAAAGCTCTTAAACAAGGAAAGATATGGGGAGCGGGACTTGATGTATATGAACGTGAACCAGATATTGAACCAGAACTTTTAGACATGTACAATGTTGTTTTGGTTCCACATATTGCATCAGCTACACTAGAAACAAGAACAAATATGGGGCTTATTGCAGCTAGGAATATTATTAAAGTTTTAAATGGTGAAAAACCTGATACTTGTGTTAATGAGGCGGTATTAAAATAAGATCTATATAATTACTTTCATATATAAAAAACCTGTACAAATTATGCGTACAGGTTTTTTATAACATTATTTTTATCCTAGAGTATATTATAGCTTTTGAGGATATCTAATATTGAACTCTATCCATTTTACCTTTCCATTGCTTAAACGGTTCAAGGCTATCTTCTCTGTCAATTTGTAGCACTTCAACTTGGAGCTCTGTTGCAGTGCCATTGATAACGTCATATATATATTGGTCGTCAAAATCAATATTTGCAGCATCATTTCTAGTTGAACCATAGTAAAGTTTTTTTATCTTTGCCCAATGAATTGCAGCAAAACACATAGGACAAGGTTCACAGGAAGAGTATATTTCGCAATCTGATAAATCAAACCTACCAAGTAGGCTAGAAGCTTTTCTTATTGCAGAAACCTCAGCATGGGCAGTAGGGTCATTAGTTTCAACAACTTCGTTATGAGCGCTACAAATAATCTCACCATTTCTCACAATGACGGCTCCAAACGGACCGCCAGCATTACAATTCATTCCCTTTAATGCTTCATTTACTGCAATTTTCATAAACTCATTCATAATATTACACCGCCTTATTAAAAATCCACCATAGTGGGCTAATTAAAACCATATTATATTTGTATGACAAGTAGAGAAATTCTTAAATTGTTGACATTAAGGTTTGTTTTTAATATCTATATAATTGTATATGGAGTATTTTGAAATTCCCAGAAAATTTGCCGTTTTATCCCCGGCCTTTGTAATTAAGAAGGCTCCGGCATCATTAAGAAATTGAACAGCTTCTATCTTTTGTTCTTTGCTCATAAGTGCTACTGGTTTACCAATTCTTTTTACGGATTCCTCTAACAAATCATCTAGAAGTTGATTTACATTTTGAGGGATTTTATCTACATCTTCAATATTTCCTCTTGTGGTAGTTAAAGAATCTAAGCAGTTTTTAGCTATAGTTAATTCTGTAATATCATAATTTATAGAAAAGATTCCTATGGGCTTATTGTCATTATCTCGTATATATATAGTACTTGATTTTAAAATTTTACCATCATGGGTAGTAGTAAGATAATCTAATTTATCTTCAAGTGAATTAGATAAATCAGAAACATGTTTTAGAGCATTTAAAACCACGCGTGAGGCGCTAGTGCTTGTTGTTCTATGTGTAACATCGCCATTTTCAATAAATATAATTGGATAATCTATATTGCCAGAAGATAGATCATGAATGACTACTTCGCAATTTCGCCCAAATTGAGTTGAAATACCTTTTGCCAATCTTTTTAAAAAATCTAAGTTAGAGTCATTGTTCATACAAACCTCCCCATTTATAAACTGAAATTAAAGTTAAAGAATTCCATAAATGATTTATAGATTTAGTATATCAATATTTATTTTTAAAATCAACACAATTTACAAAAATGGTTTTAGTTTGCAAAAATTTTTAGCGAAAATAAGTATAAAATTTCCATGTAAGGTAATAGAATATAAGTAAAATTATTAATTTTGCAAAAGTATTTTGAATTAAAAAAATATTTTGAAAATTCCATTGACTTTTATTTTTTATAATGGTAATGTTAAGAAATGACAGGTATATAGAGGAGAAGGTATGATATGAAAGTAAGCAAAACTAAAAACTTAATTGAGGTGGCTACAGGCAGAAAAAAAGCAGATTTAGTCATTGAAAATTGTAATGTTATTAATGTTTTCTCACAGGAAATCATATATGGTAAATTAGCTATTAGTGACGGCGTATTTATTGGTATTGGCGATTACGAAGCTGCAGAAGTAATTGATGGTGAAGGAAAATATATAGTTCCAGGTTTAATTGATTCACATGTGCATATAGAGTCATCTATGGGTTCACCATACCAGTTTGCAAGGGCAGTATTGCCAAGGGGAACCACTACAGTTATATCTGATTGCCATGAAATAGCAAATGTCAAAGGTCTTGTTGGAATTAAATATATGATTGATTCTAGTGAGAATTTACCACTAGATGTATATATTATGCTACCATCTTGTGTTCCGGCTACAGCCTTTGAAACATCAGGTGCCATATTAGAAGCAGATGATTTAGAAGAACTTATGAAGCACGAAAGAGTTCTAGGCCTTGGAGAACTTATGAATTATCAAGGGGTTGTTTTTACAGATGAAGGCATAATGAAAAAACTTGAACTCACCGACAATTATCATAAGGTAGTGGATGGTCATGGACCTATTATTAAAGAAAAGGAACTTAATGCCTACTCTTTAGCAGGTGTTAAAACAGATCATGAATGTAGTAATCATAAAGAAGTATTAGATAGACTTAGAAATGGAATATATGTTGCGATAAGAGAAGGCTCAGCGGCAAAGAATTTACTAGATTTAGTTAGTTCTGTTAATCCCTTTAATGAGCGTAGATTTACCTTCTGCACAGATGATAGGCATCCTAAGGATATTCTGCAAGAAGGACACATAGACAATAATATTAGACTTGCTATAAGAGGGGGTGTGAGCCCCATAACTGCAATTAGAATGGCAACACTAAATTCAGCAGAATGCTATGGACTTAAAAAGCTTGGTGCTATTGCTCCTGGCTATATAGCAGATTTTATAATAGTTAATAATTTAACTGATTTTAATGTTTTAAAAACCTTTAAAAAAGGCAAACAAATAAAGGATGATTGGTATACCTCTATAAAGGAAGATAAAAAACTATTGGAAATGGTAACTAACAGTGTTAATATAAAAAACTTTACACAAGAGGATTTAAAAATAAAGTTATCATCTAGCTGTGCAAAGGTAATTAAAATTATGGATCATAGCCTTTTCACAGAAAATGTAACGAGACAGGTAAATGTAGATAACAATGGATATTATATTTATAATAAATCGGAGGATATTTTGCCTATTTATGTATTTGAGAGACATAAAGGTACTGGGAATATTGGTAAAGGTTTAATTGAGGGGTATGGTCTAAAGAATGGTGCAATTGCCTCTACAATAGCACATGATTCACACAACTTAATTGTTATAGGGGATAATCCAGCTAACATTGAAATAGCTGTTCAAAAGATAATAGATATTGGCGGAGGTCTAGTCATTGTTAAAGATGGTGAAGTTAAGGGATATTTACCTTTAGATATTGGGGGTATTATGTCTAGTGAAGATTTAGAAACTGTATCTAAAGGCCATGAAAGTCTTAACAAAATCGCTATGGAGGAATTAGGAATAAGTAAAAGTGTAAATGCGTTTATGACCTTAGCCTTTATGGCATTACCGGTTATACCGGAACTGAAAATTACCGATCAGGGGCTATTTGATGTTATAAAATTTCAGCATACCAATTTATAATTATTTTAAAATGATTGTTAATTATTATTAGAAGATTATACAAGGGGGCAGAAAATGAGTATTGGGAAAAGTATTAAAAGAGTTGATGCTTTTGATAAGGTAACAGGACGTGCACAGTTTACTGATGATTTTGCATTAAGTAACACGCTTGTTGCTAAGGTTATGCACAGTACTATTGCCAATGGTATTGTTAAAAGTATTGATATTACAGAGGCTATGAAACTTGAAGGAGTAATAAAAATTGTAACTTGTTTTGATGTTCCTGACATTACATTTCCTACAGCAGGGCATCCATATTCATTGGACCCGGATCATCAGGACATTGCGGACAGGAAGTTACTTAATAAAAGAGTTAGATATTATGGTGATGATATAGCAGCTGTAATTGCGAAAGACAATGTAATTGCAACAAGAGCAATTAATCTTATAAAAGTTGAATATGAGAAATATGAAATTTTAATGACTATTGAGGCTGCTTTAGCATCAAAAGAAAAAGCAATTCATGAGGAGTATCCTGATAATATTCTTGCACATACTAGTTATGAAATTGGCAATTATGCTGAGGCTATAAAGGAAGAAGGTCTTATGGTTTTTGAAGGAGACTATGAAACTCCAGCAGTTAAACATTGCCATATTGAAAATCCGATTTCTTATGCTTATGCAGAAGGTAAAAGAATAGTTGTAGTGTCATCAACGCAAATACCTCACATTGTACGCCGTGTAGTTGGGCAAGCTCTTGGTATTGATTGGGGTAAAATAAGAGTTATTAAACCATATATAGGTGGAGGATTTGGGAATAAACAAGAGGTGCTTTATGAACCACTTAATGCATATTTAAGCCAAGTTGTCGGAGGAAGATGTGTTAAACTTGATATTTCCAGAGAAGAGGATTTCGTTAATACTCGTCTTCGTACTGCTATGAAAATTAAAATTAAAAGTTATGTGAGACCAAATGGACGATTTGTAGCAAGGTCCATAGAGATGTATGGCAACAAGGGCGCTTATGCATCTCATGGACATAGTGTAACAAGTAAATCAGGACATGCATTTAAACAAATTTATCAAGATGAAGTTGCAACTAAAGGTGATATGTATTCTGTATTTACAAATATGCCACCATCAGGTGCTATGCGGGGCTATGGTATACCACAAATTACTTTTGCTCTTGAATCCCATATTGATGATATGGCAAGAACACTAAAGATTGATCCTATCGAAGTAAGAAAACTCAATCATATGAAGATAGGATTTGTGGATAATCAGATTAAATGTAATAGTAATGGTCTTGATGAGTGCATTGAAAAAGGTAAGAAATATATTGATTGGGATAATAAACGCAAGGAGTATCAAAATCAAACAGGACCAATAAGACGCGGTGTTGGTATGGCCATATTTAGTTATGCTACAGGTGTTTATCCAATTTCACTAGAAACAGCAGGTTGTAGGATTATACTTAACCAAGATGGATCTGTTCAAGTTCAAATGGGTGCCACAGA
This sequence comes from Clostridium sp. CS001, assembly GCF_020443565.1. GTDB lineage: Bacteria > Bacillota > Clostridia > Clostridiales > Clostridiaceae > Clostridium_AD. The sequence goes on from NZ_JAIZZN010000010.1 coordinate 80,204, forward strand.
GATAGGACAAGGGGCAGATACTGTATTTACACAAATGGTAGCAGAGATTATAGATATTCCAGTTGAAAACGTAAACATTATATCCACCCAAGATACTGATGTTACACCATTTGACACTGGAGCATATGCGTCCAGGCAATCATATGTATCAGGTATGGCAGCGAAAAAGGCTGCTATGGAGATGAAAGAAAAAATAGTGGAGCATGCGCATTTCATGCTAAAACTTCCTTTAGGTAATCTTGAACTTAAGGAGAATAATATTATTATTAAGGAAACTGGTGAAATTTTAGCTTCAGTTAAAGAGGTTGCCATGCATGCACTTTATAATACAGAAAGGTCAGTTCATATAACAGCAGAGGTAACAAATCAATGCAAATCAAATACATTCTCCTTTGGAGTATGTTTTGCAGATGTGGAAGTGGATATTCCGCTAGGTAAAATTAAAGTTAATAAGGTTATTAACGTTCATGATTGTGGCAAAGTGCTTAATCCTATGATGGCTGTAGGACAGGTACAAGGGGGCATGAGCATGAGTTTAGGTTATGGTTTAACTGAGCAACTTTTATTTGATGAAAAGACCGGTAGAATGCTAAATGATAATTTATTAGATTATAAACTTCCAACTACTATGGATACGCCACATTTAGAAGCTCAGTTTGTAGAAACTTACGATGTATCAGGTCCTTTTGGTAATAAAGCACTTGGAGAACCACCTACTATTCCCGTTGCACCTGCAATTAGAAATGCTGTGCTTTGTGCTACAGGGGTACAGTTTAATGTTGCTCCGTTAACACCACAAAGACTTGTAGAAAAATTCAAAGAGAAAAAACTGATATAAAGGTGGAGGTGAAATAACAATGTTTGATATTGAAAAATTATATGAAGCAACTTCGGTTAAACATGCCATAAAACATCTTGTAGAGGATTCTAAAGCCATAATTATTGCAGGTGGAAGTGATGTGCTTATTAGTATTCGTCATGGAAAGCTTGCTGGGTGTAGTCTTGTAAGTATTAATGGATTGGATGAACTAAGAGGAATTACGCTTCAAGAAGATGGTAGTATAAAAATAGGTGCTCTAACAAGTTTTGCACATATAACAAATAATGAAATTATCCAAAAATATATTCCAGTGTTAGGGGAAGCTGTAGATGAAATAGGAGGTCCACAATTAAGGAACATTGGCACAATTGGGGGGAACATTTCAAATGGAGTTACTAGTGCTGATAGTGCATCCACGTTATTTGCATTAAATGCTAAACTTCAAATTGAAGGACCGGATGGAGAGAGATTTATCCCTATCTCTGAGTACTATATAGGACCAGGAAAGGTTAGTCTAAAAAATGGCGAAATACTTACAGCTATATATATTACAAAAGACAATTATGAAAACTTTAAAGGTGATTATATTAAATATGCTATGCGAAATGCAATGGATATTGCAACCCTTGGATGTAGTGTAGTTTGTAAACTCAATGCACAGAAAGATAGAATAGAAGATGTGCGTCTTGCCTTTGGTGTTGCAGGTCCCATACCTATGAGATGCCCAAAAGCTGAAAAAGCTATAAAGGGACTTGAAATTTCTGAGGAAATGCTTAATATATTTGGTGAAACGGCAATAACAGAAGTGAGTCCTCGTTCTTCCTGGCGTGCATCTAAGGACTTTCGCCTTCAACTTGTTTATGAGTTAAGTAAACGAGCTTTGACGGAAGCAATAAAAAGATGTGGAGGTGTAATTAATGGCTAATAAGATTTTAAGCTGCAGGGTAAATGGTGAGGCTAAACAAATTATGATAGATGACAGAGAGTCACTTACAGATGTTTTAAGAAATCATCTTCACCTTACAAGTGTTAAAAAAGGTTGTGAGGTTGGAGAGTGTGGAGCTTGTACTGTTCTTATTAATGGTGAAGCTTTTGATTCTTGTATTTATCTTGCAATTTGGGCAGAGGGTAAAGAAATTCTTACAACTGAGGGGCTTATGGATGATGAGGGGAATATATCAGACATCCAAGAGGCATTTATTGAAGAAGGAGCTGTTCAGTGCGGTTTCTGTACTTGTGGAGCTATTATGGCATCTGTTCCTGTTCTCGATGACAATAAGGAATACACTTCTGATGAGATTAGAAAAAAACTTTCTGGTAATCTTTGCCGTTGTACAGGTTATGAGAATATATTAAATGCAGTAGGGAAGGTTAAGAAACATCGATGTGATTGTAATAACTCAAAACATGATAACTAAAACAATGTTTTAAATTTTGCTCTGTGAATAATTCATAGGGCTTAATTATAAAAAATATGTGAAGGGGGAACAAAAATGGAGCGTTTTAAGTTACAAGAGCTTGGAAGTGACGTAAGAAAGGAGGTTATTGGCGGAATAACCACATTTTTAACCATGGCATATATTATTGCAGTTAATGCAAACATTTTAGGAGAAACTGGAATGAATGTTGGGGCTGTAGTAACAGTGACTTGTTTAACAGCAGGACTAACTACAATAGCTATGGGTTTATATGCAAATCTTCCGTTTGCGTTAGCATCGGGAATGGGACTTAATGCATTCTTTGCTTTTAGTGTAGTAATTGGAATGAAAGTTCCGTGGCAAGTAGCATTAGCAGCTGTATTTATAGAAGGTATTATTTTCATTGTATTATCATTATCTAATGTGCGAGAAGCTGTAGTTACTGCTATACCAACAACCTTAAAATTGGCAGTTACCGCAGGTATAGGACTTTTCATTGCATTTATTGGTTTTGTAGATGCAGGAATTGTAGTTTCTAATGAAGCAACAAAAGTGGCTATGGGAACCTTTAGATCTCCAGCAGTACTAATAACGGTACTAGGGGTAATTATAATAGTAGTATTATCAAAGAAAAAGGTTAGAGGAGCTATATTATGGGGAATACTTGCAAGTGCAGTAGTAGCTTGGATATTTGCAATGATATCACCAGAATCGGCAGCTACTTATGGAATATCTACACCAAAAGGACTAATAAAATATGAATCAATGTCACCAATTGCCTTTCAATTAGATTTCTCATACTTAAAAGATCCAGCTAAGATTATGCAATTTGTAACAATAATGTTAACATTTTTATTTGTTGACTTCTTTGATACTGTAGGAACCTTAGTAGGAGTTGCTTCAAAGGTTGGAATGGTTGATAAAGAAGGTAGAGTAAGAAATGCTGGAAAGGCACTACTTGTAGATGCTGTTGGTACTACTATAGGAGCTGTTCTTGGTACGTCAACTGTAACTACTTATGTAGAAAGTTCAGCGGGAGTTGCAGAAGGTGCTAGAACTGGACTTGCTTCTGTTGTAACAGGAATATTATTCTTAATAGCAATGTTCTTTTCACCACTATTTATTTCAATACCAATGTGTGCAACTGCACCGGCTTTAATAGTAGTAGGGTTTTTCATGATGGAAGGTGTAACTAAAATAGACTTCAATGACTTCACAGAAGGGGTGCCTGCTTTCTTAACAATCGCAATGATGCCACTTACTTACAGTATTGGAGACGGTTTAACAATGGGAATACTTTCCTATGCAGTGTTAAACTTTATAAACAATCTATTTACTAAGGACCCTAGTAAAAAGAAAAAGGTTTCAATTGTAATTTATATATTAGCCATAATATTTATTGCTAAGTTATACTTTACTGGCTAGGAGTAATAATGGGACAATAGAAATAAAAAACAATTCGCTTTATTTTTAAGGCGAATTGTTTTTTTATAGTAGGTATCACCCATCTGTTGTTTGATTAAAGCATCGCAACAATAACAAGAAATTGTTCCTGTAGTTTCTTACACTACTACATTGAGAAGTTATAAAGGTCTTGATGTAAACTTCCAGGATACTATTACATATGTCGCTTACAGCGAATATTTTACATTGGGAGTTTTAAAAGTATTGTCTTAATACTAGTCTAATAATCAATTATAAGAATAATGCGTAGAAAAGGAGTAATAATATAATAAGAGATTAGTATTATTGGAAAGTATGGTGATAAAAATGACCAAAAGAATAGTGATTATAGGTGATGGGATAGCAGGAATTACAGCAATCAAAGCAATTAGAGAAATAGATTTTGATTCAGAGGTGTGTTTAATTGGAGAAGAAGAATTTTATCCCTATAATCGTATAAGATTATCTAAAGGCATATTTAATCAACTTGAGGGAAATAATATACTTCTTCAAAGGAAAGAGTGGTATGAACAAAATAAAATAAAAATATTAGTTAACACAAAAGTAGTAAATATAAACATCGATTGTCATGAAGTATTATTATATGATGGCAGTAAAATTAAGTATGATAAGTTACTACTGGCAAATGGAGCAAGTAATAAAATACCACCAATTGATGGTATAGGTAAGAAAGGTGTTTATACATTAAGAAATCTTAATGATGCCTTGGATATTAAAAATAGACTTAATGAAAGTAAGGAAATAATAATTGTTGGTGGAGGAATACAGGGATTAGAAACAGCTTGGATACTACATCAACATAGTAAAAAAGTTATAGTTGTTGAATTATTATCAAGGCTTATGCCTTATCAATTGGATGATAAGGCATCGGATATGTTAAAGAATATAATACAAAGCCATGGAATACAAGTATTAACTAGTACAACTGTAAATGAAATATTAGGAGACGATAAGGTAGAAGGAATTATAATAGACGAAAAAATTGAATTAAAGTGTGATATGGTTATTTACTCGACGGGAATTAAGACTAACATAGATTTAATAGGAAATACTAGCGTTCAAACAGCGAGAGGAATACTAGTAAATGACAAAATGGAAACAAGTATAAAAAACATTTATGCAGCAGGAGATATTGCTGAGTTTAATAATCAAGTTGCTGGCCTATGGAATATTGCCATAGCTCAGGGGAGAGTTGCAGGGTACAACATTACAGGTAGAGAAATAGTATATGAAAATATAACTCCGGTGACCACTTTAAATGCTTTTGGCATTTCATTATTTTCTATGGGATGCATAGATGAAACAAAGTCTACAGAGATAATAACAGATGAAGATATTAATTTAAAAGAGTATAAAAAAATATTTATAAACAATAATAACATAGTGGGTGCAATTGTAATAGGAGATACAAGAAAATCACCAATACTCAAATCAGCTATAGAAAAAGAAATAAAATTAGATGAAGTTGATTTATCTAATATATCTGTTGATGAGTTATTAGATAAACTAAAGAGATAAATAATTAGGAGGTATAAAAGGTGACAGAAATAAAATTTTGTGAAAATAACTTTACTTTTGGGACAGAGGAAACTATGAAAAAACTAAAAGAAAATTTTAGCAATGTTGATGTGTCAGCAGAAGGTTGTTTAGGATATTGTGGAGACTGTGCAGTGGGACCATATGCGTTAGTAAATGATGAAATGATACAGGCTGATACAGCAGATGAATTATTTGAGAAAATAAAAAATATTATATAAAATTAAAGGTGAAAAAGAAATTTTAAGATAAATATCATTGGTTATGAGGAGAGTGCTAAATGGAAAATTTAATGTTTTGCTACCAGTGCGAACAAACAGCTGGAGGAAAAGGATGTACCAAAAGTGGTGTTTGCGGAAAAACATCAGAAATCGCAAATTTACAAGATTTACTAGTCTATCAGTTAAAAGGAATTTCTTGCTATGTAAAACCTCTAATTGAACAAGGAAAGGTTATTGATAAAGAAATAGTAAAATTTGTGGAGAATGGTCTATTTACTACATTAACAAATGTAAACTTCGATGCTGAGGTTCATGTAAAGTTATTAAGAGAATCCCAAAAAATAAAAGAATCATTAAGAGATCAAGCACCAGAAGGACAATACCCAGAGGCAGCCACTTATAATTTAAGTAATACAAAAGAAGATATGTTAAAAGACTCAGTTAAAGCTGGAATTATGTATAACCAAGAAATTGACGCTGATATTAGATCTTTAAGGTCAACGATATTATATGGATTAAAAGGTGTAAGTGCTTATGGACATCAAGCAAGGTTTATAGGATATAATAGTGACCAGGTAGACCAATTTTATTTTTTAGGACTAGAAGCTACTACAAATGATAGCTTAGTTCTTGAAGATATGATACGTATGACTATGAGAACTGGTGATATGAGTGTAGAAGTAATGCAAACCCTAGATGAGGCTAATACCACAAGATACAAAAATCCTTCACCACATAAAGTAAATGTTAATATTAAGAAAGGTCCATTTATTATAGTATCTGGACATGACTTGAGAGATTTAGAAATGCTTCTTGAGCAAACAGAAGGTAAGGGAATTAATATTTATACTCATGGAGAAATGCTACCAGCACATGGGTATCCAGCACTAAAAAAATATAACCATTTAGTTGGAAACTATGGTTCTGCTTGGCAAAATCAACAGAAAGAATTTGACGGAATACCGGGATGTATCTTAATGACTACTAACTGTTTGATGAGACCAAGGGAAACATATAAAGATAGAATATTTAGTACTAGTGTTGTGGGTTGGGACGGAGTAAAATATATTGGAGTCTCAGAAGATGGAACTAAAGATTTTACTGAAATAATAAATAAAGCACTAGAACTTGGTGGTTTTGAAAAAGATGAAGAAGAAAAAGAAATTCTAGTAGGCTTTGGACATCATGCCACATTATCACACGCCGAAACTATAGTTAATGCAGTTAAGGAAGGAAAGATAAGACATTTCTTCTTAATAGGTGGTTGTGATGGAGCAAGACCTGGAAGAAACTATTATACTGAGTTTGCTCAAATGGTTCCTGAAGATTGTATAATTCTTACTTTAGCTTGTGGTAAGTACAGATTTAACAAATTAGACTTTGGAACGGTTGCAGGATTACCAAGATTATTAGACATAGGTCAATGTAATGATGCCTATTCAGCAGTTAGAATAGCTACAGCGCTAGCTGATGCATTTGAAACTGATGTAAATTCGTTACCACTCACTATTATACTTTCTTGGTATGAACAAAAGGCAGTTGCAGATTTATTAGCACTATTATCACTTGGAATAAAAGGAATATATTTAGGACCGACGCTGCCAGCCTTTATATCTCCAAATGTATTACAACATCTAGTGGATACGTTTGACATTAAGCCAATAAGTACACCAGAGGATGATTTAAAGAGTTCACTTAAGCAAACAAATTAAAATTATAGTAAAAAGGCACACTATTTTTGATTTTGTAGTGTGCCTTGTTGTTGTGCGCCCGGCATGGACGCAATCTAATGGGTGAAAGTCCCTAGCACGGGTTAATAGTACCAAGTGCATAGCTTAAGACAAGGGTGTCCACCGTGAGGTGGAATCTAAAGGAAGTCGGCGGCAAAACTCTGGTCTGACGAACAGAAACTACATATAAGGCATATGCTTGTGGGTAAGTTTGCAACACAAAATGAAGCCCAAAACTATTCGAAACAGGCGGTGTAAATGTAGCAGATAGATGGAGTGAAAGATAGCGTTCTTACCCGGGGAGATCTGATAGGTAAGTTGTGGATATGAATTTAGAAATAACAAACCATATAGTGATGTATGGCTGAACTATCAGAAGTCAGCAGACGTCATAGTACCATGCGAAACGCGTTAGCGTGGGAAGGACTGAACAATAGGAGGTTTTGGAATTTTGAAAGATACGAGGAAATATGATAAAAGCAGACAACTTCATAAAGAAGGCTCTCTACGAGAGAATAGAGTGGAGTTCTGATAAATGGGGTATTTATGAATACAGAAGAAGGAGCACCTCAAGGTGGACCCTTGTCCCCATTATTAAGTAACATAATGTTACATGAACTTGATGTAGAACTAACAAAGCGAGGACTAAACTTTTGTAGATATGCTGATGATGCTAATATATACGTCAAAAGTGAGAAATCAGCAAATAGAGTAATGAAGAGTGTTACAAGATTTATTGAGGAAAAGTTAAAGCTTAAAGTGAATAAGGAAAAGAGCACAGTAGATAGACCTTGGAAACTTAAATTTTTAGGATTTTCGTTTTACCGAGCAAAAGGTGAATACAGAATGAGAGTTCATCAAAAACCTATAAGTAAATTTAAAGCAAAGCTAAAGGAATTAACTTCAAGAAGTAATGCGATGAGCATGGAATATAGGTTTATGAAACTTAAGCAGGTAATAGTAGGATGGGTAAATTATTTTGCTATTGCAGACATTAAAAGTATTCTCAAAACCCTTGATGAATGGTTAAGGCGAAGGATTAGAATGTGTTTTTGGAAGCAATGGAAAATGATTAAAACAAAACATGACAATCTTGTTAGATTAGGGTCGATAAATAGCAAAGCATGGCAATATGCAAACACAAGGAAAAGCTACTGGAGAATATCCAGTAGTCCTATATTATCAAAAACTTTAACTAATAAATACCTTAAAAATATAGGATTAGTTTCAATTTACGAAACGTATTCATTAAAACATTAATTTCTATTGAACCGCCGTGTACCGAACGGTATGCACGGTGGTGTGAGAGGTCGCTAAATAAATTAATTATTTAGCTCCTACTCGATTCATTTAATATGAGGTTATGAAATATAATTTGATATATTACCAAATTCCAAGGAGATGCTGCAATATAAGACTTACTGCAGTAATTCCTACCCAACAGCAAAATCCCATAATGATTGGTTTGCCGCCAGATTTTACTAGTTTCACTATGTTTGTATTTAGACCGATTGCTGCCATAGCAAGGATTATAAAGAATTTACTTAGCTCCTTGAATGGTGCAAATATTGATGCAGGAACACCAAAACCTGTACAGATAGTGGTAATAAGAGAAGCTAGTATAAAAAATATGATAAAGAAAGGAAAGATTTTTTTGAAATCTACTTTTTTACCGTCTGTATTTTTTTCTGTTTTTGTACGAATAAACGCAAGTATCAGCGTAATAGGAATAATGGCTAAAGTCCTTGTTAATTTAACAGTAACAGCTTTATCAAGGGTTGCTGAGCCTAGACTATACATATTGTCCCATGTAGAAGCTGCAGCAGTTACGGATGAGGTATCATTAATTGCTGTTCCTGCAAAGACACCAAATGCATCACCAGAAGTGTGAGAAAAACCAAGCCAAGCACCAAAGGCTGGAAACAAAATAGCAGCAAGTACATTAAAGAAGAAGATAACAGAGATTGCCTGAGCAACTTCTTCGTCGTCTGCATCAATAACCGGAGCTGTGGCAGCAATTGCAGAGCCTCCACAAATAGAAGAACCTACACCTACCAAGGTAGATATCTTTGATGGTATGTGCATTACCTTATGGAGCACAAATGCAATAACAAGTGAAGTAGTAATAGTACTAATAATAATTGGAAGCGATTGCTTTCCAGTCTCTAATACTACAGAAAGGTTTAATCCAAAACCTAACAATATAACTGCATATTGAAGAATTTTTTTTGAAGTAAATTTAATTCCCGAATCAAACTTGCTTTTATTTTTAATAAATAATGTAATAATCATGCTGACCACAATTGCAATTACAGGGCCACCAATTAGGGGAAACTTTTTGCCTAATAGCCATGATGGAATAGCAATGATCATACAAAGTGCTATTCCCATCCAATTCTTTTTAATAAAATTCATGCTTTTATCCCTCTCTTTTATATATGGATTTACATTGGAAATTTGTGCCTATCACACTTATAAGGATATCATAATGCATTGATAAAGTAAAATTATGAATATTTATAATTAGATAAGATTATGTTATAGTTAATGTATAATAATGCTTATATAATTGAGCAAATAACTAAGGAAAGGGACACTTATAATTATGATGGATTTTAGGATTGATACCTTTTTAACAGTATGCACATATATGAATTTTACTAGAGCTGCCAAGGCACTTAATATTACACAGCCAGCAGTATCGCAACATATACATTACCTTGAAGCATTTTACAACGTAAAGTTATTTACATATGAAGGGAAAAAGATGTATTTAACAAATGCCGGTGATATCTTATATCAAGCAGCTATTACCATGAAACATGATGATCTATATTTAAAGGAAACCATTAATGATTTGAGCAAAAGAAAAAGCAGGTTAATCTTTGGAACAACTTTAACAATAGGTGAATTTGTTATGGCGAAACATATAAAATCATATTTAAGTTTATATCCTGATACAGAGCTACGGATGACAGTAGGAAATACAAGTGAGCTACTTAAAATGCTTAGGATGGGGGAAATTGATTTTGCATTAGTAGAAGGAAATTATGCAAAGGAAGAGTACGATTATCTAGTGTACTCGCAAGAGCGATATATACCAGTGTGTAGCAAAGATTATACTTTTGAAAGAGAACCGAAGAAATTAACGGATTTGTTGTCAGAACGTATTATTATAAGGGAAAGGGGTTCAGGGACAAGAGAAATACTTGAAAAGAATCTGGAATACAGAAATCTAGAAATTAGTGATTTTAGATATAGAGTTGAAATTGGAGGAATAAATGCTATAAAATCCTTGGTGGAATCTAGCTGTGGAATTACTTTTTTATATGAGGTAGCGGTTAAAGAGGAATTGGAAAAAGGGATTTTAAGAGAGATAAAATTGAAAGATTTTAAGGTTTCACACGATTTTGCGTTTATCTGGAACAAAGGTAGCATCTTTTCTAAGAACTACCGTGAGATATGTGAAATACTAAGAAACTGAAAATATAGAGTAAGGAATTTTACTAAAGGAGACTACAAATATGCCTATGATAATAATCCGAAATGATATAACAAAAATGAAAATAGATGTTATTGTAAACACTACGAATACAGCTCTAAAAGTTACAATCCTAGTAAAGTAACGTCAATACTTTTGCTATAGCCATTAGATTAAATTTAGATGAAACACTTGATTTACTAAATAAAGCTGGATATACATTGTCTCATAGCAGTAAATTTGATGTAATTATTGAATATTTCATTGAAGAAGGGAATTACAATATCTACGAGATAAATGAAGCTTTGTTCGCCTTTGATCAAGTTCTACTTGGAATATAATTGTCGCTTTGAAAGCGACCAGTTAACATGTAATTATTGTTATCCTTTAACTATAAAGGAAGGGGGTTAGCAATATGAAAACAAATTTAACTGAATTGGTATTAGTTCAGACAGGGCAGCCAATTACAACGCTGATGGTGAGGGCACAAGACTGAATTAAGAGGCAGTTAGCGATGTTGTCTCTGAACTTCGTGCAAGTAGACCAATTACTGAGAATTGGAAATCAGGGATTGATGATGACTTTAAACGCCGAAATAAAAAAATATAAATAATCTGTATATGTTATACTAAATAGGATAAAAAGGGACGGTTCATACTAATTATAAATTAGAATGAACCGTCCCTATTAAGGAGAGATAAAAATGGATATAAAAAAAGTGATAGCAATTTATTTTTCACCAAATGGTAGTACTAAAAAAATAGTAAAAAAGATAGCAAAAGATATTGGAATTTATACTGTAGAAGAAATCGATTTAACCTCAGTAAAATCAAGAAATAAGAAAATAAAATTCGGTAAGGATGAATTAGTTGTAATAGGGTTTCCAGTATATGCTGATAGATTACCAGTGGTTTGCAATGAAATATTTAAAAATATTGAAGGAAATAATACCACTACTATTGCAATAGTAAGCTATGGAAATAGAGATTATGGGGATGCATTATTAGAGTTAACAGAAGGTTTGAAGAAATCCAATATGAAGGTTATTTCCGGAGCTGCAATCATTGGACAACATTGTCTTAATAATAATGTTGCCACTAATAGGCCTGATGAAGAAGATAATGCACTTTTATTAGAATATGCAAATAAAATTAGAGATAAAATAAACAATATTGAACAAATAGAAAAATTGGAAGATATTTCTGTAAAAGGTAACTATCCTTATAAACCTTTAAAATCTCAAAGTGCACCTTTAGGGGATTCTAAATGTATACAATGTGGTTTATGTGAGAAAAAATGTCCTGTTAATGCTATAGATAAAAAGGAATTTAGACAAACTGATAATAGCAAATGTATTTCCTGTGGAGCTTGTATTAATGTATGTCCCACAAATGCAAGGGACATAAGAGAAGAAGCCTTTAAAAGTCTCATGAAAAAGTTAGAAGTGATAGCTAAAGAAAGAAAAGAAATAGAGATTTTCATTAATTGAGATTGCACCAAGGGTAGTAGTGTATAATAAATTCATATATTTGGAAAGATACAAATATATCATCATAGTATTAATGTTGCAATATTATTTATTTAGATAGCAGTAAAAACTTCTACGAAATGGGGTTGTGTATGCAAGCAATGCAAGTAATGCAAGTTGATAAAATTATTGATTTCTTAGAAACAGATACAATAAGTGTTACTTTTTCATCTCATGGGTTAAAATATTTATCTTTAAAAAGTAATAATGGTAATAAACTTATAGATTTAAAAAGTTTTAGTGAGGAGAATGAACAAAATCCAATGGTATGTTTGTTAATTAAAGAAACGTTGAATTTTTTAGAGACAGGAACTCATAATATGATACTAGATCTAACAGATTTTACATCTTTCCAACAAGCAGTTTTTGAGGCTACTTCTAAAATTAATGTAGGAGATATTTGCACCTATAAGGGACTAGCTGAAGCGCTGGGAAAATCAGGTGCAGCACAAGCTGTTGGTAGCGCAATTGCAAAGAATCCAGTTTCTTATTTTATACCAACGCATAGGGTGTTGCCACAAAAGGGTATAGGAATATGCAGAAGTGGAGCTGGGTCCTTAAGGGAGAAACTTTTGATACTTGAAGGGCATGATATTGAGAAACTTAGAGGTAATTATGTATGTAATAGGAAGAAGTGTTGCATGGAGTGATGTATATACTAGGTATTAGGTACACACCTATTACAGCAACGCCAGGAGAACTGGTTTTGGGTATAGGTACAGAGATGACCGTTATGCTACTTGAAAGATATTTGGAAGAAAGAAAATTCGAAAAAGAAAGATAGCATAAACTACAAGGAAGTTATAGAATGAAATAATCGGAGTAGATAATCAACATAATAAAACGAAGGTTTTTACTATTTCTATTCTTTATATTAAGTGGTAAAATATTAATGAGATTAACAACGCAAAGGATGGGATGAACATGTTAAAGAAAAAGGATACAGCATTACTCATAATTGATATGCAATATGGTGGAGGAGCTCCTGATGGATCCATGGTGAAAATGCTGAATGTGGATATAACAAAGCAGGAAGATATAGTAACCCCTATAGTAAAGTTAAAGGATTACTTCAATGAAAATGAAATGTTAGTTGTTAATATTAAGACTGAATATGAAGAAGATTTCAGTGATTGGGAAATGTTAGCTGAAAGGTTTGAGGTAGAAAAATATAAACATTTTGCCAAAGGTTCATTGGATGCAGAAATCATACCTCCACTAGCACCACGAGATGGTGAAGAGTTAATTATTAAAAACAGATGGAATGCATTTTTTAATACGAGATTGGATGAGATACTTAAAGGTAGAAATATAAAGAACCTTGTATTAGTTGGAGCGGCTACTGATGTTTGCGTATTGGAAACCTGCAGTTATGCTTTTTCTTTAAATTATAACTGTATAGTGCCAAAAGAAACAACAGCTTCATTTAATGCTGAGAAAAAGAAAATAGGATTGGAACTTCTTAGTTTTGGAAGAAGCAAAGTTGTTAATGTTGATGAAGTATATACCATGTTTGAGTAGGACTGAGACAAGAAGCGCATAAGTAATGGGAGAGCACAACATATGCGATTGAGAAATACAAAATGAATCTGATTTTAAGAGTATAAATATCAAGAAATAAATCAAATCATAGGCACTAAAAACCTATGCCGTCTGAGGTGAAGTAAAAGTATTCACCTTAGAGGGCTATTTTTGTTATCAATTAGTTCTGAAGGTAGTTGGAATTCCCAAATGTAAAATCAATCAATTAATGAATATTTCTCTGCACCATCTAAAATATATATTGGATTTACTTTTGAAAAAAACATAGTTGACAATTAGTCTAATTAGACTATAATATTTAAGTGTTACTAGTCTAATTAGACTAGTAATTAATTTAGTAATTTTTGATATCAAGGAAAATCACTTGAAGCAATAGTTAAGAAATTAAATAAGTAACTACTAAATATTTATTAAGAACTGGAAACATTTTTTAATAAACATCACATAAAAAGAAAGGATGAAAAAAATGGTTAAATCGTTTTTAATGTTAGGACAGTCGAATATGGCTGGACGTGGATTTATTCATGAAGTGACCCCGATTTATAATGAAAGAATACAAATGCTGCGTAACGGTAGATGGCAAATGATGACTGAGCCCATCAATTATGACCGGCCTGTTTCAGGAATAAGTCTGGCCGGTTCATTTGCAGAGGCATGGTGTCGTCAAAGTCAAGAAGATACTATTGGCTTAATTCCTTGTGCTGAAGGTGGAAGCACACTGGATGAATGGGCTGTAGAGGGAACACTTTTTAAGCACGCAATAACTGAATCTAAATTTGCTATGCAAAGTAGTGAGTTAACAGGAATTCTATGGCATCAAGGAGAAAGTGATAGTTTCAATGGTAACTACAAAGTCTATTATAAAAAATTATTTTTAATTATTGAAGCTCTTAGAAAGGAGTTAAATGCTCCAGATCTTCCTATAATTATTGGCGGGTTAGGAGATTTTTTAGGCAAAGAAGGATTTGGAAAACACTGCATTGAATATGACTTTATTAATAAGGAATTATGTAAATTTGCTTTCGAACAAGATAATTGTTACTTCGTCACAGCATCAGGTTTAACTTCTAATCCTGATGGCATTCATATTGATGCAATCTCTCAAAAAAAATTTGGTTTACGATATTTTGAAGCCTTTTTCAATAAGCAACATGTATTGAAGCCGCTAATTAATGAAAATGAGTTGATAAGTCTTAATTATGCTAGAGCACATACCAAAACAGAAAAGATATATATGAAAAGTATGGATTTGGCATTGGGGAAAATATCCTATGATGAATTCGAATCTCAATTCATACAAATCAACAATGGTTAAGACTAATAATTATGGAGTAATTATTAGTCTTAATCTTGATGAATAAGATAAAGGAGATGTTTTTTTGATACCATTACTAATTTTAGGGTTATTAAAACAAAAACCAGGTTCTTACGGATACGAGTTATTAACCCTAATGGAAGAGAGGCACTATAAATATATAGTAAATTTCACTAAAGGGTCATTCTATTATAATCTTCAACAATTAGAAGCAAAACAATATATTAAAGAAATTGACCAATTAGACAATACTAGAGAGACGCATAATTATATAATCACTGAACTAGGAAATAAGGAATTTGAAAAATTGATGTATAAGTATGGTTCTAAGACAGAGTATGTAAATTTATCTTTTTATGCAACAATGCTATTTACTAATGAATATAAAAGCGAAGAACTAATAAAACTAATAGAAATACAAATCGAGCAAACTAAGCAGAAAATTTTTTTATTAGAACAATCCCTTGAGAATAATGCAACTATCCCTACTTATTTTAGAAAAATGTTAGAAAATTCACTATCTCATCATTTGGTAAATGTTCAATGGTTTGAAGAAATGTTAGAAGATATAAGAAATGAAAATGCAAATTTAATATAAGTATAAGGTACATATTTTTACCATTAGGTATAGATATGTATTTTTTTTATTAATATTTATAAAGATAAGTTTGAAACTAAATGCTTTACTTTTCAGTCTAATACACGAAAATGAATATAGGGCACTTATTTAGTGGTTTTTGGGGAAGGAGAATTAAATACATGAATAATGGAGATTTAGTTAAGGCGGCTCAAAAGGGAGACTCTGAGTCTTTTTATGAACTTATCTTGAGCTGCAAGGGTAATGGGATGTCCTGAAGGCACAATAAATACCTGGGTTTCTAGAGGGTTAAAACAATTAAAAGAACTATTGAATATAGGCGGTGATTTTAATGTTTGATAATGAAGAAAAACGATTAATGGAGCTTAGTGATAAACTTAATAATACAGCTAAACCTGATTGCATTAATAATTTTTATATTCTTTTCAGTTACGATCCGCATTTCGCCGGTGTTTGCATCTTATATTAGCAAAGTACCAGGCCTTGCGTATTTAGTGAATTTAATAAATTATGACAAAGGCATCAAAGATGCAGTAGAAAATAATTTCATTCAAAATATAAACATGTCACTGGAACATGAGGGTCTTGTTTTTACTATAAAGGATATTATTATTGATAATTCCAAGGCCATACTATTTTACTCCATTCAAAATAAAACAAATCACAAGTTTGTTAATATAGCTGAAATCAAGTTAAAGGATGAGAACGGAAAAGATGTAATCGCAGGTAGTAACATGAATCTATTTGTTAATGAGAATATGATGGACCAAAAGGAGCTCCTTGGCAAGGCGGACTTTAATTTTTTTGATGATAAAACAATAATTCCAGATATACTCACTATTGACGTGAAATTACAAGAAGAAGTTATAAGTGAGGTCGCTTCACGAGATAGAAGAAATAAAATACATAATAATTATAGAAATTTCCTTGGGGAAATTCATAGAGATAAATAAATTGGTAGTGGATAATATGTACATTAACTATTAAATATAATATTGTAAAAAACTTCTGATAATATAGGCATAATGATATTGGCAGAAGCTTTTTTTATAATCAAAAGCTAAAGATTTTTTTTAAATGTAGACTGTAAAACAAAAAAACAGTATTACTTTTACCTATAGACAAACATGTATCTATAGGTAAACTGTATTGGCAAATAACACAGAATGATGTTAAAATATGCCGAGTGTTAAGAATTTAATTTTAAAATACAGGATATGGAATGTTAAAAATTTAATTAGTTTAGATAAAAGATGAAACAATAAAAGTTCTATTAATCTAGATAATAAGGGGGACATATGAGAAAGAAAGTAGTTTACGGCATTTATCTTATTATTATTGGAGCGGTGCTTGCCGTAGGACCCCACACACTATTTGCAGTTTGTGAGAAGGGTGAAAGCATTATGAAATGCTGGTGGTCAGCGCAAGCAGAAATATCCAATGGTATCCTAATTATATCAGCAGGGATAGCTATACTAGTTTTAAAATCAAAGGAAACTCAACTTGGCATTAGTATCATGACAAGTCTTTTAGGTGTGTCTACTATCTTGATACCAAGTGTACTAATTGGTGGGTGTATGAAAAGTACAATGCCTTGTCAAAGCGTTACTTTTCCATGGATTTATATTATTGGAGTGATTACAATTATTGTTTCTCTTTTTAATTGTATATCCTTATTAAAACAAATAAAGAGGACGTAAGATGAAGAAAGAAAAGCAATTAAGTATTTTCGCTATTTCTATGCAAAACATAAGGCATAGAGTTTTTCGTAGTGGTTTCATGATATTTTTTGTATTGTTACAGGCTTTTACATTATTTTTTGGCAGTATGCTAATGGAAAACATGGAAAGAGGTATTATAAATACCACAGATCGAATGGGAGCAGATGTTATTGTTGTTCCTGATAAAAACTCAAAGCAGCTTCAGGAATCATTATTTATGGGGAAACCTTGTACAATTTATTTTCAGCGTCAGTGGGTAAATAAACTACAAGAAGTAAAAGGAGTAAATAAAATCTCATCGCAGTTATATTTAGCTACTTTAGAATCTTCCTGTTGTGAGTCGTCAGTGCAACTAGTTGCTATCGATCCAGAAACTGATTTTGTTATTAAGCCTTGGCTGAAAACTCAGGGGGATTTGCAATTAAAAAAAGGGCAAGTTGTTGTTGGGCACGAGGTTACTGCAAAAGTAGGGGAGAAGGTCACTTTTTATAATGTGGACTTTCAAGTTAGTGGAAAACTAGAAAAAACTGGAATGGGATATGATAATTCGGTATTTATGAGTTATGATACTGTATTTCAGCTTAATGATTCTAATGTAGCTAATGAAAACCTGAAACTAAGCAATAGCCAAGATTTAATATCCATGGTGCTGATAGATGCAGAGGATAAATATTCTCCTGACAAGTTATCAGTTGAAATTCAGCATATGTATGATGCTGATAATATTGGAGTTTATACTGCAAATAGTCTTTTTAGTGGTATATCCTCAGAAATGAAAAAGCTTACTACCTATAGCGTAATATTTATTGTAATGTTATTTATAGCAACGGCTATGGCTTTAGTCAGTATTTTCACTATCACTATTAATGAAAGAAAACGAGAATTTGGAATTCTATATACCTTGGGTGCGAGTGGCAGACAAATATTTTCTATGGTAATAGTAGAAGCGTTGATTATTAGTATTGTAGGAGGTCTGCTGGGAGTGCTTTTATCAGAAGGATTACTATTTCTATTTAGAAATTTGGTTAGTATGAAGCTTGGAATCCCTTATTTTCAAATGGGATTAACAGATGTACTATTATTATCTAGTAAATGCATGATACTTTCCATATTCACAGGTATTGTGGCATCTTTTTATTCTGCCTATAAGATAAGTAAGGAAGAGCCCTATATGCTCATAAGGGAGAATGAATGATGATTTTAGAAATAAGAAACCTAAGAAAAGAATATAAAAGAAAAAATGAAATGTTCTTGGCAGTAAATGATGTGAATTTATCAATTTCAAAGGGTGAATTTGTAAGTATAGTGGGACATTCTGGATGTGGAAAAAGCACCTTGCTTAATATGGTGGCTGGACTACTAAGACCCACCGATGGGGAGATTTTAATCCATGGAAGTGATGTATCTGAAAAAAATGAAAAAGAGTTAGCTCTTCTAAGAAATGAAACAATAGGTTATATATTGCAAGGACAAAATCTATTATCTAACTTTACAATTCTAGACAATATATGTATGCCTGCATATTTGTCACCTAGAAAAAAGATAGTGAAAGTGAAAGCTTTGGAACTTCTAGAGGAGGTTGGGCTTAAAGGAATGGATGGGGAATATCCAGCTAACCTTTCTGGTGGTGAATTACGGAGGGTTTCAATTATAAGGGCATTGATAAACAGCCCTGAAATTCTTATAGCGGATGAACCCACAAGTAATTTAGATCCTGAAAATTCAAAAATGGTTATGAAGCTCTTTAAAGAGATTTCGGATAAAGGAACAACAGTTTTGATAAGTACCCATGATCTAGAGTTTTTAGATTATACACACAAAAACTATGAAATGAAAAAAGGAATTTTAAAATAGAAGATAAAATAATAAATTAAGGGAGAGATGAAAATGGAAAACACACCTAATGAGAAAAAAAGTTTACTTAGTAAGATTATAGTGATTTTACTGCTTGTAGGCACAGTTCTCAGTTACTTTTTTATTCCTAGTATAAAAACATTATTTAATGAGGTCCTTAAGATGTTTGCCAGTGGGGATTTTGAAGTTGTTAAAGAATTTGTTGCATCCTATGGAGTTTATGCTGCAGCTATGTCTTTCTTATTGATGATTTTACAATCTATAGCAGCTCCGTTACCGGCATTCTTAGTTACATTTGCCAACGCAAACCTATTTGGATGGTGGCAAGGAGCTATTCTTTCTTGGACTAGTGCTATGGCAGGAGCAGCAGTGTGCTTCTTCATTGCTAAAATCCTGGGTCGAGACGTTGTTATGAAACTAACAAGTAAAACGGGACTAGATCAAATTGATACATTCTTTGAAAAACATGGTAAAATGAGCATCTTGATTGCTAGATTATTACCATTTATGTCCTTTGATATTGTAAGTTATGCAGCAGGTCTTACTTCTATGTCCTTTGGATCATTCTTTATTGCAACTGGTATTGGGCAATTACCTGCAACAATTATTTACTCCTATGTAGGAGGTATGTTAACTGGCGGTGCAAGATTAGTTGTAACAGGCCTACTATGTTTATTTGCACTATCTGCACTAGTTATATTGATTAGAAGAGTTTATATGGAAAAACAAAAGAAAAAGGCTACTATAAATAAATAAATAAATAAATAAATAAAATCTGTTTTACAGATTTTTTATAAAATATTATAAATAAAAAGGAGACTTAAATATTATGAAAGTAAAAAAAATAATGTCAGTTTTACTCGGAGCAACAATGATATTGTCACTTACAGCTTGCGCTAAAACGGAAACACCAACGCCAACAGAAACTGGTAAAGCGGAAGTATTGGTAGTTAACAAAGAAGCAAAAGAAATAAAAATGCTTGCTGAAGTGAATGGTAAATACTTTACAGAAGCAACTCGTCACGGTGTGGTTTTTGCTGACGGTTCAAATGGCGAGAAATCAGTTTTACGTGGCCTGGCAGATGAAAAAGAATTTCATCAAGCATTACTTGATATTGGAGCGACAGCAGGCAACAACCTAGTAGCAGCAGATATGAAAGCTGGAGCTGATAATGGAAAGTCAGCTGATGGAGATAAATTAGTAGCTGTAGTAACTTGGGATGGACAAGATAAAGAGATTCCTTTTGCGGATATTATTAAAGCTAGTGAAGAAAGACCAATGGATTTACGGTTCGGTGGAAATCTTGAAAGTGCTAAGAAAAACAATACTGGTTGTGTACTTTGTCTAGATAGCTGTGCAACAGGGATTACAAGTGATGCCGCATATCCAACAGGAACAACACAACATGACGTTGTTAAATTCTATGGTGATGAGAGCGTATTACCAAAAGATGGAACAGTAGTAACAGTTACTTTTCGTCTTGCTAAATAATTAGAGTTTCTGGTGTTATATGAAGTATTTTAATAGTATATATAATAGTTTTCTATGGGCCATGGTAGTTGCAATTACTAGTTTTAAAAGTGAATGGCTTGAAATGAGAGTAAACATTGGCTATATATTCTTTGGAACATTCATTGTTTTATCTGTGATTTTAAGCCTAATTTCAAAAAGAAAACCCCTTAACCTAAGGGGAATGTTCACAACTGTTAATTTAGTTCTTTGTGTAATCTATGGAACAATTCTTTATGGATTGGAAAGATTAACGGTAGTGCCAGCTTCTATCCTTCGGGAAGGAATACATGAAAATAAAATTCCTTTTGAGATCATAAATTGGATGTTGATTATTATTGTAGTCTTAGGACTTATAGCAATTATTATGTTCAATAAATCAAAACAAAAAACATATAAGTAAAGGATAATGGCTTAAAATCTAGAGCATAATACTAAATTTTAGGTCATTATATCTTTTAAAATCCTTGTTAAGGATTTGGAGGTACAAGTGGAGAAAAATAAAAATAAGATGAAAGTATTAATCTTTGCAGCGAGTATCATTTTAATTTTCATTTTGAACAGGCATTTTGGATGGTCTAAATATTTGGGAAACACAGAGAATTTAGCCTTTTTTAAGGATGTTGTGAAAGAAAATATGCTACTGGCCCTGGTTATTTATATAGTTACGACAATTATTGGATGTGTTGTGTTGGCTCTTCCGGGGATTACCTTTGCCGTTTTTGCAGGTATAGTGTTTGGTCCTTGGCTTGGAATTTTTGCTTGCTTAATTGCAACCACCATTGGTGCATCTCTGGCCTTTTTAATTGGAAGATTTTTTCTCAAGGATTCAGTTAAACCAATGCTGGAAAAAAATAAGATACTAAAAAAGTTATTATTTTCAAGTGATGAAAAGAGTGATATGATAGTGCTTATGATTACTAGAATGGTGCCAATTTTCCCATATAATCTACAAAATTTTGCCTATGGAGTTACAGACATGGGATTTTGGAAGTATACAATTTTTACTTTTATATTTATGCTTCCGGGAGTAGCTTTTTTCACCATAGGGGCCGCAGGGCTTACTGCTGGTGCAGAAAAGTGGAAGTATTTCACTGTTGCGGCAGTGTTAGCAGTGATAGTAACTTTAGGTGGGATCCTTATTAAAAACAGGTTTCTCACTAATGAAACTGAAGAATACGCTGATATGTAATAAGGACTTAAGAGGGCATCTTATATAAAAATAAGAGCCCTTTCAGAATATAATGCTACAAAATTCTAAAATTATGGATAAATTAAGAAGAATATAAGTTGATAATGAGGGAGTGTATATGGATAAAGAAAAGGTCTTGGATTGTATTAATTGTGGTAAGTGTACAAAAGAATGTAGCTTTTTAAATAAACATGAATTGAACTTGTCGCATTTTTCCAAAAGAGAGGACTTGGCATATAATTGTTTCTTATGTGGAAAATGTGCAGAGGTATGTCCAAAGGATATCCACGGAAAGAAAATTGCAATGAAGATGAGACGAAAGCTTGTAGAGGAAAAAGGCGGGGTTATGCCCGAAAAAGGATATGAAATTCTTCTTGCGGAGAAAAATCCTTATAAGTTTTCAAATTATCGTAAAGGGAATAGAAAATCTGTAATATTTGCTGGTTGTAATTTTCCTTCCTTTTTCCCCAAAACTACAAATCATCTTGTGAAACTTTTAAAGCAAGAAGAAATTGGAGTGATCTATGAATGTTGTGGCAAGCCAGTGGAGGAACTTGGTCTTTTTAGGGATGTAGAGATTAGTATAAAAAATATTAATAAGAAGCTGAAAACTATGGGTGTAGAAGAAGTAATTATGGTATGCCCTAACTGCTATCACTTCTTGCAAGGAAAATTAGACGTGAAAATTATATCTATTTATGAAAAATTAGATTCTTTGAACCTAGGTAAAAAAATTGAAATAGAAAAGATACCCATGTATTATCCTTGTCCTGATAGAAAAAACAAAGAAATCATGGCAGATATTAGAAAGTTTTTATTGGGCGAAGAAATTGACGGATTTCCAAAGACACAATGTTGTGGTTGTGGTGGGTGTGCTTCAA
Organism: Clostridium sp. CS001; assembly: GCF_020443565.1. Classification (GTDB taxonomy): domain Bacteria; phylum Bacillota; class Clostridia; order Clostridiales; family Clostridiaceae; genus Clostridium_AD. Next base: position 103,015 of record NZ_JAIZZN010000010.1, read on the forward strand.
AAAATGAAGGTGACTTATGTGTGGAAATGGCTAAGTCTGTTGCGAATACAGAGCACGATATACTTTTTACATATTGCGCTTCCTGTATAAGTAATTACAAAAGAAAAGGGTTTACAAAGGCTTATCACATGCTACCTTTAATTTTAGGTATTGAAGAACAGGTGCCTTTAAAAATAAGGCCTTTTATAAATAGAGCAATTTGTAAATTCAAATAAGGAGCAGTATAGAATTATAATGATCTTCTACTATAGTAGAATGATTTTGAGGAATATTGCTAAGATTATAATAGTGGGATAGAGGAAGGATAAGGAATGTTAGACACAAATGGTAGAAAGTATTTTGATAAACTGTTTCAAATTGGGGCAAATGTATTCTTAAAAATAGGACTAAAGCCCACTCATATTACATTGATGGCTGCTTTTGTTGGAATAATGGGATCAGTGGTATTTTTATATAATCAAGTTATCCTTTCAATTATATTATTATGGTTATCTGGATATTTAGATGCGGTAGATGGTGCTATGGCAAGAAAAAGTGGTCAGACTTCCGCTATAGGAACATTATTAGATATATGGCTAGATAGGTTAGTGGAGATTGTATATATAATTGCTTTTGCTATTAAGTGCAGTGACGCCACTTTTTCATTAATGATTTTATCCTGTGCCATAATTTTATCCATGACAGTATTTTTAACTAGCGGAACGCTTATAGAAAATAAGGGAATAAAAAGTTTTCATTATCAAGCAGGACTTATGGAGAGAACAGAAGGATTTATTATGTTCACTATCATGATGGCTTTTTCTAATTACATGAGAATTTTAGCTTTTGTTTATGCTTTGCTCATTTTATATACTGCAATACAAAGGTTATTTATGACTATTAAATTTTTAGGAGGTAACAATGAAGAATAACAAATTATTATCATTTATCTTAGTTTTAACTTTAATGATGTCTCTGGTGGTTTTTACAGGCTGTGCAAAGACAACACAGGAAAATCAAGTAGTAAATTTTTATGGTTGGGGTGGAGATGAAAACGTTAATTCATGGATTGATAATGAACTTGCACCATATGTAAAAGAAAATAATAATATAACTCTTAATCGTGTTCCAATGAATATTGATGAAATTTTATTAAAACTTACGGATGAAAAAAGTTCAAATAAAACTGGAGCTATTGATATAGTTTGGATAAATGGCGAAAATTTTTATTCTGCAAAGAAAAATAATCTTTTATATGGACCAATTTTAAATAACTTAGAAAATGCAAAAAAATATTATGATTTAGAGGGAGGTTCAGCAACTACTGATTTTGGCTATGCTACAGAAGGATATGAAGCACCATGGGGAACGGCTCAATTTACATTTAACTATGATAGCGCAAAGGTGAAGTTAGCACCTGCAAATGCAGACACTCTTAAAGAGTATGTGAAAAATAATCCAGGGCGGTTTACATATCCTCAAAGTAGTGATTTTTCAGGTTCTGCCTTTATCAGAACTGTATTATATGATATAGTTGGTTATGATAACTTAAAGGATTTGGAGCCAAACTATGATACAGTTAAGAAAGCTATTACTCCAGCCATAGATTATTTTAAGGAAATTGAACCTTATTTATGGAAAAAGGGTCAAGTTTACCCTTCAGACTCTTCGCAATTAGATAACCTATATAAGGATGGGCAAATAGACATTACAATGTCTTATACTGCCAATAAAGCACTTGGCTTAGTTAAAAGTAAAAGCTGGCCTTCAACTACTAGAACTGCCGTTTGGGACAAAGGAACACCTTTTAACACACATTATCTTGCAATACCAGCTAATGCACCAAATGTGGAAGGAGCTTTAAATGTAATTAATGCAGCATTATCACCTGCAATGCAGATATCTAAGGCAAACCTTAATGTATGGGCAGATTTGCCAACCATACAATATGAAAAATTATCCTCAGAGGAGAAAGGAAATCTTGATAAAATTCTAACTCCAACAGAGGGATATGCAGATTCAATATTAAAATACGAGGAGCTTTCAAAGCATCAAAAACCAGAACTTAAAGCTGATTTAGTAGTAATAATCGAAAAGGTATGGGAGGACGTGATTCTTTTTGATAAATAGTACCAAAAGGAAAAACATTGAAAAACTATTATTAATTCTACCATCATTATCCATAATAGTTGTAGTTACAGTGTACGTTATTATTAACACATTTATAGAAAGCTTAGGATATATTCCTGAGCTTTCATTTGATAATTTTACATTTAAGTATTATGTGGATTTGTTTACGAATTTGATTTTCTTAAGAAGCTTATATTTTAGTGTTAAGATAGCATTTATATCAGCAATAATTGCAACTATAATAGGAGTTTACATTGGCTACTTTGTGTCAAGATGGTCTAATAATTTTATGAACGTGTTATATAAATTACCTATATTATTATCATATGTTGCTGCATCAACTTTAATCTATAATACCTACAGTGATAAGGGCTTACTCTATCATATTATTTCCGCCATGGGAGTTTCAAAACCTAATATTGACTTGATTTATACTTCCAGTGGGTTTGGGGTAATACTACTAAATGTATTTAAGGGTTTGCCATTTGTGGCCTTTTGTGTGGCACCAATTTTTATGAAAGCTGATAAAATCTATAGTTTTGTAGCTCAGAATTTAGGGTGTACTAGGATCAAATATATATTTAAAATATTATTGCCATTAGCTAAGAGATCAATAGTAACTTCCTTTTTAATAATCTTTAATTTTAACATGTTTACCTATGAGGGATTCTATTATCTTGGACCATCAAATCCGATTTCAATTGGAGTATATGCCTATAAGACTTATTTGAATTCTGATTTATCTAATAGAATTTATGGCATGGCTATAAACATGATTATGATTATAATATCTATTGTGTTATCTTTTTTATATTATAAGATGATAAAGGGTAATGGAGAAGGAGACATATTATGATGAAGAAATTCTTTCATAAATTACTATTATTTATAATTTTAACTTTTCTTTTATTACCAGTTTTATCTATGATAATTTGGGCGTTTTTTAGCCATTGGAGAGCTACAGATATATTGCCAAACTCTTTTACTCTAGCGGGGTTTAATTACTTCTTCACGTCTCGGGATTGGTACATCGGAATAAAATCAGTAGTGTTCTCTGTAGAGGTAGCATTAGTAGCTACAATTTTTAGTATAATGATTTCCAGATTTTTAATTTCAGTAAATATAAAGAGTAAGATTACTTTAGAAAGTATTTTCTATTTACCTATGCTACTGCCAGTGATAAGTGTGTGTTTAGGAAGTCATAAACTGTTTTTAAAATCGCCTATGTCGTCTACTTGTGCACTTCTTATTTTGCATATTTACTTTTCTTTGCCTTATGCCTTTAAAATTATGTACTCATATTACACAGTATGGGGTATAGAAGAAGAACTCACGGCTAGAGGGCTTGGAGCTTCTGCGTGGCAAGCTTTTAAATATATAAATATACCCATATATATTCAAGGATATGTGGGGGCCTTTTTTATGGCATTTATTATTTCTTATTCACAGTTTTTTATTAATTTATTTATTGGTAATAGTGATCATGTTAACTTTTCCATGATTATGACTCCCTATGTAACAAGTTCAAATAGAAATATTTCCGCAGTGTATACGTTAATGTATATACTCTATGGTGTAGTTGTAATGATATTAACATCATTAATAGGTAAAAATATAGCAAGAAAGAAGAGTTCATGATGAGGTATGGATATGAGTAAAATACAATTAAAGGATATAGATTTTTCTATTGGTGAAAAGAAAATATTAAAGAATATAAATTTAATCATTGAAAATGGTGAATTCTTTTCTATTTTAGGTCCAAGTGGAGTAGGGAAGACTACAATTTTCAAAATTATCACAGGTGCTCTAAATCCAGGAAGAGGCCGTATTTTAGTGGATGACAATATTATAAATGATGTTCCTATTGAAAAAAGAAATATAGTTATGGTACATCAGGGTAAACTGCTATTTCCACATATGACTATAAGAGAAAACGTAGAATTTGGATTAAAAATGAGGAAGCTACCTAAAGAAAAAATAAGAGAAAAGGTAAATTCTCTTACAGAATTTTTTAATATGGAAGAACATATGAAAAAATATCCGCATCAACTTTCAGGAGGGCAACAACAGCTAGTGGCATTAATGAGAGCTTTAGCCGTAGACCCTAAGGTTCTTCTACTGGACGAACCTTTTACTGGACTAGATAATAATTTAAGAAATTATGTTAGAGCTTACATAATGAAGATTCAAAAAGAATTTGCTATAACAACAATTATGATAACTCATGACAAAGAAGATGCTTTCTCAATGAGTGATACTATTGCTTTCTTATTTGGAGGCACAATAGCGCTGGTAGACAAGATAAAAAACCTAAATAGTAAAACCGGTATAAACTGTATTGACGAATATTTAGGAGAAATTACTACTTTAGAGGATGGAAGAATTATTTTTTCTGATAGGATAATTGAAATATAGAATGATGGATTATTAAAAGAAATCATAAAAAAAATATCAGACAACATTATTCGAATTCGTCCTGGAAGAAGTAATCCTCTCAGAATGACATTGCGGGCTAATAAAAATCCAATGAACAAGAAAAGAGCATTATAATTAAAGATAAAGTAACAATTATACTGTTATAAAATGCAACTTCAACAAGGCATTCAGTCAAAATGACCGAAGGTCTATTAAAGTTGCATATAACTTGGTAATATCTGCAAGTAAGACTTTATGAAGTCATAATAAAACAAATTCAAGTTACAAACTTTGAATGTAAACTATTTGAAGACTAACTCTTGCCACTTGCCACGTGGGTGGCACTATTTTACCTTACGTGCCTTGCCATTGCTTTCAAGCATAGATAAAACTCCCTGAGGGTTTTTAATTTTGCTTAAGAAGATCATAGAAGCTATCGCATAAGGCTTATAAGAAGCTTGTTTATAAAGTGGTTTACGGTAACGATCAAACACAGATGCGTCAACTTCTCCAACTTCACAACTAACTCCTGATATATCAGCTGGCAAGCAGTGCATATAGAGCGCTTTTCCATCTTTTGTTGTTTTCATAAGTTCCTCAGTACACTGCCAATCCATATGCTCAGCGTTATGTGCAAGAAGCTCTTTTTCAAGTGCCTTAATACCAGCATCATCACCTTGTGCATATAAATCTGTACGTTTTTCCATAGCAACAAAAGGAGCCCAGCTCTTAGGATAAACTATGTCAGCATCTTTGAATGCTTCTGCCATAGAGTTTGTTTTTGTAAAGGAACCACCTGAAGCAGCAGCATTTTTTATTGCAATTTCTTCAACTTCACTCATAACCTCATATCCTTCAGGATGAGCAAGAACAACATTCATTCCGAAACGAGTTAAAAGTCCGATTATACCTTGAGGAACTGAAAGTGGCTTACCGTATGATGGTGAATATGCCCAAGACATAGCGATTTTTTTACCTTTTAAGTTTTCAATTCCACCAAATTCGCTGATAAGATGAAGAGCATCAGCTGTGCATTGAGTAGGGTGGTCTATATCGCATTGTAGGTTTACAAGTGTAGGGCGTTGTTCTAAAGTACCTTCAAGATTTCCTTCTTGTACAGCTTTGGATACTTCTCTCATATAAGTATTACCTTTTCCAATATACATATCATCACGGATACCTATTATATCTGCCATGAAAGAAACCATGTTAGCAGTTTCGCGTACAGTTTCACCATGAGCAATTTGAGATTTTCCTTCATCAAGATCTTGAACTTCAAGTCCAAGGAGATTACAAGCAGAAGCAAAACTAAATCTTGTACGAGTTGAATTGTCGCGGAATAGTGAAATTCCAAGACCACTATCAAAAATCTTTGAGGATATATTATTTTGTCTTAACTCTTTAAGAGCTTCTGCAACAGTAAACAATGCTTCCAGTTCATCCGCAGATTTTTCCCAAGTGAGTAAAAAATCGTTGTTATACATGTTTTTAAAATCTAGAGAGTAAAGTTTTTCTATATATTTATCCATTAAAGCCATTTTAGAACTCCCCTTTATATTTATTATTTTTTATTATTGCAATAGATTGTTGGAAGGGCAGCATATACTGCAGCACATTTAACTAAGTCTTCTTTCCAAGTTATTTCATTTGGAGCATGAGCCTGAGATTCTGCACCAGGTCCGAATCCTATGCATGGTATTCCATGACGGCCCATTATAGCAACACCATTTGTTGAGAATGTCCATTTATCAGTAAGTGGACGAGCTTTTCTCATTGCATCAGTATTAGTAGCACCGCTTCTTGTTGTTCCGAACATTCCTTTGTAGGATGCTTCCATTGCCTTAACAACAGCATGATCTTCAGGAATAACCCATGTAGGGAAGTAGCAATCCTGAGGGTATGAAAGTCCAGTCCAACTTGGTTTTTCATATTTGTACATAGTAACTTCTGCATTGTACTTCTTAGCAGCAGGAAGCTGGCGAATTTCTTCTAAGCAACTCTCCCAAGTTTCTCCAGAAGTCATGCGACGGTCTAAGGAAACTGCGCAAGAGTCAGCTACAGCGCAACGGCTTGGTGAAGTAAAGAATATTTCAGATGTAGTTATAGTGCCACGTCCGAGGAACTGCGCTTCTTTGAAATTAGGGTTGTATTTTTCATCTAACATTTTTACGAGACCTTTGATTTCTGTAGAATCTTCAGCATCGTTTGTGTTAAGGTTTTTGATATCCATTAATATTTCAGCCATTTTGTATATTGCGTTATCTCCTCGCTCTGGAGCTGAACCGTGGCATGAAACACCCTTAACATCAACGCGGATTTCCATACGTCCTCTATGTCCTCTGTAGATACCGCTATCAGTTGGCTCTGTGCTTACAACAAATTCAGGTTTGATTTTGTCCTGTTCTATGATGTGTAACCAACAGTTTCCATCACAATCTTCTTCTTGTACTGATCCCACTACGAGAACTGTGTAGTCATCGCTTAACATGTCAAGATCCTTCATTATTTTAGCTCCGTATACAGAAGAAACTATACCACCAAGTTGATCAGATGTACCACGTCCTCCAATTTCTACTTCATTTTCATAACCTATATATGGATCGAAGGTCCAGTTGCTAAGCTCCCCAAGACCAACAGTGTCAATATGAGCATCATAAGCTATAAGAGTTTTACCAGTTCCAATATAACCTAAAATATTTCCCTGTGGATCAATTTCTACTTTGTCAAAACCAAGTGATATCATTTCTTGTTCTATTCTTTTAACAACACCTTCTTCTTTGCAACTTTCACCGGGGATAGCAATTAAATCACGTAAGAATTTTGTCATTTGAACTTCATAACCCTCTGATTTTAGTTTGATAGCATTAAAATCCATATTACACTCCTCCTATAATAAATATAAAGTTTTCATTTTAAATTGATATATTACAATGATGAATAATCACCATTCCAAACAATTTCACGATAAACATCGGGATCAGTATTTCCTTCTGTTGAGAACAATAGAACTCTTGAGTTCTCATTAAGATTTAAAGCTTCTTTTAAATCTATTAATTCTTTATTTTTCATAATTTCAAAAAGAATACCCATGGTTACAGCGCCAGATTCACCAGAAATGATACTAGGATCTCCATTAAGAGGCGCATTATATACTCTCATACCTTTAGCAGAAATAAAGTCTGGGCAAGATATAAAGAAAGAGCTGTTGTTTTTTAAAATATCCCATGCTATAGTATTTGGCTCACCGCAGGCAAGACCTGCCATGATAGTTTGCATATTATCACTTACAATTCTTATTTCTCCATCATCAGCTTTAGCTGAGCGGAATAAACAATTTGCCATATTTGGTTCCACCACAACCACAGTTGGGGGATTATCAGGATAAATGTTTGAAAAGTATCCTTGAACAGCACCAGCAAGAGATCCAACACCAGCTTGTACAAAGATATGTGTTGGTCTATCACAGCCTGTAGCATGTAATTGATCATTAGCTTCCATTGCCATTGTTCCATAACCTTGCATAATCCAAGTAGGGATTTCTTCATAACCTTCCCAAGCGGTGTCTTGAATAACCACAGAATTTGGAACTTCAGCTGATGTGGCTATTGCAGTGCGGACACATTCATCATAATTTACTTCCTCTATAGTAGCAGTAGCACCTTCCTTTTGAATGTTTTTAAGTCTGATTTTGGATGAACCCTTTGGCATAAAAACAACGCATTTTTGATTTAGTTTATTAGCAGCCCAGGCAAGACCACGCCCATGATTACCATCTGTTGCTGTAAAAAAGGTTGTCTGACCAAATTCTTTAAGAAGTTCTTCTGATGTAAGGACATCGTATGGGAGTTCAGACACATCTTTTCCTAGTTTTTTTGCTATATAGCAAGCGATAGCAAAAGAACCACCTAATACTTTAAAAGCATTTAATCCAAATCTAAAGGACTCATCTTTCGTAAATATATTTTTAAGTCCTAAGAATTTAGCCATTTTATCTAATTTAACTAAGGGTGTTTGTGTATACTCTGGAAAACTCTTATGAAAAGTAGTAGCCTTAGCCACTTTTTCAGGGGACATTATATTTATCATTTTGTTATCAGTTTTGGGCAATGTATTTGATACCCATTTGATTTTGTTCATAATAGGGCCTCCTAGTTTATTAAGCTACATTGTTATTAATTTTATAGTATTATTACGTAGCTTATTCTTTTAATCTTTAGTTGCTAATTAGTCTGTTTTATATAATTTTTTGAAGATTCATCTATTCAAATAATAAAAATGAAGAATAAATGAATTTTGTAAATACTGTATAAATTCAGTATATCAACATATATTTCTAAAATCAACAAGAATTAAAATGTTTTTTTAAAACTACAAAAATTTTTTAAAAGAAATTGACTAAAATAGGAAAATAAGATAAACTAAATTTAGAATAATAAAAATAATGGCAATAGTCAATCAATTTATAAATTAAATATTTTTCTAGGTTGTTTTAAAGATAAAATAAATTTCAGGAGGAATATTATGATATTAATAGGTAATGGAAGATTAGTGACTAGAGATAGTAGTAATACATTTATGGAAGATGGTTGTGTATGTATTGATGGCAATGTTATCCTTGACCTTGGAACTACGGAGCAAATGAAGGAAAAGTATAGTACTGCAGAGTTTATAGACGCTAAAAAAGGTTTGATTATGCCGGGAATGATAAATACTCATCATCATATATATAGTGCCTTTGCTCGTGGTCTTTCTATTAATGGACATAATCCTAAAAACTTTGGAGATATACTTTCTGGAATGTGGTGGAAGATAGATAGATTATTAACATTAGAAGATACAAGGTATAGCGCTTATACAACCTATTTGGATTGCATAAGAAATGGAGTTACCACTGTTTTTGATCACCATGCAAGTTATGGCGATATTGAAGGAAGCTTATTTCAAATATCTGATGTATCTAAAGAACTTGGAATACGGACATCTTTATGTTATGAAGTTTCTGATAGAGATGGTGAGGAAAAAATGAGACAAGCTGTAAAAGAAAATGTTGAATTTATGAAAGTGGCGAAAAATGATTCCTCTGATATGCAAAAGGGTATGATGGGACTTCACGCATCCTTTACCTTAAGTGATAAAACACTTAATTATTGCGCTGAAAACATGCCTTATGATGCAGGTTACCATGTGCATACAGCAGAAGGTATAGAGGATGTATACGATTCACTTGAAAAATATAATAAAAGAATAGTAAATCGTTTGTTTGATCAAGACATCTTGGGTAGCAAAACCATCGCTGTTCATTGTATACACATTAATGGTGGTGAGATGGATATAGTAAAGGCCACTGATACCATGGTAGTACATAACCCAGAATCTAATATGGGAAATGCAGTGGGATGTACGCCTATACTTGAGTTTATGAAAAAGGGATTAACTTTAGGACTTGGAACTGACGGGTATACAAGTGACATGTTTGAATCTATGAAAGTTGCAAATATCTTGCACAAACATCATAACTGTAATCCAACGGTTGCATGGGGTGAAGTACCGTTAATGCTTTTTGATAACAATGCAAAGATTGCTAATAGATTTTTTGAAAAACTAGTTGGTGTTATACAAAAGGGAGCTTATGCAGACATTATAGTAGCGGAATACGATCCATTAACGCCAATAAGCGGAAGTAATGTAAACTCACATATTTTATTTGGAGTAAATGGAAGATGTGTAACAACTACAATGATAAATGGTAAGGTGCTTATGAAAGACCGCGTAATAATTGGTGTTGACACCGAAGAGATTATGGGGAAATCAAGAGAAGCATCAAGCAGATTGTGGAATAGAATTAATAGTTAAAGTTTATATATAATAGGTAAAAACTAAATTTTAATAGGAGGAATAAGTTATGGGAGACAGAATGACACCTATTCCATTTAAAGAATTAGTAGAGTGGGTAATGGTTGAAAATAAAAAGTTTGGCAAGATATTTGGAGTAAGTAAGTTCTTTAAAAAACAAGACAGTAAGATACTTGAAATATTTGGGGAAAAGTTAGAAACTCCTTTTGGACCAGCAGCGGGACCGGCTACGCAACTAGCACAAAACATAATTGCATCATATGTTTCTGGATGTAGATTCTTCGAATTGAAAACGGTACAAACTCTTGATGGAGAAGATTTACCTGTATCAAAACCATGCATAAAAGCAGATGATGAAGGCTATAACGTAGAGTGGTCAACAGAACTTAGAGTTCAGGAGGGTTATGAGGAATATGTTAAGGCTTGGTTTGTTTTAAAACTGTTATCAAAGGAGTTAGGTCTTGGAAGCCCTAATGGTTTCATATTTAATATGAGCGTAGGTTACGATTTTAAGGGGATTTCTTCACCTAAAATAGATGATTTCATTATGGGTCTCAAAGATGCAAGTGGAACTAGTATTTGGAAAGAATGTAGTGAGTTTCTATTAGAGAATATAGAAAAATTTCAAAATGTAGATAGTGAATATGTTAAGGCTATATCACCTAAGATATGTACATCAATAACGTTATCAACGTTACATGGTTGTCCACCAAAAGAAATTCAGCGTATTTCAGAGTATTTAATAAATGAAAAAGGATTAAATACGTATGTAAAGTGTAATCCTACATTACTGGGCTATGAGTTTGCAAGAAAAACTCTAGATAGTATGGGATATGAGTATATTTCTTTTGATGAGCATCACTTCAATGATGACTTACAATTTGCTGATGCTATTGTTATGTTTAAACATCTACAAACATTAGCAAGTGATAAGGGACTGTCTTTTGGGGTTAAATTAACAAATACCTTCCCAGTCCAGATTAAAAATGCTGAATTACCTGGAGAAGAGATGTACATGTCAGGAAAAGCTCTATATCCTCTTTCCTTAGCACTGGCTACATTACTTTCAAAAGAATTTAATGGAAAACTTAAAGTATCTTATTCGGGAGGCGCAGATGCTTTTAATATAAAGGATATATTTGAAACAGGAATATGGCCAATAACAATAGCAACAACACTTTTAAAAATAGGTGGATATCAAAGATGTGTGCAAATTGCGCAGAAACTAAGTAGCGTAGAATATAATGATAAATATGTAATAGATAATGAAAAATTAATGAAGTTAAAAGCTAAGTCAGTAAAAGATATTCATCATATAAAGGCACTAAAACCAATTCCTAATCGCAAGATAAATGCAAAGGTGCCATTAGCTGATTGTTTTGCTGCAGCATGTGAATCTGGATGCCCTATTGGTCAAGATATTCCAGAATATATAAGCTTTGTGGATCAAGGCAAACATCTTGAAGCTTTAAAGGTAATAGTAGAAAAAAACCCACTTCCATTTATTACAGGGACAATATGCAACCATGCTTGTATGAATAAATGTGCTAGAAATTACTGTGATGAACCAGTTGACATAAGAGGAATTAAGCTACAAGCAGCAGAAAATGCCTACGAAAATTTAATGAAAGAACTTAAAGAAACTGAGAAAAGCAATGTTCGAGTAGCAATAATTGGTGGTGGGGCTACGGGTCTTTCTGCAGCATATTTCCTTGCAAGAGAAGGAATGAAGGTAACAATTTTTGAAAAAAGAAACGCATTAGGTGGAATAGTGAAACATGTTGTTCCAGAGTTTAGAATATCAGGAGATACTGTTGATAAGGATGTTGAACTTATCCGTAGTATGGGAGTTGAAATTAAGTTAAATTCAGAGCAGAACTCTGTGGCTAAGTTAAAAGAAGAAGGATATAAATATATATTGCTTGCAATAGGAGCATGGGAGCCAGGCAAGTTAGAACTTGAAGGTGGAAATGTTATTAATGTAATCAATTTCTTAGAAAGATTAAGAAGTGAAGACCCATCATTAAAGCTTGGGAAAAATGTTGTGGTAATTGGTGGTGGTAACACTGCAATGGATGCAGCAAGAGCGGCTAAAAGGACAGTTGGTGTAGAACATGTATACTTAGTGTATCGTAGAACTAAAAAATATATGCCGGCAGATGAAGAAGAATTAATACTTGCTATTGAAGATGGAGTAGAATTCAAGGAATTATTATCACCAGTAAAAATTAATGGTGGAGTTCTTACCTGTGAGGTTATGAAACTAGGTGAGCCGGATGAAAGTGGAAGAAGAAAGCCAATTTCAAGTGGTGAGATGGTAGAACTACCTGCAGATACCATTGTATCAGCAGTGGGTGAAAAAATTGATGTTAGGATATTTAATGAAAATAATATTAAGATAAACAAAAAAGGCGAAGCAATGGTAGATGAATTAACATTAGAAACAAATGTTGAAAAAGTTTACGTGGCTGGAGATGGATTACATGGTCCTGCTACAGTAGTTCAAGGAATTGCAGATGCAACTAAATTTGCAAGGGCAGTAGTAAAAGAAGAAAAGAATTGCGCTCTCACATTGAATTTACAAGTTGGAAGTAAGGACATTAAAGAAATAATAGCCAAAAGAGGAATACTTAAAATGGTTGCTAGTGGTGAAAAAGAATGTGAAAGATGTCTTCAATGCTCAACAGTATGTGAAGCATGCGTGGATGTATGTCCTAACCGTGCAAATATTTCAATAAAAGTAAAAGGAAATGAAATGCAACAAATAGTTCACGTTGATAAGATGTGTAATGAGTGTGGAAACTGCGAGACTTTCTGTCCATATAGCAGTGCGCCATATAAGGAAAAGTTTACACTGTTTGCTACAGAAGAAGGATTTGAAGATAGTGAAAACTTTGGATTTGTATTAATTAATAAAGATGAAAACATTGTAAGAGTTAGGTTAGAAGGCAAAGTTTTAGAATGCAAGCTTAAAGACAATGATACATTAATACCTAAAGACATTGAAAATATGATTTGGGCGGTAATTACTGACTATGGTTATATGATTTAAAATTGATGGGGTGAAGTTAAATGTCAATTATTATAAAAGGGGGAACTATTGTAACTCCCAGAAGAAGCTATATTTCTGACATTAAAATTCAGGGTGAAGTGATTTCCGAAATTGGTGAAAACTTAGAAGATGATAAAGCTGAAATTATAGATGCAACTGGGTGTTTATTGTTCCCGGGATTTATTGATTCTCATACCCACCTTGATTTAGACACGGGATACACTAGAACTGCAGATAATTTTAAAACAGGTACTGCTGCAGCCATAGTGGGTGGAACTACAACAATTTTAGATTTTGCAACCCAAAACAAAGGTGAAACTTTAAGTGAAGCGCTAAATAACTGGCACAAGTTAGCTGCTGATGTTTCAAGTTGTGATTATGGTTTTCATATGGCTATAACAGAGTGGAATGAAGACATTAAAAATGAACTTAAGGTAATGAAGGATCAAGGAATAACCTCATATAAGGCGTATATGGCTTATGATAGTTTACGCCTTAATGATGGGGAGATATATGATATTTTAAAGGCTTTAAAAAAGTATAATTCAATACTTGGGGTACACTGTGAAAATGGAGATCTTGTAAATACAATGATAAAAGAGCAGCTTAAGGAGGGTAATACTACTCCAGCAGCTCATCCATTGTCAAGACCTAATATGGTTGAAGCAGAAGCAGTGTCAAGATATATAGATATTGCAAAGCTAGCTAAAGCACCTATATATATTGTTCATTTAAGTACAAAGGAAGGCTTAGAAGTGGCATTAAAAGCAATGGAAACAGGGCAAGAAGTATACTTAGAAACATGCCCTCAGTATTTGCTTTTAGATGATAGTAAGTACTTATTAGAAGACTTTGAAAGTGCAAAGTATGTTTTATCACCACCTTTAAGAAAAGATCAAGATATACAAAGCTTATGGCAAGCTTTGAAAGATGAAGATATAGACATAATTGGAACAGATCATTGTAGTTTTAATTTTAAAGGTCAAAAGGATCATGGCATAAATGATTTTAGTAAAATTCCTAATGGCATACCAGGGGTTGAGCATAGGCCGGCCCTTATGTACACATATGGAGTAGAGAAAGGTATGATTACTAAAGAGCAAATGTGTGGTCTTCTTAGTGAAAATGTTGCAAAGTTATTTGGTATGTATCCTAGAAAAGGAGTGCTACGAGTTGGAAGTGACGCAGATATAGTTATTTGGGATGGACTTCTTAAAGGAACTATATCTAAAGATAATCAAAAACAAAATGTAGATTATACACCCTTTGAAGGTTTTGAAACTATAGGAAGTGCTAAACATGTTTTCTTAAGAGGTACTGAGGTTGCGCGCGGCGGAAATATTATAAAGTATAACCTTGGTAAATATATAAAACGAGGTGACAAGGATGTTTAACTTTATTGTAAATGGGAATAAAGTGGAGGCCTTAGAAGATAAAAAGTTAATTACTTTTTTAAGAGAAGATCTTAATTTAACCTCTGTTAAGAATGGATGCTCTGAGGGTGCCTGTGGAACATGTATGGTCTTAGTTGATGGGGTAGCAAAAAAAGCATGTGTGTTAAAAACAAGTAAGCTAGTAGGCACAACTATTATAAGCGTTGAAGGTCTTTCGGATAGGGAAAAGGATGTATATGGGTATGCTTTTATGGAAGCTGGAGCTGTGCAATGTGGTTTTTGTACTCCGGGTATGGTTATAAGTGCAAAGGGTCTTATTGATAAGGTTGAAAGTCCAACTGAGGAGCAAATAAAAGTTGCTTTAAAGAATAATATCTGTCGTTGTACTGGATATGTGAAAATAATAGAAGCTGTAAAGCTATCTGCTAAGATTTTAAGAGAAAACACAGAAGTTCCAAAATGTACTTGCAAAGGATTAGTAGGAGAAAGATTAAATAGAATTGATGCTACAGATAAGGTTCTGGGCACCGCAGAATACGTAGATGATATTCGTATAGAAGGTATGATTTATGGTGGTGCAGTTAGAACAAAATATCCAAGAGCAATAGTTAAAAGTATAGATATTAGTAAGGCAAAAGAGTTGCAAGGGGTTTATGCAGTAGTTACAGCAGATGACCTTCCTGGAAATCAAAAAATTGGTCATATTAAAAAAGACTGGGATGTATTAATACCAGAAGGGAAAACAACTCACTGCATTGGGGATGCTATAGTTTTAATAGCGGCGCAAACAGAGGAAATACTGGAGAAAGCTAAAACTTTAGTTAACATTGAGTTTGAAGAATTATCACCAATTACTTGCCCAGAAGATGCAATGAAAGGTGATGCTCCAGAGATACATCCAAGTGGAAATATACTTGCAACTGAAACCTTAGTGTTTGGCAATGCAGATAAACTTATTAAAGATTCAAAATACGTAGTAACAAATAAATATAGTACACCATTTACTGAGCATGCTTTTTTAGAAACAGAAACAGCAGTTGCGGTGCCAGATGGCGAGGATGGAATAATAATATATTGTGCCGACCAAGGAATTTATCAAACACGTAAGGAATGTGCAGAAGCTTTAGGAATAGATCAAAGCAAAGTAAGAGTTATAAGTAAAATAGTTGGTGGTGGATTTGGTGGAAAAGAAGATATGACAGTTCAACACCATGCAGCGATTCTTAGTTTTCTATGTAAAAAGCCTGTAAAGGTTGCATTAAGTCGCAAAGAAAGTATAATGGTACATCCGAAACGCCATGCTATGGAGATGGAAATTACAACAGCCTGTGATGAAAATGGATATCTGACAGCTATGAAAGCTATTATAATTGCAGATACAGGGGCGTATGCTTCCCTTGGTGGTCCGGTGCTACAAAGAGCTTGTACTCATGCAGCAGGTCCATATAATTATCAAAATATAGACATAGTTGGAAAAGCAGTATATACCAATAATCCACCAGCGGGCGCTTTTAGAGGCTTTGGAGTAACACAAAGTTGCTTTGGAGCAGAGTGTAATTTAAATCAGCTTGCAAAAATGGTAGGGCTAACTCCTTGGGAAATAAGATATAAAAATGCAATTAGGCCTGGTCAGGTGCTTCCAAATGGACAAATTGCAGATTCTTCAACAGCTCTTGTGGAAACTTTAGACGCTGTAAAAGAAATATGTGAGCAAAACCCTAAAGCAGGAATAGCTTGTGCTATGAAAAATAGTGGATTAGGGGTTGGACTCCCAGATGTTGGACGTTGCAAGCTTATTATTAAGGATAGTAAAATATATATCCATACTAGTGCAGCTTGCATTGGGCAAGGTCTTGGAACTATATTAACTCAAATAGTTTGTGAAACTCTAAATATATCACAAGATAAAGTTATATATACATTACCAGATACCTCCACCTGTCCTGACTCAGGTAATACAACAGCTTCACGTCAAACATTATTTACAGGTGAAGCAGCAAAGAAAGCAGCCTTAGAACTTCAGGATGCCTTAAGTTATCAAACATTAGAGAATTTAGACGGGCAAGAATTTTATGGTGAATTCAAAGGCATAACTGATAAAATGAATTCAATTAAGCAAAATCCAGTAAGTCATGTAGCCTATGGATATGCAACTCAGGTTGTTATCTTAAATGATGAAGGTAAACTTGAAAAAGTTATTGCAGTTCATGATGTTGGCACCGCGGTAAATCCTAAAAATATTGAGGGGCAAATTGAAGGTGGAGTTGTAATGAGCCTTGGGTATGCTTTAACAGAGGATTACCCGCTTATGGGTAGCGTGCCAACTGCTAAGTTTGCAACACTGGGACTCTTTAAAGCTACAGAAGTACCAAAAATAGAGTGTGTTATTTTAGGTAGAGGAAATACTAAACTTGCATATGGCGCAAAGGGAATAGGAGAAATTTGTTCTGTACCTACTGCTCCTGCTGTTGCTGGTGCTTATTATAATTATGATGGTGAATTTAGAACAAAGCTTCCTATGGTAAATACTCCATATAGTAGAAAGAAGTAAGTTGATAGTTTATAGTTGAGCATTCCACGCTTAACTATAAACTAAAATAAATAAGTGGGGGCATTATGAACCTAAGTGATTATATTGAACTAGATAAAAAAGATATTATTTCTATTGTAGGTGCTGGTGGAAAAACCACAATGATGTTTAAACTTGCAAATGAATTAAGACTAAGTAGTAAGATATTGGTAACCACAACCACTAAGATATATCTTCCGCCTAAGGATAGCTATGATTTTATATGTACTGATGGTGAAATGATAGATAAGTATAAGGCAATGAAGGAAAATGGAATTTATGTATTGGGTTCAGGAGTAAATGAGGAAGACAAAGTTTTAGGAGTAAGTGAAAAACAATTGGAAGAGTTAGCACCATATTTTGATTATATATTAATAGAAGCAGATGGCTCAAAGAAAAAACAGTTAAAAGGCTGGAATGAATTTGAGCCAGTTGTCTATTGCAAAACTACAAAAACTGTAGGAATTGTAGATATACAATCTCTTGGGATGTTAGTAAATGAGGATAAAGTTCATAGAAGTAAGATATTTTGTGAAATAACTGGTGCCAGGCAGGGCGATGTGGTTAAAATTGAACATTTAACTAAGTTAATTATGCATCCCCAAGGGCTGTTTAAAAGTGCTCAGGGGGAAAAAATATTATACATCAATAAAGCAGAAGAAGCTGAGCAGTTGGTATTAGCTAAATCATTAGCTAGTAAAATAAATCTAAGTAATAATAAAATAGTTCATAGGGTGGTTATTGGCAGCTTAAAAACTAACACATATTTTTGATAGGTAGGTAATGTAATAATGATAAGTGCCATAATATTAGCATCAGGGTATTCACGGAGAATGAGACAAAATAAACTTCTATTAAAGTATAGAGGCAAATCGTTAATTGAGCACACTATAGACAACATTCTTCAGTGTGATTTTTCAGAGGTTATTCTGGTTGCAAGAGAAGAGGAAATAATAGAAATTGGTAATAGATATGGATTAAAGGTTATTATCAATGAAAATGCAGTTAAAGGAATAAGTGAGTCTATTAAATTAGGAGTAGGAAATGCAAAAGAGACAGATGGGTTTATGTTTTTTATGGCAGACCAGCCTTTTTTAGATGTAGTCACAGTAATAGAGCTCTGTAATGAGTTTTTGGAAAATTCAAATAGTATAATTATTCCTAGGTTTCAGGACAAAAGGGGTAGCCCTGTGACATTTCCATGTATTTTCAAAGAAGAGTTTTTGCTTTTAGAAGGAGATGTTGGTGGAAAGGTAATAATAAATAAAAACTTAGATAAAGTTCGGTTTGTTGAAGTGTGGAATGCTGAAAAATTATTTGATGTTGACACTAATGAAAATTATGAGTATATCCTAAAACTAGGGGAGAAGGATGAGCATGTTTAATGATATTGTAATTGTGCGTGGTGGAGGAGATTTGGCATCGGGTACAATTCAAAAATTGTATAGAAGTGGATTTAAGGTATTGGTTTTAGAAGTAGCAAAGCCTACTTGTATCAGGCGAAGTGTTTCTTTTAGTGAAGCTATATATGAAAGAGAAGTGGAGATAGAAGGAATTACAGCTGTACATGTAAGCTCTTTAAATGAAATAGAAAAAGCCTTCCGTAATAAGAAGATTCCAGTGATTATAGATGAAGAGGGCAAGTATATTAAAGAGATAAAGCCTAAAATTGTAGTTGATGCCATCATTGCTAAGAAAAATATGGGTACAACAAGGGACATGGCGGATATAACTATTGCACTTGGTCCTGGATTTACAGCAGGCCAAGATGTAGACGTTGTCATAGAGACCAGCAGAGGGCATAACTTAGGTAGATTGATTTTTAATGGGCAAGCATTAAAAAACACTGGAATTCCAGGAAATATAATGGGATTCGCTAAAGAAAGAGTTATATATTCACCTGGCCAAGGAATAATGGACAATGTAGTTGATATTGGTGCCATGGTTAAAAAGGATGAAGTTATTGCCTATGTAGGGGATGTAGAGGTAAAGGCAACAATACCCGGAATATTAAGGGGGATTTTGCGAAGTGGAAGCACTGTAACCCCGGGTTTTAAAATTGCAGATATTGATCCAAGGGTTTCAGAAAGGGTGAATTGCTACACCATTTCTGATAAAGCGAGAAGTGTTGCAGGTGGAGTATTAGAAGCAATACTTTATCTTAGGAATAATCAAAGCAAGGAGGACTAATAGCATGGAAGAGAAAATCTTAAAAGCAATTTATGAGAGTTTAGCAAATGGAAAGAAGGCTGCACTATTAACTATTACAGATATAAAAGGCTCGACTCCAAGAAAAAAAGGAGCCCTTATGGCAGTTTGGGAAGATGGAACGATAGAGGGTAGCATTGGTGGAGGAAATATCGAATATGCAGTAATTGCAAAAGCTATAGAGTGTATTAAGGAAGGAGTAGATAAAGAATTCCAGTTTGAACTCACTGACGAGGGTGATCTGCATATGCAATGTGGAGGGAAAGCTACTATATATGTAAAGATATTTAAACCTAGAGCAAAGCTACTTATTATAGGGGCGGGACACGTAGGCATTGAACTATTTAAGCTAGCAAAGATATTAGATTTTTACACTGTAATATTTGATGATAGAGAAGAATTTGCTAATGAAAAAAGATTTATCGGGGCAGATGAAATTATTGTAGGTAACATAGGTGAAAAAGTTTCAAACTATCCTGTTGATAAGAATACCTACATTATAATCGTAACAAGAGGTCACAAATGTGATGCTGATGCACTTAAAGTTACTGCACAGTCTGATGCTTCATATATTGGAATGATTGGAAGTAGGAAAAAGACAGAATTTGTTATGAATAGTCTTATAAGTGAAGGAATACAAAGAGACGCTCTTAAAAAGGTATATGCACCAATAGGAATCAATATTTCTTCAGAAGAGCCAAATGAAATTGCACTGGGCATTATGAGTGAGATACTACTTATTAAGAATAAAGGGACTTTAGAGCATTTAAAGGACATAAAAAAGGTGAATTTTTAGATAGATATAAAAGTTTCAGAGGTAGAATTATTAATAATTAGGTGGGGAAACAATGGATGTAAGTTGGAGAATTTACTTAAAAGAAGACAATGTAAAAGTATTTGGTAAAGGACCTAGAATGCTACTTCTAAAAATCGATGAGTTAGGATCTATAAGAAAAGCAGCAAGTTCCATGAATCTTTCATATACAAAAGCCTTAAATATGATTTTGAATTTAGAAAACGGACTTGGTATAAAAGTACTTGAAAAACAAATTGGTGGTAAAGATGGCGGTGGGTCTGTACTGACTAAAGAAGTTAGAGGTTTGATTGAAAAATTTGATGAACTTGAAAGGGAAGTAGGAGAGTGCATAAGGGAGTTATTCAATAAAAAATTTAAATAGGAAAATAGCATTTAATTTGGAGTTGTAACCTATATTGACATAAGTTACAATAAAAGGTACCATTATAAGTATCGTTATGTATTTAAAAGTATAACCGATTTAAATAGCTTCTTTGAAGCTATGACATCAAAGATTTCATAAGTAAAGGGGGTGAAACATTGGGTGTTAAGAACATTTTTTTAACAGGAGAAATTCAAGTTGGAAAATCCACCGCTATTTTAAAGTTTCTAGAAGAATATATTTCAAAATCTCATTGTATGGCAGGTTTTAAAACAAAACCATTTTATGAAAATGAATCATTAAAAGGATACTATATAGAAAGTCAGATAGAACCTATGATTTCTAATATCACAGAGTATATGGTTGGTCTCAACGCTGAATTTGGCAAAGGAAAATCTTGTTACGGAATTCCAGAAGTATTTGAAAAAAAAGGCGTTGAAATATTATGTGAATCTTTAAAAATACAAAATTCAATTGTACTAATGGACGAGCTTGGTTTTTTTGAAAAGGATGCTATAAAGTTCAAGGAGCAAGTACACAAAGTTCTTGATAGTCCTCATAAAGTGTTGGGGGTAATAAAAGGAAAGACAAATGAATTTCTAAATTCAGTTGCTAGCAGAGAAGATGTTAAAGTCATCCGGGTTACTCTAGAAAATAGAGAGACTATTGTAGAAGAAATTAATAAATATTGGGAATATAGTCTAGTTAACTAGATATAATGAGGAGTGATTAATTATGAAAATTGTAAAAAAAGGTTCTATTTTAGCTCTATGTATGATGTTTATTTTTACAGGCTGTGCGCAAAAGGAAACTGTAAAAAAAGAAGAGGTAAAAGCAAAATCAAGTATTAGGGTTATTACAACATATAAACCTGCCACAGATATTGTACTAGCATTAGGGGGAAAAGATAAATTAGTTGGTGTAAGCGATGGAGCAAAAAAGGATCCTCTTATTGTAAATCTTGATGAAAACCTTGCCAGTAAATTAACGGAGGTTGGTTCAAAGAAAAATGGTGTAAATATTGAACAAATAGTAGCATTAAAACCTGATATAGTAATCATGTATCCTACTAAAGAATCTGATGACACACTAAAAAAATTAGCTGATCAAAACATAAAAGTTATTAGTATTAATCCTGAAAGTATAGCTTCCCTTGAAGCTGATATTATTAAAGTTGGAGATGCTATAGAGGAAAGTGAAAAAGCAAAAAAATTGGTATCCTATTATAAAGAAAAAATTGAAGACGTAACTAAAAAACTTACTACTGTTAAAGAGAAAAAAACAGTATACTTGGCTGGTGCCAATGGTATTCTTTCAACCTGTGCAGGAGATTTTTATCAACATGAAATGATAGAGGCTGCTGGTGGAATTGACGTTGCTGCTAAGTTAAAAGGTGGATGGAATGATGTTTCTGTAGAACAAGTAATTGCATGGAATCCTCAGGTAATTACTTCAGTTATGTACTGCAAAGATGGAAAACCAGCTCAAATTTTAGAAAAAGCAGAACTTCAAACGGTAAGAGCTATAAAAGATAAAGAGGTTTATCAAATACCATCAAATATAACACCATGGGATATGCCTCAGCCTAGTAGTATATTAGCTATATTGTGGATGAGTAAAACATTATATCCAGAGGAATTTAAGGATTTGGACATGAAGGTGATTACAAATGAATTTTACAGTAATTTTTTTGGAAAATCCTTCGATGATCTAGGGGGAGTTTTAATGACATTTTAGAAGGAAAGCCTCCCAATTGTACAAGTGGTAGTTATATGCCCTAACAAATAAAAACTTCAGTGGAAGTTCAAACCTCCTTCTGAAGTCATTAATATTGCAGCTCCGTAGGAGATGATTAGGTGGAGAAAGCAGTAAAAAGTAATAAACTTTTAGAAAAAATAGTATATCATAAATTATTTTTATTTTTTATAATTTTTCTTGTAGTATTTATATTATCAATATTTCTGGGTAGATACAAAATGAGTATTGATGAGTATAAGAATATATTTGTGAATTTACAAAAGCTTATTCAAGGTGAAACAATATCTGATCCAAGTATTTTAATACTATATAAAGTAAGGCTTCCACGAATTTTGCTTGCATCATTTGTGGGAGCTGGGTTATCTATTTCAGGACTTGTTTTTCAACAAGTATTTAAAAATCCTATTGCATCACCTGATATTTTAGGGGTTACTTCAGGGGCAAGCTTTGGTGCAGCTCTTGGAATTATATTGCCTTTGCAGTTTCCAGGAATAGTTCAAATATCAGCATTTATTTTTGGAATCCTTTCGGTGGTTATTGTTTATGGGTTAAAAAGGGCTTCAAAAGATAATAATATACTGTATTTGGTGCTTGCAGGTATTATTGTTTCAGCTTTCTTTTCTGCACTGTTATCAATGATAAAATATTTGGCAGACCCTTATCAGCAATTACCATCCATTGTGTTTTGGTCAATGGGTGGTTTATATAGAGCAAATTGGATAAATGTTATTGGAGCAGGTATTGTTGTTGTTCCTAGTATTTTTATTATAAACAGCTTAAGATTTAAATTGAAAATGCTATCACTTAATGATGATATGGCAAAAACTATGGGTATGGAGGTTTCAAAATTTAGGAATTATATTTTATGTTTAGTTTCTTTTGTAGTTTGTTTTTGTGTTAGTATCGCTGGAACAATTAGTTGGATTGCACTTATAGTACCTCATATTACAAGGATAATTCTTGGATATAAAAATAAGTATATTTATTTAATAACCAGTTTAATTGGTGCCACAACTTTAATTTTGTTTGATGATATTGCAAGGACTATTAGTACTACAGAAATACCTGTTGGCATACTTACCGCTGCCATAGGGGCGCCTATTTTAGGCTATTTATTAATATTTAAGAAAACAGTATAGTTAGGAGATACTATGGATATAAAAGTAGAAAATTTATATTTTAGTTATAATGATAAATCCATATTAGAGGATATTAATTTAGAATTCAAAAGAGGAAACATGTATGCATTGCTTGGCAGGAATGGCTCTGGGAAGACTACTTTAATAAAACTAATTTTAGGCTTGCTTAAATTTAAGCGAGGAGTTATTACCATTGAAGGCAAGAACTCTAATGAAATTTCCAATAAAGATTTATCTAGGTTAATAGCTTATGTTCCACAAAATGAGGAAGCAGTTTATGGAATTAAAGTCATTGAGCTAGTGGTAATGGGGAGAAATCCTTATTTAGGTTTATTTGATATGCCTTCTTCCACTGAATATGAGTTAGCACAAAAATCTCTTGAAAGCCTTGGAATTGGAGATTTAGCACAGAAGGGTTATTCTGAAATTAGCGGTGGGGAAAGGCAACTGGTTTTAATTGCTAGAGCGTTAGTGCAAAACACAAAATTTATTTTAATGGACGAGCCTATTTCTAATTTAGATATTCGAAATCAACATGATGTATTAGATAAAATAAAAAATATAGCAAAGGATTTTAATATAGGAATAGTGCTTTCTATTCATGACCCTAATCTTGCCATGAGATATTGCAATGAAGCAGTATTACTTAAGGATGGAAAGGTGCTACATTCTGGTAAAATTGAAGAAATATTATGTCAGCAAAGTCTACTAGATGTATATGATATGAAATTCGAGATGTTGAATTCAAAAAATGGTATAAACTTTGTAAGTTTATAAACAGGAGAGAAATATGGAAATAGAATTGCTTGATATTATAAAAAATCAACTTATGGAAGGCAAAAGAGTATGTTACGCTTTTATCATTGAGCAAGAAGGTTCAACACCCAGAGGCGTAGGGACATCAATGGTTATAAAAGAAGATGGAGAGAGTTTCGGTAGTGTAGGGGGCGGAAATGTAGAATTTGCAACTATAGCTGCAGCCCAAAAATGCATTAAAGAAGAAACTAGCCAGACAATTTCTGTAGACATCTATACTGACAATAATGGAGAAAAGATATACTCAGGAAAGGTTAGAATATTTATCAAAACCTATTTGCCACAAAAGAAACTTATAATAGCTGGAGCGGGTCATGTGGCATATTGTCTTTATAAACTTGCTATCTTGGTTGGGTTTTCTGTGCATATTTTTGATTATAGAGAAGATTTATTAACAAAAGAAAGGTTCCCAAAGGCAGCAGAATTAATATATGGGAAAATTTCAGATTCTATAAAAAATTATGATTTAGATAAAAATTCTTATGTGGTGATTGCAAGTGGCTCAACTAAATTTGATGAGGAGATATTAAAAGAAGTAATAACAAAGGATACAGCATATGTAGGTGTGCTTGGAAGCAAAAAGAAGATTTCATCTATAATGGCTAACTTGTTAAGTCAAAATATAGATGAAGAAAGTTTGAAAAAAGTATATGCACCAATAGGAATTGCAATTGGTGGAGAAACACCAGAAGAAGTAGCCTTAAGCATATTATCAGAAATAGTGTTAGTGAAAAATAACGGTGATTTAAAACATATGAAATAGGTTAAAATAGTAGGGGGTAAAATTGATTTAGTATTAACTTTAACCTTACTATTTTTTTATTACATAGAAAACCCTGCATATTTATTTTAAGAATTATAGTATAATTGATAGAGATAGTCAAAGTTTAAATATAGACTATCTATAAATAAATAAAAAAATTATAGATATATAATTCTGATATCATTCTTGTAGAATTATATATTAAATGTAGGGAGAAATTAAGATGGCAAGACCAATAAAATTTAGAAGAGTAGAATTTTTCCCAACGGATACTTATTTTATACCATGGGGAAAACCTAAATGTGAAATTGAAGAAATAGTTTTAAAGGTAGAAGAACTTGAGGCAATGAGATTAAAGGATATTGAAGAATTAAATCAAGAGCAGTGCGCAGAAAAAATGCAGATATCAAGGCAAACTTTTCAAAATATTATAGATAGTGCAAGAAAAAAAACAGCTATTGCGTTGACAGAAGGAAATGCTATTAGGATAAGTGGTGGGAACTATAGAGCAACATTTTGTAAATTCAAATGCTTTGATTGTGGCAATGTATATGAGATAAATTATGAGGAAGACAAACGTATTTGTCCAGCTTGTGGATCTGAAAAGATTGCATGTGGAAAAAAAGCAGAGTTTTGCAAGAAATGGTGTAAAAGACATAATAGTAATGATAATGTTTAAGATATTAAGGCATAAAACTGCTACCCTAAGGGATAGTGGCTTTATGTTCATTTTATAAATTATAAAATATAGGAGCATTCCTGTTATGAATTAAAATGAACTTTGAAAAAAAGAGCACCTACTGATAAAATACAGGGTATAACAGTTGCAACTTTTATCCCTAATTTATAATTATC
>NZ_JAIZZN010000011.1 GCF_020443565.1 Clostridium sp. CS001
ATGTAGTTTCTGTTCGTCAGACCAGAGTTTTGCCGCCGACTTCCTTCAGATTCCACGTCACCATGGACACCCTTGTCTTAAGCTATGCACTTGGCACTATTAACCCGTGCTGGGGACTTTCACCCTTTAGATTGCGCCCATGCTGGGCGCACAATAAAATAAGAGATAAGGGCACTAGTGCCCTTATCTCTGTTATAAACCTACACTAATTAAAAGTGCAGTATCTACCTTCTTCATATCATTATCAGTCATATGACCAATCTTTTCCTTTAACCTTTTCTTATCTAGTGTTCTTATCTGTTCAAGCAAAACTACAGAATCTTTATTTAACCCATACTCTTCTGAAGAAATCTCCACATGAGTAGGTAGTTTTGCCTTGTTTATCTGTGACGTAATTGCTGCAATTATAATAGTGGGGCTATACTTATTACCAATATCATTTTGAATTATAATTACTGGCCTAATCCCACCTTGCTCTGAGCCTACAACAGGACTCAGATCAGCATAAAATATATCTCCTCTTTTCACTATTATTGTCATTAGGCAAATCACTCTCCGAAAGCTTAACTTCATATTCGTTAAAATCTTTACTATCAATTTCAAAACCTATGCCAGCTATTTCCAAATTTAGCTCGGCCATGTCTAAATAACCTTGTTTCATTTCATCTATATCATTAATTCTTTTCTTTTCCTCTATATATAATACTATAGCTTCCCTAATAAATTCACTTCTTTTTTTACAATCTTTTTCAAGTGCCTTATTAAATTCAATGTAGAGTGTTTCTGAGAGGTTTACTACTAATTTCTTTGAAGTTGACATAAAAAATTTAATACCTCCTATTTACTTAAGTAACAATATGTATAGATTTTTTATAACTCTACTTAAGCAACAATATGTATAAAGCAATTATAATTCAACCGCTGTCAATCTGTCAAAGAAATTATCCGTATTTTCGCCCTTTTACACCAAGCATTCTTACACATAACTGGGTTATTCTACATATAACCCAGTTATGTTACACATAGTTTCTTACTTTTACGACTTTACCTTCTTTAATATAAACCCTTGGAACTCTTTTGCTAATCATGCAGACTACTTCATAGCTTATGGTTCCTATAAGTCCCGCAATGGTGTCTGCGGTAAATTTCTTTTCTCCATCTTCCCCCATTAGTATAACCTCATCCCCAATATTTACTCCATCAATATCCGTAACATCAATCATACATTGATCCATACAAATACTACCAATTACTGGAGCAAACTTACCCTTGACTATAACCTTTGCCTTATTAAATAAAAGCCTGGTATATCCATCAGCATATCCAACTGGAAGTGTAGCTATAACACTTTCTCTCTCTGTTTTAAACCTTCGTCCATAGCCTACATATTCTCCTATAGGCAAAGTTTTAAGGTGCACCACATTTGTTTTTAAAGTCATTACAGGTTTTAACTTTATACTTTCCTTATTTACCTCCTCAGATGGATAATATCCATAAAGTATTATTCCTGGACGTACTGCCTCATAATGAGCCTCAGGCAAGTCCATAATAGCAGCACTATTTGCAGTATGTCTCATTTTTATGTTCACTTTCTTTGCTTTTAACTTTTCACAAAAGTCATTGTACTTTTTCATTTGTCCAAAAGTATAAGTCTTATCCTTTTCATCTGCAGATGAAAAGTGAGAAAACATCCCTTCTACAACAATGTTAGGTAGATTATAAATATTGCATACTTCTTCTACACTTTCATCACTTGGTAGATATCCAATCCTAGCCATACCTGTATCTACAACTATGTGAATCTTAGCAATCTTATTTTTCTTTTGAGCAATTTTTGACAATTCTTTTGCAAATTCATAGGAATATACAGCTTGTTCTATGTCATATCTCAATAAATCGTTTATTAAATTTGGTGGCGTAAATCCTAAAACCATTATCGGGCATTCAAGGCCCGACCGCCTAAGTTCCATTGCTTCACTTATTACAGCCACTGCTAATCTGTCTGCTCCATTTTCTAGAAGCACCGGTGCTACATCTACCGCTCCATGCCCATAGGCATCTGCCTTAACAACCGCTATGATATTTTCACTTTTAGATACCCGTCTTATTTCCCTCATATTATGAGCTAATTTATCTAAATCAATCTCTGCCCATACAGGTCTTAAATGCCTAAACATCGCCATCACCTCATCTGTTATTTAAAATACATTCATACGCTTATGTCTATATCTTTATGGTACTGAAAACTCTGATTCTTCTATTTTTACATTAGGAAGAAAATTAGTATATATTACCTCAATCTTTTCTTTTCCCTTAGTATCGTAAATAACTAATTTTTCTGGTATCATTTTTTTAGTATTAACATAAAGCAACGCATTGTTAATATTCTTATTGTTACCTGGTATGAATAAATCAATTACTGTGTACTGAACATCATTGATGTTTTTCGTAACGTATTTGATTTCCTCATTTGTATATAATAATCCTATGTACTCGCCAATAAAACATAGTTTTAGCACTTCATCAAAATCCTTGCTTTGGATATAACTTGTTCCATTGTTTTTGTTATTAATATAAATTCTGTCATCAGTTTTATAAATAAATACCCTATCTTTGTTTAATTCTAATTTGTATCCGCCTCCCCTCAAATATGATTGTGTAGCCTTATAGTTAATTGTCTGCTTATCATTCTTAACAACCATATCCATTTCCGTTGTATAGCTTTCCATACTTTTCAAAAAGGTTGTGATGTCATTGGTATCCTTTGGTTTTCTACCACAAGAAGTTAAAATTATGGAGTTTAAAAGTAACAAAAGACTTAAAAGTACTAGTAATCTTCTTTTCATTGTTGTCCCCCTAATATTTCTAGAGTACTTGTTCCTAACAAATCATTTCACTACTAATACTATTACTTAGCCTTTCATACTATTACAAAAATATCTATTAAGAAAAAAGTAGTCTTTCTTACTACTCTTTAACCTCTTCATTTCCTATCTTTGACTCAAGTATTGCATAAGCCACTGCACTATCTTCACCATGAGATATGCTAAGATGAATATTATATTGTCCTTCTTTTTTAGCAATTAACTTTGCCTTTCCTTTTAAAATTACTATTGGTTTTCCAAGAGTTGTTCTGTCAATTTCTATATTTTTAAAATTAAAGCCCCTAAAGCCTGTTCCTAAGGCTTTAGCCACAGCCTCTTTTGCTGCAAATCTCCCAGCAACATATTCTGCTCTTAAATTCCTGCTTTTAAGATATTCAAGTTCAGTAGTTGTAAAAATCTTTTCTAGAAACCTCTCATTACTTTCCATAGCACTCTTTATTCTCCGTATTTCAACAATATCAATACCTACGCCAAGAATCAAAACTTACACCTCCACTTGTTAATACATGTTTACAAATTTCAACTTTTACATTTATAAAACATTAGTTTTAACTTTACCACTAAAACTTAATAATAATCATAATAACATAGTTATTATGATTATTATAATACTATTGATATTTCATAGTATATCAACTTGAATTTTCTGTCATATAACAAAAAGAGGAGAAATCTCCTCAAATCCTAAAAATAATTCGCAATATTAACAAGTTGCTATGTTTTTTAAAGCCTCATCAAAATCTATAATATATTCATCAATGTATTCACCTAATATGTCAATCATGTGGATAGGTGATACTGTATTATCGTACAACATCTTTATAAGATTTTTAACTTTATATCTTTGTGGGCTTATGTTTTGCACACAATCTCTTTCTATGCACACCACCATATCATCAATAATGTCCTGCCTTTCAACCTCAATACCATAAGCTTGTACAATAGTAGGATCATCATAGGCCGACATCCAAATGTCACTTCTTACTAATCTATAAAAATAATTATGTCGTACATCAACTTCTGTTACTTTCTTAGATAAATTCTCTATAACTACCATATTTGTTTCCCCCTATACTATGTTATACAAGTATAGTAACACCACTTTTCAGAAAATTGTGTCATTTCATGCAGTGGTTAAAAAAGTATAATTTCTTTTAAGTGACAACTTCAACCTTTTGTAGCCATATTTTTATAATTATTAAAGTATAATCAGTAGTTCTAATGTATCAAAGCTAGCCTTTCTTGTCGAAATTATAATAATTTTATCTTAAAGTTTTTTTAAATAAGATGAAACTTTTTTTAAAATCCAGTAATCCCCCTTAATTTTTTTTCCTTACAGTTGTTTTTTAACATTATTATGCCCCTTCTTAACCTGTTCCACCTGCATCTGAGTCATATCATGAGTAGAAAACTTAGCCTCGTTATATATTTGTGTCATCTCTTCTAAATTCTCAAAATTATCCACACTAATTTTAGTCACATTCTTTAGTTGAGTAGCAGTCATGTATGGCTTATAAATATCTACTTCCTCAGTTATCTTCTCAAAACCTTTATATGTAGAGAGTATCTTATCCCTATTGCTTCCCCCAGCATAAAAAACCTTTCCAAATAAGTCCCGTACCCAGTGTTTTTTGCTACCTTTCCTGGTAATCTTCTCCTTCTCTTCAACAAATCCATTATATATTTTTGCTTCACTTTTAAACCTTGATATAAACTTATATATGATGTATAAAATCACAAGTAAAATCATAATTTTAAAAGCTAAAATTATTACTGGCGCCACTTCAATTCCTTTATATTCCTTTAAAATAGGTTCTTCGGTAAATTTCTTATCAATTACACTTTCACCTATATTAAAAACTTTACGTTTTATTATAAGCTCCTTTAGCCTATCTGAAATTGCCCCAAGTGGCCCTCCAAAGATTTTTACAAGAATGTTTGTTATTATTAAAAGTATAAAACTTGCTAGCTTCATAAGTAAACTTAGCAATCCAGCAACGATCTTCCCAGCATAATCTAGTGATAAGGTAAGAACTGCAACGACTATAACTATATTTGTAACTATAGAGTTTTTACCCTTAACGTCATATACATATCTTCGAGATTCTCTCATAAGTATGATAATCATAGTTATATATAGAATATGAAACTTATAAATATTATTTACAAATTCAATACCCAAGGTAAATGAAATAATCCAAGCTAGTAATAAAACTATCATAGATTTATTTATATCTTCCTTATATTTAGAATATTCTATGGGGCTTTTATCCATGGAATAAGTCACTAAAGTCATGAATAAGAGAAAGATTGTATTTATAATTAGGTTTTGACCTTTGAAAAACATAAAAGAAGGCACTATAGAAAATCCAAATGGCACTATTACTATAATTATATTTTTTAACTCTCTGCTACTAAGATACTGTACTAAAAAAACAGCACTTAAGGTAACTAAAAACAGTTTATAATCTACTGAATTCTTAAATAACCACTTACTTAAAGTTGACCAAATTATAAAAGAAATAGTAACAAAGCTTATACTATATATACTCTTGATTTTTCTATACCAGCTCATCACTAAGCCTCCCCTTTATAATCAATCTTTTCAATACCAGAAATGCATGGAACAGTAGCATTTAACGAAACATCTATGATTTTAAGTAAAATGCCACGTCTTTTCAGTTTGGATAAAATATTAGCACTTTCTTCGTCTAGATATGGCGTAATAATTACATAGGTAGAATTTCTATTAAATTCTGAAATCTTACTTGTTAAATACTCGCTTAGCTTAACTGTAACACTATAGCTCATCCTTGCACTAAGTTCCATTATCCTCCTAAGAGCATTGATGTCTGGGTATACCTCGGCAGGAATCTTTGTTTCAACACCAATTAATTGGGAGTTTGTCCACATTCCTGATGGAACCCCTTGCTTAATTGCAATGGCTGCAATAGATGCTGCCACTTTAATTGCATTTTCTATAAGTGCCGGTTGAATATTACCCCAATATGGCTCACCACATTGGATGTTTACAATCATTGTAAGTTCCCTATCTGAAGTAAAATCATATTCTTTTACCATTAATTTATTCATTTTCAAACTGGATTTCCAATGAATATCCTTCATTCTATCCTCTACATTATACTCTCTTATGCCTTTAATATATAATGGATCTTGGTGAATCCACCTTTTAACATAGTTATCTCCTTGGAAATTAGTGTTTGCAAACTGAAAGTCTTCTATGCTCATAAGTCTTGGATAAACTAAAAGCTCTAAGAAATCTTCTGTGGCAATGGTCTCTGCTGAAAACCCAAATAAATCTCCTACTGTAACATTAATATCTCTTAAAATATATGCGCCTCTTCGTCTACATTTTAATTTGTAAACTCTTCTTTTTCTCTCATACCAGCCTATTGTGTACTTGCTTAAATGCCATAAATCAGTTCCTTCTTTAAACTGATTATTATCCGATACAAATTCTATATCTATTGGCATCTTTTCACTAAGCGTCAAAAATGATATGGGCAATCTTTTATTATTCTCAATTGTTGTAGTTAGCATAAATTCTTCATCTGGCATAATTCTATCTTTATCAATACTTCTAGTAATCTTCAGGTTATCAAAGCCTCTTTTTCTTGTAAATTCACCTATGAAAAATATAATAGTTAGTATTGCTAGTATCAAGGCAAACCGTATGAACATAGCTCTCCCCCTATAACTTTTCGAGTGGTGCTTTAATAGTAGTTATAATTTCTTCAATAAGTGCTTTGCTCTTAACTCCTGAGCTTAGTTCATTTTTAAGCATTAATCTATGGCTTAATATAGGTATAGCAAGTTCCTTAATATCCTCTGGAATAACATAGTCTCTCCCACGTATAGCGGCTAGCGCTTGACTTCCCTTCATCATGTTTAGAGTAGCTCTTGGACTACACCCAAGTTCTATCTCCCTATGACCTCTTGTAGCATTCACTATGGATATTATGTAATCTTTTATTTCTTCACTAACATGCACCAGGGTATAATTATTTTGAACATATTCTATCTCTTCCATTGTAACTACAGCTTGAAGATCATTCATTGGGTCCTTTGTCATAAATCTATTCATCATGGTCTTTTCCTCGGAAGTGTCCGGATATCCCATGGAAAGCTTCATAAAAAATCTATCCAGTTGTGCTTCTGGCAATGGAAAGGTTCCAAATTGTTCCACTGGATTTTGAGTAGCTATTACGAAAAAGGGTTTTTCAAGTTTTATAGTATTACCCTCTACAGTAATTTGCCTCTCCTCCATGCACTCTAAAAGTGCAGATTGTGTTCTAGGTGTAGCTCTGTTAATTTCATCTGCTAAAACAAATTGACTTAAAAGCGGTCCTTTTCTAAACTCAAAATCTTGGTTTTTTTGGTTGTAATAATATATCCCCGTTAAATCTGAAGGCAGTAAATCTGGTGTAAACTGTATCCTCTTAAAACTACAATTCATAGAACTTGAAAGACTCTTTGCAAGCTTAGTTTTACCAAGGCCAGGAACGTCCTCTATAAGTACATGCCCAGAACATATAAAAC
This sequence comes from Clostridium sp. CS001, assembly GCF_020443565.1. GTDB lineage: Bacteria > Bacillota > Clostridia > Clostridiales > Clostridiaceae > Clostridium_AD. Next base: position 7,446 of record NZ_JAIZZN010000011.1, read on the forward strand.
ACACAATTATCTTATCCATAGTGTCTTCTTTACCTACTATAACTGTACCAACATTTCCCTTGACCTTCTGTCTAAATTCTTCAAATTTCTTTATGTCCATTTATTAACCCCCCATTAACCTATGTATTCATTCTTAATTATTCATTAAATATATTTATAAATATATTTATAAATATATCATATTTAGTGATTATTTTAAACATAATTGTTATTATAAATTTCTAATTGTTACTATATTTAACAACATAATTAACCTAAGGCAAATCCTTTCCTCCTTTTAAAAAAACCCCTTACTACAATGTAAGAGGTGTAAAGTTATAACATATGCAAAAATGCTGGAAAAGCTATAGTTAATCCTGTAATGATAAGTCCGCATATGAATGAGCCTACTACTGCACACATAACAGATCTTTTAAAATCTAACTTTAAAAAAGCAGCTATAGCAGTCCCAGTCCAAACTCCTGTGGTAGGAAGCGGTATTGCAATAAAAGTTATAAGTGCTATTTCTTCAAACTTTTCAAACTTAGCTTTATTCTTATTTATTTTTCTGTCAATTAGATTATATAATCCACTAAATAATTTATATTTACCTAGCCAATCAAATATTTTATTAAAACATATTAATATAAAAGGAACTGGTAGCAGACTTCCAACAAAAGTTAATAAAAAAACTACCACTGGATTAATCCCATATGTATGTATTCCAAGTGGTATGGACACTTTCTGTTCAAAAAGAGGTACTGCTGCCAGCAATAATACTTTTAACCAATTCATAACGATTCTCCTTACTTGCAAAATTCCATTTAAATTTATTACTTGCAATACTATTATAGGCAATGTACCTCCATACTTTCAAGTCATATTATAAGTTAAAGATAAAATTTAATTATATATTCATAACTTTAAATATCAATTACATGATGTTGTCTGGCTTCGCCAATAAAAAATACTGCCATAGCTCCAGGGCCACTAAATCTTCCAACTACAGGTCCAATAAAGTGAATGATTACTTCTTTAACTGTAACCTTTTCAAGTATTTCTTGTTTAAGTTTTACAGCCTCCTCATAACAATCTGCATGACAAATAGCTATTGTTTGATTTTCAGGGTTTGTAATCTTCTCCTTTAGGATCTCCGCAAGCTTAGTTAGTGATTTCTTTCGTCCTCTAACCTTCAGTAGTGGTATTACCTTCCCTTCATGGTTCAAGGTAAGTATAGGCTTTATATGCAGTACTAAGCCTAATGTAGCTGCTACATTAGATATTCTTCCACCTCTTTTTAAAAAGTTTAAATCCTCCACAGTAATATAAGTATTTAAATTTTGTATTAAATTTTGTATTTCGGAAACAATCTCCTGGGCACTAGCGCCTTCCTTCTTCATTTCCACTGCTTTCATAACCATAAGACCTTGACCAAGAGATGCTGTTAACACATCAATAATATATATACGAGTGCTAGGGAATTCTTCGAGAGTAGCAACCTTACCAATGTTAGCACTATTATAAGTACCACTAAGTCCAGAGGAAACTCCAATATAAACTATATCCTTATTTTGTTCTGCAGCTGACTTAAAAATCTTATAAAAGCTTTCAGAATTTGCTTGTGAAGTGTTCGGTAGCGCTCCATTTCTAAGGTCATCAAAAAACTTCTTTTGACTTACAGTCTGTCCCAAATCATCTAAGAACTCTTCACCATTATAACTAAATGGTAACTTGGCAAAAGGAATGTTGTTCTCATAAATATATTCCTTTGGCAAATCACAACAAGAATCGGTCATTATAACAAAATCTTTCATTTGCATTCCTCCTATTTTTCCATATTTATTTATTTATTTATTTATTTATTTATTTATTTATTTATTTATTTATTTATTTATTTATTTATTTATGTTTATTAATATTAATCTTATTTTAACACCATCGAAGACGTAAAATACACCTTCTTATTATAAATCTCTAATAATATTTTAAGTTTCTACTAATAAAGTAATATCCCCTTAATAATTCCTCTAATTTTAAGGTATTACGTTAGGCAATGCCTTAAAACTATAGCATAAAAAGCACCTCCTGTAAAACAAATTAAAATATCTTTAGGTGTTCTTACACATATAGGATACTTTGCTATTGCTTTCTAAATACTCATATACTATAATTCTAATAATAACTATTATTCTTAGATAATAATTAGAGGGGTGATCATATTAATGAATAACTTAGATGTAAAAGAAGATGAAATGCTCAAAGGTAAAAGGTGGAAGTGCGTAGTTTGTGGCGAAGAATTTACCGGATCAAATCCGCCTGAAATGTGCCCTGCTTGTGGTGCAGTTGCAGATCAATTTATTCAAGTATCAGAAAGCAAAGTAACCTTTAACTCTGACAAAAAGGAAAGGTTTATAATCATTGGTAATGGTGCTGCCGGATATTATGCTGCAGGTGCTATTAGAAAGAGAAACAGTGAATGTTACATAGAGATAATCTCAGAGGAACGCTACTTAACATATTACAGACCTTCAATTTCTGATGCAATCGGCAAAGACATTAAAGAGGATTCCTTCTACTTATCTCCAAAGGAGTGGTACGTAGATAATAACATAACCCTTACCTTAGGAGTGCAAGTTCAAGCCTTAAACCCTAATGAAAAACAAGTATTGTTTAATGATGGTAGTGCTATAGGTTATGACAAGTTAATCTTAGCTAATGGAAGCAAGAACTTTATGATTCCTGTAGAGGGCGTAGATAAACCCGGAGTATTTTCTTTAAGAGATATAGAAGATTTAAAGGCTATCAACACTAAACTTATAAATTCTAAAAATGTAGTCATTGTAGGTGGAGGACTTTTAGGACTTGAAGCTGCATATGAAATTAGCAAAGCTGGTCTACATGTTTCCGTGGTGGAATTTAATAACTCTCTTCTAAATAGACAATTAGATGGTGAAAGTAGCTTATTACTTAAAACTGCAGTTGAAAACCAAAATATCGAAGTTATACTAGGCGACTCAGTTAAATCTATTAATGGCCGCTCTTGTGTTGAATCAGTTAATTTACAGAGTGGAAAAGTAATAGATTCAGACTTAGTTCTATTTTCAACAGGTATATCCCCAAACAAAAGCATAGCTGATAATACCGACATATTAACTAATAGAGGGATACTAATCAATGAGAACATGGAAACTAATATTAAAGACATATATGCCTGTGGAGACGTTGCAGAATTTAAGGGTATGGTATATGGCAATTGGGCTACTGCAGTGCAAATGGGTAAAGCTGCAGGTACAAATGCAGTAGGCCATAGCCAAGAACTACTACCTTCAATAGGAGTTATTTCTTTCAACTCCATGGGCTTAACTCTATTGTCTGTAGGTGAAATTCCTAAAGAATCATCAAAAACTATTATTTTAAAAGATGAGGAAAACAAGATATACAAGAAATTATTCTTCACTAAAGACATATTGGTTGGTGGTATCTTAATAGGAGACACCAAATCTTCTGCTAAACTAATAATGGCGATAAAAGGAGCAAAAACCCTAAACCAAGTACTGGGTGAGGGTTTAATATAGGTAGAGAGTATAAAACTTCTTCTGCGTGCCTTGCAACAGAACTGGAAGGTATTAATTTTATTAAGAAATTAATACCTTCTATTCCATTAATGCTTTATGAATACCCTCTGACAGCGACTTTGCTAACTTATCTTGGTAATCACTGGATGATAATAGCTTGTCCTCTGAAACGTTTGATTGGAAACCCATTTCTACTAAAATAACAGGAACCTTAGACCAATTAAAGCCTGTCATATCATCCCTTTCAGAAACTCCCCTATTTTTCATACCAATGTCATCAATTAATTTGTTAAGGACTGCTGTTCCATATTTTTTACTTACATTATATATGTTTCCTGTGTATTTATTATTTGCAGGCACTAGCATAGATGCTCCATTTACAGATGAACTATCACTTGAGTCAGCATGAATTCTTATAACTAAATCTGCATTAGCTTTATTTCCAATCTCTGCTCTTGCAATATTTCCAAGCATTTGTTTGTTTTCTGTTTTAGTCATTATTACTGTATAACCCTTTTCTTGTAGCAGACTCCTTAGCCTAATTGCTACCTCCATATTGACCAAGTACTCAGGTGTTTTTGTATTAATGCCCTGTGCTCCACCTGGCTCTTTTACTTTCATTATAGTGGACCCTGGCGCTTGTTGCTCTTTTACTAGACTTGTAACACTTGCATGACCTGGATCTATAACAATAGTTGTTTCTGAAGGTTTTTTAGAAACCTTTTTATATTCCTCAGTTTTAATTTGAGGCTCTTCTTTATCTTGAACTTTCACTTCTGTTTTAACTTCTTTTGAAGCTTCAAATTTTACCTCAGTCTTTACCTTAGGTGCTGGTTTTTCTTGTGGCTTAACTATGTTTTCTTCTTTTTCTTTTATTTCCTGATTTTCTTTTGCTAGTGCTTGCTCTTTATCAATATTACTGGTGTTTTTAATTTCTTCATTGATTTTTATAGCCTGAAGGGATCTTTCGCTTGTTTTCATTGAATAAGTTACCCTATATAACATTGCACCTAAAATAGATAAACACATTAAAGTTAATAAAAACTTTTTCATTTTTCGCATCTTAAGTCTCCTCATATGATGTGATTATAAATAGTATTCACAGTCTCTTCTTCCTTGTTTGATTATTTTATAATCATGCAGTTTTAACATTTTTTCTTTTTGAGTAGGCCAAAATTATACCTAAGGCAAGGGATAAAAATGCAGCTGCCAGTACTCTGTATTCACCTGGTAGTAGGAATGTTAATGTATGTGCTGGTATCCAAAATATTGGAATAGTTTTAAAAAGAACAAAACTCACAAACCCATACCAATCTATTTTATTAGTTACTGCTTTAAGCTTGACCTTTTTAATCTTACTAAGCTTTCCTTCTCCTAAATCTATGAAGGTATCCGTAAGTCTATGTAATGCCATGAAAGTAGGCCCAAATATTAAATTCATAAAAGAGCTTGTAAAAAATGCAAATAATAATTTACCTGAAAAAGTATCTACAGAAGCATTAGGCAATAAACCCTTATTCATTGCTCCTCTTACCCCACCTGCAAATAATTCAAAGGCTATAACAAACCCCATTCCTAAAAAACCCCAAACTAAAAATTTATATGTAATTCCTACAGGTTTCTTGTAATCTCCAGTTGCAATTCTAAGTGCTAGTATTTCTCCCATAGTGGCTAAGATTGCAACCTTTATGAACCCTAGCATATAAGGATGTGCCTTATTAGCTGCGGTATAAATTGCGTTACTTGATGGATACGCCAATAAAAAAGCAATTACTAGTAATGTTCCAATCCATATTAAATCCTTTTTTTTCACTATAATTCCCCCTTTGTAACAATTATAAATTGTTAAATACCCACCCATTATATCAGAATCTTAAAATAGTTTACAGATTTTTTTCAATGGTTTCAATATTCTAAAAAATAGCATTAATATTACAGAATCAAAGTGATAGTTTAAAACTTTGTTAGTATTGCTACACAAAAAAGTTAGTAAAATTAAATTTTACTAACTTTTTTATATTTCTATATTGTCTAAGAGGGGAGTGATTGGATATCCAGTATTAACTTTTTTCTTTTACTTGGGGGATAAAGATTGTTAATACTGGTTGTACTAAAGCTTTCTATGAACTTAGTATATACTTATTATAGTTACTTGTCAATATTTATTGTTAATTAATATTTATTCTTTTATACTCTTTCATAAATCCTTCTTCACCATTTAAAACAAACTTATTAATAACATGGGCAACACCATTTTGCTCATTGGTTTTAGTAATAAAATTTGCAACCCTTTTAAGTTCTGGAAATGCATTTCCCATTGCAACACCTAATCCAGCATACTTAACCATATGTATATCATTGCCAGCATCACCTATACATATAACTTCCTCTTGTTTAATGTTAAGTTCTTGTGCGAGAGCTTCAACTCCAGCTCCCTTGTTAACTGATTTATGTAGAAACTCTAAGAAAAAAGGTGCACTTCTAACTACTGTATATTTACTAAGCAATGTTTCCGGAATCTTTTTAATTACTTCATCTATAATCTTTGGATCATCTATAAACATAACCTTTAGTATGTTTGTATCCTTAGGTACATCTTCTACAGCAATTATCTCACTATGAATCAGATTTATTTCTGACTCTAGTCTAGTGTATTTGCTATCTTTAGGTGAAATTACTGTATTCTCAGTTAATGCATGTATATTGACTTTTAACTCTATACTCAACTCATACAATTCTTCATAATCTTTCAAATCCAATGTAGTTTTGGATATTATTTTGTTTCCCCCAGAGCTTTGAACTATCGCCCCATTAAATGCTACTACATAATCATCCTCTGAAACTAAGTTAAGGTCTTCTAAATATCTTTTAAATCCAACTAGAGGCCTTCCTGATGCTAATACAACTTTTACCCCATTTTCTCTTGCCTTTTGTATTGCTTCATAGTTCTCCGGTGAAATCTCTCTCTCTTCATTCAACAATGTTCCATCCATATCTATTGCTACTAACTTATACATTAACTACCTCCGTATATCTACATTTCTTAAATATCAATCTATACTATATCATACAATTTTATAAGAAATACATTTCATACTTTGTAAACTTTGCGTGAATTTATCGTCAAACACTATATCAATATATTATAATAGTGTTTAATGTAGATTATCATTGGGTTTTTAATTATGGAAACTACATATAATATTTTTACGTGAATTTTGTAGTCATAAGCACATAACAACAGTTTTTATGAATTTTAAGACTTAATAACGTTAAGTTGATGAAATATTAATGACATCCTTACCATTTTAATGTAATATAAATACTATATTTTTATATAAAAGGAGATTACAAATAAGATGCTAAAAAAAGAAAAGCCATTAATTATTGCTCTATCTACTATTATCTTTACAGCATTATTATATGTTATTTTCACCTTAAATAAATTGAGCACATATACCACGCCTTCAAATATTGTTTCTGAGAAAGGTGTGTTAGCTCTTGAAGCTTTTTACTTTGGTGTGTTGCTTATGATTGCCTTATATCACCTCTATTTATATACTTTCAATCCAAGTGATAATTCTAATCTTTATTTTTGCGCGCTTTGCATTGTTGTATCTTTTAGGGTCTTAATCCTCAGTAACACTTATTTTTTACCTTTTAATAATAGCTTAAGTTATAATCTTCTTTTGAAGTTGGAATACTTAACTTTCTATGCCTGCGTTTACCTCTCATTAAGTTATATAACTGTAGTTTTTAATGATTATTGTTCAAAGAAAACCATAAAAACCTTTCAATTTATCTCAAGTTTATTTATGGCTATTACTATATTTATTCCTTTAGTGCTTGCATCAAAAATCTTTATGGTATTTCAAATATTGACTTTAGCAATTATTATGTATGCAACCTTTGTTATTTTAAAGGTCTTTCATAATAAAAAACACGCTCATTTAATTACTAAACTCCTTTACTTCTTAGCTATACTACTAAGCTTAACGTCAATATTGCACAATATAGGTATAAATAAATTATACAATTACTCCTTGTTAGGATTCTTTATTTTCACGCTTTTAAATACTTTTACATTAGCAATGAGTCAATCTAAAGTTTATGAAAAAATTGAAAAGTTATCTAAGGAGAAAGAACAATATCTTTTAGCAGAAAAACTTAGCGAAGTTACCTTTCTTTTAAATTCTACTTTAAACCTACAAGAAGTTTTAGATAAATTATTAAAAGGTTTAAAAGAATTAGTGCCTTATGATAGCGCCTCATTTTTCATGGAAGAAAACGGTATCCTTAATATTGTAAAAGCAACTGGTTTCAAAAACATGGGTGAAGTATCTAAAGTTTCTATCAATAAAAAACATGATTCTTTATTTAAAGAAATATATGAAACTAACATCCCATTAACTGTTTCAAATGTTAAAAATGATCCTCGTTTTACACATTATATGAGTCAATCAACCATTGAAAGTTGGATGGGCATACCAATAATCTTTAAATCAAAAATTATCGGCATATTAACACTTGATTCAACTAAAGAGAACATTTATACTAAGTATCACTCTAACATAGGATTGTCCTTTGCCTACCACGCAGGAATCGCTATAGAAAATGCTACTTTATATGGTAAGACTAAAGAACTAGCTAGTATAGATCCTTTGACTAACTTATATAATAGGCGTAGTTTTTTTGAAATTGCAAATATAAACTTTGATAAATCAAAAGCATTATTGCAAACTATTTCTGCTATTATGATTGATATTGATGATTTCAAAAAAATAAATGACAAATTAGGTCACCATATCGGCGACTTAGTATTAACACGTCTTTCTAAAGTTTGTTCTGAAAACTTAAGTAAAAAGGATATTTTAGGCCGTTTTGGTGGCGAAGAATTTGTCGTCTTACTACCTGATACTACCTTTGAAGAAGCTCAAGTAATAGCAGAAAACTTAAGATATGCAATAGAAAATAACCCTGTAGTTATTAGGCAATCAGATTCAATACCAATAACCTCAAGTCTTGGCGTTGCTTCCATTACTCCGGTAGAACAAGATTTAGATTCCTTGTTTGTGGCGGCAGATAAAGCAATGTATCAGGCTAAGGCATTGGGCAAAAACAAAGTTATGGCAATAAATTTAGACACGTAAGGGCTGTATAAGATTTCTCCTGCATGATTTGCAAAAGAGCTGGAAGTTGGAAATTCCATTAAGGAATTCTAATCTTTTGAAAATATAAAATTCTCTAGCGCTCACATTCGCCGTCCTGGCTCAGTTCGCTACCCTGCCGTCCTGGCAGGGTTACAAGAATTTTATATTTTCAAAAGAAGAATTTCTAAATGCAATTTCAACAACTTCTGCGCTTCTATTGCAAATCCTTCCGCAGAAATCTTATAATTTTTAGTGGTCGTAAATTTGATGTTGGAAAGAGGATGTGAATACAATTAACCTTAACAGAATATGAATTTTGTGTTTTGTTTCAAAAGGGTGGTTGTATAGATATTGTAGAAATGTTTTCTAATATGATGGATTTAATTATCATAGAAAATAATGAAAAGAATAAATAAACTTCTTCTAACAAAAAACTGCCATGATTAATTACCATAGCAGTTGAGATAATGCCCTTAATATTATTAAAAACTAAAGACTATATTTTTTTCTTTTGACACCTCTTACACACCATAATTTTTTCACCACTACCTGTAACTAGTTCATATAGTAACTTTATTCTTTCCGCCTTACATACAGGACAAGTTCCCCTTCCTCTAGATGGAAGCTTCCACAGACATTTACCACGATATTGTTTCCCCATATTAAATCCCCCTTTTGATATCTAGTGTTTATTTTTTTATAATCAATACTAATAATATTAATTACAAAGGGAATTTATGATTATTTTTTATTGTAGAATTATTATTCTCAGACCACCCAACCTCTAAGTAGCATTAAATAAGATATGTATAAAATCTTCCCGCAGTGACTTGCAATAAGAAACGACAAAACAATTGAAATTTGATTTAGAAATTCTTCTTTTGCGAATATAAAATCCTCGTAAGCCTGCCAAGGACGGCAGGCTAGCGAACCCGAAGCAGGACGCTGAGTGTGAGCGCTAGAGGATTTTATATAAGCAAAAGATTAGAATTTCTTAATCAAATTCCTAGTTTTGAGTTCTTTTGCAAGGCACGTAGGGAAGATTTCATACTTCTTAATTTCTCTATAGCTCTCTTTATTACTTCCTCTGTATTCATGTGAGAAGTATCTATAACTAAATCATAATTACTCTCATCATTTATATCAACCTTATAAATATCCTTAAATCTACTAACCTCTAGCCTTCTTCTTTCAATTATATTCTCTTTAGCTTCATTCCTTGAAGCGTATTTCTCTGATTTACCCCTATCATCTTTCATGGCGCGGTCTACTGCAACCTCTAGGTCTACCTTTAAATAAATCTTAAAGGAATCCGGTATAAAGTTCCACGCAAGTCTAGCATCAAAAATAAAGTTGTTTTCTTTCTTTCCAATTTCCAATGTTCTATTGTCAACTTCATGATCTAAGTTATTATCTAGCATATACTGATTGTATTCTGTTATAGAGATGCCCTTTTCTATTGCTAAACTTCTTTGAAGCTCACCTACGCTAAAATAAGTATAATCCAAAGTCTCACTTATAGCCTTTGCAACAGTGCTCTTGCCTGAATATAAGTCTCCTGTTATAGTTATTTTCAATTCAAAATCATCCCCTATATTAGAATTTATTACCATGAATAACTCATCCGCCTATAGTACTAATTATACTTTAAAAACATACATTTTGGTACTATTAGCATGTCACAACTATTATGGTCTATTCATATTATACATAGTGATTATTTAATTTAATCGCCATAAGGAGGTAAGCTATGTACCAAAATCAATATATGATGTGTAATATGAATCTATTGGAAAAATCCTTAGAAGGAATTAAAGCAGCAGCTTCTGGTGAAAGAGAAGATGAATTATTCTATGATTACTTAATAAGTGTCGCTCCTACAGAAGATGAAAAAGTCATTATTGCCTCAATAAGAGATGATGAACGTGGACATAATAAAATGTTTAGACAAATATATAAAAGCATCACTGGTGTGACTCTACCCCCTAGTTCAGATTCAGACGGAGAATTTACCAAACCTATCTCTTATATTGAAGGCATTAAAAAAGCGCTATTTGGAGAACTTTCCGCTGTAGAAAAATACAGACAAATCAGAATGGGACTTCCAACTACAATGTATAGAGATATACTCTTCAACATCATAACCGACGAAATAAAGCACAGCGCAAAATATAATTACTTATTCACGCTAAACAGCCATAACATGCATATGGATATGCAAAGAACAATGCCCACCTCCATAAATGCAGACAAATTTTATCCACATAATTGGACGGATTATATAAAGTAATTATGAGATTTCCCCTAAATGATTTCTAAGAAGAAACAAAACTATTAAAACTTAATCTATAATCCAAGATACTCTCTATTACCCACCCCTCCAAACTGCATATATAAAATTAGTATGAGATTTCTCCGAGGTGACTTGCAATAAGAAACGATAAAACTAGAACTTTTATTTAGAAATTCTAGTTTTAAGTTCTTATTGCAAGGCACGCAGGAGAAATCTCATGCTGCTTTAAACACTCATTGACAGAATTAGGATTTAGGGCTACAATTTAATTAAATGTTATGTAATAACCATTATCGTTTTATATTAGTTTTTACAAATCGAAAAGGACGGTGACTAGTATGATATTTCAATGCAAAAGTATAAACTTTTACAACAATGAAGCTGAAACAAAACTTGTTACATATTTTGAGGGTTCAAGCCCAGATAACTTAAATTTGGTTTTAGACAATGATATGATTAATAAAATTAAATTTGTTTTAGATAGTGAAGATTTTAAAGGCAAGCAAGGCGAGGTTCAAAACATTAATTTATTTAGAACTGAATGTCCTAAGAACATAATGTTAGTAGGCATTGGCAAAAAAGAAGACTTCAATTTAGATAAATTAAGAAAATCTATAGGAAAAGCAACAAAAGAGGCTGCAAAACTAAAATCTAAATCCATTGATTTAAACATAGAAAATTTACTTAGTGTAATGAGTTTAGATGAAACTATGCGAACTATATCTGAGGCAGCAGTGATGTCTAGTTATAAGTTTGATAAGTATAAGTCAGATAAAAAAGCTTCAACATTAGAAGAATTCAACATAATATACACAGATGAAAATCAATTAAAGGATATTAATAAGGGAATTAATGAGGGCTCAATCCTTGGACAAGCTAACTTATTAGCTAGAACCTTAGTTAATGAACCTTCTAATGTACTTGGACCTATTGAACTGGCAGAGCAGGCAAAAAAGGCTGGCGATGAAAGTGGTTTTGAAGTAGAGATATTTGATGAAGTTTCTATAAAGGAACTAAACATGCAAGCATTTCTTGCGGTAGCTAGAGCTTCTGTTAAACCACCAAGACTTATTGTAATGAGGTACAACGGAAATCCCGAAAAGAAAGAAGAAATATTAGGACTTGTTGGTAAGGGTCTTACTTATGACAGTGGTGGATTATCTATAAAGCCTACTAACTCAATGGTTTCCATGAAATCTGATATGGGTGGTGCTGCGGCTGTAATTGGTGCTATGACTGCCATAACAAAACTAAAAGCAAAAGTTAATGTGGTAGCGGTAGTTGCTGCTTGTGAAAATATGATTGATGGTGATGGTTACAGACCAGGTGACATAATTGGCTCTATGGGTGGTAAAACTATAGAAGTACTTAACACTGACGCAGAAGGAAGATTAACTCTTGCAGATGCAGTGCACTATATAATTGAAAAAGAGCATGCAACTAAAGTAGTAGATATTGCTACATTAACTGGTGCAGTGCTTTCAGCTTTAGGTACTACAGCTACAGGAGTAGTTTCAAACAATGATTTCTTTTATACAAGACTGGAACAGGCATCAAAAATATGTGATGAAAAGATTTGGAGATTACCTGCCTTTGATGAATATAAAGAATTAATAAAGTCTGATGTAGCTGACCTTAAAAATATAGGTGGTCCAAACGCTGGAAGTATAACTGCTGGACTATTTATTGGTGAATTTGTTAAGGAAAAGCCTTGGCTACACCTTGATATAGCTGGAACTTCTTGGGCTGACAAAGATGTTGATTATTGCTCTAAGGGTGGAACCGGTGTTGGTGCTAGACTTCTGTATCACTTAGTTAAGCAACTAGAAAATTAGAAGATTATAGACATTTAAAATAAAGCTATCAAAACACCTCTCAGGTATTTTGATAGCTTTATTTGGATATATTTACTATATCTCTAATTGCGATTGTTCCCTTTAGTATGATATCATATATCTAATAAAGATAACTAAAACAATACTTTTTCCATGTTATATATTTTCTAAATAATTAATAATTGTTTAGCACCCATGAAATCAATAGGAGGAAAGCATGAAAACTGAAGAAACACTTTATATTAATCGAAAAAAGCATTTTGAGAGTCTACTAAAAAGCCAAAATCAAACCATAAGTTTTATAAGTTTATTAAGATTTGTAATCTTCGTAAGTGGCGTAGGCTTTACAATCTTTTTCTATTTAAATGATGCTTATTATTTAAGCCTTGCTGTATTAGGTACAGCATCTATAGCCTTTACACTTTTTGCAATTAGACACAGAAAGGTAAAGCATAACAAAATTCGTTGTGCTATTTTATGCGATATTAATGAAAACTCAATAAGGCGAGTTAATAATAATTGGAAGGACTTCTCGGATAGTGGTGAAGATTTCATTGATGAAGACCATAATTACTCAAAAGATCTAGATATATTTGGTGAGAACTCTCTTTTTCAATGGATAAATACCGGCATAACCTATATTGGAAGGAAAAGACTTAAAGATTCCTTATCCTCACCTAAGTATACTGCGCAGGAAATATACAAGAGACAAGAAGCTATAAAAGAACTCTCAAATAATATTAGCTGGACGCAGAGATTTGCAGCAGAAGCAATACTTAGTGAAAATAAAAATCATAACCCTGATGAGTTGTTTAAATGGACGGAGGAGAAAAATGAGTTTTTTCTAAAACCCTTGGTAATAACTGTTATAAGGACATTGCCAGTAATAACCATACTCCTTCTTATATCATCTTTTATTTTTCCACAGGTATCTTATAAAATCGGTCTTTTAGGTATTGTGTTACATATAATACTCCTTGCGGCTGGGTATAAAGAGATAGCTAATAATTTAGATACTATATATAAATATAAAGATAGCATTCTTGTATACAATAATCTTCTTATGCATATAGAAAAGAAGAACTTCAAATCAGAGTATTTGATAAAGTTAAAAGAAAAACTTTTAAATAATGAAAAACTCACAGCTTCTTTTCAGATTAAGAAATTAGCAAATTTAGTAACACTAATATCTGATAGGAAAAATATTTACTATCTACCCATAAATATCCTTGGACTCTGGGATTATCAATGTTTAATTAATCTACAACGTTTTAAGAAAGCTAGTGGTGCTTCTTTAAAGCCTTGGCTAGAAGTTATTGGGGAAATGGAATCATTAAACAGTCTATCAACTATTGCCTATGAGAATAGTGATTGGACAATGCCAATATTTGAAACCTCTTCTCCTATTTTTAAAACTAAGCATATAGGCCACCCACTCCTTGGAAATAGTAGAGTATATAATGATATTCTCATAGAAAAATCACAAAATGTTATTTTAATAACTGGTTCTAATATGTCAGGGAAAAGCACACTGCTTAGAACTTGCGGTATTAACTTGGTTTTAGCTTATGCAGGGGCACCAGTGTGTGCTGAAAGTTTTAACTGCTCTATTATGGATATTTATACATGCATGAGGACAAGTGATAATTTAGAAAAAAACATTTCTTCCTTCTATGCAGAACTTTTAAGAATAAAAAAACTTGTAACTGCCACAAAAGACAAGGCTCCGCTTTTCTTCTTATTAGATGAAATATTTAAAGGAACAAACTCCATAGATAGGCATACGGGTGCCAAGGTTTTAGTAACCAAACTAAGCACTGAGAATGCGCTAGGCTTTGTATCTACACATGATTTAGAACTAGGTGACATAGAAAATAGTAATAGCAAAGTTAGAAATTATCATCTTAAAGAATATTATAAGGATGATAAATTATACTTTGACTATAAACTTAGACCAGGGGTGTCTACTACTAGAAATGCATTATACTTAATGAAAATGGCAGGACTTGAGATCCCGCCAGATATTGAAACTCCAGAATAAATCTATGGTTTTGTGTTCCTTTTTAGATTTTTTATAAATTAAAATTTTATTTTTTTTGATTTTTTGCAAATAAATCTTTACATTTATTTATGATTAACAATTTAACCATGTATATATCTTAGCAATTTCCCTGTGTTTCAATAGTCTTTAAATTTTACTTTTGGACAAAATAATATTATAGAATTACGATGAAAGGAGAAATGTTATGAAGCTTAATTTAATTTTAAAAAATTTTATTATATTAATTGCAATAACTGTTTCTCTAAAAGGTTCTTTTTATGTTGATTCTACAAAAGGAGAAGGAGATTATAAAGATACTTACGGTGTTCAATTAGTTTTAGCCAACTAAGAAATATATTACAAAAAAATTAAAAAAAGTTGCACCGGCTTTCCTGTGAAAGCCTGTACAACTTTTTTTAAACTTTTATTTATTGTAACCCTCGGGATGATTTTTGTGCCATTTCCAAGCTGTTTCAATAATATTTTCTAAAGAATTATATTTTGGTTCCCATCCAAGAACTTCACGAGCTTTGTCACTAGAAGCTATTAACACTGCAGGATCACCAGCACGCCTTGTGGTAACTTCTGCTTTAATTTCATGTCCTGTAACTCTTCTTGTTACATCTATTACTTCCTTAACAGAAAAGCCTTTTCCATTTCCTAAATTACAAATTATACTGTCATTACCTTGTCTAAGTCTTTGCACTGCCAGTAAATGAGCATTTGCTAGGTCTGTTACATGGATATAATCCCTAACGCAGGTACCATCTTCTGTATTATAGTCATCTCCAAATACCATAATCTTTTCCCTTTGACCTAGTGCAACCTGAAGGATGAGAGGAATTAAATGAGATTCTGGTCTGTGGTCTTCTCCTATATTTCCGCTTATATGAGCACCAGCTGCATTAAAATATCTTAAAGCCGTATATTTTATGCCATAAGCATTGTCACACCATTTTAAAATCTTCTCAACTGCAAGTTTGGATTCTCCGTAAGGATTCGTAGGAAAAGTTTTATCTTCTTCAAGTATAGGTATATTATCTGGCTCGCCGTAAGTTGCTGCTGTGGATGAAAATACTATATATTTAACATTGTGATTTCTCATAGCCTTGAGTAAATTTATAGTAGAACCAATATTATTTTCAAAATACTTTAAAGGCTCAGTAACACTTTCTCCTACCAGTGAGTCTGCTGCAAAATCTATAACTGCATCTATAGTATTCTCAGTGAAAATATTATTAAGTATATCATCATCTCTTAAATCTCCACAGTAAAGTTTCCCGCCCAGTAATGAATCCTTATGCCCTGTTTGCAAATTATCTAAAACAACTACCTGTTCTCCTTTTTCTAAAAGCTCAGCTACCATATGACTTCCAATATAACCTGCTCCACCACATACTAAAATAGCCATTATTAAATCCCCCTAAAAATTATTATGAAATATAACAATTACATATATAACATTATTTTAACACAAATATATCAATATGCAAAAACGCAAAAACCTACCAAAGTACATAATTTCGTACTTTGGTAGGTTTATCTTATTTTTATTTATGTTTGTGTTGGTGATTTTTATGTAATACCTTTTGTATCTCTTTTTCTTGTTTCTTTGTTATAGTGCCATTATCAACAAGCACTTTCATTGAATTAATCTTAGTATCCTTCATTTTTTTCATGTGTTTTTCTCTTTCTTCCTTTGTCATATCTTTCATTTTTTTATATTCTTCTTTTCTTTGTGTTTCTACTGCCATTATAACTTCTTCTACCTTGTTTTTTTGCTCAATTGTTATCACTTTATTATCTACAAGAGTAGTTAAGCCCTTTTGCAATTCCTCTTTTCTAATCTCTGCCTTTTTAATATACATTTTTTCATGAAGCATACCAGCCTTTTCCTTAGTTAAAATGCCCTCAGTTACTAACGCATTAAACAATCCGCCTTTTTCTTTTTTGCATTTCTTGCCACTCTCACATTTTTTATCTGATTTTTCAGCTAAATATTTTAATACCTTTTCACCTTCATCTCTTGTAATAATGTTTGCTTCTACGCTCTCTTTAATTACAAGTTCAAATGTCCCCTTCATTTCTGCCTGTGCTGATTCCTCTATCTTTTTCTTGTCCATAGAATCTTTGAAATTAATACTTGTAACTGGTTTTACTGCTAAATTGTTTTCTTTATTTGCTGCAGCAAAACTAATATTGGTTCCGGAAAATGTTAAGCCCGCGCATAACATTCCACTTAATACTTTCATTCTTAAAGATATATTTTTCATTTGTAATCTCCTTTTAATGAATTTTTCACCTATTAATTTACTTACCCATTAATCTTTTTCACATACTTATTATTACCCTAGTGCTGTGGTTTATATTCTAAATTTTGAATTTGTAATTTAAATTAAAAAACTTGCCACTTGAGTGGCACCACATCTAGTATTATATTTTTTAAAATAGTGGATCTTTAGATACAGGCTTTATGTCTTCATAAATAAATTTATGAAGCTGCTCTGTAGTAGTCTCCGTATCGGCAAACAAATACCACACTCCATCCATGATCTTACCCTGGCAGAATCCATCCAATGGAAATCTCTGCTGCTCTAATGTCATTTTCTTTGCAGTAATCACATTTATACCGAGCTTTACAATGTCCATACTTTTCATGCTTGTTTCAGTAAACGGCAAAAGATTAGAAACAGCAGATGGAACTTCTGTTACTTTTAGCGATTGCATCTTTGTAAGCATTGCTGTTAACACAGTTCTTTGCCTTTCTGTTCTCACAAAATCTCCACCCTCAGTATAACGTATTCTTGAATATGCAACTGCTTGCAGTCCGTTTAAGTTTTGGCTTCCGGCCTTTGTAACTGTAGGTACTAATTTCCCCTCAATTTTAGCAACTTCGTTCATATAACCATTTATCAAACTTATTTCCTCCTCAGTTATGTCAATAGTTACTCCACCAATAGCATCAATTAGTTTTTCGCAATTAAAGAAATCAACAGCCACGTAATCCCTAATGTTTAAATTAAAATTTTCATTAATAGTCCTTATAGCAAGCTGTGGTCCACCGTAAGCGTAGGCATGGTTGATTTTTGTTTCACCATGATCCTTTATTTTCACATAGGTATCTCTCATAATGGAGGATATTTTAATCTTATTATGTTTTTCATCTATAGAAAGTATCATTATACAATCCGAGCGACTTGGTTCATTCTTGTCCCTTCTATCTAAACCAAAAAAAGCGATATTAATTATATCCTTGTTTTCTAATTCCACCTCATTAATTTCTACAAGCTCTTCACTATCTACTAAAGGTAATTTATTCACTTTTAAAGGTAGCCTAGGTTTAATCCCCAAATACTCATCAGTTTTTGATATGTTTACAGTTTCTATTTTGCTAAATTGATAAAAGGTGTAACTAAATGATCCAATAAAAGTTAGTATAATAATGATTACTGTACTTAAAATAAGTTTTGTGCTTAGTTTCATTTTTTATACTCTCACCTCCGTTATTGCTAATATATATCAACGCAAATCATAATACCCTTATCCATATTATGCCAAACATGATGTTTCTTATACTTCTTTTTAGTAGTTATGGATAAAAAAAATACCGAGTAAATAGTTATTAAAACTATCTACTCGGTATTTCTCATTTATAATTCCCAATTTAATTTTTATAAAAATTTACTTTAAAAATATCTTTCTGTCTTGAGATATCTTTTTCTACTTCTTATTTTGAAACTAAATATTAACATTCCTAAAACTCCACCGCTAAAATCAATTATAATATCAAAAACATTTGAAGTTCGACCTGGTATATATCCTTGAATAAATTCATCTGCTACTGAAAAAAATAAAAGAAGAAATAGCACTAAAAATATCTGCGTACTTTTACATAACTTAAGCTGTCTTGCTACAGAACAAATCAATATGCTAAGAATTAAGTATTGAAAAAAGTGTGCATTCTTTCTTACATAATAGTTTGCATTACTAAATTTAATACTAGCTCTCTCCATAGTAGCTGGTGAAATATTTATAAACCTACTTATTACCTTCACAATCTCTTTACTGCTCTTTTGGGATACTTCTCCTTGCCTAGTTCCATTATAAAAAATTACTGCAAGCCATGCAACACAGAGTAACCCTATAATTATTGTTTTTCCTTTTAAAAAATTTTTCATAAATTTCTCCTATGCTTTTCTTTGCTATTTTTAAAATATAAGACTAATGTTATTATACTTCTATTTTAATTATAACCCTAGAGTTATGATTTATATCTCATCTGCCATGTGTATATACTTCCATATGTGTTGACTTATGTAATATATATACTTATAATTTATATATACAAGGAATATACTCAAACTTAGTCCTTTATTTAATTTCTATTCGTACCATAGTTTAAATTAATACATTAAACATTATATTTGCTTATAAACCTTTATTTCTAGGTTTACATATGAATCTGACCTTAGTTACCTATAAAGAGGGAGATGTACTCTATGATAAAATTTTTACTAATTGCAATCATTATAATTATAAGTTACTTTATGCTTTTAGGTTTAATGAAAGCATCTGGTAAAAAGACACCCCCTATGCCTGATATACAAGATAATAAAACTGAAAATAATAATTTATAATGTAAAATTAATTGTACTCATTTTCCGATTATATTAAAACAATTCTTAACTCCTATATAATTTACTTATGTTTATTCCTCTTCTATTATTATCATTTAACTTACTTTCATTTCATAATTCATATATTTTTATCAAGTATAGTTTCAATAACTTAATCATGATCTTCTAATATGCAAATAATTTATTGAACTCAAATTTAGCCTAAACTAATCCCGTTTTTAATATATTATTATAAGACAAATTCAAAACTAGGAGCTTGATTATTTATGAAAGTCCACTTCAAAGAAAAATTTGCTAACTTTTTCATATTTATTTTAATAGTAACACTGCTTAGCTCATCAATTTATATATTTTATAAATCTAATTCTACCATTAGTTTTTATGTGTCAACTTACGGTGCTGATACTAGCAACGGAAGTAAATCTCACCCTTTCAAAACCTTGGAAGCAGCAAATGATGCCATAATAAAGATTATGCAAAATAAAGCAACACATAAAAATATAACTGTTTTTCTCCGTGGGGGGAACTATTTTATAAGTAAAAGCTTTACCCTAGAAAAAATCGATTGCAAAAACGAAGAATTATCCATAAACTACAAAGCTTATAAAAATGAAAAAGTGTTTTTTATTGGAGGTTACAACCTAGAAGGCACTGATTTCAAACCCCTTAATGATAAAAATATACTTGCTAATTTTGTAGATAAACAAGTAGCTAAAAATATTCTCGTTGCCGATTTGTCCAAATATCCTACAAATTTTAATAGTAGTAAAGATAATATAAATAATGCTCCTGAGTTGTTTTGTAATAATAATCCAATGACCATAGCTCGATATCCAAATGATGAATTTGTTTCTACAGGGCAAATTATTAAGAAGACCAATGACCCTATAATTTCTTTTAAATATAATGGATATGAACCTTTACTTTGGAATAAAGATAAAAGCATATGGATGAATGGTTATTGGTTTCATAATTGGAGCGATTCTACTATTAAAGTTTCAACTATTGATGTCTTTAATAGAATTATCACCTCTACTGATAAGTTACCTTATGGAATAAAAGAAGATCAGAGATTTTATTTTTTTAATATATTAGAAGAACTTGATAAGGCAGGAGAATATTATATAGATTATGAAAAGAAGCTTTTATACTTTCTTCCGGATGCCCCTATTGAAAATTCAAAAATACAATTATCAGAGCTTACTGAACCTTTTATAAGAATGAAGGATGTATCAAATATAACTATTGAAGGTATTATCTTCGAAAATAGCAGAGGTACTTCCATTGTAATTGAAGATGGAAGAAATAATAAAATTAAAAATTGTGTAATAAGAAATATTTCACAAAATGCTATCTCTATAAATGGTGGAATAAACAACGGAGTGGAAAACTGTAAAATTTATAATACTGGAACAGGTGGTCTAGTTGTTAATGGAGGGAATAGGGACACTCTTACTTCCTGTAATAACTATGCCTTAAATAATGAAATATATAATTATTCAAGAATAAAGAAAACCTATAGCGCAGCGATTGATATTTCTGGAGTTGGCGTAAGCGCTTCTCACAACAGTATTCACGATGCCCCCCATACAGCAATTTTATTTTCTGGTAATGATCATTTGCTAGAGTATAATGAAATATATAATGTAGCAAATGAAACAGATGATGTTGGAGCTATATATGCCGGCAGAGATTGGACATTTAGAGGAAACATAATAAGATATAATTATTTGCATAACATTGATAATAATATTGGTGATTTTAATGTGTCTGGGGTCTATTTAGATGATTGCATGAGTAGTGCATTAATTTATGGAAATGTATTTTGTAAAGTTAAAAATCCAATTCTCATCGGGGGTGGAAGGGATAATATTATAGTAAACAATATTATTGTGGATTGCAAGAATTCTATTGACTTTGATGAAAGAGGATTAGCTCAGAATTTAGATGAAGATCAATTGTACACAAACTTAAAGAAAGTTCCATATAAAAGTAAGATTTGGACTAATAAATATCCTGAACTTAAAGACTTACTAAAGGATGGCAATCCTGGAATTCCCATTAATAATATCATTAGGAATAATATACTTTATCAAACTAAGATGCCATCAATTTGTGACTCTGTTATTAAGTACGGCAATGCTAAAAATAATATTTACTATGATGTAAATCCTGGGTTCATAAATTTGTCTGAAATGGACTTTAGATTGAGTAAAAACTCTATAATATTTAAAGAAATTAAAGATTTTAAAAATATTCCTTTTGAGAATATTGGAAAAAAATGATGTAGTTAGTTGTATACTTTTATAATTGATATAATAACTCTAGCTTATTCTCTTCACATTTCCTATTAAATGCTTTATTCAGCTGAAAAATTAGCGCATTTTAAACAGGACTTTATCTTCATAAATATGTTTAAGGAGTTGATCTAAAGTTACACTTATATCTCCAACCTAATACCATACACTTCCCATTATTTTTTCAGTGCATTAGCCATCCGCTGTGGGTTTCTCTCAGTATACCGTAGAAGTTTGAAACTATCTTACCCCTAATAACTGCATATTTGTGAGCATAACTAAAATCACTGTCCTTTGTCTTTCAGTTCTTACAAAATCTCCACCAACAGTATACCATATTCTCAAATAAGGATTTGAGTCCGGTTTTGTAACATTCTAAATATTCATTTATCTAGAATATAAGTGCTAAACCTTACTTTAAACAGGATTTGAAAAGGTATTGATTCAACCCATCAATACCTTTTAATTTTGGTATACAAACTAAAAAGTTACTTCTAGAATACCCTACAAAGATATTTCAACTAAGTCAAAGGCATTATATGCCTCCTCCTCGCCTAAGAACGGTACATGACTAAAGCTTCTTATATCGCCCTCAAGTATACAGGCTACAGAATTTTTCTTATTAAGAAGATTAAAGATATGAGAAATGGCATCATGCCCACTATAGCCCTTTCTGAATCAGAAGGATATTTTGTCGGCTTCGGTTTCTGAAATAGGATCAAATGCTAGTAAATTGCGAACCTGCATTTCCCTATCTATCATTGTTGGAATACTAAAAGGTCCTTTTTCTACTTTTCCTCATTTTTCAATATATACTTGTTTTAAAGCTTGCATTTGTAGTTTTTAGAGTTCAGTTTATTTATTGATATCATTTTATCTAATATCTTAACCCAAGTTACTTCATACCTTCACACCGATGCTAAACTATCACCATCCCAATAGTTTTTATTGTTTGTCTAGATATTTAGAGTTTTCTTTTATTTTTAGTAACTAAATATTTATATCATTCGGCTTCTCGTTATTATTTCGTTTTTTTCTTTTATCTTTATTTTTTAATTTACATCTCTTCTCTTTATCATTAGAATAGTAATCATATCCATAGCCTATAAATGACCTCTTGTCTACTTTATTTAATACAGTTCCAATTATTGTAGCATTAATGTTTAATAGTAGTTGTTTTGATTTTCTACAAATTTCTATTTTTGATTCCTCAGAACTTATTACTAATATTACTCCAATTTTCTCAGTAACCAAGGTAAGAGCATCTGTAAATGCAATTAGTGGCGGAGTATCTAGAAATACGTAATCATACTTCTTTTCCATATCCTTAATAAAATCCTTCATTTTCAGAGATGATAATAACTCCGATGGGTTGTAATTAGCTATTCCAGCAGTTAGTACATCAAGATTATCGTCAATTCTTATTAAAACTTCCTCCACTTTTCTTCCCTGTAAAACTACATCCACTAGACCATTTTCATTATTAGTAATATTAAAGTGTCTATGTACACAAGGTCTCCTAAGATCACAATCAATAAGTAAAATCCTTTTTCCTGTTTGTGCTATGGTGGAAGCAATATTTGTGGAAACTAAAGTTTTACCATCTTTAGGGACTGAGCTACAAATCATTAGGGTCTTTACGCCTCTATTTATCATTGAAAACAACAAATTCGTTCGTATGGATTTAAAGGCTTCTGTAACTAAAGACTCAGGATCCTTTTTTACAATAAGATTGACCATTTTATTTTGTTTTGGAATTAACCCTATCACCGGTAGGTTTAAATATCTTTGTACATCATCCTCATTTTTAATTGTGCTATTTAAATATTCAATTAATAAAACTACTCCAAATGATAACATTAAACCTATCAAAAATCCCATAGCGATATTTAATTTCTTATTAGGAGTTATAGGAGTCACAGGAACTAATGCCTTGTCCATTATTTTTGTACTTCCTGAAGGTAATAATTTTTGGGACTCTTCAACAAATGATTTAGTTAAGGCATTTGCTCTTTCTGCAGCTATTTCTGGAGTTTCGCCCTTGTAAGCTATATTTATTATCTGAGTATCCGCTTCAGGTGTGATATATGCATTTGACATAAATTCTTCTGCAAGCAACCCTAGATTTAACCTTTCAGCAGCATTTTCAGCTACCACCCTTGACTTTGCAATTTGAATATAGGTCTTTATTAAATCCTGATACATTATTACTTCACTTTGGGTAATCTTATCTGTACTATCTTTCCCAACAATGATTGTACATTTAGCCTCATATAACGGCTTAATTCCGTAAAAACTTAAAATTCCAACAGCTAGTGTTAACGAAATTGTTATTAATAACATAAGAATAATCCTCTTTCTGATTATATTAAAAAGATCCTTCAGTTCTATATAGTTTTCTTCTTTCATAATATTCCTCCATCTAATTGTAATTTTATTACACATATGTATTGTATTGTTTACAGGCTTTTTTGTCAAGCTTAGTTTTATATAAGTTTATTATTTGAACCAAAATATATTGCTTTCTAAATTTCAATTATTTTGTTTTAATTATTATACTTTATGCATTGAGCCAGTTATATACCAAAATAACGTTCCAGTTTTTGATACTTCAGGAGATTATAAATTCACTTTAGAGGATCAAGTTTTACATATATTATAGAATATAACATTTGCATCTCGCTTCGCATCTCTCATTTTCACTCAATTCATCACTTTAGTTGTTCATGAACCGTAGATGTAATTTCAATGTCTTGCTGAGTTTGAAATTTTCTAGATAAGTTGTAGTGCGTCAAAATATAGCTTTATGAAACTGAATTTCTAAGTAAAATTATAACTATAATACTAATAATTATTTAGTGATTAATTACTTTTTTAATAAGCATAAAATAAGCTCCTAATGACTTGACATCATCAGGAGCTTATTTTATGCTTATTATTAAAACTAGAGAAATGAAAAGGAAGAACCCCAAACCGTCCAAAGCAAAAATTCTTTCCTTAAAATAAGAGCGATAGCTCTTACAACTACTTATTTTGATAAGATTATTTTCACAATTATGCAAATGCTTTAAATAAGTTTCTTTTGAAAATAAGATAAATATTTTGATGAACATATTAGAACGCTTAATATAGGGAGTTTGGCATGTCCATTTTGTGGAACTAAGCATGCACTAATACTAAATCAGCTATAAAAATTAAGATAGTATATTCTCAAATAATTTTTTTTAATATCTTTGCAGATACGCCCTGACTAAACAATTTTAAGGTACATCATTAACAAAAATGGAACCTGCCGCGATAATTGCCCCGTCTTAAATCTTAACACCTTTTAAGAATATGAACATTATCCATAATATATCCACTTCCAAACTCTAATATAGCACCCTCACCTACATAAATATATGCACCTTTTCGGCTAGAAAATAACTGAGCGATTATGAAAATCAATATCGTATAATCATAACCTTATCCTAAGTTTATTATGGTCTTAATCTTTCTTTTGGTGATCCCTACAATAATTTTATACTCTTTAACATTTAAAAGACTCAGCATAATAAAATATACACCCGCTCCAATAGAAATTGAACAGATAAGAATTATTGAATTACCCTTAAAATTTGTACCTAAATAGGCTAATGATTTGCTAACCACATATATTGCTAATCCCATTATAATAGAAGAAACTATAATTCTAGAACCACTATCCAAAATTTCTTTTTCATTAATCCCACCGAGCTTTCTTCTCAAATTTATTATAAGTAAAGTCGAACTTACTATGGCAGCAGATACATTCGAAATTGCGAGACCGCCAATGCCCATTATTGGCACCATAATAATATTCATACCTATGCAGGTACATAGCCCCAATATGCCATTAATCATAGGAGTTTTTGTGTCCTTTAAGGCATAGAATGATCTATTGCACACATCTCTTATACCATAAAATACCATACCGAAAACAAGATACAATAGTGGTATGGATGTCATACTAACTGCACTATTATCAAATGCACCATGCTTGAAAATAACACTTATAACCGTAGATCGCAAAATCATAAGTCCTACAGCAGATGGTATCATAATCAGATTTATATTATTTATGGCTTTTGAAATATGTGCTTTAAATGATTCAAAATCCTTACTCGTTCCATCTATAGATAAAGTAGGATATATCACAGTAATAATTGGCAATGCAAAAGTACCATATACAAGAGTACTTATTTTTATGGCAAAATCCATGGAGACAATACTTCCATCCGGAAGACCAGAAGCCATTATCCTATCTACAAGTGTATTTATCTGATTCACTCCAGTGCCAATAAGTACCGGTATAATTAACGTAAGCATCTTCTTTATTCTTGAATCATTAATATTAATTTTAAATCTATACTTGTACCCATTCTTTAAAAGGCAAGGTATTTGAATAAATATTTGAAGCCCAAACCCAATTAAGGTCACGATTACAAGACCATATATTCCGGATTTAGCACCTAATAAATTATAAATGATTATTGGTATACTTACAACAAACCCAGTCAAAGTCGATGCTGTAAATTTATTCAGTGTATGTAACATTGAAATGTACCCTGCAGTGGTACTCATAAATAAAATATTAAGCACACTTAGTCGTGTAAGTTCAACAGTAAGATTATACTTTTCACCTATAAACTTTGGAGCTATTATATGTACAATGCTTGGTGCATATATCCATCCAAAGATAAAGATCACTATAGACATTATAAATAGTAAGTTAATTATAGAGTTGGCAAACTCATACATATCTTTCCGTCCACCGTTCTTATAACTTTCGCTCAAAGCAGGTATAAATGTAGTAGCAATTGCCGCCCCAATAACACCAAATAATAAATCTGGTATAGTCATTGACATTGTGTATGCATCTGTACTTAATGTAGCCCCAAAAGTTGATGCAATAGTAGCATCTCGTAATAGTCCAAATATTTTACTGATAATTGTTATTACAATTACTATTCCGGTTGATTTAATTAAATTTTTCTGAGTCATGATTCCTCCTCTTTGAACTCCTTAAATTGCTGTACTTCAATCAATGTACCGCATACACAAAATTAAAATTATTACTTATGCTTGCTTCTCCTTACGAATTTAGTTCCAAATATAGCTCTACATAGGCTAGAACTTGTATATACCTTAAATAAATTGGGTTTAACTTCTCCATTCATCCTTGGAATTTTCAGCTTATTTGTAATTGTTGATATTGCGCCCCTTTCAGTATATAAAGCATATTCGTATCCCAATTTTACTAACTCATTATTCAATTCTGGCGAATAGTTCTCAAAATTACCATAAGGTAGTATAAAGGTATCTACATTAATTTTTAAGTTATCATCTATCAAAGCCTTCGATTCCGCTAGCTCCCAATGTAACCAATCTCCTCTTGATAATTCTAATAAAGGATGCGACATTGTATGACATGCAAATCTTACATTTTTATTTAACTGAATATTTTTTAGTATTTCCCATGAAATAAAATCTTCATCTGGTATTCTCATATACTTAATTAGTTCTTTAATACTCTCGTCACTTAAATACTTGATTCTATCGAAAACATCATTAAAAGAAATAGCCCTTCTTAACTCTTTAAATTCAAACCAATCGCCTATAAGATATAACATTTTTTCATGATCTAAATAAAATTTGTGACCTGCTATTCTCATTAATTTAGAAATGAGATAGTTCCTTTCATCACTCTCTATAAGACCAGGAATTATTCCAAGTGTAAATGGTATATCGAACTCTTTTAATATTGGATATCCATATTTGT
This sequence comes from Clostridium sp. CS001, assembly GCF_020443565.1. GTDB lineage: Bacteria > Bacillota > Clostridia > Clostridiales > Clostridiaceae > Clostridium_AD. The sequence continues at coordinate 35,053 of NZ_JAIZZN010000011.1, forward strand.
AAAATGACTGTTTTGCATCATCTACAGTAACTGCTACTGTTCTATTAGGTATATTACAATTATTATAAACCATATTAAACATATGATCTAAAGGCACAACATTACAATTTTCTTTTAAATATTTAATATTTTTTCTTATATTAACTTCATCAAACTTCCCATGATTATTTGGATACATATGCAAATATAATAATGTACAATTATTTTTAAAAACCTTATTTAAAATTGATTCAAATGTTAAGATAAATGAAGATGTACATGTAATCACTTCTTTAATATAACTATTCATAAAATCTCCCTTGCTTTATATAAAATTTTAATAACATAAGTATTGGACTGATAAAATTCTCCAGGTTAATAATTCCTTACTAGTGACATTGTAAATGTTAAATTATTTCATTTTATTTTTTCTCAAAGTATTTAAAATTTTAATTCTATGTTTGTTCATTTATTAAATTAAAGAATTCCTTCCATCCAGAATCATATTTTGGAGAGAAATTTTCATATATTTTTTTTATACTTATCATATCTTCGAGTTTATCCACCCAATCACTAACCTTGTTCATATTAGCAAAAAAAACTCCATCATATCCATATAGAACTTCACGAGCATAAGATTTGTTAATTGATAAAATCGGTAAGCCAATTTGAGCTGCTTCTAATAATGGTAGTCCGAAAGACTCTAATAAACTTGGGAATATTAAAGCATCAGCCTTATAATACATTTCAAATACTTCTTCATTTGTTAATGAACCAACAAAATTAAAATAATCTTCAAATGAATTTTCTTTTACAAACTCAAAGGATGTTGAATCATTATCTAAAGTTACTACAATTTCTATTTTATTACACAATATACTATTCCTATTTTCAATTTCTTTAATTAAATTTACTAAAAGAATATGATTTTTATATTTATAATCAAATGCAGGATAAAATAATACATACTTATCCTTTTTTTTAAACGAATATTTTTCTTTTAACTTACACTGAGGTAAATCAGGTTTATAAATTTGTATATTAATTTTTTTGAATAACCTATGTTTTTTCATTTCATCTTTCATCCAATTCGTTTGGACGATAAAGATATCTTTATTTTTCCTTGCAGATGCCCTTATAAATAATGGATATATGTATCTATATATCCACATTCTAGATTCTGTCTTTTTGAAAAAACTCCATTTAATACTATTATCAAAAGGTATTCCCTGGTGATAATATATTATTTGTCTTATATTTTTTATTTTCTTCTTATAAAAAAGACCATTGTTTTGGAGCGAAATATATAATATTGGTTCTATATGTTGTTTAGTTATCCATGTATTTAATCCAAATGTTTCCCAATAGAATCTTTTTAACCAACCTTTATAATTCATATTTATGGTAAAAATATTGTTGAGAGACTCTTTTTTATAATTATTTGGAACGAAAATGAATATGGGTATCTTGGTATTATTGTATTTGCTGGCATTTTTAATAAATTGATCTAAAATAGTTCTTGCTCCACCTTTTGTTGCAAATGTTGAGTTTACAATAATTGCTTTCATATTTCCTCCTACATTACATTGGATTTTATAGTTTAACTATCTTTTCAAAATTTTTTTTAGAATGACTGAATGTCCATCTTTCAATTATCTCTCCAGATCTTTTTCCCATTTTCTTGTAATCATTTTCAAAAATCATTCTTATTTTATTACTTAAATCAATTTCATTGCCCTTTTTAAATGTATATCCATTCACACCTTCATGAATTAAATCTAAACTACATCCACAAATATCTGAAACTATAACTGGTAGATCTGCAGCCATTGCTTCATTAACCACCAATCCCCACGGTTCAACGTCAGAAGGAAGTATTAGCAAATCGCCTAAATTATATCTAATAAATAACTCTTCCTGATCAGATGTAAAACCCATTACATCTACTTTTATATTTTTAATTTTTGCTAATTCTAATAAATTGTATTTTTCAACCCCATCTCCAAGTATTACCACCCTATAATGTTCTTTTCTATCTAACAATGATATAGCCTTAATGATTAAATCTACTCTTTTTATGCTAATTAGCCTACCACTATACACGATTACCCTTTCATTATTATCTATACAATTTTTTAGCCTATATTTAACCTTTTCATTTTCTATCATTTTATGTACTTTTATAACTGAACCATCAACTGATAAAAATTGATTATATACTTTATAATCTTTAACATTATATATTTCAATAAAATATTTCTTACTTACTTCCCCATTTGCAAAATAATAGTCAAATCCTTTTATTATATTTCTTTTAAAAAACTGTAACAAGTTAAATTTCTTTATTCTTATTTTATCAACACTTACCCCATCAAATAGTAAAACAGACTTTTTATTATATCGCTTGCATAATAACATTAATATAATATAGGAAGGCATCTCGTATCCACCAATTAGTATAGTGTCGTTATGATGAATAATATCTAATAAGCCTTTATTCAAAAATCCATACTTACCAAAACTTAATATTTTTTTTAAATATATTTCTTTCACATTATTAATCGGCGGCACATTCCAATTCCTATCTTCATAACCTGAATTTGTATAATATACATTTATGTTGTATTGATTATTTTGTGCAAATTCTTCAATTTGTAATTTTCTATAAGGCGCTCTTATATTTGTTACAATAGCTATATTCATTATAATTTCTCCTCAAAATGTATTATTTGTTTATTAAGTTATATCAATCATAATTGTTCACTTTATAATTATATTTATCAGTCAGCTTATTTTTGTCTACTTGTCCTTCATCTATAAAATTGTTTCTAAAAAAAGGCAATATTGATAAATACATTATGATTGGTGTAAAAAAGAATTTTTCTGATAAACAACTAAGAAAAATTAGCAATGGAAATACAATAAACTGTGTATACGAAAACTTCATTCTAAAAGCTAATAAAAAAATACCAAAAAACATTGGAAATGCATATAATAAACCATACATACTAGACAATGAAGTAACTGAATTTTCTGATCCCCCTATATTATATTTAAAGTAATTTGTATACCCTACACCCAGCGGATATTTTAATAAAATATCTAAATCTTCTTTTGTATTTGTGAGACGACTTTCATAAGAAATATAGGAGTTATTTCCTTGTTTGAATTTGTTGAAATAATCATCCATATTTTTATATACACATGTATTTATTAATATTAAAATTAAAAACATTACAAATACTTTTTTCATTTGAATTTTCTTGCCAATTCTTATATTAAATAATAAAATAATAAACAAAGTAAATAGCCCTGTTGTAGAAAATGTACTAATTATACCAGCTATATATACCAGAATTCTAATCATAGATTTTTTATTTTTATTTATTTCAAAATAAAGTGCTAAATTTAAAAAAAATTGATAAGCTCCTGGCTCCCAGAATATAGAGCTATTTTTACTAAAATCATCATACATTAAGAAGATATGTTCGCACCTAAATGAATGTATAATCGCATATTTATAATACTGATCTATTGAACCATATTTTATTTCTGGAAGTAAATAAACAAAAGATGAATAAAATATACCAACGAAATAAAATATCAACGATATAATACACAATATATATATTATTTTTGTGTATGATTCCTTAAATTCATTAAACTTTACTATTATGCAAAATAAATAAACAGTTAATAGTTTTATAAAAACACCTATATAATTATTTATATAAACTTCATTATTAATAATAATGTTTATTATTAATACTATTAATAAATAAAATAGATAAATGGTAGGGACAATAGTTATATGTTTATATTTTTTTTCGATAATAGTGATACTCAATACTATCAACAAAAATATTATGGAAGCTGCGCTATAATAACGTTCATATATTATTTCACCTGAAGAAATAATTAATAATAAGGATATACTTAAAACTGCAAATTTGTGGGAATAATACATCTTTTTCATATAATCTCCTTGCTATTAAGTCTATATTTTTAATACTTAACATTCTGCATTCAAATAAACAAATAAATATAATCTATCTACTACGAAAATATCCTTTTCTTAATAATCTTTCATAATATAATTAATAATCATTTTCACTCTTATATTCCAGCAATAATTACCGGCCTTAGCTCTATTTATATTAAATTGATTATAAATTTCTTTAGGTGTAATATTTAGGCTCTCAATTAATGCATCAGAAATTAAATTTATATTACTGTCCACAAATATTGCATTATGTAGATATTCATTATACCCAGGAAACTTTGTACTAATAATAATTCTACCTGTAGCTAAGTAGTCAAAAAACTTACTTGGAAAGTTATTTTTATTCTGTGGCATGTCCATATTCCTTGGATTTAATAATATGTTAGCTTTATTCAATTGCTCAATATACATATTAAAGGGCACATATCCTATATATTCAAAATTAGAATATTTTTTATCATATTCATATACTCTACTGGCTAGTGTTCCTTTTCCAGAAATTACAAAATGTATATTATATTTGTGAATTTTATCAAAAACATCTAGTAATTTATCGATTCCAGTAACATACTCAAGCACTCCACCATAATAACAGACTAATTTATTGCCCACCCGAGGCTCAGTTATGCTATTATATACATACGAATCCACGGCTCCTTCAAATAAAAGACAATTTCCTACTCTATCTTTTAGCTCCGCAGATAATACTATAATTTTTTTAAACTTATTCATAAAAAGCCAATTTAATTTTTGATACATCCTTCTAATCAAATTTTTAATCTCTTTAGGCTCAGTAAAATCTGCAATAATAACAGCACTTCTTTTTTTTAATAATTTTGATAAAAATGAAACTATCCAAAATATATAATTCATATTATAAACAATAATTATATCTGACGACTTAATAGCGTTTAATAATGATAATACTACTCTTATACACTGGAATAAGTGTTTGCATTTAAAGAAAATTTGATAATTGTCTTCTTCTTCAATACTCTTTAAAATTATGTTTTTTTCTTCTTCACTTGTAGAATAACTTAAATATGAAAAGTAATTAACTGTATAATCACCTACATTTTTTGTTATATTATAGATAAATCGATTTGCTGCTGAAGAATTATATGTGACTTGTTCTTCAATTTTTTCTGGAATTGTAGCAGAACAAACAAGAATTTTTTTCATATCCTATCCCTCTGTTTCTTAATTGGTATTAAAAAAATTAATAGTTTTATTAATAAGTTTTTTAAATACAAAGTAATTTTTACTTTTCTTTTTAAATTTTCATAAAATTTATTTACATTATCTTCATATTTATTTTTTGCAAAATCATCAAAGAAGTCTCTTCTATTAGATAGATTGTAGTTATAGTCATTTCGTTCATGAAAAACATAGTTGTATTCTTTTTCTGTTATAACATATAATTGAATTCTATTTTTTAATTCATATATCATATGCTCGCCTTTAGTAGTATTACATATTGCTAAAGAAATTCCTCTATGATCATTCTTAACTTCCTTTTTTTTCATGTGCTCCCAATAGTCCGCTAAGGTAATATCAGAATGATGCGTATTATTTGCATATTGACATCTCATACAACTTTGTCTTAATGAAATAGCATTTTCAAATGCCGAATAATAGAAATCGCTACAGATATGGAACCGTTTTACTTTACTACTGCTAAATCCTACCTCAAAGTTCTGCAGTCTACCCCATCCCAATCTTTTGGATCTAAAATCAACATATTTAATTTTCGACTTATATGTAGACTCTAAATAATTCAAGTGCTTAAGGAATAATTCCTGTGGCGGTCGTCCATGGCAGATAAAATCGCATGTTATTAGATTACCATATTCAGCACCCAAGTACTTCTTTAAACCACTCACGTAACAAGGAGTACCAGAAAATAGTACGTTCCTACCATTCAACAAATCTTTCTTTACCCCGTTATAAGTATCAAGTAATTCTGCTTCAACATATTTCGATTTCCTCTGTAAATCAAACGAACATACATCACTTGATGAATATCGCACCTTTTTTGTCTCTTTGTCAAAAACCACACCATATACGTTTCCGCCATATTCCAAAATAACTTTGGCAATTTCAGAGTAGATTCCACCCGATGAACTGTTGTAACGAATAGTAGCATCTTTTGTCCACCCTGCATATGCGCTTTTAATCTGATATTGACTACTATATATACTTGGATTTATAGCTATACAAACATCCTCGCATAGATTGCAGTTGATACATTCCAGCTTATTTACCGAAGGCACAAAAAAACCTTCATTATCCTGTTCCATTTTTATACACCTTTCAGGGCAAATATTATAGCATGCGCTACAACCATAGCAACGTCCTTTTTTAACTACTTCGATCAATTTCTTCATTTTTCTCCTCAATTCTAAGCGCATTTGTTAAATACTCTAATGAATTATTTATTAATTCATTTAAACTGTGTTTTATCTTCCTATAATCCATTTTCATCAGTCGCAAATCGATCTCCTTTGAGGATTTAATCTGACGGTCTTCTATCCCAATGCTGCTAAGTAGATCCAATACTCTTGAATTAGTTGAAGAATGTGGAACTGATATAAACAATTTTTCGAAAATTATTGAGAATGCCGTTCCATGAAAAGAATTTGTTAATACCATGTTAGCTCCATTTATAAGACTTATAAACTCTGATGGGCCTATATTATAATATACTTCATCATAGTATTTTACTCTTTTCATTCCATCTACAGAGATTAGTAGTATTTTATAATTGGTAAGTTCTTTTAGTTTTAATATACATTCATTAAGTAAATCATTCTTTTCCAATGCATAAACTACTATATAATCTTTTGAAGGTAATAACTCCCTATTACTATAATTTAACCATTCCTCTTTTGATATTAACAATGTTGGATCTATAACTTGTTTTATTTCTGTGTTTACTATTCTCCCCAATATATTAACTCCACTTTTTTCTCTGACCGATATTGCTTTGAAATCCATTAAAAGTTCTTTAACTTCCTTCTGTAATTCTTTGGGGAAAGTATTTGTCCCAAAGCTTGGAGCGTAAGATATTTTTATTCCCCTCGATGCGGATGAAAATCCAAGATAAAAAGCCTTGTCTATAAACTTATCTTTAATTGGTCTCCAAATTTGATCGCTTCCACAAATATATATATCATACTTAAACTTTTCTTTATTTAATTCTGAAAATGATTTATATATTTTTTTAGTAACTGGTAAATAATTTTCATAAAAATATTTAAACCTCTCTATTTTTGTACTAAGATCTTTATAATAAAACAACCTAATTATATTTTTTATCACTGACCTCAAGTTAGCGTTTTTTTCAAAAATACTTGTGTGACTTTTGAAATCATCCTCTAACCTGTAGTTTATAATTTCACATTTATATCCCATTTTTTCTAATACTAATGTTAATGCTTTAGCTTGTAAAATTGCACCATAATTTATTGGACAATGAAATGTAACAATCCCAATATTCATAATTCCTCCTTCATATAATTGATTATTTCATTTGCTAAGAAGTTCAATTTCCAATTGCTTTTCAATACTTACTCCACCCATTAAACAAAATGGTAATAGTGGTATAATATTAGCAATAACAATTGCTGAGGCATCTCGAATAACTATAATAATACAATAAGCTAATAGAACATTAATAATTGAATCTGAAGTTTGAGCTTATTTGTACCATTTGTAATAACTGCAATTATATTCTATAATATTACTAGAAAATCTGATATTGCAATACTAATTATCAAATGTAGTGGTACTATATGAAAACCGCCTCCCATCCATATTATTACTATATACCTTGATAAAATTATAATGACCAACTCTGCTAACAAAGCAAATATAAGCAATTTATATAGCTTATATTGTACATTTAATATCCAATGAAATTCTTTTTTAGCATATTTTTGTATAATAGCTGACCAAATAGGACTTAACACTAATATCAAACCAATAAGGGGCAAATTAATAGCTAACACATGAACTATTGATATAGTGACTAAATTTGTTGCATTATCTTTTGGTGTAGATACAATCATATGTTTCAATAACAGAATATTAGATATTAAAGCTAAAAGATTTGGAATAAAAGTCTTATGTAGCCATAGTAATGGTTGTTACGGATGTTACTACTTACAAAACAAACTGAACCATTGCAACAATTAGTAAAATTTGAATGCATTTCTGTAAAATAATCTTGCTTATAATATTTTCTGATACATTTAGAACTTTGTTCCATGAAATTATCAAATGATGAAATAATAAAAAATATCACAATATTGCATAGTAAACCAATAGAAATATATGCTGACGAGATGCATTTCTATACCGCCTCTTCTTTTTTTCAACAATTACCTTACAAAGATAATTACGCAATCCATTACCAATTCCTAAATCAGATAAAACATCTAAAAATTTTATTATAAACCCTGGAATAACATTACTTAATATCAATTCATTTTCATATTTAATTTTTTTTAAACTCGCCTTATTCTATTACCTTCTCCATGCTTACCCCAATATACCATGAATTGACTGTTTATATTTTAAAACAGATAGTTCCTTTTTCAGGTTTTCTTCTAGATAAACTCTTCCAAGGACTCCTTTATCTTTTATTGTTTTTCTATTTTTAATAATACTATACAACAATTTATGCAGTTCTTCATAATCGCCAGGTTCACAGCAAACTCCACATTTAGTACTTTCTATAATTAGCCTAACTTCAGAGTGCTCTTCTAAAATGCCAAGTACGGCTTTCCCTGCTGCCATAATTCCATAAACCTTACTAGGCACAGAAATCCCCTTTATCCCCTTCGCATTGGACACAATATGTACATCTGCTACATTCAAAGAATAAATTAAATCCTCTTTTCTTTGATAGGGTATAAACCTTACGTTGCTTAGCCCATTTAAATCAACATAATCAATCAACGTCTGTTTTACAGAACCGTCTCCCACAAAAGCAAACACCACATCACATCTATCCTTAAATTTCCCAATAACCTTAATGATATTTTCAAGGTCATAATAAAGACCGATATTACCCGAGTACATAAACACAAACTTATCTGATAACTTATATTTCTCTTTAAATTCTAATACTTCCGGGTGATTATCTTCAAGCGGATAAATCTGCTTCTCATCAATCCAATTATTTATTACCACGCTTTTAGGCATATTTCTTCCTTTAAATCTTTTATTAAGAGTATCTTGCATATCTCTACCTACTACAATTACTGTATCAGATGCCCTACAGCTGAACTTATCCAGAGCTCTTACAAAATTTAAAAGTAATTTATTCTTTGCATAACCTATAACTTCAGTTTGTTCTGGATTAAAATCCTGAATGTTATAAACTAATCTAGCACTTTTAATAAATTTACCTAAAACACCAAGTATGCCACCCAATATCGGAGGTTGTGAAATACTGAACACTAAGTCTTGTTTTCCTACTACAAGTGTAGCAAATAAAGCATTGAAAAAATATGCTATTATGTTCCTTTCTCTACTTAGTTTATTTTTCTTGTCAAACTCTGGTACCCTAACTCTAACTACATTTATATCTTGGTACTTTTCCTTATAAACACGGTGGTTTTTATAGTTTTCACCTACTTTTCCTTCATAACTAGGAACTACACATATAACAGTTATATTAAAGTCAGCCTGCAACCCTTCGCATAGCTCAGTTAATATCTGACCTGTGGAAGCTAAATCCGGATAAAAATAATGAGCATAAATTAATATATTCTTTTTATTTTGCAAATTCACTCACTCCTTTATTCAAAGTTAAAATTCTTATATATTAATTTAATGATTTTCATATTTTACTGATGTTCTGATTTTATATCTCATCATTTTCCCTAATTCAAACTAACTACTTATAATTTTTCTTGAACCACTCATAAGATATCTTAACCCCATCTTCTAATTCAACCCTATACCTCCATCCAGTATCCTCAAATTTACTGACATCCAATAACTTCCTCATCGTCCCATCCGCCTTCTCACTATTAAAGCTAATCTCTCCCTCAAACCCCACAACCCCCTTAACCATCTCTGCTAACTCTTTTATCGAGATTTCCTTCCCTGTCCCAACATTAACATGCTCTTCCCCATCATAATTCTCCATCAAAAACACACAAGCATCCGCCATGTCGTCCACGTATAGAAACTCTCTAAGCGGCTTACCACTACCCCAAACTTCTACAACTGAGTCATTATTCATCTTAGCCTCATGAAATTTCCTAATAAGTGCCGGCATAACATGTGAATTATTCAAATCAAAATTATCATTAGTTCCATAAAGATTAGTGGGCATACAGCTTATAAAATTATCTCCATATTGTCTTTTAAAGAATTGACACATTTTTAGACCTGCTATTTTAGCTAAAGCATAAGCTTCATTAGTTGGCTCTAAATATCCTGAAAGTAAATACTCTTCTTTAATTGGTTGAGCACACATTTTGGGATATATACATGAGCTTCCTAAAAATAATAATTTTTCAACCTTAAAATCATGTGCTGCCTTTATAACATTATTTTGTATTTCTAAATTCTCATATATAAAATCAGCTGGGTATGTATTGTTAGCGTGTATACCGCCAACTTTAGCTGCTGCTAGAAATACATACTCCGGTTTTTCCTTTTCAAAAAAATTTCTAACCTGTTGTTGATTAGTTAAATCTAATTCGTTATGTGTTTTTCCTATTATATTGGTATATCCTTTAACTTCAAGATTTCGGACTATAGCACAGCCCACAAGACCTCTATGTCCAGCTACATAAATTTTACTGCCCTTGTTCACAACCCCACATCCTTATTTTGTTATAGCAGCTTTCTGCCACCTAGTAGTAGGAACCTTCAGCTACTTAGTTGTAGCCGCTTTCGGCTATTTGGTAGTAGCCGCTTCTGCTTGTGTAATAAAATCTTCCGAACTAATTCCTGCAATCTCCATCATATCCCCATCTACCATCATTTTTACTAAGCCTTTAAAATCTACTTTTCTTTCCCACTTTAATTCTTTTTCAGCTTTAGAAGAATCTCCCCAAAGTAGCTCTACCTCTGCTGGTCTAAAGTATCTTGGGTTAATATCCACTAATTCTCTTCCAGTTTCTCTGTGGTATCCTTTTTCAGAGGCTCCAGTGCCTTGCCACACTATATCAATGCCAACTTCTTTAAATGCTAATTCCACAAATTCTCTAACAGTATGAGTTTCATTTGTTGCAATAACATAGTCTTGTGGCTTATGTTGTTGCATCAATAGCCACATAGCTTCAACATAATCACCTGCAAAGCCCCAATCTCTTTTTGCATCCATATTGCCAAGAGATAACTTTTCCTGTTTTCCTGCCATAATGCTTGCCACTGCCCTTGTTATTTTTCTTGTAACAAATGTTTCTCCTCGCCTAGGAGATTCGTGGTTAAATAATATACCGTTACAAGCAAACAAATCATAGGCCTCTCTGTAATTTACAGTTATCCAATAAGAATATAACTTTGCTACTCCATAAGGGCTCTTTGGATAAAAAGGTGTACTTTCGCTCTGTGGTGCACTACCAGGAAGACCTCCGAAAAGTTCTGAAGTTGAAGCCTGATAAAACTTACATTTAAGCCCACTTTCTTTTATGGCATCCAATAACCTTAGTGTACCTATACCATCTGTTTCTGCAGTATATTCTGGTACTTCAAATGAAACCTGAACATGACTTTGAGCTCCTAGATTATATATTTCATCTGGTTTGATTTTTTCTATTAATCTATTCAAATTACTTGAATCCGTTAAGTCTCCATGATGAAGGAATAATCTTTTATTTCCTATCTCAGGATTTTCAAACAAATGGTCTATTCGTTTTGTATTAAAACTACTTGCTCTTCTTATAATCCCATGTACTTCATAACCTTTCTCTAATAATAATTCTGTTAGGTAAGACCCATCTTGTCCTGTTATTCCAGTTATTAATGCCTTTTTCATTTAAACTACACCCCTTAATATTAACTAATTCTATCTTTAAGCTCTCTTATACTCTCCATTTCACCCTTTTTTCCAACAAATATCATGTCGTCACTTTCCACCACAAATATATCCTCAAGCCCCGATATAACTATAGGTTTTCCATTACTAATAATAATGTTATTTTTACAATCAAAATTCCTTACTTGCCCCATGCAAACATTATTATCGCAATCTTTCTTACTATATCTCTCTATAGACCCCCAGCTACCCACATCGTCCCATCCAAAGTCGCCTGGAACAACATAGATATTTTTTGCTTTTTCCATTATCCCAAAATCTACAGATACACTATCAACATTTTTATATTTTTCTTCTAGTACCCTATGGTAATCTTCTTCGCAGGTAGCGGCTATTTCGCTTAACACTTCAAAAGTATTTATCAAATACTGTCTTGTAAGTCTTAATATATTAGCTGCCTTCCAAATAAACATTCCACCATTCCACAAGTAGTTTCCATCTTCCAAATATTCTTTTGCTTTATGCAAATTCGGTTTTTCAACAAACTTCTTTACATGCCGTATCTCATATCCGTTTATTACACAATTCATGTGACTGTAGTTTATATATCCATAGCCAGTTTCCGGCCTATCTGGTTTCATTCCTATTGTAACTATTGCATCCTTATTCTTATCTACAAATTCATCAGCAGAACTTAGTACTTCTAAGAAACTTTCTTCATCATTAATGAGGTGATCTGAAGGTAATACTGCTATGGTAGCATCTCCATATATTTTATTAATATGAAAGGCTGAAAGTGCTATACAGGGTGCCGTATTCTTACCTACTGGCTCCATGATAATGTTTCTATGTGGTAAGTTAGGTAACTGCTCTCTAACAAGATCCACATATCTCTTGCCTGTCACTATAAATATTCTCTCTATAGGAATAAGCTTTTGTAGCCTTTTCACGCTTATTTGAATCATTGTATCTTCGCTAAGTAACTTTAGAAATTGTTTTGGCTTTTCTTCCGTAGACAAGGGCCAAAATCTTGTGCCTTTTCCACCTGCCATTATCAATGCACATAGCATACATTACCCTCCTTTATCAAAATCAGTTTATTTCCACCTAAGCTGTAGCCTCTATATTTGCCTTTGATAATTCCATATAGTACTGCATTGTTTCCACAATGCCGTCCGCTATCGCATACTCTGCTTCCCAACCTAACTCTTCCTTAGCCCTTTTATTATCCAAATAACTATGAAGTATATCTCCTTTTCTTGCTTCTTTATATAACACATCTACTTTGCTTTTGGCAGCACATTTCATAACTTTAAATAGTTCATTAACTGTGATTGGCCTACCTGTGCTTATATTCAATAGTTCATTATCACCTTTGCATAGTGCAAGCATATTAGCCTTAACTATATCTTTAACGTAGATAAAATCTCTTGTTTGCTTACCATCTCCAAATATAAAAGCAGTCTCATTGTTTAGTAACTTATCTACAAATATTGAAACCACGCCACCCTCACCTTTAGGATCTTGCCTTATACCATAGACATTGGAATATCTAAATATAGTGTATTTAAGACCATATATCAGTGCATAAGTTTTTATATAATGCTCTGGAGTATGTTTTGAAATCCCATAAAAGGATATTGGATTAGATAGATGATCTTCATCCACCGGAAGATACTTTGGATCTCCATATACTGCTGCTGAGGATGGATATATTATTTTTCTTATTCCAAACTCTCTGCAACATTCTAATATATTAATAGTTCCAACTATGTTGCTCTCTGCATCAAAAGCTGGCTTTTCAAATGAAGTTTGCACATCTATTTGTGCTGCATGATGTATTACTACTTCTGGGCGCTCCACTTCAAAAATCAACTTCAATTTATCCACTTCTTTTATATCACATTTATAGAATCTAGCTTCCGTATTTATATTTTTTCTACTTCCACTAGATAAATTATCTATTATACATACATCATGATTTAAATCAATTAACTCATCCACTATATGTGAAGCTATAAATCCTGCTCCCCCTGTCACTAATACTCTCATCTATGATTACTCCTCTACTAATTAATCAAATTTAAATTCCTAAATTGTGTAGCGAAATTCAGAATTTAATATTGTAAATTTCCAACTAATCTTACAAGTTACAACCTCTGATTCTCTTATATATCATTTTATATCTTATTTTACATTTTGTGTAATATCCTGTGTTTCATTATATAACCTTAGAAATTTATTTACAAGTTTAAAATCACCCAATTTAGTGCATTAATAACCATATACTCCACTTTGCATCAAATCCCTTATTCTTTTACCATATTAAGTATTTTATTTAAATAAATGTAATATCCTTGCGATAACTTTATTTACTTAATATATCTCTTTAAAGTGCTGCATTCGAGCCCTTCATTATTCTGCACCTGTCAACCTAATATGCTTTTACTTTCAAAAAAATGAAAAGATAGAATTTACATTCCAGTAAACTCTATCTCTACTTTACGATATAACTTCTATTTCTCTTTTACACGAATCCCTACAATAATAGTTTATTTTATAATAGCTAAAACATTACCTTGCCCCTTCATCCCCAAACAGCACTCCAACAGTTTTGAAAATCAGCCCAATATCTATTAATGTGGTTCTTTCTTCTATATACTGAACATCCATCTCCATCCATTCCTCAAAACTAACATCGCTTCTACCCCTAACCTGCCAGTAACAAGTTAACCCTGGTTTTGCAACTAATCTTTGTTTTTGAAAAGAGCTAAATTGTGCTACTTCTTTGGGCAGACTTGGCCTTGGTCCAACTAAGGACATTTCGCCCTTTAGTATGTTAAAAAGCTGAGGTAATTCATCTATACTTGTCTTTCTTATAAATTTTCCTACCTTAGTTACTCTCGGATCTTCTTTCATTTTGAACATAGGTCCTGACATTTCATTTTGACCTTGAAGCTTCTCTAGCAGATACTCTGCATTTGTACACATAGATCTAAATTTATACATCATGAATCCCCTACCGTCCTGTCCAATTCTCTCCTGAGTAAAAAATACAGGTCCTTTTGAACCTAGCTTAATCCAAATTGCCACTACAATCATAACCGGGGCTAGTAATAAAATTCCCCATAAGGCCCCTATAATATCGATTATTCTTTTGATTATAAAATATCCCACATTTTTCTCATATTCACTTACAATCTCTAACTGTGTCATTCCCGAATTTCTTTCCAAGCTTTGCACTTAAACTCCTCCCTTCATTTTGAAATATGAAATCCCTCTTTCCTTCCTAATCACTTATTATCACTTCATAACTTAATCTAAAATTTATACAAATTCAAAAACTTCATTTTGTTTTTGTTATTAATATTTTGATTTATACCTTTCACTTTTACTGTTATCTTACATCTTATCCAATTAAATTGATTTTAGTACATATAAATGGTAATTTTATTACAAACTGTTATTTAACCGATTTTTTCTATAAATCTCACTATACACTGGATTTAATTAATTCCATATTCCCTTCAAATGTATACTCTGTTCCTTTTGATATATATATCGTTTCTTCTTCCTTCAATTGCATTTTTTCATTGTTAGCAATTATTACCCCTTCACCATGTATTACAATATAGCTATGGAGGCGCTCATTGACTTTATCCTCATAATTCTTATCAACAATAATTTTTTCCACTTTGAAATAAGGTGTCTCTAACTTATGAAACTTATGGATTTTCCCACCTTTACTTTCACTTTCGTAATCTATAACATCTAAGGATTTCTCAATATGCACCTCTCGCCCTCTTCCCCAGTCATAGAGTCTATAAGTGATATTGCTATTTTGTTGTACCTCAATAAGCTTTACCCCTGCCTCTATGGCATGAACAGTACCTGCTGGTATATATATAAAGTCTCCTTTTTTAATATTAATTCGCTCTAAATACTCAACCAATTTACCTTCTTTTATGATTGTTCTTAACTTTTCTTTATTTAGCCCCTTCTTTATTCCCAGTACTAAAGTTGCCCCTTCCTCTGCTTCTAAGATATACCAACACTCAGTTTTTCCATTAGTTTTTTCAACTCTATTAGCATAATCATCATTTGGATGAACTTGCACAGATAAAGCACCTTGTGATTTTATAATCTTATTTAAGATTGGGAAATTAAAACCATCCTCTAAAACTGCTGCCAATTCCTGCCCTTTATAAATTCCTTCTTCTATTTTAGATTTCCCCTCTTCATTACATGAAAGTACCCATTTTTCCCATCCCCATATCTTTTCAATTAAACATGGTTCTAATTTTAAAATGGACCCATCAAACATCTTAACTCCCCCAGTTCTTCAGTTTTTTAGAGAAAATAAACCACTGCTATTCCTTGAAAACTCCACAATAAAATTACGGACGAAATAAAACTCCACTATTATAGATTCTTCTATAAGAATGGAGTGGTTTCACTATTCGCTCAACATATTCAAAGTGACCATTTCAGAATATGTTTCATTGCTTCCAATAACTTTATTACATTTATTTAGCCTACAAATATTATTATATTTTATATGGTAAATTTTTACTATTAGAATATTAATCTAAATTACTACTGATTTTTTTAATATATTGCATAATTTTAATATTAAGCTTTCATTACTTCGCTAATATGTCATTAATTTATCCTTTTATAAATTAATTTCTCATTATTTAGTGAAAATAACTATATGGGTAATTTGATTGCAACCGATTATATATAACCCTTCATAAGATTCTAATTTAACAACAAAAAAATTATGATTATAGTAATAATCATAATTAGAGAAAGTTTGAAATTCCTAGTTAGTTTCTTTCTTATGTTTGCTGTGATTTTAATGCAGCTTAGCTTTTTTGTTAGTCTTAAAGTTTTAAACGGAGACTTTTATAAAAGCACACTTAGCAAAAGTGACTACTTCCACTTAATAAGAAAGGATATAGATTTCGGTTTTAAAAACCTAAGTATGATAACCTCTATCTCAGAGGAAACATTTACTAGCTCAGTAAGTGATGCTGCTATTATAGACCTTTCCAATAGAAATATATGTATCGCTGAGTCCTATATGAAATATGATAAGCGCTATATTGTTAATCTATATATTTGCTACATTATTTATGATGACTTTATTGGTATTTTTGAATGGGAGGAGCCCCAGAGGAGTGTTCTTATGGATAGGTTCAAGCCTTATACCGGCATCTATAATAACACTTGTTCCTTATATTTTAGCCTTGTATTATAAAATCCCAAATAGATTCTCTATCTAAAAAAGATTTCCAGACCGCATCAAGATAATACCTTGAATCTCTATTTCACGGCAAAAAACCCACCAAAATATTATTTCAGTCCACCCGATACCCTTACAAATATTAGGAACAAGTTGGACAACTTTTGTTTGCTATTCTGAAGAATTATAAACTTGCTGATGAAATCTGCGGGACAACGGGACAAGTGCTGCAGGAGATAGTTATTCAATAAGAAAAGCACAATTTGCATATGGAATTTATACTATGGTTTCGGCTTTATTTAAAGGGATTATTCGAAACACTGTATGGCTTGGTCATGCAGGACTCAAAATATGATTTAGCAATTTAATTAGCCATAAAGTTTCTAACTTACAGTTTAACGGGTATTTATGTTTTATTATATGAATAATCCTTGAATAACTGAAATATGCTTTTCTTTTTCATTAATTTTTGCACATTAACTTCAATATCTTCATCTAAAAGTAACAGTTCTAAATTTCTAGATATTTTTTTCTCTATTTCACTATCTATTGTCTTTGCTGCTTTAAATCCACCTATAAGACCTGGGCATCTTCTATTTATAGAATGAGCATCTGAGGCTATGAAGTTTGCTAGACCTTCTTTCACCAATAGCTTAGCACAACTTTGAACCTTTTTTCCAAATATACCTTCTAAGCTTCCCGTATTAATTTGAAAATTACAGCCCTCTGCAATAAAATCATTTATATTAGTTGGTACTTCATATATATATTTATATCTTTCTGGGTGTGCAATTATCGGTTTAATATCAAGAAGCCTTAGTTCATAAATTAAATCCAAAGCGTCCCTCGGCAACTTATCCATGGGAAATTCAATAAGCATGTAGCTTGTTCCGTTTATCCCCCTTAGCTTGCCTTCCTTACATAACTTCAAAGAATGTTTATCTAGCATTACCTCTTGTCCTAAAAGCATTTCTACATTTATGCCAGCTAATGCAGCAGCAATTTTTAATTCCTTATACAGGTCAAAAACCTCTTCATAGTGATTTTCGTATATGCCCTTTATATAATGTGGAGTAGCTACTATGGTTTTAGTGCCTCTATCTTGTGCTAATTTTAGCATTTCAATGCTCATTTTCATGTTCTTTGATCCATCATCTATTCCTGGAAGTATATGACTATGAATATCAATCATCCTTACACCTTCTTATCACATTTTATAAACTTTAGTGCTTCTTACCCTTACCCTTTTCTTTCCCTTCCCTTTGAAACGCCCCCTGAGCATTTATTTCTCCCCCTACGAGTATTATTATGGAGGTTATATAAAGCCATAACATAAGTACTATTACTGCTCCAATCCCACCATACACACTTGAATAATTGTTGAAGTTATTCACATAATATGCAAATCCTAAAGAAGCTACTAACCAACCTAGGGTTGTAAAGATGGCTCCGGGTACTACCTCTTTCCAATTTAGTCTCCTGCAAGGAGTAAAATGATATAATGCTGCAAATATAAATATCATCCCTCCTAGAATCACTACATATCTTAGTATATCAAAGCCCAATATAAAACTACTAGATACATCAAAGCGTGCTTGAATAACTCCACCTATGGTTTGCCCAAATACTATCAATGCCACTACTCCTATAATAGCAAGTGCAAGACCCATCATAAATAACATAGAAATACTAAGGGTTTTCCAGTAAGGCCTAGTTTCTTTTTCATCATAGGCTTTGTTTAGGCCTCTAATTATGGATCTAAACCCACTGGACCCAGTCCAAACTAATCCCATTATACTTAATGGTAGTAAATTTCCACTTTTTGAATCAAATACTTGTATAACCGTAGTATAAATTAGATCAAAAGAATCCTTGGGCATTATCTGACTTAAGTATATTAGCACATCCTTACTTTGCAAGTCACTATACCCTAACATACTAAGTAAAAGAAGTAAAAACGGAAAAAATGATAGCAATAAATAATAAGTAACTTGTGCTGCTAAGGCATCAATCTCATCATCAATAACCCTTGCTATAAGTTGTTTTAGACTAATTAACATAAAATCACCACCTACTGTACTTATTTTAATAAAATATTAAAATATAACGTTCATTATATAATATATATTATACACCTACATAATTCCATATTTAAGCCTATAATTCCTCTTTATATTAGCCTATCCACTTAAGTCCGTATATAGTTACTTTAAGTCCTACCTCTGATATAATATGTATTATAAGCCCATTTTATTAATAATTAAAAGGAGTTTTGATCTATGAGATTAGCACTAGCTCAATTAAACATTGCTTTTGAAGATAAACTTGCAAATAAAGAAACTGTCCTACAATTCATAAAACATGCATCTTCTGATAAGGTTGATATAATACTTTTCCCCGAAATGACTTTAACAGGATTTTCTATGAATACTTCTCTTATAGGTGAAACTAATAAAGAAACTACAGAATTCTTCAAAGAAATCAGTACTAAATTTGATATTATCATCGGTTTTGGATATGTAGATGGTACCTCTAACAGTAAAAATAAATATTCTATAGTGTCCCCTCATCAGGACGAACTTATAAATTATAGTAAAATTCATCTCTTTTCCTTTGCCTTCGAAAATGAATTTTATGAAAGTGGAAATGAGCTTAGCTTTTTAAATACCTTGGATTTTACTATTTGCCCTTTAATCTGCTACGACTTGCGCTTTCCAGAAATATTTCAAATAGCTTCAAAAACTGCAAACTTAATTACCGTTGCCGCTAACTGGCCTGTAGAGCGCCGTGATCACTGGATTACTTTGCTTCGTGCAAGAGCCATAGAAAATCAATGCTTTATCGCAGGCATAAACCGTGTCGGAGAAGGTAATGGGCTAAGCTATAGTGGTGACTCCATGATTATAGATCCACTTGGAAACATAATCAGTAACTTATATATGGAAGAAGGCCTTGTTATAGCTGATATCTCCCCTACAGATGTAACTGCAGTTAGAGAAAGCTTTAGGCTTAAAGAAGATAGAAAAGAAACCTTGTATTACAATATGGGTTTATAATTGTACTATTCCTTAGAACATAGGAATAGTACAATATATTTTCAGATAATTTTAAATTTATCCACAATTAAAAAGAAGTTATCCACCAAAAGGGGATAACTTCTTATATTTATGCACAGAAGTAGCTATATATTTCTGATAATAATGAATTTTTATAAGCCTTTTTCGCTCTATATAGAATAATTATGCACAGGTTGAAGTCTTAATTTATTTGAATCATAACATTTTATAAATATATTTGAAAAATATAAATACTTCTACTATAAGTATAAGTGGTATCCCTATGACAAATTTATTATGCTTAGTTTTATGCCTAAATAAACGCATACCCATAAATATACCCAAAGCACCATAAGCAACTGCTATAGCAAAAAGAGTATTCTCTGGCGTCCTCCATTTGCCTCTTCGTGATTTCTTTTTATCTGAATACATCACAAAAATGCCCAATAAATTGATAAACAAAAGATAATACAAAAAAAACTTCATGCTTTCTCCTTCCTTCATACCTTTCTTAAAATTCCCAACCTTAAAGGCGTAGCCTAACGGCTAAAACATTTTTGGATGGCTTAGTAACAATTCTTTTATTAATATATAGCTACGCTAATGTATTCAAAGAGTTGTCTCAGTTTTTCAAAATAGATTCTCTATCTTTACCCATATCAAAGACGCAGCCTATCGGCTAAAACCCTTTTGGACTTACTTAGGTATAAATCCTTATTAATATATATCTACACCAACATATTCAAAGAATTGTCTCAGATTTTCAAAAGTAGTTTTCATACCTTTATTCATACCAAAGACACAGCCTATCGGCTAAAACCTTTTCAAGTGCCCTCCTGCAATTCCGAATAGGACAACACACTTTATCCTACAATACCCCCCCCCACACATCACCCCCAAATATAGATACATATAATTGTATGAAATTTCTCCGAAGTGACTTGCAATAAGAAGCAACGATGCTGTTAAATTTGATTTAGAAATTCTTCTTTTGCGAGTGTAAAATTCTCGTGACCCTGCCAGGATGCATAACAATTAATAATTGTTATGTCCCCCAGAGACCTACCCAGAGGTGGGTAGCGAACCCGAGACAGGACGTCGAGTGTGAGCGCCAGAGAATTTTACATGAGCAAAAGATTAGAATTTCTTAATCAAATTTCCAGCTTCCAGCTCTTATGCAAGGCACGTAGGAGAAATTTCATACCCTATCCTGTACCTTTAACTATATTCTAATTTAACCTTGCTTCCTCCTTGTCCTTGTTCTGCCGGAGTTACTATCAGCTTTATTGGAACCCTATTCTTAAGCTCCTCCACATGACTTATTATTCCCACAGACAACGTACTAGAATGAAGCTTCTCTAGTGAGTTCATTACTATGTCTAAAAGTTCTGTATCTAAAGTTCCAAAACCCTCATCTAAAAAGAAGAACTCAAGTGGTGCGCTTCCTTTCATTTGAATTTGCGAAGATAATGCTAGTGCAAGACATAGTGACGTTAAGAAGGTTTCTCCACCTGATAGGGTGTTAGTTTCACGTCTTCTACCTCCATTAAAATCATCCCTCATTACAAAAGCTCCCTCAGAATCAAGTTCTAGGGCATAACGTCCTCTAGTTATATCCTTCAACCTCTTTGAAGCCTCCATGGATATATACTTTAGCTGCTTCATGGCTACATACTCCACAAACTTATTTCCTTGAATTAAGGTGTCAAGTTCCCTTAAAAGACTAAGTTTATGATCTATTTCTCGTCTTTTTATAACAAGCGCTTTAATTTCTTCTATCTTTCTTCCCATGTCCTCTAAGCTGAGAGTTTGAGCACCTATAGCTTTACTTTTTTCCTCTAAGATATTTTGCACTATTTCTCTTTGTTTTTTCAAGCCTTCAAAGAAAACAGGGTCTATTTCTTTTCCCTTAAGAAGTTTTTCTACTCTTTGCAAGTTATCTAAGACGCTACGCACAGCTTCTTCATACTTCTTTATTTCTTCTTCTATTATAATCATTACTTCTTTACTAATTAAATAACTATAAGCAGTTTCACTATCTTCAAAGAAATTCTCTTTAAGTGATAGATTTAATCTTTCTTCGCCTTGCTCTAGCAGAGTTATTAGCATTTCACCTTTCTTTTCCTGAGTAATTTTCTGAGTTTCTAGTCCTTGCTTTTCTATATTTTCTTTTTCTAAAAGTTCTCTTAATCTAGCTTCCCTCAAAGTTATTTCTTTAATTTCATCTCTTGTTTTCTGTATTTCAACTTTTGGAGAAAACTCTTTAGAGTTAGCAAACTCTAAAGAGGTCGTAAATCCACAAAGCTCCATAGCTTGACTAGTAAGGCCTTCTATTTCAGCTTTCTTTTCCTTACCACTGGTTTCTATTTCAGCTTTTTTGGTATTAAGATCTTTTAATATTTGGTCTACTTCTAGTCTTTGCTTTTCTGTAGTTACTAACTCTGCGCGATGCTTTCTAGCTATTGCTATTAGTTTTACTGCATCATTATCTGCTGCTTTAACTTGCTGCAACTTTTCTTTTATTGATAAAGGAGTTGTACCATTAATTGGCTCTTTTGCAAGTGAGTTTTCTGCCTTATATAGTTCTTCTTTTAAAAGCTCATAATTCTCTTGCAAAAGCTTTAGTTTCTCTGTAGCAATAGATAATTCTTTGTCGTTAGATGCATGGGCTTCTTTTTCCTTTTTTAAGCCTTCTCCTAGTTTTGCTTCTGAGCTGTCTGCCTTACTTTTTTCCTCACGTAGTGCAATTAATGCTAAGTCCAACTCAGTTTTTTGCTTGTTGTAGCTTTCTAAATCTCCCTTAAACTTAAGCAGTGCTACTTCACTTTCACTTTTCTGTGCTCGCATCTCCTCAATATTTATATCACCTAGCTTTTCACAAACTATAGCTAATTGGCCATTTATATTTTCTTGGTCACGTAAAAGTTCTGCAGCTTTAATTTGCTCCATATGAAAATCTTTACGTATTTTTTCTAAGTTTAACTCTTCTCTTTGTTTTAAGCTTTTCTTTACTTCTAAAGTATCATTTACTATTGCTTTGGCACTGTGAGGATGCTGATTCGAACCACATACTGGGCATGGATCTCCTTCTTTTAAATCATATGCAAGGACAGCTGCCATAGCTTCCTGTTCTATTAACTTTATCTCTTCATCTATAGCTTTTATCTGAGCTACACTTAACTCTATTACTTCTTCCGTATTTTTTAAATTTAGCTTAAGTTTCTCACTTTCAATATTTATAATGTTATACTTTTTTTGGAGTTCTTCTTTTATTTTACGGTTTTCTACAGCTTTTTCTAGATTATCCTGAAGGGTACTGTAATCCTTTTGTTTTTCTAACAGCAGATTATTATCTCCCGGGAAATTATTCGCTATTGTATTACCTTTTTCTTGCAAAACAACTAATTTATTTTGTATGCTTGCCTGAAGTAGAATAGCCTCTTTATACATTGTAGAAGTTGTATCTATATCTTTTTTCAAGATGCTGTCTTTACTTTTAAGCTCTTCTACATTTTTCTGAGTAGATGCAACTTCTAGTTCACTGTTATAGGTGTTTTGGAGTTTTTCTCTATATTCTGGCAATACTTCTGTTTTACTTAAACTTTCTTCTACCATTTCTATCTGTATCTCTAGCTTTGCTTTATTTGTTTCTAGTGAATTGTGACTTAAAGTGTTTTTATTTATATTTATCATAAGCTCTTTATGCTTTTCTAAAAGAATATTCTTTTCACTAGCAATATAAGCTATTTTTTCTTCAATAACTATTGCTTGCTTTAAGTTAGCTTCCTTTTCAATTAAAATAGGAAGTTTATTGTTTTTATTGTTAAAGGCTTCCTCATATGAAGCTTTTGTATTATTTAGCCTTTCACAGGTAACCTTAAAATCACTACTTATTTTTTCAAGGGCAGTTTTGTTTACAGAAAGACTTTCTTTAGTTTCAGCCACATTATCAATAAATGGTTTTACGTTTAGCGCTAGACGCCCTTTAGTGAAGCTTTCTCTTTTGCTTTTAATTTCTTCTTCATTTTCTTGTAACTGCCTTTGCCTTTTTATATATTGATTTTTCTCCTCTTGTATATCCCAAAGGGTTTTGTACTCAGTGTACTGATTGTCCAAAGTATTCTTCTGCACTTTAAGCTGCTTTTCTTCTTCCTTTAAATCGTCTAAAGCAGCTTGTATTTCCTTTTGGGCCTCTACACTTACATTCTCATAGCCCTTCATTTCCCCTTCTAGCTCACTTTGAGTTTTTAAGTTTTCATTTCTAATTGCTCTTATCTTGTCGTATAGCTTGGTGCCGTATTTTTCTAAGGCAAATATTCTCTCTAGCATACTTCGCCTATCTTTTCCTGTAAGCTTTAAAAACTCATTAAATTTGCCCTGTGGTAGTACTACTGAACGTGTGAAATCCTCAACTTTTAGGCCTATAATGCCTACGATGTTTTCTTCCACATCCTTTGGTCCTTCTGCAAGGATTTTGCTTTCCTCTGGATTTTCCTTATTTATTTCTATAAGCCTAGCATAGGTAGTTTTAAAATTTCCAGTTTTTAATCTCTTTATGCACCTTTCTGCTCTATACAACTTTCTAGCTTTTCCAAGTCCTATTTCAAAGTCATAGCTTATTTCTAGCACATTGGTTTCTGTATTTACAAACTCTTTAGTTTCTCTTGATACTTTACCGTAGAGAGCTATAGTTATACCATCTAATATGGTAGATTTACCACTAGCTGTGGGTCCGAAGATACCGAAAAGCCCTTTTTCTGTAAGCTTTGAAAATTCTATGGTCTGTTGTTCTACAAAGGAATTTAACCCCTTAATTTTAAGATTTACTGGTTTCATTTTCGGTTCCTCCTTCCTCTTCTTCTAGCGCTATGCTTAAAAACAATTCCATTAACTCTTTTGATGGTTCAAGTCCTGCTTTTTCTCTCATAAAATAATCCTTAAACATTTCTTCCATGGATTTTTCTTTTAAGCTTTCCAATAAGTCTTCTTCACGTTCTATATCCTCTAGTATTGGCTCTATGGAAACAATGTCTGGTCTTAACTTTCTCATTTCTTTTATGTGCTCAGTGCTGATTATTTCCTTTGTCTTTATTTCAAGATACACCCATATGTTTCTTTCACTGTGCTCCCTACATCTTTCTAGTGCATCCTCTACACTTTCACATTTCCATACTTCTATGGGCTTATAATTTCTAAATTTTATTTCTGATATTTCAGCATCACCTTGCGGCTTAACCTCCACTAGGTATGCTCCCTTGCTATAGTTTATTTCACTTTTGCTGTATTGAATTGGAGAGCCAGAATATCTTATCTTACCTTTAGTTCCTGGAACCTTTTGTGGTCTATGAAGGTGACCCAGGGCGCAGTACTGTGCATTTTCTGGAAAGCTTTTTGGAGAAACTGAAAGACTTCCCCCTAGTTGTATGCTTCTTTCTGATCCACTTTCCTCTCCTCCCATAGCATAGAGATGAGAGACTACTAGATTTACTGTATCCTCTCTGTATTTATTTGATAGTTCCTCGAAAAGTTCCCCTATTCTATCAGAATAGCTTTTTTGCCTATCTTCGTCATTTAGCTCTGTCCCTAGCACTTCATTTAATCTTTTCTCACTTGGATAAGGCAGCGTTATAATAACTGCTTTTTCTCCTCTTATGCTAAGTTCTATGAAACCTTCCCCGCTTTCTATTATTTCAAAGTCACTTTGTTTTTCAAGGTTTGACCCATCTTTAAAATTAAACTCTCCAAAGTGTCCCTGCCTTGCTATGCTCTTTGGCTCACCTAAAAGTATTACTCCATGTTCGTAGGCAAGAGAGCTAGCTGCAGCTAATCTCTCTGGGTTATCATGATTCCCTGCAACAACTAGCACTGCAGTTTTTCCACTACTTGTAATGCTTTTAAGCGTGCTATAAAACATCTTCTCAGCTCTTGCTGGTGGATTTCCATTGTCATAGATATCCCCAGCTATAAGTACCAAATCTATATTATTACTTTCTACTATTTCTATAAACTCTTGCAGAAATTCTTCTTGCTCCTCTAATCTACTGTATTGTTCTAATGTCTTACCTAGATGCCAATCTGAGGTGTGAAGTATTCTCATTTAATTGTCCCCCTTTACTTCTACGGCTTCATCACTACTAAATAAGTATAAGTAGCTTTCTTTAACTTGTTTACCTAGTGTTGCTTTGAGGGCTTTTGCATAATAATCTAGCTGAGATTTGTACTTCTCAATTATGCTATTAACTTCCCCATTTTTTACAGAATCAGTTTTATAATCTACTAGGATTATCTCTCCGTTTTCCTCAAAGTAACAGTCAATTATTCCTTGAAGCATTATCTTTTCTTCTCCATATATATCTTCCTTAAGGCTTTTATCTATATCTGTAGAACTAATTTCCATATGAAATGGAACCTCTCTTTTTAGTAGGTTTGCTTCAAAGGCTTTTACCATTCTTTGCCCTAGTGGCGTTTGGTATAATTTTATTAATTTTTCTCGCCTTACAGATTTACCTTCTTCACTTGATATTAAGCGTTTTTCTATAAGGATGTCTATTTGTGCATTTATTTCACTTACTGTTGCTACTTTAGTTAAATCTAATCTTTGAACTACTGAGTGCATTGCAGTGCCTTTTTCTGCTGGTGTTAACCCCTTTGCTTCTTCTAGAAACTTAGGTTTACTTATAAGCTTTGGCATATACATATTGTTTGAGGTTCCTTCTTCAAGTTCTATATTAAATTTCCTTTTAAGCTCTGTTACAGTAAGAACTGTAGGCATCTTTGTGGATTTTTCGTATTTGTATTTAAATCCTAGTCTTTTTTCTATTTCCCCTGCAAACTCGCACACTGCTTCATTTTTCTGAAGTTCTTTTAGCTTTTCAGCTGTACTTGCAGCAATTTCTTCCTCTTCTTTCGCACTGTTAGCCTTAACTATGTGGTCTCTATTCCAAAACCTTACTTCAAAGTTTGCAGGATGATTTAATATATTTACGTTATTATCTTCTATTTCTATTAGCTCCCTTAGAGGTTTTCCATCTGAATGTCTTATTATGGTGGGTACTATCCAATCTAAGTAGCTTTTTGCTTTTAAAATTTCATATTCTCCTAGTTTTTCATTAGCTTCTTCTAAACTAGAGCTCATTCTATTTAAGTTTCTCTCTATATTTTTCATTGCTCCAGTTATGATTAGCTTTTCCTTTGCCCTTGTAAAGGCTACGTATAGTACTCTCATTTCCTCCGAAAGACTTTCTATTTTTATCTTCTTTTTTAGCGCCTCTTTTAGTATGGTAGGATATGAAATTCTACGTACTGGGTCCACATAATCCGGACCGTAACCTAACTCATGATGAAACAATATGCTTTTATTTATATCCATAAGGTTAAAGTTTTTTCCTGCACCACTTAAGAATACCACAGGGAATTCTAATCCCTTACTTTTATGAATGCTCATTATTCTAACTACATTTTCATTTTCACCTAGGGTTTTGGCACTACCCATGTCTCCACTGCTTACCTTTAGCTTATTTATAAAGTTTATAAAATTAAATAATCCTTTATAACTAGTTTCCGCATACTGCCTAGCCCTTTGGAAAAGTACTCTTAAATTTGCTTGCCTTTGAGTTCCTGCTGGCATGGCTCCTATATAACCGTAATAACCTGTATCCGTATATAAATGCCAGATAAATTCATCTATGGGCATGTGTTTGCAGAGTTCTCTCCAGTGGTTTAATTTTTCTAAAAATTTACTGAGTTTTTTTACTACCTTTTGATTCTGCTCTTTTTCCTCTACTTCTACTTTTTCTTCTATTTCAATTTTTACTTCTGTTGATACTCTTGCTTCTGCTACTACTTCTATTGTCGAGATATTTACCATTGCCTCGTAAAAACTTATTTCCCTTTGACCTATTCTTATGTCAACTAGCTCCTCTGCAGTAAATCCACCTATAGGGGACCTAAGTACTGAAAGCATAGGAATATCTTGCCTTGGGTTATCTATAATTTGAAGTAGGCTCATAATTATTTGAATTTCTATAGTTGCAAAGTATCCTGTTCCTGTATCTGCATAAACTGGTATCCCTTCAAGTTTTAATTCCTCTAAAAAGGAAGGTGCCCAATTTGAAGTGGCACGTAGTAGGATAACAATATCCTTATAATCCACAAATCTATACGCTTTAATGTTTTTATCATATACCTTAAAAGCATCTTTACTATCACGGTACATTAATTCTTTTATTCTTTTTGCCACAATTCTAGCTTCTAGCTGAATATTTGTAGGACTTTCATCCTCTTGATCTTTACTTTGGTATTCCTCTAATTCCTCTGGATTTTCTGCCTCTTCACTACTGCCTTTGTTTTCCTCAGTTACATCTTGTATTTCCTTTTCAATAAGATGTAGCTCCACGGCTCCTCCTATAGTTCCTTGCTCCCCTGGCTCCTTAACTTGAAAGTTTGCTCCAAGGTTTAAAGCTTCCTCATCAGTATAGTCAAGCTCTCCAATATTTTTGCACATTATTTGTTTGAAGATATAGTTTACTGCATCTATAACTTGCTCTCTACTTCTAAAGTTCTTGTATAGAGTTATTTTTCTATTTTGATCCCCTTGAACCTTTGAATAGCTATTATATTTTGATAAGAACAGTTCTGGCTTTGCTTGCCTAAATCTATATATACTTTGTTTTACGTCTCCCACCATGAATACGTTTGGAGCACCTATCTTTTCTCTTGAAATTATATTTAATAACGTTTCTTGCACCATGTTACTGTCTTGATATTCATCTATTAGAATCTCTTCGTATTTGTTTCTTAATTGCACCGCTACTGATGAGGGCTCTGGTTTTCCCTGGTCATCCAGTATTACTTCTCCTTGCTCATCCTTTTGCATCAAAATGTCAAGGCAGTAGTGCTCAAAGTCGTTGAAATCTATTATAGATCTTTCTTTTTTCTTTGCTTTATATTTCTCCTGCAGGTCTATAACTAGCTGTGATAGTTCCACCATTAGAGGATATAACTGCTTTATATCCTCTAGAGCAGTGCCTGAGTTTGCTCTGATTACTTGCTGCTGAAGTTCTTGCAATTGCTTTTTTACTTTATTCCTTATTTCTTGAACTTGCTTTTGTTTTTCCTTATCTTTACATGCCTTTATTGTGGTGAGCTTTGAAAAACTTAAAACTTCAAATGTTATTGCTAAGTTTTCAAAACTATTGCTCGCAGCACTTATAAGGTCTGAAATGATTGCTAGATCAGCCTTGAAGACTTCTGTATATAATACTATAGCCTCATTTGCTTCTATTATTTTTAATGCCTTTATCATTACCTTCTCGATGCCTAATAGTTCTATTTTAATATCTCCCATTAAAACCTGTGCCCAAGAGGTATCTTGAAAGCTGTAGCCCTCTTTAATATTAAAGTCTTCTGCCTTTTGTCTTAACCACTCCGTTGGGTTTGTAGCACTCATAGCAAAGTTATAAAGGCTTAATACAATGGATTGAAGGGCTAAATCCTCTTTATTATTGCTGTAGGCTTCAACAAGATTTAAAAATCTGGAGTCCGCTTTTAGATTTTTAAAGCTAGTAAACTTCTCTGGACTTTCTTCCTCTAGGTTTTTATCTTCTGTAATACTTCTATCTTCTTCTATAATAATGGAAGCATATCTTTCTTCAAATAGTTCCTCTAGAGCTTCTTGTTTTAAAAGCACCCCCTCTGTTTGGTCTGCTATTCGAAAATTTGGGTCTAAATCTACTATATGAAAGTTGCTACGAATCACCTCAAGACAGAAGGAGTGAATAGTTGTTATGCTGGATTTATTTAATAAGGTTAATTGTCTTTGTAGCAACTTACTTTGTGGATTCTTATGAAGTTCCCTTGAAATTGCCTCTCCAATTCTTTCTCTCATTTCTGATGCAGATGCGTTGGTAAAGGTAACTACTAGCAGCTTATCTATATCTGTTGGCCTTTGTTCATCTGTTACTATTTTTATTATCCTCTCAACTAATACTGCAGTTTTCCCCGAACCTGCAGCTGCTGCTACTAAAAGATTGCAATCTCTAGTTAATATTGCCTGCTGTTGATCTTCTGTCCAGGTAACTTGCTTTTGCTCTTTTGAAGCTTCACTTTCTTTTTCTGGTATTGCCATTTTTGCTGTTTTTGCGCCATCCATTACTCATCATCTCCAATCTTTTGGGTGTTTTCACTGCCTTCTTTAGTTACTTCCTTACTTTCACTTGCCTGACTAGCTAAGAGTTCCCAAATTTCCTTGTCCTTCTTATCTTTTATTATCTTATAGGTGTTTTCCTTGAGAGCAGGATCAAACTGACATATAGCATTGTAATCACAGTAACTACAAGGGGTGGTTTGAGCAGAATCCTTTTTCTTATATGGCTTTATGTTTATCTCCCCGCTTACCATTTCCTCACACGTGTTTATCAGATTTTCCTTAACATGAGCACGTAACAAATCAAACTGCTCCTTAGTTGCTACTGAAGATCTTGAGCCTATTTCTCCATCCTTTTTAATAGAAACTGGCACAATTAGCGATGCACCTTCAATATTTCTATCCATCTCTTTAATTATCTTAGTGTCTGCAAGAAGAAGGCCTTTCATTTTTAAAGCTTTCATTATGGCCTTTTCAAGTTCTTCTTCGTCTAGGTTGTTTTTAGTTTTTATTACTGGGTCATCTATTTTAAAGTACAGTATTCCTGCCGGAAAAATTGGTTCTTCTGCTATTTCACCTTCATTAGAATCATCACTTTCATTAGGGTTACTATTTTCTCTTAACTGATTATTTTCTCTAGAGAAATTAACTTCATTTGTAAGCATAGCATCTAAATAAGTTAATAGTTGTATTTGAAGCCCATAGTATACATCTGACAGTTTAAAATCTTTATTGCCAGATTTATAATCTATTATTCTATAAAATTCTTCGCCCTCATTGATTAATTTATCCACTCTGTCTATTCTACCCACTAGATTTACTTTTTCCCCTGTGGATAGTTCTACTTGGATTGGTGGATAATCTCCCTCTTCAAAGCCAAAGGATACTTCATAACCAAAGGGTTCAAATCCACTGTTTTTCATTTGCTCAACTATAACTAATATAGTTCTTTTTAAAACTCTCTTTAATCTCTCAGTAAAGTACTTATACCTTGGGCTACTATTTAATATATAGCCACTAGTACCTCCCTCTGCTTCTTTTTCTACAATACTTGCAATGTTTTCTTCACACCACTGAGTGTCCAAACTTGCCCATTTCATTTCACTTTTATCCACAAGCTTTGAAAAATTATCAAGGACACTGTGCATAAAACTACCTAAGTCTGGTGATGAAAAGGTGAAGGTCTTTCTTGGTTTTGCTTTTAACCCATATTGCACAAAATATGCAAAGGGACATTCTTCATACTTTTCTATTCTAGAGACACTAAAATAGTTTTTTTCTCCATAAAGTTGTTTTACTTTTTCTTTTTTAAGCATTTTTATTTCATTCTTATAGTCAAAAGCCTGAAATATGGTGTTACTCTTTTCTCTCCACTGATCTTCCTTTTGGTACCATTTATAAACCTCCACCCAAAGAGGCGATATATGTCCTTCTTCTAAATACCTTCGTAGTTCAAATATTAAACCATTAAAGGTTGGAATCTTGGCACTGACTTCTTGCATTTTCTCAGTTTCTTCTAAATCGTCACTATATATTGATATATTACTTTCTTCTTTTAGTCCCTTAAATAAGGCTTTAAATCTTGATATTATAATAGAAGGTCGTAGGGTTTTGCCTTCATAATCTGCTATAGGATAACTAATATTTAAATATTTGCTTGGGATGGTTATGGTGGCGTAGATTAAATACTGCTCATTAAATATTTCAGTTTTTGTGTCGTTAGCCAGTTCTACAGCATTTTCCTTTAAAATCATTCTGTCACTATCTGTGAATATTCCCTCTTCCTTATTTGCCTTTGGGAACACTCCATCGTTTACCCCAATAATATATAGCGCACTAATGTCATGACTTTTTATACGTTCAATACTGCTAATTGTTACTCCATCTAGCGCTGGTGGAATAAGCCCCATTTGGTGCTTGCTAAAACCCATGGATAGAATCTTTGAAAAATCCTCTAAGGATAATATTTCTGTTCCCATAACCTCCACCATCTGATCTAGAAGCTCCATAACTAGGTTCCATATCTTACTGTACTCTGTGACTTCTTCTTGAGCACCTTCACTTTTAAATGCTTCAATCCAAGTCTCTAGAGTTTTATATACATTTATAGTCTCTAGGAATTCAAATAGGGCAGTACATATCTTTGTGGTAGTATTGTTTCCACCTTTTAACTTTTCACTTAGCTCTAGTAGAGGCTTTATAAAGGCTTCTCTTGTGTCATTTAAAATTTTAATAGTGGCTTCTATTTTAGCTGCGCCTTCTAACTTTTCAGTTTGTATTTCAATATTCCCTTCTCCTTTTTCATACTCTTGACTTGATATGTTCTTTTGAATCTCTATTGCTTTATTATTGAAGTAATCTCTAAAATAATATTCTATTTTACCCTGCCATAAATCATCTTCTGTCCATTTTCTTTTACCCTTAACTCCAGCTTCGATTGCAAAGTTTTCTAGTATATCGATATGTTGCTCTTCTATATCTAGTAGTCCTGTTTTAAGGTATCTAAAAACCGATTCATAGCTAAAGCTTTTAGTTAGAATTTCAATGGCAGAGGTTATTAATACAATTAGGGGGTTACTTGTTATATCTTTTTTCTTATCTATAAATATAGGAATATCGTATTCTGTAAATATGGCTTTAATTAGCTTTTCATAGCTAGGTAAATCTCTGGTTACCACTGCTATTTTATTAAATCTTATATTCTCATCCCTACAAAGCCTTAAAATATCCTTTGCCACATGCTCTATTTCAGTGTAGGCATTTAGCGCCTTAAACACCTTTATATTTTCACATCTTTCTGTGAGTGGCTGAAAGGGAAACGCAAAGTAGTTTTTTTCAAGAAAGGATAGCTCTGCATTATCTTTGAATTTATGTTCTTTGTTTCCCTGAAGTTCAATGGACTTTTCAATACTGGTTCCAGTTTCTTCTGCTAGGGTTAAAAGCTTATTTTCTGTGGACTTTATAGCATAAAAGGCATCAGCTTCCTCCATATGTTTTGAATGCTCAGAATCCTTTAGTGGAAGTGTTATGTTTATTCTCTTAGCCTTTTTATATAACTTTTCAAGTATTCCATACTGCTGTGGTGTAAATCCTGTAAACTCATCAAACCAAAACTCTGCGCCATCAAAAATATTACATTCATCAAGGGCACTATATAACCTAGTAAGATCATCATCAAGATCCACGTAGTTTTTATTTAAAGTATTGTCAAATTCTTTATATATAAGGGATAAATCCGTTATCTTATCTGTTAGCAAAGGATATTCTCCTAAGTTTTCTTTTACCTTATTTAGAGCTTCCACTCCAATGCTATATTTCTTAAACTCTGTGATTGCACTAGCCACATTATCTATAAATCCCTTTTGCCTAGAGGCTCTTCTAAATACCAGGAATTCCTCTTGCTTCTTTTGTAGTATGTTATGAATAAGCATTGCCTTTCCTGATGCATCCATAGCTATGCCAGTTATTCCTCCTACTTCGCTAAAAACTCTGTAAGCTAATCTATTAAAACTAAGCACTTGGACGTTCTTTATTCCTGTGGACCCAACTACTTTTATAAGGTTCTTTTCAGCTTGAAAGGAGAATTGTTCTGGAACCAAAAGTACTAAAGGTTTTTCATGTTCCTCAGCACTTCTAGCTTCTATATCCTTTAAGCAAAATGTACTTTTCCCTTTTCCAGCTCCTCCATAGATAAATCTCAAACTCATAAAAACACATCCCTTCATCTTTGCATAATTATACCATATTAAATGCATTTCCTTCATCAGTAAATTATAGTTACTATTGGATAATATTAATGTTTATAGCATAATATTTTATGTAATGTATAGGATTAACTATGTAAAATATTTAATTTATGTGATATAATTTCTATATTCTGTATCTAAAGTGATTATCACTAGGGGGATTACAATGTACAACTTGAAAAATTTTTCAGAAATTAAAGTAAACAAGCTACTAAGTAATATTTTAAGTAAATATGATAATATTTGCAAATGTGAAAAATGCAGATTAGATATTACTGCTGTGGCTCTTAATTCATTGTCTACAAGATATATTGTTTCGGAGCAAGGGGAAATATATACTAACGCACTCACTGAGGTTGATAAGCAGGAGACCATTAATGTTACCACTGCTATTATAAAGGCAATAGAAATAGTATCAAAAAATCCAAAGCATGAGTAGCTTTGGATTTTTTATTGCTATGGGTTTTTAGCTTAGTTATTTATTTAAGTGATATAACACTCAATATATTACCTATAAACCTTTCGAAGTCTTCCAAATTGTTTTGGGTTATATCGTATATCATCTCATCATTAATATTAAAGTACATATGCACAATTCTATTTCTGAACTTGGCCATTAAAAAATATGTATCAACATCCTCTATTTTGATGATATTGTTATCAGCCAGTATTTGAAAATGCGCTTTATTATCTTCTGGGTTTCCCCATCTATTTCTTGCAATTAGATGACTAGCTATATCTAACATTGCTTCTATTGTAACCTGTAATAAATACTTTGAACTATCTACATTTCTAAAATCTTCAATAAATATTCCCTTATCTACTTCGCTAAGTTTCTTTAACTTTGTTACATTGGTTTGCATGAATAATATTTTTTGCTCTAACTTTTCTCTATCAAAATTCATATTTTTCACCACCTACAATGAGTAACTTTCATAATAATCTTTTCTAAAAGACTCTATGTGATACTTTTCTTCCCTAAATCTATTAATTACATATTCAATATAATCAGATGTTTTTATAAAATCTGCTTCGTATAAACTTCTTCCTTCTTTTATAGTTTTAAATTGCAATGTTATAGGAGCTTTTTTTAAATCTACAGTATCAACATTTTCATAGCCTATTATATCCGATATATTACATGATATTTTCATTTCCTTTAATATAGAAACATCTTTATTAAACAGAATTGAAAAGTCTATATCACTTTCTTCTCTTTGATATTCTGTTCCATATGATCCAATTAACCAAACTGCTAGAATATCTTCATTAGTTTCAAAGTACTTTATTAATGTTATAATCTTATCTTCAATATTTATCATACAATTCAGTCCCCCTCATTAATTAATCATACTATTTAACAGAATACTTCTTTTCTTTTAACTATATTATATCCTACTTTCTAGAGTGCACCATTACTATTTATAAAATAATTAGCAAGTAGCAACAAAAATTGCATTTCCAATCTTTCTCACCCTGGGGATCTCTTCGCCCATACTACCCACTAAATCAAAAGTATGAAATTTCCAGTTCCTAGCTCTTATTGCAAGGCACGCAGGCGAGATTTCATACCTTTTTTTCTCTATTTTGTACTTTGCAATTTTCCTATAATTATCTCTTTCATTTCCTTTAATTTTTCTTCTGATGCCTCTAAACTTTCTCCCTTAGAATACATATATATTTTAATTTTTGGTTCTGTACCTGAAGGTCTTACCGCATACCAACTATCATCATCAAAATAAAATTTAAGTACATCAGATACTGGAATTCCGGTATCCTCTTCTGTGCCACTAATTAAGTCATAGGACTTTTGAATTTCATAATCTATATGTTTTATAAGTTTTGAGCTACCTATTGTCTTCGGATTATCTTTTCTGTATTCTTCCATCATTCTAGCAATTCTGTCTTGACCTTCTATGCCTTCTAAAACTATGGATATTAAGTTTTCTCTATAATATCCGAACTCTTCATAAGTCTCGTTTAGAACATCTATTAGGGTTTTTCCTTGTGATTTATAGTAAGCTGCTGCTTCACATAAAAGCATAGAAGCTATTACTCCATCTTTATCACGAACGAAGGTTCCAGCAGTATAGCCGATACTTTCTTCATATCCAAAAATAAACTCATGACTATTATCTTTTTCAAAATCAGGAATTTTGCCACATATATTTTTAAATCCTGTTAATACTTCAAATGTTTCTACACCATGTTTTGCTGCAATGACCTTGCCTAAATCTCCTGTTACTATAGATTTAACTATAGCTGCATTGCTACTTAGCGTTCCATTATCCTTCTTTCCTTCTACCACATACTTAATTAATATAGCACCTGTTTGATTACCATTGAAGGCAACATATTCGCCATTTGTATCTTTAACCATTATGGCAAGTCTATCACAATCTGGGTCAGTAGCTATTAATAATTCTGCATTTTCTTTCTTTCCAAGTTCCTGTGCATATTTGAAGGCTTTTACGTCTTCTGGGTTTGGATATCCAACTGTAGTAAAGTCTGGATCTGGATTTTCTTGCTCTGGAACAACTATAATATTTGTAAAGCCTCTTTCCTTAAGCACTCTCCTTACTGGTATGTTTCCAGTTCCATTTAAAGGAGTATAAACAACTTTTATATCTTTACATATATCTTCTCTTATAGCTAAACTCTTCACTTTTTCAAAATACTCATCATCCATGGCCTTTCCAAGCATTACAATTAAGCCTTTTTCCTTGGCCTTTGCCATATCCATAAGTTTTATAGAGCTAAAGTCTGTAATACCCTTAATCTTGTCTGTTATACCCTTTGCTATAGGTGATAAGATTTGAGCACCATCTTCCCAATATACCTTATATCCGTTGTATTCTTTTGGGTTATGGCTGGCAGTTACTACAATTCCAGAAGCAGTATTTAGTGTTCTTACAGCATAAGATAATTCTGGAGTAGGTCTTAGTTCTTCAAATAAATAAGCCTTTATTCCATTTGCTGCTAAAACTTGAGCTGCAGTAGAGGCAAACTCCTCAGAAAAATGTCTGCAGTCATAAGCTATTGCAACTCCCCTATCCATATACTCTTTGCCATAATCTTTAATGTATTCTGCAAGGCCTTGAGTTGCCCTTGAAATAATGTACAAATTCATTCTATTAAGACCAGCACCTAATTTCCCTCTAAGTCCTGCAGTTCCAAATTCTAAATCCGTGTAAAACCTATCTTCAATTTCTTTGTGGTCTCCTGCTATAGCTTTTAATTCTTCTCGTGTCTTATCATCAAAGTATTCATTATTTAACCATTCTTCGTATCTCTTCATATAAGTCATTTTAATTCACACCTTTCCAAGTAATTATTATAATAGACAACATTATACAGTACTTTGTATACATTTAAAATATCTAATAATTATTTATAAGAAAGCCTATAAACTTATATTATTTCTGATTGTCATA
Organism: Clostridium sp. CS001; assembly: GCF_020443565.1. Taxonomy (GTDB): domain Bacteria; phylum Bacillota; class Clostridia; order Clostridiales; family Clostridiaceae; genus Clostridium_AD. The sequence goes on from NZ_JAIZZN010000011.1 coordinate 72,665, forward strand.
TATTATCTTAGATACTTGTCCAATAACTTCGTTTGCATCTGGAATATCCTTTGTAAAAACAACAAGAATATATGGATTTTTCTTGAATACAATGCCAATATCATTTACATACTCAGCATAGTCTCCAATTTTATGAGCTACAACTTCCTGTGGAATATACTTATCTATTCTATCATGAAACTCTGTCTTTTTCATGGTTTCGATCAATGTAGCGTAGTACTCATTGTTTTTAGGATTCAAATATAATCTTTCTAAGATTTTAAATGAGTCCCTTGGCGTAATATTATTTCCTTCATGAATTATTGGATGGCCAACTACACTTTCGATAAAGTTATATCTATTTTTATCTCCTACTTTTCTTAAAATCATATTTATGGCAATATTATCTGAATATCTTATTGAGTAATCACTTAATGTCTTTATGGCAATAGGATTGCTCAAATCTGAGCCTTGAAGTACTCCTGCACCTTCTTCAAAATCCACATCTTCATATTTTAACTTCTCATTTATATCAATCTTTTTCTCTTGAATCATATCGTACATAAGCATGTTTATAGGCACCTTTATGGTACTTGCCGCTGAAAACTGGTTGTCCGCATTTATTTCAATGGATTTTTTAGAGTTTATATCATAGTATATGAGTCCAAACTTATTTACATTATCACCTAGATACCCCCTAATTTGTTTTTCTAAACTTACTAGGTTTTCCAACTTTGATTTTTCTTCCACCTTTTCTTTTATCTTACTTTGCTTGTACTCCATTAAGTGCTCATACATTATATCTTCATTATCGGCTTCATGTGGCTCTTGAACCTTAGCTTGATTATTATTAAAAATATAACTAACTGCTGGAACATCTCCGCTAGCTTCTACCTTTTGCCTGCTTATTAAAAGTGTTGAAAAGAATGCCATTATTACCACTAACGAAATGGCTGTTTTCTTTATTTCCATCTACATACTCCCCCTAGATTCTCTTTTGTAAATGCTTATCTTTAACAACATTTTGGAAGCTTCAAGTCTGCCATCTTCTATAAGTGGCAGTTGTCTATCCCGGAAAGGTTACTTTGGTGACAATCTAAACCTGCTTCCAAAGTTGTTAATATTGCAGCATCGCAGATGATGATTTAATTCCAAATCATCATTATAGACTTGTATATCTAAAATATACTATTTTGGTGTCAATTTGATGTCAATTTATAAATTCATTTTATATTATACCTCAAATTTTGCTAAAATTTAATACTTTTTATCATCTTATTAGATTTGGTAGTTAAACATGGTCTTTCTAATTTACAAATTTCTGTTTTCTTATTGAGTAAATATGGAATCACTAACTTTACTTTATATATTTTTTCACATTAATTAAATGTTCTTCATAAGTTTTACTAAATACATGCCCGTTTCCATTGGCTACATAATATAAATAATCGCTTTTTTCAGGATAAAGTGCAGCCTCTATAGAAGCTTTCCCTGGAGAAGCTATAGGTCCTGGTGGTAATCCCTTGTATAAATATGTATTATATTTCGACTCTATCTTAAGGGTGCTATAATATACCTTGTCAATATTTTTTTCGCCCTTTGTATTTGCATAAATTACTGCTGCATCCACCTGAAGTGGCATTCCTTTTTTTACCCTATTATAGATAACTCCAGCAATTTTATTTCGCTCGCTGTCATTTGCTGCCTCTCTCTCAATTAATGAAGCTATAGTTATAACCTCATCTACATCTAATTCTAATTCTTTAGCTCGTGCTTTATATTTATCAGTGAATACCATTTTAAATCTATCTACCATTATATTTATAATTTCATTTTTTGTAGCATCAATAGGTATATAATATGTATCTGGAAATAAGTATCCCTCCAAATCATAGTACACATCCTTTTTACTTAATATCAGACTATTATCTTTTAAGTCATTAAGTGTTCCCTTTAAGACGTCTTCTTTTTTTACAAGGTTGTTTTCTTCAAGTTTTCTTGCAATTTGATAAAGTGTATACCCCTCTGGTATTGATATAACAGCAAACTCTGGTTTTCCGCCTTCTAATCTTATAATAAGGTCTTTTAGCTTTGTTTTAGCTTTTATTATATAGTTTCCACCTTTTACGCTTCCCTTTAACCCCTTTGTCTTAGCATAGTATGTAAAGACATCTTGAGATTTTATTATACCTTTTTCTTGTAACTGTTTTGCTACTTGTTCTATAGTGGCATTTTTCTTTATAAATATATAATTATCGCTACTATTTGTAGTCGCCAAATTCACAAAATACAAATAAAAACTTCCTAAAATTAAACTACATATAATTACTATAATACTAGCAACTATCACTCTTTTTCGCATTTAGCATCACTCCTTTGATTGTTTTTCTCTATATACTTATTCTACCACTTAATTATGAATTGTGAACCAGTTATGAAATTAATACCTGGGGACAGTTAACAACTACTCAGATAATATTACCCATGTATTCCTTGTTTATTAACCGTCGCCGTTTATTCGTACCCAACTGTTTACTGTTAGCATAGAATACTATATATATGAAAAGGAGTTGTTAATATAATATGAAAGTAAAACTATGTAATAAGAATAAGTGGACAGATGCTGTCATTGCCATGGTAAACGAAACTCATCCTAGCATAAACATATCTACAAAAAAATGCATTGGAAAATGCCATAGATGTAAGGATCACCCCATAGCTATGGTGAATAAGAAGATATTAGTGGGTACAGATGTGGACGACTTATATAATAAGATAATAGCTTCTTTACTTGATCAGAATTTATAAAAATAAGGTTACAATTTATAAAGATAAATAGCTGTGATTTCAAAAATCACAGCTCACTGTTTTTATTCATAATCTTCTATGCGGTTAGTTTTCAAGAATTTTTCTTCAGTTTCACTGGCTGAAAGAGGTTTACTAAAGTAGTAGCCTTGTATTTGGTTACAACCCATATTCTTTAGCAGTTGGATTTGTTCCTTAGTTTCTACCCCTTCTGCTACAACATCTAATCCAATTTTTTGCGCAAGTTGTATTATTCCATCTACAATTGCCTTTTCTCTTTTATTTTCAGCTATATTATCTATAAAGGATTTATCTATTTTTAATGTATTAATAGGTAACTGCTTTAGGTAACTAAGAGAAGAATAGCCTGTCCCGAAATCATCTAAGGCAATATTTATTCCTAAGTCTCTAATTTCAGTAAGCAATTTAATACTTTTTTCAAAATCCTTCATTAAAATACTTTCTGTTATTTCTAGCTCTATAAACTTTGTATTAACCTTGGTTTCAGCTATAACTGCTTTTAGTGTGGCTCCGAACTTATCGCTTTCTAGTTGAATTGCTGATAAGTTTATTGCAATAGTTTCATATAGGTATCCTTTGCTTTTCCATAAGTTGTTTTGAAGATACACAGTTCTCATAATCCAATCACCTATTGGAATTATGAGTCCACATTGTTCTGCAATAGGTACAAATTCTACAGGGGACAGATTTCCAAATTCCGGACTGTTCCACCTTAAAAGTGCCTCAAACCCTTTAACTTTATTATTTTCAATATCTATCTGTGGTTGATAATGGATTTCAAACTCATTATTTTTTAAAGCAGACCTTAATCCTTTTTCAATTTGAACACGTCTTATCACTATATCACTCATGCTCTTATTAAAGAAAGAATACTTAGCTTTTCCACTGTACTTAGCACTATACATGGCAGTATCAGCGTTTATTAACAGTGCACTTGTTTCTTTAGCATCCTCTGGAAACATAGTAATTCCTAAGCTTGCTGAAGTATACACGTGCTTACCATCTATATCAATTTCGTAGTTTAATGAAAATAATAGTCTTTCGCATAGGCTAGTTACATCTGCGCAATCCTCAATATTTTTCATTAAAATAAAAAATTCATCTCCACCTACTCTTGAAATAAAATCCCCTTCTCTAATAGACTTTTTAAGGGCTATTGAAACACCCTTTAATAACTTATCTCCATAATCATGCCCCATGGTATCGTTTATTTCTTTAAAATTGTCTAAGTCAATAAACAATATGGCATGTTTAACTTCACTGTCCTTTGATATAATAATTTCATCTTCTAATGTTTTAATAAATAATTTTCTGTTTGGTATCTCTGTTAGAGCATCGTAATATTCTAATTTATTTATCTTTTCTTCAGAATTCTTTAAATTAGATATGTCTGTAACAGATCCTGACATTTTAGTTGCAACGCCTTTTTTATTTCTAAGGCACTTACCCCTAATTAAAATCCACTTATACCCTCCCCTACTAAATAGAATCCGTACACGACTTTGATAATGTAGGGTTTTACCATTGACATGATTCTGAAAATCTTCTAGTGCAACTTCTTTGTCTTCATCAGTAACTAAAGCCATTAAATCATTTAAACTTGTTAATGCAGATGTGTCATATCCTGTAATATCACTAAGTTTATCTGAGTAAGAGATTTCTTTAGTTATAAGGTCAACTTCCCATATAGCATCATTGGCACCTTCTAACGCTAACTTATATCTTTCTTCACTCTTCTCAATTATTTCTTGTTTTTCGTGCAATTCATCGTATTGCGCTCTTAATTCTTCTTCCACGGCTATTAATTGTCCATAGGTACCTTGTATTTCCTCGTAGTTTTCTTTTAATTTATTAGACCATGATTTACTTCTTTTAGCATATTCTTTAATTAAAAAATATAATATGAGAGATGATGCAAGTACATAAATCCATCCCTTAATTGTTTGCATTTGCGCCACTAAAGTTCTGCTTTGAATATACTTATTTAAAACTTTATCTGAAAATAACATCCCACTACCACAGATTAGAGCATATGCCATGCTTATTTTAATTGGTACATTCTTAAGATCAGTATCATCATCAAATAATGAATCAATATTTATTTTTTCGGATTTATTTATTAATTTATTTCTAGTAATATTATTTAAGTCATCTTTTCTGCCATTCACCTGGATTCCTCCCATTGTCATTTAACATTAATTAAGTGCTACTTTATACAATATCATTATATTTCATTTTAACATTATATTATCGTCGAATTATGACTTTTATTAATAGTTTTTTGAACATGCATTTAACTTTTTTGAATTTATATTATTTATCCTATTCCTCTTATAAATCACTCATCATAATTTAACTAATTATACCATTAATAATCACTCTTTGCATTATTATTTAATATAGTTTATATCTTCTGTTGTTTGATAGAACCTATTAATATTCTTTTACATATAAGAAATTTTGTAATATTTATCTTTGTAACTTTATCGTAATATATTATAATGTTATTATAGTGTATAATATTGTCGATTAGTAATTTTCTTAATAACTTAGAAAAAAACTTGAAATAACAAAGGAGAATAAGAATGAGAAGAAAAAATGTGATTGCTATGTTGCTTTTTAGTGCCTTATTTTTAGGTTCAATATCTCTTTGTTTCTTTAATAACAATAAAATTAAAGATAATAAAAGTAAAACTGAATCTTTAAAAATAGAACTTGAATCTTTAAAATCTGAAAATGAAGCTTTAATTAAAACAAATTCTAAGCTTATTGAAACCAACACAAGGATTTCTGAAAAAGTAAATAGCTTAAAAACTGTTACAAACTAATATATATATATATATTATTGTTATTTATTTCAATGAACTTTATTTATAAGCAAGGGATGGTGGTATTATGAGAAATTCAAGACCAAATAAAAAATACAAATTAGGACTGATATTAGTCAAAGTTTTCATTTTCACATTATGCATTTCTTCTTTAGTTGGAGCAGTACTTAGTGAGGTTACCCTTGCATCTAGCGAAACTGAAAGCAGTTTATTGTTTCAGAAAATAAGTAAGCTTACTAGTGATAATACTAAACTAAAGTCTCAAAATGAAAACCTTGAAGGTGCAATCAAGAAAAATGAAACTCTATATAGCGAAAAGTTAGCCAATGCAAAAATCGCCTATTTAACTTTTGATGATGGACCATCTAGCAACACTTTAGCAATATTAAAAATTTTAAAACAATATGATATTAAAGCTACTTTCTTTGTAAATGGTCACCCAGATTTTGCTGATTTATATAAACAAATTTCTGATGATGGACATGTTTTAGCTAATCATACTTATAGTCATGATTATAAAAGTGTATATTCATCGGTAGACAATTTCAAAAAAGACGTCAAAAAATTAGATACCTACCTTACTGAAATAACTGGCAAAGAACCTAATTATATTTTAAGATATCCTGGTGGATCTAATAATCACATTAGCCGTAGTTATGGCGGTATGGAAATAATGAATTCTGTAATTAAAGATATGAATAAAGAAGGTTATAAGTATTTTGATTGGAACGTAGATTCTACCGATGCCTCTGTTTTTCGCCAAACTAAAGAAAATATTGTACATGCAGTCTTAACTGAAAGTAGCAGCGTTAAACATGCAGTTATATTAATGCATGATTTAAATCCAAAAACTACAACTGTACAAGCCTTGCCTGAAATTATTGAAGGTCTTAAAAGCCAAGGATTTATTTTTGACGGACTTTCTAAAAACGCTATTGCACCACAATTTACAGTGGTAAAATAATTTTTTAATTATCTTGACATTATTATTAAAAGTGATATAATTATGTAAATTTAATAATTTAACACTACGAAGAGAAAAGTAAGCCATGTCACATTTACAGAGAGAGAATACCTTAGCTGTAAGTATTCTTAAATGAACATCGCCCAAGACCACCTCTGAGTGACTCTAATCAAGTCCGGTAATTCCGTTATAATTATTAAGTGGTTTATTTTTATAAACAATTTGGGTGGAACCGCGGGAATTATAATCTCGTCCCTTTTCTATAATTAGAATTGGGATGGGATTTTTTATTTTATAAAAATATCAGTCAAAAGATTATGCATAACTTTTATGTATAGTGATTTTGATAAATTTCTTCCAAAATAAATAGATAAGATAAATGAAAGGGGTAATATATATGATAAATATTAAATTAAAAGATGGTTCAATGAAATCCTACGAGTCAGAAATGACTGTATTTGAAATTGCTAATGATATTAGCGAGGGTCTTGCAAGAGTTGCTTGCGCTGGAATGGTTGATGGTCAAACTGTGGACTTACGTTATAAAGTTACAAAAGACTGCGACCTTAGCATATTGACTTTTGATGATGAGGAAGGACAAAGAGCCTTTAGACATACTGCTACTCATATCCTATCTCAAGCAGTTAAACGATTGTTCCCTAGTGCAAAGCTTGCTATTGGGCCCGCTATAGATGCTGGTTTCTACTACGATTTTGACAAGGAAGGTTCCTTCTCTGCTGAAGAAATTATATCAATTGAAGGAGAAATGAAAAAGATAGTTAAAGAAGATTTAAAAATAGAAAGATTTGAACTTCCAAGGTCTGAGGCAATAGCTTTAATGGAAGAAAAGGGCGAAAACTTCAAAGTTGAATTAATTCAGGATCTACCAGAGGATTCAATTATATCTTTCTATAAACATGGTGAATTTACAGATCTTTGTGCTGGACCACATTTAATGTCCACAAAGTATGTAAAGGCTTTTAAACTTACTCAAGTTGCAGGCGCATATTGGAGAGGTAGTGAAAAAAATAAAATGCTTAGCCGTATATACGGAACTGCCTTTACAAAGAAATCTAACCTAGATGAACATTTAGAGAAGGTAGAAGAAGCTAAAAAGAGAGACCATAACAAACTTGGACGTGAATTAAAATTCTTTACAACTTCCGATGTTATAGGTCAAGGATTACCTCTACTTATGCCTAAGGGTGCAAAGGTAATTCAGTTATTACAACGTTTTGTTGAAGATGAGGAAGAAAAAAGAGGCTATGTTATGACTAAGACTCCTCTTATGGCTAAGAGTGATTTATACAAAATGTCTGGCCACTGGGATCATTATAAAGATGGAATGTTTGTACTTGGCGATGAATCTAAAGATGCTGAAGTTATGGCACTTCGCCCAATGACATGCCCTTTCCAATTTACAATTTATAATTCAGATCAAAAGAGTTATCGTGACCTTCCACTAAGATATGCTGAAACTTCAACACTGTTTAGAAATGAATCTTCAGGTGAAATGCATGGTCTTATAAGAGTACGTCAATTCACTATTTCAGAGGGACATTTAGTTGTTAGACCAGATCAATTAGAACAAGAATTTAAAGATGTTGTATCTTTAATTAACTATTTCATGGAAACTTTAGGGCTCCAAGATGATATCACTTATAGATTCTCTAAAGGGGATCCAAATGATAAACATAAATATATTGATAACCCATCCGCTTGGGAAGATACTGAAAATAAGATGAAAGAAATACTAGACCACTTAGGAATAAACTATAAAACAGCTATTGGTGAAGCTGCTTTCTATGGTCCTAAGCTTGATCTTCAAATAAAAAATGTTCACGGTAAAGAGGATACTATAATTACTGTACAAATTGACTTTGCACTACCAGAAAGATTTGACATGAGTTATGTTGATAAAGATGGAGTTAAAAAACGTCCATATGTTATCCATAGAACTTCAATTGGTTGCTATGAAAGAACACTTGCACTGTTAATAGAAAAGTATGCTGGTGCTTTCCCAACTTGGCTTGCACCATTACAAGTTAAGGTATTACCTATTTCTGAAAAGTACCATGATTATGCACAAGAGGTTGTAGCTAAATTAAAGGCAGCAAATATTAGGGTTGAGGCAGACTTTAGAGCAGAAAAGATCGGATACAAAATCCGTGAAGCTCGTAATGAAAGAGCTCCTTACCTATTAGTAGTTGGTGAAAAAGAGGCTGAGCTAAATGAAGTTTCTGTTAGAAGTCGTAAAAATGGTGATGAAGGCGCAATTGCTTTAGATACATTTATGAAAACAATTAAAGAAGATATAGAAACTAGACAATTATAATTAAAATAAAAGTAGCCAGTGCAAGAATTAATCTTGTACTGGCTACTTTTTAAGTTTTTTAAAACTTATATTTCATATTATTTCGTAATGTTAAAAGAGCTTTTCAAAGATACTATTCTATTAAACACTAGTTTATCCTCTGTAGTATATTTAGAATCTACATTAAAGTATCCATGTCTAAAGAATTGGAATTTATCTTGTGGTTTTGAATCTTTCATATTAGGTTCAATAAATCCTTGTAAAACTTCTATAGAATTTGGATTTATTTGATTCAAGAAGGTTTTTCCTTCTTCTTGTGCTTCATCTAAAATTAAAGGCTCATATAATCTAAATTCTGCTGGTGTTGCGTTTATTGCATCCACCCAGTGAATCGTTCCTTTAACTTTTCTATCTGTAAACCCACTACCACTCTTAGTTAGAGGATCATAAGTACAGTGTATTTCACATACATTTCCATCAGTATCCTTAATCACTTCATTACACTTTATGAAGTATGCTCCCTTTAGCCTTACTTCATTGCCTGGGAACAATCTAAAGTATTTCTTTGGTGGGTTTTCCATGAAATCTTCTTGCTCTATATATATTTCTCTTGAGAATGACACTTGACGCGTTCCCATTGATGGATCATCTTGATTATTCTCAATTTCAAGCATTTCAACTTGAGATTCAGGATAGTTTGTAATAATTACTTTTATTGGTTTTAAAACTGCCATTGTCCTAGGTGTTTTTGAACTTAAATCCTCTCTTATGAAGTGTTCTAACATTTGACCATCTACCATACTGTTAGATTTTGCAACTCCAATTTCCCTACAAAAGTTTCTTATAGCTTCTGGAGTGTATCCCCTGCGACGAAGCCCTGCTATAGTTGGCATACGTGGGTCATCCCAACCGTCTACATACTCCTCGTCGACTAATTGCTTAAGATTCCTTTTGCTCATTACAGTATTTGTAATGTTTAATCTTGCAAACTCAATTTGTCTTGGCTTACTTTCCATTTCACATTCATCTACTACCCAATCGTATAGTGGGCGATGATCTTCAAATTCTAAGGTACAAATTGAATGTGTAATTCCTTCAATTGCATCTTCAATTGGGTGAGCATAATCATACATAGGATAAATACACCACTTGTCTCCCGTGTTATGATGTACCGTATGAGATATACGATACAGTATTGGGTCTCTCATGTTTACATTAGGAGAACTCATATCAATCTTAGCTCTTAAAACCTTTTCTCCATCAGCAAATTCACCATTTTTCATACGGTTAAAAAGATCCAAATTTTCTTCCACAGTTCTGTTTTTGTGTGGACTTTCTTTTCCTGGTTCTCTTAAAGTCCCCCTATATTCTCTCATCTCTGCTGCAGTTAAGTCACAAACATAAGCCTTATTCTTTTTTATTAATAATACTGCTCGTTCATACATTTCATCAAAGTAATTTGATGCAAAAAATAAATCATCCCACTTAAAACCAAGCCATTTTACATCTTCTTCTATTGAATCAACATACTCTGTATCCTCTTTAACTGGGTTAGTATCATCAAATCGCAAGTTTGTCTTACCATTAAATTCATCTGCGAGTTCAAAATTTAAAATAATCGATTTTGCATGTCCAATGTGCAAATATCCATTTGGTTCTGGCGGAAAACGCGTAATAATTTCCTTGTGTTTTCCTGTTTGCAAATCTTCAATAACTATATTTCTAATAAAGTTTGATGAAGTTGTTTTGTTTTCCATACTAGTCACCTTCCTTTTAATCTACTTATTTACTTTCAAGCTTCTAGATTGCTGCAGAATAGCCTACTTGCAATCTTTCTCTATATTCTAACAAATATATCACAAAAGCAAACATTTTTCAACGTAGAAACTTGCCACTTGCCATGTGGGTGGCACTATAAATTCTAACACAGTCCATCATTGCTTTTATTTTATCTGGATGGGTTCCTATAGGTATATCGCAACCTGAGCCTAAAATAAATCCTTTTGGACTATCATAAGCCTTAAGTATACATGTTTTGCCTGCCTCATATATTTCTTCTATGGTTCCTTTCATTACAGTTTCAACTGGATCTAGATTTCCTATTAAACATATCTTATCGCCAAATTGTTCCTTTAGCTCACCAATGTCCTCTATACTATCTAAGCTTAGGCTTGCAATGCCTATATCCACCATATCAGCCCATATATCCTTAGTCTTTCCACAGATATGAAGTGTGCTTCCATTTCCTCGTCTTTCAATAATTTTATCAATACATCTTTTCAGATATGGCTTTGCAAATTCTCTAAATGTCTTAGCACTAATGATATTACAAGAAGCCATAGGCTCAGCAATGTATGGACTTAATCCTAAATCACATACTGCATCAATGTATCTTATGACACTTTGCGTAGATATTTCTAAAAGCTTATGTATCATTTCAGGATTTCTAGTTAAATCCTCTAAAAAGTTATCTATCCCTCTTAAAAATGCAGCAGTAGTAAAAGGGCCCCCTATAGGGCTTTCTACAAATACTTCCTTTCCTATTTTATCATTAGTCACTTTTAGGCCTTCAAGAAAATATCCTATTCTCCCATCCTTATAAGGGTCTATAGGTGATAACTTACCTATATCCTTAAAGTCCTTTAATATAGGATCGCTAAATAAAGGATTACTATTTCTTGGAAACTTAAATCCACTTCCCATGGCTTCCGGTATTCCCTGAAGTCCTGGCCCAATGCTTATACTATCTGGTCTAAACTTTTCAAAGCTCCCTACCGCTACATCTATAATTACTTTTGTTAAATAATTATGTTCTCTAATTGTATATCCAAAGATTGGTGCACAAGCTTCCCCTAAAAATGGGCTACAAGGAATTCTATCAATTTCTTTTCCCAGTGAAAAAGCTTCCATCCTTTCCCTTGGTGTCATTTGGTCCGGCTTTATAATGTGCTTCATGTTAATTCCTCCTTAAATCATTGCCTACGGTACTGAAATATATTTATATTCTTAACTATTTTAAATTATATTGATGTTTTATTATAAAGATATTTGAATATAACCATTATACTATTATTAACTTGCCATGTGCCACTCACGTGGCATCCCGTTATTTAATTCTACACTCCAGAAAATTATAAGCACATTCTTGCCGCTTTCCACGTGGATGGCATCATATAGGAAAAAACAATTATAATAATTCTTTACCTTGAGAGTATAGTTATCCATGTGCAATAATATACTTAACCGGTAATCTTGTGAAAGGAGATGATAATATTGATCATAACTAGGAGGTGGCTTTCAACCTAATAAAAAGGTTAAAAGTTTACCAGTAAAGATAGGTGAGGTGATATTTAAGTTTTTACCTCACCTATTTCAACATTAAGGTCACCATTATTGCTAATCTATATTATTGTAGATTCACAATAAAATTAGGTTATAGATGCATTAGGAACTTATTGACATAAAAAGTTTTTTATAATATTATTAAGTTGTAAGAATATTAAATTAAGTATAAGTCTAATTCAGATGAAGGAGGATGTTGTTATATGATAAATTTAATTGTAGCTTTTGAGGTACTTGATCTATAACTGAATATTATTCGAAGGCAATATAATATTTTGCGAAGAAGTTTTCTTTCTCGACAAATGGTCAATTATCGGGTATTATTAACCCTTTATTTGTTGTGCTTTCGGAATACAATTAATAACCGTCATCTGAAACGTTAAATACATTTAAAGTTTGGCAGAATGCACGAAGTATCGTGTTTTTTTATTGCCCGTTTTAATAGTCCCGTGGATGGTTTTTATATCCACGGGATTTTTCTATTCAAAAATAAGGAGTGATAACAATGATCTGTTATCCTTTTTCCCAAATAAATATAGGAGGTGCTTTCAATGAAAAGTTCTAAAGCTTTATTAAATTACATTGAAAATAAAGAGGAGGAATTTTATATTGTGTTACAAGAATGGAAAGGAAATACTTCCCGCATCGCTTTTAAAAGAACTTCAAAAGTATGTTCAAGGAGAGATTATATATATTCCAAAAGAGAATAATGTGCGAAAAGCTTGGGGCGAAAACAACGGTACCCGAAAACTCATTAGGCAACGTAACCTGGAGATATATGCGTCTTATAAAAGTGGGGATTCAATTACCACACTTTCAGATTTTTATAATCTATCGGATGATAGTATAAGAAAGATAATTTTTAATATTAATCATGAGTCTTTAAAAATGGCTATGGACACATAAGTAATGGTGAAATAAATGCATAGGAGAGGATATTTATTTATAGTTTAAAACAATTAGGCTGGGAAGAGTTTCATAATCCGCAAGATGATATTTTTTTAGAAGAAGGATTTACTTTGGCAAGGGTTTTTGCTGAGCATAAGCATATTTATAAGCTTTTTACTGAGGCAGGAGAAGTTCTAGCAGAGGTTTCAGGTAAACTAAGATATGAAACAATAGATGAGGAAGCATTTCCTTCTGTAGGTGATTGGGTAGTTGTTAGCCTCAGAGTAGAAGAAAAAAAAGCTACTATTCATAAAGTACTTTCAAGAAAAAGCAAGTTCTCAAGAAAAGTTGCAGGAATAAACACTAAGCAGCAAATTGTGGCTTCCAATATAGATACGATTTTTCTTGTTAATGCGTTAAATAAGGATTTTAATGCAAGAAGAATAGAAAGATATTTAATCATGGCCTGGGAAAGTGGTGCAAGTCCTGTTGTCTTACTTAGTAAGGCTGATTTATCCACAGATTTAGAAGAAAAGTTACTAGAAACTGAAAAAGTGGCTGTTAATGTTCCAATTCACATAATAAGTGCCGTAGATAAAAGGGGGCTTGATGAGTTAACTCAGTATTTGCAGCCTGGTAAAACCATTGCACTACTTGGTTCTTCCGGAGTAGGAAAATCTACTTTACTTAACTTTCTTGCAGGCGAAGATCTTCAAGAAACAAAGGAAGTCCGTGAATATGATGATAGAGGAAGACATACTTCAACTTCTAGAGAAATGTTTATTTTAGATAATGGAGCTATTATGATAGATACACCTGGTATGAGAGAACTTCAACTATGGGGTGGTGCTGATGGAATTAGTGAAGCCTTTGAAGATATAGAAGAATTAGCCTCTAACTGCAAGTTTTCAGATTGTATGCATAAAAAAGAGCCAGGCTGCGCCATAAAAAAAGCTATCGAAGATGGTATTATTGATGAAAAGAGATTTAAAAATTATGTAACCCTACAAAAAGAATCTAAAATGTTTGAGAAAAAGCAAAGTGATATAATTAGGATTGCTAGTAATAAAAAGAACAAAGAATATATAAACCATAAATACCGCGGGCTCTAAAATAGAAAAAGTATAATATCTCCTTTGGTGCCTTGTAAAGGCTCCACTAAGTTCCATTTAGAAGTTCTGAATTTCAAATGGAACTTAGTAGCTTTTTCATACATTATTGAAAATTACTTTGGAGAAACATAATACTTATCTTATCAGCTATAATCCATTCTATATTTATAGTATCTATATCTTAAAACTTGCCACTTGCCACGTGGGTGGCACTATTAACAACGGTTTTATTTCGACCGCTATTCTTTGCTAAGTACAAATTCTTATCAGCATTATTAACAAGTTCATCAACTGTAAGCTTCATTTCTTTAGTATTTATAATGCTATAAGCTCCAAAACTGGCTGTTATTTTTATTTCGATATCTTTGTATGCAAAAACTTTATCCTCTACTAATTTTCTAATTTTCTCGGCTACTTTAAATCCGTTATTTGCATCTGTATTTCGTAGCACTATTAGGAATTCTTCTCCTCCATATCTGCCCACCCAATCTGAGTTGTTCCTTATTGAAGTTGAAAGTATCTTTGCAAAATCTTTTAACACCCAATCGCCCACAACATGTCCATAGGTATCGTTTACAACTTTAAAGAAATCTAAATCTGCCATAATCACACATAGTGGTTGATTATAAAACATACTATCATTTATATCTATTGTAAGACGTTCATTTATGTACCTTCTATTGTAAATCCCAGTAAGTTCATCCTTTATAGCTACATCATTAATTTCCTTTAATAAACCTTCTATATTATAAGTGCTTTTTTCACTATTAACTGAACTTGCCACTTGCGATATATTCTTTATCATCTCTACAATATATGTTTCATTATGTATAGTGACAGGTGATGCAGTAATGAGTACGGGCTTTCCATCAGCAAATTCTATTTTTAAAAAGGTATCATTTTCAAGGAAGGCTCGCATAGAAATACAATTCTTGCAATATCCATCTTTTCTCAATAGTTCATAACAATTACACTCTATCACTTTAGTTTTACCTTCTTCATTACTAATGACTTCTTTCCTTATTGGATCTACAATCCTTATTCTATAATATAGGTTTTTGAACATTGACAACTTCTCTTCAATTATTTCAATAACTCCCATAATAACACATCCTTTATACTCGTTGTTACGCCTTAAGCCCTAGCCTCTACTTTATAACAATTACATATTAATGAAGTCTTTAAAATCACCTTTTAGTTAGCAATATGACGCCTATAAGTTAGCATAAAAAATAGCCTCATAGTATGCATCTGGCAACCACTTTTCATCTAGTTTAAGCTCTTCTGAAATTTTTGATACTTCATCCCACTGTCCCTTTTCATATTCTATTGTTAAATCAAGTATTTTTCTATATAAGTTACCTTCAATTCCATTTAAAGCATCCTTTACTTGGTTAGGTATTAATATTTCTTCAAGTATTTGCTCTAATGGTGCGTCTAAAAGCACCTCTATCATGGATAATATGCCTGTCAAATATGAATTAAATGAACTAACCTCTAATCTCGCTTTTTCAGCAATTAGTTCTGAAAATTTTGCTCTTGTTAAAGAATTTATTACGATAATCTCCGGTTTATTTTTTCCTATTGTTTTGAAAACTATTAAATATAACCATTTTTTTATTTCTACTTCTCCAAGCAAAGCTAATGCTTGTTTTATTGATTTTATTTCACTTAGGAAACTATAATTTGCTGAGTTTATAAGCTTTAATAACTTGAAGGATAGTGATACATCTCTCTTTACTAAACCTTCTATACTTTCCATTGTAAAATTATCATTGTTAATTTCTTGTAATATTTTTATGTAAATAGCTTCGTTTTCTGATATTTTTTTGCCTGAAAGCATTAACGGTTTACTAAAGTAGTATCCTTGGAAGTATGAATATCCATATGAAACTGCTTCATTAAATTCTTCTGTATTTTCAACCTTTTCTGCAAGAAACTTTATATTTGGTGAATTTACTTGTTTAATTACCTCTCTTCTTTCATATCCTCTAGTTATTTTAAAGTCTACTTTAATAATATCTACAATCTCTATAAGGCTTCTGTATTTATCAGAATAAACAAAATCATCTAGTGCTATAACATAGCCTAGTTGCTTTAACCTTTTACAGTGTTCCACTAGTTCCTGAGTAGGCTCTATGTCTTCTAGTATCTCAATTATAACTGACTTTGCCGGCAAAACTTCAAAAATATCAGATTTTAATATACTTTCAGTAAAATTAATAAAAGCTTTTTTATCTCCTGTTACTTTTTCAATTCCTATATTAATAAAGCTGTTTTTTATAACTTCTATTGTGGCTTTGTCCCCATCTTCACCTTGGTATGTATTCCTTTCATTATCTCTAAATAGTAATTCATATCCAATTAACCTATTAAATCTATCAAGAATGGGTTGCCTTGCTAAAAAAATATCCATACGCACCCTCCTATGAAACCATACTTTGTAATTATAAACTTAATTCCTTCATGTACTTAACAATTAACTCATCTAATTCTCTACTTACAAGGAGCCTTTGCTTCTTCAACTCAGCATTTAGTTCTGTACAACATATTTCATTTAAAACATCTCTTAAGTTATTTATTCGATTATCTAAATCTTTTAGTGTAAAATTATCGAGAGTTACTTTATTCATACAGACTCACCCCTCCATAAACTTAATTACTACATTATTTCCTATTATATACACATTTCGATGATTTTACAATATCTTATTCCTAATGAAGAAAACTTCTTATTTTTAATTTAGTAGAATTCAAAAATTAATATTAATACACCCTTCTTTACTCCCTTAAATGCAAAAATCCTCACCTTAATTAAATTAAGATGAGGTTAGTTTTTATTTTAGGCTGTTATAAATATTAGCTAAGTTTTCTTGCATACTTTGGATATAATCTTTATTTTCTTCGTTGCTTTCTATTGTATATATTTTTTGGACTTTAGCGCCTACTTCCTTTGCAAGTGTTTCAGATACTCTTGGACTTGAAAGTTCTTCCATGAAAATAACCTTTATTTTATTTTTCTTAGATACCTCAACCAATTCTTTTAATTTTTGTGGTGTAGGTTCTCCTTCTGAAAATACATCTTCAACACTATTTTGTAACAATCCAAAATCTCTGCACAAATACCCAAATGCAGCATGACCTGTAACAAAATTTTTGTTTGTTACTCCTTGAAATTTTGTTTTGTACTCATTATAAATTTTATCAAGTTCATTAGAAAACTCTTCAAAGTTTTTCTCATAAAAATCCTTATTTATAACATCAGCCTTAACCAATGCATCTTTTATGTTTTTAGTTTGAATTTTTGCTTCTCTTACGCTAAGCCATATATGTGGGTCATATTGACCATGCTCTTTAATTTCTTCCCCTACTGTTTTTATTGGATCTACACCTATAGAAGAATCTACTACAAGTAATTTCTTATTGTCTATAGTACTTAAAGTTTTTTCTATCCAGGGTTCCATTCCAAATCCAGTATAAACAAACAAACCTGCTTTACTGATATCTTCCATATCTCTTATTTTTGGTTCAAAGTCATGTGGTTCAACACCTTCTGGTATAATGGTTTTTACTTCTATTTTGTCCTTCCCAACTGCCTCTGCAAATTGTTTTAATGGATTAAAAGCAACTACCACTTGTATTTTTGATTGACTAACTTGATTAGCTTCCTTTTGTGCAATTGTAGACTTTGAGCATCCACCTAATGTAATTATAGTACATGCTAAAAGTACAGCAGTAATAATTTTCTTCAATATTTATTCACTCCCTAAAAGTTGTTGCAAATCATTTGCATTTGCGTTTATATTTATATAATACCCATATATATACGCCTTGTCAATCCTTTCACTTTTAGATTCTACACATCATTACCTTGCTTTATACAATTCTTTCTCTAAAAAACAAATAAAAATGAGCCGTCCACTTTAGAAATTACTTTCTAAAGTGATACAGCTCACCTTTTTATATATTTTAGTTTTTCCTAAATTTCCATTATAATTGGAATTATTATTGGTCTTCTCTTAGTTTTTACATATAAGAACTGACCTAATGAATTTCTTATACAAGTTTTTATTACTGCCCATTCTTTAATCTTATTATCTAAACACTGTTCAAGCTCTTTTCTTACAATATCTCTAGCTTCATTAATAAGCTCATTTGATTCCTTCATATATACAAATCCTCTAGTAATTATATCTGGTCCAGCCACTATACTATAGGTTTCTCTTTCTATTGTAACTACTACAGTAAGGATACCTTCTTCTGCTAAGTGTTTTCTGTCTCTAAGTACGATATTCCCAACGTCTCCAACGCCAAGTCCATCTACCATTATTGCTCCAGTTTGTACTCTTCCAGCTAATTTACATTCACTTGAAGATACTTCTAATATCTGCCCAGTTTCGCCGATGAAAATATTTGCTGGATCCATTCCTATCTTTTCAGCAAGTAGTGCATGCTGTTTCAGATGTCTGAATTCACCATGTACTGGCATAAAGTACTTAGGTCTAACCAAAGTATGAATTAATTTTAATTCCTCTTGGCATGCATGCCCAGAAACGTGAATTTCCTCTGTAGTATTGTATACTACATTAGCTCCTCTTTTGAATAATTCATTTATAACTTTATAAATAAGCTTTTCGTTTCCTGGAATAGGTGATGCAGATATAATAATCGTATCACCCCTTTGTATTTCAATACTTCTATGTGTAGCTGATGCCATTCTTGTTAATGCAGCTAGAGGTTCACCTTGACTACCAGTAGTTACTATTGTAACCTTTTCATCTGGGTAGTTGTGGATTTCTGCTACAGTAATTATAGCTTCTGGTGGTATGTGCAAATATCCTAGTTCCATAGCTACTTGAGAAATTTTCTCCATACTTCTACCACTGAAAGCTATCTTTCTTCCATTCATAACTGAAGCATTGGCAATTTGTTGTATTCTATGAATATTTGATGCAAAGGAAGCTACTATTACTCTTCCATCTGCCTTTGAAAATAATTTATTTAGAGATTCTCCAATTACTTTCTCAGATATAGTATATCCAGTACGCTCTACATTTGTGCTATCAGCCATTAGTAATAATACTCCTTGACCACCAAGCTTTGCAAATCGTTCTAAATCAATAACTTCTCCATCAATTGGAGTATAATCAATCTTAAAATCTCCTGTGTGTACAACCCTACCAATCGGTGTGTGCACAGCAATGGCGCATGCATCTGCTATACTATGACTGACTCTTATAAACTCTACGCTTATTTTGTCTAACTTAATGATATCACCAGGTTTTACTATGTTTAGTGTACAATCGGAAAATATCCCATGTTCTTGCAACTTGTTTTCTACAAGTCCCAATGTTAGACGTGTTCCGTACACTGGTACATTCATTTGCTTTAAAACATAAGGTAATGCCCCTATGTGATCTTCATGACCGTGAGTTAAGAAAATACCTTTTACCTTGTCTCTATTTTCTAAAAGAAATGTTACATCCGGAATAACTAAGTCCACCCCATACATATCTGCTTCTGGAAAAGAAATACCACAATCTATAACGATGATTTCATCTTTGTATTCTAGTGCAGTAATGTTTTTCCCGATTTCTCCAAGTCCACCTAGTGGAATAATTCTAATTTTGTTTTTAACTTTGTTTTTGTAATTATTATTCAATTTCTGCCTCCCTTATATTCGTTTACCTTGCTTTAATGTGTCCATGAATTCGCCTAGATCACTTTTTTTTACTCTCCAATGGCGTCCAATTTTAAAAGCTGGTATTTTTCCTTCTTGTACCAATTTATATGTAGTTACTTCACTTATTTTAAAGTATGTTGCAACTTCACTTACCGTCATAATTTCATCTTCTTTAATACTTCCACTCATCTTTTTCGCCCTTTCTTCAAAGTGTTTTTAATAACCCTATATTTGAAAGTGATGCTTGCGAGTCAAGCATCACATTATATATTCTATATTAACTTCTCAATGGATAAATTACCCGATACTACTATTATACCATATTATATTGTATTATACTATATTACACTTAATTATATCAGATTGCATAATAAAAAAGGTTGAGAATCACCTTCTCAGCCTTTAAATATTACAATTCACAATAAATGTTGTATTTAAAAGATGCTCTCACTAATTTCTTTTAACATGCTTAAGCCCTTAATTTCCGTATCATACATAGGTACTTTTATTATTTTAGATTTGTTAAAGGTGTTCTCAATCTCCATTAAATACTTTTCCTGCATATTCCTCCTATTCTTGAAGAAAGGAGTGGTTGCTTGCTGCTTTGGAATTATTAAATTTGCTACTACCATCTGCGTTTCTATACCTGCTGATTCTAGCTCTTTAGAGGCTCTATAAGCCTCAATAATTGGAGTCTTTTCAGGGTACATAACAAATGCGAAAGTAGTTTTATTACTGTCCTTCATCATTTCGATAACCTTGTCAAACCTTTCCTTTTGGATTTTATCCTCTTGGCTTATCTCTGTATTTATGCCCGCTTTCATTTGGATTTGCTTGCTCCAATCCATTGGAAGTTCTAAAAGTCTAAGCGTATGTCCAGTTGGGGCTGTATCAAAAACTATTACATCATATTTTTCTTCACTAGCATATCCTATGAACTTTTGAAAGGCTGCCATTTCTTCTGTACATGGAGAATTTAATTCTTCTTCCATGGTAATCACTGTAGACTCATTAAAATTGTTTTTAGCATATTCTAGAACTGAGTGCTTATACTCTTCAAATGCTACTTTGGGGTCTATCTTTGCAGCGTATAAATTATCAATTCCATCTATTTTCGTTACCTCGTCTCCGATTGGTTTATCTAAAACCTTTCCAATGTGAGCTGCTGGGTCTGTAGTTAATAGTAATGTTTTATACCCCTTTGAAGCAAGCCTTACAGCAGTTACGCAAGCCATTACTGTTTTTCCCACTCCACCTTTTCCTGAGAAAAAAATATTCTTATGAGAATTTTCTTTTGGGTATATTAATGAACTTACATTATCCTTTTGAGAAGTAGTGTCTTTTATGTCCTTAAATTCATTTTCATCTATTATCTTACTTAGCACTTCCCCATTAAACAGTGAATTTGCTATAAGCCTAAATCTTTCAATACCTTTAAGTTCAGTATTGAATAACTCCATAGTCTCAATTTTAATTCCCTTGAAAATCTCTTTAGCTTCTATTAAATGCCTTTGTTGCATTTCATATCTATTCTTAAAAAATGGATTTTCAGCCTCTTCTTTTGGTATGAATCCGTTAACAATGATTTTAGCAGTATTAATTCCTAAGTGCTTAATTTCCTTAGATGATCTTAGAGTTTCATCTAAAGAGGTTGATTCTGGCTGCATTACAAAAATAAAATCTGTTTGTGATGGGTCTCTTAACCTCTCTATAGCATCATCAAATTTATTTTTACTGCCCTCAATCATTGAAACAGGTCCCATGCAGGTTTGCCCACTTCCCTTTGCAGCTTCCTCAATATGCTTGCTCCAATCCACTGGAAGTTCTAAAAGTCTTATAGTATGGCCTGTTGGCGCTGTATCAAAAATTATTATGTCATAATCGTCTTGACCCATAAACTCTATAAACTTATCAAAAGAAGCCATCTCTGCAGTACAGGGTCCACTGAGCTGTTCATCTGCAATCTTAATCATTTCTTCATCAAATAATTCTCTCATAGGCTCTAGCAATGAATTTTTATAGTCTTCTGTTGACTTATCAGGATCAATTTCCATAGCGCATAAGTTTTCCATGCCTTTTATTTTAACTATATTATGACCAATTTCTTGCTGAAATACATCAGATAAGTTTGAAGCAGGATCTGTAGTTACTATTAATGTCTTTAACCCTTTATCTGCATTGTATATTGCGGTGGCGCATGCCATAGACGTCTTTCCCACTCCACCTTTACCTGAAAATAATGTAAACTTAGTTTTCATTTTATACGCCTCTCAATGCTTTTTCTATTTCTTCTAAAGTAGGATATCCAGCTTTTTTTATTATTACTCCATTAACTACAGTTATTGGAAGTGCATTCATCTTTTCCACTTTAACTAGTTTTTGCACTTCCCTATTTGTCATAAAGGCAATTCCATGTGTTTGTGGTTGATATCTTTTTACTTCTAAGTCCTTATATTTGTTTTTTAAATACTCAATATTTTCTTGAGTTCTAACCAAAATATCATCTACGCTAGGTCCACAAACTCCTGAGGAACAACACATGGACTTTTCAAAAAACTCTAATTTCATAATTTCCACCCCTTTTTAATATTTATACTTTAGGCTTCTTACATTTACATAATTCACTATCTAAGATACTTTTTCCACATTCAATGTTTTCACAGTTTATATTACATTCCTTGAATAGTGATAACATCTTGGTATCGTGTGTGCATTCCTCTATCTTATTCACTTCACTTGTTAGTATTTCCCTAATAAATTCATAATTACTTATAGTTTCATCATTTATTGTATAATAAATGAATTGAGCCTTCTTATAACTCTTAATAAGCTTCACCGAACTTAACCTTGTAAGATGCCTTGAAACGTTTGATTGATTTAATTCCAAAATACTTTCAATTTCACAAACACAAAGCTCTCCATCTCTCAAAAGATTTAATATCCTAATTCTATTTTCATCCCCTAGTACTTTTAAAACTTCAACTAGTTCCATAGTTTTACCCCCACATTGTATAATAAACACATTATTTCTTAATTACTGTTTCTGCCGGAAACCAATGCCTTGTGTTATTTGCGATTCTTACTAAGGTTAGCATTACTGGTACCTCTACAAGAACACCTACTACAGTTGCAAGTGCTGCACCGGATCTTAAGCCAAATAGTGCAATCGCTACTGCTACAGCAAGTTCAAAGAAATTACTTGCGCCAATCATACCAGCTGGTGCTGCGATGTTATGAGGCAACCTCCAAATCTTAGCCCATCCATAGGCAATTCCAAATATTAAAAAAGTTTGGATGGTTAATGGAATAGCTATGAGTAGTATATGAAGGGGATTATTTATTATTATCTCACCTTGGAATGAGAAGATAATTACCAAAGTCAATAGTAACCCTATAATTGTAATATTATCAAACTTCTTTATAAAAACATTATTGAAATATTCAAGTCCTTTATTTTTCACAACAGAACCTCTTGTTAAATATCCCGCTGCAAGTGGTATAACAACGAACAGCACAGTTGAAAATATAAGTGTTCCATAAGGAACTGAAACATTACTTACTCCTAATAAAATTGCTACAATAGGAGTAAATGCAATTAATATAATTAAGTCATTTACTGCTACTTGAACTAATGTATATGCTGGGTCTCCCTTAGTTAAATGGCTCCAAACAAATACCATTGCTGTACAAGGTGCTGCACCTAGAAGCACTGCCCCTGCTAAATATTCCGTTGCTAAATTAGCTGGAATAAAAGCTTTAAATACGACCTTGAAGAAAAATGCTGCAATTAGGTACATAGTAAAGGGTTTTATTAACCAATTAGTAACACAGGTAACTATTAACCCCTTTGGTTTTTTAGTAGCATTAACAATACTTCCAAAATCAATTTTAAGCATCATTGGGTATATCATAAGCCATATAAGTATGGCAACAGGTATAGATACATTGTAATATTCGAATTTATTTAAAGTTTCTGGTATTGCAGGTATAAATTGACCTACTAATATCCCCGCCACTATGCAAAATGCCACCCATATAGTAAGGTATCTCTCAAAGACTCCAAGCCCCTTCTTTTCTTTTTTATTTTTGCTGTTCATTATCTCCACCTACTTAAATCAATTTCATTATCTTGTATTCTTTTCTTTAAATCCTTAATCTTTTCTTCGATTAGTTTTGCTGTTTTTATAAATTCCACATCAGGCTTTCCAGTTGGATCATCTAGTCCCCAGTCTTCTTCATGCTTATGTGCCATAATTGGACAAACTACATTACATCCCATTTTTATTACAATATCAGCAGATGGTATATCATCTATTAATTTGGATGTGTGAGTTTCATTCATATCTACTTGATATAAATCTTTTATAATTCTCACAGCATCTTGGTTAATTTGAGGTTTAGTCTCAGTGCCTGCTGAATATGATTCGAAGACCTCATATGCTAATATCTTTCCTAAAGCTTCTGCCATCTGAGATCTACAAGAATTGTGAACACATATAAATGCTACCTTTGGTTTCATAAATTTACTCTCCTTTTATCCTATGTGTTGTTTTTTAAACTAAGAATTTTATTTGTATATTACTATATTCATCTATAATCATATAGTAATATATACTATGCCTCTTGTCAATATTTTGCTTCATAATATTCTCTATAATTTTTCTCTTTATTTTTCAACTTATTAATATAAAAATAAATAACAATCCAAAAAATAAAAAATACAGCCTAAGGTTCGTATAGCGCATATTGTTAATAGCGCTAAACTTCACCTGTGGCTGATTATTTACTCTTTCACTTTATACCTTAATTATTTATAGTAATGTGTTTTTTAAATTGACCACCTTGTTTAAAATAGTGCAAAACATATTCTTTTTCATATACATTATGTATTTCTAAATTTGCGATTCCTTTTGTTTTTAGAGCTAACTTTACTTTATTAAATTCCTCAATATCTGTTTGGGAAGTTAGCATAGTGTATAGAAGTTTTTGTGAATACATAACCCAGGTCTCTAGAAGCTCATCGATTGGCGTGTTTACATCTACGTTCATTTTTCTTCCTCCTCGTATAGCATTAACAATATTATTATATCCACTATTTTTTTCTTGTATACTTCTATTATATATAATTAATTATATATAAGCAAATTAGATTATAATTTAAACTAATATATTGTATTATATTAGTTTAAATATATTTAAATCATATTTAATTATAAATGATTATATCTATTTATGATTATAACCATATCCTAATCCTCTGGCAACAGCTTCTCTCCTCCTAATTTAATTCCTATAGCGCCTATTGGTGCGGTGATAATTATAGATAACACTGCAATTGCTAGTATAAGTTCTCCAGATTTTACTCCCGCTGCTAGTGGCACTGCTCCCATGGCTGCCTGAACTGTAGCTTTGGGAATATAAGAAATCACACAAAACAATCTTTCTTTTGCATTTAAATTAGTGCCCATTAAAGATACTAATACCCCTACACTTCTAGCTACTAGCCCCAGGGTAATAATAATTAATCCTAAAATACCAGAATTCACAGCTACGGATATATTAACTTGTGCTCCAACTAATACGAAAAGTAAAATCTCCGCAATTACCCAAACCTTGCTAAGTTTAATTGATATTTTATTAGCTACTTTAGAATACTTCTCCAGTAAGACAAACCCAATTGTCATCACCCCTAGAAGACTTGCAATGGGTACTATGTTTTTAAATACATCTTCAAGTCCTGTCAGCATAATTGCTGAAGCGATTAATATTAAAGTCTTTTTTGTATCTCTTATATGATATTTCTTAAATACTATTGTTAGCACAATTCCTACCACGACGCCTATTGCAACTCCAATAAAGATAGATATGGGAATATCCAATACCTTCCTTACAATATTTATGCTTTTACCACCATATAGCCCTAAGAAGGTTGAAAATATAGTTATTGCAAAAACATCATCAATAGAAGCCCCTGCAAGTATTATGGTTGGTATACCTTTTTTTTCGCCTTTTCCCATGGACATAAAATTAAGCATTGGTGGCACAACTACTGCTGGAGACACTGCAGCTATTATGAATCCAAGCATCCCAGCTTCAACTCTTGTAATTCCAAGTATGTAACTTGCTACAAACATAATACTAAGCCCTTCAAAAATGCCAGGTATACAACTCATCTTTAATGCAGGAATACCTACTTTATTTAAAGTATCCTTTTTAATTCCAAGACCTGCCCTTAGCAAAATAATAATCAGTGCAATTTTTCTTAAATCTGGCGAAATTCTAAGTATATCTGCACTTATTATATTTGTAACATAAGGTCCTAGGAGTACCCCTAGTATTAGCATTCCAAGCAGCCCTGGAAGCTTTAATTTTTCAAATAACTTATTGGACAATAATCCTAAAATAATTATAATTGCTAAACTCATTGCCATATTATATTTCTCCCCTTTTATTGAATATTTTTCAAAATAAAAGACTCCTACCTAAAGCAAAGCTCTAAGTAGGAGTCATTAATTGCAATATCGCAATAGTTAAGGTGAACTCCATCACCTATTTTATAATTTTATTATACTCCTTTTGTAGCCTAAATCAATAGTTGTCCAAAATATAACTCTTAAAACCCTAAATAAAACATATAAAGCCCTATAAGATAAATGGAATAATATCACTAAACTGGATTAGTTATCATAATAATTTCTCTTTTAAGATTACTTTCTAAACAAATAAGAATGAAAATGCATTAAATAAATATCCTATTATAATTATACCTGTTGCTACTATGCCAACAAATATTGCTAACAACTTAGGTTTAACAACTTTACTTAGCATGATTATTGATGGTAGTGAAAGTGCTGTTACTGCCATCATAAAGGATAATACTGTACCAATTCCTACACCCTTTCCAAATAATGCTTCTGCTATTGGTAATGTTCCAAATATATCAGCATACATCGGTATACCAACCGCAGTTGCTAACAATACAGCGAAAGGATTATTGTTTCCAACTACATTCTCGATGACTGATTGAGGTATCCAATTATGAATTGCTGCGCCAATCCCAACTCCGACTAAAACATATACCCAAACCTTTCGAAATACATCTTTAACCTGCTGTTTTGAATAAGATATACGCTCTGCTCTTGTCATCTCAGTTATTTCTACATCCACATTTTCAATTTCTTTCACATAACCTTCCACATACTCTTCAAGCCCTAATTTATCAATAATAGTTCCACCAACAACTGCTAAGACTAGTCCAACAACAACATATGTTACAGCAATCTTAGTACCAAAAAAGGACATTAAAATTAATAATGATGCCAAGTCCACTAAGGGTGAAGATATAAGGAAGGAAAAAGTTATTCCAAGTGGCAATCCCGCCGAGTTAAACCCTATAAATATTGGAATACTAGAGCAACTACAAAAGGGGGTGATTGTACCAAGTAAAGCTCCAAGTATATTTCCCTTTATTCCCTTAATGTTCCCAAGAAGTTTTTTTGTTCTTTCTGGTGGGAAATAACTTTGAATATAAGATATAAAAAAGATCAATACTGCTAATAATATAAAAATCTTTATCATATCATAAATGAAAAAATGTACACTTCCACCTAACCTTTCTTTGATTGACAATCCAAACACATTTTCTACAAGGGCCTTAATAAGATTATAAAGCCAAGTCATCTTTAAAAATGCATCATTGATCCATGAAAATATTTGTGTTATTACATTCATCATTGTCACCTACCTATATAATGTTTTAAAGTTTCCAATTTGATACTAGCTGCTGCACTTGCATTTGTTTTTAAATGCTTCTAAATAATCGTCACCCTTTTCAAGATCTTTTAAATCCGCTTGCAATATATCATAATTTTCTACATCTAATATTACTTTCTTAAGTATATCCTTAAGAAGGTCATTATCTTTATCTATATAATAGTATATAAATTGTTCTTGCCTTTCATCCTTAACAAATCCCATATCACGAAGTTTGCCTAAGTGCTTTGAAATCTTAGGCTGACCCTCTCCCATTATTCCTTGGATTTGGCATACACAAAGCTTTTTATGATAGAGCAACACCAAAATTCTCATCCGTGTTTCGTCTGATAGCACTTTAAATAAATTCATTAGTTTTTCTATATCTTCCACATCCTTTCCCCAAAATTAAAGAGTACTATATCTATATGCCCATATGGGTATATAGATATAGTACTCTGGTTTTAATTACCTGTCAAGCAGTTCCTATCTAGTGCCACCCACGTGACAAGTGGCAAGTTGGTTATTTCCAAATTTCACTATCCACGCCAATAGACTTTGATTTAAACTTAGCTCCTTTAGATTCGTTATAATTCTTCAATGCCTTAAACACTAGTCCTGATCCTATTAATATAATTGGTACATTTACATAAACCACAACGATATTTACAAAATCAGATATATACCAGATGTTCCCTAGTTCTAATCCTGCAAGAACTGTTAGCACTCCAAATGGAACAAAGAAAAATGCACCAACCATGCGTATTCCCATTATAAATTTCTTACTTCTAGATATTAAATTTGCAGATACTTCCGCAAATAATATTAATCCTACTAAAGTTGTAAATGCAAACATTCCATAACATAGTGAAACAACAATTTTAGCTACTCCATCCAATGCGGTACCAGGTACCAAGTATTGTATTGAAGATAAGTATACTGTAAGTTTAGAAGCTTTTATACCCTCCCATGCGACCCCAGCATCACCTGTCCACACATGTGCTAAGACAATAACAAATCCTGTCATACTGCATACTACCATTGTGTCTAGAAAAACCCCTATAGATTGAACAAACCCTTGTTCCACAGGATGCTTATTATCTGCTACCGCTGCTGCCATTGTAATTGTACCTTGTCCTGCCTCATTAGACATAAGTCCACGCTTAATTCCTTGAGCTAAAGCGATGCCGAAAGCTCCACCAAATAATGCATTAGGTTTAAAAGCTCCACCAAATACTGCCTTAAAGAAATATGGAACTTCATTTATGTTAACTAATATTATTAAAAGAACTACAGTTGTATAAATAACTGCCATGATTGGAACCATAACATCAGTAACAGCCGCAACTCTTCTGATTCCTCCAAGCACCGTTAACGCAACAGTAATTATTAAGACTATAGCAATACCATAATACACAGTGGATTGACGTCCATAGGTTGTACCTCCTATAGTGTCAGCTATTGAACCGAAACTTGTAAATAAGTGAAAGGTTTGAGATGGAATAGTAAAAAGTGCATACATTATAAAAACTATTGACAATGCAACCCCTACCCAACGCTTATTTCCTAAAATCTTTTGTCCATAGAAAGGAAGTCCTCCTACGTATTCATTTCCATTTTTCTCTTTAAAAATCTGTGCCAGTACTGATTCAGCGAAAGCAGTGGACATTCCAAAGAAAGCCGAAACCCACATCCAAAATAGTGCTCCTGGTCCACCAATAGAAATTGCTCCAGTAACCCCCATTATATTCCCAGGTCCTACGCGCATGGCAGAACTTAGTAAAAATGAAGCTAGTGGACTAATTCCAATTTCCGTAGCTCTACTTTTAACAAGAATTTTAAGTCCCTTTTTAAACCCAGTAACTTGAACAAATCTAGTCCTAATAGTAAAATAAATTCCTGTTCCCACAAGTAAAATAATTGCAAAGCTGAATTTTCCCAAAATAGGGATGCTTTCATACCACTGAAAATTCGTTGGAAAGTCCCATAAAAAGTCTGCAATAGGAACTATAAACTCAAAAAACTTATTTATTGCCTCTAAAAATACGCTCATTTTTTTACCCCCTTCAATGTATTATTCCCCTTACCGATTTTTACTTTTCGATTAACTGCTTAAATTCCACACTATTTCGCACCTTATCAAAATCTTTCTCATCTTTTGCTTCCTCTTTAATACCTTGGTTTATTTCAATAGCTAGTTTTAAATATTTTACAGTATTACTAACATCACCTTTTCTTCCATAGACACTAGCTATGCCATAATAACTCCACTCATATTTTTCCACTTCTAAAGCTTTTTCGTACCATTTAATGGCTTCATCATAATGATTATATAGTTCATTAGCTAAAGCTTTATTAAACCTTGCATATCCATAATCAGGCTTAAGTTCTAATGATTTATCTATTTGCTGCATGCCCTTCTCAAAATCACCATTATAAGCTAATGCAATTCCTTCCACAGCATATGCTTTATAAAAACTTGGATCTTCCTTTATAACTTGCCTTTGTGTTTCAATTGATTTCTCATACTTTTTTTCAAAAAATTCATCATAGCCTAGCTTCCATTTCTTTTCTAGTTCTTCTTGTTTATTCTTTATCTCTTGTTCATTTTCATTTTTACTTATTTCTCGCTGTTTTGAAGCTTCTGATTCTACTATTCCTTGTTTTTTTATCACTGCATCTTTATTACCTGTGTCTTTAACTTTATCGTTTATAAAGATACTTTTACTATTGCTTGTAGCTTTAGTAATAACTATGCCTGCAACCATAACTGATAGAACAACAAAAATTATTAACTTAAATTTTACTGATTTTGATTTCATCTTTTCATCCGCTCCTTACTATATTATATTAACTTAAGTGCCACCCAGGTGGCAAGTGGCAAGTTGCCACCTGGGTAGTACTAAAAAGCAGGAACTATATTTCCTTCGTATTTTCCCTCAATGAATTTTTTAACTTCTGGAGAATTTAACGCCTTTGAAAGAGCTTCTATATAAGGTTTAGTTTTATCTTCTTTTCTCACTGCAAGCACATTTGCATAAGGTGAGTCTTTTGATTCAATTGCTAGTGAATCCTTTGTTGGGTTTAATTTAGCTTCAATAGCAAAGTTTGAGTTTATAACCGCTGCGTCTAGATCTTTCAAAACCCTTGGAAGCTGTGGGGCATCTATTTCTGTTATTTTAAAATTCTTTGGATTTTCTGTAATATCAAGTTTAGAAATAAGCTCTCCTGTTTTTAGTTTTATGAGCCCTTCTTTTTCCAGTACTCTAAGTGCTCTTGCCCCATTTGTAGGATCGTTTGGAATAGCTATTTCTGCTCCATATTTTAATTCACTAATATTCTTATATTTATTAGAATACACGCCCATAGGTTCAATATGAACTTTTACGGTGTAGTCAAGTTCTAGGTTTCTTTCTTTACTAAATGATTGCAAATAGGGTACGTGTTGAAAGAAATTTGCGTCTAGTTGTCCTTCGGCTAAAGCAGTATTTGGCGTCACATAATCAGTAAATTCCACTATTTCAAGGGTATATCCATCCTTTTCTAGTAATGGTTTTATTACTTCCAATATCTCTTAATGAGGCACTGGTGAAGCCCCAACTTTAATAATTTTTTTCTCTGGCACAACTTTCTCATGTGTTGCAACTTCCTTTTTTGATCCACAAGCACTTAATGTAAAGATCACAATTATTGATAATAATACACTTAATATTTTTTTCATTGTTAATTTCCCCCTCGCATTCCTTATAAGTAGATAAGAATTATCATCTTTCATGCTAAAATATTTATTTAATCATTTTCTTATATAATAAATTCCCTAATGCTTGTATGATTTGAACGACTGCAATTAATATAATTACTGTGTATATCATAATATCTGTTTTAAATCTGTAGTAGCCATATTTTACTGCCACATCACCAAGCCCTCCACCACCAATAGTTCCAGCCATAGCCGAATACCCTATAATATTTATTACTGTTAAAGTAATTCCAAGCACTATAGAGGGCATTGCCTCTTTTACCATAACTCTAAATATAATTTGATGAGTTTTGGCACCAAAAGATTTAGCGGCTTCAATAATTCCATAATCAACTTCCAAAAGTGCAGACTCTATTATTCTTGCAGCAAATGGAGCCGCTCCAAGAGTTAATGGAACTATAGCTGCATTAGTTCCTATGGTTGTTCCGGCAATAAACTTAGTTAAAGGAAATATAGATATCATCAATATAATAAATGGAAAGGACCTAAGAATATTGATTACCAAGTTTAAACTTTTGTAAATTAAAAGATTTGGTCTTAACCCTTTAGGAGCAGTTATGATAAGTCCTACTGCTGAAATAAAGCCTAAAATTATTGTGAAAACCGTGGACAGCGATACCATATAGATTGTATCTAAAAGTGCAGGTAGTAAAACATCCTTAAATAGCATTTAAATCACCTCCCATTCTATTAATCTTTGATCCAAATAATTTAATATCTTTTCTTTGTTTTCCTCACTTACGTTTATTATAAGACTACCCATTACACTATCCCTAAACTTTTCAAGCCTCCCCCATACTATTGAAAAATCTATGTTTAACTCTCTGGCTATAGAAGTGATTAAGCAATCTTGACTAATCTCCTTTGGAAAAAATATTTTAATATTATAACCTGTATTAGGTATCACTTCTTCCTCCCCAATGAGAGTTTTCATTTCTTTTGTTGGTCTAACAAATAACTCCTCCGTTGTACCACTACTTCTAATCTGACCTCCTTCTAAAAGAATAAATTTATTACAAATCTCTTTTACCACCTCCATTTGATGAGTAACTACAATAATTGTTATATTTAATTTATTATTGATGTCTCTCAAAAGCTCTAATATAGATTTTGTTGTTTTAGGATCTAATGCTGATGTAGCTTCATCACAGAGCAATATTTGTGGATTTAACGCTAAAGCTCTTGCTATTCCAACCCTTTGCTTTTGACCACCACTAAGTTCTCGTATGTTGCTAGTTACCTTATCATTAAGTCCTACTAGATCTATTAAGCTATCTACTCTTTTTTTAATAAAACTTTTATCCATGCCCCATACTTCCAGTGGAAAAGCTATATTATCAAAAACATTTTTTCGGCTAATGAGATTAAAACTTTGAAATATAATGCCTACATCTTTTCTAAATTCTCTAAGCTCTTTTGCTGTTAGCGACTTCACCTCTTTTCCCATTATATTTAGGCTACCTGCATCGTAACTTTCAAGACCATTAAAGCACCTAAGTAGTGTAGACTTACCTG
The DNA here is from genome assembly GCF_020443565.1 of Clostridium sp. CS001. Taxonomy (GTDB): domain Bacteria; phylum Bacillota; class Clostridia; order Clostridiales; family Clostridiaceae; genus Clostridium_AD. Next base: position 105,628 of record NZ_JAIZZN010000011.1, read on the forward strand.
CACCACTATGACCAATAACACCATAAATATCACCTTTATCAACTGTGAATGAAACATCCTCTAATACCTTCAGCTTTGAAAAACTTTTACTTATACCACAAACTTTAATCATAATATCACTTCTCCTTTTCATTCGTTACAATGCATCTTTCACCACTACTATTGCCCACTAGTTATTTTTCTAAAAAAATAGAACCCAAGAATAAACTTGAGCTCTAATGCCAAACTTATTCTTATCTCACAGCAATGCTGCAGGATTTAACACCGGGTATCATATACATGATACTGGTTGTCGGGTTTCATAGGGCCAGTCCCTCCACCTCTCTTGATAAGACGCTATTAAATTTTAGTTTTAATTTATATGAAAAACAAAAAACCCCTTCCATCAAAATAAAATGATGAAAGAGGCATAACATTACAAAGGCACCTCTCCCATCTTTCGCTAAGTTACAAAGGAACAAAGCGCAGGAATTAGCACCTTTTCAGACAAATGAAATCTGATGGTTGCTGAGGTGTCATCGGGCCGTTCCCTCTACCTCTCTTGATGAGAATTAACTGTTTTATTAAATTAAAGATATAGTATCACCTTATAGATTAAATGTAAAGAAGATTTTTTATAGTTACAACTTTTCCCCTTTAACTTGCCGCTTGCCACCTGGGTGGCACTAGAAATCAAATAAATCCTTTTGAGGGAACAATCCAAATAATCCACCAGTGTGAATGAACAATATATTTTTAAAATCCTTAAATCTTCCATTTTTGATTTCCTCAGTAAGTCCATACATTCCTTTACCAGTATACACAGGGTCAAGTATAATACCTTCAAGTTTTGCAAACTCACTTATAAAGTTAAGCTCTACTGGGGTACTTAGTGCATAATCACGACCAACATATCCATCTACTATATTTATTTCACTCTTATCAAATTGAATATCTACATCCAAGTACTTATTGCTTTCCCTAAGTATTTCTTGAATTTCATTTTTAAAATGGTTCTCATCATTGCATACATTAATACTATATATTTGTGATGTGCTATTTAAAACTTTACTTCCTAGTAATAAACCTGCATGAGTTCCACCTGACCCCACTGCTGCAAATATTCCATCAAAATGAATCCCCATCTCTTTTTCCTGAGTAAGTATTTCTTCCATAGCATTAAAATATCCAAAGCTCCCTATTCCATTTGAAGCACCCTCAGGTATAATATATGGTTTATAGCCCTTAAATTCCATTTCCTTTTTAAGCTCTTCCATTATTTCCGTCCGTCTATTGCTATAATCTTCCGCTGTAACAAATCTTATGTCCGCCCCTAAAAGCTTGTTTATAAATAAATTACCATCTATTTCAGTGTCTTCCTTGCCTCTTAAAATAAGTCCAGCCTTCATTCCCAATTTAACTGCTGCAGCCACTGTGGCTCTTGCGTGATTTGATTGAATACCTCCACAAGTTATTAAGTAGTCACATCCCATATCAATGGCTTCTTTAATTGAAAATTCAAGTTTACGTATTTTATTCCCCGAAATCTCAGTTCCAGTATAATCATCTCTTTTAATATAAATATTAGGTCCGCCTATAAGCTTTGACAACCTATCAAGCTTTTCAATTTTAGTTGGAAGATTGGCTAATTTAATTCTATTTGGTATTTTAATCATAGTTTTAATCCTCACTTTCTTAATCTTACCACACATTTTACTATATTAATTATACCACCATATATGATATATTTAATATAAAACTCCTAAATTATATGAAATAGGATTAGCCTTCAAAAGGTTTAGGTACAAATTCAAATAAATAATTTATAGAGGTGAATTATGGATAAAATAAGTATCTCCAAAGCCCATTCTTACATTATTCTAGTGGCAAGCATAATTCTAATATCTACTTGCATTATAACAAATACATCAATAGCTTACGGATTTTTAGGCGGTATTATTTTTACTACTTTGATACTACTAAAATATAAGTACACCTTTATAAATGTACTTTCTATAATTTTATATGGGCTTAAAGAAGCATGGATGTTATATATTTTAATTCTACTTATTGGCGCTGCAGCTTCAGTATGGCTCGCTTCTGGTGTGGTTCCATCTCTAATGTACTATGGTTTTGAATATATGAAGGGTATAAATTTTCTTCTTGCTACCTTTCTAATAGTTTCAATAGTATCTATATTTATGGGTACTGCAATTGGCACAGTAAGTACCATAGGTATTGCACTCCTTGGTGTTGGCAAAGGTTTTGGTGTTCCTGCACCTATGCTTCTTGGTGCAATAATTTCTGGTGCCTTTATTGCGGACAAGATGTCTCCAATCTCTGGTCTATTTAATCTTACGCTTATAACAACAAAACGAAGCTATAGGGAAGTAATGCCTAAAATGCTTCAAACCTTCATCCCACTATTTGTAATTACCGCTGTAATATATTATGTCATGGGTAGAAACTTTACAATCAGCACTGGAGCCGAAAATCTTGTATATTACCAGAATGCTATACTAGATGGATTTGTAATATCCCCCTACATTGCACTTCTTCCTGCAATAGTTCTTATACTGTCCCTATGTGGCTCTAAAACAATACCAACAATTTTAATAGCTCTTTTTGTAGGTTGCCTAGTCAGTATTTTTTACCAACATATATCCCCTGATGCCTTGATAAAAGCAATCTTCTTTGGATATAAAGGTTCTACTGCCTCTGGTGAGCTTAATAAGATACTTATAAGTGGTGGTATTAAATCTATGATTGAGGTTGTTCTTATAGTTATGGGTGCAGTTAGTTTAACAAGTCTGTTTGAAAAAACTGGCATGATACTACCTTTAATTGAAAAACTAACTAAAGGTGTACGTACTAAATCACAGCTTATATTTAAAACAGCTCTAATTAGTAGTTTTTTGACCGTAATAACCTGTGACCAAACAGCCGGAATACTTCTCCCTGGAAGGCTTTTGCAAGATAAATATAACGAACTTGATATTGATAAAGCGCTACTTGCAAGGACTATTTCAGATACTGGCACTATAATTGCGCCTTTAATGCTTTGGAATATTAATGCTCTTCTCCTTAAATCTCTTACAGGAATCTCTGCCACTGATTATGCACCCTATGCAGTACTCTGTTACTTATCGCCAATTATTACAATGGCTTTTTCGTATATTTTTAAAGAAAAAAGCCAGGAAGATTTAATCAGATAATGATTAAAAATTCCTAGCTTTTAATATGTTTTTTTATTAAACTTTTTCAAACTCTGATTTAGAAACTCCACATAAAGGACATACCCAATCTTCTGGAATATCTTCAAATTTAGTTCCTGGTGCTATTCCTCCATCTGGATCTCCTATTTCTGGATCATATTCATATCCACATACTAAACAAACGTACTTATCCATAAAAACATCTCCTCTAAATTTATTTAATATTACAATTTAATATTATTAACTAATAATATCACTTACTCTATGCTTTGGCCAATACTTTTTCCAAATTCTCTACATCTTTCTAATGCTGCTTCATCAGGATTCCATATTTCTCTTATACCTTCGTTTATTACTTCGAATCCGGCTTTATTTAATTCCTCTGTAACTAACTTAACTGACTCTCCGCTCCATCCATAGCTTCCAAAGGCTGCTGCTTTCTTTCCTTTAAGTCCAAGTCCCTTTATCATCTCCAATATACCTGCAGTGGAAGATAAAATACCTTTATTTATTGTTGAAGAGCCCATAAGTATCATTTTGGATCTAAACACTTCTGTGATAATATCATTTTTGTCAGTTTTTGAAGAGTTATAAATCTTTATTATAATGTCCTTATTTACCTCTTTTATTCCTTCCGCTATGGTTTCTGCCATTCTTCTTGTAGCATTCCACATAGTATCATAAATTATTGTAACTTGATTTTCCTTGTAATCCTTTGCCCATTCCATATATTTATTCACAATTTGAAGTGGGTTTTCTCGCCAAATGATACCATGGCTTGGGCAAATCATGTCAACTGCTAAGTTAAGACTAAGAATTTCCTCAATTTTTTTAATTACAAAGGAATTAAAAGGTGTCAAGATATTTGCATAATATTTTATTGCTTCTTGGAACAACTCTGACTGATCAACTTTGTCGTTATACATCTCTTCTGATGCGTAATGTTGACCAAACCCATCATTACTAAACAATATGTTTTCCCCTGTTAAATAAGTAAACATAGTATCCGGCCAATGAAGCATTCTTGCCTCTACAAATACTAATTTGTTTTTTCCGAGATCTAATGTGTCTCCAGTTTTAACTTCAACAAAATTCCAATCCTCGTGATGGTGTGCTTTTAGCATCTTTGCTCCCATCTTAGTGCAATAGATAGGAGTATTTGGTATCTCCTTCATGAGCTCTGGGAATGCTCCACTATGATCAATTTCCGAGTGATTACAAATAATATAATCAATTGTGTTTAAATCTACTTCCTTTTTTAAATTAGCAATAAATTCTTTTGAAAATGGTTGCCATACTGTATCTATAAGTACCGTTTTTTCATCTCTAATTAAATAAGAATTATATGAAGAACCCTTATGTGTTGAGTACTCCTCACCATGAAATGTTTGTAAATCCCAATCTATTTTCCCAACCCAAGTAACAGAATCGTTAATTTTAAATGACATAGCTATCCCCTTTCGACTATATATTATCCAAATCTTATACCTTTATTTTACCACTAACAGAAGGTTTTACAAGCATATTTTAATCAGCATACCCTCCTGTCAGTTTATGCTTTGCCCAAATTTATTTATAAAATCTATATCCGTATAACCTTGCTCTATATAATAACTTCTTTTTTTATTTTTACTGATAATCTCAATGACGGGTTCTTTCTTAGAAATGTAGATTTCTACTTCATCTCCATCTAATTCATAAAGCGTAACTTCATATACTTCTTGTTCTATAAATCTATATCGCATGTCCCTAAGTTGAATCTTCCTTATAGAAAATGAATTAAGATAATCCTTCACTTCATTTATCTTTTCTTCTTTTGATGTTGTAGACATATTACCAAAAGGCATATTCTCATCTTTAACTTCACGTGGATAACGAACAACTATACTTGAAGTTTTCTCGTGATTAAATGTTTTCGCTAAAACAACTTCTAAGTATTTAGGTTGTCCTAGACTATATGCAAGATATGCAAAAATCATTATTACAAAAATTAATGCTAAAGCGATGCCTCTTTGTACACTTTTAAAGGATTGCGTTATATCTTCATTTTCCCAATTACTTATGTTTGTAATAACTTGCTTACGTTTTAAAGCATCTTCTAATACTAGTTTTGCATCATTGCCTATATTAAAAGTCATTTTAGATATCACACTATTCTGGTTCTTTTTAAAATAACTAAGCTCTGCTGTTTTATCGTCTTTATAATCCAAGTTATTAATTTTACTCCATGAAATAAATTTTCCCTTTATAAATAAACCCTCATCTAGAATAAAATTATAATCGTATATCCAAAGCCCTTGTGCTATTGATATTATTGCAAAAAATATATTAAGATTATTGCTAGATTTTGATGACATACTTATGATTATTAACGCTCCAATAAATACGAATATAAAATTGAAGTTTCCTTTTTCCATTCTTTTTCTAACTTCAAATTTCCGTACGGCAAATATCCTATATAAGAGATAATAAATACTACAAAGTAAAATTATTATTGAGACTAAGTAATACCCTAGCGGAAAAATATATTCTTTAAAATACATGTAAATCCCCCTATAATTTCTTTAATTTAATTGGCCCTCTTTTGTCTTTTAATTAATAAAAGGCCTTAATAAAGCTCTTTTGGTCCTTTCTATATACATATTCATGGTTCTTATAGAACTTATGAGCATTCAATCTATCTGCTCCCGATACTAGTCTTATACCATAAAATCCATTTTCTTTAGCCCACACTTCAAGTCTGTCTATTAACTTACCACCTATCCCTAACTTCCTATGTTGCTCCTTTACTACTAATCCTAAGATATTAACTAATGAATCCGCATATATAAGCTCATAGGGACTCCCATGGATATATCCAATAACTTCATGATTTTGCTCCGCCACAAAAATAACGTCTTTTGTGTTTTTTAAAATATGTTGGATTCTTATTTTCACCTTTTGCTCATCATATTCATACCCTAGATCCTTATTTAACAAGTAAATATTTTGAAAATCATCTTCTACTACCTCTCGAGTGTATAGAGTATTCACCTTAATATCCACCTCACTTTATAAATTATTTTTCAAACCTATTCCCAGTATTCGCATATATAATAGTTCCAATCACTAAAATAACAATCATTATAGGTGCAGCAACAACTATAAATTTAAAAAGAGTTACACTATATATTTCTGAGAGTGCAGTCAAAAGCACGATGGCTGCTATTGCAATTAATAAATTCCCCAAAAACTTACCTAGAGCTACTTCGTCATACTTTTCCTTTTCTTCTTTTGAAGCTGTGTTATAACCTGCAATTAGAAAGCTACCTTTTCCAGATCTTAATATGAACCCCAATACAACAAAAATTATAGGAATAATAAATTTGAATATATTCATTGCTAACCCCCTTGTATAATATGAGCGTTCACGGAAACTCCTTAGCCCCTGTGATTACTCATTTTTAATTTCATTGATTTTTGTTGTTTCCCCCACTTTTTTTGCATAAAACACTTGACAAGTCTCTAGAATTTTGCGGTCCTCTTGCTGAATACATATTTTTACAGGAGGATTGTCATATGCTTAAAAGTTGGACCTCTCATGCTGATTATCAACAATTTATTATTTCAAATCTCTCATGTTTCTATAAAGATTTCACTAAAGAAATTATAGAACTTGAATCTTCTATATCTAAGTTATATTGCTTAGACTTAGATATTCTCAGTGAGATATTAAAACCTTATTATTCTAATACTGGTAGACCTGCAACCTTTCAACCTGAAATCTTTCGTTCATTCTCTTTAATGTTTTTTCAAAAGGAAATAAGTATTACTAACTGGGTTAAAAAGCTTCATGCCAGTAAGCTATTTGCAACGTGTATTGGGTGCACTGAAAATAATGTCCCATCACTTGGTGCTCATTATGATTTTATATCTAGATTATGGCTATCTGACCTGTCTGCCGACAGAATTAAACTTAAAAAAACATATTCTTATAAGAAGAAACCTTCTAAAATTAAAACACCCGGTAAAAACAAGAAGCTTCCTAATAAAAAAACAGGTGTTGTTAGAAGAATTTCAGATTTTTTTGAAGCTGGTCGTTCATTTTCTTTAAGAGCCGAAAGGCTGCTTCAAAAAA
>NZ_JAIZZN010000012.1 GCF_020443565.1 Clostridium sp. CS001
TACAAGCCTGCTCAATTTTTCTGCTTGAGTAAATATCATTCATATATGCATAAACTAATACCTTAAAAAGAATCTGGGGTGGGAGTGCTGAATTTCTACCTTTTGTAGAGTAAGCCTTTATTAAAATTGTATAATCTAATTCCTCCATTACTTGGCTTAGCAGTCTCACTGAATCATTTTCCGGTATTAATATCCCAGTATCAATAGGTAAAACCAGTTGATAAAAGTTAGAATTACTGTTATAATTTTTGTGTGTAATTTTGTTATTTGTCATATATAAATTATACAACAAAAGCGAATTCTTAGGAATTCGCTTTTGCATTTAAAAGATAAAAAAGGGCTATCTCAATCTAGAAATTACTTTCTATTTTGAGACAGCCCCATCTTTTTTATTTATATATATCGCCTCTATTACCAATGGTAACAACAAAAACAGTGACTTCTGTTTCTTCAACTTTATATATAACACGAATTGAACCTACCCTATATCTATATAACCCAGATAATTCTCCTTGTAATCTTTTAATGCTTGAATTATGATATGGTGTGTTTTTTAATACTTCAAAACACTGATTCAAATGCTTCTTTGTTGATACATCTGATCTTTTATAGTATTTTTCTGCATCCTTTGTTAACTTAATTTTATACATTTTCTATTACATCTTCTAAGTCTACTAAATCATCATTTCTGATTTCTTTCAAGCCTTTTCTTATAGATTCCATTATACTACTATCATTTAAAATTTCATTGGTAGCTTCTAACTCTTCCTTACTCTTTAAAAATTCAAGAAAATCTATAACTTCAGCTACTCTTTTTTCGGATATTGCATCAATAATCTCATGTGCTTTTTCTCTTAAAGGCATCATAATTATACACCATCCTTATAATAATTTGATACTTATATTATATAAAAGATTTGGAATTTTATCTATAGTTATTCCCAATATCATATAATATATACAATTGTTCAAGCACCGGTAAACTTTATGGCACATAACATATTGATATACTACATGTATATCAATATGTTATTCATTTACAATTATATTACACAATTCTGTATATGAGACACCTTTAGCCAACGCTTCTTGTGGAATTAGACTTGTAGGGGTCATACCTGGAAGAGTGTTAGCTTCAAGGCATACAAACTCTCCGCTCACATCTAAAATAAAATCCATTCTGGAGTACGTTCCAAGTCTTAAAATCTCAGATATTCTTAATGCTAAATTTTGGACTCTACTTGTATCATATTCTGAAAGATTTGCAGGACATATATCCTTAGTCAAGTCTGCTTGATATTTATTCTTGTAATCATAAAACCCTTCTTTTGGTATTATTTCTATAACAGGTAGTGCTTTCCCTTGTAACATCCCTACAGAAAACTCTCTACCTACTATCATTTTTTCAATAAGTATACTTGATTCAATTTTATTAGCCATAGTAATTGCCTTCTCGAGTTCCTTAATATTATAGACAATAGATACCCCTATACTTGATCCAGCACTACAGGGTTTCACTACACACGGTAACCCAATTTTTTCAACTATATATCCTGTTGACATTGAATTTTCATTGTAAATCAACCATTGGGCTGTAGGAACACTTTCCTTTTGTAATAATTTCTTCGTTAAATCCTTATCCATTGCAAGGAGACTTCCGATATATCCAGTTCCAGTATATTTAATTCCCAGCACATCAAAAATTGCCTGAATTTGACCATTTTCACCCATTGCACCATGTAGTGCTATAAAAACAATGTCAGCAAATTGACAAAGTGCTAGTACATTTTTCCCTATAAGAGAATTCCCATTGTTACTTTTTCTCTTTATTTCATTTAGATCAGGTGCTGTGTCTTTAACCTTGTAATAATATGGTTTACCCGTTATATTGTCTTCAAATAAACTATCATATTCACTTTCATCTACTTGTAACCCTTCATATACATCCAATAATAATACACGATGATCAGCCACTCTAAGAGCATTAGCAATTTGACTTCCAGAAGATAATGAAACGTCCCTTTCTGGACTTAATCCACCTGCAAGAACCACAATTTTCATAACATTCACCCCTATAAATAGAATTCTCTCCTACTTCTAATACACAATATTCAACAACTTAGTAAAAAATCACAACTAGATTATATCATCCTATACAATAGCTATAATACCATTACTTAAATTCTTTAATTTTATTTGATAAAGTTAATACTTGAATCATTTTTATTGAATAGAATCGGCCTCGTACTTTTCAACGCATAATAATAGGATAGAAAATTTCCCCGCAGTGACTTGCAATAAGAAACGACGAAACTATTGAAATTTGATTTAGAAATTCTTGTTTTGCGATTGTAAAATTCTCATAAGCTTGCCAGGATGCATAACAATTAATAATTGTTATGTACCCCAGAGACCTACCCAGAGGTAGCTAGCGAACCCGAGCCAGGACGGCGAGTGTGAGCGTTAGAGAATTTTACATAAGCAAAACATTGGAATTTCTTAATCAAATTTCCAGTTTCAAGTTCTTTTGCAAGGCACGTAGGGGAAATTTCCTATCCTTTCTCATTTTAGTATCAGTATTTTTCCTAATCTACCTTTTAAAACACTTGCCAATATTCCAATAAAATACCCTGTAACAATAGCAGAGACTAATAATACCGGTAAATATATATATATCCTAAGGTCCTGAACTATGAAGGATGCTACCAGTAGTTGTCCTATATTATGAAAAACAGCCCCGCATACGCTAATTGTAGGTATGCCTATAGAATTCTTAAAGCACTTGTAAAGTAATACCATCACTAAATTACTAAGTACTCCACCAGCAATACTAAACATAAATGCTGATAAACTTCCACCAAACATAGATCCCAGTAAAGTTCTTAAAACCATTATTAAAAATGCCTCTTTCCATCCTAATAAGATCAATGCAACCAAGGAGATAGAATTAGCAAGTCCTAACTTTATACCTGGAAATAACACTGGTATCTGAGCTTCAATTAAATAAATTACTAAGGCTATGGCAACCAAAATACTAAGCAATACCATCCTTTTAGTTTTGTTCATATTATCACCTACATCTTATAAATTTTAGAATGCTCAATTATCAACTTCACTGTTTGATTGTCCTTGTAAGCTAATTATAAGTTTGTAAGGTAAACATACAATCATCTGACCTGGCTCTGAAATGCTTCCACTTTTAACACATTCTTGATGTGGGCAATCAGCATCTATTATACTAATCTTATTGTGTTCCACCAGTATGGTATTGAAATGGCCATTAGGTATACTTAGCTTAAACTCTTCTTCCTTAATTACCTTATTTAAATCAATAGTTTTAATTACCTTACCTTCACGTTTAATAACTGCAATATTCTCTGATCCTCTTGCTACAGTTTTGTATATTGAAACTGCACCAAAGCTTATTAGTACAATAATTAAAAGTGCTATTCCTACTATTTTATCGCCTTTTTTCATAAGAAAACTCCTTGCTTTTAGATTAAATTTATATTTAATACCATCTATGTAGGTTTTAAATATATTATACCACATATTTAATTTTAGTAAATCTGTTCTTACAGGCGATTCCCTTGTTTAACTATACTTAATATAAAAACGCTGAAACAAAGTCTCAGCGTTTTTGCTCATTATGAAAACTATAATTAGTTTATGTGAAAATTTCTTTATTCCTGCGTAATTTTATAAACAATAATACAGCCAAAGTAATCATTACAATACTTAACAAGAAAAATCCTATTGTCATTATTTGCATTGTTAAAACTGATATACCATATTGTGTACTCATTTGGGCAATTTGATTATTCATATCACTAAAAACAACTATACTGTAGCGTATCCACATAACTGAAATAGCAAAGGCTAATGGTATTATAGCCATTCCAATTAAATACCCACTTTTTCGTCTTGCCTTAATCCCTATAAGGCCCATATATATTGGGATAATAAATAATAAAGGCAAAATAAATCCAGTAAATTGAGAAGATAGCATTAAAAATAATGCACCTAAAATCGTAAAATATAAAGTAATTTTTTTTATAGCTATAGATTCGTCAATATTCATACGTCATCACTCTTCCTTATTGATGTTTTAATACCGCCCTTAAACTTAGCACGGCTAAAGTTACTATACCGCCCCACATTACCAACATAAAACCTAGTGCTTGACCGCTCATATCTTTACCTCCTTCTATTTAACTGTATTAGATAACAATTATTAATCGCTACCTAATACAGCAATGAAATTATTACTTTCTTACAAGAACCTTATTCTGCACAATTTCCTCACCATAAATAGCTTTTATACTCTTGTAAGTTCCAATAAATCCTATTATGAATACTGTAACTAAAACCAATCTTGCTCCATTTACCCAAGGAATTAACTCAGGTGTTTTTGCTACGAAGCTAGGTATAAGTTTGAAATATCCTTCTTCAAGATATGATTTAGTAGATCCAATTAATATAATTATTATTGTTAGAGGTGTTACAAATCTAATCATAACACTAAACATCCATTTTGGCGCTTTCCAATAAGATCCACGGTTTATCTCATCCAATGCATTATCTTTCATGAGCCAACCAGCTACGATTATTTCTATAAGACCCATTATAACTAATAAATAACTTCCAACCCAGTTATCAAGCTCTGTGAAATAAGCAAGTTCAGCTGTTTTTGTAAGTATTGGCTCCAAAGCAACTGGTAGTCCAACTATAATGTATCCTACGAAAACTAGTAAAGCTGCCTTCTTCTTCATCATTCCCATGCCTTCTTCTAATATTGTCACTAAGTAATTATACATCGCAATAGCTGATGTGAATCCAGCAAAGAATAATAGTAGAAACCATAATGTTCCAAGTAATCTACCGCCATCCATAGTCCTAAAAATGTTAGGTAATGATATAAATGATAGTCCAACTCCTGCACTTAAGCCTTCTACTCCCATGAATGCATAAGTAATTGGTATTGCAATACTTCCACCTAATATAACTTCTGCAAATTCATTTAATGAAACCGTTGTCATTGCTGAAGCTACAATATCATCATCTTTCTTTAAATACGAGGCATAGTTTTGAATTATTCCCATACCTAATGATAGAGTAAAGAAAATTTGTCCTGCTGCAGCAAGTGCTCCTTTAAAAGTAAAATCTCCCCATCTTGGTGTCCAGAGGTAATCTAAACCTTTTATAGCTGACCAATCAGGATTAACTGGTGCTCCTATAGTTAATGTTTTATAAATTAATATGAATCCAAATATATATAGTGTAGGCATCATTAGTTTTGCCCAAGATTCTATACCCTTTTCAATTCCTCTTGTAACAGCTAGTCCTAAAACTGCCAAACTGATTATCCAGAAAGTAAACACATAAGCAGGGTTTTGCACATAATTCACAAAGAACTGTCCCGTACTTATAGCTTTATCTGCATATCCACCAGTAGCTGATAACACTGCATAGCCTAAGGTCCACCCTATTAAATGATTATAATACGAGTTTACCAGTAATGTAACTCCAATAACAAGCATTCCACATATAGAACCTAATATAATTGCTTTTCTAGGTTTAATTTTATCCCTTGATTGAATATAAATCATAAATCCTACAGTTCCATGTCCATACCTTCCACCTAGTCTTCCCATCATCCATTCTACAAACATTAACGGAATTCCTATTAGAATAAGGGCTCCTACATAAGGAATCATGAATGCTCCGCCACCATTTTTTGCTGCCTGGTATGGGAACCTCCAAAAGTTACCAAGACCAACTGAATTTCCTGCCATCGCTAAAATAAGTCCAATTTTCGATCCCCAGTTCTCTCTTTTCTCAGCCATTATTAATCCTCCCCCTACTTTTTTTGTCATGATATATTAACTTTTTATAAATATTTATTATATTATCAAACTTTTCAGAAAATTGCAAGTATTGTTAATTATTATTCAACTTTTTTTTATTTTACTAATTAAAATTATATAAATAACCATATTATTTAAAAAAATCACACCATAATCTTCATAAGGTTTTTTATAAATATAAGTATATTCAAAGGTTCTAGCTTAAAAAATTTTAAATATATATTTTTATGAAAAAATTAAGTCCTTAGCCATAGAATACTAAAAAGAATTATATTAAAATTATCCTGTTAATTCTTTAACAACTAATTTTCACTAGTCATATATACCAAAATATGTACAGAAATTAAGTTCTGTACATACTTTGGGGTAATATTTATTTTTCTGTTACATAAGCCTTATTAAAATAAACCTGACCAAGTGGTGATATTCTAACATCTTTTATTGTAGGTTTTTGACATACTACTGTTGTATAATAATATATAGGTATTATTGGCATATCTTCCATAAGAATGTCTTCTGCCTCATGTAATAATGCCATTCTCTTAGCTGGATCTATTTCTTTTTTAGCACCGGCAATTTTTTCATCATATTTAGCATTACTATAAGCTGCATCATTATTACCACCATTTGTTACAAATAAATCTAAGAAAGTCATAGGATCTATATAATCTCCTGACCAGCCATGTCTAGCAATTAAATATTGCTTGTCATTTCTAGTTTTTTGGAAAACCTTCCACTCTTGATTTCTTAAATCTACTTGAATTCCTAAATTAGTTCTCCACATATCTTGAACTGCCGCTGCAATATTTTGATGTCCTTGACTTGTATTGTACATTATTGTCATATTAGGGAATCCTACTCCATCAGCAAATCCTGCTTCTGCTAAAAGTTTCTTAGCCTCTTCTACATTAGCTTCTGGGGTGTAATATTGTTTATTTGTAAAATCAGCACCCTTATCGTCTGGAATTCCAGTTGGAACGAAGCTTGTAGCTGGTATTTGACCACCTAATGCTACCTTTTCAACTATTACTTTTCTATCAATTGCTAAGGATAAAGCTTTTCTTACTCTTGGATCTTTTAATGCCTTACCTGCTGCAGCATCAATTTTATCAGCTTCAGGCGAAAGATTTAAGCAGAAGTAGTAAGTAGATAAACTAGGGTATATCTTAGCTGTGCCATCAGCCACAAGTTTTGGTATTTCCTGTTGAGGAGGTCCTTGTATTAAGTCTAGTTGTCCGGATTTAAATCCAGCTAAAGATGCATTTTGATCATCTAACATCTTATAATTAATCTTATCTAGTTTTATATTTGCAGCATCCCAATACTTTGTATTCTTTTCAAATACAATAACATCCTTTGCCTTCCACTCAGTCATCTTAAATGCGCCATTACTAATATAAGTTTCAGGTTTTAATGTCCATTTTTCATTACCTTCTACAATGTCTTTCCTAACTGGTGCATAAGTTGGAAACGCCATTAAGGATAAGAAATATAATGTAGGGTATTCTAAGTTTACTTCTAATGTATTATCATCTATTGCCTTTACTCCCACGTCACCCGCTGTAGCCTTTTTTATTCCTTTGCTAACATTAGCGTCTGGAAGTTTGCTTTCGTTATATCCTTGGCCATTTTTCAAATAATATAGTTGATATGCATATTCAGCTGCTGTATCAGGGTTTAATGCTCTTTTCCAAGCATATTCAAAATCTCCTGCTTTAACGCTCTGTCCATCTGACCACACTGCTTCTTTTCTTAAATGGAAAGTATACTTTAATCCATCTGGTGAAATTTCATATTTTTCTGCCACACCTGGTATTGGCATATCTTTTTCATCAACCCTCATTAGTCCTTCAAAAGCATTTGCAATTACTGTTGATCCATCTACTGCTGCGTTTAGTGCAGGATCAATGGTTTTTGGATCTGCTCCAAGGTTAAATGTTATAACTTGAGGTACTTTCTTGTCTTCTACTTTTGGCTTAGTATCATCAGTAGGTTTAACTGCCTTATCAGCGCATCCCATAAACATAGTTGCGGAAAGAGCTATGGTAAGAAGTATTCCTGAAATCTTTTTGGTTTTATTTGTTAACATTCCTAGTCCCCCTCATATATATATTTATCGGGTGAATAACACCCAATATTACTAATTTAAAATTGCTTTCAATATAAATGACAAGCTACATAGTGTTCTCGTCCTAAATCCTTTAGAATTGGCTCTTCTTTTGAACATATTTCCTTGACATACATACAACGCCCCTTAAATCTACAGCCAGCTGGCGGATCAATTGGTGTGGGTATTTCTCCTTCTAGCACTATTCTAGTTTTTTTCGCAGATTCATCTGGATCTGGTATAGGTATAGCTGACAATAGTGCCTTGGTGTATGGATGTAATGGATAAGTATACAGCTCGTTACTATCAGTAATTTCCACCATTTTGCCTAAATACATAACTCCAACTCTTTTAGCAATATGCTTAACCATTGATAAATCATGTGCAATAAACAAATAAGTTAGCCCCATCTCATTCTGCGGGTCCTCTAGCATATTAACTACCTGTGCCTGTATTGATACGTCTAGTGCTGATATTGGTTCATCGCATATAATGAACTCCGGTTGAACTGCTAGTGCCCTTGCAATGCCTATTCGCTGTCTTTGGCCCCCAGAAAATTCGTGAGGATATCTGCTTGCATGTTCGCTACTAAGTCCAACCATCTTAAGTAAACTTTGTACCTTATCCTCTCTATCCTTTCCTTTCAGTAGTTTGTGTATATCAATAGATTCACCTACTATATCAGAAACAGTCATTCTAGAATCTAAAGAAGCATAGGGATCCTGGAAAATCATCTGCATTTTTTTTCTATAACTACCCATCTTTGAGACACTTAACTTAGCAATATCCACACCATCATATATAATTTCACCTTTTGTTGCTTCATATAACCTAATAATTGTCCTTCCTAAGGTAGTTTTACCACAACCTGATTCACCTACAAGTCCCAGTGTCTCACCTTTTTTTATTGTAAAGGATACATCGTCCACAGCTTTTACAAAACTTTTTTTTCTACTAAAAATAGCCTTGTTCACCGGAAAAAACTTCGTAAGATTTTTAATCTCTATAAAATCATTTTGAAGCTCCATTATTACCCCTCCCTTCTTAAGTTTATTTTAACTTGAGGCGCTTGTGGATGATTAAGCCAACATGCCGCTTTATGGTTTTCACCAACTTCAAATAAAGGTGGTCTATTTACATTGCAAATCCTCATGGCATATTCACATCTTGCCGCAAAAGGACAACCCTTAGGCGGTTTCAAAAGATCTGGTGGTTGCCCATTAATAGGCCTTAACCTTTCTTTAACTAAATTTTTAGGATTAGGGATACTTTGAAGAAGCCCCCATGTATATGGATGTTTTGGATTATAAAATACATCCCTAGTGGTACCCGTTTCTGCAATTAAACCACCGTACATAACATTTATCCTATTGCAAACATCTGCTACCACCCCTAAATCATGAGTAATTAGAATTATAGAGGTATTTAGTTTATCTTTAAGGTCTTTCATAAGCTCTAGTATTTGTGCTTGTATTGTAACATCTAAAGCTGTAGTTGGCTCATCTGCAATGAGTAGCTTTGGACTACAACATAATGCCATAGCTATCATTACTCTTTGCCTCATTCCACCTGAAAACTCGTGTGGATATTGCTTCATTCTTTTCTCCGGACTTGGTATGCCAACTATTGATAGCATGTCTACTGACTTCTTATAAGCCTCTGATTTGCTTAATCTTTTATGCTTTATAAGTATTTCTTTCATTTGATTTCCTACGCTATATACAGGATTAAGGGAAGTCATAGGATCTTGAAATACCATGCCTATTTCGTTACCCCGTACCCTTTCCATTTCCTTCTCAGGCAATTTTACTAAATCCCTTCCTTCAAATAGTATTTCTCCTTGTATTATCTTTCCCGTATCAACCAGCAGCCTCATAAGTGACATCATAGTTACGCTTTTACCACTACCAGATTCCCCAACAATTCCAATTGCTTCTCCCTTATCTAGATAAAAAGATACTCCTCCTACGGCTTTTACCTCTCCTACATGTGTAAAAAAGGAGGTACTTAAATTATTTACTTCAAGTAATTTTTCCATATTAATTTTTCCTCCTTACTATTTTCGCATTTTTGGGTCTAAAGAATCTCTTAATCCATCCCCTAGCAAATTAAAGGCTAATATAGTAAGGCAGATTGCAAGCGCCGGAAAAAATAATTGGTAAGGATATAGCATATATCCTTCTAATGCCTCCGATGCAAGAGTACCCCAAGATGCCTTAGGTGCAGATATTCCAAGACCAATAAAACTTAAAAATGCTTCTGTGAAAATCGCACTTGGAATAGATAATGTCATAGTAACAATAATTGCTCCCATGCTATTAGGTATTAGATGTCTTAATAAAATCCTAGGATGAGATGCTCCAGAGACTTTAGCTGCAAGTATAAACTCTTGTTCCTTAAGTGTGATAATTTGTGACCGAACTATCCTTGCCATAGTAACCCAAAAGCCTATAACTAGAGCTATAATAATACTTTTTATTCCTCCATCGCTTTGATTCCCATTACGACCACTTAAAAATGCCATTATAAGTATTACGTAAATCATCATTGGTATAGAATAAATAATATCAACAATCCTCATCATTACATTATCAATTGCTCCCCCAACGTATCCCGATATGCCACCGTAGGCAACTCCAATAATTAAATTCAATATACTTGCAACATATGCTATAGTAAGAGAAATTCTTGCACCGTACAGAATTCTCACAAAAACATCTCTACCAAACTTATCAGTTCCAAACCAGTGATCGAAGCTTGGCCCCATATTTGTAATATCAAAGTTTTGAGAATAATAATTGTACTTAGAAAAAATTGGCCCGAATATTGCTGCCAAAGTAATAAATATAACAAAGATTAATCCAC
The DNA here is from genome assembly GCF_020443565.1 of Clostridium sp. CS001. Lineage (GTDB taxonomy): Bacteria > Bacillota > Clostridia > Clostridiales > Clostridiaceae > Clostridium_AD. The sequence continues at coordinate 10,840 of NZ_JAIZZN010000012.1, forward strand.
CAATTGCTAACTTATTTTGCCTTAACCTTCTCCATGCATCCTGCCAATAAGTTTCACTAGACCTAACAATTTCATTCAATACTTTTTCTTCTTCTGGTATCTTCTCAAATAATTCTGGATTAAATTCCATTATAAATCCCCCTTACTCCTGGATTTTTATTCTTGGATCTATCACTGCATATAGAATATCTACTAGTAAATTGCACAAAATTAGAAATGTGCTATAAAATGCAACAACACCTAGCAACGTAGTATAATCTCTATTTCCTATACTTGTTACAAACTCCCGTCCAAGGCCTGGTATACCAAACAGCCCTTCTATTACAAAGCTTCCAGTAAGAACTCCAGCAATAAGCGGTCCAACATAGGTAACTATTGGTATTAAAGAATTTCTAAGAGCATGCTTATATATAACTACTCTCCTTCCCATCCCTTTTGCCTTAGCTACTGTAATATAGTCCTGCCTTATAACATCTAAAAGACTTGACCTAGAAAGCCTTGCTATAAATGCTAAAGAACTCCCTCCCAGTGCCAGTGCAGGCAGAATATAGTCCTTTATACTGCTAAGACCAATAGCATTAAACCACCCTAATTTCAGTGCGAAAAAGTATATAAATAGTGTTGCAATTACAAAACCTGGAATAGTTATTCCAAGGGTAGCTACCACCATGCATATGCTATCTTGCCACTTTCCTTGGTGTAGCGCTGCTGTAATTCCCATGTATACTCCAATTATTAAAGAGAATATTATAGAAGCAATCCCTATCCTTGCTGATGCTGGAAAAAAGTCCGTTATAATCTCATTAACAGTTCTTCCTTCATATCTCATTGAAGGTCCTAAATCTAGCTTACAAAGGTTTTTTAAATAAATTACGTATTGCTCAAATACTGGTTTGTTCATACCAAACTTTTGCTCTAGATTAGCCTTTATTTGAGGCGGCATTTTCTTTTCACCATCAAAAGGCCCCCCCGGCATTAATCTCATCAAGAAAAAAGTTATTGTAACAACCACCCAGAGAGTAATTACTGTTGATGCAAGTCTCTTTAAAATATACTTTGACATATATACCCCCACCCTCCATATCCTATATTCTTAAGTTGCAGATTAATCTATATTTAATAAAGTATGTAATAGTTGCGTACTTTATAACTAATGTTTTTAGAAACAATTATGTTTAGTGATTATTTGAAGGCAACTCCTTTTTATATACTAAATTATAAAAGTATAATATAATTAGTCTACATTAACGTTCAACATACTGTTATTAGTCGTCAACTACCATCTATAAGTAGCTAAAAACAAGGAGGTTTTTATATTGAAACGTAGTTTTAAACTACTTACACTTATACTATTTGCATGTATTTTTATAGTTTCTAACACTACAGCTTTCTCATCAGAAGAATATACTTTTTTATCTGCGAAACAAAATAAGGATCCAAACAAGACATGGACTATAAAGTTTAGTACATCCCTTGACAAGAAAACTATCATCAATGAAAACATTTGGATTTCCGACTCAAAAGGCAATAAATTAGATACCTCCTTAGATTTATGCTCAGATTTAAAATCAGTAAAGGTTTCTCTACTTAAAAATAGTTATAATTTAAATGAAAACTATCTTTTAAATATAGAAAATGGTGTACAAGCATTAAATGGTAGTAAATTAGCATCAGCTGTAGCAATGCCATTTAGCATACCTAGTTTTAAACTTGGGGATGAATTATTGTTTACAAAACATAAAGAATTGATTGATGGTAAAAAAATTGGTCTCATTACTAATCAGACTGGAGTAAACAGCTCTGGCGAGAGTATAATAACACAATTAGCTAACTATAAAGATGCAAGCTTAGTAGCCTTATATGGGCCTGAACATGGCATTGATGGAAAAGCTAAAGCTGGTGACTATGTAAAGTCTTATATTCACCCAATTTTGAATATCCCAGTTTACAGCCTTTACGGAGATACACGAAAGCCCACTAAAGAGATGCTCTCAAATATAGATGTACTTATTTTTGATATCCAAGATATTGGTTCCCGTTCTTATACATATATGTCAACTTTAAATTACTCTATGGTAGCTGCTGCTGAATATAATATACCAATTATTATTTTAGATAGACCTAATCCCTTAGGTGGAGAAATTGTTGATGGCCCTGTGCTTGAAGATAAATATATAACTTTTGTTGGAGTAGATAATATCCCCACATGTCACGGAATGACAGCTGGGGAACTGGCTAATTTCTTCAATCGTAAAATTGGCGCCAATATTACCGTTGTGCCTATGGAGGGCTACGGCCGAGATATGATTTTTCAAGATACAAATTTGAAATGGACTCAAAGTTCCCCCTACATACCAGATATTGATTCAGTTTTCGGTTATGCCGCAACTGGACTTGGAGAAGGTACAACTATCCATCAAGATAATTCCTTTAAATGGGTAGGTGGAATTGGTATTAACTCAGATAAGTATGCCAAACTACTAAATGATGCTAATTTGCCGGGAATAAAGTTTATTCCTGAAAGTAAAGGCACTTCTGGTGGTGTAAAACTTAAAATAACCGATTATCACAAGTTTAACCCAGCTAAAACAGGAATATATACTCTTGCATATGGTAAATTATTAAATAATTTCAAGGTACCTAAAAGCGTTTCAGAAATTGTAATGTTTGATAAAATTATGGGTACAGATAAAATTGGAATGTATTTAGAAATGGGATATACTCCGCAGCAAATAGAAAAGACCTATCAAGCAGACTTAGAAACATTTAAAAAAGAAAGGGAAAAGTATTTGATTTATAAATAAAACAGCTTGAAGATCTTTTCTTGTATTATGCTTTAACTAAAAGTATAGGTTGCTGGAATGCTTTCACTTCGCCGAGTAATTCTAAACTAATTTTATTGAAAGATACTAAAAATTACAAACTCGCTATCCCCTTAGTATTCCTCATGGGCACACAACAATTATCAATTGTTGTGCGCTCAGACATGTAATTTTCTTAACGTCTCTTTCCCTAAAATTAGTTAAGAATTGCTATGGCTTGTTCAAATGCATTCTAAGCAACCTATACTTTTGTTAGCATAATACAAGAAAAAATAATGATGTTTCAAGAAATAATCTCATGTTCCGGAGGGGGGTGGTGTATATAACACAAACGATTTAATGTTATTATATAGTCTTTACCTTTAAACCTTATGATTTACAAAGTTTATAAGATTTTTCCTAATTGAGTGCCTGCTAAATTTGAAGTATTTAAGCTAAAACAATAGGGTATAAATAGTAATAGGCTATCTAGAGCCATAGGTCACTTACAATCTGTAAAAAAGATGGTAGAAGATAATAGAGATTGCAGTGAAGTTCTTATTCAAATTGCAGCAGTTAATAATATCGGCAAAATTATTTTACAAGACCATATTAATACCTGTGTTGTAAATGCATTAGAAACAGGTGATAAAACGGTACTAGAAGTTTTGAATAGTGCTATTGATAAATTTATAAAATAATATTTGAGGTGATTTAAAATAGAAATCAAACAATATAAGGCAACTTTTTTTGCTATATTAGCAGCAGCATTATATGGTATTAGTTCACCCATATCTAAACTACTATTAAAAGAAATTCCCCCTATGCTAATGGCATCATTTCTCTATCTAGGGGCAGGAAGCGGAATATCCATTATTCAATTTATTAAGCATACGAAATATAGGGAGAAAACTGAAGCGAGACTTACTAAACATGAACTTCCATATATAATTGGAATGGTTTTGTTAGATATTGTGGCACCTATATTTCTAATGTATGGACTTACCATTACAACTGCTGCTAATGCGTCACTACTTAATAATTTTGAAATTGTTGCAACCTCTTTAATTGCTTTATTAATCTTTAAAGAATCCATTAGTAAAAGACTGTGGGGTGCTATTTCTTTAATTACTGTATCAAGTATTATTTTATCTGTAGAAGATTTAAGTAGTTTTTCCTTTTCTTTTGGTTCAATTTTTGTATTGATTGCCTGTATATGTTGGGGACTTGAAAATAACTGTACAAGAAAATTATCTTTAAAAGACCCATTAGAGATTGTTGTAATTAAAGGATTTGGTTCTGGAATTGGTTCTTTACTAATTGCACTTACATTAGGTGAACAAACATATAATGTACCTTATATAATAGCAGCCCTCCTACTTGGATTCTTTGCTTATGGATTAGGTATATCATTTTATATCTATGCTCAAAGAGATTTAGGCGCAGCAAAAACAAGTGCCTATTATGCTATAGCACCATTTATCGGGGTGGGGTTATCACTGATAATTTTCAGAGAAATACCAACATTCTCATTTGTTATCGCTTTGGTCATTATGCTTATAGGTACGTATTTTGCCTCAACAGAAAAGCATAATCATATTCATACTCACGAGGAATATACTCATACACATAAACACACACAAGATATTCATCATATTCATGCTCATTAAATTATAATTAATTTTGCTTAAGCCAATAAATTTCATCTATTTAGAAGTAAAAAGTTATAAGAGTAATGCACAATAATCTTATTAAGCGTCTCAACTATTAAAACCGAATAAACCCCTTAAAATACTGTTAAACTTAAGGATACCTTTTCTAAATAAGTTTCATACATTATATGTGAAAATACTAATACTTTTTTAAATTAAATATTTTTCTTAGATTATGCTAACAAAAGTATAGGTTGCGAAAAATGCATTTGAACAAGCCTTAGAAATTCTTAATTTATTTTATTTGTAGATGCGTAAAGAAAAATGCATGTCTGAGCGACAGCGAGTTTGCATTTTTTAGCAGCTGCAAATAAAATAAATTTTAGAATTTCTTGGCGATGTGAAAGCATTCCAGCAACCTATACTTTTAGTTAAAGCATAATCTAAGAAAAAGCGATTACTACACTATGTAATCTTCCTTACCCTCTAGAAATTGCATATATGAAAAACATATGTTATACTAATTTAAATTTTATAGTAATTATATCGTTATTTCTTCAACATTATTTTAATCCGTAATACTATAATTATAGTGTAATAATTTCTTGGGGGGCTACTTATGGAGAATAATCTTAAGTCTAATTTAAGAAAAGAAATGCTAGATAAAAGGAAGATCATGAAAACACAAGATGTAAGTTCCTTTAGCAATAAAATTATAAGTTCAATTATGGAACTACCTGAATTTATAAGCAGCAAAAATATTATGTTATACCTAAGTTTTAACAAGGAAGTTAATACATACCCTCTTGCTAGGTGGTGTTTTGATAATGGCAAAAATGTAATTGTGCCTTATTGTATACAATCTAAGAGGGAGATAGTGCCTTATAAAATAACTAACCTAATTGATGATCTTTCAAAATCTAATTTTGGTGTTATGGAGCCAAAACATGACATTCTTGAGAGAGTAAACATGGAAGATATCGATTTAATTATAGTTCCCGGTGTAGTATTTGATGAAAATTGCAATAGAATTGGTTTTGGAGCCGGTTACTATGATAGATTTTTACCTAAAAGGTTAAAAAGTACTCTTGCAATTGGTATTGCTTATGACTATCAAGTAATTGATAAAGTTCCTACTGGTGAATATGACGTACCTTTAGATTTTATAATCACGCAGGAAAGAATAATATTCCCCAAATAACTTACTATTAGAATTTTGGGTGGTTAAGCATGTTAAAATATACTAATATTGGAGGTGGAGCCTTTGGAAAAAAGAATAGCTGCTTTTTTTGATATTGATGGTACTCTGTACAGAGAGGGATTAATAACTGAAGTATTTAAAAAGCTAATCAAAAGCGAACTAATAGAAAATGATAGATGGTACAAAGAGGTAAAACCATACTATATTAAATGGGATAAACGAATAGGAAATTATGATAATTATCTGCTTAAAATGGCTGACATTTATTCTGAAGCCATAATTGGGCTTCATAGGTCTCAAATTGAGTTTATTGCAAAACAAATTATAAAACAAAAAGGTGACAGAGTTTACACCTTTACTCGAGATAGAATTAAGTGGCATAAGCAGCAAGGTCACATTATTATTACCGTATCCGGTAGCCCTATTGAACTCGTTCGTGAAATGTCTATAAAATATGGTTTTGATGATTATATAGGAACAAAGTATATATTTAATGAAAATAACATTTATACTGGTGATGTTATTCCAATGTGGGATAGTGTTAGTAAACAAACTGCCATAGAAACCTTCGTTTGCAAATATAATATTGATTTGGATAAAAGTTATGCTTATGGGGATACTTCCGGTGATTATACTATGTTAAGTTTAATTAGTAATCCAACAGTAATAAACCCTACAAAAGAACTTCTATTAAAAATCCTAAGTGATGATAACTTAAAGGAAAAAATTAATATAATAATAGAAAGAAAAGATGTGGTTTATAATCTTAGACCAGAACATATTAAAATATAAATTTCCCCTTTATTCTCATATTTTTTCTATAATACCCTTTATTTTGATAGAAACTACTATATAATAATATCATATAGTAGTTTTTTAATTGGAATTATTATAAACCATTTTATTTTGAAAGGAGTTACATCATGTTAAGGGATTTATTTGTTAACGCTGCAATACTAATTTCATTTATTTTTATCAGTAGTCAAATATTTAAAAAGACCTTTCTCGACTTGTCACTGTCCTATAAACACAAACTTTTATTTGGATTAACACAAGGAGTACTTGGTATTCTTTTAATGTTATTTACAGTTTACGTTGCCCCTAAAGCCATTATGGATTTTCGTCATATTGCAATATTGTTAGCAGCCTTTTACGGTGGCGGATTATCCGCAATTATTGCTGGCCTTGTAATTGCAGTATTTAGAATAAGTTACTTTGGTGTAAGTACTCCTGCTATAATAGCTTCGATTAACATGTTTAATATTGCCATTGCTTGTGCCTTTTTAGCAAAATCAAAATTAAATGGTTTTAAAAAATTTATCTATATGAACTTAATAAGCTCTGCAATTATTACTGTGACATTTTCATTAAATATTAAAGATTCAACAACACTTAATCATACACTTTTTTATTTTTGGTTAGCCTCTGCTTTTATTGGAATTCTAACATACTATATATCTAGTTACATTAATTCCTCAATTAAATTACTTGACAGATTAGAGCATGAGTCTACTATAGATTTTCTTACTGGTTTAAATAATGTTAGACAATTTGATAACTCATTAAACCAGTCTTTTCAAAATGTTATAAATAAAAATGAACGTTTGTCTATTTTGATTATTGATATTGACTTCTTTAAAAAAGTTAATGACACTTATGGTCATTTAGCCGGTGATTCTGTATTGCAACAATTGGGCGTTGTACTATCTACCTCTTGTAGAAGTTTTGATATTGTTTCTAGAATTGGTGGAGAAGAGTTCTCTGTCATCTTACCTGATTGTCCAAGCTCCCAGGCACTAGAAGTCGCAGAGCGCTTGAGGTTAGCTGTAGAAACCTATACATTTACTATATTAGATGGAGTTAAAATTAATATCACTATTTCTATTGGCAGCGCAACTTACCCCGATAATGTAAATGATTTGGAAGATGTTATTAAGCAGGCTGACACAGCATTATATACTGCTAAACGCTCTGGTAGAAATAAAGTATGTCACCCTAATATTCTTGATTAAAATTATAAAAGCAGAATGAAGGCTTTAATATCTTCATTCTGCTTATTTTTATTATATGAAATTATATTTTTAGGTTATCTTAAATATTTCATCATTTTTTATTGCCAAATCTTTTTTTTGAAATTACTGAGTAGAAAATCCACACAATAAACAAACTTACAATAGATATATTTATTATTATATCCTTAAATATGGGTATCCCTTGTGCAAGGAAAGTCCCAATTAGAATTATTCCCCCCATTGAAATTAAAACAAGCTTATTTATTTTAATATAATCCTGTTTATTTTCGCCTTTAAAATTTTTGCCTTGTTTCTTCTCAAAATTCAAGCCAGAAACAACAGCCGATGCACCCATCATAACAAATATAATAGTAAACACACTGTCTCCTAGTCCCATTTACTTACTCCTTATAATTCTAGATTTTAACAACATTTTGGAAGCTTCAAATCTTCCATCTTCTATAAGCGGCAGTTGCCTATCTTAGTTTCATTTCTTGTCCTACAATTGCATTCCAATTTTCTATAATTGGTTTTATTATATTAGGCCCTATCTTTGATATAAAAACTAATTGAGACTCCACTTCTTCAAAAGGAGATACCTTATAATCAATTTTTCTATTAACCACATCTACTTGATTCCATCCATCTTCTAATTTAAAAAATCCTTTTATCCTATAAGTATCTTCTGAAACACTATTTAGGAATTCACTTAGCTTTTCTTTAGCTACTTGTCCATGAAAAGTTAAATTTAAGCTTTTAGGTTTGCTTTCTGGGGTATTGGTGCTTTCTTCATCTTCCGCCCATTTATTTTTCATTAAATCTTGCTCTAAAAAATCATAGCTTAATTCTCCGAAACTACATTCCTCAATGGTAACCTTATCATTAATTTGTCTAATTCTATTTTTAATATCAGAAATCACTTTTTCACTAACTAAATCTATTTTACTAATTACAACCAAATGACAATGTTTAAGCTGCCTTTCTACTGTTTCTAAATCCTCTATTTGATCTAAAAAATGAAGCGCATCAACAAGACATATCGCTCCTTTATAATCATAAACACTACCTACTACTGATTCAACACCTCTTAATACATCTCCAATGTTAGATGGATCTGCAAGGCCAGAGCTCTCTACAAATAAATATTTAAGCGATTGTTTTGACATTTCAATCATAGCTTGGGCAAAAGATAATTTTAGACAAGAGCAAAATATAGAACCCTTGTTTATTTCAATTAATTCCATACCATCTTTTTTAATAATTTGTCCATCAATACCTATTTTCCCAAACTCATTCATTATAACTCCAACTTTTTCTTTGGATAAATTGTTAAGGATATTTGTTAGCAAAGTAGTTTTGCCTGCGCCTAAAAAGCCTGTTAGCAAATATAAACTTGTTTTACTTTCCAATTGCGTACCTCTTTTCAATTAATTATTTTTGCAGCTTCTATCTTAAAATTTAATTATTCATCCTAATTCTTGATTAATATATTTTTTAATTTCATTCACTGAAAAAATCTTACCAAGGGCTTTTACTTTTCCATTAATAACTATGGCTGGAGTTGACATAACTCCATATTTCATCATTTGAACTATATCTTCAACCTTTTCAATACTTGCTTCTACCTCTAACTCTTCTAGAGCTATTTTAGTATTTTCTAAAACCTTAGTACATTTGTCACAGCCTTCACCTAAAATCTTAATTTCCATAGCTACCTCCATTGTTTTTAATATTTACTTATAGAAAAAACTTCATATAACTATATAACTACATAAGCAAATTATAAAATACTTATATACTAAGGTCAACAAAAAAAGAAGTATCTCTACTTCTTTTTCTAATAAACTACTAAATTTCTTTTAATAAATTAGCCATTTCTATTGCGGTTACTGCAGCATCATAACCTTTATTCCCTGCTTTTGTTCCTGCTCTTTCAATAGCTTGCTCAATACTATCAGTGGTAAGTACTCCAAAAATAACTGGAACTTCTGTTTCTAATGATACAGATGCAATACCTTTAGTAACCTCACCAGACACATAATCAAAATGAGGTGTAGCTCCCCTTATAACTGCTCCTAAACATATTACTCCGTCATACTTACCTGACTTTGCCATCTTCTTTGCAATTAGAGGCATCTCAAATGCACCTGGAACCCATGCAAGTTCAATATTTTCTTCTTCTACACCATGACGTTTTAAGCCATCTATTGCTCCTGATAATAATTTTCCACCTATAAACTCATTAAATCTACCTACTATAATTCCAAACTTTAAACCTTCTGCTATTAATTTACCTTCATATGTCTTCATTATTTTTTCCTCCTATTAATTTAAAATATTTTTGACTTCTAATTAACCTACATTTATTAGAATTTAAGTAAATGTCCCATTTTCTCTTTTTTAGTTTCAAGATAAAACTTATTTTTTTCGTTATGATTCATCTCTATAGCCACCCTTTCAACTATATCAATGCCATAACCCGAAATGCCTGATATTTTTTTAGGATTATTAGTCATAAGTCTTACTTTTTTAGCACCTAATAACTCTAGTATCTGAGCTCCTATGCCATAATCTCTCATGTCTTCTGGAAAGCCTAATGCTATATTTGCTTCTACGGTATCCATTCCTTCATCTTGAAGGTTGTAAGCCTTTAACTTGTTAATTAATCCAATTCCACGACCTTCTTGCCTCATATAAAGCAAAATCCCACAATCTTCTTTTGCTATTGCTTTCATGGCTGCATCATATTGCTGTCCACAATCACATCTACTTGACCCAAGCGCATCTCCAGTTAGACACTCAGAATGTACCCTAACAAGTACAGGTTTGTCTTTACTTATTTCACCCTTAACTAAGGCTACATGATGTTCTCCATTAATCTTATTAACAAATCCGTATATTGTAAACTCACCATATCTTGTTGGCATTTGGGCTTTCGTAACCATTTCTACAAGAGATTCATTTTGTCTTCTATAGGATATCAAATCTGCTATAGTGATTATTTTTAAATCATGCTTTTTAACATATTCCATTAGTTCTGGCACCCTAGCCATTGAGCCATCTTCACTCATAATTTCACAAATTACACCTGCTGGAAATAACCCGGCAAGTCTCGCTAAATCAACTGCTGCTTCGGTATGTCCGGCTCTTTTTAATACTCCACCTTCCTTTGCTGTTAATGGAAATACATGCCCTGGTCTACTAAAATCAAGTGGCGCAGAATCTTTGTCTAGTACTTTTAATATAGTAGATGCTCTTTCTCCAGCAGATATCCCTGTAGTACATGTTACTGCATCAATAGAAACTGTAAAGGCTGTTTCTTTTGCATCTGTGTTATGTTCTACCATTTGGTTTATACTTAATTTATCTAATCTTTCTTTAATAATAGGCATGCAGATAAGTCCGCGACCATGTTTCGCCATAAAGTTTATATTTTCTGTAGTAGCCATTTCCGCTGCTATAAGTAAGTCTCCTTCATTTTCCCTATCTTCATCATCTACAACCACAATAACTTTCCCATTTTTAATATCTTCTATTGCTTCTTCAATGGTATTAAATTTATACATTTCACGCACCCCTTATCTTTAAATTAGTATATTATGTTGTCTAAATCCTTATGCAAATCCATTTTCCTTAAGAAAATCCATCCCCATAGGCTTCTTCTCTTCTACACTTTCATCATACTTCAATAGCTTTTCAACATACTTTGCCATCATGTCACTTTCAAGATTAACCTTATCTCCAATTTTCTTAATTACTAGAGTAGTTTCATCCTTAGTATGGGGTATTATTGATACTTTAAAAATGTTATCATCCACATATGCTACAGTTAAACTGATGCCATCAATGGTTATTGAGCCTTTATGTACAATGTACCTTAAAATATTCTTTGTAGTTTCAACAGACACCCAAGTAGCATTTTCTTCCCTTTCCAGATCAACAATGGTTCCAATTCCATCAATATGTCCACTTACTATATGCCCACCTAACCTATCACTAAGTCTTAAAGCACGCTCTAAATTCACCTTAGAACCTGGTTTTAACTTTCCTAAATTACTGCTCCTCACTGTCTCTGCCATTACATCCACACTAAAAGTATTGCTAGTGAATTCTGTTACTGTAAGGCACACTCCGTTAGTACAAATACTATCACCAAGCTTTATATCTTTAAGGACCCTTTGTGATTTTATAGTAATCCTTGCAGACTTCGCAGCCTTTTCTATGGACTTTATCTCCCCAATTTCCTCAATTAAGCCTGTAAACATCTATTCACATCCTTTTAACTAATTACTTTCTTTATGTAACTTTCTATCATAATATCTTCGTCGAATCTTTTTATTTCAGTATCTGTAAGCAAAATAGAATCCTTAACATATTCTACTCCCTTCCCTCCAACTGGAGTTTTAGAAGAGGTTCCTCCAAATATTTTTGGCGAAATAAAAGTAATAACTTTATCCACCACTCCTGCCTTAAGGGCCGCATAATTTAACGTGCTACCACCTTCTAAAAGAATACTATCTATTCCTATTTCACCTAGAACTCTCATCAAGTAATTTAAATCTACTCGATTATTTATACTTGGCGTTATAATAACTTGCGCGCCTTTTTCTTTAATAGCTTCAAGCTTGTTATTATTAGCAAGCTCCGTTGTAACAACAATAGTTTTTGTTTTTTCATTACAGTTTAAGACCTTTGCTTCTAAAGGTACTTTTGCTGTGCTATCTATAATTATTCTCATAAGATTTTTGCTAATTACACCTTCTCTTCTTGTTGTAAGCTCTGGATCATCTTTTAAAACAGTTCCAATTCCCACCATAATTCCACTTACCATATGCCGGATTTCATGCACATAAGCTCTAGACTTTTCATTACTTATCCACATTGAATCACCAGTAGCTGTTGCTATTTTCCCATCCAATGTCATAGCGGTTTTCATGATGCAAAAGGGCTCTTTTCGGGTTATATATTTTATAAATATTTCATTTATCTTTCTTATTTCCTTGTCCATTATTCCTGATGTTACTTCTATTCCATTACTTCTAAGAATTTCTATGCCACGCCCTGAAACTTTAGGGTTAGGGTCTATCATTCCAACTACCACTTTGGATATTTTGTTTTTAACTATAGCATCTGCACAAGGTGGTGTTTTACCATAGTGAGAGCAAGGCTCCAAAGTCACGTACATAGTTGCCCCTTCTACATCTTCTGTGGCATTTGCAAAAGCGTTGACTTCTGCATGGGGGCCACCAAAATATTCATGATAGCCTTCTCCAATTATTCTATTATCCTTTACAATAATAGCCCCCACTAAAGGGTTAGGATTTACAAATCCCATTGCTTTCTTCGATAATTCAATTGCTCTTCCCATATAATAATTATCCAACTTATCACTCCTTATACTGTAATTATAGTAGCAATGTTTACGTGGATTTCTTTTCTTAATATGCATAATTTTTATGAAATAAACTTTAAAAAGTAGCATGAACATAAACAAAGCCCTGAAAACAATGTTTTCAGGGCTTAAAAAGCTACTAATATATCTAATTAGAACTAGATACTTTCAATACAAATATAAAATCAATAAACTACTACCTTGCATAGATAGCAAATATACTTCTTTAATATTCATAATCATTATTTTCCTTCTCCCATCCAGACTTTACTGTCGGCTCTGGAATCAAACCAGATCTACCTTTCGGCTCGCGGGCTATACCGCCGGTTAGGAATCTCACCTACCCTGAAGGATTTATTAAATTTTCAACTTAAGAATAGCACTTTCTTATTTTACTGTCAAGCATAAAAAATAGAAAGGTTATCCACATGAAATATGAATACTACCTTTCTATTTTAAGTTATATATTATGATACTTACTATTTAACAATTAAATTAAGAGATTGATTTAAATCAGCAATTATATCTTCAACGTTTTCAAGACCAACTGCTAGTCTTATTAATCCATCAGTTATACCAGCTTCTAATCTTTCCTCTGGTGAATATGGTGAATGAGTCATTGAAGCAGGATGCTCTATTAGTGTTTCAGCATCTCCTAAACTAACAGCAATGCTACAAAGATGCACAGAATTTATAACTTTTTTACCATCCTCAATTCCGCCCTTTATTTCGAAAGCGATAATTCCTCCTGGAAGACTCATTTGTTTTTTTGCTAATTCATATTGTGAAAAACTCTTAAGTCCTGGATAATATACTTTTTCTACCGCTGGATGTGATTCTAAAAATTCAGCAACAGCCATTGCATTGCTGCAATGTCTTTCCATTCTTATTTCTAGTGTTTTCATTCCTCTTATAATTAAAAATGCATCAAAAGGACTTAAACTAGCTCCTGTCATATCCTTAACACCAAATAATCTAACTTGATCGATAAACTCTTTAGTTCCAACAGCAAAACCTGAAATTACGTCACCATGTCCATTAATAAACTTAGTGCCAGAGTGTATTACAACGTCTGCACCTAATTCTAATGGTCTTTGTATGTATGGAGTACAAAATGTATTATCCACTATAACCATACAGTTTTCTTGTGAGTGAGCAATCTTTGATATTTCGCCTATATCTGTTATAAGTAATGTTGGATTTGCAGGTGTTTCTAGGAAAATAACTCTTGTATTTTCTCTCATAGCATTTTTAATATTTTCAGGATTTGAAGCATCTACAAAAGTAACTTCAACTCCATATCTAGCTATACCATGAGCTAAAAACGCATGAGTACATCCATAAATAGTTTGTGCTGAAATCACATGATCTCCAGCTTTTAATGCTGTCCACATAACTGAAGAAATAGCTCCAATGCCTGATGCCATTGACATACATGCTTCTCCGCCTTCAAGCATTGCCAATTTTTCTTCTAAAACTGTATTAGTAGGGTTTCCAAGCCTTGTGTAAATATATCCATCTTCTTCTCCTGCAAATCTTCTTCCACCTTGCTCTGCACTATCAAAAATAAAGGTAGCTGTTTGATGTATTGGAGTAGCTAATGACCCGTATTGATCCTTTTTATTTCCACCATGTATAGCTTTAGTTCCAAATCCACTATTAAGTAACTGTTCTTTATTCATTAGAATTCCCCCTAAAATAATATTTCTTTATATAACTACACTAGCAATTCTCTAGCCAACTTTGTAAAAAATTATTTTAGTTTGAAACACAATGTAAAAACTGCATTTAGCTATTATTTTCTACATAATATTTAACTTTATCCTAATTAAGAAATAAAAATTAATTGCTTTTAATAGTATGGAAATTTTCATAACCACAATTCTTATAATTTTGTAAATATTTCTTTCCATATGGCAATTATTATTTACATCCGCAATAAATTTAAATTATCAATCAAGAAATGATATATATTTATTGAATTAACTCTCATTTATTTTATATTTATTAATTTTATTTATAATAGTAGTATGGGAAACGCCCAATTCTTTTGCTGTTTTTCTCATACTTTTATTTTTCCTAAGTGCTATTACTATGGCCTGCTTTTCACAAATTTCCACCACTTCTTTAAGCTTTAAAACCTTATTTACATCTAAATCAATTTTATTTTCCACATCACTTACTAGGCCTATATCTAAAATAAGATTGGAAAGTGAAATAATCTCACTATCACACAAATTCATCGCTCTTTCAATTACATTTTGGAGTTCCCTTATGTTTCCTGGCCAATTATATTGCAGTAATCTATTTATAAAGGAAAGCTCTGTACCCTTAATTTCCTTGCCTAATTTTTTATTAAACTTGGTAATAAATAAGTTAACTAATGGAGAAACATCTTCTAGTCTCTCTCTAAGTGGTGGTATAACTACAGGAATAACATTTAATCTATAATATAAATCTTCTCTAAACTTTCCCTGCTTAATCATTTCTTCTAAGTTCCTATTAGTAGCTGCAATAATTCTTACATCTACACTTTCTTCTTTTGAACTTCCAATCTTTCTAATAACACCTTCTTGCAGAACCCTTAAAAGCTTTGCTTGTAATACCATAGAAAGTTCCCCTATTTCATCTAAAAACATGGTTCCACCGTGAGCCTCTTTAAAAAGACCTTCTTTCCCACTATTAAGAGCTCCTGTAAAACTCCCCTTTTCGTAACCAAATAGCTCACTTTCTATCAAGTTATCCGGAAGGGCTGCACAGCTTATTTTTACAAAGGGCTTATTTTTTCTGCTGCTTAAGCTTTGAACTGCCTTTGCAAATAACTCTTTTCCTGTACCGCTTTCCCCTCTAAAAAGTATAGTGGAATCACTTTTAGCTACAGTGCTAACTAGTTTTTTTACATTTTCTATCTTATTACTATTTCCTACAATTTCATTAAATGCAACCTCAGGCGTTCCCGAGATGACATTTGCAATCTCTATGGCTTTGTGAATATCCTTAATGGATGCAACTGCTCCTATAATAATATCGTTATCATCTATAATTGCTCTACCTGTAGTTAGATAATGCACTTCTCCTCTTTCTGTATTAATATTGACTTCTACATTATCGTACTTTAACCCACCGTTTATAAGGTTTATAGCTGGGGCATCTTCCCCTATGAGTTCTCTTATATCAGTTCCTATGACCTCTTCCTTTTTGCAATGATATACCTTTTCACAGTAATTATTGAAAATATCTATTTGAAACTTTTTATTTATAACCATTATGCCTTCATCAACGGAATCTAAAATAGCTAGAAGCTTTCTTTCATTCTCTTCATAATTAAGTAAGTTAATTTCATTAATCGTGACAACGTCTTCTATTGAAGAAAGTTGTTTTTTTAATGTTTCCTTCCGAAAATCACCCATATCCTGCATCTTAACACAAATCTTTTTAGGAAATACCTCCACAGAAAGGAGGTTTATTGCTGCTTTGTAAATCTTCTCGAGTATTGTTACTGTTATCCCTAATCTATCTTTGGTTATTATCTCAAATCTAATGTGTTTCTCCATATTATTTCCTCCTAACTTACTCTTTCACATAAAATTATAGCATACAAGTGGATATACTTGTATGCTATGCTTTCCTTCTTCTTAGACCATCTATTAGCCTCGCTAATTTTCTTCTATAATCTTTTTAGCCCTATACTTTGAATAATTAAATTCATACCAGGAATACTCTTCTGATAGTTTGTTCCGCAAATCCTCTAAATAACTATTAACTTCTCTAGACACATCAACATTTGGATCATCTTTTAACCTTAATATCTCGGGAATAGCGTCGTAAGATAGGTTCTTTAAATAAAACACATCAATCTTCTGGGTTTTATAATATATATCTATATTTTTCTCAGCAATTACTTTATCCACATTAATGTAATTTAGTAAAATATACATACCCAAAATAATTACTATTAAAACCTTATTAAGTGGCATTCTTCTATTCCAAATACCAATTACTAGCACCATAAGTAACATAAATAACATAAGCATAAATAAATGAACAAAAATCCTTAAATAAGTAAATCCATAAATTTGTTCATATAAAGACATCTTATAATGAGCTGAAAATAGCATATTTAATGTAAATGCTACAAGGATGGTTAAGAAAACATTACTTATTATATTTACTGCCTTGCTGCTCTTTTTAATAAAGTTCATACTACTAAGCAATATGACAAAATTAATTATTGTAACAGCAACAAGTTCAAAGAAACCTTTTCTTGCATATTCAGAATATGTGAATTGACTAGGAAGAACGTTACTGCCTCCACCATAAAGGTATGAAAATTGTACTATTGAAAATAGTAGATATACTATATTTATCATAAAAATAATAGTTAATATAGTAACTGGTTCCCACTTTATATCTGTCTTTCTATTTCCACTTTCATCACAGTTATATTTGAAACTCCATACATATGAAAACATAATCACAAAAGCTACTATAATAACTATTAATTGATTTATGACTTTTCCAATGCTTAAAAACTGAAAACCATCAAAGAAATTGGCTATATAGTTCTTAAATACCATATCTGCTGATGTTAATAAAATTAAAACTACTATTAATAGGGGTATAGAAATAATTAATCCTCTTATGATACTTTTCTTTGTAGAACTCATTTCTTTTTTATCTTTAGAAGCTAGCCTACTCTTAATAAATATGAAAGGCTTATCAATATTTTCTGGTATAGCTTTAATAACTCTTTGAAATACCGTATTTATTAAATTTGGATTATCCCATTTCATATTCTCATATCTAATTAACATGGTACTTACAAGAGTGAGTGTCACTATCATAATTCCATTAATAAAATTTAGAATACTGTTAGAATGAATAGAGTAATTTAATGCTATTAATAATGTTGCTATGACCATAATAAATCCAGTATTTTTTTTAAATCTAACCTTTTCCCTCACACTCCACAGGAAGAATCCCATGAACATAATATAAAATATAGGAATAGAAACACCAGATTGTTTACCATCAAAAAATGTTTCGTAAATTATTGCTAAAATAAGTGTAATACCTATAGTATATATTTTTTCATTTATACCAATTTGAGAATCTACATTAGCTATTTCTTTCTTAATTTCAGACTGAAGCTCCTTCTTTTCCATTTTAATACCCCCATAATTTTATTCATCTTCCTTATACTCGAGAATATCCCCTGGTGTACATTTAAGTTCCCTACAAATAGCTTCTAATGTGCTAAACCTAATAGCCTTTGCCTTAGAGGTCTTTAATATAGATAAATTTGCATTTGTTATTCCAACTCTAATTGCCAGATCTGACAAAGATATCTTTCTTTTTGCCATCATAACGTCTAAATTTACGACAATTGCCATATTCATCCCCCTTGTATTTCTCTGGAGCACATAACAGTTTTTAACTATAATTTATCATTATATTGTAAATTCATTTTCCTCTTTGGCTTCAACAGCCTGCTTAAATACCTTAGATAGAATTAGAATAAACCATCCAGCGAAAAAGAATATTAAAAATTCGATGTCAGTATGTATTCCACTAGAGTCAATGTAGGCTATACTAAAATTTTTATATTGTCCATTTATAACAAAATTCAAAGCATAGCAAATGGAAATTATAAAACAGAGCAAAGATATTCTTTTAAGGCTAAGCACATTATCTATAATAAATGGCGTTACATTTATTAAAGAAATAACAACTTTCCTTAGTTGAAATAGGATTAATATAACTGAAATTCCACCTATGCTAAATAGAATGTATGTGATACTATATCTAAACCATGCCATATTTACTTCTTTTCCACTTAACATTCCCTTTGATAATATAAAATAAATAGCTATACCAATAATAATCATAATGTCTAAGGATATCTTTAAAAATGAGGCTAAGGACATTTTGCCATAATATTTCATTAAGTGCTCCTCCTGTAATAATATTTCTTTAAATTAATATTACTACTAAATTAATTACTTTTCAATATATATTTATTGTTTTTCAATAAATATATATCTAAATTCAATCCTTTATAAATAATACTCATGTTAAGTATATTTTAATACATCTCTTTGTATTAAATAGCAACATAAATGTATCTTTTAATTGTAGCCTTTGATATAATATCAAGTGTATGTTTTGAGACTTAACTTTTATCCTGCATTTTTGTGTTGAATTTATGCGTACATATATATTTATATTATTACTTAATGTAATATTAGGAAGGATGTTTAAATTAAAATGCTTAATTATTTAACAAGTTCTATGAATTTAGGCTGGAATCAATTTTTTATTACTATTTCAAATTCTTCAGACCCTGAACCTCAGATTTTAATAACCTTATTAGGTTTTTTTATATTGTATCTTTTGAATTACAAATTAGAAGCTATTTGCTGCACATTTAACATTGGAATAACCGGTTTTACAAACTTAATACTTAAAAACACAGTAAAAAGGCCTCGTCCCACAGGAATATGGCTAACAGAAGCTCACGGCTATGGTTTTCCTAGTGGCCATTCATCTATTTCTACTGCTATAGGCATCGTAATCATTTACTTTATAATTAAACGAATGAAGAATAAAAAGATTGCGTATTTAATAAGTGGTCTTATATTTATATATTTAGTACTTGTAGGAGTTAGCAGAGTTTATGTTGGTGTTCACTACCCTACCGATGTTTTAGGTGGTTGGTTTATAGCTGTAATATGGTCTTTTATTAGCATTACAGCTTATAATTATTGTATGAAAAAAGGTGTAAATAAGTTTTTAGATAAGCATTTCACTATTAAACTTAATATCTTCAAGAATAAGTCAAAACCTTTATAAATATTAATACATTAAGAGCTCTAGTCATTCACCTTTGAATGATTAGAGCTCTTAATCTTTCCTCTCTTGGGGACGGTTCTCAACTTTTAGCTTTTAAGCTACTTCATCTACAGAATCTATATTTTTCTCTTCACAACATCGCTCCTATTCTTTTTTTATTAAAAACATCTCAGTTGTTTCTACCCCTGCTAAAAATCCCAACTTATGATAACTCATTTCTGCATGATTGCCGAGTGTTACAAATAACCTAAGCACAGTATGTTGTTCTTTTAGTACTGTCAACGCCTTCTTAATCATATTTTTAGCAAGTCCATTTCCTTGAAATGATGGTTTTACTGCAATATCATACACATTAGGCCATTCTTCCCATATTGATATTAGGCATGCTCCCACTAATTCATTAGTCTTTTTTAATCCAATAGCAAATATTGCAATCTTTTAAAATTGAACAACACATATCAAAACTCTGTCTAAACCATACATTTATACTCAAAATTTCATATGTGGCAAAATGAATAGAAAATTCTTTCCAATCTGCTTTATGAATACTATATCCTTCTGATAACTCATATACATTAATTTCATTAGACCACTGATTGTATTTCATCTTGAAAAACTCCTTAATTTATATTTTCTTTCTTCCAATATATATTGATTTTAAATCCCTAACTTTAATATTCTTTTTTCCCAATATTCTAATACAAGAATGTTTCTTATTACCCTACTCCCAGTGATATGGTAATAAATCACCAATAGTTACCACTGTATCTGGTTTTATCATTACCTCGCATTTATGATTGTCATCATGAACTTGACAAATAAATTCTCTACACCTTCCACAAGGTGGTATTATTGTTTCATCTTTATAAACTGCAATCATTCTAACTATCCTGTTTTCTCCTGCAGTAATCATTGAAGCAATAGCAGCATGCTCTGCACAAAATCCCATAGAAGACGGTGTATCTATACATACTCCAGTATAAACTCTCCCACTTTCAGAAAGAATTGCTGCTGCAACAGATCCAGCATAAGATTTTTTTGAAATTTTTCTAGGATTTAATGTTTTTTTTGCAATACTATATAATTCATCAAAGGTCATTTTACTTCCCCCTCACTTATCTGCTCTACGCATATAACTTTCCATGTTCATATTCTCCATATACATGAAAGGATTCTCCTTTATAGTTATTCTTCAATAAATCATCTATAATAAAATAATAATTTGTTATTTCTTCACCCAAAAGTTCAACAAAATCTTCATGGTTATTTATTGTCAATTCTAATATCCCCATATTAAACGCCTCCCCTATCTTTATTAGCTGGCTATGAATATTTCTTAAGTATCTTAATGCCTTCCCAGTAATAATCAGGAGCTTGTATTTTAGCCCAGCTACATATACCTAACCCTGAGTAAAGTTCATATAACTTCTTTTTCCTTTCTAAGTCATTACTAAATTTCATATGCTTTTCATAACCTCGCTTAAAAGCTTCTGCAAATTTTTGATTTTCATCTAATAACTTATAATAGCAATCTATTATTTCTGAATCTCTATCATATGGAACACAGTGTTCAAAATCGATTAGCGCTGAAAGTTCCCACTTTTCATCTACTTTTTCAACAAGAATATTTCGCTCTCCAAAATCTCCATTATGAAGATGTGCCACTTTAACATCATCTACTAAGTTAAGCATTCCCTTTAAAACTTCTGCACATTGTATTTGAAGTGGCTCTTCCTCTAAATGTTGGTCAAATAACTCTTTGAGAATTGCATCAACATTTTTTCTGAAAATTATTGAAAAGTCCTTTATATTCTCTATGCTATTACCATTTTCATCCCAATTCCCAAAGAAATCAAAGGTCTTTAAGCTGTGTATTTTAGATAACTGTTCTCCCATTGCTTCATATATCTCTTTTGCATTATCTTCACTAATAGAATCTTTAACCTTGCTAAATACTTCACCCTCTTTATGCTCCATAAAAATCCATTCTGTTCCATCTTCAAGCTTACCAAAGTTTAAAACTTTAGGAGCTTTAACACCACTTCCTTCAAGAAATCTTAATGAAGCAACTTCTCTATTCCATTTATTCTTTTTATAGTAAACCTTGAGTACTCCAATAATTCCACTTTCATTTTTAACTCTATAAACAAGATGTCTTTTAAGTTCATGATTTCCTATAGGGTCTACTTCTACATTTTCATTTAATAGTTTTGAAACTATTTCTTTAATTTGTTCATCTGAATAATTTAACATTGATTTTCTCCTTTTATAAAAGTTAAAATCTTATATTTGTTAACAGGCTCTAATGATTTATATAGAAAATTTGCAGGAAATGGCTCTGCTCCAGTATCTATATAAGCCATTTCAATTCCTGCATTCTTCAATCTTGAAAACACATTACTTAGCATTGCTTTAGCCAGTCCTTTACCTTGAAAATCAGGATGCGTTCCAACAGGGTCAATTTCTGCCATCTTATTTTTTAAGTCAGGCCATACCGTGCAAAATGAAACACACTGCTTCTCTGGTGTTATTATGATAATATTCCAATCATAATAATACCCTGGTGCCTGCGACTTAGTTTTAAACCGTTGTTTACTTGATCCAGCACGAGGAAATGCAGCATCTTTAGCTATAAAAAATGTATCAAAATCTTTTAATTCAGATAACGAACTAACTCGAAACCTTTCTTTTAACTGTGCATTTAGTACTGTTACCGACATATCATATGCATAAATATTTTTCGAATGACACTTCTGCTGATAACCAGCAGATTTTAAGTTCTCAATTCTAAAAGTATCTTCTTCTAATGAAAAGGTTGTTTGAATTCCTGTATTTCTATCATTTATCCATTGAATGATATCTTTTTCCACTTCTCTATAATTAGGATTTACTTGAATGTGAAATTCTTCTTCTCCATATTCTGAAATACAAAACCCAACTAGTTGTCCACTATTGTTGCGCCATATTCTTACCTTATCTGATAATTTCTTTATATCATCTTCAGATGTATTAAAATTGTGTGCATAGTGCCCATTCTGAAATCGACTAAAAAACCAATTAATAGGTGGATTGTTGTGTGAATAGCTATCAATTAATAAATTTTGCATTTCTTTTAACTCACTATCTGTATGTGTATATTTACAAGAATCATATTTCATCATTTATCTTCTCCTTTAATTTTTAGAAACTTAATCTTTCCCTTATATGTCTTATGAATTACTACTTCACTCCAATCAATGAAGTTAATCCATTGGCTAAAGTCTCACCCCAGCATAAGAAATCATGTCCACTATTAAAATACTTAAAATCTACCTTATATCCTTTTTCTATTAATATATCTTTAAAAATAATATGTGTATCAATCATGGTTTCTTTATTTTCAAGAACCCCTACATTTAAGTAAAACTTAAGAGGTAGTTTATCTATTTCTTTAAATTCATTACCTAGCCAGCAAGCTGTTTCATCATCTTTACAATTCTCTGCTTTATACCAATAAGAGCCTGACTGAGAAAGTACATTTCCGAAAACTTCAGAATGTTTTAATCCTAAATATGCTGCTGTTAATCCACCTAAACTATATCCTCCAATTACGCACTCATTAGCTTTTCTAGAAATATTATAATTATCACGAGCCCATGGTATTATTTCTTTAACTATGATATCTGCAAAATTATCATTGCACTTTAATTCTTTTATTCTTGTTTTTGTTGAATCAATAAATATAGTAACTATTTGTGGTATTTTTTTATCAGCTATAAGATTATCTAGTACTGCTATACTTGAAAGAATATTAATGTATTCATCACCATCTGTTAAAACTAAAACTCCGTAAGGTTCATTAATTTTTTCATAACCATAGGGCATATAAATTCTTATTCTACGGCTTTCTTCTAAATTTCCACTTTGAAATTGATGTTCACATATAGTCCCTTTAGGGATATCATTTCTTTCTTTAACCCAAAAATGTTCCTTTTCATTTGGCATCACAGCATAAGACCTTAATTCATCTGCATCACCATCTTCACCCTTAAAAACCAATCTATTTTCATTGAACTTGTCATACATTAGATTATCCCATCTTTTTTCACAATTAACCTCCATAGAGTCATTAACTGAGAAAGCATATGTGAACCGTATGTTATTTGGAACCTTATAAGTTATATACCATAAATTTGTTTCAAGAAGTCTTTCCATCTTATTTTCTAATAAGTTATCTTCTCCAATTGGTGGCATGAATACTATATTTTCAACTTCTTCATCTGCTTTATAGACAAAAGTAACTAAATCATTTTCAAAATCGCCCTCTAGTTTTTCTATTAATGGAGTCCCTTTATGCTCTATCTCACACAAAAATTCATCTAGCGCTTCATTACTTCCATGTTGAATTTTTTCTTCTAATTGCACAATTATTTTACTTTTTAATAATGATTTTTCCATATTGAATATTCCTCCTACCTCAATAATTTAATGTTTTGTTTTTGTTGTAGTATGTGACCCCCACTTATAGAAGAGGCGAGAGACCTTTCTTCTGAAGTGTCCTTAAAACTATAAATTATTAGAAAAATATACATCAGTTACTGATTTTCCTTTATAATCTTCAGGTAAAATATCCATATACACTTCATCATGAGCCTTTCCACCTATAAAATGAGATTCACGTCTTCTTCCAAATTCCTGGAAGCCAACTTTCTTATACATTTGTATTGCTTTATCATTATGGGAATAAACAACCACCATCACATTATGTAGGTTTAATATGTTAAAGCAATAATCTACAATAAGCTGCATTGCTTCAACACCATAACCTTTACATCTGAAGTTCTCATCACCTATTAAAATAGCTAATTCCGTTGATCTATCTATAGTGCATACTTCTTTAAGCCAGCAAAATCCAATTAACTTATCTTCCTTTAAATCAACTATTGAAAAATGATTAGCTTGGCTACTGTAACTTTTTCCGAAAAATTCTTTAGTTCTTTCTATAGAATAATTGCCTGCTGCATCTCCAAGCCCGATAGCTGTATTTATGTCTGTAAACCATTCTGCAAACTTTTCATGATCCTCATAAACCATTTGTGCTAGATAACATTTCTCACCGATTAATTTTTTTAAATATTTCATATTATTTTCCTCTCCTTTTTCCTTTAATGCTTTTTCTCTTCCTTACTTCTTGAATAAAGTTCTGCCCATGCTGGAAAGAATCCAGCATTTATAGCAATATTTTGTGAGTGAAAATGGGATTCGCCAGTGCCATAAAAGGTTATTTTTCCTCGTTTTAAAATTTCATTTTTTAAAAGTGTCACCAAATTTGTTCCTATACCACGTCCTCGATACTCAGGTAAAACATCAATACCAACTTGCCACATGGTTTTACTATCTCCACTGGCACCAGCCATACCCATTATGTTATCTCCATCATATGCTGCAACTGCAAGCATATTTGGAAAGTTTTCATCAAAAACAAAAGCTTCTCCAAACCTATCATCATCCTCAAACTGCAAAATATCTTTTGCTTCATACCATTTGACATCGGTAATAGGTTCTACACACGGTATATCAGGGTTTGGTAGATAATAATGGTGATTATCTGCTATTTCATGTCCAAATTCATTCAATTTTTTGTCCAGTGCTCGTAGCTTTGGATATCCAAAAATCCATGCATCTCTATTTAACAATTTTTCTTCACACCAAGGCATCATCATAGGCGATGTACTGATAATTACTTTCCCACCAAAACAGAGTAGTTTTAAAAAACATCCATCATGATCATAAATACGTCTGCCCTCAATGAGATTATTTGCAACTATCGTATTTTTTTTCTTTTTTAAAATCACTCACTTGGCAATTATAGTCAAGCGCTAACTGCGCCTTAGCAATTTGTAGAATCTCAGTTTTTGTATACATATTATTACCCCCATTTAATAAACTTCTTAACTACCCCACTTACAAAAAACTAAGGATGCAGATGAACATACATTCATCCACATCCTTTTAGCACGTCACCTAAAGTGCCGTTAAATTTCATTACTATATATGATTTTACCCAAATATCTTTTCTATGGATAAATATATACATATTAATTAAAAATAAAAAGTTGTGTCATCAAAAGCAACACAACTCTAATTTCAAATTATTATTAAGCAAGATAAAGCTAAGATGTTATTACTTTTTTACAAATCTAGTATTAAAGTAAAAACACGCTCCATAGCATTTTTATAACTTACCGTAATATTAATGAAAATCAAAGAATTGTAATTGATGTTGTTCATAATCTACTTAATTAAAATCTTAAAATCCATAACAAATAAACCTAAGTATATGGTTTATATAAACACTTATCCCTGCAGTATTTCAGTTATGATTTTATTAAACTTTAATTTATTAGAACTGTAACAACATAATAATCATTCTTCGGTTCCCCCTTAACGATAAATCTTCTTTAAATATAACAAACTTCTTCAATTGTTATTATATTTATAATATTATACATTCTTCCATTAGTCAATATTTTTATTAATATAATCTTCTGAAACTTCTGTTATATAGTTTTTATGTTCTGCACAATAGCTACTTCATAACAATTTCTTTATTTTTAATAATATTGCTCAAAAAAGACACCTACATAAGTAAGTGTCTATATATATTTATTTGTTTTTCAGTGCATTCTCTCTTAATTTATCTACTTTACTATCTGTTTTATTATTTTGTAGCATCATATATAAATAAAATGGAATCCCCACTAACATAAGGATGAATCCATACATTACTACCTCGGATCCAGTTCCATATATTGCATATATGGAATATCCAAAGGCAAGTATTGATATAAATGAATTCTTTAAAAAATTCCATATGTTAAATTCTTTTGATTGTTTTCTTAAAAGCACTATTTCCGCTGCTGCTGAAAATGCATAAGAAGGAAGGAATGCCAACGTACCAAGTAAAATCATAAAATCAAAAGCACTTCTTAAAGAACCCACGTAATTCAATGTTAATAGGATATTTGCACAAATTCCGCTTATAACAAGTGAAGCAACTGGTGTATTAAACTTAGGGTTTATTTTTCCAAATACTTTTGGGAATAAATTATCTTTTGAAGCTGCATAAGCACTTCTACCTGTGGTTAATATCCACCCTGAAGTGGCTCCTAGTGTTGAAATAATTGCACCTAAGGCTATAAAGTTTCCACCCCAAGTGGCACCTGTAGCCGCATTTATTATATCTGCTAATGGAGCTTTGGATTGTGCAAGCTGCGATTGATTCATTGCTCCCATTGCAACTACTGAAATTAGTATATATATAATTGCAGCAATTGAGGTCCCAATTATTGTACTATATTTAATGTTTTTTTCTGGATTTTTTATTTCTCCTGCTGGCACTGTGGCACTTTCAAGACCTATAAATGCCCATAAAGTTATAGCTATTGCTGCCGGTAGGGTACCAATTCCAGCAAGCTTTGCATCTGTTACAGTGCTTAGATATTGTGGATTAAATTTTATTAGCCCAATAATTACAAAAACAATAAGTGGAATAATCTTAAGTATTGTTGTTATTATGCCAACTATTCCTGCTTCTTTTACCCCTAATATATTAATTATTGTAAAAGTCCAAAGTACTGCTGAAGTTATTAAAAAAGCAATTATAGGAGTGTTTGCTTGTGGAAAGAAGTAAGTTAAATAACTCATAAATGCTGTAATTATAGCTGCGTTACCTACCCAAGCCCCAATCCAGTATGTCCAAGCAATAAGAAATGCTGCAAAGTCTCCAAAAGCCGCTCTCGTATATATTATAGGACCACCAGTTTTAGGCATTGCCGAGCCTAAATTAGCAAAACTTAATGCAATCAAAATTGATCCTATTGCTGTAATAATCCATGCAATCATGGCTGTTTTAGGATTTGTAACTGCAGCTAGGGATGCAGGTGCCATAAATATTCCCGAGCCAATTATATTTCCTATAACTATAGCAATAGCTGCTGCAAGTCCTAATTCTCTTTTCAAATTATTATCCTCTAATTTTTCCATTCCTTTGTTATTTTTCATTACCATTCTCCTTTGCATAAGTATTAATAATAAGGTGTATATGCATCCAATACACAACTGTTGTTTTTAACGCAATAAAATATTTCACATACAACAGTCTATTGTTTTTGTTAGCATTTTCAGCCCGATTTAATATATCATATTTTTTTTAATAAATCTACTTTTTTTTAATATTTTCTGAGTAATTATTCATTTATTTTCAAAAATTAATAGGCAACAGATATATCCATACTATAGTATGATTCTCTCTGCTACCTATTATTTATTCATCTTTATTAATTTTTATTTTAGTTTATTATAGAACTTATAATATTAATGATTTCCGTCCATGGTGCATTACCTTCCACCCTATAATTTTTACCTGAATCCTCCCATATTGATTTCACATAAGGACATTCCGTATTATCATCACTTTCACTTAATATATATTTAACTGCTACGTTATTTAAATTTATAACCATGTAGTTTTCCTTTGGTGTTTTTAATTCTATATTACTATTTGAATCTAATTCTCTTGTATTGTCTACATCCTTGTATTCAGTTATCTTAAAGTATTTATTGTTATCGCTATAAGTAATTTCGTATAATACATTTGAATCATCACCTAGTTCTGGCACCAATATTGTTGATAGATTAAACTCTTTAGGCACATATGAAGGTATTTTTAGACTATCACCAAAAACTTTTATTGCTTCTTGTAGTGATAAATCCTTCATTTTAGTTTCTTCATTTGATAATGCATCATTATTCTGCTTTGTTGGTAATGCAATTGTACTTGCGTCTTTTCCTTTTTCAGTTGTACTATTAATTGAAGCATTCTCATTTCCTTGACTTGTAGATAAAATACTTTTATCCATTTCTTCGCTTTCCACTCCCACTTTTGCTTTAAAAGCTACAGTAGGATTTTCATTTAAAGCAATAACCCTATTTTCCCCCTGTTGTTCTTTGCTGTTTTCATTAACTTTTTTTTGACTTTCATCTACTATTTCATTGGTATAAACTTTACTATTTTCATTTTCTTTAATATTTACTTCATCACTAAGCCTCGGTGAATCTATTATTGATTTATCTAATGCTTTAATAGATCTTTCACTAGAATTCATAGTTATTTGCTCATTACCTATTATGCTATTCTTAGTATAATAGGGATATACTACAATTCCCACAAGTAAGCAAGCTGCTAAAGTACAAGTTATTGGAATAGATGCTTTGCGGAAGGTAATGCTTTCACTTTTTTTACACTTTTCCAAAGTCTTTAGCTTCAGCTCTTCGCTTACTTTTATATTTATTAATTCTATATTTAGTGCTTGTGTTAATTCTTCTAAATTACCACTCATATTCAACCCTCCCAGCAATACTTTTTCTTAATAATTCTCTCGATCTAAATAACCTAGTTCTTATTGTCCCCTCTGGAAGCTTCAGCATATCACTAATTTCTTTTGTACTAAATTGTTGATAGTAATATAAAATAATTATTTCTTTATATTTTATTGGTAAATTCATAACTTCATTTAGTAGTTCCTTTGACTCAATAGATTTTATTATAGTATCATCTAGCCCATCTGAACTATACACCTGGTTATATTCTTCTTTATCGTCTTCTCTATCACTATTTAAAAATACTCTTTTTATCCAAAAGCTTTTAAAATAGTCTTTACACACATTGATTGTTATTCTCATAAGCCAAGTTTTTTCACTACTAATACCTTTAAATGTATCATATTTCTTAAATACCTTTATAAACACTTCTTGAAAGATATCCTCGGCCTTATGCATGTCCTTAACATATAGATATGCTACCCTAAGTACGTCATCTCCATAGCAATTTATAAGTCGTTCTACTTCTTTATGTATATTACTCTTGTCTTCACTTTCATTTTGTACTAAAGGCACAACAGGCACATATATCACTCCTATACTAAATATTAGACGATAATATAGTGTTTTTTGTTTCACTAATACAATGATAATCGGTTTTCTAGGAAAATAATAGTAATTTCTATAACTTTTTTAAATTATTATATGAAATTCTTGTTTTATATAATATACAATCAAACAAAGGCAACCAATCAAAATGATAAATCATTTTGATTGGTTGCCTTTTTCAGTACCATATTTGTTTACCCATCTATAAATATATTTTTGTTTAACCTACCGTATTGCCCTTTTGATTTAATACACATTTTTAGTTTATAAGCTTAGTTATGTTTATTTATAAACTTCCATTTCCTCAAGAGCTCTCCCGACAAGTCCTTCAATATCTAAAACTGATTCTGATTTAATTATCTCTACTAGCCTTGGTTTTGTTTTTGGATGTTTAGGAACAAATATTGTACAACAATCCTCGTAGGGTAAAATTGAGGTCTCATAAGTATCTATTTTTCTAGAAACCTCCATTATATCTACTTTATCCATAGCAACCAGTGGTCTAAAAACTGGTCTATCGGAAACATCATCACTTACTACAAGACCTTCCATAGTTTGGCTAGCTACTTGCCCTATGCTTTCTCCAGTAGTCACCGAATTTATGTTTAGTTTTTCTGCAAGGCCACAGGCAAGTCTCATCATAAATCTTCTCATAATTATTGTTAATTCATCTTCTCTACACTTTTCTATAATTTGCATTTGAATTTCTGTAAATGGTACTACATATAATGTTAGCTTTCCAGTGTATTCTTTTAAAATATTAGCTAATTGTTTCACCTTATCCTTTGCTCTTTCACTAGTATATGGATGGCTATGATAGTAAACTGCATGTATCTCTACTCCTCTTCTTGCCATCATATAACCTGCAACAGGAGAATCTATACCTCCTGATAACATAAGCATAGTACTACCGTTCATTCCATAAGGCAGTCCACCCACTGCTTTTATTCTTTTAGAATAAAGATATGCCATATTTCTTATCTCAATATTTATAATGCACTGTGGATTATGTACATCTACACTTATATTTTCATTGTTTTGCAGAATATAAGCTCCTATTTTTCTATTTACCTCCATAGAATTAGAGCTAAAGTTTTTGTTAGCTCTGTTAGTATCTATTTTAAAAGTTGTAGCTGAACTTTCTTTTAGTTCTAAAAGTGCTTGTTTTTCAATACTATCCATAGAAGCTTCAACTTCTGTAACTATGCAAACTTCTGTTATTCCAAAAACATTTTTAATTTTTTGTATGATTTTTTCCATATGCTCTGAGTATATAAACCATCTTCCTTGATCCTCAACAAATTCATATTCTACGCCTCTTAGCACATTTTTTATATTGTCTTTAAGTTTTTTTTCAAACTTACCTCTGTTTAGTCCCTTTAAAAAAATTTCCGGGGCAAACTTTACCAGAATTAATTTTCTCATCTTTTAGCACTCCTTTGTATATCTATTGTATCTACCTTTTATTAGCTTTGCTGCAATATTATTATCTTCTGTTTAACTTTTTTAAAAACTCTAATGATTTATGCAATTCATTTATCACATAATCTATTTCACTCTTATTATTATATTCACAAAAACTAAACCGTATAGTTCCACCTTGAAGCTCTAAATTTCTTCCAAGTGACTTTAAAACTTCACTAACCTTATTACTTTTCGATGAACATGCTGAACCCGTGGATACATATATCCCTTTTTCTTCCAAGGAATGAAGCAGAACCTCTCCCTTCACACCCTTAAATGAGACACTTAGTATATAAGGTGTGAAATTAGTTTCTAATTTACTATTAATTATTACATCATCTAGCTCCGATAGTTTTTCTATAAAATACTTCTTAAGGTCTAAAACTTTATTAAAATTCGCATACTGATTTTTGCACATAATTTCTGCTGCTGCTTCAAATCCTACGATTCCAGCAAGATTTTCTGTACCTGATCTTAAATTTCTTTCTTGCCCACCACCGTTTATTAAGCTATTTGGCATAAGTCCCTTCCTTATATATGAAAATCCAATTCCGCGAGGTCCATGGATTTTATGTGCACTAGTAGATAGTAAATCAATATTAAATTTTTCTACATCAATAGGAAGCTTTCCATAACTTTGAACTGCATCTACATGAAACTTTGCCCTACTACTTTTCTGCTTTATTAATTTCCCTATAAGCTCTATGTCCTGTATAACCCCTATTTCACTGTTAACATGTGCTATACTTACGATTTGAGTGTCCTTAGTTATACTGTCCATAAGCTGCTCTACATTAATTCTACCATTTTCATCTACATCAATATAAGTAACCTTTACTCCTAAATCTTCTAGTGACTTAAATGTGTTTATAATACTTGAATGTTCTATTTTGGTGGTTATTATATGAGACGCAGCCTTAGCAAAACCCTTTATAAGAAAATTATTACTTTCACTTCCCCCTGATGTAAATATTATTTCCTCACTACTAGCATTTATACTTTTAGCAATGTTTGCTCTAACCTCCCTAAGTTTTTGCTCTGCCTTAAATCCTAAACTATGTGATGAAGATGGATTACCATAATAATTCTTCATGGTGCCACATACAGCCTCAATAACCTCTTCATAAGGCATTGTGGTTGCACTGTTATCTAAGTATATTTCCATATTTTAATATCTCTCCTTTTTAAATCATCATCTTTAGCCCTGCAATATTAACATCTTCAGAAGGAGAGTTACTTTCCCACTAAAGTATTCTAATTAATTCTTAGTATTTTGCTCTGAATTATTTAATTATAAATATGTTAATTATCAATGTCAATAAGTAAAAAGGAAAGTATACAATCTTAAACTTTATAATATTTTTTTTCGTAACTATGGTTACGGAAAAATAATTTATTCTACGCTATAATAATCACATAAGACGAGAGTGATTAATAAAAGATAGCTAATATAAATAAAAATAATCATGTGTATAACTTATGAAAAAATAAAATATTAGATAAATTTAGGAGGAAAAATATATGAGTATGTTCTGTTATCAATGTCAAGAAGCAGCAGGTGGAAAAGCATGTACAGTAAAGGGTGTTTGCGGTAAAACTTCAGACCTCGCAGTAACTCAAGATTTATTAATATTTATCACAAAAGGAATTTCAGTTTATAGTACAAGAGCTAGAAAACTTGGTGTTGTAAATGAAGAAGTAGATAACTTTATAGTGGAAAGCTTGTTTGCAACTATAACTAATGCAAACTTTGATAGAAATGTATTTATTCAAAGAATTAAAAAAGGTTTAGAACTCAGAGAAACTATAAAAAAGCAGTATATTTCTGCTGGTGGTTCCCTTCATGCTCCTAGAGAAGCTACGAATTGGCTTGAAAAAGTAATGAGTATCCTCGGAGCTAAATATACAGTAGAGGAAACATTACCTGAAGCTGCCACTTGGTTTGCAGATAATATGGATGCTTTTGATGAAAAAGCTTCAAAGGTAGGAGTTCTCGCTACACTAAATGAGGATATTAGATCTTTAAGAGAACTATTAATTTATGGTTTAAAGGGAATTGCTGCTTATTTAGAACATGCACATAATTTAGAATATAACGATAAAGAAATTCATGGTTTCATGCAAAAAGCTTTAGCGGCTACCTTAGACGACAGCCTAGATGCAAATGCCTTAGTAGCATTAGTGCTTGAATGTGGTAAATTTGGCGTAGATGCAATGGCATTACTAGATAAAGCAAATACTTCTAGCTATGGCAATCCTGAAATGACTAAAGTTAATATAGGCGTTAAAAATAACCCAGGTATATTAATAAGTGGACATGACTTAAAAGACATGGAAGAACTATTAAAGCAAACAGAAGGTACTGGCGTAGATGTATACACTCATAGTGAAATGCTACCAGCAAACTACTATCCAGCATTTAAAAAATATTCACACCTCGTAGGAAATTATGGTAACGCTTGGTGGAAACAAAATGAGGAGTTTGAAAGCTTTAACGGCGTTATATTAATGACAACAAACTGCATTGTTCCTCCTAAAGCTTCTTATAAGGATAGACTTTATACTACTGGTGTTACTGGTTTTGAAGGAGTTAAACATATTCCAAATGGTAAAAATGGACAACCAAAAGACTTTTCTGCTTTAGTTGCCGAGGCTAAAAAATGTAAAGCACCTAGAGAACTAGAAAATGGTGAGATTATTGGTGGTTTTGCTCATAATCAAGTATTAGCTTTGGCAGATACAGTGGTTGAAGCAGTTAAATCTGGAGCAATTAAAAGATTCTTTGTAATGGCAGGCTGTGATGGAAGAATGAAAAGTAGAGATTACTATACTGATTTTGCAAAAGAATTACCAAAGGATACTGTAATCCTAACTGCTGGTTGTGCAAAATATAAATATAATAAACTTGATTTAGGTAATATTTCTGGTATTCCAAGAGTACTAGATGCCGGACAATGTAATGATTCCTATTCACTAGTGGTTATTGCTCTTAAATTAAAGGAAGCCTTTGGACTTTCTGATATTAATGAATTACCGATATCATATAACATTGCTTGGTATGAACAAAAGGCTGTAATAGTTTTACTAGCACTACTTCACTTGGGAGTAAAAAATATTCATTTAGGACCATCTCTTCCTGCTTTCTTGTCTCCAAGTGTAGCTAAAATCTTAATAGATAACTTTGGAATTTCAGGAATAACCAACGTAGATGAGGATATTAAAATGTTTATGGGCTAATAGCCTAACTTACTAATAAGATTAATCAAATAAAAGATGAGAATGCAAATAGCGTTCTCATCTTTTATTTTAACCATCCTTATAGCCTAAGGCTTGGTTTTATGGTAGAATAAATTATTGTAATATATAATTTATTTGCTAACATTTACATAATTTAAAAAACTTATAAATCAACTTTGAGGGGGATGCATCTGTGGAGAAAAAGGTTAAAAATATAAGTATTTACGACCTAAAACCTAATATGATTTTATCAGAAGATTTAGTTTTAAATGGCTTAACCTTAGTTACAAAGGAAGTTCCACTAAATAACTCCATGATAAAAAAGATACTTGAATTCTATCCATCAAACACTATTAGTATTTATTTAACTGAAGAAGAAGCAATAATATCTGCTATGCAAGATTCAAGACAACAAGTTTTAATTCAAACGGAAAATAAATTAAGCAAATTTTCAAATATTGTAGATAATTTTTTAAGTAAAGTAGAAGGAAGCTCAGAACCCGACTTAACCGAAATAAGAACTATGTCTAAAGATATTTTAGATAGTTTTAATGATTATGGTTCTATTTTAAAGAGCATAACTAACTCCAGAGCTATTGATGAATATCTTATGAGACATTGTGTAAATGTCGCACTTTTAAGTTCCATGCTAGGTACATGGTTAAATTTTTCTAAACAGGACTTAACTCTTTTAACCTATGCTGCTTTTCTTCATGATGTGGGTAAAACAAAAGTTAACCCCTCCATATTGAATAAATCTTCAAAACTTACAAAATCAGAATTTGAAGAAGCGAAGAAACATTCAATTTATTCTTATGAACTTGTAAAAAGCATTCCTTACTTGGATAACTCTGTAAGCTTAGGCGTTCTTATGCACCATGAACGTTTAGATGGTTCCGGTTATCCTCTTGGCCTAAAAGAAGATAAAATTAGTACTTTTGCAAAAATAATAGGAATTACAGATATGTTCGATGCTATGACATCTGATAAAATCTATAGCAAAAGGCAAAACCCCTTTAAAGTGTTAGAAATTATGCAACATGATTGTATGGGTTTATTTGATTATAATTATCTAAGTACATTTATAAGAGAAATGGCTAATTATTACACTGGTGAGATGGTAAAGCTTAGTGATGACTCTGTTGGAAAGATAATTAAAATAGATCTAAATAATATTTCCAGGCCTCTTATATCCATTAATTCAAATTTCATAGATTTAAACAAAGAAAATGATTTATCTATTATAGAACTTATATAAAAAAGGAGTGCTAAAAATGATACCTAACGACAAAAGAAAAAGTTTTCTCGCTGATATGTCATTATTACTTGTAGCAATCATGTGGGGTGGCGGTTTTATAGCTGTAAAAGGTGCTTTAGACAATATTACACCTTTTTATATGATGGCAATGCGTTTTAGTATTTCTGTAATAATTATGCTAGTGGTTTTCAGGAAAAAGGTTAAGCTTATTACTAAAAATGATTTAAAATGGGGAACCCTTGTTGGACTTCTCTTATTCTTAGGCTTTGCTGCGCAAACAATTGGAATGCAATATACAACTGCTGGCAAAAATGCCTTTTTAACTGGCACTAATGTAGTTATCGTGCCCTTTCTTTATTGGATAATCAGTAAAAAGAGACCAGATAAGTACTCACTAATCTCTGCCTTTCTCTGCTTTTTAGGAATAGGCATGTTGACCTTAGATGGAGGAATACGCCTTGGACTTGGTGATAGTCTAACTTTATTATGTGCAGTATTTTTTGCAGCTCATATAGTTTCTGTTGGTTTCTTTACTGAAACGGTTGATGCTATATCCCTTGTAATAATACAACTAGGTGCTGCTGCAGTATTTTCAATTATAGCTGCTTTAATTTATGAACCAATGCCACCGTCATTGGGTTCAGATACAATGTTTGCAATTGGATATTTGGCAATTTTCAGCACAATGATAGCATTTATCATACAAAATGTAGCACAGAAATACACTACATCTACCCATGCTGCCATTATTCTATGTTTGGAATCTGTCTTCGGCTCTATCTTATCTGTAATAGTACTTAATGAAATATTTACATCAAAAATGGTTTTAGGATGTTTAACAATATTTATTGCAATAATAACAACAGAAACCAAATGGGATTTCTTAAAAAAGAAAAAAGTTTCCTCTACTACTTAAATTAAGGTGGTACGTTTTAATAGATTATTAATAAACAAATCAAAGCAACCATGCTATAATGGTATTGTCAGATACCTTACAAACAAAATAATAATCTTTAAAGGATGGGTAAACTATGAATATAGCTTTTTTTCTTACGCCTAAAAGTAAAGTTGTTTATGAAAAGCAAAGTTCCACAATGAGGCAAGCGTTAGAACGAATGGAGTATCACAGGTATTCAGCTGTACCTTTAATTAATGAAACTGGCAATTATGTAGGCACTCTAACTGAAGGCGATTTATTATGGAAAATTAAAAATACCCCAAATTTAAGTTTTCATGATACAAGTAAGATTTTAATTGAGGATATCCCTAGGCACATCTGTAATAAAGCAGTATTAATTAATTCAGACATAGAGAGTTTAATATCTCTATCAAAGGACCAAAATTTTGTTCCTGTGGTGGATGATAATGATGTTTTTATAGGAATAATAAAAAGAAGTGATATAATAACTTATTGTTTTAATTTATTATATGACAATAATGAATTAAAGAAGTTTAATTTAATAGCCACATAATAAAAACACCAATATTAGCAAGCTGCTAATATTGGTGTTTTTCTACTACTTCACATGAGATTATATTCCTAAGTCACATTCAAGTAACTTGCCGCTTCTTTATCTAGAATCACTGTTACATCATTATGGAGTTGCAAAATTGAAGCAGGTACGTTAGGATTTATTTTGCCTTTAATGGCCTTTTCTATAATTTCAGCCTTATTTTTTCCACTTGCTAGCAAAATAATCTTCTTAGAGCTCATTATTGTTTTTATTCCCATACTTATGGCTTTTACTGGCACATCCTCTATTGAGTCAAAAAACCTAGAATTAGCCTCTATAGTTTGTTCATCAAGATTAACTAGATGGGTTGCTACCTCAAAGCTTACACTCGGTTCATTGAATCCGATATGTCCATTTCCACCTATACCCAAGATCTGCATATCTATGCCACCAGCTTCTCTTATCTTGTTTTCATACTCTAAACATACAGTACTTATATCCTTTGCCATTCCACTGGGAACATTAATATTTTCTTTATTTATATTTATATGATTAAACAGATTATTAATCATATAACTAAAGTAACTTTGAGGATTTTCTCTATTAAGACCATAATATTCATCCAAGTTGAAGGTTTTAACCTCATTAAAGTCTACCTCATCCTTTTTATATAACTCAATTAATTCTTTATACATTCCCAGTGGTGTATCTCCAGTAGCTAAGCCTAATATGCTATCTGGCTTTAAAATAACTTGACTAGCTATCATCTTTGCAGCTTTTTCACTCATTTTTTCATAATTATCTACCACTATAATTCTCATATTACACCACCTCATTTAATAGTTCAATATTTTTAATGCCTCTGCTACACTTCCCTTGCTTTCTTCCAAGGCTTCCTTTGCTTTTTCTACAGAAACACCTTTTTTAATTTTTATAATACTTACTTTAGGATTGTATTCACAGATTTCCAAAGTCTCATTTATGAGGCTGTCCTTCTCACCTGTGGCAAGCTTTACTATCTCCCTTACACGTTGTTGTAGCTTTTTATTAATAGGTCGTACATTAACCATTAGATTACGATAGGTCTTGCCAATCCTTACCATGGCTACAGTACTCAACATATTCAGAACCATTTTTTGAGCCGTACCTGCCTTCATTCTAGTAGACCCTAGTAACACTTCTTCTCCAACTTGTACTGCTATAGTAACTTCGCAAATTTCTTTAAGTTTTCCTTTTGGATTGCATATAAGCGCTACAGTTTTGCAGCCTATTTCCTTAGCGTATTCCATTGCACGCACAACATATGGAGTATTTCCACTAGCTGTTATACCTACTAAAACATCATTTTTATTTATACTTACTCCTTTTAAATCATGGACAGCTAGTTCTGGCTCATCCTCTGTATGTTCGAGCCATCCAC
The DNA here is from genome assembly GCF_020443565.1 of Clostridium sp. CS001. Classification (GTDB taxonomy): domain Bacteria; phylum Bacillota; class Clostridia; order Clostridiales; family Clostridiaceae; genus Clostridium_AD. The sequence goes on from NZ_JAIZZN010000012.1 coordinate 49,552, forward strand.
TTAAAGCCTCTACACCACCAGAAATAATTCCTTGAACCATAGAATCAGAAACTCCAAAGGTAGGAGGACATTCTGAGGCATCCATTACCCCTAACTTACCACTTGTACCACTTCCAATATAAAAGAGTCTGCCTCCTTCTTCAAAGCTTTTCACAATTATTTCTACGGCTTTCTCGATATTAATCAACTCTTTTTCAATAGCCATAGCTATTTTCTTATCCTCTTCATTTATATTTTTAAGAATTTCTAATGTGCTCATTGCATCTAAATTAGACTTATTATTACTTTCCATCATAAATACCCCCCTTGTGTGCGGCTGGTAGAATCTTGAACTTTCACAACTCTTCTTATTTCAAAATTATTTCATATTTATATTTATCGCTTCTGTATATTGCTTTAGTATATTCTATTGGTACCCCATTTTCCAAATAAGTGGTTCGCCTAAATATTAATGCCAAAGCACAATTTTCTTGGTTCAAAAGTTTACTTTCATATTCATTTAACATTATAGGTTCAATAGTTTGTTTAGCCTTGTATGGATGGTGCCCATACTTTTCACGCAAGATAGCATACAAAGATTTATCTTCAATCATCTCTCTAGTAATATCATTAACTAAATAATATGGAATCCAAGCTGTTTCAATGGCTACGGGTTGTTCATCACTAAATCTCAATCTTTTAATTTCAACAACCTTACTTTCCTCTTTAGGCATTTTCAGTTCAACTTTGTTCTGCTTTGTAGCTTCTATAACCTTAAAAGACAGCATTTTAGTTTTTGATATCACTCCATTTTCTTTCATTTGCTCAGTAAAACCTTTAAGACGTGATATTTCATGATTAACCTTTTCAATAGACACAAAAGTTCCTTTTCCCTGTTCTCTATAAATTAATCCCTCATTTACTAATGACATAATAGCCTTATTTACAGTCATTCTACTAATTCCTTGAATTTCACAAAGTTCTCTTTCAGTTGGGATTGCTTGCCCTGGCTTTAAAACTTCATTTTCTATCATTTCTTGTAGTATCTCTTTTAGCTGGTAATGAAGTGGTATAGGGTTATCCCTTGAAATCTTCCTCAAAACTTTTCCTCCTTAATTTGAAATAAATTTCTGTATACATAAACATAGTTTGTATGTTATTATATTGTTATGTTGTATAGACCAATTATATTTCAAATCTGTTTTTTTTACAACCTATTTAATTAACAAATATAAATTTAGTATTTCTTTGAGTATATAAAAATATATTAATAATAATATATTTTTACTGTTTCATATTATTTGAAATTTATTTTAATAAACTGCAGGAGGTATTAAGGTTATGGGTTCCCTTTTTAAAGCTGATTATACAATACAAAAGGTATTCAATAATAATGTTTTATTAGTTACACAAAAAAAGAAAGAAAAAATACTATTTGGAAAAGGCTTAGGTTTTGGGAAACATTTAGGTGAAATACTCTCTTCTGATACAAAAATAGATAAAGTATTTTCTTTGGATGATAAAACTAATTATAATAACTTCAAAGAACTTGTGACCACTGTTGATGATGAATTAATCGGCCTATGCGAAGAGATTATATTTATGATATCCAAAGAGCTTAACGAAGAGTTAAATGAAAAAATACACATTTCACTTACAGATCATATTGCTTTCACCTTAAAAAGACTTAAACAAAATGATGAAATTGAAAATCCATTTTTAGTAGAAACTGAAACACTATATAAAAGAGAATTTGAAATAGCTAGAAAAGCTGTTTCCATGCTTGAAAAGAAGATGAATATTGTAATTCCAGATGGTGAAATAGGCTTCATTACACTACATATTCATTCTGCTAGAAACAAGGGTAAGTTATCTAATACTATAAAATATTGTTTCTTATCTAATTCAATCATAGAGCTTATAGAAGATAGTTTAAATTTACAGGTTGATAAGAAATCAATTGATTATGCTAGATTTATAACTCATATTCGCTTTGCCATTGAAAGATTACTTAACAATTCCCCAATTAGGAATGAACTACTGGATATTGTCAAGAAACAGTATGCTGAATCCTATTCCTTGGCTGAAAAAGTCTGCAAACTTATAGAATCGGAATTAAATTTAGATGTTTCACCTGATGAAGTTGCATACATTGCTGTTCATATAGAGAAACTTAGAGATCCGTGTTAAATTAATTTTGTTTAAATTTTTAGTTTAATAATGCTTTGTATAAAAAAACCGTAAAGTAAAGTCTAAGTAACTTTATTTTACGGTTTTAATAATATACTTTAACAACATTTTGGAAGCTTCAAGTCTGCCATCTTTTATAAGTGCTAGTTGCCTAGCCAGAAGGGTTACTTTGGTGGCAATCTAAATCTGCTTCCAAAGTTGTTAATATTGCAGCTTCGCAGAAGATGATTTAATTAATTTTCATAGCCCTCATAGAATTTAAAACTGCAATTAGAGCAACTCCTACATCACCAAAAACTGCTTCCCACATAGTTGAAATTCCAAAGACAGCCAAAACTAGAATAACTATCTTTACACTCAATGCGAATATAATGTTTTGCATTACAATGGACTTTGTTTTTTTAGCAATCTTTATAGCCTCAGCAATCTTTGAAGGTTCGTCAGTCATTATTACTATGTCTGCTGCTTCTATTGCCGCATCCGAACCTACCCCACCCATAGCTATTCCTATATCTGCTCTAGCTAAAACTGGTGCATCATTAATTCCATCACCTACAAACACTATCTTTCCCTTAGGAGACTTTTGTTTATCTAGAGTTTCCAACTTTTCAACCTTCTCATGTGGAAGAAGTTCTGAGTAAACCTCATCTACACCTAACTTCTTTCCAATATTAGAAGCTATATCTTTGTTGTCTCCAGTAAGCATAACTATTTTTTTAACTCCCATAGACTTTAAACTTTCTATAGCGTGAATAGAGTCTTCCTTTATCTCATCAGAAATTATAATACTACCTGCATATTTTTTATCTATAGCTATATATATTATAGTACCTACATTTTCAGCCTTGCTGTAGGAAATGCTTTCACTATCCATTAGTTTGGAATTACCAGCTATAACATCTTTTCCTCTTATATTAGCTCTAAGGCCTTTCCCAGCTACTTCCTCAAAATCCCTAATATCCTCTTTGTTTACAGCCTTATCATATGCTTTCAATATTGATATTGCAATTGGATGATTTGAGTAACTTTCTATATGGGCTGCATATTCCAATAATTCTTCCTTACTTATATCACTTTCTTCATGTATTTCTGTAACCTTAAATACTCCTTTAGTTAGTGTTCCTGTCTTATCAAAAACAACAACCTCAACGTTATTTAGTGCCTCCAAATAGTTTCCACCCTTAACTAAAATACCATTTTTAGATGCCCCACCTATTCCTCCAAAGAACCCTAGTGGAATAGATATTACTAAAGCACAAGGACAAGATACTACTAGAAATACCAGTGCTCTATATATCCACTCTGAGAAAGTAGCCCCAGGTATTAATAGAGGTGGTAATATTGCAAGGATCATTGCACTAATAACTACAATGGGGGTATAGTATCTTGCAAATTTAGTTATAAACTTTTCTGTTGGTGCTTTTTTACTACTGGCATTTTGAACTAAATCTAAAATCTTTGCTAGAGTTGATTGTCCAAACTCTTTATTTACTTCTATAGTTAACAATCCATTTTTGTTTATACATCCAGCTAGAATATCATCTCCACTTTTAACTTCCCTTGGCACAGATTCACCAGTTAATGCAGCTGTGTCTATCAATGATTTCCCTTCTATCACAATGCCGTCTAAAGGCACCTTTTCTCCCGGCTTTACTATGATAATATCTCCAATGTGTACTTCCTCTGGATCTAGTTTTACAATCTCATCATTAATTTTTTTATTTGCGTAGTCAGGTCTGATATCCATAAGTGCTGTTATGGATTTTCGTGATTTATTTACAGCTACATCTTGGAAAAACTCCCCTACTTGGTAAAAAAGCATAACACCAACGCCTTCTGCAAATTGTCCAATAGAAAAAGCTCCTACAGTAGCAAGTGCCATTAAAAAATTCTCATCAAAGACTTGACCTCTTAATATATTTTTTATAGCTATTAAAAGTACTTCTCCACCAATCAATAAATAACTTGTAAAGAATAGCGCAAACTCAACTAAATTGTTAAACTTAAATATAATTGCTATGGTAAAAAGTACTACCCCCATTAAAAAAGTTATAATTTTAGTTTTGTTATTCTCTTCATCATCATCATGTGTATGTGAATGGCTATGATCGTGATCATGAGTATGACTATGATTATGCTGTTTGTCATGATTTTCAATCTTTTTTATGGTGCTAGGTATAACTTTAACATCTGGTTCTAACCTCTTAACTATCTTTTTTACTTCCTCTATAACAGTTAATATCTTTTCTTCATCTTCATTTTGAAATTGAAGTACCAAGTTTTTATTAACAAAATTTACATTGGCATCTACCACCCCATCTATTTTCTTACATTGAGCTTCAATTTTATTTGCACAATTAGCACAACCCAGCCCTTTCAAAATAAATTCCCTTTTTATTGTAGTCTCCATTTCATCCCCCACTTTCAATAGTTATTATGTATTTTATTATATAATATTATTTCAATTCCTTTATGTGTGTAAGTCCTTGATCAAAAATTTGTTTAACATGTTCATCATCTAAAGAATAGTATACAACTTTGCCTTCTTTTCTATACTTTGCAAGCCTAGCATTTTTAAGCACACGAAGTTGATGTGAAATAGCTGATTGACTCATATTAAGAAGAGCTGCTATGTCACAAACACACATTTCAGTTTCAAATAACACACAAAGAATTCTAATCCTTGTACTGTCTCCAAAAACTTTAAAAAGCTCTGCTAAATCATATAAAGTTTCTTCCTTTGGTATTGATGCTCTTACTTTCTCCACTATATCTTCATGTATAGTAGAACAAGTACAAATCTCTATATTCTTTTCCATATTCTTACCTCCATTCATATGAACATATGAGCTATTGTTCATGTGTTCATTATAAAACATGAACTAATGCTTGTCAATAATAAATAATTACGACTTTAAAAGACTATTGAATACTTGCCAATAGCCTTTTAAAATTATGAATTAGAACCATTGACTTACTTTATTTAATATTTTAAAGTTAGTTAAATCATAGTGAAGTGGTGTTACGGTAACATACCCTTCTTTAAAATATATGGTGTCAGAGTCATCCTCTTGGAAATCCTTTACTTTTCCTTTGATTTCGTAACTCTTTTCATTATTCTCACCAATAGTTTCTATATAACAATTGTTATATAGTCTGCTACCAATTTTACATACCTTAATGCCCTTTATTTCATTTTCTTGTAGTAACGGAATATTTACATTTAAAACAATATCACTTTCCATATTATTCTCTTGCGCCTTTTGCAATATTTCATTAGCGTATTTAGCCGCCGTTTCATATGTTTCTATATCCTTCGTAACCTCCATAGAAATCGCTATAGAAGATATTTTATAAATGGCTGCTTCAATGGCTGCAGAAACTGTACCCGAATATAAAACATCCGTACCAAGATTTATGCCTTTGTTAATACCCGATATCACCATGTCTATTTTCTCATCAATGAGCTTACTAATTGCTATCTTTACACAATCAGCTGGTGTCCCATCCACACTATAAGCTTTTGATATTAACCCATCTAGTTTTACCTCTCTTACAACAAGTGGTCTTGTAAGCGTTATTGAATGCCCACATGCGCTTCTCTCATTATCTGGTGCCACAACAATTACTTCATGGTTCTTCTCAAGCTCTTTTACCAATGCATATATCCCTTTTGCATTTATACCATCATCGTTTGTAATCAATAATCTCATTTTTGTTCCTCCTATAATTTTTATAATGCTACTTTATTAATAATTACAATCCAAGTTTAAAATGATAAATATACAATGATCATTGATCATTGTATCAATTAAAGCTGATTTTTTATTTATTTTAATGACCATTATATATTAATTATATATTTTATAAGAATAAATATCTATGAGCAAATAGCAATTCACTAACAACTTGCCATAATATTTGGTTTTTCAAATTACTTAAACTTCATTGGTTCTTTATTTACAATTGTTATTTTCAATCATTAGTTGTTAACCGTCCCTACTTGTTACGTTAAAAAAGATTGACAGATTAAACTGCCAACCTTTTTATGTTTTTTTCTACCTCCATGCTTTAATATTGCTTTATTACAACAACTTTTTCTGCAAACCCAATTGGTGGTAGGCTTCTAGTTACTATTCCCCCATAATATGCTACAACCTTAGAACCCTTTTTAATATCATCTACTTTAAGTTGTTTGCCTGTTTTAAAATCTACAATTTTAGTTTTCTCACTTATATTAAGAACAATATTATCAAATCCACTTTCCCCTAATCTTTCACCTTTTACTTCAATTCTGTTTTCTTTTTTGTCTTGTGATGTATAAATATTATCCACAGTTCCCATTGTACCCATTTCATATTCTGTATCAGAAACAACTATTTTTTTCGCACTTCCTATTGGAGGTAGACTTTTAGAAAGTATCCCATCATAGTAGACCTTCACTTTTACATCATTTTTAATTGAGTCTATTGTTAATTTTTTACCGCTTTTTTCGCTTATAATTTCAGTTTTAGAATTTATAATAAAGTTTATGCTACTATAGATATTATCTTCATATTTTTCATCCTTAATGGATATCATAATCTCATTTTTGCTTCCTTCAAGAATATCAATATCCTTGTTCAACCCAGTAGCTGTAACACTTAATTCTTTATCTTGTTTCTTAGACAGTATAATAACTTTTTCAGGAGTTGCTATAGGTGGTATACTCCTAGTTGTAATATCATAATAGGCTAACACTCTAACCCCTTTTTTTATAGCCTTATAGCTTACTTCTTTGCCAGTTTCGCTATCTATAATTTCAGTTTTTTTACTTATGATAAGGTTAGTATCTATTTCACTATCCATAACCGCCATGATCTCTTTTCTTGTTTTATCTTCTTTATCTTCTTTATCTTCTTTATCTTCTTTATCGTCCCTATCATCTTTATCTTTTTTATCATCCTTATCTTTTAGAATTTCCTTATTTTCTTTCATTAAAGAAACATCAGTAATTATTCCATAATTGTATAATTCACATTCTTCATTATCTTGTTCTACGATTATCATTGTAGCAGTGCTCATTGGTGGAATACTGGCAGTAACCGCTGGTCCGTAATAAGCCTTAACTTTTATCCCATTTTTAATGTCACTTACACTTAATCTTTTACCATCTTTTGTACTTATTATCTCGGTATCCTCATTTACATTTAGTATTATTTTATCATTAATTCCAGTATTCAACTTATTGTTTTTGATATTAAATCTAAATCCACTTAAGGACGATTTCACATCTGATACAACTCCTTCTGCACTGACAAAATATATTTGTGGTTTCTTCTCGCTAATTCCTTGAATTTTAGCGTTAGTATCATTCCTCGTACTAATTAGATTACTTGTAGTACTTGCAGATGCTAAAATAGAATTTCCAGTTATAAATATTCCTAACATTAATATGGCCATTGTTTTCTTTGTAAACTTCATAATAATCCCTCCAATATTATAATCTCAATGTAAAATCCATTAATATTCCAATACAATTTTTACTCTTTCACTAAATAGACGACACATTCCAAAAAATCGTTTCAAATCTAATTACAAATTTTCAATATAAAGTAATATAAATATTTTTTATCAAACAAAAGGAATTAATATATCTTCCAAAATTCACATACATTTTTTACATATTTATTCTATAAAACCAATGGTTTAAATATATCCTTTTAAAACCCTTAAATGCACAATCAATCTTGTTGACATTAGTAAACTTTATTAATAAAATTATTAATTATAATATAAATATATTTATGGATGATAATTATTGGAGATATCTTTTTAGATAACCGTAGAAGAAAGAAATAATACTTTACTCAAGGTTTATTTCGAAACTTTCAGGTCCGATACAATAATTTGACATACCCCTGGAGAGACTACTTAAATGTGGCATCAACGGAGCAACTTAGATTATTTCTAAGGAAACTTTCAGATAAAAGGACAGGGAGTAAGAAGGCATTATTTTTGATGCATTTTTACTCCCTGTCTTTTTATATTTTAACAACATTTTGGAAGCTTCAAGTCTGCCATCTTCTATAAGTTGCAGTTGTCTAGCCCGGAAAGGTTACTTTGGTGGTAGTCTAAATCTGCTTCCAAAGTTGTTAATATTGCAGCATCGCAGATGATGATTTAATTATTATTTCAGAAGAAAATTTGCTGATTTATCATTCTTGTGAAAATCTTAGTTAATGTGCTAGACAATCTTTCAAAGTTAATTTTCATTACTAAAAAACTTAAAAAAGAAAGGATGATTTATTTTGCAAGCATCAAAAAAGTTAAATACTAACAGTAATTTGCCTAAAACACTAAAAAAAGAAATTGGTTTAAGAGAAGCTATAACAATAGTTGTAGGAATGGTTATAGGTTCAGGAATTTTCTTTAAGCCCTCAATTGTCTTTAATAATGCTGGTTCTCCAATGCTCGGAATACTTGCTTGGATAGTAGGTGGTATTATTACAATGGCCTCAGCTCTTACAATAGCTGAAATTGCAGCCGCTATTCCTAAAAGTGGAGGTATCTTTATATATCTTAAAGAACTTTATGGTGAAAAGTGGGCCTTTCTATTTGGCTGGGTACAAACTGTGGTCTATGTTCCTGCTGCTTCAGCTGCATTAGCAATAGTCTTAGCAACTCAAGCTACTAATTTTATACCTATGAGTGGACTTTCTCAAAAATTATTTGCAATATCCATGATATTAATTATCACCATAGCAAATGTTGTATCAACAAAACTTGGTGGTAAAATTCAATTTGTCGCAACTATTGCAAAACTAATTCCAATTTTTATTATCATAGCTTTAGGGCTTATTAAAGGAACAGCTCATAGTTTCTCAATGCCAGTAGGAGACATCGCCGCTGGTGCTGGTTTTGGAGCAGCTATGCTTGGCACACTTTGGGCCTATGATGGCTGGGTAGGCGTAGCCAATATAGCAGGAGAGCTTAAAAATCCTAAAAAAGACCTACCACGTTCTATAATCTTAGGGTTAATCGTTATTATAATAGTTTATGTTTTATTCAACTTAGCAATTTTAAACATACTCCCTATAAAATCAATTATAAGTTCTAATAAAGTAGCTTCTGAAGCTGCAACAATCTTATTTGGAAAATCCGGTTCACTATTTATCGCTGCCGGTATACTAATTTCAATCTTTGGAACATTAAATGGCTACCTAATGACAGGTGTTAGAATACCTTTTGCAATGGCACAAGATAAACTTTTACCGTTTAATAAGTTCCTTGGAAAAGTTAATGAAAAATATGAAACTCCCTTAAACGCTTTTGTTTTCGAAATAGGACTTGCTTGTTTATATGTATTCAGTGGTTCTTTTGACAACTTAACAAATCTTGTTACCTTTGTTTTATGGATTTTCTTCACAATGGCAGTAGCTGGTATCTTTATATTAAGAACAAAACATAAAGATTTAGATAGGCCATACAAAGTACCATTATACCCAATAGTTCCAATGGTAGGAATTATTGGAGGTATATATATTCTAGTAAGTACGCTTATGACTGATACATCAAATGCACTTATAGGAATTGTAATAACTTTGATTGGATTGCCTGTATATTGGTATATAAAAAAGAAATAATGTAGGTTAGAAGATGTGCAATATCATTGTCTACTTACAGTAGCGATGTAAAATATTAAGAATATTGTCATAAAAGTAAGGAGCTAACTGCAAAGTTAGCTCCTTACTTTTATTCTTTTGTAGATTGATCTATGAAGGATTTTGCAAGAGCTACTGTTTCATCCATTGAAAGTTCATTGTCTGTGAGAAAACCTATTGAGTAGTAGACCTCATTTGAAGACCAGAAAAATGTATGTGCAGTTTTAATATCTGTTGGCTTCTTAGTCATATCTTGTTGAGTAATATCATTCTTCTCTATCAAAGGATATGATGGAAATTGTACTTCATGCCAATAGCCTAGTGTACCATTTAAATCTACTTTTATTGATGGGGATGAGGAAAGTAGATTTTTTATTTCTACTGAAATGGGCGCAATAGAAATACTTAATTGAGTTTTATCATTAATATATTGTGCTTCAACGCCTCTTGTTGGTGCATAGGTAGATAGGCTATTAAATATAGCTTCATCATCAATTGCCTTAAGCATATTCGCTTGAAGCTTTTGATTATCTTCATAAGTCATTTTATTTAGGTGAATTGATTCAGATTTATAAGTAAGCTTCATATCGTTACAAAGGGCTTTTGGGAAAAAAACTTGAAATCCAACCTTTTTTGTGAGGTCATTATCACTTAAGATTGTACCTTTTCCAGCTGATGGATATATTTCATTACCTTTTAATTTTAATTCCTTTCTAATTCTTTCTTCAAAGTCTTGCTTATTTTCCATGATCTACGCACTCCTTTTCAGTATAATTTGTTTTTATAACAGGCACTTTTACATCTTCTCCAATAATGTGTCTTAGCTGCTTTTTTGCATTATGAAGTCTGGATTTAACTGTTCCTTCAAAACATCCAAGGACTTTTGAGATATCTTTAATAGTCATATCATTAAAATAATATAAAACTATAACTGTTCTCCAACCTGTTCTAGTTACTATTTTGTAGAACCATACATCAAAAGTTTTAATATTCTTTAATGTTTTTATAGAGTGAAAGCATTGAATAAATGATTCCTGTACGATATCCTCTGCAAGTGTTCTATCAAGTCTACCTTATCCATATTTCATCTCCCCTTTCTTTTTTTGGAGTTCATATATATATAATAAGAGTGTATTACATATTAGTAAAAGGTTCATCAATATTAAAAAAAATTATAAATTTATGTAATTAATGTTATGATGCAGGCATTTATGTGTTATCGAGATATAATATAATGATTTTGTAAGTAAGAAGTGGATTATGTTGATAAGATGCAAATCTCAATGACATTAAACTGAATAGAGTTGATATTAGCTAGTATATTCATATATCATATAATAAAAATAAAAAGATATATTCAATAATATACCTTTTTATGTCTCCCTATATCTCTTTTTCGAGCATCTCTAACAATTCATCAAATCTTTTAATAGTATCCTCTATAGGTTTTGGCGTAGACATATCAACCCCTGCCTTTTTAAGGATATTTAGTGGATAGTCACTTCCACCGCTTTTTAGGAACTCTTTATATTTTTCTACTGCACTTTCACCTTCGTAAGCTATCATTTTACTGAAAGAATTAGCAGCTGCAAAACCTGTAGTATATTGATACACATAGAAATCTCTGTAGAAATGAGGTATTCTTGACCATTCCATATCTATTCCCTCATCTACCACCATTTCCGGCCCAAAATACTTTACATTTAACTCATGATATATTTCACATAAATCATCTGGAGATAACGGCTTACCTTTTTCAAGGCTTTCATGAGTTATTTTTTCAAACTCCGCAAACATGCATTGTCTAAACACTGTGGCCCTTATTCCCTCTAATTGCTGATTTATTAAAAATAATCTTTTTTTCTTATCACTTTCATTTTCAATTAAATAATTAATTAATAGGCACTCGTTAGTAGTAGACGCAACTTCTGCACAGAATAATTCATAGTTTGAATATATATAGGGTTGATTCTTCTTTGAGTAATAAGAATGAATAGAGTGCCCCATTTCATGAGCGAAAGTAGAAACATCATTATATTGGTAATTGTAATTTAAAAGTACATATGGCATGCTATCATAGCAACCTGAAGAATATGCACCTGAACGCTTACCTTTATTTTCAAAAATATCTACCCAACCTTCGCTAATTCCTTTTTTTAATATATTCAAATACTCTTCTCCTAGTGGCTTAATACCATCTAAGATCATCTTAATAGCATCATCAATTTCTATGTGGTCTTCCACAGTATCAATTATTGGCACATATAAATCATACATATGAATTTCATCAAGGCCTAGTAATTTCTTTTTAAGACTTACATACTTATGAAGTGAAGGTAGATTTTTATTTATGGTATCCACTACATTATGGTAAACGTCTACTGGAATATTATTAGGTTTCAAAGAGCTTTCTAATGCAGAATTATAATTTCTTGTTTTTGCATTAAATATAAAACTCTTTATTGAAGAAGTTAAAGATGTTGTTAAAGTGTTTTTATAACCCTTATAGGTTTTAAATAATGTTTCAAAGGCATCTTTTCTCACTCTTCTGTCCTTTGATTTTATAAAAGTACTGTAATTCCCTGTTGTTAGCTCTACTTCTTTGCCCTCTTCATCTATTATATTTGGAAATACCATATCTGCATTTGTAAGCATTCCAAATATATTCCCTGGTGCATTTAAACAATCGCTTACTGAGGCTAAAATTTCCTCTACCTCTGAACTTAATGTATGTGGTTTTTGACTTAAAATATCTTTCAAATAGAATTCATAAACTTTAAGTTCTGGAAGCTTTAAAATTTCCTCTTCTACAGCTCCCTCTGGTAATGATAATAGCTCTGGAATAAAAAATGCTATTATACTTGAAACTTGTGCTGCATAAGTATCTGCTTTGTTTTTAAGCACTTGAAACTCTGCCTTAGCAGTATCTTCATCGCTTCTTAAGTGTGCATATACAAGTAGCTTTTCTAAAAGCCTTTGAACCTCTACATTACTTTCTAAAAAGCATAACAAGTCTTCGGCATTTCCTAATTTTCCTGAAAACCTTTTCATATTTGACGCTTTAACTTTTAGAATTTCAAAATCTGCATCCCACTGCACTGAACTTTCATACATCTTTGAAACATTCCACTTATACTTACTATCAATTTCATCTCTTGTTTTAAGTTTTTTAACTTCACTCATTAAACACCCTTCTTTCTTTTAAATTTAGTACTGTAACTAATTCAATAAAATAAATTGTCAAATAACATATTATAACTATATTATCATATATATTACAATAATTCTACAAATTAAAAGCCTCACAAAATGTGAGGCTTTTATTAATTATAAATCATACTAAAACTATATTTTTGCAACCATTATTTATAGCTATCCTTTGCAGCTCATCCATGTATTCATCATTAGGAGTATAGCTGTTAACCATGTCAAGTCGTACCCCAAGTTGTCTATATTTTATAAGTTTATATCTTATCTCTGGATTTAAAGAGGCAATAAGTCTACTAATTTCATCTACGTTACGATAATTATCTAACACTTCTGGTACTATAACCGTCCTAATCTCATAAATTTTATTTAGCTTAGCCAAATAGTTTATATTTTCTATAACAGTTGTATTATCCATGCCGGTTAACATTTTGTGCTCCTGACTATCATAGGATTTCATGTCCACCATTGCCATATCCATAACATCCACAAGGTCCTCATGTTCCCATAAAGGTATAGAACCATTTGTATCCACATAACAAGTTAACCCTAGCTTTTTAACTTCTATAAATAGCTCTGTTAAAAACTCACTTTGAAGAGTACACTCTCCACCTGAAACTGTAATTCCTGATATAAATACTTTATTTTTTTCTATTTCTGTTATAACTTCTTCTACAGTCATACTAAGTGGCTTTGGAGAACTATTTCTTTTGCAAATCTTTATACATTCATCGCAACTGGTACATGCATCTTTATCCCAGGTCACTTTAGATGGCTTAGATTGCATACCTTTAATTTCTAGTGCATTATAATGACAAGCACTTACACACTCTCCACAATTATTGCAAACATTTATAGTCTCTGGATTGTGACAATAAAGGCAATTAAAATTGCACCCTTGTAAAAATATAGCTGTCCTATTTCCGGGACCATCTACAGAGCTAAATGGAATTATACGGTTAACTAACCCTTTAACCATTTTTTCTAATCTTTCTTTCCAATACTTTTTGGTTTTCAACTGCACCAAGTCCTAATGCTACTGTATCCTGTAATACTTGCTTTCCCGCTTGTAATTTTTCTATATCTGATCTTTTTACAAGATATCCAGTAATCCTTATTACATCACAATCAGTGGAATATGCTGAAAAATATCTCATTTGCTGTTTAAAAGCACCCTTAATAATATCTAACACATAGTTTGGATTACTCTTAACCGTACTATCAAAATTAAATATATCACCTATTCCTGATGGGAAAAACTTATGGAATTTAGCTGATTCTACTATATGCTGTGGAAGCTCAGGTTCATCCCCAATTGGAATCCTACATCCTGGACTTATCCCCATATCAGAATCAATACCTACTTGAGCATGTAACAAATACTTACCTTTAGATATACTGCAATGAGGATCATTATATTTATTAACCTCAACTTCTAGCTTTTCAATGATTCTATATCCAAGTGCATTAGCTACTTCGCTGTGACCAAATTTATCTTCAAGTTTAGTAGAGTTTATAAAATAATTTACACATTCAGCCAGTCCAAACATACCAAACATAGCAGTGAAGCTGTCTTTATTTATTAGTCCTTCTTTAGATAAGAAATTAGTCTCAAAGAATCCACTTTCCTCTACTAAGAATCTAATTCTTTCCTTCATATAACCAGCCATTTTTCCTACTGCATCTGGTAATACTATATTTATAAATTCTTCTTCATTTGTTGCTTTTTTAGCAAGCCCAGCTAAATTTAATCTTGATAAAGTATAACTTCCTCCACCAATAGTTAATCCATTGTAACAACTAACTATAGCGTAGTTTCCATCAAACTCATTAAAAAACATTTCATGATTTGCAAAACTTGGTTTTGCAGTAATTAAAGCAGTGTTAATTGCATCAATGGCAAAATCATCTGGGGTACTAGTACTATATTTTATAGTTAAGTTAGGAATTGCATTTTGAAGTTCTCTCTCTGCTCTTAATATTAATCTTCCCGCTTTCGTATCTTTTGGTCCTATATTTCCATGACAGAAAGAATCCGTTATAGTTCTGTCTATATGTGTTAAAAATAATTTTATAGCATGAAAAGCTTGTTCTTCATCTATTACAAAAGGTTCTAAAAGAGTGTCAATATTTCCTATATATACTGGAAATGAAGAAATTGATGGTACATGTCTATATAATATTAGCAAACTATTTGTAGCTTCCCAAATATCCTTTGGTGGTGTAAGTCCTAAAAACTCACTTCCATTTTCCATAAACTTTTCGTAATTAGGCACAATATACCTAGGTCTATAAGGTGCATGACCTTCAAAAAGATCACAAATTATTCCTTCATTACGAAGCTGCTGAGTATCCTTATCAATATTCAAAACATCTATACTGTCTTCTGCTGCTCTAGCAAGAGTTAGTACCTTTTGCTCATAAGTTAGGGTCCCATTTTTAATAATTTCTAAAATGTTGTTCATTATAACACCACTCCATTTAAATTATTTTAACCACATTATTTAAAATGGGTTTTTTAACATATAATCATGTGAATTTATTATATGCTGTTAACTATATTTTATCTCGAATCTTAGATTTTTGCAAAGGTTTTATAAATTAATTAATAAAAGTTATTTATTAATTATTATTATGTATAATACCACTCACATACGACAAACACAGTATAGCTAAAATATAAAAGTCATAATCTTTTATATTTTACATTGTTATATTTTTATCATAAATCTTTACATATTGCTTTATTAACTCTATAATACAGTTGTATAGACTATTTTTTAAATTAGGAGGGAATTAATTTGAATATTTTAAAAGTCACTCCATTAAGGGGCGAGTATGAAAAGCACAGTGGAAAAGTTGTAGATTTCTGTGGATACGAATTACCAACTCAATTTAAAGGCATTTTACACGAGCATGAGACTGTAAGAGAGAGGGCAGGGTTATTTGATGTTTCTCACATGGGCGAAATTCTTGTAAAAGGAAAAGATGCTGAAACCTTTGTTAATTATCTTTTAACTAACGATGTAAAAACACTTAAAAATGGAGAAGTTATATATAGCTTCATGTGTTATCCTGATGGCGGAGTTGTAGATGATTTACTGGCTTACAAATTCTCAGAAGATTTCTACTATTTAGTTGTAAACGCCAGCAATAAAGACAAAGATTTACAATGGATATTAGATAATAAATGTAATTTTGAAGTTACTATTGAAGATATTTCAGAAAACGTTGCTCAAATAGCACTTCAAGGGCCAAAAGCACAAGAAGTACTACAACTGTTAACCGAAATTAATCTATCTGAAATAAAGTTTTTCACATTTAAAAACGATTTAGAAATATGCGGTAAAAAGGTTTTAATTTCAAGAACAGGATATACCGGTGAGGATGGTTTTGAAATTTATAGCACTAACCAAGACGCAGCATTTTTGTGGCAAGAAATACTTAGAGTTGGAGAACCATATGGTGCTGAACCAATTGGACTTGGCGCTAGAGATACTTTAAGATTTGAAGCTACACTTCCACTATATGGAAATGAGATGGATGCAACCATCACTCCATTAGAAATGGGATTTGGTTATTTTGTTAAACTAGGCAAGGAAGACTTCATAGGTAGAGAAGCTCTCTTAAAGCAAAAGGAAGATGGCTTATCTAGAAAATTAGTTGGCTTTGAATTAGTAGATAAAGGCATAGCAAGACATGGGTATACAGTGCTTGGTGATGGAAAAGAAATAGGTCATGTTACAACTGGGTACATGTCGCCTACTTTAAATAAAAGTATAGGATTTGCTTTTGTTTCTCAAGAATACGCAGCCTTAGGTACTGAAATATTTATACAAGTTAGAAATAAGCAGTTAAAAGCAGTAGTTGTAAATAAAAAGTTCTATAGTAAAAAAACTCAAAATTAAGGAGGATTAATTATGTTAATATTAGAAAATTTATTATATACAAAAAACCATGAGTGGATAAGAGTAGAGGGTGATAAAGCATATATAGGAATTACTGATTATGCACAAACATTATTAGGCGATATCGTTTTTGTAGACCTACCATCAGAAGATGATGAAATTGCTAAAGGTGATTCTTTTTCAACAATTGAATCTGTTAAAGCAGCTGAAGACATTTTTATACCTGCTAGTGGAAAAGTTTTAGAAATAAATGAGGATTTATCTGATAATCCAGTTTTAATAAATGAAGGAGCATATGATGCTTGGATGATTTGTATAGAATTATCTAATAAAGATGAACTAAACGAATTGTTAAAGCCTAGTGAATACGAAGCTTTATGTAAAGAATTAGATGAAAAGGAGGATTAATATGTTTCCTTATATTCCAGTTACAGAAAAAGAAAAAAACGAAATGCTTAACTTCGTTTCTGCAAAGTCTATAGATGATTTATTTAAGGATATTCCTGATAATTTAAAATTAAATAGGGATTTAAACATTCCTATGGGACTGTCAGAACTTGAAGTTGAGAAAATCATGACAAATTTATCTGAAAAGAATAAATCTACAAATGATTTAACTTGCTTTTTAGGTGCAGGAGCATATGATCACTATGTACCGTCTATTGTAAAGCATTTAATTGGAAGGACCGAGTTTTATACAGCTTACACTCCTTACCAACCTGAAATTAGTCAAGGTACTTTGCAAGCAGTATTTGAATATCAAACTATGATTTGTAGCTTAACTGGCATGGCTGTATCTAACTCTTCAATGTATGATGGTGCTACAGCTACAGCAGAGGCTTGTGTAATGGCTATAGAAAATACAAAACGTAATACTATAGTAGTTTCCAAAACAGTAAATCCAGATACAAGGGACGTACTAAGGACTTATATGAAATATAAAGGATATAACCTTGTAGAAATTGATGAAAGTAATGGAGCTACCGATATTGAAAAAGTAAAATCATCACTTGGCAAAGATGTTGCAGCTGTTATTATCCAAAGTCCAAATTTCTTTGGAATTATAGAGGAAACAGAAGAATTAGAAAAGATAATTCATGAAAATAAATCTTTGTTCATTATGAATGTAGACCCATTATCTTTGGGTGTTTTAAAAAGTCCTGGTGAGCTTGGCGCAGATATAGCTGTAGGTGATGCTCAATGGTTTGGTGGTAACCTTAACTTTGGTGGTCCTGGTCTTGGATTTTTAAATACTACTACAAAACTCATGAGAAAAATTCCAGGTAGAGTGGTTGGAGAAACAGATGATGGTCATGGCAATAAGGGATACGTACTTACTCTTCAAGCAAGAGAACAACATATAAGAAGAGATAAAGCTACCTCTAATATATGTTCGGACCAAACATTGCTTGCCATTGCAGCTGCTGTATATATGTCAACTGTTGGTAAAGAAGGTATACGAGAAATAGGACTTCAATGCATCAAAAAATCTCATTATGCTTATAATAAGTTAATAGCAAGTGGAAAATACAAGCCAGTATTCGATAAACCGTTTTTCAAGGAGTTTGCAGTTACATCAGCTTCTCCTGTTGAAGATTTAAATAAAAAACTATTTGAAAATAATATTTTAGGTGGATATGTTTTAGAAAAAGAGTATCCTGAGCATAAGGATTCAATGCTGTTTTGTGTAACAGAAAAAAGAACAAAAGAAGATATCGATAAGCTAGTTAAAGTGATGGAGGAGATATAATGAAGGATTATAATAAAGTTATCTTTGAACTATCATGTGAGGGCAAAGTAGGATATAAACTTCCAGCATTAGATGTAGATGATATAAGTATAGATTCTCTTCTACCTAAAAGCATGCTAAGAGAAAATGAAGTTTTTCTACCTGAGGTAAGTGAGGTTGATGTAGTTAGACACTACACTGCCCTTTCTAATAAAAACTATTGTGTTGAAAAAGGATTCTATCCACTAGGTTCTTGTACAATGAAATATAATCCTAAAATTAATGAAGATGTTGCTGCACTGCCTGGTTTTAGTAAAATTCATCCGAGGCAACCAGCTGAAAATGTACAGGGTGCTTTAGAGCTTATGCATGATCTTTCACGAAGCTTATGTGAAATTACAGGTATGGATGATTTTACACTGCAGCCTACAGCAGGTGCTCATGGCGAATTTACAGGACTTCTAATAATGAAGCAATATCATGAAAGCAGAAATGATTTTAAAAGAAAAAAAATAATAGTTCCCGATTCTGCTCATGGAACAAATCCAGCCAGTGCAAAAGTGGCAGGATTTGATATAGTTGAAATCAAATCTGATAAAGATGGTTTAGTTTCAATAGAAGAACTTAAAAAGGTTTTAAGTGATGAAATTGCAGGACTAATGCTTACTAACCCTAACACTTTGGGATTGTTCGAAAAAGATATAAAAGAAATAAGCAATTTAGTTCACGAAGCTGGTGGTCTTTTATACTATGACGGAGCAAATTTAAATGCCATTATGGGAAAAGCACGCCCAGGAGATATGGGTTTTGATGTGTGCCATTTAAATCTTCACAAGACATTTTCTACCCCTCACGGTGGTGGAGGTCCTGGAGCAGGTCCTGTAGGTGTTTGTGGTAAACTTTCTAAGTTTCTTCCAGTACCTGTTATAACAAAGAAAGAAGATAAATTTATATTTGATTATAATAGACCTGAATCTATTGGAAAAGTTAGAAGTTTTTATGGCAACTTTGGTGTGTTAGTTAGAGCTTATACTTATATACTTACTATGGGTTCAGATGGCTTGAAAGCTGCATCTGAGACCGCAGTTCTTAATGCTAACTATATAAAAGAATCACTAAGAGATCATTATAAATTGGCTATAGATAACGTATGTATGCATGAAGTAGTTTTTTCTGGATTAAAAGATAACCCAAATCATATATCAACTTTGGATGTAGCTAAACGATTAATTGATTATGGAGTACATCCACCAACAATTTATTTCCCTTTAATTGTTGAAGATGCTATTATGATCGAACCAACCGAAACTGAAAGTTTAGAGTCTATTAATGAGTTTATTAAACTTATGAAAAACGTGGCTCTGGAAGCTAAAGAAAATCCTGAAATTTTACATGAAGCACCTCAAAATGCTCCAGTAAGACGATTAGACCAAGTTAAAGCAGCTAGAACGCCAATATTAAAGTGGGAAGAGACTAGACTAGCTTAGTATCTCTTTAAGTTTAATATGAGAGCATTGGGAGGTACCGCCATGAAAGATATAATTATAATAGGTGGAGGTCCTGGTGGTTATGTAGCAGCCATCAGGGCTGCTCAATTAGGAGCAAAAGTATGCCTAGTTGAAAAAGAAAGTTTAGGTGGCACATGCCTTAATTGGGGTTGTATACCAACTAAAACTATATATAGAACCGCAGAACTTTTAAATACTTTAGGCCATATTGAAGACTTTGGTATTAGTGTTTCTAGCCCTGAAATAAATGTATCAAAGATTCAAGAAAGAAAAAAAGATATTATAAAAAGCCTAGTAACTGGAATTGAATTTGTCTTAAAAGGTAACAATGTAGAAATTATAAGGGGCAAAGCTGATTTAATCGATAAAAACACTGTAAAAGTAAGTACAGCAGATGGTGAAATAACCCTTGAAGCTAAAAACATAATTATAGCTACAGGTTCCGAATCAGAAATTCCTCATCTTGATGGGGTTAGCAGTAAGAATATTATAACCAGTAAAGAACTTTTAGATTTTGATCATGTACCAAAATCTTTAGTGGTTGTAGGTGGTGGCGTAATTGGAATGGAATTTGCCAGCATATTTAATTCTTTAGGAAGTAAAGTAACTGTTGTAGTTGCACGTGATTCTATATTATACGATATAGATAAGGACATTTCAAAAAGATATACCCTTATGGCAAAAAAAGCTGGAATAGAAATTCTTACAAAAACTAAAGTAATGAGTTTTAGCAGTGATGATGAAGTTATTATAAAATGCGAAGATAAAAAAGGTGAATTCGAAATAAGAAGTGAGCAAGTGCTTCTTGCTAAAGGAAGAAAACCTAATTATGAAGGCATTGATGTAGAAAGTCTAGGAATAGATATCCATAAAAAAGGTATCATAGTTGATGCTAACTATGAAACTTCTTTAAAAGGAGTGTATGCTATAGGTGATGTAAATGGAATTTCACTTCTTGCTCACGCAGCCTCCTTCCAGGGAGTAGAAACAGTTGAGCATATACTATTAGATAAACCTTGTTATAATTCAACAATTCCTTCTTGTATTTTTACTTTTCCTGAAATTGCAGTGGTTGGAATTACTGAAGAAGAGGCAAAAGCTAAAGGTATAAGCTATAAAAAGAATAAGTTTTTATTTGGAGCTAATGGAAAAGCTTTAGCGCTAGGTGAAGGTGAAGGCTTAATAAAAGTTATAAGTGACGACGATAATGTAATCCTAGGTGTTCACATTCTTGGTCCTCATGCTTCTGATTTAATACTAGAAGGTACAATACTAGTAGAGAAAAAGATGACAGTTTCAGACATAAAGGAAGTAATTCACAGTCATCCTACATTGGGTGAAGCATTGCATGAAGCAGTTTTAGGCTTAAATAAAGAAGCTATTCACAGCATAAACAAATAAGTGTTTTGTTTACACTATAAAAAATGACTTATCTATTTAGATAAGTCATTTTTTATTGTAAAATTTATTGGCTAACAATATTTTTTAAATTTTGGATAAATTTATGATCTGATTCTACTTTTTTAAATGTGTCATCGGAATTTAATATATAACTCATGATTGCACTTTGATTTTTCTCTAATATCTCTAATTTATCTATAACTTCATCATGGTTTTTATCAATCTTTTGATCCATACCATCAATCTTTTGTTCCATACCATCAATCTTTTGTTCCATACCATCAATCTTTTGTTCCATACCACCTAATTTTGTCAATATCATTTCAAACATTTCTTTTGTTTCATTATCCATTATAAATCACCACCACAATTTTAATTTTCAAGTGTAGTTATTATAACATCTTAGAATTGCCTTATCAACTTGTAATGTCTTACATTTTCTTTTTCTACATCTCAATCTGAACTTTTCCCCTATATATATTTCATAACCAACATTATCATAATAATATTATTTATCCAAGTTTAGCTAGTTCTACAGCTACTTGCGCTCCAATTTTAGCATTATTATATACTAATTCAATATTTGAATCAAGGCTAGCCCCACCAGTAATCTCTTTAACTTTTCCAAGTAAGAATGGTGTACTTTCTTTTCCCTTAATTCCTTTTTCCTTCAGCTCTTTTAAGGCATCTTGTATAGCATTAGTTATGGCATCATAATCCATTTCATATTGCTCTGGAATTGGATTAGCTATAACCACTCCTCCATCTAAACCTAGGTCCCACTTTGCTTTTAAAGCTCTAGCAAGTACATCTGCTGAATCTACGCGATAATCTACTCCAAAACCACTCTTTCTAGTATAGAAAGCAGGTAGTTCATCTGTACCAAATCCAACTACTGGTACACCTTGAGTTTCTAGATATTCTAAAGTAAGTCCTATATCTAATATAGATTTTGCTCCCGCGCAAATTACAGCTACATTAGTATGTGCTAGTTCTTGAAGGTCTGCTGAAATATCAAAAGTTTCTTGCGCTCCCCTATGAACTCCACCAATACCACCTGTAGCAAAGACCTTAACTCCTGCAAGTGCAGCTATTATCATTGTTGATGCTACTGTAGTCGCTCCATCTGCCTTGTTTGCTATTATAAATGGAATATCCCGTCTGCTAGTTTTGATTATATTTTTTCCACTTCCAAGTACTTCTATTTCCTCTCTTGTTAAACCCACCTTAAGTCTTCCATTTAGAATTGCAATAGTAGCGGGTACTGCTCCATTTTCTCTTATTATTTCTTCTACCTTTAATGCAGTCTCTACATTTCTTGGGTAAGGCATTCCATGAGATATAATAGTAGACTCTAACGCTACTACCGCTTTACCTTCATGTAATGCTTTTGCTACCTCAGGGTTTATATCTAAATAACTTTTTAACATAATTTAATCTCCTTCATCTTCTTATTTATATTTTCTACAGATATATTTGGATTAATTGTGTCTTCATGGGACACTGCCAGTATGGCTGCACTCATAGCAAACCGTGTACTATAGTCTATATCAAAATCATTAAAATGACTATAGGCTAGTGCTGCCAAAGATGCATCACCTGCTCCCGTAGCATTAACCACATGTACCTTGGGACTTATTATATGGCTAGAATTAACGCCATCATTATAATACATACCCTCTTCTCCAAGGCTTATAAACACCTTTTTAACTCCTTTTTCTAAAAAGTAGTTTGCTGCACTCTTTAGATCAGTTTCATTGTTTATTTTAATACCTGATAACATTTCAGCCTCAAGTTTATTGGGTTTAATGGTGTGAAAATAACCAATGATATCTTTGACTTTTTTCGCTTTAGTTGTAGATACTGTATCTAAGAAAAAATCTACACCCTTATAATTAGTTATAATATATTCAATAGTTTCTTTTGGAATGTTCGTATCAATGATACAAACCTTTGAATTTTCTATTAAATGCTTTTTACTTTTAATAAAGTCTACACTAACCTTTTCAATAATATCCATATGAGCTATAGCTACCATCATATCACCAGTACCATCTAGTATTGATAAGTAGGTAGAAGTAGCATGTTCTCTTAACACAAGAGTATCCTCCATATTAAGGTTAATAAGCCTTGCCTCGTCTAGTATCTTCTGCCCATAAACATCATCACCTACAGCACTAATAAGCTTAGTTTCTATTCCTAATTTAACTAGATTTTCACTAATATTACGTCCTACTCCTCCAAGTGAAACCTTCACCTCTCCAGGGTTTGAATCCTTTAAGATCAAATCATTATTGGGAAACCCTTGAATATCAATGTTAGTCCCGCCAACAACGCTTATATATGGCTGTTCGCGTGTGATATAGCCTTTACCTACCACGAATCCTTTTCTTAGCAAATTGCTAATGTGAACTGCCACCGAGGAACGTGTAATTCCCAAGGAATCAGCTATTTCCTTTTGAGAAATCATAGGATTTTTCTTAATCAATTCTAAAATTTCCTGTTCTCTATTTGTCATAAAATTCTCCTTAACATATGTTTAGTAGTTAAGCATCAGCTTATTTAGATTGTATCATATCCATTTTTACTTTTCAAGTAATATTATATATAATTTTTTAAAACGCATCTATCTCGTTATATCGTAATTTAAGGAAATGCTACTTGGGTCATATTATTTATCTAAATGTGCATTAAGCCATTTTATTACATCCAAAGTTACTTCTTCCCTATTGATTTCATTAAGCATCTCGTGTCTTCCATCTTTATAAAGCTTATAAGTTAAATCATAAATTCCATGCTCTTTGTAAGTCTTAATAAGTTTTAAAACACCCTTGCCATTCTTTCCTACAGGATCTTTATCTCCTGAAAAAATATAAATAGGCAAGTCCTTAGGAACATTGTCAATTTCCTTGTCAATAGCTATTATCTTAAGTCCTCCTAAAAAGTCATAGAAAAAACCTGTTGTGAAAATCGTGCCACAGAATGAATTATCCATATATTTATCCACTTCTTTGTTATCCCTACTTAACCAATCAAAGTCTGTCCTTGTTGGCTTAAAGCAATTGTTATAACTTCCAAAAGATAATTTATTTAGTTTAATACTCTTAGCCCTTCTTCCAACTTTCTTAATTTCTCTTTTGGCTATTAATCTACCTATATCTACAATAAGTCCTTGCTTACCACAAGACCCTGAAAGAATCGTTCCCTTAAGTTCACTTCCATATAAGCAAATATATCTTTGCGTTAAAAATGATCCCATACTATGCCCAAATAAAAATATAGGTAAATTACAACTTTCTTTTTTAATAATCTCGTTTAGTTCATGCATATCTTCAACCATGGAGTTAAAGCCATCCTCACCTAAGTCACCTAGCTTTTGGATATCCCCTGCAGTTTGCCCATGCCCTCTATGATCATTAGCATAAACAATAAATCCATCATTTGTTAAAGCATTTGCAAAACCTTCGTACCTTGATGCTGTCTCTGCCATTCCATGAGCTATCTGAACTACTCCCTTTACTTTCACACTTTCCTCCGGAGACCATTTGTAAACAAATATCTCGAGCCCTCCATTATCCTTAAACATAAAGTTTTCCGATTTCATAGCCTTACCCCCATTTATTTTTAAATTTTTATATTCTTTATGTAAAAATGTTCCTTAAAACATAAAAACCACACTAAACAAATTTATCGTTTAGTGTGGTTCGCATTTTTCTTAGCTATATTTCATATTTACTCTCATTTATATTATATCACTAAAATCAATATTTGAAAAGTAGTATTATTGAATTTTTTAATTAATATTACATCGCCTAATACTGTGTATTTCGCAAGTTGTTAAGTGCATTATATACACCTATAGCTAATTGTTCCATAGTTGAATTATCTTTTGGCTTAACCTCATTGTTTTCTATTTGTATAAACCCAAAAGCTTCAGCAATAGCAATATATCCAAGGTTGTCTTTACCTATCTTACTAGCATCTCCATAATTACACTTAAAAAGTTCGCTATGTTGAGCAAGCTTACTGTAGTTAGTGAATTTAACTAAAATTTTAGCTAATTCTTCTCTAGTAACTAATTTCTCTTCTATAAATTCACCATCTGAATTTTCCATTATTCCATAAGATATGGCCATTTGAAGATATTTATAGTTTGCATCGTCTTTTGCAATATTTGAGAACCTTAAATCTGCAGTTTTTTCCATCATATACGGTCTATATCCTCTTGCATTAACCAACATCTTAATTAAATCAATTTGAGTAACTTTTTTATCTAATTTAAAATCAATAGTTTCTATTAATCCTCTAGATGCTAAAATGCTTAATTCTTTTTCTGCTTTACTGTCTTTAATAATCGCTTTAAACAATCCAATATTTTGATCGATGTTCTCACCACTATAACTTATAAACTTACCAGTAAAAGCATCAATATTTGTATAATCATACAGCCCGTTGCTATCACTTAATTTATAAGCTAATTTTACTTCTAATTCTGGTTTTTCAGGGTTATTACTTTTGTCAATTTGAGTATAAACCAGTACTGGTTTGTATTTATTAAATAGTATTTCACTTGCATCTTCCTTACTTATAACATTTTTCACTTCTGGAAACTTAACATCTTTATCCCAATTACAGTTTAAATTATTCAAATCAGAAGTTGCAGCACTTATTCCAACATCTATACTATTTTCATTATACTCTATTCCCTTCTCTAATCTTGTAAAATTAAAATAATAATTTCTTTCCTCCATTTTATCATAAGCATTACTATTATAATTATAATGAGATTGCTCAGTTCTTATTTGCTTTACCTTATCAGGATAATACTTTGCAACTATATCTATAGCTTTGGCATATGCCTCTTCCCAAGTTAGCTTAGCTTTAAATTTTTCACTCATGTTATTGTCCTCATTAGAGTATTTGTTACAGTTTATTATTTCTCCTGTTAAAGCATTTATTGATAGATTACCACTCTCGTTATATCTTTCAGATCCCTCTTTACTAAAATATGCATTCCACATTTTAGTAGGTGAATTCCCTTGACCTTGGACATATTCTTGATATCCTAGATCTTTAATTACATATCCCTCACCATAAAGTTTGTTTATGAAACTACTTATTATTTTTTTTGCTTCTACCTCCTCTATTGCTTTCTCTCTAGGTGCTACCACAATTGATTTCTTATAAAGCTCTTCTTTTTCTTTTTCAGTTAAATCCTTAATTACTATCCCATTAGAAGAATTATAGGGATTTAGTATCTTTCCATTTTTAGCATCTAATAAGTACCCATTAATAAACTCTGTGTTGTACACTAATTTTATATTTTTTTTACTTTCATAATCATTATAGTTTTGTGAAAAAGATACATACTTTAAATTGGTCTTAGCCTCTTTTTTATAAGCTTCAACTGCAATTTTATTATCCACTATATCTTTTATTTCAGGAAACTTTAAACCCTCATTCCAACTCTTGTAGTATGAAACTATCGCTCCCTTTACTCCATCAATCTCAACACCAATGGCATTGCTCTCAAACTCTATACCATTAACTTTATTAACATAACTAAAGTTATAATTAGTTGATCCATAATACCCTGAATTATTATAATCTTTTTTTATGGATTCCTTAAACTTTTGAGGGTCAATTCTTTTAATAAATTCATCACTAATCTTTTCTGCTTGCTTAACAGTAATTGTTGGTACTGAACTTTCTTCATTCACCTTACGGTCATAATTATTAGCTTGAATAACTTCTCCTGTTTCTGCATTTAATGTAACGCCAATATTGATGTTTTTATCCATACTGTATAATTCCCAATTAATGTTCCATGAACTATTTTCCTTACCATTGTAATTTGATGTATTAAGATTAATTCTTTGGGTGAATTTACTCTCGTCTATTTCTATATTAAAATAATTTTTTACTGTTGCCTTAGCAATTTCTTTAGCCTTTTCCTTTACTATTTTAACATTCTTTTCATCTTCATCATTTTTTGTAGTTTCATCGTTAATACCTGTAATTGGGACTAAAATTGGTCCTGCTGTTTTCTGATTTTGGGCCATGCCATTCGCAAAAACTGAAGTTGTTCCATTAAAAGTTAATGCCATTGCTAGCAGTATTGAAAAAATCTTTTTCTTATTCATAATAATTCCCACCCCTCATTGTATAATATTCCTATAATGTATATTATAGACGATTGTAAATTATTTTTGGTTACATATTAATTACAACTTTTCTTTGTTTTACATAATTATTTTATCTTAACTCAAAACTATATAAATCTTTCAGAGTATTGTATAATGTAAATCATCACCTTAAGTGATGTAATATTAACTACTGCAGAAATGTAGTTGCAGATATAGGAGTGAACTTATATGACAAAAACTATTTTTAAAGGAAGTGCAATGTTAAATCCTGTTCCTGTAGTATTAATTACCTCAAAAAATAAAGAAGGTAAAATTAATGTTTTTACAGTAGCATGGGTGGGAACAGCCTGCACTAAGCCACCAATGATAACTGTAGCCATAAGACCTGAGAGGCTTTCATATGATTATATAAAAGAAAGTGGTGATTTTGTAATAAATCTACCTAATTCTAGCATGGTTAAAGAAGTAGATTATTGCGGGGTACGCTCTGGAAATCAAATAGATAAAATTAAAGATATGAACTTTACTACGCAGGATAGTAAGGATGTTAGTGCTCCTATTATTTCTGAGTGTTCTATAGCACTAGAGTGTAGAGTTAAAAATATTACTCCTTTAGGTACCCATGATTTATTTTTAGCTGAAGTTGTGAATACTCATGTAGATAATAGCTTAATTGATACCAATGGTAAGATTCATTTTGAAAAAGCAGATCTTATCACTTATTCTCATGGTGAATATTTTAGTGTTAATTCAAACCCTCTGGGGAAGTTTGGTTATTCAGTTCAAAAAAAAGTTAATAAGGATTCTAAAAAAGCTAACAAGCCTAAACATAAAAAGAAAGCCTGATACTAATTAGGTACCTGTATAATAGACTGCTTAAAACATCTATTATACAGGTATAAATTTACCTCAGGCTTTCTTTATATTTATTTGTTTATTTAGTCATTTTTAATGTTTCAGCTATAGCTGCTACATTACCTAGACTAGACAACATTTCATTAGGTAATATAAGTTTATTTGCTGGATTCTTTGCCATTTCTTTAAGAGCTTCAATCTGTTTTAATGCTATTACTGTTTCGTTTGTACCTGACTCTATAATAGCCAAATTTATTCTTCTTATTGCATCTGCCTCTGCAATTGCAATTTCTAATATAGCTTTAGCCTTACCTTCAGCTTCAAGAAGTTGAGATTCTTTCATTCCTTCTGCACGTCTGATATTTGCTTCTTTTTCAGCCTCAGCATTTAATATTTGGGCTTGTTTAAATCCTTCTGCCTTTTCTATCTGACTTTGTTTTTCACCTTCTGCAGTAAGTATGAAAGCTCTCTTATCTCTTTCTGCTCTCATTTGTTTTTCCATAGCTTGTTGAATTTCAGATGGCGGAATTATATTTTTAATTTCTACAGATAGTATTTTTATTCCATAAGCATCTGTAATTTCATCGATTATTTCAAGAAGTTTTAAGTTTATTCTGTCTCTCCCTGATAATACTTCATCTAAAGTCATGTCACCCACAATATTTCTCATATTGGTTATTGTAGAGTACACAATACCTGATTTATAATCTTCTATATTGTATACTGCATCTTTTGAATTAATAACCTTATAAAATATAACATTATCAATGGATATATTAACATTATCCTTAGTTATAACATTCTGTGGTTGTATGTCTAATATTTGCTGTTTTGTAGATATTCTTCTACGAACGAAATCTGCAAATACAATTGTTAAATGCCAACCTGGCTCTAATATCCTATGAAATTGACCAAATCTTTCTATTAAAACAACAGATCCTGTATTAACAATTTTAATAGATGATAAAATCGCAATTATTATTATTAACAATAAAACGAAACCTAAAATCGTACCCAGTCCTATTCCCATTATAAATTCCTCCTTAAATTTTGGTATTATTTATACCTTTGTTATCAATAACTTATTTCCTTCAATTCCAATGACTTGGACAACGTCACCTTTTTCCAAAGGCTTACCCACATTTTTTACAGTCCAATAAATTCCTTGAAACTTTATCTTTGCTTTCAAATCAATTTTTTCCTCTAATGTAAACTCTTTACCTATATAAGCTTCTTCCATTGTTAAAGTTTTATTTACAGTTTTCTTTATGGTTTTCTTGACTATAGGATATCCAACAGCCATAGATGCCGCGGTAACTGCTACAAATATAATTATCTGCACAGCCACTGATGCATTAAATAACATTGCGATTATTGCTGCAATTGCACCTCCAGCAAACCATACAAACATAAAACTACTAGTGGTAATATCAATAAATAGTGCTCCCAGTGCTACAACCGTCCAAAATATTATCATAGTCCAGTCCATGTTTTACCCCCTTTCGAACATTAATTAATATTATAAGTTCTACCCCTTTTAGAATTACTAGCCACAACTTAATTATATCTCTTTTTTCAACTTTATAATACCACTATATCCTAATTTTAAAGCAAAATTTTATTAATGTAATAATACTACATAATCAATATCTGCTTAAATCTATTATACAGTATTTTATATTCTAATTAAAGTTTAAATATATCCCTTAAAGGGTTAATTTATACCCTTTTTAGTATTTGCGTGGTTTTAACTCTTAATTGCTTACATTATCTCTTTAATTCGCCTCTTTTCATTATTACTTAGAGCATATCTTCAATAAATTCGCAAAACTATGAGAATTATCAAATAAAAGCTTGTCTTTTCTAGAAATATTTAAACAAAGTATAATTAATTGATAACCGTCCCTACTATTGAATCTAAGATAATGATATAATTTTAGTAAATATATATTTTTTAAAGTCAACTTGCACATACTATTGTTGAAAAACCAAAGAAAGGTTGTGAATTATTTTGGAAACTTCTTTTATAAAGGTTTCTGCTGCTTGCCCAATTGTAAATGTGGCAGATATAGAATTTAACTTAATTAACATACAAAGCTGTATTGAAAAGGCTATCATTGAAAAATCAAAGTTTATAGTCTTCCCAGAACTTTGCATAACAGCTTACACCTGCGCCGATTTATTTCTGCAGCATCAACTGATTAAAAAATCCGAAGATGCAATTAAATCTCTATGTGAGTTTTCTAAAAATAAGAATATATTGATTGCTGTAGGTTCCCCACTACACTTTAATGACAGTCTATATAATTGTGCATATGTAATATTCAATGGTGAGCTTTTAGGAATAGTACCAAAAAGTTATATACCAAATTACTCTGAGTTCTACGAAAAAAGATGGTTTAATGAAGGTCTTGGCTTAACTAGCGAAAAAGTAAACTTATCCTTTGCTAAAAACATTCCTTTTGGAACAAACCTTTTATTTACATGCGGCAACATTAAATTTGGCTTTGAGGTTTGTGAAGACCTTTGGGTAACTATCCCACCAAGTAGCTACTTAGCTCTTCAAGGTGCAAATATAATTGCTAATCTATCTGCCTCAAATGAATTAGTTAGCAAAGCTGATTACCGAAGATCCTTAGTTTCATCTCAGAGTGCAAAATGTATATGTTCTTATTTATATGCATCCTCTGGTGTTTTTGAATCCTCAACAGATTTACTTTTTAGCGGACATCTTTTAATTAGTGAAAATGGTTTATTATTAAAAGAAAATAATAGATTTCAAAGAGAAAATGAAATTATAACTTCCATTATTGATATAGATAAGTTAAATGGCGAGCGGCTTAAAAATGTAAGTTTTAAGAATAGTGGCAGTATGTCGCCTTTTAAAGTAGAAGAAATACCTTTTGAATTTTTAAACTTAGATCTTGGTGTTTTTAATAGAACTATCGATAAACATCCTTTTGTTCCAAAAGATAAACATTTGCGTGAAATGCGTTGTAGTGAAATTTTTAGTATTCAATCTGCAGCTCTTGCCAAAAGATTTTCTTATACTGGTCTAAGCAAAGCTATAGTTGGCATTTCCGGTGGACTGGATTCAACCTTAGCACTATTAGTTATAATTAAAACCTTTGACATGCTAAATATTCCAAGAAAAAATATCATTACTATTACAATGCCTGGTTTTGGAACTACAGATAGAACCTATATGAATGCAGTAGATCTATGTAATCATTTAGGTACCGAGCTTAGAGAAATTAATATAGTTGATGCATGTCTTCAACATTTCAAAGACATAAACCACCCAATTGAAAAGCATGATGTAACTTATGAAAATGTTCAAGCAAGAGAAAGAACTCAAATTCTTATGGATATTGCCAATAAGGAGGGCGGTCTGTTAGTAGGCACAGGAGACTTATCAGAACTAGCCTTAGGTTGGTGTACATATAATGGCGACCATATGTCCATGTATTCTGTAAATTGCTCAATTCCGAAGACTTTGGTTCGATATTTAGTTAAATATGTAGCAGATGTGGAATCCACAAAGGAAGTTTCAGATATCCTTTTAGATATTCTTGACACTCCTGTAAGTCCTGAACTTCTACCAAAAGATAAGAACGGCGAAATTACTCAAAAGACTGAAGACATAGTAGGGCCCTATGAATTACATGACTTTTTCCTTTATTATTTTATGAAGCAAGGTGCTTCTCCGCAAAAAATACTATTCTTAGCTAAGGAAGCTTTTAAAGCGGATTATTCCGAGGATGAGATACACAAATGGTTAGATAAATTTATAAAAAGATTTTTCACTCAACAATTTAAGCGTTCAGCCTTACCAGATGGTCCAAAGGTAGGAAGCATAAGCTTATCTCCAAGAGGAGATCTTAGAATGCCTTCTGACGCTAGCTTTAATTCCTTCATTTATAAATAATAAAATGTCTTTTTACACGAAAAAAAAGTATATATTACGTATAATGCATTTGAACGAGCATTAGTAGTAATATATACTTTTTCCCTCTTTATTTATAAATATCCACAATTAATCCTGAAATCTCATCTATAGTGTTTGCAATATCTAAATTCTCTTTTTCCTCACTTAATAACATTTGAGTAAGCTCTTCCAATTTTAAATCTATGGTCTCTACAGTTATAAAATATTGAGTTTGCCAAAAGCTAATATCTTTTTTAATCTCGTACATATGTTTCAAAACAGATTCTAAATATTCCTTAATTAAATTTTTATATGCTTTCACGTCTGAAAAACACTTTGTAACGCTTAATCTATTACCCCTCTTTTTTATATCCTCCATCATATCCTTTAGTTGTTGCTCTGATTTTTGTTGCCTAGCAAAGCTAAAGTTTTGAGAAAAATCCTTTTTACTAGATATAGTCTTTTTATCCTGTGTAACTGGTGAATTTCTTCTAGACCTTGATATTTCCATAATTCTTCTCACCCCTAGTTATTTTATATTATTTATTTTAAGTTTTTCGCATTATTATCTTCACATATACCTATTATATCGAACTTTATGTAAAAAAACATCTGATATTAACAACTAATTCTTTTCTTATATAAAAATTAATACGTTAAAAAGCAATTATAACTACTTTTTAACGTATAAATTTGCCATTTTTTTTTTATACTAGTATAATTAACAGATAACGCTCTTGTAGCTTATAATTGAATTGTTATAGGCTACATATTGAAACTTTGCATTTCTATTAATGCAAAAATTTAATTCCGTGAGGTGTGTAAATGAAAAAATTGCTTGATATGTTTTTGACTTTTTTTAAAATAGGAGCATTTACCTTTGGTGGAGGATATGCAATGATACCACTAATTGAAACTGAAGTTGTGAATAAAAAACAATGGCTTTCTAAAGAAGATTTCTTAGACATAATTGTTATCTCCCAAACCTTTCCTGGAGCCTTAGCTGTTAACAGCAGCATATTTATTGGTTATAGAATATCTGGCCTTCTTGGAGCTATCATTGGACTTTTAGGAGTAGTTTTACCTTCATTTTTTATAATACTTATCATTGCAGTTTTTTTTATGAAATTTAGAGATTATTACTATGTAGATTTGGTTTTCAAAGGTATTTCTGCTGCGGTACCAATGCTTATACTAATAGCTGTAGTAAGCTTATCTAAATCCGTAAAAAGAAACTATTCAAACCTTGTTATAATTTTAATTTCTATGGCAAGTATATTATTTTTAAATGTACACCCTGTTATAGTTATACTTTTATCAGGTTTATACGGTATTATATTTCTTGGAAAGAAGGTGAAGTAATTGTCTATTCTAGTTAAAATTTTCTTATCCTTCTTAAAAATAGGTGCCTTTAGCTTTGGTGGAGGCTATGCTATGCTTCCACTTATCGAAAGAGAAATCGTAGATAGTCATAATTGGATTACCTTTAAAGAATTTATTGATATTATAGGCATATCTCAAATGACTCCAGGGCCTATTGCAATAAATTCAGCTACTTTTGTAGGCTTCAAAATTTCTGGAATTTTAGGAGCAATTGCTGGTACACTAGGTGTAATTACATTTTCTTTTATCTTGGTTTCCATAGCTAATCACTATATCTTGAAATTTAAAGAATCCTATATAATGAAGGCTGCTCTTGAAGGTATGAGACCTGCACTAATTGGTCTTATAATCTCTGTATTCTTATCCATGGGCCGCGAAGCTTATAAAGACATCAAAAGCGTAGTAATCGGATTTATAATTTTAGGACTATTACTTACTAACAAACTTCACCCAATATTAATAATAATAATTTCAGGGGTATTGGGTGTGATATTTTTCTTATTTTAATAACATTTTGGAAGCTTCAAGCCTGCAATTTTCTATAAGTTGCAGTTGCAGTTGCCTAGCCTAGAAAGGTTGCTTTGGTGGTATCTAAATCTGCTTCCAAAGTTATTAATATTGCAGCATCGTAGATGATGATTAATAAATTAAAATGAAATAACAAATACTATAAACCGAGGTGATATTCGTGTTCTTTAACAAAACTATTGAAGAAGCTTTAAATGAATTAAATGTTAGTCCAATAACAGGACTTTCAGAAAAAGAAACAGATCTAAGAAAAGAGAAATTTGGATTAAATCAATTAGCAAGTAAAAAACCTAAAACCTTAATATCAATGTTTTTTGCCCAACTAAATGATATGTTAATTTATGTTTTAATTGCAGCTGCCGCAGTTTCTGCTCTCCTTGGTGAAGTAAGCGATGCAATCATAATTGCTATTGTAATCATAATTAATGCTACAGTAGGAATTATTCAAGAATCTAAAGCAGAAAAGGCCCTTGACGCACTAAAAAAATTATCAACGCCAAAGGCCGTAGTAAAAAGAGATGGACAGTTAAAAGAAATACCATCTGAAGAAGTTGTCCCTGGAGATATCGTTATTATCGATGCCGGAAGATACATTCCCTGTGATTTAAGGCTAATTGAAGCTGCAAATTTAAAAATCGAAGAATCTACCCTTACAGGAGAATCCGTTCCCGTAGATAAAGATGCATCTTTGGTTCTAAATGGTGAAGATATTCCCTTAGGCGACCAAAAGAATATGCTCTTTATGTCTACCTTAGCAACCTATGGTAGAGGTATTGGTCTAGCCGTATCCACTGGAATGAATACTGAAATAGGTAAAATTGCTAAAATGTTAGATGAAAATGTGGATGATCAGACTCCTCTGCAAAAGAAACTAACGCAACTTGGAAAGTATCTAGGAATAGCTGCCCTACTAATATGTGCCTTAATGTTTATAGTAGGTGTTCTACAAAAGAGAGATCTATTTGAAATGCTACTCATATCCATAAGTTTAGCAGTTGCAGCAATTCCTGAAGGTCTTGCTGCCATAGTAACTATAGTTCTTGCTATGGGTGTTCAAAAGATGATAAAGAAAAATGCCATTGTAAGAAAATTACCAGCTGTTGAAACTTTAGGTTCAGTAAATATAATATGTTCTGATAAGACAGGAACCTTAACTCAAAATAAAATGACTATAACAAAATTCTATGTAGATGGTGACTTAACAAACATAGAAAGCCTAAATATTAATGATGATGGACATAAGCTATTACTAGAAAATCTTGTTTTATGTAATGACGCTACTTACTCTGAAAATTCAAAAACTGGTGATCCTACTGAAATTGCTCTTCTAATAGCCGGTGTTGATTACGGCATATTTAAAGATGCTTTAGAGGAAAAACATCAACGAATTGATGAAGTTCCTTTTGATTCAGATAGAAAATTAATGACTACTGTAAATAAGTATGGTGATGAATTTTATGTAATGACAAAAGGTGCCATTGATAATCTTATAAAACTATGTAATAAAGCTTATATTAAAGGCACTATTGTAGATATCACTCCAAAAATAAAAGAAGATATATTAGTGGCAGCCAATAGTATGTCTGACAATGCACTAAGAGTTCTAGGTTCTGCTTATAAAATCCTTTCAAGCGCTCATGCAGATATTGATTCATTAGAAAGCGATTTAATACTTATTGGACTGGTAGGTATGATAGACCCGCCTAGACTAGAAGTTAAAGATTCTATTTCATTATGCATGAATTCTGGAATAAAAACTGTAATGATAACTGGTGATCACGCAAATACAGCCTTTGCTATAGCAAGGGAACTTAATATTACAAATGATCCTTTAGCAGTTATGTCCGGCTCTGAGCTTGATAAAATGTCAGAGGAAGACCTAAATAATAAAATTGACAATATAAGAGTATTTGCAAGAGTATCCCCTGAACACAAAGTAAAAATTGTGCGAGCTCTTAAAGCTAAAGGAAACATTGTATCAATGACAGGAGACGGAGTAAATGATGCTCCATCACTTAAAATGGCAGACATCGGTGTAGCCATGGGTATAACAGGTACTGATGTAGCCAAGGGTGCTGCTGACATGATCCTTGTAGATGATAATTTTTCCACAATTGTTACTGCAATAAAAGAAGGACGAAATATCTTCACAAATATTAAGAAAACTATAATATTCCTTCTTTCTTGTAACATAGGAGAAATTATAGCACTATTTCTTGCCATACTTCTAGGTTGGGCTACTCCACTTAGACCTATTCATATATTGTGGGTTAACTTAATCACAGATACACTCCCAGCCTTAGCACTTGGCGTAGATCCTGGTGACCCTGACGTAATGAAATATAAGCCACGTAACTCAAATGATAGCTTATTTAAGGGTGCAACTTTGAATTTACTTCTTAACGGACTATTAATCGGTGTATTAACATTAACAGCATTTATAGTAGGTTTGAAATATTATACAGGTGCAACAAATTTATTCCCACTATTCCCTGGAAATATTTCAGATGATGCTTTAATGCATGCACAAACCATGGCTTTTGTGGTGCTTAGCGTTTCTCAGTTAGTTCATTCTTTAAATATGAGAAATGAAAAGAAATCCATATTCCAAATAGGTTTATTTTCAAACAAGTATTTAATTGGTTCCATAGTTTTTGGTGTTTTACTTCAAGACTTTATAATAACAATACCACTTCTTGCAAATGTTTTTGGTGTTCATGACTTAAGTTTAATGGATTGGGGATTTGTTACTATTCTTTCCTTGATGCCATTACTTATTAATGAAATCGTAAAAATATTTAAACGTGGGTCATCTAAGATATAAAAAGATAAGAGGCTGATGAATTTAATTCATTAGCCTCTTATCTTTAAAACAAATATAATTATTTTAATCTTGTACCTTCTTCGTTTTGAACAATTAGATCACTTTTCATAAGTCCTCCTAATGCTCTTTTAAAAGCATTTTTGCTAGTTCTGAAAATCTTCTTTATATCATCTGGAGAACTTTTATCATTGTATATCATTGACCCATTATTTTTATTTAAAAATTCTAATATTTGCTCTTCAACTACATCTCTTTCTTCTAGTCTTGGTTTTCTTGTAGTTACATCCATTTTACCATCTTCATAGTATTTTTTTACTCTTACAGTTAATTTATCTCCAGGTGTTATGCTAGTATAATTCTCATTTCTTAAAACAACCGCTCTATAAGTGTCTTCAATAGCAATCATTAGAGTACCATTTGTCTGGATTCCGTATACTGTACCTTCAACCTCATCATCAATATTGTATGAGTTTGTATCATGTAAATATTTGTCAATATATGTAGTTGCTGCAAGTCTTCCCGTCTTATCTAAATAAACATAAAAGAGGTACTTTCTACCTGTTTCTAATTTGTAATTTTCCTCCTTAAAAGGAACAAGTACATCTCTTTCTAAACCGATATCTACAAAACTTCCTATTTCAGTAATATCGATTACTTTAAGATAAGCTAAATCTCCAACCTTTGCATGGGGTCTTTTTAGAGTTGAAATTAACCTGTCGCTTGTATCCCTGTATATGAATGCTTCAACTTCATCATCAATATTAAGCGCCCTACCTAAAGTACTTTTCATTGGTAATAATATGTCATCACTTGTGTTTCCTGTCTCAGCGTCCAAGTAGTACCCAAATTCTGCTCTTCTAACTACTTTTAAACTATTAAAATCTCCTACTTTTATCATATATAATCTCCTACCTCTTATTTAATCATCACCCGCGGTGATATAATATTAAAATACCTCTAAACTTTTGACCAATCTACATATTTGTTAAGCTTATCAACAAATTGTACTAAGTATTTTTCTTCAAGCTCTGTAAACCTTCCGATTTCCGGGCTATCTAGATCTAAAACCCCATAAACTATATCATCTTTTATTATTGGTATAACTATTTCTGATTTTGTTGCACCATCACAGGCAATATGTCCTGGAAATTCCTCTACATTTTCAACGCGCTGAAGTTTCTTTTGAGCTACCGCTGTTCCGCATACACCTTTGCCCATGTCTATTCTGTTACAAGCTGGAAGTCCCTGAAACATTCCAAGAACTAATGTATCTTCTCTTAATATGTAAAACCCCGCCCAATTAAGTCTATCCATAACCGCTTTAATTATTGCTGCAGCATTTGATAAATTTGCTAGATTGTCTTTTTCTGAGCTAAGCTGTCCTTCTAAAAGAATAAGCATATATTTATATTTCTGCTCATTTGTCATGTTTTCTATACCATTTAGCTTTATCATTTCTATCACTCCTTAAAAAACAATAAGTCCATACCCTTTATTCTGGTTAAACTCTCATAAAAATAAAATCTATTTTATTTTATACCATATTTTTTTGAAAGCGATACATAATTTTCTGCAGATATTCTTATGCTTTCTTTTTCTTCCACTGTTAGTTCTCTAATTACCTTTGCAGGTACTCCCATACAAAGCACCCCCGAAGGTATCTTCTTACCTTGAGTAACTAAACTACCAGCTCCAATTATTGTGTATTCCCCTATTTCAGCACCATTTAATAGCGTGCTACCCATACCAATTAAAGTGTTATTAGAAATTTTACACCCATGTATTATGGAGTTATGACCAATAGTTACATAATCTCCGATATCCGTTGGAAAATCATCATCATTATGCACTGTAGAGTTATCTTGAATATTTGTACAAGTACCTATAGATAAATAATTCATATCACCTCTTAATACAGTTCCAAACCATATATTACTATTCTCGCCTATACACACATTTCCTATAACATCCGCGCTACTAGCAATAAAACAATCTTTGTGTATATTTGGTATTTGTCCATCAAATTGATGTATCATAAGTTAAACGACCCCTCTTCTTAAAATAATAAACATATCTCTATTATACTCATATATTCTATAAATTCACCTATAATTTGATATTTTCTTTAATATTCCTAAAGAAAAATTGTTATTGATTTTTCTATGGCTTTGCTATATGATACCATATATAGTTATTGATTTCTTTGTGCTTACTACATATTGTATATTGCACTACCTTAGCAAATAATATTGTGCTAAGTAATTTATAATGCCTTTAGATATATCAACGCATGCAATACAAAAGATTAACTTACATAATATGGACCTAGCTTTAAATAACTGTTAAATAATAGGGGGTGAAGGTACTAGCTTTTTGAGCTAGTATTAATTATGACTGAGATAAAAAGTTTATTTAAAAGGTTTTACACAAAAGAACTAGAAAACAATAAAAACATCACTGTTTTTGATTTGTTTAAATGGAAAAAGGTAGATGTTTTTCTAAAAGACCATAAATCTAATAAAACTCTTGTAGATATGAAGGATTTAGAATTTCCTGAAGATTACTCACAAAATTCCTGCGATATTATTGCTTCAAAATATTTCAGAAAGTCCGGTGTCAATAATAAAGTTGGCTATGAAAACAGTATGCGATTAGTGGCTCATAGGCTTGTTAACTTTTGGTGTGAAGCTCTGATTGATGAAACTGTCATTAAATCTCAAGAAGAAAAAAACATTGTTTATGATGAATTAGTATATGCATTTTTAAATCAAATGTTTGCTCCTAATTCTCCACAATGGTTTAACACTGGTCTTAACTTATCCTATGGTATAAAGGGTAGATCTTTAGAAAATTATTATTTTGATGAAAAAGAAAATAAAATAGTGGAAAGTGAAGATGCTTATTCAAGAACTCAGGCTTCAGCATGTTTCATTCTCTCAATTGAAGATAAATTACTTGGAAAGCACTCTATCTCTGAGCAGTATGTAACAGAGACTAAGTTATTTAAAGGTGGCTCTGGTACAGGTACTAACTTCTCTTCTATAAGAGGTAAAGGTGAAAGATTATCTGGTGGTGGAATTTCTTCAGGTCTAATGAGTTTTTTAAAAGGCCTAGATAGAAATGCAGGAGCAATAAAATCTGGTGGAACTACAAGACGTGCTGCTAAAATGTTATGTCTTGATATTGACCATCCTGAAATAATGGAGTTTATGACTTGGAAGGCTAAAGAAGAAGACAAAGTACGAGCTCTCACAAAAATGGGTTATGATGGTAGTTTTGAAGGCGAATCATATGAGACTGTCTCTGGCCAAAATGGAAACAACTCTATAAGATTCTCAGATGAATTCATGAAAAAGGTTAGTAACCTTCCAAGCAATCCTAAACAGACAATTACCCTTAAAGGAAGAACTGATAGTTCGGTAGATACAGATATAAGTGTTAAAAAACTATGGGATACCTTTAATAACGCTGCTTGGCAATGTGCTGACCCCGCTCCTCAATTTGATGATACCTTTAACGCTTGGCATACTTGCCCTGCTGGAGAAGATGGACAAGTTAATGCTAAACACAACAGAATCAATTCAACTAACCCTTGCGGCGAATATGCCTTTTTAGATGATACAGCGTGTAACCTAGCTTCTATTAATATCTATAAATTCTATGATATTAAAACTAAGAAGTTTGATGTAGAGGGGTATGTGCATTTAATAGGACTTACTCAATTAGTACTTGAAGCCTCTATTCATTGGGGTCAATTCCCAACTGAAGATATAGCAAGAAAATCTTACTTATTTAGAAGCACAGGACTTGGAATTGCAAATATAGCCTCTTTATTTATGGTAATGGGTTATGCCTATGATTCAGAAAACGCAAGAAACCTAGCCTCCTCGTTAATTGGAATAATGACTGCTCAGTCTTATTATGTTTCATCACTACTA
Source organism: Clostridium sp. CS001 (assembly GCF_020443565.1). GTDB lineage: Bacteria > Bacillota > Clostridia > Clostridiales > Clostridiaceae > Clostridium_AD. The sequence continues at coordinate 90,719 of NZ_JAIZZN010000012.1, forward strand.
TCAAAAGAGTTAGCTCCTTTTGATAAGTATGAAATCAATAAAGAGCATATGCAACTGGTTATACGAAATCACGCTAGAGCAGCTGGAGCACTAAATAGTGCCTATGAAAATTTAAATTATGAGCCTATAAAAGTTAACCATGATATTTTAAGTAAAAACTCCTTAGAGTCCATTTCAGAAACCTTAAAAAGTTGTTGGTTAAAGGTAATTAAAAGCGGTGAAAAACACGGCTTTAGAAATGCCCAGGTTTCGGTTATTGCTCCTACTGGCACTATTTCCTTTGCAATGGATTGTGGAGCAACTTCTATTGAACCATATTTTAGTCATTTTATTTATAAGAAATTATCCGGTGGTGGTTATATGACCATGGTAAACCCTGTAATTAAAGATTCATTGGATAACTTAGGGTACTCTCAAAGTGAAATAAATGATATTCTAGATTATATTCTTAGAAAAGAAAAAGTTAGCGAAAATGGCTTTGAGTATGAAAAGATTATTGATGGAAAAATCGAAGGCGCACCGCATCTAAAACCTGAGCATCTACATGTATTTGATACAGCTAATAAGTGCGGTAGTGGAAAGAGATATATACCTTATATGGGTCATGTTTTAATGATGGCAGCAATAACTCCAATGATATCAGGTGCTATATCAAAAACAGTAAATCTACCTGGAAATGCTACTATAGAGGATTTTAAAGAAGTTATATTACAGTCTTGGAAATTAGGTGTTAAAGGTATCTCCTTGTATAGAGATGGTTCTAAGGCAAGTCAGCCTTTAAACACTACTTTATCTGAAGATAAAGAACTGTCCCTTGAAGATTTATCTTATTCAGACCTTTTGAAAAAAGCTAAATCACAACAAGAAGTTTCAAATCATTCTACAAGAGAAAAACCAATTGGAATACGTTATGGCACTACTCATCCTGCACAAATTGATGATGTAAAAGTCTATACTACAGTAAATAGGCGTTCAAACGGAGAAATCTCTGAAATATATATAACAACAGATAGAGAAGGTACAATAATTACAGGGCTATTGAATTCTCTTTCAAAGTCAATTTCAGTAATGCTCCAGTACCATGTGCCTGCAGAAGATATTTCTAAAATGCTAAGAGGTCAAAAATTTGAACCTTATGGTTTTGTGCAAAAACATCCATATATTAAATCTGTTTCTTCAATATCAGATTTAATTAGTAAAATTATAGATATTGAACTAGGAGACTATACTAGGTGTCAAATAAAACCTGACAATTACAACAATACACCTAAAAACCCACTAATGCCCGAAGAAAGTGAAATTTCAAGTAGCATGGCAGAATGTGAAGATGTGGTAGTTACTTTAAGTACTGATAAAATTCAAGGTGAAAGGTTATACTCTGAAACCTGCTCTCATTGCTCAAGCACTAGACTTGTTAGAAACGGAACTTGCAAGGTATGCTTGGACTGCGGAACAACTACAGGTTGTAGCTAGTGCCACCCAAGTGGCAAGTGGCAAAAGTATAAAGACAACATAGTTGTATACTGAAACAACTATGTTGTATCCTCAAACAACAATCTCATATCCTAATACAACTTTGTTGTATACTGAAATTTTTATTAAAATGTATATTTATATAATTTTACTTTTAAATAAAACTTTAAATGACTATTTATAAATTTAATATAAATAGTCATTTTTGTTACATATTGATATGTAACTTGGGATATACTAATTTATAAGAACATTTGTTCTCTAAGAAGGTGAACATCTTGTAAATTAAAAATCATTATCCTAATGTTTGATTTTTGCACTTCACCCTCTGGAGGAAACTCCAGGGGGTTTTATCTTTAACAAATTGTTACAAATAAATCCTTTTAAACTATCAGGAGGAATATAAATGGGCAGATACAATTCAAATAAACTTACAACTAAATTTGTTAAGGGCTATATGAAGGATAGACTTTGGGAAAAAGATAACTCTGATTATGTTCCTTTCTTAAGCGTAAGAAGTGTACCAACTAAAGGTAAGGCTAACCGTATTATTGGATGGAAAACTTGTAGAGAACATCATTTCTTATCAAAGTTAGAATATGCTGCATTTTATTATTTTGATTGGAGTGATGACATATTAGATATAAAAGAACAGTATCCTCTTTTTCCCATGGAAGCTTTACAACATATAGCGATAGAAGCTGGAATAGATTATCCTAGTTTTAATGGTGAACCTATTATTATGACTACAGATTTCCTCATTACCACTAAGATAAATGGCAAGATAATTCACTATGCTAGAACAGTAAAACCATCTGCTGACCTTTCTGATGAAAGAATTATAGAAAAGTTTGAAATTGAGAGGCGATTCTTTAATTCAAAGGGCATAGACTGGGGCATCATAACTGAAAAAGAGTTATCAGATGTATTTTTAAGCAATATGGAATTACTTCATTCAAATAAATTACTAAGTAATGGAACCATCTTAGAAAAACAGTATTTATTTGCTATGTATAAACAGCTGACTGAAGGCATAGAAAAAGCTACTCCTAAAAACATTCCAATAGCCTATACTCTTACACAGCTATCAAACGACTTGAATGTAAGTATTTCAGATATAACTGAAATATTTTTAAAAGCAATAGCCGATAAAATAATAGTTTTAGATATATATAATAAGCCTTTAAATATAACAACATTAACTATAAGTGATGTAAAAGTAAATAACGAAATACTTTTAATGGCAGTTAATGCACTCTAGGAGGTATAGCATGAAAAAATTACAGGTCAATATGGTGTTTAGAAATACAAAAGATAATATTGATTTTAGAATTATCCATATATCCTATGATTATTCTGACATAGTTTGCATAAATCTTAATAATGAAAAAGCACTTCCATATTGTGATAATACTGCAAATGTAGAATCTCAAATTAGTGATAGTGAATTAGAACTTTTAGAGAATGATCCCTATTTTAGATTTTTTGATGAAAGCGTTATTCCATCCAAATTCTTATTAATGAGAGATAACGCTTTTGAATATATACAAAACTTATGTTCCTCTAAGAACTTATTTGACCTTTGCAATGAATACAAGAGGGGAAATTTTATTAATGAAGTGGCTACAACCTTTAAAGTAACTAAACGAACTATATATAAAAACATGCGTAAATTTCTTCAAGGTGGAATGACCAAAAATACTCTTTTACCACCTCCACCAAAACCCAAAGTTCCTATATTTTCAGTTAAAACTGGAAGAAAACGATCCGTAACTCAAGGTGAAGGCATCATAATTGATGATAATGTTTTACTACATATAAAAAACATCTATGAAAAGTATTACCTAAAGATTGATGGTTCAACTATAAAACAAGCGTATCATGAATTTTTATATCAATATTATTCTTATCTTACAATAGAAAATGACAATGAAGTTAGGAATATACTTGATGATGATAAGATACCAACACTTAGACAGTTTACATACCACATGGATAAGATTAGAAATATTAAACAAGAAATAATACGCAAAATTGGAGAAATTAAATATCAGCAAACTGAAAGACCTACTCTTTCAAGAGAAGATATTAATATCTTTGGTCCAGGACATTTATATGAAATTGACTCAACAGTAAGTGATATCTACCTTACAAGCAATTTTTCTAGGAATATAGTTGTGGGAAGAGCAGTTTTATACATAACAATTGATGTGTATAGCCGCCTTATAACTGGATTTTATACAGGACTTGAAGAGAGTAGTTGGATTGCTGCTATGATGGCATACATGAATATGAATGAAAATAAGGTAGAGTTTTGTAAAACATATGATATAGATATTGAAGAAGAACAATGGCCTTCCTATGGCATACCCTCCAGAATAAATGCAGATAGAGGCGAAACTATAAGTAAGGCATCTGACGAACTTGTAAAACATCTTCATATAAACATTGAAAATAACCCTCCCTATTGCCCTGATATGAAAGGTATCGTTGAAAGATGGTTTAAAACTATTAGTGAATATTTGCAACGCTATGTTCCAGGTGGAGTTAGAAAAGATCATCAGCAAAGAGGTGGTGAAGATTATAGGAAAAGTGCTGTACTTAATATAAGAGAGTTTAATGAGATGATGATAAGATTTATCCTTGGTTATAACAATACTGTCATGCAATCATTTTCTATGAGTAGAGATATGATTGATAATCAAATAGTTCCTACACCGGCAAACATCTGGAATTATGGTGCTACAATGAAACTTCTCTTTACAAATAGTATACCCAAAGAAAAAATGATGCTTGCACTAATGCCAAAGGATAAGGCATCGGTTCAAAGGGGTGGCATTTGTTTTAAACGGCTATATTATTCATGTGAAACTGGAATACGTGAGAATTGGTTCTTAAGAGTTTCAAATGCACCTAGAAGTGTTGATATTGCCTATGATCCAAGGAATCTTAATAAAATATACGTCTATGACAAAAAAACGATGCAATTTGAAACCTGCAATATGCTTCAAAAAAGTCTTAAAGATTATAAAGATATATCCCTTGATGAATTAGTTAAGATAAGAAGTACTGAGTCTAAATTAAAGAAATTAAATAATACTGAAAATATCTCAGTACAAATAAATTCCCATCATCAGATGAAGGATATAATTGATAATGCTGTAAAACAAGCAAAAGTCTTATCCCCATTATCAAAAGGTAAGATAAAAAATATACCTCTAAATAAAAGACTTGAAAGAACAATTATGCGTAAAGAGGAATACTTTGATCTTGCTCCTCAAATTCAAAGTAATGAAACCCCTGTTGTGGAGTTAGATAAATATAAAAAACTGCCTTCAGATAATGGTGAATTGTCATATGAAGAACATGAACAAAAGCATAAGGATGAAATGAATGCTTTATTGCAAAGTATTGTGTTTGCAGATAAGTATAATAAATAATGGAGGTAGATAAATTTTGACTGAATATAAACGTAGGATGAATGCAATATACACTACTCCCTCTCTACCTGATTATGATGGTAATCCTTTTATAGAGGCTCTACCTCCACTCCTTGAGCCCACTGAACTATATAGGAAGCTATATTCACCTATTAAGTATAGTGATGATGAAAGGACATTATCAAAAAGTCAAAGAATACAAATTCTAAGTAGGTTAAAACAATTTTTTATGCCTAATAATAAACATGTTGAGCTATATAATAAAATCTACATGGCACTTACAGATGGTTACAAAGATAAAAACCCTTTTAACCCTGAGAATGTCAGAAGGAAATGTAATATACGACGAAAATACTTTAATCATAATATTGATATTAGTAATTTTTATATAGATGAAGATATGATTGAGGATATATATACTACCTCCAGTGGCTTATGCATATTTGGTATTAGTGGTGGTGGAAAGACTGTTTCAACTAACAAAATACTTAATCTCTTTCCTCAATTTGTACAGCATACTGAATATAAAGGCTATTCATTAATAGAGAATCAAATAGTTTATATTAAATTAGAATGTCCTACAGATGGAACCATAAAATCTCTATGTAATGCCCTATTCAACAAACTTGATGAAATTATAGATAATGCTCAGTATTTTAAAAATTGGGGTGGGGAAAGACGTGGAACTATGGTTCAAAATATGCCTAATGCTGCTATTAATGAAAACATTGGTCTTATTGTAATAGATGAAATACAGCATCTTGCAAGAACCCAATCGAAAACTAAAGAACTTTTAGATTTCCTGGTTGAGATAATAAATACTATCCAAGTTCCTATACTTGTAATTGGCACAAATAAAGCCTATCAGGTTCTACAGGATAACATTAGAGGGCCAAGAAGGATAGGTGGTAATGGGTTTATGCTTTGGGATAGGATAACCGATAAGAGTGAATGGAATACCTTTATGACAGCCCTATGGCAATATCAGTGGACTCAAGAGAAAGTTCCTTTATCAGATAAGCTAATTGATTTGTTTTATGAACACTCCCAGGGCATTGTAGACTTTGCAGTTAAACTTTTTACATTCACTCAAGCTAATTCGATTTATAATGGCCATGAAAAAATAGATGAACAAACAATCAATGAAACTTCCAAAAAGGATCTTGCTCTTACTAAGAAAATGAGAGACGCAATAAAAAGCGGTGATATTGAACTGATGGCTCAATATGAAGATATCTTAATACCTGATGCAACAGAAAAATTAAGGGATCTTGCTAGATTATCAGAAAAAGAAGAAATTATAAAACAAACCTTCGCTTTAGATAAGATGGTACTAGAAAATCGGAAAGAGGATTTATATTTAGAATTGCTTAATAAAATGCAAAAGATGGCCTCTGGAGAGACTGACTTATTAAAAAAGGCATTACATGAAACATTAAAGAATGTTGATATAACTAAATCATATTTAGAGATTGAACAGGATGCACAAGTATTGTTTATGGAGAAGTTTAGGAATAAATTAATGAATGAATCACAGAATCTACAAAAGCAACAAAAAATCAAAAATATTGCTTCTTATAAAAAAGATGACTTGCGCAGTGCATTTGATAATGGTAAAAAAGAGAAAAAAGATGTATATATGGTGCTTCACGAGATGGGCTATATTAAATCTCCTATAGAGTTCATAAATTAAGGCGGTGTAAATATGCTTTCCTATTTTCCTCAAATAAGAGATGAGGAGTCAACCTATAGTATTTTTTCAAGGCTTCAATTTGCTATGCAACCACCTAATTTTGAAGTTATGGGAATAATGCTTTTTAATAGAAAATTTGAAGTTGGAAGATTAAACTTCCAAGGTTCTTTTGATTATCTATGCAATAATCTTCCTTCAAACTGTTTTTGGCAAGCTAAAAACCATGCATTGCGGAACTTAATTTTTCCAGCACCCTATTTCCATTATTGGGTATTCATGGTTGAGTGTGTTAAGCGGTAGCTTGGCCCACTAAAAACTAATAAATGGCTGTGATGAACTAGTCGATCAATGATAGCGCTGGTAAGCTTTTCATCATAAAAAATACCATTCCATTTGCTAAATTCTAAGTTAGTGGTGATAATTACACTTCGTTTTTCATAACATTCCGAGATTACTTGAAATAGTAGCTGTGCTCCCTCTTTTTCAAAAGGGACGTACCCCCACTCATCACAAATCAACAGGTCAACTTTCTCTATCTGACGCATAAATCGTTTCAATTCTCCTTTAGCTTTTGCTTCGCTCAATTGATTAACTAGTGCTGCTGTGCGAAAGAACTTTACTCTTTTTCCTCTAGAACAAGCAGCTACGCCTATGGCAGTGGCCATGTGACTTTTCCCAGTTCCAACAGGGCCATATAATACTAAATTTTCTAGCTTATCAATAAAACCTCCGGTTTTTAAATCATCAATATCAATTGCTTGAGGAACTTGAATATCTTTAAAAATATAATCTTCAAAGGTTTTAATAACATCAAATCCAGCTGATTTAAGGTTTCTATTTCTTCTAACTACTTCTCTATTTTCAGCTTCACGTTTTAATATTTGTGCTAAGAAGTCCCCAAAATCCGTTGCTTGAATTTCCGCATAGTTTTCGTAAAAACTAGTTCCTAGTCTAAGTTCTTTGCAATAATGTTTTATTAATACATCTGAGTTCATTGATTTAGTCCTCCTGCAACCATTAATTTATCATAAACAGTTATGTCAGGAGTGTACTTCTCAAGTTTTGGTACTGTTTCGGAAAGACAAATATCTACTTCCGGTAAAGGGCCGGTCGTTAATCGGCAATAGGTAGCCAAAATACTATCTACATCACTTGTCCCACAGTTAATGCTTTCTTCAAATGCTGCTATTGCGGAATCTATATTTGTATTTGCTGTCATTCTGGTAAGTAATTTAAGTGCTTGCTTTTTGGTTACATAATCACATTGATTCATATATTCTTTAATGGTTGTAGGTAATTGATTAAAGAGTCCTGTGTATTTTAGGGCCGTAGGCCGGTTAGACATAAGTTCTAAATAAGGAACCCAAATCATCGATTCTTTTTCCTCTCCATATAGCCTACTATGAGTAACTATAAGTTTACTGTTATAATCTAACACATCAATATCATCGGCTCCAACTTTAAACATAACTTGTTGGCCTGCCATATTGGGAGATGTTGAATAAAGTCTTCCATCAAACTTCGCTTTACCATAATTGTCTGCCTTTGCAAAGTGATGCAAATACACCTCAAATGGAGCATCCGGAAGTTTAAAGAATTCTATGATATCTTCTTCAAACAAATCTTTGATAAGCCCATGGCCTTTATAATGCATTCTATTCATGTCCTTATCACATTTTTCAAGAAGTTCCTTATTGAATTCTTTTAGACTCTTAAATTCCGGAACTGGCACTAAGAGATTTCGGCGGTGGTATCCCACCTTTGCTTCAACGGACCCTTTCTCATTACCACTATTTGGATTGCAAAAATTACTTTGAAAGCCATAGTGCATCATAAATCTTATAAATCCATCTGTTAAATCACGTTTTCCATATTCTTTAACTTTCTTAACTGCTGTAGACATATTGTCAAACCATATAGCTATTGGAACACCACCAACATGTTCAAATATTGCTTTCATACCTTCTAATAGACATTCTTGATTTTGACTTTTAAAGAGTTGCATATATCCACCATTGCTATGTGGATAAGAAATATTAAGATAATTGCCATCATATGTAATACCATTTTCAATAAAACGAGCTTCTCCAAAATCAACCTGAGCTTCACCTGGCGGATGCTCTAGTGGTAGAAATCCATCGGTAACCATGACCAATTCCTTTCGTAGCTTTGCAACGAATTTTCTTACTGATCTTTCATGAGCATCAAACTCGTTTGGATAAAGTTCTTCTAATCGATCATGTATTCTTTTTGCTGTATGCTGTTGTTTGTGCGGAGCATTCTTATCATCAGTGAGCCATTTCAAGACAATATCTCTGTAAGGTGATAATTTGCCCTCACGCTTTTGTTTTATGGGCATTCCGAGATTAAAATCTTCTTTATCAACATATCTTTTTACTGTAGAAAAATCATGCCCAGTAATTTCAGCAATTTTTCTTAAACTTTTTCCTTCAAATTTCCTCAAATGTCTGATACGATATATGTGTTCCATTGTTAGCATCTCCTCGTTCTCCTTTTCAGTTTCGTCACTAAAAAGGATAGTATATTTTGAGGGTGCTGGCAATGGATTTTTCCATTTTATGCTTGGTTTTTTAAAGGCCGGTCTGCATTGATTTTAGTATACCAGAAACATTCAAACTTTACTTCTGAATCTTTTCTTAACAATAATACTATCTATCCTCTTTTTATGCCTTTTTTAACAACAGAAAAGCAGGAAAAGGCTTTAGCATATTTCAAAGGTGATTATGCTGATAAAATTAATAAATGCCTTAGAATAAGCGATATTACTAAAACAAAAACATACATAAGAGTATGTAAAGAATGTATTAAAGAAGATTTTAATATTTATGGGGAGCCTTATTATAGACGGCAACATGAGATTGAATTAAACAGAATGTGTTATAAACATAAAGTTCCTTTGTATGAGTATAATATATTCCCGTATAAAATACCAAGAAGATATGATGATTACTATACAGTTTTAAGTAATTCAAAAGAGATAGCTATCCGCGGAGAATTCAAAGAAAGATTCTTGGATATCGCTGAGGATATAAATACTATATTTACTGCAAACTTAGACAACTGGAGTATTGAAATCACCAAAAATAAGATATCAAATAGAATTGCTGAAAAAGGATATGTAACAGTTAATGGTGTAACATTACAGCAACAATTTAGTAAAGACTTCAAAAAATATTATACTGAAGAATTTTTAGATTATATTGGATATAATTTCGATGTAGATGAAAATGATAGTTGGATTAGGCATACTACTACTAGAAAGAAACCTGTAGGAGATCCTTTAAAGTTTATTTTAGTTATAAGATATTTGTTTGGTAGTTTTAAAGAATTTTATAATTATAATAAAGAATATAGGGTATTTAAAGAAGGACCTTATCCTTGTTTAAATATAGTCTGCTCTAATTACAATAAGCTTGTAATAAAGGATGTAATGCAAATAAATGAATCACATGGTTATCCACTGGCTACTTTTATATGCGAACATTGTGGCTTTAAATATTCCAGTAGAGGACCAGATAAGAATGATAATGATATATATAACAAGACCTATGTTAAGCATTATGGTCATCTATGTCATGATAAATTAAAAGAATGTGTAGATAAAGGTTTTAGTCTTAGAAAAATGTCTAAGATAATAGGCTGCAACATTGAAAGCCTTAGAACTTGGGCTAATGAATACAAGCATCCTAATTTAGTGAAAACCCCTGAAATGGAATTAACTAATGAGCCTGATATTCTATTAATAGAGCAGTATAAAAATGAATTCATAAGTTTCATAAAAGATACCCCTACTGCTACTAGATTAGATATGCGTAGATTTAACCCAAAGGCCTATAATTACTTGTCTGAAAATGATAATGAGTGGATATTTAATAATATAAAATTTGTTGAGGGACATATAACTGTTTCAAAAGAAGAAAGACTTAATAAGTATTGGTTAAATAAAGATGAATTAATAGCAAGAGATTTATTAAAGGCAATAAGTAAAATTAAAGCTGAAAAACCACTTTATGAAAGATTAACCATTACTGTTTTACAAAAATATATTGGATATTATAATTTGCATCAAAACAGAAAAAAACTTCCTAGATGTTCTGAGATTTTAAATAAAGTATGTGAAACAATCCCCGATTATCAAAAACGCAGGGTGAATTACGTTATGAAGGAAATGGCTGATAATGGTGTTAATATAAGTATTGCTAAAGTTATGCGAGATGCAGGTTTAAGAACTCGAGCAAATGAAGAAGTTCTTAATTATATAGAAGAAACGGTAAACAAGCATAACTGTGGCGATGTAATTGTTATAGAAAATAGCGATAACTAAAGTAAAGAATTGGGATAATCCAATTCTTTACTTTATAAATATACATATATTTACATACCCGAAAACATCTATGTTACTGAATTTTTTGAATTTTGTATACTTTAACACTTGGATTGTTGCTTCTAATTCTATGAATAATTAAAAATTGTATACTCATAATATTATCAATACTCAAAATAATAACTTTTCAGGTAACTTATAATATTTCAATGCTTTATTTATTTTTATTGTATTCCGTTTACTATTTATGCTTCAACTTTATTGTTCTTTTCCCAAGCCTTTTTACTAAATTTAACTATCCCTTTTTTCTTTTTGGAAGGACAATCCTTTAATTTACAAGCACTACAAATCTTAGTGTCAAATTTAATTGAATATGTTTTTTTGCTATCAGAGTACCTAGACTCTAAAGGCTTCACTGCATTAATGCATTCTCTTACAGCATGAGTATTTATATCAATAATAAAATAACCATAAGGGAAATTGCTTTCTATTTGTTTTCTTTCTTTAATTACTTCGTGATTTTCAATATCTCCAAGAATAACCCTAAGCTCATTCATCGTTAAATCTGTTTTGTTACAATTTAACAAATTGTCTATTTTTTCAAACCTTTCATATTGAATTCTAGCTTCTTTTATATTTTTAAGGTTTAAATATGCACTACATATACGTTCAAATGATACGTGTAAATCATGCGTGCTAATTCTATGATCTTTAGGCCAATCCTCTAATACCATCATAAAATACTCTAAATAGTATTTTAAGCACTCTCGATAGTTTTTAATTAAATAATAACTATCAGCAAGTCCCATATATATTTCACATTTGTTTATTGTATATGCATAATGACTTGATTTAATTAAAATAATATCATTCTCACTTAAATATAAAGCTTTTTTTAAATGTTTAATAGCTTTATAATTCATTCCTAAATCAAGATAGGCTAGACCTATTCCTTTATGAGCATTTAAACAACTCATTTTTTCATATACTATGCCAGCATTTTCTATGTTATCGCATAATTCAATTGCTTTACTAAAATAAGGAACTGAACTTTCAAACTTTTTTTCCATAGAATAAATTGTTCCAATTTCAGTGGCAATATGTATAATAAATGAGTAATTCACACTTTGATTAACCCCAGTTACTTCCTCAAGTCTATTCAATGCTTCGTTTAGATTTTTTAGAGCAATATCTACTTTTCCCATATTATAATATATACTACCAATACACTCTTCAGTTCTTGCAATCATGCTTACAAATTCTTTATCTTCCTGTAATAGTTTATATTGAATTTCTAACGTCGTTTCCGCGGTTTCTAATGCTTTATCATATTTTCGGGTATAGCAATAAACTCTGGAAATCTCAAGAAGAACATTGGAAAACATCCAATTATCATGTTTATCGCTATCATCAATGTATCTATTATAAATCTTAATTGCCTTGTCATAATATTCCTCAGCTTTTCCGTAATCGGATACTCTATAATAAACTCTACCTATATTTACATACTCTTCTGCTATCTCTTTTATTAAGTAAATAAGTAATTCATTAGAATTCTCTAAAGTATCTTCATCTTCTAAAAACTCTTCAAACGTAATATTAGAAAAAATTTTAAACATTTCTTTTCTACAATTAATTGCCATATTGTATTTTTCAATTGCAATCTCATATTCAGTTTCAATATTTTCAAATAATGAATCTCCCAACTTTGAATTTCCAAAAGCTTCAAAGTAAAGTGTCTTAAAGTAATCTATTTCACCTGATAACAATTTCTGAATCTTTATAAGCTCAGAATAAATTTTAAAATAACGCTTTCTATTGTGTTCATTAAAGCTACTATGATCGAGTTTTATACCCTCATCAATAAGAATTTTGCAGAAATTTTCATTTAGAATAGATGAAAAGTCTACATCAATTCCTTTATCAAAATAGCTCAGTATATTTGAAATTAGATACAGTTCTCCATCATTAATTGATTCATTCTCATCAAACTTATAATTTGATAGCTTCACTATCCATCCTTCTACGAGCTGTTCAATTGTAGTTTTTAACTTTTCCTGTATAAAATCTTTTAATTCTATATGTGATATTGATAGTAGATTTCCACGATAACTTCTTTCACTTTTTAACAAACTTTGAATTTGGTAAAGATAAGAAAGAACTTTAAACGTTATTCTATCATCACCGTAAAGATAAACAATTTCTTTTAATGTAAGGGGCTCGTCAGCAAATGCTACAATTGCCAATACTTGTTGAAACCCTTTAAAATATTTATCTCCCAAATGCAGGTTAAGTTTTTTTAAAAAGATTTCAAATATTTTAGCTCCTTTAGGTAATAACTCGAGTAATTCATCATCTGAATTTTGCATAATCACTTTTAAAATACTCAAATATAAAAATCTGTAATCAGCTTTTTCCAGAATAACTTGAATTTTCTCTTCTTCTTGAAACTTTAACTCTTCAATTATATACTCTTTTAGTATCTCTATATTTTCAGCATTAAATCTATCGTAGACAATCTGATTTTCTTCTGGAATATTGTATTCTTTAACTGATTGAAGTATGTGTGGAGGTAACTCCTTGTCAGTTCGACATGTTAACAATATATAAATTCCTTCATCTAACTCTTCATCATGAGGAATAATTTTTAATATTGAATCATTATCTTTATTTGGCATCTCGTCTATTCCATCAATAATTAGCAATAACTTATCTTTACCAAAATACTTTTTATACTTGTCTCTATAATCAGAAAGTAGCTCACCAAATTTTTTTTTCATTTCAGCTGGTTTTCCGGATAACATTTTAATATTTTTTTCCTTAATGATAACCTTTCCTTCGCTATTGGTCCTAAATAAATCACTTAATCCTGTATAAAAATAACCATAATCTGAAAGGTATGAGTCATTCATATAATAACTTCTAACTGTAAAATCATCAATTTCAATTTTATTATAGCCATTTTCATCTAAGGCTTTTGAAAATGTAGTTTTACCCATACCTCTTTCCATCTGAAGTAAGAAAATCCCTTTGTTAGTATTTAACAATCTACTTCTCAACCATTCTTCAATATACATAGGATTTTTATAATCATTAATATGCTGTATTTCATTTAAAACTCTTTCGCTTTCTGCTAGATAACTTTCTTCTTCCGGACTTTCAGTGTTTTGTTCTATAATTTTTATATTTCCATTACTTTTTAAAATCTCAATACTTTCCTTATAAAGTGAATGGTAATATCGAATCATATTGCCATTTACAATATCTTTTTTAATTCCATTTATATAATTTAATATGGATACTTTTTTCTTTTTTTCAATATATGTATCGAAGAAGAATATTTCACCGTTATCTACCAAAATAAATGGATGAATTTTGTTTAAGGACATTTCATCTTCAAAATATAGCATACCATCAACAGAAAGGTTCTTTGCTAACTCTATTCCTCTAAGTTCTATATTACTACTACTCATTTCCATACAGAAGTTCAACTTCAAGTATAAATGATTACATACGTTAAAGTGCCTTTTTATAATTTTTATAAGATTAATAACTTCATTCTGAAATTCAATATCCGAATCAAACTTTAGAGCACCATGCCCAATAGTTTCATTTCTCCATTTAACGATATCTATCTTCTGATTAAAATAAATATCCCTAATGCTTTTCAATATCGGTAATATAACACTATCATTGATTAAGTTTTCTTTATATATTATATTAGTTAAATTTCTCCAATCTCCAAGTCCAAGAATTTTTTGAAAAGACAATGCTATTAACTCTATTTCTTGTATAGATTTTTCTTTTCTATTATATATAACACTCATAGCCATTAGCGTCGGAAACTTTAGCAATACTTCTAGAAGATCTTTTATCTGAAGAATTGCTCCGTAGGTGTGTCCTTCTTTTAACATACAATAAATTCTATAATATTCGTGAGCAATAATAGATGGATATTCGCTAAATGCTGGTTTAAACCATAGTTCATCATCCTCACAAATTTTTATAAACCAACTTTTTTTATTATTTTCATATTTACTTTTAAATTTATCAATTCTCATCATGAATCCACAATTAGGACATTCATAAATATTGTTATTTACAACTTCCAATATACTTGAGCATTGAGGACATATTGGCATATTAAATCATCCCTTTCGTAGAAATATTGCCATCATTTCAAAACTTAATTAATTTAGACTTATTCATATATTACATAATTAGAAAATAGAAGTTGTTCATTACACTTATTATAGGTAATTCTATAATAACATTTCCGCTACTATTTCAAATTATAATCTAAATCTCTAGGTGTCTTATGACTTTTTATTCAACCCTTAACTTTTTATTCATCTATTTTAGATGGATATCGTAGTATAATAATACTGAGTAATCTAAAGTAAAATGTACACAATTGCTTTTGCAGTAATTGTAAAATTTTCTTTATTGAACTTCGTTTGTTTTGTAAATATTTGACCATGCATAACATTTCCATCCTTTTTTTCTATCCTCATAATCCATTTATTCATAGAATTAATGGATTCAGCATTAGGTACAAATTCAATCTTAATTACTTTTAATTTTCCAATTTGTTTTTCTTTCATTGAAATTATGTCAATGCCTTCTTTTATCACATATATTCGATTCATAAAGCTATCATAAATTGTTTGCTTTATCATAGCGATAATGTTTATGAAAGAATATACAAGTGTTATAGGACATCTCAGTTTGCAGCATTCAGGACAAGAAAAGTTGCAGCAAGAATATTAAAAAAAATCGTAGATAGCTTTTATATAAGTTCTAAACTGCCTACGGCTTTT
>NZ_JAIZZN010000013.1 GCF_020443565.1 Clostridium sp. CS001
ATAAGTTTTTCCTCCACTATATAATTATTAAGAGAAAACATTATTTTTTTATAATTTTTAGTGGGGGAGTTTTGGGTTAGAATATGGGGGAGTTTTCACTTGACAAATACACCTGCTACTGGTGTTTATTAACTTAAAGAACTTGTAGATTTATACCCTGAAATAATTTCTATTCTGTAGTCTTAGATTCCGCATATGATGCTACTGCTTTTTATCTTTTATGCATGCATTATGGAACAAATCCAATTATTGATTTAAATTCACGTTCTTCATTTGATTTTTCTAAAGATGTAGGCTACGCCTATGTTGGAGGATTAAGAACAAATAGGGTAATATATCCACCAGGTCATGAAATGCTTGGAATTAAGCTTAACCGTATGATTAATACATTAACTAAGGACGATGCCAGGCTGGTCAAAGTTGGCAATAATGAGTATTATGTATACACATATAGTGGAACGCTTAATGATATCAAAAACTCTTTAATTGCTCTTTGTTGTCCGAAAGAAGCTCTTTTTAAGGATGTTTGCTTAGTGGCATTTATAACCCTAGATACATCTCTCACTACAGAGGAACTATTAAATCACTATAAGCACAGGTGGCCAATAAAAACATTTTTTAGAGAAACTAAAAAGCACCTTGGATTAAACCATTATCAAGTTAGAAGTAGTCGCAGCATAAAAAGATACTTCTTGCTACTAATGATGACTTATGTGTACTGTGAATTAGAAGTAAGTGATAGTACATTGAAGTTTATCAGTGGACTTAAAATTGCAAGGAATCAGGCTAAAAAAAAAGAAAGTATCTTGGATTTTTAATCAAGTTTCCATAGGAAACTCTCTTGAAGCTATTTTTGAAACCTTAAAAATATCCTAGGGTAGCTCATTT
Organism: Clostridium sp. CS001; assembly: GCF_020443565.1. Lineage (GTDB taxonomy): Bacteria > Bacillota > Clostridia > Clostridiales > Clostridiaceae > Clostridium_AD. The sequence goes on from NZ_JAIZZN010000013.1 coordinate 889, forward strand.
GAATTTATTATAGGAAATTATGTATTCAAATTCGCTCGTTTATAGTAGAGGAAATATTTTTTTGCAATGGTTAGTATATCTGGAAAACTCTATAAATAGGAGTACTCTTTCTTACAATTTTCAGACAAAATCTTATCACAATTATTGCACAGAAAGAGTACACTTTATATTGCTTACACAAAATTATTTACAGTATCATTTGTACATATATTCCCTAGTCCATGGTAAATCATTATTTGCATTTTTAGTGAATAAAATTTGGTATATAGTAATATTTCCGCAATTAAATGATGCTGCACAAGCATTTAAATATAGTCTCCACATTCTTATAAAAGTTTCATCCTTAGTTTTTCTTATTTCTGGTAGTGCTTTTTTGAAATTTGCTGCCCAGTATTCTAATGTTCTTCCATAATGCATTCTCAAACTCTCTAAATCAATTATATCAAACTTTTCATTTGCAATATTAGTTACTAATTCATTAAGTACAGGCAGGTATCCACCCGGGAAAATATACTTATCTATCCAAGTATTTGTTCCGCCTTCATCTATTCCTGCTATGGAATGAACTAAAGATACACCTTTATCATTTAATAATGCATTTACAGTAGCAAAATAATCTTTAATATTTTCTTTTCCAACATGTTCAAGCATTCCTACACTAACTATCCTATCAAATTTTCTGTTTTTAATTTCTCTATAATCTAGAAGCTGAACTTCAACAAGATCATTTAATCCTTCAAGTTTTATTCTTTCATTTACTTTTTTGAACTGCTCCAAGCTTAAAGTTATTCCCACAGCTTTTACTTTGTACTTTTTTGCAGCGGCGATGATTAACTCTCCCCATCCACAACCAATATCGAGTAATGTATCTCCTTCACTCAACGATAATTTTTTTAAGATATGGTCTCTACCTTATTCTCTTGAGCTGTATTTAAAGAATCCCCAGGGGACTTAAAGTATCCGCATGAATACGTCATTGAATCATCTAACCACAATTTGTAGAAATCATTTCCTATATCATAATGATGTTGAATATTATCTTTGTTATTTTTAACACTATGCATTAATTTCTTAACTAAATTCTCATACTTACTACTATTACTTAAAAAACTTTCCTTGTTATTATATAATGATTCAATAACGTCTTGTATGTTTCCTTGTATCTCTAATTTTTTAGACATGTATGCTTCTCCAAAGGCCATAGAAGGATCATTAACAATATCAGCTTTAGCAATAGGCTCATTTAAAATTAATTTAAATTTACTCTCACCTTCACCGTACTTCTTTACTTCTCCGTCCCAAAATATGATTTCAAAAGTGTCATAAAATAAACTTTTAAGTATTGTTTTATAAATCAATTTATCCATTAGCACCATTTTATCCTTCTTTCTAATTTCACTCAAGAAATTTTTATCGAAAAATATTAAAGAAAATATATCTGAATTATCCACGAATTCTTTAGTATAACGTTCAGATCTTATTGCAATATAACCTACATTTTTACTAAACATAACCCCAAAACCGCCCTTAGCAGCGATCATATTATTTACCTTATTACCTTTCTCTGCTGTAATAAGCATCCAATCTTTACCTAGAAGTTAAAATGGACCTTTATTAAATTCTTTGGTTTTAGTTTCTTTAGATTTTTTCATAACACACTATTGAATATAAAATAGTATGCACTTTAATGTAAGTTTGCAAGCTAAATAAATCTAATATTTATATTCTAAATAAGTCTTACTGTTTAATATAACATGTGTCTATATTAATCCATTCATTTATTCCTGTTAAATATACATGAATTCCCTTGAACATCTCTGCATTTGCCACAAGAAATACACTTTGCCTTGCTACTATCTTCTCCACCCCATCTATTTATTAAATTGGGTTCTCGCAAAAATGGTCTAGATAGTGAAAAATATTGAATTTTAGAATTGATCAATATATCTTCCATTAAGTTAAGTGATCTATTGCCACCAACTAAAATGATAGGCACATTTAATTCATCTGCTATCTCTGCAGCATATTTCCTAAAATATGAGTCGTCTTCTAAATATTTAAGACCCTTTTCTCTTACACTCCTATCCTCTGTTTTAGCTCCTACAACCCCACTGATTTCTATGGCATCAATGCCAAGTTCATCTAATCTTTTGCACACATATTTGCACTCTTCAAAAGTGAAGCCATCTTCTATAAAATCCGAGCAATTAATTTTAATTAGCACAGGGAAGTCCTTCCCAACTTTTTCTCTTACAGCTGCCAGGGTTTCAAAGATGATTCTTGCCCTGTTTTCAATATTCCCACCATACTCATCCGTTCTTTTATTGTAGTGAGGGCTTAAGAACTGACTGTAAATGTATCCATGGGCAGCATGAAATTCCACTCCATCGAATCCTGATTTTTTAGCTCTTAGAGAAGCGTCTGCAAAACTTTCAACAAGAGTTTTTATTTCTTCCTTTGTAGCTGCCTTAGGAGTAACACCATAGAAGCAATGTGGTACGGCTGATGGCCCCAATATGACTCTTTCGCCTACATTAAAGTCAGTTTGGGAACCGCCATATGCAATTTGTAATATTATGTTTGTATTTAACTTATGGATTTTATCAGTAAACTCTTTGTATTCTTCAATAAATGAATCATTATAAATCCCCATCATCCCGGGATTGGGCTGTTCATCCTCTGTAACAAAGGCATAGCCTGTGATTATAGTACCTACTCCACCTTTAGCAAGATTTTCATATACATTATAAAGTTTCTCTGTCATATGGCCTTTATCATCCGCCATGGCTTCCCATGTAGCAGATCTAAAGAATCTATTTTTTATATTCATAGTACTTAAAGTTGTGTTATCAAATAAATTTTTCATATTACCTCCATAAAAACTCATATTTTTTACTTGTTAAAGCTTATAAATTTTTGGGCATACATATCTAATGTTTATATCCAAACTAATCGCTTAGGCTTTACATACATTTAATTTATAAACTATTCATGATAAATTCTTTTTCTATGCTAAAATATTTGCGTTAGTTTTTATTCAAACATCCCTTTAACATTCTTCAATTCTTCACGAATAGAAATACCTTGTGGACAATGTTTTTCACATTTTCCACATTCAATACAATTCGATGCCCTTTGCTCTGGCTTCAGGAAATTATACATATCCGATTTTCCAAACATATAATAATCATTGTAACAGCTAAAATTGCGGGGTATATTTACTCCTTGAGGACACGGCATACAATACTCACAAGCCGTACAATTTACTTTGATCTTTTCTTTAAAAATACCTTTAGCTTCCTCAATGAGTTCAATTTCCTTTTCAGTTAATGCATTTACTTTAGCTTCACTTGCTATTTTTATGTTCTCTGAAACCTGTTCCATTTCATTCATACCGCTTAAAACAACTGATACTTCAGGGTGATTTAATATCCATCTAAATGCCCATTCCGCAGGTGTTCTTTTAACTTTAGCTTGATCAAAAATATCTTTTACGTCATCTGGAACATTAACAAGTTTACCACCCCTAAGCGGTTCCATTATTGTAACTCCCAGACCTTTATTTGCTGCGTACTTTAATCCTTCTGTTCCAGCTTGATAGTTTTCATCTAAATAATTATATTGGATTTGACAAAATGACCAATCATAATAGTCTACTATCTCTTTAAACAAATCGATTTTGTTGTGAAATGAAAATCCTGCATACTTAATTCTTCCATCTTTTATCGCTTCATTTAGAAATTCATTAATACTAGCTTCCTTTAATTTAGGCCAAGTTGTTCTATCAATTGCATGCACCAAATAAAAATCTATTGTGTTTGTGTTAAGTCTTTGTAATTGCTCATTTAAATACTTATCCATATCTTCTCTTGTTTTTATAAGCCAACTTGGAAGTTTTGTAGCTATCTTTACTTTCTTTCTATAGCCATCTTTTAAAGCTTTGCCTACTAAAGGTTCACTTGCTCCTCCTTGTCCCATTCCAGTACCATGATAAGGATAAGCAGTATCTATATAGTTAACCCCTTCATCAATTGCATGACGTATTAATCTTATGGCCTTATCTTCATCAATTTTTGTGGGATCTCCTTCACCAATGATAGGCAATCTCATGCAGCCAAATCCAAGAGTTGAAACCATCTCATTTGTTTTTCCAAACTTTCTATATAACACAATAACCCCCTCCTAATTATTAAATTAATTATATTGTTTCAATTATCAATTCATTTAATTCAAGTCGTGGTCTTTGGGAAGGATTTTGATCAGGATATCCTATAGGTAATAATGCTACTATCTCATATCTCTCATCAAGTTCAAGAATTCTTTTTGCTTTTTCACGATCAAACATCATTATCCAGCAACTTCCAAGCCCCAAGTCAACTGCTCTTAATGCAATATGCTCCAAAGCTATTGCTGCATTTAAACTTAAATATGATTTTAAGCTTTCTGCGTCCATCTCTCGTCTTCTTTTATTATAATCCTTTGAATCTCTATTCATATTTTCAAGTGGGGTATCTGCAAACGCATTGGATTGCATTAATTCCTTAGATCGTTTCTCGGCTGTATCTAAAACTTGTTTGTCTATACAGCATGCGATAATCAATGGTGCTTGTGTTACAAAAGGCAAAGGAGTACATTCAGCAAATTTAGCTCTTGCCTCCTGGCTTTTTATTATTACATAGCGAGTAGATTGTAAGTTGCTACCTGATGGTGCTAGCCTTCCTGATTCAATGAGCTCAGTTATATACTTTTCTGGAATAGGATCAGTTTTAAATTTTCTTATACTTCTTCTTGACTGAATTGTTTCAATTAATTCCATAATTACACCCCTATCATTTTATAATTTTTTATTCACTTCTTACTCTCTAAGTCTGAACGTTCTTTTGAAATATTTATTTAAGGCTTTCAATAGCTTTTTTCGCCCACTTAGAATCTTTGTATATAGGTCGAGCAACACCAATAAGATCAGCTTTATTTTCAGAGAGGAGTTTTTCAGCAGCGTTAACATCAGTAATTCCACCAGTCAATATAACCGGCACTGAGACAACTCCCTTGATAGCTTCAGTCAATGCTGAAAAATACCCTTGACCAGTACGCCCGGGAATAATGTAACCACAAAATCCGCCAGATATATCAAGAATGTCTACTCCTGCTTTTTCAAATTCTAATGCTGCGATTTTGCTGTCTTCAATTGTACTCCCGCCCTCTGTATAGTCAGAAGCCCCCAATCGAAGTAAGATTGGAAAATCATCACCCACGGCATCCCGTACGGCCTTAATAACTTCCAAATGAATTTTAATTCTGGCTAGCACATCTCCACCATATTCATCAGTTCTCTTGTTCGTAAGCGGCGAAAAAAATTGATTTAGAAGATATCCATGGGCAGAATGAATCTCTACACCATCAAAGCCAGCTTCCTTTACACGCAATGCAGCATCTTTAAACTCACCAATTATATCTTTAATTTCTCTTTTAGTAAGTTCCTTTGGAATATTACCTAAACGCGGATTTGCTATCGCAGAAGGTCCAACCGGCTCATATCCTGTAACAGTTTTACTGGCTGCGCTTCCTGCATGATTAATTTGCATTACTGTTTTGGAACCATTTTTATGAATAACATTGGATACTTTTTTCAAGTCTTCAACAAGGCTATCATCCGACACAGAAATCTGACCTTCACTTGCCTTTCCTTGTTGTGTGATAAAGCTATGTTCTATAATAACCAATGATATATAACCACCCTGTGATTTTTCATCATAATAATCTAACACATCTTTGCCTACTCTTCCATCTTTTTCAGATTTTGAAGTAGCCATAGGCGGCATAACCAATCTATTTTTTAAAGTTAACTTACCTTTATTTAGGGGTTTAATTAAATATAACATTTTAACCTCCTTAAAATTTGGAATCCAAATAGGCAACCTCTACATCCGTCTTACTGGCAGATGTAGATCGTCTAATTATCTTATAAATTCATATCTCTACTAAAATTTAAGTTTTTATTAGTTTTAACCGTACCAGTGCAAACACCTAACACCCCTGCCACACCTATATTCAAATATTCACATACTTCTCTAAAAACTCTTTCTACTGTTTCAGGCCCATAATTAGGCAACTTACCTTCATTTAATCATTAATAACGCATGACCTATCTTCATTTTTCTTATAAGTATAGAAGTACCAATGTATTACCATAATTTCTTGCGCTTCCTAAAGAAGGAACTATATTCATATAAATCACCTCGTATTATAGCGCAGCTATATATATATTTAACACATCCTGAGCATCTAAAGGTTTGAAATCTCCAAGTTTTCCCTGTGAAGTAGCTTTTCTTGCCATTTCCTCTAATTTGCCTTCTTCAATTCCAACTTCTCTTAATGTAGAAGGTATTCCCATTGAAACAAAATACTCACTTGTCTTTTTAATTGCATTATGAGCAATTTCATATTTATCACCACTAGGATCAATTCCCCAAACATTAACCCCATATTCAACAAATTTGTTTACTGTATTATCATTTAAGGCATATTCCATCCAATGTGGTGTTAAAATTGCAAGGCCAACTCCATGAGTAATATCATATAGTGCACTTAACTCATGCTCCATTCCATGAACACTCCACTCCGTTTCTTTTCCATAGCTTAAAAGACCATTTATAGCAAGACTTGAGGTCCACATTAAATTTGATCTCGCTTCATAATTTTCAGGTTCAGCGATAGCTTTTTTACCATAATTTATGCAGGTTTTAAGAAGTGCTTCTGCCATTCTATTTTGCACGTAAGCTGTGTTAGTATTACTAAAATATACTTCAAAAATATGACTCATTATATCCGCTGTACCAGCTGCTATTTGATTTTCAGGTACTGAGAATGTATAAGTCGGGTCTAGTATTGAAAATTTTGGAGCCATATCTTCATTACCCGTTGCCAATTTCTCACTAGTTTCCAGATTTGTAATTACTGCTCCTGAATCCATTTCAGAACCTGTGGCAGCCAATGTTAGTATACTTGCAATTGGAAGTACCTTATTTATTTTCATTGGATTTACAACTATATCCCACGCATCTCCATCATAGTAATAACCTGCTCCTATAACTTTTGCACAGTCAATTGTACTTCCGCCGCCTACAGCAAGTATAATGTCTATTTTATTTTCTCTGCATATCTCAATTCCTTTTCTTACACTTGATATTCTTGGGTTAGGCTCTACACCTGATAACTCAAAAAAGCTTATTTCATTTTTATTGAAAATATCTACAATTTCACCATATAAGCCACTTCTCTTTATACTTCCTCCTCCATAAACAAGTAATACCTTAGATCCATAATTCTTTACTTGTTCTGCAAGTACATCTATTTTATCTCTTCCAAAAAATATTGTTGTTGGTATTGAATAATTAAAATTTAACATTATTACACTCCCTTTATTTTAAAATTAATTTTTTATCTAATGTAATTTATAACATCTTTATTTCTTTTTGATGGCTCTAAAATACTTTCATTACTTTTATATCCTATTGCTATGGCATAAAATGGCTTATATCCATTAGGCAATTTTAATTTTTTAACTTCATCACTAAGTGTAAAGAAAAATCCAGAAAGTCCTACCCATACTGTTCCGAGATTAATGCTTTCACTAGCTATTAGCATATTTTCTATTGCTGCGCAGCAATTTACTAAAGATGACTTATCCTCTTCTCTACCTGAAACTATTATCAAAGTAGGCGCATCATAAAATATATTCACCGCACTTTTGCCCATCTTTACCATACCCTCATTATCACTTTTAAGCATCTCTTCTTTTGATTTATCACTTATAAAATTAATCATTCCTTTATCCTGTACTGCTGTAAAATGCCATGATTGTGAATTATTTGCGCTAGGTGCTTGTATACCAGCCGCTAGTATTATTTGAAGCTCTTCTTCACTTATTTGTTCTTCTTTATATTTTCTTGTGCTTTTTCTATTTTTTATTGCTTTAAGTACCTCATTTTCCATTACTATCCACTCCTTTATTAATATTTAAATTACGTAAAATCTTACTTTTCGTCAAAATTTGGAAGTTCTTAAATCACTTTTTTGCAAATATTCAGTTCAGGCTTTTGATTCATACATTCACTCATTTGTGGAACGATTTTTTTAAAATGCTCTGAAGACATATGATTATTCATAGCTTCAATTGTTTCCCACTCTTCTATCATGATTAGAATACTTGAATTTTTCTCATCCTGATACATTTCATAGCTTATACAGCCTTCTTCTTTTACTGTTGTTTCTACTAATATCTTTGCTAACTCTAAAACTCTCTCAATTTTATCTTCTTTAGCAAAGTTTTTCGCTATAACCTTTATCATAAAATCCCACTCCTCAATTTATTATTTTTTCTATGTCATACCCCTATAACTTCTTTAACTCCAGGTACTTCATCCCTTAATACTTGCTCAATAAACATTTTAATGGTCATTAATGCACCCGGACAATTGCCACATGCTCCCTGAAGCTGAACTTTGACAACTCCTTCATTGCTAACATCAACAAATTTTACATCTCCACCGTCTCTTTGCAATGTAGGACGAATCTTTTCCAATGCTTTCAATATCATATCTTCCATTTTGTAAACCTCCTATGATTAATCATTTATTTCCAATTTTCATAATGAATTCTTGCTTCATCAAATCTATCTACAAATTCATTCTTCTGCCCATCTGGATACGCTACTGGAATTAATGCAAAGGGTTCAATATTTTCAGGTAAATTAAACATATCACTTATATACTTTATTCTTTCTTGCACAGGTGAAATACCAAGCCAAACTCCTCCAAGACCTAACTCTACTGTTTCTAGAAGAAGATTCTCTGCAGCTGCTGCCATATCCTGTGGTAAGCATTCTAGAAATGTCAATCCTTCTTTTCTTGCCAAAAGAACAAATGTAACTGCGGAACTTGCAACCATACTTGAATAAGGACTTGCTTTAGATAATTTTTTTAATGTCTCTTTGTCTTGGACAACCATAAATTCCCACGGTTGCTGATTTCCAGCTGATGGCGCCTGCATTGCAGCTCGCAAGAGTTTATCTATTTTTTCCTTTTCAACTGGCTTGTCCTCATATTTTCTTATACTTCTTCTATTAAAAATTGCATTCATTATATTTTCTCCTAACCTTTATAAAATTTTTCAACTAATTTTTTTAACACTTCTCCATGACGGCCTTCATCCAATGCAGCTGCTTCGATTTGCTTTGCTGCATCTTCTAATCCAAGATCTCGTACACGCTTAGCAAATTGATTGAGCTTATCAACGCCACCACTTTCAAGTGGTGCCATGGTTCTTAAAACATCAAAAATATCCTCATTAACGTGTCCATTTAGTACCGCATATACCCCTGCATGTCGTGCTTCGTCTGCAGCAACTTTCATTAAAACTTCGTAAACTTCATCAAGCCCTTTTTCCTTGGCTAAGCAGGCTAATGCAGCGTACATACCGGCTCCCTGCTCCTCACCCTTCCAATATTTATCTACTTCTTTTTCTAGTTCTGTACCTTTTATTACTCCGAAAATACTCATTTAAATTCCTCCTTCTTAATAATTTTTATTCTTTCTATAAAATCATACTTAAAATAAGCAAAATTTACGTATTAGCTTTTCTTACATTCTATCTTCTATTTTGATTTGCGCTTCAATTGCATTAATATCATTTTCCCCATATACTATTTTTGCTATTATACATTAAAACTTGAAACGCTTTTTTCTAGTACAACGGCCATCTTAACCAATTTCCTAGCAGTTACTGCCATTTCATTGGTTATAGCTGCTTGCTCTTCTGTAGCTGCTGTAGCCTCTTCTGACGTGGATGAAATTTCCTGTGAGTTGACTGCTATACTTTCCACTGTTAATAAAATTTTATCTCTACCTTCCATAGTTCCTTGAAGGACCTCATGCACTACATTAATTTCTTTTGGAATATTGTTTACTTTATCGATAACATCCTTAAAAGAAGTTATTACTACTTCAACGTCCTCCTTGATTTCTTCCACACTTTTAGCTGCAATTTCTGTGGTACCTGAAACATCCTGTGTTTCTTGCATTACCCTATTTACTAATTCTGTTATATTTTTTGAGGATGTTAAAACCTCCTCTGCTAATTTTCTTATTTCATCGGCTACTACTGAAAATCCTCTTCCTGCTTCTCCTGCTCTTGCAGCCTCAATAGATGCATTTAACGCTAAAAGATTTGTTTGAGATGCTACACTATTTATAACGTAAACTATAGAATTAATTTTTGATATTGTTTCATCTAAATTTCCTACTTTATTTCTTACTATGTCAAAAGAATTCTGCATTCCTTCTATAGTATTAGATAAACTTTTTATCCTTTCAGATCCTTTATTTATATCTTTTTTTATATATTCTCCACCTTCAGCTAATTTCACTAATTTGATATTTACATTATTTAGATCTGATGAAAAATCTTCTAAAAGTTTAACTGCATAATCTAAAGCTTCTGTTTGTTTAATCCCCTCTTGTGATACGCTGCTTACAGAAGCTGCTATCTCTTCGCTAGATTCTGATACTCGATCTCCACCATTTGAAACCTCTTGTGATAAATTATGTAAGCTTCCTGACATAGATTTAATTTTCCGTACAAGTTCCCTAAGTTTTTTCGTCGTCTCATTGCTTACAGTAGCAAGCCTTCCTATTTCATCTTTACTTGTAACACTATATTCTACTGTTAAATCCCCGTTGCCTATTTTTTCTACAGTATTCTTTATACTCTCTATTGGTTTTGCTATTCTTCTTCCTAGTATAGTGCCTATAATAATAGCAATTATTAATATAAAAATACCCACAATAATACTTTTTTTAATACCATTAGTTATGTATTTTTGCATATTTGCTACTGAAATCCCCACTGAAAGGCTAGAAACTACTGCATTATCTCCCTTTATTGGTACTGTTACATTGTAAGCAGGTGTTCCTTGCCATTCATTCATAAATGAAGCCGTATTTCCTTTAAATACACTATCCAATTCAGCAGAGTCGATTTTTTGACCAATTGCATCCTTTGTAGTTCCTGCAACAAGAATTTTATCTAGAGATACAACTCCTATATAATATAGATTTCCTTCTGAATGCTGATAAGCCTCACTTACTAAAGACTGTATCTTATCAATATTGCTAATTCCTATATTTTCTATATCTGTTTTTATATTATTAGCTAAAGTTATTCCATCATATTTCATTTGATTTTGTATTCCTGTTATCATTTGATAGGTTGCAAAGGAAGTGGACACTAATATTATTACGACTGCCATTAATGCAAAATTTAAAATCAACCTTTTTCTTATAGAATTAAACATATTTTTACCCCTCTTATTGTTTATTTTATTTATGCTATCTTTTTCATATTGCGCACGTAAGTTTTAATATCCATACGCTTATAGCTCTTAAGGTTTTGTTCATTTTAACGATCTCTTTTATGATATAGATTATAAATTGTTACGTACGTGTACGAACTATATTCTGATAAAAAAATCTTTTACAAGATTTTTTCAATATTGCTCAAAGCTTTATCTATGTCATTTTCGAAAGTATTTCGCTGATTTTTATCAAAATCCTTTAGTAATAAATCGCGAACTTCATCTTCAATTTCACGCAGCTTTTCCTTAATAATAGCAGCTTCAGGAGTTAAACTTATGTATACACTCCTTTTATCTTCAGAACAACAGCACTTTTTAATTAATCCTAGCTTCTCATACTTTACAATAATATCTGATAAAGAGGATTTAGAAATCTTCCAAATATTTGCTATTTCATTGAAAATCAATGGTGTTCCATCTGCTGAAAGAATATAGAATAATGGAATATGATTCATCAAGATTGGCAATCTCTCTTCATTTATTCTCTTTACGATATATTTGTCATAAACATTACATATGTCATTAATCTTTCTAATAATACACTTATATTCCATCTTTTCACCTCATCCGTTCGCGTATGAACTTATTTGTAAGTCGATTTTAACATATTCATTTAATGTTGTCAATTATTATCCTATTTTTGCAGAAGTTTTTTCTGATCAATTTATGATAATGTCTTAATATACCACATTTGATTATGTCCCAAATATTAAAACATTGTATAATAAACCTCATGACTAGAAATGAGGTGCTGATAATGAGAAAGGTGAATTTAACTATGGAAGAAATAGATAATTACTCTACTATAAAAAAACTAATAGAAACAGACGGCAATAAAAAGCGAGCAGCTATAGTTCTCAATTGTTCAGTTAGGCATGTTAACAGAATGATTAAGGGGTATAAAGAAAGTGGAAAGGAATTCTTTATTCATGGTAATCGTGGGCGAAAGCCCGCACACACTATTGATGCTAATACAAAGCAGTTAATCCCAGATTTATACTGCACCAAATACTCTGAAGCTAATATTACCCACTTCTCTGAATTACTAAAAAAACACGAAAATATAACGGTTTCTACTAGCACTATTCATTCTATCCTTATGCAGAATTTCATCCTGTCCCCTAAGGCGAAGCGTGTTACAAAAAAAAGGATCAATGCTGAATTAAAAGAGCTGCAAAAATCAACTAATTCTATAAAAGAAATTGCTAAAATTCAAAGTTCCATAATTGCCATCGAAGATGCTCACCCTAGACGTCCTCGATGTGCTTATGCAGGGGAAATGCTTCAAATGGATGCTTCTGTTCATCTTTGGTTTGGTGATAAGAAAACTCAACTACACATAGCTGTAGATGATGCTACTGGTGCAATTGTTGGCGCTTATTTTGATGCACAAGAAACCTTAAATGGGTATTACAATGTATTGCACCAAGTGCTTACCACGTATGGTATTCCTTATATGTTTTTAACTGATAGACGTACAGTTTTTGAGTATAAACAAAAAAAATCCCCTTCTATTGAAGAGGATACCTTTACTCAATTCAGTTATGCTTGTAAGCAACTTGGAATTGAGATTCAAACCAGTAGTGTTGCCCAAGCCAAAGGTAGAGTTGAACGAATGTTTCAAACTCTACAATCGCGTCTAACCGTTGAAATGAGACTAGCTAGGGTAACTACACTTGAGCAAGCAAACGAATTCTTAAACTCCTACATAAAAGAATTCAATGCTAAATTTGCATTACCTATAAATAGTATCAAATCTGTATTTGAAAAGCAACCAACTGCCGAAAAAATCAATTTAACTCTTGCTGTATTAGACAAACGTAAGATTGATAATGGAAGTTGTATTAAGTTTAAAAAACAGTACTATATACCTACAAATAAGGACGGAATTACAGTTCACTACCATAAAGGAACCTCCGGTATAGTAATTCAAGCTTTTGATAAACAACTATACTTTTGTGTGCACGACCATGTATATGCTTTAGAGCTGATCCCAGACCACGCTCCGTCATCAAAGAATTTTGATTTTGTGGCTACGCCTAAAAATCCAAGAAAAAAATATATTCCACCAATGAGTCATCCTTGGAAACAAGATTCATTTGAACGGCATCTAAAAAACAGGCCCATCGGAAGAATGATGTAGCATAGGAGCACTAAAACCCTACTCATTTAGATCTTTGAAAAAGAAAAACTTCAAAGGTTTATTAAGTGACCCAAAAATATACTTTGATAATAGATTAAGAGACTTGCCAATAGAAGTCATAAATAATAAAGTTAAATTAATAAAAAGAACTGAATTCTCACCCACTAGCTACGCTAATATAAATAGAAGGATTCTTATATATTTTAAAAAATGATATTTAAGCTTTAATAGACGATAAATTAGAAGCCTACGGCTAAAAGATATTTAGAAAAGGTTTTAGAGAAAATTCAAAGTGATTAATAATCTTATAGCCACTTTGTTCAGCCTTCATTAAGTAGCCGAAATTAATATAAAAGCACCAGTAAAACTGGTGCTAATGTTTTAAATATTTGGGTACATTTTCAAAAATGGTTGACACGTCTTTATTTGCTTAAACTTTGAATAATTTATTATCGCTAAATTATGCACACCCCCTGTTAAAAATTCATAAGGGGTGTGCATTTATTTTAATTTAATCCAAACTTTTGTGCCTCAAAGCTCAATTTCCACACTGCACTTTAATCCAAAAAACAACGAAAACCCCTGAATTCAAGGGTTTCCCATTGTATCAAAATTGTTGTTTATGTATGGTGGAGGCGAGGGGTGTCGAACCCCTGTCCGAAAGCCATAACACCTAGGCATCTACGAGCGTAGTCAATACTTTAAATTTCCCTTTTCCTAACTCCTATTGACGGGATTTAGGTTTTGGTAGCTTCATAAATTCCGTTTCTAAGTCAAAGCTTTCCTAGACTCGGTTCACCGCTGTCGGCGCCCTATCCTAAGCCGCGGTACTCAAAGGTAAGACGTAGCAGAACTAAGCTGCTAGTGCTAAATTATCGTTTGCGTTTATAATTATTCCTATAGTTTTTTAACGCGGGCCCATAGGTTCCCTCGACTCGCTTCCTAAATGCAACGTACCCCCGTCGAAACCAAGTACGCCCCCTTATTGTCAAAAGATTTCATTCAAATCTTTTGCATATCAATAACCTATAAAAGTTATTGAATGTAATAACGCAAATTTATATTTATTAACTTTTTGATATCTTATAATCAAATTATACCCTAGTCTTTAACATATTACTACATCATTGACTATATCCTAATAATACACTATATTATATGCTTTATCAAGTGCTAATATTATGGTAATCTAGTGTATTACTCCTTGTTATCTCCAAGATATCTCTATGATTAATGTTATATAAATCATATGATGCTTTGATTTTACTAACATATCCTTGTTTTCTATAACTTATAGTTTAAAATTTTATAGAAAACGCAGAGAAAAAATATATTTTCAGCTTATCAATATATTATCACCATGTAAATTTAAAAATAATTATTGCCTTTGGCTTTTTAATATCATACCTTTATATTATTAAATATAAAGCTTATTATTTGAGAATCTTGTTTTCGATAATTGAAAATCTAAAATATTTTCAATAATTATTCTTAATTTATTACTATCCAATTTTTCAATCTTATATTCCACTCTTCGGTAGTCATAAAACTTTTTTATCAAAAGTTTTATGACTATTTTTTTAACTTTTTCCCTAACATAAATATAATATAATTGTATTTACAAATTTTACGATGCCAGTAAACTTTTTCGTAACAAAATTGTTATAAACGGAATATTTGTGAATTAAATTACCATATATATTAAGATAGTAATATAATATGGTGGATTATGTACAAAGCATATCATTCAGGTCATAAAAAAAATTATACATTAGATGAATGGATCATGAACCCTGCTTTTATAGATAAGAATAGTAAGGATAGAAAATTCCTAGTTGAACCAAGATGTCCAGTTTGTAAAACAGCATTATCTATAAGACCTAAAGCCGATGGAGTACGAACTCGACATTTTTGGCATAGTACAAAGAATACAGATTGTCCCACAGTAAAGGAAAATAACTTACAATATTTAGGCTTAGGAGAAACTCATGATGATAAAGATGCAATTAATAATTTTAAAATTGAGGTAGCATCAAATTCCTATAAAATTTTCTTAAAGTGTATGAATATGTGTGATGATAAGTTATCTATAAAAGAGTTTATAGATATGCTTGAATGTTTTACTAAGCATAACATATGGGACTATCGAAATCTTTATTTAAAGTATATACCTTATATGTTACTACATTTATCATGCAACATAAAAAAAGACTTGTATTTTGTACTAATGCCATATAAATTTAGTAACCCTAATAATCTATGGATTGCATCCGATGATGAAAAATTTTTATTAAGGATTGATGATAATACTGGTAATGAAGAAAAATTTAAAATTAGCGATGATTTTTTAAAAACACCTAGTCACCCAACTCAACAATTTAACAATGAACTAACAAATATATTATATGCAATACGTATAGATAAAATTAGATATGACAATGTAATAAGAGAATATAATAATATAAACTCAATCATAGGAAGTATTTTATAAGAATTACAGTTCAAAAGCAATGGAAGTGATCATAACATATTAAATAACTTACAAAATTTTAATTTACAATGTGTCCATTGCTCTTGGCTTGTTTTTTTATAAAAAAGAAATGTAAATTTATTTAGATATGGGAAATTGCTACTTAGTTAATACTGCAATAAGTAAACAAGAGAAAACTCATATTCATAAATCATGTAATAGATTATTTTGGGTTAATTCTTTATTTTGACGCTCTAAATTAGGGTATCAAAACTCTACTTACACTTCTAATTACACAACCTCTTTAGTTACATAAGATAAACCAATGACTATACATTTAATAATGATCGACCACAATGTGGATATATCAATTAAATTATCATAGGAAGCTGTTTTTATGGCAAAAAAGAATTCAATGAGCGAAGAAAAAAAGGAATATCGTTACAGATGTTACCTAAAGTGGAATTCTTAAAACTTATACTTTTACTCAATATCATTAGAAACATCCTACTTGTTGGCTTTATACCTTTCCCGCTTGACTCTCTCTATTTATCTTTCCCTACAAAATAGTAAAAATAGCCCCAACCAAAAATGCTCCCACAAAAGTCATAGCTACACCTCTAAAAAAAGCTTCAACGTGTACTTTGGGATTGTGATATTCCTTTGTCATATCTTCCGTTCCAGTTATTTTGGGCCGCTTTGCATTTGAGAACCATAAAATATCAAGAATTAGTAAATCATATAAGTTCATTACAACACCTAAAACAATTGAATTTTCAAAGGAGGCCCAAAAAGAATTTGTTCCATTAAAAATACTGCAGACAAGAAATATAACAATAAATAATAAAAAGCTGGATATAAAATTTACTTTTCTTGCAGATTCCTTTGGTATATATTTCTTATATTCAGGTATTGCCAAAATCCTCTCCCGTATCTCTTTCGGATAATAATAAAAACCTTTGAGCTTCGTTTTATCATCTTTTGTGCCAATCCACACAAATGCCGTAAGCAATATATTTACAACGATGCTTTCTATCAATAAGTTCATTTAAATACCACTCCTTTTCTATTTTAAATTAAGATTTGATTCCCTCTTTAGTCTTTTGGACAACACCCATATATAAAAACCCTAAAATTTTTATAGCATCCTCTTGATAGAATTGTTCTAATTTAATTACTTCAAAATTTGTGGTTTCAACAATAGCTTTCATGTCTCTGATTAAGCTGCAGGAGGCTTCTTTAAAAAGAGGATTTATCAAGTTTTGAATATAACTAATTGGCTTGTCCGTACTAATGCCGTATTCTAGGAAAAATAACCTTCCACCTGGTTTTAAAACTCTATAAAACTCTGACAATGCGCTTTCTATATCTGGGATACTACTGAAGGTAAAAGTGCTAACTACAATGTCAAAGCAATTGTCATTAAAGGGAAGTTTCTCTGCGCTAATATGCCTATAATCAACTCTAATTGAATACTCTTAAATCCTCTTTCTTGCCATTTCTCCTAAAACCTCGTTAACGTCAATTACAGTTATCTTAGACACATGCTTCGGATAACAGCCAAGATTTAGACCTGTTACAAAGCCAGCCTCCAATATTTCTCCTTTCACATCAGACAATAGCTTCTTCCTAAGCTTCATAATTTAAGGTTTTGTCATAGATTTCTCCAACAGTGTTGGATATATAAATTTTGAATAAATCCCCACCTTATTTTCTCCTCGTCTTTATATTTCTTTTATAATTCCAGCTCCGTACCGGTGTGGATGTAAGTAATTGTCTCTCCCATTGTTTCCTTTAAAATCTCGTATGCCTTTTTTCCAGTGCAATGTGCGGTGTATACTTTCTTAATATTAAAATCTAACATACTACTGGCAAGGTCTTCTACAAACTGCTTTGTTTCCCCTAATCTATTTTTAAAAAGTATATCCATAAGATGAAATCCACCGACTACAGTGTGAATGGGTGTTGAAGAAAAAAAACTCCTTGCATGCTCTATCATATTCGATATACCATTATGACTGCATGCTGTAAATATCTCCAACCCATTGTTATTATCTATGACTAGAGAGATTTCATGATTAAAATTGTCCCTTTCCAGCTTATCTCCCTTTCTTACAAAAAGTCGTTTATTGGAATTACCTAGCGGAAATGAGCGCTCAGTGGAGTTAGGTATAACATAAACATTCTTAGTTATCTGGCAGAAGTCATTTACAAAAATAATTCTTTCCTCATACTGACTAAACACTTCCTTTGGTATGCCAACCTCCATCTTAAGAAAGAACACCTTGACATAGTAATTGTATTTTGAATGTTTACTCATATACACTTTAGCCTTCTTGTTTCTTTCTAAGAATTTAACCAATCCACCTGCATGATCTGAATGTGCATGAGATATCACTACAAAATCAACATCTTCTATATTTATTCCCATGGCTTCAGCGTTTTCTATAAATATCCCAGTTGCTCCAGTATCAAACAAAATATTCTTTCCCTCATAATTTATATGCAAAGATAATCCAAACTCCTGTTTTAAATTTTTATTACAACTCTGGTTTTCAATTAATACGCTTACTTTCAAATTCCCCACCTCACTTTTTTAAAATTATTATTCTATACATGCCTCCTAAAATACTCCGCTGTTCCTCTACAATTCTTAATTTTATATTTCCAAGTATATCAATAAACTGTCTATTTATATCTGTACCTAAAGAAGTTGTAATTTTATTCAACAGTTTTCTTAAAAGATTAGCTTTTGATTTATCTTCTAAGAACTTATCAAATATCGCTATCTTACCATCTTTTTTCAAAACTCTGTGAGCTTCACTTAAGCATTTGTGTCCATCTGGAATAACTGAAAGGATTAGATTCAAAACTACATAATCAAATTCATTATTATTAAACTCTAAATTTTGTCCATCCATATTTAATATTGTTAAATTTTTTATATCTAAGTTTTCTGCTTTCTTCCTAGCTACATTAAGCATTTCTTCAGTTATGTCAATTCCTGTTACACATACCCCTTCTGGAATAAATTTTAAATCTTCTCCAGTTCCAATACCGATAAATAATACGCTATCTCCTCTTCTAAAATTAAGCATAGAAATTTCTAGTTCTCTTTGCTTATTAATATATTTACTACCCAAAAATTTATCATAAATACCAGCCCAACGTTTATATATTTTCTTGTTATTTGAATTATTCATAATGATTACCTCCTATGAAAAGTGCAGCCATAATATTAATGAATCCACTAAAGATGAATTAATTTACTCTTTGGTGTTTTTCCCTTATCCTGTAATTCCATCTTTTCAACCTCATCATTGTAGTTTCAGGATTTCTACAAAATTACTCTCTATTTTTCAATATCTCAACCAGCGATACTTTTTTCAAATGTCTACCCACCAAGAAGTTTACTACAAGATAAGATGCCAATATAATCCCAGTTATAGTAAAATATAAGCTTAACGGAATGTAACTTTCAAATCCAGCAGCCACATTGGAAATCATATATGGCCATATTGCTCTGACTATAAGTGTACTAATAGGTATTCCTATCATGGAAGATACTAAAACTGTATAAAACGCACTTCCAAGATACAATTTCTTTACTTCTTTTTCATTGTATCCAAATACTTTAATCAGAGATATACTAAAGGTTGATTTATCTACCATCATCTTCAATAAAAGATACAATACCAGAATGAATACAATAACAGATACTGCAATAAGCATGATAATTAATTCCGCCATTAAGTCATTAAATTTAGAAGCTGATTCTGCGATGTCATTTATAGTAACAACAGAAGCAATCCTTCCAGGTTCTATATTTAATTTCTTATCAGATAATATTGTATTATAGTAATTCTTATCTTTTCCAAATACCTTGCGCATATTATCCATATCAGCGAAAATATATAACCCATTGGAATACGGTACAATACCTGCAACATGGAAGCTATAATTTCTATTTTCAATATGATCACTTAACACAATATTTTCTCCAACTTTATAACCAAATTTATAAGCCACAGAGTTGGATATATACACATCATCGATATCCCTTTTTACCTTAAAATCAAAATAAGGATTATCTTCTTTTATTCCAAGAATGCTAACTTCTAAATCAGTATCAATAATGTCAAGGTGTGCATATAAGGATTCACTGTAAGCTTCCTCACCACCTGCTGGAATTTTATTCTCTGGATACTGTAAAACATACATATTCCTATATTTTGCATCATCTGTTGTGTGTTTCACATAATTATCTATAGTACCTTTTATCCCAAAACCAAATACCATTAACAGAATTGCTAGGAATAAACCAAAAACAATTGTAATATTCCCTCGAATTTCCCTTAAAAGCTGACGAATACGATAACGATTTATAAAGCTCAAGTTACCTAAATCAATATTTGCAATTCGATTCTGCCTTTTTTCCTTACGTAATAATTTTAATGGCGACAAAGATAGCTTCTTATTAATAACAAAGAAATTTATAAATACAGCTATTACCATAGGTACTACAAGTCCATATAAAATAATATACGGTTTTATAACAGTTTGAAGTTCTGGAAATGAATAATACGTTGATGCTGATTCCATATAAGGAATCATACAATATCCAAGTGTAGTTCCAACCATAGATGCTACTGTTACAAGTGCAATTGGTAATATCATAAAATGTTTTAATAGATCCTTTTTTAAGTATCCTAGGGAATACAGGGCTCCAATTACTGCACTTTCCTTATCAATATTATGGATAATAAATACTGAAATCATATATGCAAGCAATAACAAAATAATAACTCCAGCAATAAGTGCACTGAGCTTATTAATTTTTGAATCAGCCTCTGCATCATTAATTCTTGGATTTTCTGCATTAGGAATAAAATAAGATATATTTACATATTTCATATCCATATTCTTCTCGCCTTCTACCTTGTCGACGATTTCCTTCATATATGGATTTTTAATCATGGATTCATCAAAGTCCATATCTACTAAAAAATCCTTCAATTTTTTATCTGTAATATCTCCATTTAATCGATAACTGTAGCACAATTCTACATCTACATTTTTTTTCAGCAACTCCTCAAATGCATCACGAGAAATAAATGCTATACTGAATTTATCTGTATCGGCTGCTACATCAAATGGATTTTTTTTCACTGAACCATAATCTGGTGCAGATCCGATACCTGATACAGTATACTCCTTCTCTTTTATTACAATAGTGTCTCCTAATTTTAAATCATGGCTGATTGCATAGAGTTTTTCTATCACTATCTCATTAGAATCATTTGCCAATGTGCCTTTGTCTAAATCTACGGTATTAATAAATTCTCTGTTCTTAAAAATACGAAGTGCACTTCCATCCTCCATATCCACATCCACATAGAAATTTTCTTCAAGCATTGTACCGAACTGGTCTATTTCCTTTATCTGCTTTGCTGAATATGGTACAAAAACCGTAAATTCTCCGTCCTCTACATGATTTTTATCATGGTTTATATCTATGGTATAGAAAATAGAATCCGTAGCTGATGCCATGCTCACCACAAGACTAATACTAAGCACAATCAGAAAAAAAAGTGCACCGTATCGAAACCAATTTTCCTTTAATTCTCGTTTAATTCTTTTATTTAATATCATTACAATCACCTACCATTCCAAGTCTTTGGCAGGAATTACGATCTCATTACTATAATCCTTGTATATGCTTCCATCTCTAATAATGATGACTCTATGCACCATATCCTTAATGGCAGTATTATGTGTTACCATAAGTATAGTTGTTCCGTATTTTTGATTTATTTCCTCTAAAAGTATCAATATTTCCTTTGACATCTTATAATCAAGTGCTCCCGTGGGTTCATCACAAAGCAAAAGCTTAGGATTTTTAATCAGTGCTCTTGCAATGGCACATCTTTGTTGTTGTCCACCAGACAATTGAGACGGAAACTTATTTTGGTGCTCTGTGAGTCCTAGGGTGTCTAGCAATTCATTAATGTTTAATGCCGAATCAGTTAAATATTCACATACCTGAATGTTTTCCTTTACTGTAAGGTTAGGAACCAGATTATAGAACTGAAATATAAAACCAAGACAGTTTCTTCTATAAAGAGCTAATTCGTTTTGCTTTAGCTTTGATATATTTAAGTCATCAACCACAATCGAGCCCTTATCCACACTATCCAAACCACCTATTACATTCAGAAGTGTTGATTTACCAGAACCACTTGGACCCAAAATAACACATATTTTCCCTTTTTCAATAGTGGTTGAAATCTCGTTTAATACCTTAGTATATCCTTCCCCACTTCCATAGCTTTTTTCAATTGCTTTTACTTCTAAAAACATTTTCCCATCCCCCTTATATTTACTATTTATAGTATAATAACCAATAGATCATTTCAAAGCGTTTCCATCTAACCGCCATTTAGAAACTAAATAAAAACTTACAAAACTCTTGTTATTTGAATTATTCATAACTATTACCTCCTATAAAAAAGTGCAACCACAATATTAATGGCTGCACTAAGAATGATTATATATTTTCTGTTTTCATAGCTCTCATGGAATTTAACACTGCAATTAGTGTAACTCCAACATCACCAAATACTGCTTCCCACATAGTACCCAGTCCTGATGCAACAAGAACTAATAAAATAAGTTTAATACCTAAAGCGAAGACTATATTTTGCATAACTATAGTTCTTGTTTTCTTTGCTATTTTTATTGCAGTAGCAATCTTTGAAGGCTCATCAGTCATTATTACTATGTCAGCGGCTTCAATTGCGGCATCAGAGCCTATTCCACCCATGGCTATGCCTATATCAGCTCTTGCTAGAACAGGTGCATCATTTATTCCATCACCTACGAATACTAACTTACCTTTTGCTGATTTTTCTTTATACAGCAATTCTAACATTTCAACCTTTTGGTCAGGAAGTAATTCTGCATAAACTTGGTCTAGTCCTAATTCATTCGCAACTTTAGTTCCAACAGTTTTATTATCTCCTGTAAGCATAACTGTCTTCTTAACACCTATTGCTTTTAAAGTTTTAATTGCCTTTGCTGAATCCTCTTTAACCTCATCAGATATTACTATATATCCAGCATATACGTTATCTACAGCAACATGAACTACTGTACCTATAGTTTCTACTGCATTATAAGCAATATTTTCTTTGTCCATTAATTTGTAGTTACCAGCAAATACTTCTTTACCTTCTACAATAACCTTTATACCATGGCCTGATATTTCTTCATAATTTTCTACTGATCCCTTAGCTATTTCCTTGCCATAAGCATTTACTATTGAAGTAGCTATTGGGTGATTTGAATAGCTTTCAGCATAGGCAGCATAAGTTAGAAGTTCATCCTTTGAAATATTATTTTGTGATTCTATTTGGGTTACCTTAAATACACCTTTTGTAAGTGTTCCAGTTTTATCAAACACTACAATTTCAACGTTGTTTAATGCCTCAAGGTAGTTACCACCTTTAACAAGAATACCATTTTTTGAAGCACCACCTATACCTCCAAAGAAACCAAGTGGTATAGATACTACTAAAGCACAAGGACAAGATACTACTAGAAATGCCAATGCTCTATATATCCACTGTGAAAATGTCGCACCTTCTATAACAAGTGGTGGTATTACAGCGAGTGTTAATGCTGAAAAAACAACAGCTGGTGTATAGTATCTAGCAAACTTTGTTATAAATTTCTCTGTTGGAGCTTTCTTGCTACTTGCATTTTGGACTAGTTCTAGTATTTTTGCAATTGTTGAATCTCCAAATTCTTTTTCTACCTCAATGGTTAAAAGACCATTTTTATTAATAACTCCGCCTAGTATATTATCTCCTGCTCCTACTTTTCTAGGAACAGATTCTCCAGTTAAAGCAGAGGTATCTACCATGGAGTTCCCTTCAATTACTTTACCATCTAATGGAACCTTCTCTCCTGGTTTTACTACTATAATATCTCCAATGCTGACTTCTTCAGGGTCAACTTTTTTAAGCTCATCCCCTATTTTAAGATTAGCAAAATCAGGTCTTATATCCATTAGTGCTGTTATAGACTTTCTTGAACGATTGACAGCTATACCTTGGAATATCTCTCCCACTTGGTAGAAAAGCATAACCGCTACACCTTCAGGATATTCACCGATAGCAAAAGCACCAATTGTTGCTATAGCCATTAGGAAATTTTCATCAAATACTTGACCTCTACTTATATTCTTTATTGCTCTTAGAACTACTTCACCACCTACAAGAACATAACTTATAAGATAAAGAATAAACTCTATAGTATTAGAAAATGTCATTATCGATGCAACTGCAAATATTGCTGCACCTATACCTAATCTAATTAAATCTTTTTTGTTGCTTTCGCCATGGTCATGATTGTGTCCATGGTCATCTTCGTGCTCATGGTCATGTGCGTGGTCATGGTCATGTTTTTCATTTTTTGATGCTTTACTCTTTTTTTCAACTTCAATAACATTTACATCAGGTTCTATTCTTTTTACTATTTCTTTAACCTTTTCAATTATGCTATTTTTTTTAGATAAACTATCAATTTCCATAATTAGTTTTGTAGCTACAAAATCCACAATAGCAGATTTTACCCCATCAATATTATTAGCTTCTCTTTCAATCTTTGCTGCACAATTACCACAGCAAAGGCCTTTTAGTAATAGTTCCATTTTAATTGCTTTCTTAGATTCCTTTTCTTTCACTTCTACATGACTTTCTATACTTTTAACAACCTCTTTTGTTGCTGCAATTAATTCCTTTGTATTATTAATTTCTTCAATTTCTAAAAATAATGTTTTAGTTACAAAGCTTATATTTGCTGATTTAATGCCTTTTAATTGACTAAGTTTTTGTTCCATTTTAGCAGCACAGTTAGCACATCCAAGTCCTTCTAATATAAATTCTTTTTTTACACTAAGTTTAGCACTTGGTTTAATACTACTTTCTAATGGTTTCATATTAGCATTAATTGATTTAATATTTTTTGCTGATACTTTAATATTACCTTTTGCATTAGATTTTTTTACTTCATTGTCCATTATTTTTCTTCCCCCTATAAAATTTATTTTTTCTCAGATATATGAATTAAGCCTTGGTCAAAAATACCCTTAACATGTTCATCATCCAATGAATAATAAACTACTTTCCCATCTTTTCTATACTTTACGAGTCTAGCTTGTTTCAATACTCTTAATTGATGTGAAATAGCTGATTGAGTCATTCCAAGTAATGCAGCTATATCACAGACGCACATTTCTGCTTGAAATAAAGCACATAGTATTTTTATCCTAGTAGTATCTCCAAACACCTTAAATAAATCAGCTAAGTCATAAAGTATTTCCTCTTTCGGTATGTATTCTTTAACTTTGTTAACTACGTCTTCATGTATAATAATACAACTACAATTATCTATATTATTATTTTCTTCCATAATATCGCTCTCCTTCATCTGAACATGTGAATATCTGTTCATATATTCATTATATGAAGATAGCTTAATTTTGTCAACTAATATAAGAAATTTTTTCAAAAAAAAAAAAAACGTTTTAAACATTTAATCAAGGCTTTACCGTTTATTTTACTTTATATTCAATATGTACTAATTAACATTATTGAACATTGTACATTCCTTTGCTCTCCATATATTGAAATATAGCTTCTCCGTGTTTTTTCTCTTCCTTTTGTATATGATTTAATACATCCCGCACTCTGGTATCTCTAAATTCAAAAACTGTAGTATCATATGCTCCTGAAACATATTTTTCTGTCATTAATAAATCTGAACATATGTCTTTATCCGTTAAACTGGTTCCAGCTGATTGTCCATATTGTTTTTAATTCTCCTTACTATTATATTCCCCTAAGGTTTAGCGTAATATATAAATATAAGTTATTTAGTCACATGATATGTGCCTAAATAACTTATATTGTAGAGTGTGCATCGAACAAACTATAGAACAGTACTTATAACAATATATTTACTTTTTATTTTACCCGTCGACCTGTTAGATAATCTGGTCTTGTCATAGGTGAAATTTTAAGTACATCTCCTGTACGAGGAGAATGGATATAAGTATTATCCCCAACGTAAATACCCATGTGATGAGGATTACCAGCACTTCCGAAGAAGACCAAATCTCCTGGTTTAAGGTTATCTCTAGATACTTGTACACCATCATTTATCTGATCATAGGTTGTTCTTCCTACAGATATTCCAAAATGCCTATATACATATTGCGTAAATCCTGAGCAATCAAAGCCTGTAGAAGGTGATGTTCCGCCCCATAAATATGGTGTGCCAAGAAAGTTAGAAGCATAGGCTATTATAGCATCTTCTGATATAGCCGCTGAACCTCTTGAAGGTGTATATTTAGGCACTGATTTTCTTATTTGATTTATTTTCGTTATGCTTTTATTTACTAATAGTTGAGAATCACTTATCTGTCCTGCAAGAAGATTTTCTTTGCTCTTTAGTTCCATTATCAATTTATTTTGTGACTCTTTAGTGACAATTATCGTAGCTAGCTTCGCCTTATTTTCCACTTGCAAAGTTAGTAATGTTTCCTTTGTCTTATTTAAGCTTTGCTGCTTTTCATCTAATTCTTTCTTAGTTGCTTCAAAGCCACCCATTACTTTTTTATCAAAGTCTATAATGGTTTTTATGTTTTCTACTCTTGATACAAAGTCTCCAAAACTCTCTGCATTAAGGATAATACTCATATACCCATCAAATCCGTTTATGTACATGGTTCTCATTCTACTATTAAATAATTCTTGTTCCTTTTGGGACTCCTTTTCAACCTGCTTAACCTCCGCTGTAGCGCTTTCAATTGCCTTTTCAGTTTCAGATATTTTGCCTTTATTCTCTTCTGTTTTAGCCATGATTTTTACAATTTCATTATCAAAGTGTTCTATTTTCGTTTCAAGTTCTTCTCTCTCCGCTTGAATTTTCGTTAGTGAATTCTTTTGCTGTTGTAATTTCTCATTTGTTGGAACTGCCAATGCAGTTACATTTAAAGTGAAAATTAAAGTTATCACAACTGCGAAATTTCTCAAGGCATACTTCATAAATATATCTCCTTTACTTATTTCGACTTTATAAAACATAGATTAAATATATCAAAAACTTATGTAGTTATTATGAAGATTGTCCACCTTTACGCAATTGGAAAACATTACATGGATAGAAATTAACTAATATGATTAAATTTCATTACTTTTTCAGGATAATATTATAAACATAAAAACACATAATAAATATTTTAGGATAGCAAAACAATATAGGATAAATAGTAGATAGACTATTTATCATATATTGTTTTTAAATCTATGTATTAAATATTCATATCAAATGTAGTTTTAATATCAATATCAATCCTCAATATATAAATGTATATACATTAGTATATATACCCTCTTCATAATTGTAAATATCTTATTGTAATAATAACTCATATATTAATGTTCTTTTTTATTTGTATTAAAAATACTAATAATATATATCAATTATGTTAGGAGAAATTATGAATGGGATTTTAAATAATATAATAGCTACAGGAATTTTAGGCTTTCTCACAGGTTGGGTAGGTATTCTTATTGGTATCTTATTTTCTTTTTTTATTAAACGAAGAGGAAGGCGATTTAAAGGTACTACATTAGGTTTTATTGGGGGATTAATGCTTGCAATTGTATGCTTTGATTTATTGCCTGAATCCTTTGAAGCAGGCAGTATTTACATAGCAACGGTTGGAATTACTTTTGGACTTATTTTAGCAGTAATTCTTGATGGCCGATTAGATCATGATAAAATAACTGTATCAAATAACGAAAATCATAGGTTTTTAAAAGCTGCTATCTTTATGGCGATTGCAATAGGTATTCATAATATCCCTAGTGGTATAGCTCTAGGTTCACTTTTTTCAACTTCACCAATAAAAGGCTTTCACCTTGCTATTGCCTTAATTCTTCATGGGATTCCTGAAGGACTAGCAGTTGGAATTTTTTTGAGAGAATGTAACACTAGGACCTTTACTCTTATACTTATCTCAGTGCTCACATCTATACCAATGGGCTTAGGGTCCTTGCTAGGAGGTATAATAAGTAAAATATCACCTATTATAATCTGTATAAGTCTTGCATTTGCTGGTGGAATGATTTTATATATCATTTGTAGAGAAACACTTCCTTCTGCGCGCGATACTTGGAAAGGAAGATTATCTACTATAGGAAATGTGATAGGCATGATTGCTGGAATACTAATAGTATCATTCTTGCGTTAATACAATTAAACTCCTATTAATATTAAAATTAATAGGAGTTTTGTCTGATAATTTTAAATTATAAACGCAAATACTATAAACAAAATTGAAGAAATTATTATAGAAACAATGCTATAGGGTAAGATTGTCTTAACATGTTTCATTAATGGGACTTCAGCTATGGTAGATGAAAGTATTGCTGTTTCTCCAAGCGGAGATGCATTATCTCCTAATGAACCACCAGCAAGCACAGCTCCTATAACTAAAGGCAGATTTGAATTTGTAGTTACTGCAAGAGGAACAGCAATTGGCATTAATAATGC
Organism: Clostridium sp. CS001; assembly: GCF_020443565.1. Lineage (GTDB taxonomy): Bacteria > Bacillota > Clostridia > Clostridiales > Clostridiaceae > Clostridium_AD. The sequence continues at coordinate 29,539 of NZ_JAIZZN010000013.1, forward strand.
CCATGTACCCCAAGCAGAACCCATAAAGTATGATGCTGCACATCCTATTAAGAATATTACAACAGGTATTAATATAGTGGGGACTTGTGGTCCAATAGCATTTGTAATAAATTTTACAAAGCCTAAATCTCCCATGATACTTGATAATCCCCAGCTTAGAACTAAAACAATAATAGGAGGCATCATTTCATTTCCACCTGATAGAAAATGACCTTCAATTTCTTTCATAGGTATTTTTTGTATTAAGTAAAATATTGTAGTGATTACAACAGAAACTACACCTGAAATTAAAATTGATTTTTCAAATTCTGCATTCATTATTGCTCCTAAAAATCCTTGACCTTTACCTCTTCCTGTATACCAAAAGAAGAAGAAGGTAGTTACAATAAGTAGTGCAAGAGGAAAAATCAAATTAAATGGACGTGGTGGTGCTTTTTCTTCAAATTCACATTGTTCATGAGCTTCATGTCCATGTTCATCACCACTCTCTTCATCAGTTTCTTTTGAATCTTTTATCTTATTAACTACTTTATCAAATTTAAGATTAAAAAGTATGATACCTATACTTATAAGTATCATAATGATGGCATAAAAATTAAATGGAATACTTCTTAAATATAGATTGTAGGCTGACTCTTTAACACCTGCCTTACTTAAGGAAGAATTAATTACCCCAATAATATAACCTACATAAGTAGTTCCAAATGGTATTAGAATAATTAAAAGACATGAAGTTACGTTAACTACTACAGCTAATTTCTCCTTACTTCCTTTAGTCTTTTCTATCAGTGCTTTACCTATTGTACCTGTAGATATTACATGAAATCAACAATCAATGAAAGTGAATATACTAACTAACCATACTGTACCTAAAGCACCCTTTTCTGATTTAACATATTTGTTAGCTAATTCTGAAAAACCTTTTATACCTCCTGACATCTTCATTATTTCTCCAAAGGCTCCAAATAAAAATAAAAACATTATTATATATACACTTTCTTCATTTGCAGCAGACTTTACTAAATGTTCAATAGCTAAAATACACCCATTAATTATATTCCCCCCAGCAAGTAGTATACCTCCAGCTAAAACTCCTACTACTAGTGCAGCTATAATTCTCTTTGTAGTCATAGCTAAAATAATGACTATAATAGGTATAAACAACGAAATTAATCCTTGACTCATATTATCTACTTCCTTTTCAGTATTTTTTCATATACTTATTGTTTACAAAAACACTAAAATTACACTTGATAATTTTAGTGCAAAAAACCACTGTTAAAAAATTTTAACAGTGGTTTTTTTGCAATTTAAATAACTATAAAAACTATATTGATCAGGCTTTTAAAATGCCCAAATCGCATTCTTTAAAAGCGTTCTCAGTTTTAAAATACTATATTACTTATACCTAAACTCTTAAGAATGCCCGTTGAAATCGCCTTAGCTAATTTATTTTGGTAATCTTCTGAAGCTAATAGCTTTTCTTCTACCGGATTAGAAATAAATGATGTTTCAACCAATATAGCCGTAGCATCCATATTTCTTAAAACATAGAAATTTGCTGTTTTAATTCCCCTATTCGACTTTCCAGTTTCTTTGATTAATTCAGTTTGGACAGCCTGAGCTAACTTTGCTCCAGATTGATTACCCCCGTAATAATAAGTTTCGATGCCAACTGCTGCCGCCGTAGCGCTATTCGCATGAATGCTTACAAAATAATCTGGTTTAGCTTTATTAGAAATATCACATCTTGCTTGAAGATTTTGAGTTTCATTAGTGGACCAAGTTATATTGTCACTTGTTCTTGTGTATATGGTTTCAACACCATTCTTAGCTAATATACTCCCTACTTTTAAAGTAACTGCTAGTGTTACAGACTTTTCATTAATGCCTGTTGGTCCTGCTGCTCCCGGATCAAATCCTCCATGCCCTGCATCTAAAACTACTTTATAGTTTGTTTTAGTAGTTTCTATTACATTTACTACCAAACTAACTTTTTTAGTGCTCTCTTTAATAGTTCCTTGAAACGCATACACTCCAACTTTGTTTGTATCTAGTGATTTAATATCCCAAACTACATCTACTTCTTTTTCAGTGCCACTATCTGTAGTTACCTTAATTATTAAAGGCAAAGTGTATTTATCATTTTTTTTTACGTTTTCCGTAATATCATTTATATATATGTTACCTGGACTTGTATTTCCATCTCCACTGCCATTTTGGGGATTTAGACTTATGTATTTTTTAACTGCTTCTGTAAAAGCTAAAGCTAACTTATCTTTATATTCGCTAGTTTTTAGTTTGCTTTCTTCACTTTTATTAGTTATAAAACCTAATGCCGCCATAGCTCCTGGTGCATTAGAGAGTTTCAAACTATTAAAATCACTTTCTTTAATTCCTCTATCTAGTGCTGCAGTTTTACTTATTAATTGCGATTGGATATATTCAGCTAATTGCTTGCCTTTTGCATTGCCTTTTAAGTAAAAAGTCTCTATACCATTAGTAGCTTCAGAAGTGTAGCTATTACAACTAATTGTTATAAGCAAATCTGCCTTAGCATTATTTGCAATATTAATTCTTTCTTGTATCTCATTGCTACTATTCCAAGTTACACTATCTCCCGACCTAGTGTAAACAACTTGCACATTTTCTTTTTGCAAAAGCTTTCCTAGTCTTAAAGCCACATCTAAATTAACATCTTTTTCTTTTAATCCAGTAGGTCCAACACTACCACTGTCACTACCGCCTCTTGCTGCATTTATACATACAATGAATTTTGAAGCTTGTTTTTTGCTTACCTGAATTATAGCTTTAACTTTCTTATCATAATTTTTTATGGTTCCTTCATAGGTATAAGCACCTGATTTATCTAGATTTACGAAATCTTGAAGCCATTCCACTTGTACTTCTTTTTTCGAATTATCGCTCATTGTGGCTTGTACAGTTTTAGGGAATGTATATTTGCTACCCTCTTCTAAATTAGTCATTATATCTTGTACTGAAGCTATTTTTAAAACAGGTGCACTTTGAGTATTAAAATTCATTCTAACTTCACTTGTCAGAGGTTTTCCATCTACAGACCTAACCTTTTCCGTCACTATCAAAGTATATGGTTTACTATATTCATAATTTTTTATAGCTTGTACTATTACGTCTTTATTGTTATTAGCTAAACTAACTTTAATATCTACGTATTTATTATTTTCCCCAATCACTTTAATATTCGTGGTGTTTACGGTAGTAGCACTTAAAGGTTTATTAAAACTTACTGTCCAAGGTTTAGTAACTACCACATCTTTTTTAGAACCCAAATTTGTATAGGTACTAGCCTTTACAATTATTTGCATAGGTATACATAATACAAAAGCTAAAATCATAATTATAAATGCTTTAAAGATATTTTTCATATAAGCCCTCCTAAGCCGTCATAGTTTTCATATTTAATTATTTATATCATTATTTAGGTTATTTTAAGTATGGATGTAAATTGTGGGTTTAATCGTGAGTTAATTATACTATACTTTTGTTTTCCTTTCTATAATTTATGAGTATTTTTTAATACTTTTCAAAAATGCATTGAAATTCATTTTTTTACTTTTACAATAGTTTTCTCTGACAATTTTTATAAAGTTACCGCGATTTCAAATGGTTATTCGACCAAAAATGCCAGTCATTTTTGGTCATATTTTCGATCCAGTTATTGTTCTATATTCTAACCAACTCTTTATCTTGCATTGGCTTAATTATAGTATCATTTTAAAATATTTGAGGAGTTTTTTAATGTTTACTCATTTGAATTTAGTTGTTAGTAAAAATAATATAGGATTTTTTATTGCATGGATTAGAGCAATGCTTAGGATGCCGCTTAACATTAATCCATTTTTACCAACCAACTCCTCCATGGCCTTACATTTTTAACATCTACATCTAAATCAATGGCAGGTATTTCAATTTACCATACATCTATGAAAAAAAAAGAATTTAGCTAGATTTATTTACATAAACCAAACTAAATTCTCATGAAGGCAAATAATTACATCAATTCTACACATTAACTTTATTTATATTGTTAGTGCTTGTGAGAATACTCTTTAACTCTATTATTGGAACTACCTTTCTAGTGCCATACTTTAGTAACCATTCTTCATTCTCTCTTTTTAGGCATAAAGTATTGCCATCTCCTAATGTTCTCTTCTCATTAACGTCTAGGTCAACAGTCCAACATACAACATAATCAAAAGTTTCATATGGATGATCATGTTTAAACAAACTACTTAATTTATACTCTATCTCAACTAATACTATCTTATTATCACAATCTAAACATATCATATCGGTAGTAGCTTGGTTTGAATAATGTCCAATTTTATTAATACTTCTTATTAAATGTTTTGTTTTTTCATTAGATATTATTGCAACAAATAGTAAAGCAACCTGTGATTCATTGTCAGGTTTTTTAACAATAGGGATTTCATTTATTGATAAGTTATTTAAATCATTAAATTTTTCTAGTCTCTCAAGATTTTTTTTGTGTTTTTCCTTTATTTGATAGTTTAACTCTTCAATTTTCCTTAGTTTGAAATAACATTCATTAGCTAGAGGAAGGATGTTTTCTTCTATTATTTTTCTAGCCTCTTGCAAAACCCATTTAACTTTTGGATCATTAGAATTAGATAAATTATTTCTATCTGCAGTTAACTCAAAAGCCTGTGAATTAACCAATAAGTGAAAATGATGAAATTTTGGATCTGCCAGCAAACTTATTTTCTTTGTAAAAGGTATAAAATCTTTAGCTAGATATATTCCAAATCTTGATTTTAGGCTTTCGCCCTGCTTCAACTTTGCAATCTTTTTCCTACAATTAACACCTGATACCGTACCATATATTTGAAATGATACGTATTGACCATCAATATTTGTAGCTTTGTGATATGGTCCAAAATGTCTGCAATAATTTACTGACTTTTTATAAATTAGCTCTCCATAATATTCTTTTGGATTTTCTTGTGGTGGATAAAATTCATGTACCCCTGCAATTTCTTCTTTTATATTTAAGATTTTATCCTCAATAAAAATCCTTGGTGCTATTTGCATATTATTTATATATTTATGTAATTCCATATAATTTGCAAAATAGGTCTTAAAGCTTCCAGCTGCAGTAAACCATAATATATAATCCTTTATAATTTCAAAATTAAAATATTTCTCCGGGTTATTAATTGCATAATCCTCAATCAATACAGATGTTCCAACATTTCCAGACCTTGAAGTATTTCTCTCAACAGTATACTCTGGTAGAATGTTGCTACATAGTGATTCCCATGGATTTTCCATTGTAACTTTATATGCCACATTGTCCTTAGTTTGTGTGCACATAGTTACTTTTTTACTTTTAAGATAAGTTTTTGTACCTAATCCTTTCTCACCTATGCCGATAACCCCTTTGTTTGAATCACCTAAATTAAAAAATCTATGTATACCTTCGATATTCATACCATTACCATCATCCTGAACTTCTATAACAAAATTGCCATAAGTGTTTCTATAAACAATAATTGAAATGTTTTTTGCACCAGCATCATTAGAATTACTTAAAGCTTCACGCAAAATTTCTAATGGATTTACAATATTCTGAGCAATTTCTTTGAAAAGTGATATATCTTTTACCTGTGGTTTATATACTTCCATTTATTACACCAGCCTTCAAATATTTTTGAAGAAAATACTAACTTGTGTGGTTATCACACATTATATTATTTTCTTTCCTATAAAATCTATACATAATATATATAAATTGAGGTTGATTAATTTGGGTAATAGAAATATAATCGGGAAAAATATTAACTTAATACGAAAGCGTAAGGAAATCACTCAAGAACAACTAACTGCTAGATTAAATGTCCAAGGTATTGAAATTGATAGACCTATGATTTCAAAGATTGAAAGACAAACAAGAGAAATATTAGATTATGAAATTAAAGCAATTGCTATTGCCTTAGGTGTTACAATTGAAGATTTGTTCAAAGAATAAAACTAACACAACGCGTAAAAACACTTATGCATTGTGTTAGTTTTTATTATCTTAGATTAGCTAAGCTAAAAATTTAACGTAGTATTATTTATTTTCTAATGGAATTGTTATTCTCTAATTCAGGAATCTACTAGTAGCCTTTTTATCTAAGACACTTTTGCTGTATCACTACACTTGTTAAAATACGAGAAACTTTCTCTGGCAAAAGACTCGATATAGTCATCTGATATTAGTTTTTCTTATTATATTACTTGTAATCTCCATGATTACTTTTTCCTTCTGTTATCTTTCGACATATATTACTTTTACAAATGGGGAGCGTTTTTATGTAATTCTCTTGTCTTAATCGCTATGTTATACTAACCCTGAATGAAAAAATTCATGCATGTGAAATTTCTTGCAACAACACCTTAGAACTGTCATTAGGTTATTTATGTGTTTTATCTATGCTTAACTGCTACCAGCAAGCTCCTAAAATCCGCTATCTTCCAATTCCTCAATTTTCCTCAGTTTATCCTGCATATCAACTACTTTAGAATCTTCCCCTTCTTCTGTTTCTTTAGGATTAAGAATCTTACCCAATCTGCTTTCATCTCTGTTAAACATATTCCTAAGTTCATCATATACAAATGAATCTGCAGAGCGCTTAAGACTCATTACATCATATAAAGAGTTATCTGCAGAAGAGCTGCTATAAAACATTGTGGCGAATCCTTCTTCAAACAATTCCAAATTTTTCTTAGCTTTAGCTAAACTAATATTTAATCTTTCGTTCTGCTCCCTTAACATAGCAATATTTTTCCTGTCTCTTTCCATTAGCTTAACTAACCTTTTTGATAATTCATGAGGATTTTTGTGATAATTATCCACCAAAACAAGTAAATCTTGAATTTCAGGATTGAATACTTCACCAGCAAGTATCACATCCCTGCTATTCTTCACTTCATCAATTTTCTTTTTACCGAAATAGTCTTCACCTTTATATGAAGTTGCCCAAAAATCATATCCATACTTGTTGAATAATTTCCCATCTAATCGCTTATACTCAGGATTGTTAGCTATCCTCTCATTAAAAGTACATACTGAATTATAAGTTAATTTTCGCTTAATGCCATTTAGTTCCTTCAACTTTAATGAAATAATTTCATCTATTTCTTCCTCATCTACTTCTCTCTTTTGTCTTGCCATTATAAACACTCCCTTAACGTATTTTTGGAGTACTTGAATCAAATGCTTCGCTTAGTGATGTCTTATAAAATATAATCCTATCAGCATTGCTTTTTATATCTAAGACAGTTTGCCTGATTTTTTCATCAATAAATTTATCCAATTCCATTAACCCACTAATATTTACAACCTTTGCTTGTAAAAGCAATTTTTTTAAAAATTGTTCTTCTTCTTTTATACTTTGTTGAAGGGGTGCTATAGCATTATTCTCTAAGAATAATCTTATTTTAATGAAGTTGTCATTTGATGGCTCACACCACCATTTTGAGCAATAAATGCATTGCAGAACATTATCACATAAGCTTTTATCTTTTTCTAAATTTAAAGTGCAGTATCCAACACCATCATCCGTAGCAATGCATTCGCCTATGTACCTGTTTGGAGTCAGTGGCATATTGAATATAATTTCTTTTAATCGCTTTGATGATATACTTTTATTCACATTCCCATTTCCAACATAATCAACTATTTCTGAATCAATATAATAACTAGCATGTCCCATGTAATGGCATTGAGCTTCTAATGTTGTATGTCCACCCAACATAGCGATTTCAATAGGTGATACACCTTGCAACAATAGTGAGCAGAATGCTAAATGTCTTGTATCACCAAGTTTTAATTCTTTCGTAATACTACTATCCTTATATATACCTTTAATAATTTCTCTATAAAAAGCCTTGAGAATACCACTAAGTGTACTTCTAGTAAACATTTTCGTATACTTTTTGTTATTATTCTCATGTAATGTAGATATAACTTCAGGCCTATATTTTGAAATAAACTCATGATAATATTTAATATATGCCTTATATGAAATTAAAGTCAAACTCTCTGAGTCAAATTCAGTTACCTTCTTATAATCTTCTATCAAATTAAATATTTCTTTTGTTATTTCTACTCTATTTAAAATTGGAATTGTTGGATTTTTTTTTGCTTTTGTTGATTCCTTTATCACTTTAACCCTGTTGATATATAAATAGTATCTATCATTTTCATATCTTATACAGTCTCTCTTAATTTTATTTGCAAATTCTGACGGCCTCATAGGAATTATATTCGTAATTTTCCACCACAATAACACAGGTTTGAATAAATTTTTAGTAAATTCATCTCTTTCCTCGTTATAAAACTTTTTTAAATAGTAATGAAAAGCTAGTATATCTTTATTTTCTGGCAATTGACGAACTTCTCTGCCTTTTAATTCACCGATAGTCGTTAGAGTTGATAGTACTTTCAAGTGGCAATCATTAGCTAAACCTATGCTATCCAAGAATTCAAGGTATTGTATAACATAACCTTTGGAGATTTTTTTGCCTTCCTTCACCTCATTGACAAATGTTCTTATAGTATCTCCTCTTCTGCCTTTGACTATATTCTTATCAAAATTATTCGTTAATTGGATAATGCGCAAAATTGAATTAAATATTGTTTTTGTTGTTGCAGGAGCATAACCATCCATTAGGCAATCTGCAATAAAACACTTAACCAAGGCAATATCATCCTTGGAAATAATCTCAGTGTTTAACAACTCTTGATACTTTGAAAAGTCCAAATTAAAGAAATTTTGTTCAAGATCACCGAAAAACATCCAAGTATCAGATTCAAATTCACCTTCAGAGGTACATCTAATCCCTTCCTTATGAAGTAACTCGCTATCATCTATCCAACATTTATATTCATCAATGTATTTGCCAATATCAACCTTCACTTCTGATATTAAATTTATATCGATTAGTTGTAAGTTTTCCATTTATAAACCTCATTCTTAATATTAATTTAAGATTATATTTTAACATTTAAAGATACTTTTTTAAATGACACTAATACTTTATCTAAATTGGATTATCAATTAAAGCTAACCGCTCTATAAAGTCTTCTCTTGGCATCCCTATGCACCCATACACATAATCCTTTCCGAACTTTTTAATTGCTTCAAGAACCACAATTTTTTTTCGTGATATTCTTAATGATAATTTGAACTTATTAGCTTTATTTATAGTACTCAAATACATATCCATATCATCTAGAATACTATCACACAACCTCGACAATACATAAATCGTTGGAATATGGTAAGAACACTCAAAGCAACTATTCAGATCTGTTCTTTGGCATCCTAATTTACTGTAGATACACTGAATATCGGTCCCATTCTTAGAAGGAAGTTTTCTTGTAAATATGTCTGTCAGAAGCATCTGACATTCTTCTAAACTTTTCTCAGAAATCATCTGCACAACAGACTCTCTATCAATCCTAACTGTATTTAAAAAACCTACTGTTGCATTAATCTTCATATTATCACCAAAAATTTGATTCGCAGCACATATTTGCTCTGTTGTTTCCTGAAAGGTTAAAGTTCCACCGTTTATCTTCTGTACCAAAAGAGCTGGGATAAATCCGAATTCTCCTCTTGAAAATAGTTGTCTACTTAACGATTCAATTTCTTCCACATTTAAATCTATATAATAAAGTGTTGAAGATGTCGATGCATGCTCCCTCATCTTTTGCGCATATAATAATGCTTTTGAATCCCCCGATATGTTAGCCATATAATACAAATATGTCATTATAGTCTTATTGAATTTTCTCGAGTAAAACTTGAAGTTTTTCATTTCAAACTCATCAAAGAAATCCCTCACTTGATTGTTGCTTATTTCATTATATTTTGTTTCAAATCTCATTAACTTCTCGTTAGCAACTATACCATACCTATTATTAAACAGAGTCAATAATACTATTGCTGTAGCTATTGCTGGAGCAAGTTCATCTGAACAGAAAAATGAACCACGCATTTGCGTTTTGGATATCTTGAGTTCCCATTGGTTTATTCTAAATATGATAGCCCTAGAAACTGGAAGGTCTATTCTATTAACCTTAAACCAGTCAATATCACAAATCTTGAGTTTCTCTAAAAGGTCATTCAGCTCCAATTCTGGAAATCCTTGTACATCACCATGTCTCCATGCATTATTCATATGAAGCAAAATATATAGCCAAGACGATGCATAAGTAGCTGTAAAGTTCGTTTGGATTTCCTCCATTGATTTTACAATATGTAATTCTATGTTTGTACAGTATTGAAATACTTTTGAATAAACATTAAAGTCATAGATTACGTCTCCTTTTTCTTCATCTTCTAATGTTTCCTTTGACACCCAGAAATCATTTGGGTGCTCTATCTCCAACATTTTAAATCCACTTCTTTTTGTTGGTGCAATAGTTCTAATATCTATATCTACACTTCTTAAGAAATTATATATGTCGATTGCTCTCATTTTCGAATCAATAGTTCTAAAAAATAAATTTATTTCACTTGCTGTAACTAAGTATATCTCTGATTTATTATTTCTAATCAAGATTTCCTTAACAAGAATAGTGCTTCTTACATATCTATTAATCAAGTCCGAAAGAACCGATTCTTTAGATATAGTTTTAGTCAATGTATTATTAACAAAGTCAAACCATTTTTTTTCGGTATATTTCGATTCCTTGTCAAACTCATCCCAATCTTGATAACTATTTAATCTAACTTTAAAGGTTTCAAAGGCATCCCTTCCTGTTAAATCTGAATTTACTCTCGACTTTCTCACGTAACCATTCATACTTGCTACAAACTTTTCCACATCAAGTATCTTATAGCACCCATTGGCAGCCGTGATACTCTTACTTTTACTACTTATATATGCATACAAAGGGACTTCATGGCATGCTACAACCTTAGCATCATTCCAAGAATTGTAACCACCGAAATAAATGCGTGTACAAGAAGCATGGTCTATGTACACTTCAAAATATTTGCTCTGCTTTTCCTGTATTTTCTCTAAATCTTCCCGGTAATAATAAACTGATTTATGATAAATTATTTGTCTTATCTCATAACCTTTTATAAGCTTTTCAAAAATGGGTGGACTCAAGTTTAAAATTTTCCTCGCTGGATTATTAGAAATATATAACTTATCCCTTATTAATTTTGAACTTTTATTCTGTTCTTTCACTATATAATCAATTTCTTCCTTACTATACACAACCTTGTTTATAAGATTTAAATTATAAGTCATGGAAAGAAAACTATAGTATTTTCGTGGTATTCGCATTCCTTTATGGTACATCGTATAAAATTCACCTACAAGTTTTGCTGTTTCTTTCACTGAATAGTGAGAATTGTAAAACCTATCAGTTTCTTCCTTAACCCTTTTAATATCTTCTTTATTGAAAAGTATACGCTTTCTAACTGTTACAATTCTAACATTCCATTCCTCTCGTAATATGTTTGTTGAAGCACTCTGTTTTATTTCGGAAGTTGGCATCTCAAGATATTTAATGAGTTCTTCTCTATTCATGTAATCTTCAAGGTTGTAATCCACCTGTGTCTCATTTTTAATTTTCCCTGGCAAAGAAATGAATTCCATAATATCATTCTTATTGTAAACAAATGCTTGTTTTTTTGATATGCTTACATATTTACTTGGGACTTTAATTGCTATAAGCTTTTTAAAATTAGTCATAGATATGAGTTTAAGTGCTTCCTCTCTTGTATAGTGTTCGTCATAAAAACTCTCTGCTTCTTTGATTAGGTTGTATAAATCCTCTCGATTATAAAAACAATTGTAAGAAATTTTTATGAGTCTAAGATAACCACTATCATTCATAACATGAAGCTTATTAACTGCTCTTTTTGTAAATAAAATACAAAGCAACCTGCAAGCTTCTATATTACTTATATAATCTCCTCTACTCACGTAATTCTTCTTTTCTTCAATAGACAGTTTATCTATACTCTCAGAATTGTCCAATTAATATCCTCCTTTTTTATTTGATGCTCATAGCAACCTCACTAATTACATTTAAATGCTGAATTACTGTTTCAACTACAGCTTTCGTATCCAAGTATTCATTTGCGGACTGTTCGCTTCCATCGCCCCTAAGAACCATCAAAAGTTTGGAATTTACCTTCCCTTCGTCATTGCTAATATATCCCCTTTTAATTAAGTGGTTCGTAAATATATGTCTTCCTATATGCGTTCCCCATCTATGATTTCTTAAATGCATCTCCAAAGTCGGTTTCGTTTGGCCTATATACTGTAGGAATTTTTCTTTTAAACTATAGAATTCTTTTTCATACACTTCACCAGTCATTGGCTCGCCATAACTATTAACAAATAGAGCTGATCTATACTTTATTTTAGGGTTTTTAGCTAACATATTAAGATGCCTGTCCCATAGATTAAATAATTCTGCATTAAAATCAAACACTGGCTGATCTGTTCGCGGGACCTTAACTTCCGATTTTAATGTGTTTACACCTCGTGCTATAAATAATTCAGATTGTCTATCTTTTATATGTAAAAGCATGTGCTTCTTTTTTCTATAAACCTCTACTGAATCAATTAATAAATTTACAACTTCTCCTAACCTAATCCCTCCCATACATTGAAATGCTACTCCTAAAGCAATATTAGGATAATGTTCCTCAGCAAATTCGATAAATGATTCCCATACATCCTGTTCCATATCCTTAAGGAGAGTGCTTGGCTCATTATTCTTATATGGATATTTAATACGAAACCTAGTCTTATCATCCAAGGGTGATATCATAACCATCCTCCCCCTTTTCTTGGACTTTCTTCCGAGTTTATGTTTAGAATTTACATATGCCAGCTTCTTTTGTATTTCCCCATTTTTACCAATTATTTTCTTCTCGAATAGAAAATTGTAAAAGTTAAGCAATATAGCTTCTTTTTCTTTTACTGTAGTAAAATTGTTCTTTATTTCTGCTTTGTTAGATATATAGTTAATATACCTTGCTAAATGTATATGTCCCAAGCCAAATAAACCTTCCTGTTTAAGATTATTAAAGCATTCATCCTCACCTAGCTCTACTTGATTATTTAAGTAATTTAGAAATCCACATATTGCACGAGCACTCTTAATCCTAGTATTATTGGAGTCATTTGCATGATAATTATACAGGTAATGGGTCATAGAACTAGGGATCCAAACATTTTTATTATCGCTATTTCTTTGAACTATCAGTATGTTCTTTATTCTCTTTGGCTCTCTTCCCTCAAAGTCAACCATAGATACTATCTTTGGCATATAAACAATCATTTTATTTCCCTCACTATCATTCATTAAGTATTTCTATCGAACTCAAAACTCACAGTTTTTATTAAAATATTTACGAATAATTATTGCCTTACTGTCAACACCATAGGGACATTTATGTATTTTTACCCATATTGCTAGCCATTGAACTCGCTCTATTTTCCCTTACATACTCCACTTCTAACTATACCTCTGCTAACCATCCAAGACCTACCCTTTTTCACTTTAAATACCAGTACTTATAATCCTCTATTATATATCACTCTACATCTCTTTTTCTATGCCTTTGTAATAAAGTTATAGATATATTTAACCTTATCTGATAAGCATTCCAGTCCTTCTCTTTTTCACTTTTAGCATCAGTACTTATTATCTTCTATTATGTATCACTCTACATCCCTTTTCTATACCTTCGTAATAAAGTTATAGATATACATAAACGTAGAAACAACAAAGGTTATAGTAATATAAATATATAATATATTTATATTGCTATAACCTTATCTAGATATTCATTCTATCCTTCATCTGTCTATCCATATCTCTCTTAGCATCTCTTTCAAGCATTGAATCTCTCTTATCGTAATCCTTTTTACCTCTAACAATACCAAGATTAACTTTCACTCTTGTATTTTTAAGATATAAAGATAACGGAACTAGAGTAAATCCCTTTTGAGCTGTAAATCCTATTAGCTTGTTTATTTGCTCTTTATGAAGCAATAACTTTCTGCTCCTTAGTGGATCTACATTAAATTGGTTTCCTTGTTCATAGTGGCTTATATGCATATTACGAATAAAAATTTCACCATTTCTAACCTCTGCATAACTATCTTTTAAGTTTGCTTTTCCAGCTCTAATGGACTTCACTTCTGTACCAACAAGCTCTATTCCAGCTTCCATTGCATCTTCTATAAAATAATCATGCCTTGCTTTTCTATTTTCTACTAATGTTTTATTTGTTTTTTCCTTTGCCATAACTTCACCTACTTCATTCTTATTAAGGTATTACAAAAGTATATAATATATTACTATAATTATACTATACAATTTATTCCCTTTCAATGATACATGCTTTCTTATCTCCCGTTATCACTAAATCATCACCTGCGATGCTGCAATATAAACAGAAGGACACTTCAAAGTGATATCCTTCTGTTTTTTTTAATATTAGCATAAAAGCACTTATGCTTTAGCTCCACCTAATCTTAGCCTTAAATTATTCTACTCCGTGACCTTATTCTTTTTCCACATCGTCTATAATAAGCTGATTCAAGTCAGAAGTTGAATATTCTTTTATGTCTTCTTCTATATCTTCATCTTCTTTAATTATATCAAAATAAACCTCATGAGAAGTCAAATCAACTTTACTAACTATAATCTTAACTTCTTCACCTAATTTATACATCTTTTTGGTTCTCTCACCAATAAGAGTTAAGTGTCTTTCATCAAATATATAATAATCATCATCCAAGCTGCTCATATGAACTAAACCTTCTATTGTATTTGGTAATTCTACAAATAACCCAAAATTGGTTACTGAAGAAATAATACCTTGGAATTCTAGGCCAATTCTTTCGCTCATATACTCTGCTTTCTTTAAATCATCCACTTCTCTCTCAGCTTCCATAGCTACTCTTTCCATATCTGATGATTGTTTTGATGCTATTTCTACTTCTTTTACTAATTTCTCTGTTCTCTTCTCACTTAATCCTCCATTTATAACTTCTTTAATTATTCTATGGATCATAAGGTCAGGATATCTTCTAATTGGTGAGGTAAAGTGGCAATAATACTTAGCTGCCAGACCAAAATGTCCGCTACATTCTGGAGAATACTTTGCTTTCATCATAGAACGAAGTAATAATGTACTAACAACTATTTCTTCCTTCTTACCTTTTACTCTTTCTATTATTTCTTGAAGCATTCTAGGATGTATTTCATTTCCCCACTTTATTGGATATCCTAAGTTATGTGCAAATTCACTAAAATGCATTAACTTTTCCTCGTCTGGGTCTTCATGAATTCTATATACAAAAGGTACATTTAGCCAGAACATATGCTCAGCTACAGTTTCATTAGCCGTTAACATAAATTCTTCAATAATGGCATTTGCGATAGCTCTTTCATAAGGTACTATGTCTACAGGTTTTCCAAACTCATTTAACTTTATTTTAGCCTCAACAAAATCAAAATTTATGGCTCCTCTACCCATTCTCTTTTTATTAAGAATTCCACAGAGTTCTTCCATATGTTTGAAATCTTCAAGTAAGTATTCATACTTTTTGATTGTTTCCTCATCCTTATCTCTAAGTATCTTTGTAACCTCAGTATAGGTCATTCTTTCATTAGTTTTTATAATACTCTCTACTATCTCATGATCTACACTTTTTCCGTTTTTGTCTATTTGCATAAAGCAAGTAAGTGCTAATCTATCTACTCTTGGATTTAAGCTACAAACCCCATTAGATAACTTCTTAGGAAGCATCGGTATAACTCTATCAATTAAGTATACTGAAGTTGCTCTTTTTAAAGCTTCTACGTCCAAAATATTCTTTTCCTTAACATAGTTTGAAACGTCTGCTATATGAACTCCTAAACGATAGTTTCCATTAGGTAAAATCTCAATAGATACTGCATCATCTAAGTCCTTAGCATCCTCACCATCTATAGTTACCATACGTAAATCTCTTAAATCTCTTCTTCTGGCATATTCTTCCTCTGGGATTTCTTCAACTATGCTCTCAGCATAAGCTTCAACCTTTGTTGGGAACTCCTCTGGTAGATTGTGCTTTTTAATTATAGTTAATATATCAATACCTAAATCCCCTTTATTTCCGAGAATTTCAACAATTCTACCTTCAGGGTTTCTTCTTTGATCTGGCCACTGAGTTATTTCAACAATTACAATTTGGCCAGTTTGCGCACCATTTCTTTCTGCTTTAGGGATAAATATGTCTTGAGCAATCCTCTTATCATCAGCCACTACAAAACCAAAGTTTTTGCTATCCTCGTAAGTTCCTACTATTGTGTTATTAGATCTTTCTATTATCCTGGCAATTTCACCTTCACATTTCTTACCTTTGTTTTGTTCTTTTAATATCTTAGCAAGAACTTTATCACCATTCATTGCTCCATTTACATTGTCTGCCGGAATAAATATATCTGGTCTTTCTTCATCTGCTATAACAAATCCAAAACCTCTTTGATGCCCTTGGAATTTACCAATTACAAGGCCCATTCTCTCTGGAATACCATAAAACTCAGTACGTGTTTTTACTACTTCACCGCTCTTTTCCATATCCTTTAATAAATTAGTGAACTTCTCCATTTCACCTTTTTTAATATCAAATACCCTAGATAGTTCTTTTAAGTTCATAGGTTTATACGCTTGTTCTGTCATAAAGTTTATTAAAATCTCTTTTATCACCATAAGATTCCCTCCTATCAAATTCTTGCTTAAATCTTGATCTAAATTGTTGAAAATATTTATATTACATATTTATCGCTAAATATTATACTAAATTATTCATGTGATTCTATATTTACACACCTTAATTATAGTCCAAAAAACACATCTAGTATATACTATGTAGTTATATACTTTCCAATTATCCAATAAAAAATGCCATATTAAATGTAATCATTTAATATGACATTTTGTCGAAATTCAATTTCCTTATGATTTTCGACATTTTTCTTTTAAATTAGACATTTTTATGCAAAATAAAACAGCCCTTGGGGTTGGGCTGTTTCGTAATAAATAAAAAGGGGGCTATTTATCTCTCTATTTATCTTAACACCTTAATTATATTAAACTTAAATAAAATATGCAAGTATTATTTGCAAAGTTTATTGTAAATTAATTTATAACATGATGCTATTTCATTCACATTTTGTTCATCTTACCCTTGTATTATTATATTGTTAATTAAATTAAATCTGTTTTAATAAATTTACCTCTTCTTCTGAGAGCTCTCTATATTGACCTTCTGACAAATTTTCATCTAATTTTAGTGGTCCAAAACTAATTCTTCTTAAAAATACAACTTGTTTATCTACACTTTCAAACATCCTTTTTACCTGATGAAATTTACCTTCCTGGATTGTAACCATTACTTCAGATCCATTTTCATCAGCCTTTAAAACTTCTAGGATTGCTGGCATACATTTATATCCACCGTCTATTTCAATTCCTCTTTTAAATGCATCCACGTCTTTTTCATCTACAGGTCTATTAATTTCAGCATAGTATACCTTATCTACGTGGTTTTTAGGTGCTATCAATTTGTGGTTTAATTCACCATCATTAGTTATTAGCAATAATCCTACTGTATCTTTGTCTAGTCTCCCTATGGGAAATGGTTTAAAAGCTTGGTACTCATCATCTAATAAACCAATTACAGTTTCGTCATGGTTATCTACAGTAGCTGAAATCACACCCGCTGGCTTATTCATTGTTAAATATATATATTTTCTATATTTAATTTCTTCACCAGATACCTTTATTACAGCCTTATCTGGATCAACCTTCATTGCACTATCTGATGCTATCACTCCATCAATTTCAACTTTACCTTTCTTTAATAAAGCTTTTACTTCTTTTCTTGTTCCATGACCTAAATTTGATAATATCTTGTCTATTCTTTCCATTTACATTCATCTCCTTATTTATTTCTTAAAGTTTCAAATACACATCAGTTTATTCTACTCTTATCTACAATATTAATGGCTTCAACTTATATAGTAAAGTATGTATGCTAAATATGTTTTTTACTCATAAAAAAAACAGCTTTTAAAGGCTGTTTTAAGTTCATTCTTTTACTTCAATGTCCATTATAGCATAATCTTCATAGGAAATGCGTTTATAAAAACTTTTTGATAACACTAACATCTTATAAATTCCTTTAGTAAAAGGCATAAAGGTATAATCATTTTTTCTGCTAAACTTTTGCATGAGGCTCCAATCTCCATTTTCCATAAGATAGAACTCATACATAACTGCAGCGCCTCCCTTACTTTCTGCAATAACTGTTACTGCTTCATTAACTATAAAGCTTGTCCTATCACATAAAATTTTTGTATCCGTTATAGGCAAGCTATCATGTACTTCTACTTTTATTTCCTTCTTACAATCATATTGCTTTGTACTAAATTTATTTTTTGCTTGAATCTCTATTAAATAAGTTCCACTGCATTTAGGCTTCATCTCATACTTTTTATGTTCTGCATTTTTATGTTCTAAGAAGTCAGTTTCCTCTACTAGACGATTATTTATTTTTAAAACATAATTCACAAGGGTCTCTCTTGTGTTTTCAGAAATAACCTCTAGTGAAACAGTATCTCCCACCATATAATACTCTTTAGGTGGCATTAAAACATAGTTTATTTTAGCTGGAATACATTCTAAAACCTCAATATATCTCACTTCATGGCAATCAAATTCTCTTTTAGAATATTTATCTTTTACCCTTACCTCTAGTTTGAAATTTCCAATTCCCTCTGGAGTAAAATCTACAAAATCATGTTTTCCAAACTCTAGTTTTTCCAATTCTTTACCTTCTTTAAGTACTGCAAAGCTATACCGTAGAGAATTTCCACCGGTGGCCTTAACCTTCACATGAATAGCCTCTCCTAATAGAACCGGATTTTTCTTATCTAAAATTACATCCCCTATAATTACATTTTCATTACTTATATTATCAATTATAAATTCTATAAAAGTTTCCTTTTCATATTCCCCCTTAAAGGTTTCATCCTTAACCCATAAGATAGCCTTGTATGTACCTGCTTCTTTTGGTGTCCATATATAATTATCCTTTGTGCTATAACTAGAATCCTCTGAGCAATTTCCTTGAATTTTAAATTTATATAATAATTCTTTTCCACCCCTAGCAATACACTTTAGACTAATAGGAGTACCACATAGCTGTGGCGAGCTCAAATCACTAGTGAAACTATGTATTTTTATTTCTTCATAAAGTTCTATACTATAATGAATTAACGCTCTGTCATCAAATTCATTAATGGAATACATATCCTTTGCCATGCACAGCAGCTTATAGTCCCCTTTATCTTCTTCTACATAACTAACTAATTTTTTAGTCGAATAATCTTGTATGCAGGTATTCTCTCCTTGAAGATTTATTTTTACAAACTTGTATAAAACCATTCTGTTATCCTCATGGTTTGCTTCTACCTCAAAAACTAGTTCTCTGCCCACTAACAAATCTTCAGTCAAGCATTTAAATGCCGTAATCTCTAAGGACTGCACGGCTTGTACATTAAAATCACCATCTATTAACCCTTTGCAAACTTCACCTACTATATAATCCGTTTTTGATATAAAGTCAAAAGATCTATTGCTCTCTTTCCTCTTAGCTTGCACCATTATAGAGTACTTGCCCTCTGCCTCTGGCTTCCATGTAGTAACACTGTCTTCACTTAGTTCTTTTATAGTCGTCCATGTTCCTTCTTGCCCAACAAGAAATTTATAGTTTAAATTATCCTCTAATTTATTTTCAACACTTATTTGAATTTCTTTAAATTCTTCCTCAGTGTCTTCTAAATTAAATAATATGTTCATTTCATTCACCTAAACTCACCTACCCTTATAAATAAGCTACGATCATAAAAATGTGCCTATAATGGTATATTATACCATAGTGCTATTCTCTATAATAGTGTTGTAGTACCCTTTTTTAACTTTATTTATAGACATAAATTCTCATAATCTTGACTTAAAGTAACAATTTCTCAAACTTTATATTGTTTTATGTAATAAATTTGTTATTGTTTAAAATCTAAATAATCAATATTTGCTTAGGCCTTTAAAATAAGATAAAACAGTTAGTAATAAAAATTACTAACTGTTTTATCTGTTATGCATGTTACATATTAATAGGTAATGTTATGATTGAGCTTTTATAATGAGTTTAATTAAATTATTATAAAGTCTTTCATCATCCTCATTTGTTCTTTTTTTAGGTCCAAAGGTTTTTCCTCCACTACGTCTTGCTTTACCAGATATATGGCGCTCAAATAATAGTTTATCTATATTGTCATCATCGTATATATGGCCTTTAGTGCCAATAGCATACGCGCCTTTAGCTAAAACCATTGCAGCCACGCCAAAGTCTTGGGTAATTACTATATCCTTAAGTTTCGCCTCATTGGCTACTTTCATGTCAACTGTTTGGAACCCACTATCTACATATTTTATTGATGCATAATTACTATTTAAAACATGATTAATGTCGCAATACATAATAAGTTCTATAGAATTTTCCTTAGCTGCTTTTTCTATTAGGTGTTTTCCAGGGCACCCATCTGCATCAACAATAATTCTCATATAATCTTTCTCATTTCTTTAAATTCTCTTTTCGAGTTTTGCTTTTATTTCTTCATATCCTGCTTTACCAAGAAGCGCAAACATATTTTTCTTGTATTCCTCAACTCCAGGCTGATCAAATGGGTTTACACCTAATAAATATCCACTTATTGCACAAGCTTTTTCAAAAAAGTAAACCATATAGCCAAAATAATATGGTGTTAATTCTGGTACATTTAAAATGATGTTTGGCACTCCTCCATCATTATGTGCAAGAACGGTACCTTGGAAAGCTTTTTTATTAACAAAATCCATAGTTTTGCCTGCTAAAAAGTTTAATCCATCTAAATCTTCTGCTTCTTCTTTTACTATAATTTCTTTTCTTGGTTTTTCAACATTTATAACAGTTTCAAATATGTTTCGTACTCCCTCTTGAATATATTGCCCCATAGAGTGCAAATCAGTAGAGAAATTAACCGCTGCTGGGAATATTCCCTTTTGGTCTTTTCCTTCACTTTCACCATATAATTGTTTCCACCACTCTCCAAAATACTGAAGTGCTGGTTCATAATTGACTAAAATCTCTGTAACTTTACCTTTTCTATATAGTGCATTTCTAGCCGCTGCATATTTATAGCAATCATTGCTATTTAAATCTTCTTTGCTATAGGTCTCTCTTGCATCTGCTGCGCCCTTCATAACTTCTTCAATATCAATGCCTGCGACTGCTATTGGAAGTAGTCCTACAGCAGTTAGAACTGAGTATCTTCCTCCTATATCATCAGATATCACGAAAGTTTCATAGCCTTTTGCATCTGCTGATTTTTTCAGTGCACCCCTCGACTTATCTGTAGTGGCAAAAATCCTCTCAGTTGCTCCTTCTTTTCCATATTTCTTTTCCAATAAATCCTTAAATATTCTAAAAGCAATGGCTGGTTCAGTAGTAGTTCCTGATTTTGATATTACATTTACAGAAAAGTCCTTTCCTTCTATAGCATCAATTAAATCTGCCATATATGTAGAACTTATATTGTTTCCAACAAAAAATATTGCTGGAGATTTTCTCTTCTCACTTGAGAGACTATTATAAAAGCTATGGCATAACATTTCTATAGCTGCCCTAGCACCAAGGTATGATCCCCCAATTCCAATAACAATTAAGACCTGTGAATTACTTCTTATCTTTTCTGCGGCCTTTTTAATCCTATCAAATTCTAATTTATCGTAATTTAAAGGGAGGTCCACCCATCCTAAAAACTCATTACCCGCACCTGTTCTATCTTTAAGCATCTTGTGAGCCGTAGCTACCATTGGCTCAAAATAAGAAACTTCATGCTCTCCTAAATATGGGACTACTTTGCTTAGATCTAATGATAAAGTCTTTCTCATTAATAATACCCTCCTTGTTTATACCCTTCTGTAAATAAAAGTTATGAACCCTTAACCCTTTGCATGTCACCCTAATAAATCAATATAGGATAATTTTAGTTTATAGAGTTAAATAAATCAAGTTTTAAAATATATTATGTACTCCCTGTCATTGTGTTGCATATACTGAATTATATTACTATAAGAGGTGTGATTTTTTTGATTATTCATGTTGTAAAAAGTGGTGAAAGCCTATATGAAATTGCTAAATTATACGGTGTTTCATACAATAAAATTGCTTCTGATAATGAACTTACAAACCCATCGGAACTTGTTGTAGGTCAAACACTTGTAATCCTACAAGGAACAAGACAACATAGAGTTCTTCCAGGCCAATCTCTATACGGCATAGCTAGAATGTATGGTATAACTCTCGCAAGTTTATATGCTGCAAATCCAGGACTTAGCAGTTCTACGCCAATTTATGCTGGCCAAATTATAAATATACCATCATCTTCGCAAAAATTAGGTTCTATCGAAGTTAATGGCTATGCTTTCCCTGGTACAAATATGGAGGTTCTTGCAAAGACTCTTCCAAACCTAACTTACCTTAGTATATTTAGTTATCAAATATTGCCTAACGGAACCTTAACAGGTATTAATGACGTTCCCTTAATAGAAGCTGCAAGAAAAGCTAAAGTAGCTCCAATGATGGTGGTTACAAACTTAAGGACAGGTGGGGGCTTTGATAGTAACTTAGCTCACACAATACTTGCAAATGAAACCCTTCAAGACACATTATTAGATAACATAATTAATATATTAAAAAGCAAAAACTATTATGGTTTAGCTCTTGACCTAGAATATATCTTCCCCGAAGATAGACAAAATTATAATAACTTTTTACGCAAAACTGTAAATAGACTAGAACCTTTAGGCTATATTGTTACTACAGCCCTAGCTCCTAAGCCTTCTGCTGACATAAAGGGATTACTTTACGAAGCTCACGATTATCCAGTCCATGGAGTCCTTGCTTCTCATGTTATACTAATGACTTATGAGTGGGGGTATACTGCTGGCCCAGCAATGGCAGTAGCTCCACTCAATTTAGTAAAAAAAGTACTTGATTATGCTGTAACAGTAATTCCAAGAAAAAAAATCTTTATGGGAATCCCTAACTATGGGTATGATTGGACTTTGCCATTTGTGCAAGGAAGCAAAGCAGTTGCACTTGGTAATGTAGCAGCTGTAGATCTTGCAAGAAAAGTACACGCATCTATTAAGTATGATTATACTGCTCAAGCACCGTTTTTTAACTATTATGACTCTGCTGGAAAAAAACATGAGGTTTGGTTCGAAGATGCTAGAAGCATGAACGCTAAGCTTCGTACTGCTCACCAATATGGTTTAGGTGGAGTTAGCTATTGGACTATTGGAAGGTACTTCCCTCAGGCATGGCTCGTTCAAAATTCATTATTCAATGTAATAAAGGTACTTTAGTTAAAGCTCTCTTATTACATTATCAATACCTCGCCACTAACTCATGACTGAAGTCACGAGTTAGTGGCGAGTCTTCAAAAATGAGAAGAGGTCATCTACTTTTAGACAACCTCCTCCTCTCTATATATTTAAAGATATAACTTATTATGTTTTTAAATTTGTATTTATTACCTCCTTTTCCGTTGCAAATACAAATTGAATATACCTTACTAATACATATAGAGTTAAAACAACAGCTACAGCTTCTTGAAACTTTATTAAGTATCTTAATACTGAAATTCCCTGACCAGATTTAGTTAAAAATCCATTAGTAAGTTTCATCGCTATACCACTTATAACAAATGGAAATGTAAATGCTGAATAGCTCGGATAGAACTCCAACCTTAAAAGTTTAAACATAGTAATAACAACTCCTATATACATAACAAGTGATAGTACCATTAAAACCCAAACTATTGCCATATTTTTTGTTTGAAATGAGTTAATGTATCCTGCCAAAAGCAAGCTTGCAGGTGCTGCAAATATTGCAAGAGTTGGCCGAGCTGGCTCTGCTATTTCCTTAATCTTTATAACTCTATAAAGAACTGTTACTAAAAGTACTAGATAAGTTGCAAGTCCAAACCAGAAAGCTAATTGTCCTATAGCATTCATCTTAAACGCAGGACCTGTTACGCTGGCAACAACTATACCAACATAAACTATAAACCAGGATGGAAATACCTGCTTAATCTTAAAATTCAACACATACTTTTTGGTAAACCATATAATCAGTGCAACATGAAAAGCAAAACCAATAATCCACACTATGAATGCAGATGTTTGTGAATATGACTTTAAATAAGTTGATAATAACATAATTGCCATAGAAAATGTAGGGAATACGCTAGCTACCACAGGGTTGTCCAAAGCTTCCGTAACACCTTTAGGATATTTAATAATCTTCGCTATCATTAAAACAAACAATACTGCAGATAGCGCACCAAACATACTGTGATAAACTTCCCCATAAGATTGAACTAGGTTTCCCACTGCTGCTAATCCAAGCATAAGACCTGCTGCAGGAACGGGATATTTTTTTAAGATCTGTCCCATAAATAATTCCTCCATTTACATAAATAAAATATACTCAAAAGTTTAATTAATATATAAGATTACAATGAAAATTATAACATACTAAAAGATTTATATAACAATTGCTTCTATTGATTTTTTCTATAGTTAAATCATTGAGTATTTGATTTTTTAATTGGATTGTTGGAAATACATAACTTATAATAAAATTACAAAATTATTTAATTTATGGAGGTAACTGATGGAATCAATTAATACAAATAAATTTGAAAAAGAAAAACTTATTGCTAAAATACAAGCTAATGCAGAAGAGCTGTTTAGAAGTGGAACTTTTTTTTGCAGTGAAGCTGTAGTTCAAGTTATTAATGAATTCCTAGGCAAACCATATGAAGAAAATGTGGTCAAGCTAGCAAGTGGCTTCCCTATAGGAATGGGCAAATCAGGTTGTTTATGCGGTGCAGTTTCAGGTGGCCAAATGGCACTTGGCATGGTCTATGGAAGAGTAGAAGGTGAGCCTATGCAGGATAAGATGTTTGAAGTGTCTAAAGAACTGCATGATTACATTAAGGATGAATACAATTCGACCTGCTGCAGAGTAATAACAAGAGAGTGGACTGGAGATAACTTTAAAAGTCCTGAAAGAAAAAATCACTGCATAAAAATTACTGGAAAAGTTGCAGGATGGGTAGCAAATCAAATTATAGAAGACGGAAAGATTTAAACAAATAGGGTGTCCTAAAACTATCTTTTAGGACACCCTATTTATCATTATTCTCTGTTTTTATAACCGTAACGGGTATCCATTGCTCATTAAGATTAAATTCATAAGTAACCTTGCCGTTCTTCCATTGGAACCAACCTGAATTCTTCGTAACATATCCTTATGTTATATTCTAAAATACATGGATGTTAAAATATAATTGATAATTTTTTCATTGGAATCACCATATTTCCTACCCTTTTGTAACTGCCCTACCGAAAAGTGGCTTCTTTTTTTTTGAACTTAGTAGGTTTATACTAATACTCGTAGCAAGGAATTAAACAAAAAAACAAAATTTAAAAAATAAATTTGTTAATAATTAAAAACAATTACTTAGAGGAGGAACTACAAATGCAAAGATTTACTATACCAAGAGATATTTATTTCGGTGATAATGCAATAGATCATTTAAAATCAGTAAAAGGAACTAAGGCAATGCTTGTCATTGGTTCTCAAAGATTAATACAAGATGGAACAGTTCCAAAAATACAAGAATTATTGAAACAAGCTAATATTGAGACTTCAATATTTTCAGGAATTGAAAATGACCCTTCAGTTGCAACAGTTATGAGAGGGGTTGAAGCTATGAATCAATTCAATCCTGATTTAATAGTTGGTATCGGTGGTGGATCACCAATAGATGCTGCTAAAGCAATGTGGATATTTTATGAGTATCCAGAATTCACTTTTGAAGAGGCTGCTAAACCATTTAACTTACCAGAGTTAAGACAAAAAGCTAAATTTATAGCTATACCTACTACAAGTGGTACTGGTTCAGAAGTTACTTCATTTTCAATAATAACTGATAATGAAACAGGTGTTAAATACCCAATAGCTGACTATAACATAACTCCTGATGTTGCTATAGTTGATACTAATTTAGTACAAAGCATGACTCAAACATTAGTTGCTAATACTGGAATGGATGCTTTAACTCATGCCTTTGAAGCTTATGTTTCAAAAGCTAAAAATCAAATAACTGATGCAGTAGCTATGAAATCAATAGAAATGACTGTTGATAATTTAGTTAAATCATTTGAAGGAGAAGAACAAGCTAGAAAAGACATGCATATAGCTCAGTCTTTAGCTGGAATGGCTTTCTCAAATGCAATACTAGGAATAGTTCATTCTATGGCTCATAAAACAGGTAAAATATTCAACATTCCTCATGGATGTGCAAATGCAATATACTTATCATATGCTATGCAATTTAATGCTAAAACAGCTAGAGCTGCAGCTGATTATGCTGATATAGCTAAGCGATTAGGATTAAAAGGAGAAACAACAGATGAACTAGTTCAATCATTAATAGAGCTAGTTAAAGATTTTAGAGTTTCCATGAATATGCCTACTACTTTAAAAGAATTTGGAGTATCAGAAGAAGACTTCAAGTCTAACTTAGATAAAATTTCTGTGGGCGCAGTAGGTGATGCTTGTACAGGCACAAACCCAAGAGAAATATCTGTAGAAGAAATGAAGAAATTATTTGAAGCTACTTATTATGGAACAGAAGTAAACTTCTAAGTTTATACAAAAGGTATAGCTAATTAATAACTAGCTATACCTTTTGATTTTTATATGGAAAGATAGATTTTAAGTTGTATGATTGGGTTGTCTAAAATTATCTACAAAATGCTTTCCCCATTTATCCATCGATTCCAAAATAGGAATTAAGTCCTCCGCCATTTCAGTAAGTGAATATTCAACCATGGGGGGTACTTGAGAATAAACAGTTCTATGAACTAGTCCATTTTGTTCTAAATATTTTAATTGTTGACTTAACATTTTTTGAGTTATTTCTGGAATTAATCTTTTAAGTTCATTATATCTTATAACTTTATGTATGTTGAGATTCCAAATAATAAGAGCTTTCCATTTGCCACTTAATATTTCCAGGGTTACCTCAATCTCACACCTATAGGAACTGCAACTAACTTTATTTAGTCTATCTTCTGGCATAACATCACTTCCTTGTATAAGAATATAGCACAATTATATACTAACGCACCAGTGAAGGCAAATAAAATATCTCCTTCTATTGACAATAATAAAAAGGTGAATAGTACATATGCCTATAGCCTCTTATGTTGTTTTGCAAGAGTACTTATTATAGCCGAGCTAGCTATAAATAATAACCCAGTTTGTGGTGCAATCATTGTAAAATCAACTAACCCATGCCCTATTATCACAAATTGAATACCCGCTAGCATTGGAACCAGCCTACAATTTTGCAGGTAAAGTGTTTTTAAATCTCTGAATAAATTAATCTTTATATAAGCATATATAAGCATCCCAATAACTCCCAATGAAGTCATAATAGTAATCCAAATATTATGGCCATGATATAATGTTTCATAATAGAAATCTTTCATAAAATATGCTCCATGGTCAGTAATCCCCATAAGCCCCCACCCTGTAATAGGTTTAAGCTTTATCATTTTTAAGCATCCATTCCATATTCCAAAGCGACTAGTAAATGAACCATCAAGGTTATGTCCAATTACATTTTCTAAAATCTGTGATGGCATAAACGTAACTAAAGCTGTAAGTGTAAATATTATTATAAACAGCCATATATCTTTTTTATTACCTTTAAGAAGATAATAAATGAAAAGCCCAAATAATAGGCCAATAAAAGCACCACGAGATCCTGTTAAATACAATGCAACAACAAAGAAAAGTGTTGATATTTGATAGAATAATTTTGTAGTTCTAGATTTAGTGCTACAAAAATAAAGACTCAAAATAATCATTATGGCAAACCAATTACCAGCTACATTGGGATTACCAAAGGTACTATATATTCTGTCGTTAATCACTGGCTGAGACGTAATTTCAAGAAACCTTGACCAAATATTATAATTAAAATACACATATATAATTTTCTCAATGATTCCAAAAATCGCTGCTAGCAGTGAAAACCACACTAAATATGTGCATATCTCTTCTACCTTATTTTCATTTTGGCAATAATCTTGTAAAAAGACACTAATACATAGGTACACAAAGAGACCAAAAGATGCAATAATTGATGTAAAACTATAATTTATAATCCCTACTATCAAAGACCATATAAATAGTAAAGAGAGCCCTATATTCCAGGAGCTTTTGTTTATCCTTAC
This sequence comes from Clostridium sp. CS001, assembly GCF_020443565.1. GTDB lineage: Bacteria > Bacillota > Clostridia > Clostridiales > Clostridiaceae > Clostridium_AD. The sequence continues at coordinate 58,050 of NZ_JAIZZN010000013.1, forward strand.
CTTTCGAGACAACACCATATACGTTATATATATGGCTGGTATTATGTTTGTATAAGGGGAAATGACTATTAATAAAATTAAAATACCTATAATAAAACCTACTTCCTTTTATGGTAATCTGAACAATTAGCTAACACCTTTATTTTTCCCATATTGTATACATTCTAACTCTTACACTTATAGTATAGCCTTAATGTTATTGTTTCCTTTCCCAAATAAGTAAATTATTATTATACTGCTCATAAGTCCTAAAATCATACCTGCTAAAACATCTGTAGGGTAATGTACATTAAGAAAATCTTATGTTTAGTTTAAATTGCTTAACATTTTATAATTAAAAAACAAAACAAAAGCCTACAATCCTTTGTTTAATAAGGATTGTAGGCTTTCTATTTTCTATTCCCACTCAATAGTGGAAGGTGGTTTACTCGTTACGTCATAAACAATTCTGTTTACTCCTTGAACTTCGTTAACAATTCTACGAGATACTTTATCTAATACTTCGTAAGGTATTCTAGCCCAATCTGAAGTCATTCCATCAGAGCTAGTTACAGCTCTTAGTGCAACTGTATGGCAGTATGTTCGCTCATCACCCATAACACCAACTGATTGTATGTTTGGAAGACATGCAAAGTATTGCCATATTTCACTTTCAAGTCCTGCTTTAGCTACCTCATCTCTAAATATTGCATCAGCTTCTCTAGTTATAAGTAGTTTTTCATCTGTTATTTCTCCAAGTACTCTTATAGCAAGGCCTGGTCCTGGAAATGGTTGTCTCCATACTAAATGATGAGGAATTCCAAGTTCTTCTCCAACAGCTCTAACCTCATCTTTAAATAACTCTCTTAGAGGCTCTATTAATTTAAAGTGCATATCCTCTGGAAGTCCCCCAACATTATGGTGACTTTTTATAGTAGCTGAAGTATCTGTACCACTTTCAACTACGTCTGGATATATTGTACCTTGCACAAGGAAATCCATTTGTCCGAGCTTATTAGATTCTTCTTCAAAAACCCTTATGAACTCTTCTCCAATTATCTTTCTCTTTTGCTCTGGGTCACTTATACCTTTAAGCTTACCTAAGAATCTATCTTGAACATTAACTCTTATTATGTTCATATCAAATTCGCCTTTAAATATTGTTTCAACTTGGTCTCCTTCATCTTTTCTTAAAAGACCATGATCAACAAATACACAAGTTAACTGTTTTCCTATTGCTTTATGAACAATCATTGCAGCAACTGAAGAATCTACTCCTCCTGAAAAAGCACAAAGCACCTTTTTATCTCCAACTAGGGCGCGTATAGACTTAATCTTTTCTTCTGCAAAAGATGACATTGACCAATCACCTTTAACATGGCATACATCATATAAGAACTTTCTAATCATTTCTTCACCAAATAGAGTATGTTTTACTTCTGGATGGAATTGAACCCCATAAAGTTTCTTAGATACATTGGACATAGCTGCTACTGGGCAATCTTTAGTAGTTGCTATTATATCAAACCCTTCTGGTGTTCTTGAGATATAGTCTGTATGACTCATCCAACATTGATTTTCTTCTATTCCTGCAAAAATAGCAGAATCCTTACATAAATCAACTTCTATTTTTCCATACTCACGAACATCTGGTGTTTTAACTTCTCCACCAAGAACATGTGCCATTAGTTGAACACCATAGCATATTCCTAATATAGGAATACCTAGCTCGAATATCTCTTTTTCTATTCTTGGAGCACCTTCACCATAAACGCTATTGGGTCCACCAGTGAATATTATTCCTTTTGGATTCATACTTTTAATCTTTTCTACAGAATGTGTGTATGGTATTATTTCACAGTAAACATTGTTTTCTCTAACTCTTCTTGCAATAAGTTGATTGTATTGGCCACCAAAATCAACTACTAAAATCAATTCTCTATTTATCAATGGTGATTCCTCCTATGTATTTAATTGTTTTAATTAGCTACTAGTACTATAATTTGGTGCTTCTTTTGTAATAGCTACATCATGTGGATGGCTTTCTCTTAGCCCAGCTGAGGTTTGAGTAACAAATGTTGCAGTCTCAAATAATTTCTCTAGGGATTCAGAACCTAGATATCCCATTCCTGAACGTATTCCACCTATCATTTGATATATTGTTTCTATAGCGCTTCCCTTAAAAGGTATTCTTCCTTCTACACCTTCTGGTACTAGCTTTTTATTTCCTTCTTGAAAGTACCTGTCTTTACTTCCACAAGCCATAGCTCCTAAAGAACCCATGCCTCTATATACCTTATAGCTTCTTCCTTGGTACATTTCGATTTCACCAGGTGCTTCTTCGCATCCTGCAAACATAGAGCCCATCATTACAACTTTAGCTCCTGCTGCTAGTGCCTTAACTATATCTCCTGAATACTTAATACCACCATCTGCAATTACAGGTACTCCATATTTATTCCCTTCTTCTACGCAATCCATAACTGCAGTAAGTTGTGGAACTCCTACTCCTGCTACAATTCTTGTAGTGCAAATTGATCCAGGTCCAATTCCTACCTTTACACAGTCTGCCCCTGCCTCAATTAAATCTCTAGTTGCCTCTGCAGTTGCAATGTTTCCTGCAATTATTTGAAGCTCCGGATATTCAGCTTTTATCTTTCTTACCGCATCCATTACTCCTAGTGAATGACCATGAGCTGTATCTATAGTTATTACATCTACTCCAGCTTTTACTAATGCATCTACTCTCTCCATCATATCAGCAGTTACACCAACAGCTGCACCGCATAATAATCTTCCTCTAGAATCCTTCGCTGCACTTGGAAATTTTATTGTTTTTTCTATATCTTTAATAGTTATAAGGCCTCTTAAGTTGTTTTTGCCATCTACTAGAGGTAACTTTTCTATTTTATGTTTTTTAAGTAGGTTTTTAGCTTCATCCATACTTATTCCCTCAGGTGCAGTAATTAGCTTTTCACTTGTCATTATATCTTTAATTTTTTTAGTATAATCAGTTTCAAAAAGTATATCTCTATTAGTAATTATTCCAACTAACTTGCCATCTGTTGTAATTGGAACTCCTGAGATTCTATATTTGCTCATCAATGCTAATGAATCCTCTAAAGTATTGTCTGGTGATAAGAAAAAAGGATCTGTAATTACACCATTTTCTTGCCTTTTAACTCTGTCCACCTCGATAGCTTGTTTTTCAATACTCATATTTTTATGGATAATACCTATTCCGCCTTCTCTAGCCATAGCAATAGCCATTCTAGACTCGGTAACAGTATCCATTCCTGCACTCATTAGAGGTATATTAAGTTTTATTTTCTTTGTAAGATAAGTAACTAAACTAACATCCCTAGGTAATATTTCAGATTTATTAGGAACTAGCAATACATCATCAAAAGTATATGCTTGTTTTAATATTTTTGCCATTTAATCAACACCCCTTCTATTCTATGTTGTATAGTTTGCACTATACATATTTATTTAACCTACTTTATACATAAAATACATATTCCCTATGTAATTTATAATCCTTTAAATTTATAATTATTAAAAAGAAATTTATAATTATAAAACTGCTTAAATATAATGATAAAAATTTTGATAGCTTTAAACACTTAAGGTAATGGGTACATTAAGCATTTAAAACTATCTAGTAAAGGCTGCTAAGCAATAGAGAGTAACTAATAGTATCTCTCTTAATATAGGTTTGTGACTGTAAAATCTAAATTTTACACTCACAACGCTATATGCTGCATCTTAAAAACACCAGTTTATATTGTAATCTATTATGTGTCGCATACACAAGAAAGATAGCATAAAAAGGCATACTAATCCTACTTTGACTAAAGTAAAACTAGCATGCCTAAAATAAGATCATACCAAAATTACTCATAGTCGGGAATTTGCGGCTCCCGGTAGATACTCCTTGCCATATTCAAGGGATATATGAGGCGAGTTATTGTTTTTTAAAGTTATTATTACCATGATAGTTAATGCTTAAACATTTGTCAATAAGTTTTTTGAACTATTTGAGAAAAAATATTAAAACTTCAAATCCAAATTAGATAAGCTAAAAGCATACACAGTGAATGTAATCGTATAACACTAATTAACAAATAAAAGAGTTAACTAAGCATCGCCTAGTTAACTCTTTTGCTTTTATATATTTACAATAATAGTTGTAATTATTAATTATATTGCTTCTAGTACATTCCGTCCATTCCCATGCCTGGAGCACCCATTGGTGCTGGATTCTTTTCTGGGATATCTACTACTGCAACTTCTGTTGTTAAGAATGTTGCTGCAACTGATGCTGCATTTTGAAGCGCTGATCTTACAACTTTTGTTGGATCAACAATTCCCGCTTTTATCATGTTCACTAATTCTCCACGTAATGCATCATATCCAGCTTCTCCTGCACTTTCTCTTACCTTTTCAATTATAACTGAAGATTCTGCACCAGCATTTGTAACTATTTGTCTTAATGGTTCTTCTAAAGCTCTTTTTATTATATTAATACCTACTTGAACATCTACTATATCTGATGCTAATTTGGCAACCTCTAAAATAGCATTAATATAAACTGTTCCACCACCAGGAACAATTCCCTCTTCAACTGCTGCTTTTGTAGCTGCAAGAGCATCTTCTATTCTAAGTTTTCTTTCTTTTAGTTCAGTTTCAGATGCAGCTCCAACTTTTATTACAGCTACTCCGCCTGCAAGTTTTGCAAGTCTTTCTTGTAATTTTTCTCTATCAAAATCCGAAGTAGTATCTTCGATTTGTCTCTTAATTTGTGAAACTCTATCATGAATTGAATTCTTTTCACCTTTTCCGTTTACTATAGTAGTGTTTTCTTTAGATATCTTAACACTTTCTGCTCTTCCAAGCATATCAAGGGTAACATCTTTTAATTCTTTTCCTAATTCTTCACATACAACTTCTCCACCTGTTAGGATTGCTATATCTTGAAGCATTTCTTTTCTTCTATCACCAAAGCCTGGTGCTTTAACAGCTACGCAAGTAAAGGTTCCTCTTAGCTTATTAACAACTAATGTAGCTAAAGCTTCGCCTTCAATATCCTCAGCAATTATTAATAATTTTCTTCCTTGTTGAACAATTTGCTCAAGTATTGGAAGTATGTCTTGTATGTTTGTAATTTTCTTATCAGTTATTAAAATGTATGGTTCATCAAGATTAGCTTCCATCTTTTCTGAATCAGTAACCATATATGCACTTAGGTATCCTCTATCAAACTGCATTCCTTCAACTACATCAAGTTCAGTTCCCATAGATTTTGATTCTTCTATAGTTATAACACCTTCATTACCTACTCTTTCCATAGCATCAGCAATTAGAGCTCCAATTTCTTCGTCTCCTGCTGAAATTGACGCAACTCTAGATATATCTTCCTTGCCGCTAACTGGTTTAGAAGATTTTTTAATTTCTTCAACTGCAACATCTACGGCCATTTTTATACCATTTCTTATTTGCATAGGGTTTGCACCAGCTGTAACGTTTTTTAAACCCTCTCTTATAATAGCTTGAGCAAGAAGTGTAGCTGTAGTTGTTCCATCTCCTGCTACATCATTTGTCTTTGTAGCAACTTCTTTAACAAGCTGCGCTCCCATATTTTCGTATGGATCTTCAAGTTCTATTTCTCTAGCTATTGTAACACCATCATTTGTTATTAAAGGTGCTCCAAATTTCTTATCTAAAACAACATTTCTACCTTTAGGTCCTAATGTAATTTTAACTGTATCTGCAAGTTTATCTACACCTCTTTGCATAGCTCTTCTTGCTTCTTCTCCAAACAATATACTTTTAGCCATTTTAAACCCTCCTCTACGCTAATAATTAAATTTACTTCAAAGATTAAACTTAATTATTATTGCGTTTTATTAAATTTATTTTTCAATTATAGCCAATAATTCTTCTTGCTTTAATATGATGTACTCAGTACCATCATATTTTATTTCACTTCCAGAATACTTAGAGAATAATACTATATCCCCTACCTTAACTTCCATTTTAATTTCTTTTCCATCTTCAATTTTTCCTGGTCCTACTGCCACTACTTCAGCTTCTTGTGGTTTTTCTTTTGAAGCTCCAGCAAGCAGTATTCCACTTTTTGTAGTTTCTTCTGCTTCTACTCTTTTTATTAATACTCTATCACTAAGTGGTCTAATGTTCATTTAAACCCCTCCTTATATATTTTTTGGTTTTGTTAGCACTCAATACAATTGAGTGCTAACGCATCTTATACTTCTAATCATAATTAATAATTATAATAATATCAAATTGCTCTACACTATATATTGTACCATTTATGCTCAAAAAATCAAGTTATGTTTATATATCACCCACTTTTAGAGCTTTTCTAGTTTTTTCTCTACATTCCCTGCTTTTATGTCTTTTCCATATTCTTATTACCTTTTAATATATTTCATTATCATCAAATTATTCAGATTGTTCTTGAAAACACTTATGTTTATTGTTAAAATCACTAAATAGGGGTGATTTTATGGATACAATAAATAGATTCTTTAATTTCTTATTGAAAACCTTTTTTATCTTATGTTTCACTTTTTCCTTTATGGCTTTGATTGTAAACTTTACATTGATTTTTAAACCATTATATTATATAGATATTGATGTTTTAAATATCGAGGAATCTTCTGGTTTAAATAAAAATGAACTAAAAGCCAATTATGACTATGTAATTACATATTTAACTCAGAATAAAACAGAGGAGTTTAATCTTCCAACACTACCTTCCTCTGATAATGGTAAAACCCATTTTAAAGAGGTTAAAGTAATATTCGATAAATTAAAAGTAATGCTAGCATTCTCCATATTGATAAGTATCATTGGTGTATTTTTAAATAATAGATACAAAAAAATAAATTACTTGTTAACTAGTTCAATCGTCCTTTTAGTCTTACCCGTGATATTACTTATACCCTTCTTAATTAATTTTGATAAAAGCTTTACAGCTTTTCATAAAATCTTCTTTAACAACGACTACTGGTTATTTGATATTAAATATGACCCAATAATAAGTATCCTCCCACAGGATTTCTTCTTTCATTGTGCATTATTGATAATTGGCTTAATTATTGTAACCAGTATAATTTTTAGGCGTATATATAAGGCTCAACATAAAAAGCTACACTCTTTGTAGCATTTTATTAAGATAAAAGACTTTATTAGATTTCTAATAAGTCTTTTTCTTTTTAACAATTGCTTTAATTATAGTATCCCCTTTAAGTATTCCTATTATTGACACTAGCACCATTGTTATACCTATGATGATTAAGCTTGTAAAATCCCGTGCATATATCTTTTGACCAAAAAAGGATGAAATAAAGATTCCTGGAACCCTACCCAATGTAGAATATATCAAAAAATTCATAAAAGAAATATTTGACACTCCACATATATATGCCAGCGCATCCTTTGGTATTCCAGGTATTAAGTAAAACATAAATACAACAACATTTTTACTTCCTGCATTTAATATCTTTTTAAAGAGTCTTATCTTCTTATTTAATATCAGATTTTCTACAATAGGTTTACCATATCTATTAGAAATGAAATATGCTATAGTGCTTCCTAATGTAATACCAATTAATGATATTAATCCACCTATGAAAGTGCCAAAAATGTACCCTCCAGCAATCTGTATGAATTCTCCAGGAATAAAAAAAACAACTACTTGTAAAACCTGCATAAAAATAAAAACTAAAATACTAAAGTTCCCATAAGAAAGAATAACTTCTTTCAACACGTTGGGATCCTTTAATATGTATGAATACTTAAAATAATATTCATAACCAATATATATGAAAAATACCAAAACTACTAATAGCACTATATATTGTTTCATTGACGAAGCTTTTATTCTAAGAGTATCCCATATACTTTTCATCGTCTTTTATCCTCTTTATCTTCATGTTATTAATTGCTTACATAGACTTATGTATCCTGATTCTATCCTTAGTATTTGCTATTTTACTCTATTTTAATATTATTTTCTCTCGCATAATAAAATAAATATTGTTGTGCAAAACCTGCCAAATTTCCAAATTTGTCTCTAGCAAATTCCCTTATCTTTGGCAGAGATACATCTGGTGCTAAGTAAAAAAATTGCATTGCTCTTTTAACCCAAACATCCACAGGGAAAGCAGAGTATTTTTGCATAGAAAACAACATAATACAGTCCGACACCTTTGGACCAATGCCATTAAGCTTTTTTAATTCTTCATGACAAATATCATCTTCTTCTGATTTAATAGTTTCCAAACTTACTTCACCAGTATGTATTCTATGAACAGTATCTCTTACGTATTTAGATCTAAACCCTAGACCACAAGTAGCAATTTCTTCTACAGAAGCACTCTCTAAATCTGAAATGTTTGGAAATGTATAGTAGGTCTTGCCCTTATACTCAATAGGTTTTCCCCATTTTTCGCTCAAGTTGTTTATGGCTCTTTTTATCATAGGTATCCTATTATTTGAAGAAATTATAAATGATATGGTAAGTTCAAAGGGTTCTTGCTGAAGCAGCCTGATACCATATCCGAAATCAACAGACTTTTTAAGAAGAGGGTCCTTTTGAAACTTCTTCTTAATAACTGTATAATCCCTTTTAAGGTCAAAATAATCACACCAAAGCTTATCAAATTCTTCTTCATTTATATTATATATTATTACTTCATCATTTTTCTTTTCTATCTCTATTACCTTACCATACGCCACTCCTATATAATTCCCATTAGACCCCCTATCCCATCTAAAACATTGCCCACATTCAAATATATGGTCTAATTCAAAGTTCTTTACGCCCTTTATGATAATGCCTTCATTAAATGATTCAATCTCTTTATAATCCATGATTTTTCCCCTTCACTAAGATTAATTATTGGCCTGCAATTCTCTTATTACAATATCATCTAATATTTGCGCAGCTGCTTCAATGATTACTCTACAGCCTGTATCTTCTTTTCTGTATTTTGCTTTAAGCTCAGCACAGTTATTACTACCTAGTTTTTCTTCAAACCTTTGGAAGAATTCCTGACATAGCTTTTTAACCCTATCTGGTTCTAAAAATGTGTACAAATGTACTCAATTAGATAGTTCGCACTTATTCTATCTTATGATAGTTTTAAGCCTTGGTTGTACCAGTGATATTTCATAGGCACTTCTTCCATGCAAATATTACTCTACTTCCTACAACCGTATTTTAAAATTTTATACCTAAAAGATTTATTCAACCCTCATTTCTGATAAAATACATGCTTTCTGTTTTCACAGAAGATACATACATTTGTGATTAAATATTCTTTTTAAAATCACTAATTTGCTTTTAACGACATTTCAGAAGGAAAGCCTCATCTTTTTTAAGTAAGAGTTTTAATGGCCTTCTGAAGTCGTTAATATTTCAGCATGGTCGATGATGATTTAATCTATTTTCTAAAACTTCTTTAACCTTCTTATAATTTGTGTATAACGTAATTTCCTTATCATATTTTCTTTTTAATATATTTTTACTTGCATTAGTATCTGAATGACTTTTTCCACATTTAGAACAAGTAAATACATCATCACTTCTCACGCCAAACTCACCACAAACATTACAAACCTTAGAGGTATACGCTGGATTTATATAGCTATATTTAATGCTATTTAAATCACATTTATATTCAAGTCTTTCTCTTATATAACCCTTAATCCATCTTGATAATTTTCTTTTTATACTTTTAGGATATTTATCATTCCAATTAGCAAAATCTAATTGTTCCATTACTATTTCAGTTGGTTTTTCTTCTTTTATTAATTGATTTAATGAATAGTTTATATAAGATTTAACTGTTTGGTCATGTTTAGCTTTATTATGATTGTATTTTACTCTACCTAAATTACTTTCTTTTACTCTATTAGCGTTCTTAATAGTACCTTCTTCTAAATACTGATTATATAAAGCCCAAAATCTATTTCTATTTTTATTAACTTTATTTAATCTTTCAGTCTCTTTACTTAGATAACTATTAAGATTTTCACCGTAAAATTTACCACTGGATACTGCAAATAAATATTTATATCCTTTATCTATTCCTATAACATTCTCTTGATTATTATTATCTTTAGGTTTTATTTTTAAAGGACAATGAATTTCTACTTTATTCTCTATTATTTTAACTGTTAAGGTACTATTTCTAACATTACTATCAGTTAATCTAACGGGTAACCTTTTTCCTCTTTTTATGCAGGTTATATTTATATGTCCATCTTTATATGAATATAAACCTGTGTCTATTGAAAAAGTAGCACCTATTTTAGAATAAGGTATATTCCCTTTATATTTTCTTGTATATCTTTTAATCAAGTTCTTAAGATATTTATAATTTAACTGCTTATCTTGAAATATTTTAGGAATATTGAAAATTTGATTAGTTAATACTTTGTAATAATAATTATCAAACTTTAAAATATAATTAATATAATGCTTATCTTCATTTGATAAATTATCATTTACTTTAATTTGTTCTCTAATTCTTCTTTTAATATTAGACCATTGAGATTTTATATTTCCCATAGCTTCACTTAAAGCTAACTTCCAATATCTCGCAGGTAACTTCCACTGCTCTGCAAATTTAGTTTTTACCCATTCATCTCTTATTTGTCTTTCCTTACCTAATAATGGAATACTATTGATGCCACTAAACCTTGAATAAACATAGTTTTTAACATTCTTATATTGATTTGCTATGAACTTTAATTCTTTTAAAGTAACTTCGTCTAATTCATAGGAATATTGCTTAACAGTTTTTATTATAGTATCCATTATCTTCACCTCTTTATATTTTATTATTATCATAAGTCGCCTATCTTATCGATATTTTTTTCTTATGATATAAAATATTTTATTGAGGGTATATAAATAGCTATAAGCAAAAACAATATAAGAATTAAAACAACTATTCTAAGCGCGATAAATAAAAACCTAAAATTAAAAGCCGATAAAGAACAATGTTCTGTAAGTAATTACGTTTATAATTTAATTGCTAAAGATTTAGAAAAATAGCTGATCATTATAAAACTTTAAAATACGGTTGTCTAAATTATATAATTTACACTTATACATTATTTTTAGAGTGTTCACATAAATTCGTTAATTCTATGCAGTTCTCTTATGAACTTCTTATACTTTCATATAAGCACAGACTATATCACAATCCTATTTCCCTATTGCATAATAGGAACTATTGCATAATAGACATAATAGGATTCTCCCCATTTCCCCACACTTGCAGGTACGAGATTTCTCTCTAGTCGTTGAACTTTACTCTATTTGAGTCTTAGCTGCTGATTACCCATTATTACAACTTTTACAAAGTTGTTTGGTGTTTAGGATTTAACCTTGCACCATACTAATTATTTTTTCTACTTTCGTCACCATCACGCTTGATTTTGTTTCATATCTACGTTGTGGTTAATTAGTCTTTAGGGACTTCCAGCAATTAAAGGAGTTTTGGCGTCTATACAAACGCACTCTACACTCTTTACGAATGTAGGGAGCTTTATTTGAATAAAATATTACATTTGTACATGTTTGAGTACATTCGTATATATTTTATACAACTAATGAGTTGCTCCTTCATGTGCTCTTTCTTTAGTGAATAATATACCTATAACTGCTAATGGACCTGTTATAGCTCCACATACGCTCTCAATACCCATTCCACCACCAAAGGATGACATAGTTTTAAATGTTTCACTTTTTAAATTCATATTATATTCGTCACTAGCAGCATAAATCATTACCTCTGAGCAATTAAGGTCATATTCCTTAGTGTAATATTTGTTTATTTTATCCATTAACATATTTATTATCCCTCCACGTTAATTTTTAAAGAATATATTAATCTATATTCTTTAATAATAAGTTTCTAGTATGTAAACTTATTATACCAAATTATTTTAAAGTATTATATTTATTTTATATTTTTAAGTCTTATGAAAAAGGCTACCAGCCTAAAAAAATAAGCTGGTAATCTAATAGTATTAACCATTAAAATGGTTAATACTATTAGATTACCAGCTTTTCCTTAAGCCTTATGAACTGCATTTTGTTTTTTTATTTACTCAAAAATAATTCCTTAAGTTAAATACTAATTATGGTTAGTTATATTAACATTCTCATATTGGTTTACTTGTTTATTTCACTTGCCACAAGATTTATTAAATCTACTACCCTTGCTGAATATCCCCATTCATTATCATACCATGACAGTACCTTTAAAATTTTCTTTCCTATAACCATGGTTGAAAGTCCGTCAACTATAGATGATCTAGAATCACCTTTATAATCGATAGATACTAAGGGCTCCTCTGAATATCCTAATATGCCCTTAAGCTCGTGCTTTGATGCATATTTGAATGCATTATTAACCTCTTCTACAGTTATCTCTCTAGACATCTCACATACAAGTTCTGTTATAGATACTGCTGCTGTAGGCACTCTTAATGATGATCCATCTATTTTACCTGAAAGGTTCGGAATTACCTTTGCAAGAGCTTTTGCAGCCCCAGTGCTTGTAGGAATTATTGACTCTCCTGCAGCCCTTGATCGTCTTAAATCTTTATGAGTTTTGTCTAATATTTGTTGGTCATTAGTATATGAGTGTATTGTGGTCATACTTCCTGCCACTATGCCAAACTTTTCATTTAATACTTTAGCAAAGGGTGCAAGGCAGTTAGTAGTACAAGACGCATTTGAAATTATATGATGTTTTAGCGGATCGTATTTTTCATCATTAACTCCCATAACTATTGTTATATCCTCATCTTTAGCCGGTGCAGTAATCACTACTTTTTTTGCACCTGCTTCGATATGTTGAATGGCTTGTTTCCTATCATTATATTTCCCTGTTGATTCTATAACTATATCAACACCCATTTCCTTCCAAGGTAAATCCTTAGCTTCTTTTTCGTTAAAGACTTTTATTTCTTTACCATTTATTATTAATGAATTATCTTGCACTTCTACTTCACCTTTAAATGTTCCATAGCAAGAATCATAGGTAAAAAGGTGTGCAAGCGTTTTTGCATCTGCTCTTGCATTTATGGCAACTATTTCTGCACCGTCAAATAAATTTTCTTGTGCAATCCTTAGCACCACTCTTCCTATTCTACCAAATCCATTAATAGCAATTTTTATACTCATGTTATATTACCCTCCTATATCCCCATCATTTTATATATTATGTTACACAACTTTTATATAATATTAACTCTATACATATTTCTAACATCTCAATATTACTTTTCTTGATAAAAACTATCCTATATACTAAATAATATGCACTGCTAAGTTATATGTACCTATTATTTATAACAATGTGCTACACTTTTGTCAATAGTGACAACATATATATTTTCGTGAATACGTCTACATATGTAAATATTGCTACCTAATTCTCCTTTTTCCTTAAACTTTGATTACATATAAATGACCCCATAAACATTAGTTTATGGGGTCATTTATATGTAGCTTTATTATTTTGTTAACATTTCATTTATAGCTTTAGCTGCTTTCTTTCCTGCTTCCATAGCTAATATAACTGTAGCCGCTCCTGAAACAGCATCTCCACCAGCATATACTTTTTCCTTAGAAGTAAGTCCTGTTTCTTCCTCTGCAACTATGCACTTCCACTTGTTAATTTCTAATCCTTCAGTTGTTGAAGGAATTAATGGATTTGGTGATGTACCTAGAGACATAATAACTGTATCTACATCCATTGTGAATTCTGAACCTTTTATTTCAACAGGTCTTCTTCTACCTGAAGCATCTGGTTCTCCAAGTTCCATTCTTATGCACTTCATTCCTATAACATTTCCCTTTTCATCTCCTAGGATTTCAATTGGATTCACAAGTAAATCCATTATAACCCCTTCTTCTTTTGCATGATGAACTTCCTCAACTCTTGCTGGAAGTTCTGATTCTGATCTTCTGTACACTATGTGTCCTTCTGAACCTAATCTTACAGCAGTACGTACAGCATCCATAGCAACGTTTCCGCCACCAACAACAGCAACCTTCTTACCAGCTCTTATAGGAGTTTGGTATCCTTCTTTAAATGCTTTCATCAAGTTATTTCTAGTTAAGAATTCATTAGCAGAGAATACACCATTTAGGTTTTCTCCAGGTATTCCCATGAACATTGGAAGTCCTGCACCTGAACCAATAAATATAGCCTCAAAGTTTTCTTCTTCCATTAACTGGTTTATAGTTACAGTTCTTCCTACAATAACGTTTGTTTCTATTTTAACGCCTAATTTTTTAACGTTTTCAACTTCATGTTTAACAACTGTTTCTTTCGGTAATCTAAACTCTGGAATTCCATATACTAAAACTCCGCCAGCTTCATGAAGTGCTTCAAAAATTGTTACATCATAACCTTCTTTAGCTAAATCTCCTGCACAAGTAAGTCCAGCAGGACCACTTCCTATTACAGCAACTTTCTTTCCACTTTTAGCTTTTGTTTCTGAAAGGTCCACATTGTTTTCTCTTGAATAATCTCCTACAAATCTTTCAAGTTTACCAATTGCAACAGATTCTCCCTTTATTCCTAATATACATTTGCTTTCACATTGAGTTTCTTGTGGACAGACTCTTCCACAAACAGCTGGTAGTGCACTATATTTTGCTATTACCTTCGCAGCCTGCTCAAATTCTCTATTCTTAACATGTTGAATAAACCCTGGGATATCTATTGCTACTGGACACTTTCCAACACAAAGTGGTTTTTTACAATTTAAACATCTAGTAGCTTCTTGAACTGCTTCATCTTCTGTATAGCCAAGGCATACTTCTTCAAAGTTAGTTGCTCTTATCTTTGGATCTTGTTCTGATATTTTAGTTTGTTTCATTCTATCCATTATTTAGTACCTCCTAAACCGCATCCTGCTTTCATTATTTCACCGCTGGACAATTCTTGTGTTTTGTACATTGCTTGCCTTCTCATAGCCTCGTCAAAATTAACCTTGTGGCCATCAAATTCTGGTCCATCTACACAAGCAAATTTAACTTCACCATCTACAGTAAGTCTGCACGCTCCACACATACCTGTTCCATCAACCATAATAGGGTTCATGCTTACAATAGTTGTTATTCCAAGTTCTTCAGTCAATTTACAAACAAATTTCATCATTATCATTGGTCCTATAGCAACAACTAAATCATATTTTTTGCCTTCAACTTCAACTAATTCTTTTAGTTTATTTGTAACAAGTCCCTTATATCCATAAGAACCATCATCAGTACATGGATAAACGTTGCCTGCCACTTTCTTCATTTCTTCTTCCATAATTACATAATCTTTAGCTTTTGCACCTATTATTACATCAGCCTTTACCCCTTGCTCACTTAACCATTTAACTTGGGGATAAACTGGAGCTGTTCCGAGTCCACCAGCTACAAATACAATTTTTTTATTTTTTAATTCTTCAATACTTTCATGCATTAATTCTGATTCTTGACCTAGTGGTCCTACGAAATCTGAGAAAGATTCACCAATTTCATAGTTTTCCATTGCTTTTGTTGAAGAACCTATTGTCTGAACTACTATTGTAACAGTCCCTTTTTCAACATCATAATCAGATATTGTTAGTGGTAGTCTTTCACCCTTTTCGTCCATTTTGATAATTACAAATTGTCCTGGTTTTGCAGATTTTGCAACCCTTGGTGCTTCAATATCCATTAAGAATATTTGTGGTGCTAATGCTCGCTTATCAATGATTTTATACATTTTTCTTTCCTCCATATTCACATATATATTTTGGTTTTTTATAACTTGGCTTAAAATAACTATCTCTTATGCTATTTAATCGTTAACATTGGCTAAATTTATATCTTTAATACTCTAAGATATATTATGCTAATTTTAACTTCATTTTACCACAAAACTTATGATATCTAACGATTAAAATTCATTTTCACTTATAATCTTCACTATTATTAAGTTTATAAACAAAATTAGACAGGCAGTAAAGAGCATAGAAATACCAATGCTATTTACCACCTGTCCTTTTATCTGAAAGTTTCCTAAAAGCTAACTAACTTTTAGTTTCTTCTTCGATGTCCAAAATTAATTAGATCTCTCCAGGGTATGTCCAATTATTGTGCTCAACCTGAAAGCTTCAAAGTAAGTCCTAGCAAAACTTACTCATTTCTTCTACGGTTATCCCCATAAACGGAATATCTCCAATAATCATCATCCACCCATATTAAATTACATCTATATTTTAAGTCCTTCGACAGGTATAGTCAACATAAACTATTTTTTCTCTTATTGATTTTTCCTATAAATAGCATAGATTTGCAATTTTAGAATAAATCCTAACCCTGCAAATCTAATTTATATTAGTGTGTGCTAATCATTTAATTGTTGCTTCTTTTTAAAGTTTATTGTTTACTCATTACATTGTTAATGATATATCATTGACAATGCATTGTCAAGATTAAATTCGTAAAAATTAAAAATATTCCTAAGATTAAAAATTAACTTTTTCACCCGTAAATGTACAAGTAAATACTTTTTTCATTTCATCAACATTTATTGCTCTTGGATTTGATCCTGTACATGCATCTTTTATGGCATTTTCAGATATAAAATCTACATTTGTTTCAAAATCTTCTTTAGTTATCCCATATTCAGCTAAAGAACAAGGTATATTCATAACTTTATTTAAATTTATTATCATATTAGTCAATGAATCTATTAACTCATCTTGCGTTGATCCAGCCAAGTTTAAGTTTTTTGCTATTTGAGCATATCTATCCCCACATGCTTTTTTATTAAAATCTATGACATATGGAAGGAATATTGCGTTTGCACAGCCATGTGGAATATGAAATACAGCCCCTGTTTTATGTGCCATACTATGAGTGATTCCAAGCAATGCATTTGAGAATGCCATACCTGCAAGACACTGTGCAATATGCATTTCATTTCTTGCCTGCTCATCTCCTTCAAAGGACTTTAATAAGTTTTCTTTAGTCATAGTTATAGCTTGCATTGCTAAAGGATCAGAAAAACTTGATCTTAATCCTGCTACATAAGCTTCAATTGCATGAGTTAATGCATCCATACCTGTATGGGCTACTAATGTAGGTGGCATTGTCTGAGCTATTGCAGGATCAACTATTGCTATGTCCGGTGTTAAATTAAAATCCGCCAAAGGGTATTTTATTCTTGCTTTATAATCTGTAATTACTGAAAACGCAGTAACTTCGGTTGCTGTTCCACTAGTTGATGGTATAGCTATAAACTTAGCCTTTTGTCTTAGCTCTGGAAGACCAAAGGGTATAACTGCTTGCTCAAAGGTAAACTCAGGATATTCATAGAAAATCCACATAGCTTTTGCTGCATCTATTGGCGAACCCCCACCTATGGATACTATCCAGTCTGGCTCAAATTCTCTCATTATTTCTGCGCCCTTCATAACTGTTTCTACAGATGGATCTGGTTCTACTCCATCAATATGCTTAACTTCAATACCTGCCTCTTTCAAATACGCTTCAACCTTATCTAGGAATCCAAACTTCTTCATAGAGCTTCCACCAGTAACTATTACTGCCTTCTTACCCTTTAAAGTCTTTAACATCTCTAATGAATTTTCTCCAAAATAAATATCTCTTGGCAAAGTAAATCTGTTCATTATATTTCCCCCCATATTTAAATATATTATTATGTATTTGTATACTAATATATTTAGCAATGTTTGTGCCAACTTTATTAATTTCTCATAGATATCGTTAACAATATAACAATCTCAACAGAAAATTATTATTAAATCTTTAAATACTCATTGTTTTTAGCGATTTAGTTGTAATTCAATAAATTAAGTGTCATAAAAACTAACAATCCTACCGATTTAATTGTTAGTTTTTATGACACTGTTAGTTTTTTAAACACTTGCATTTCCAATTTATTTATCAATCTTTTCTCGGTTATTTCATATAGTTCTTTTGAATTCTTCATAGTTTTCATATTAAATATATCGAAACTATATCTCAACATTATACTTCTTCATCTTAATATATAGTGTATTCCTACTAACTCCTAACACCTTCGCCACCTTAGTTATATTTCTATCAAACTTTTTAAGGGAAGCTATTATTGCCCTTTTTTCTAATTCTTCCAAAGAACATATATATTCTTCTTCGTGAGTTGATTCATCCACACCATTTGTAATAACGTCAACTACAGCTTGCTTATTTTTAATATCAAAAGTAGTGTTCCCATCTAAATTAACTATGTTCTCCACAAAGTTTTCAATTTCTCTAATGTTTCCTGGCCAGTTATACGTTAAAATGTTACTATATATTTCATCAGATATTCTAGGAACTTTCTTTCTAAGCTTTTCTGCCTTCATACTTAAAAAGTGGTTAAATAAAAGCATTATATCCTTTTCCCTCTCTCTTAAAGAAGGTAGGCAAATTGGAATTACACTAAGTCTATAATATAAGTCTCGTCTAAAGGTTCCTTTTTCTATCTCTTTACCAAGTTCTTTATTTGTAGCTGCTATTATTCTAACGTCTATAGGAACATTTCTGCTGCTTCCTATTCTAGTGACGCTTCCCTCTTGTAAAACTCTAAGCAAATCCACTTGCATATCAAGTGGCATTTCACCGATTTCATCCAAGAACAAAGTTCCTCCATTTGCCAGTTCAAATTTTCCTGGCATTCCTCCTCTTTTAGCTCCAGTAAACGCACCATCCTCATACCCAAATAATTCACTTTCAATTAAATTTTTAGGAATAGCTCCACAATTTATTGCCACAAAGCTACTATCTCTTCTATCACTTGCATTATGAATTGCTTGTGCTAGTACTTCCTTGCCTGTCCCACTTTCACCTTCAATTAATATAGTTGAAGGGCTAGATGCAATCCTCCTGGCATTACTTATTATTCTCTTTATTGAAGTACTTTCTCCTATAATATCATCAAATACATATCTTGCTCTTCCACCTGCATACTTATTAACTAAATTTAAAACCTTTTGAATCTCTTTTATTGTTAACACCACGCCTATAAAATTACTATTTTCCCCCTTAATAGCATAAGCGCTTAGGGTATACCTTTCTCGTACCCCATGTCTTGTTAAAACTATTTCTTCGTCATGATAATCTTTTTGATCTTTAACTTGAGTAAAAACATCTTTCCAATTACCTAATATCTTCTCTATAGAATCATTCATTATATCTTCCTTAACTATTTTTAACATAACACATGAAGCCATATTGATATTTTTAACTACTCCATTAATATCTACAGCAATAATACCATAATCCATGGAATCCATAACTGCATTCATATACAAATATGCTTTAACCAGCTCATTTTGAATTTTTTCACTATTCATCTGACTTTCTATAGACTCTACAGCAGCCACAACAAGCCCTAAAGTATGGGGATGTACTAACTTACTATTACCAGTTAAATTTAGTGTTCCAATTATATTCGCATTTTCATCATGAATAATAGCTGCTGAGCAGGTCCACTTATGGTATGCCGTAACAAAGTGCTCTGTAGCAGAAATTTGAATAGGCACATCCTCACTTATAGCTATACCCATAGCATTGGTGCCTATACTTTTCTCGTCCATATACGCGCCAATTACCATATCCATATCTTTTGCAGCGTCTAATATATCTTTATCACCAATAATATTAAGAATACACCCTTCTTTATCCGTTAATATAATAAAGAATCCTGACCCTATTAGGAAGTCATAAATAATTTTCATAAAAGGTTCTGCTGTTCTAATTAATTCCTCATTATTTTTTATATTATCAGCTACTTCCTGACCTTTTAAAATCTTTTTTGATACCACTTGTTCTCTTTGAATACCATATTTGCGAGAACGCTCATGGGATTTTTTAATAATTTCTTCTCTGTTCTCTTTGTTGTATATCATTGTCTTCAGCTCCTAATTTATATAAAAATAAGGGCATATAACTCTCTATAAGTTATAATGCCCTGCAACCTTATTATTCAACACTTCACACTATAATTCCAGTGAAACATAATACCGTTCTTTAGTAGATATGGAATCCCTTTTTAGTTTTTCTTCCTAAGAATCCACCTCTAACATACTTTCTTAAAAGACTATGAGCCCTATATTTTGTATCTCCAGTTTCTTTATATAAAACATCCATGATAGCAAGACATACATCAAGGCCTATAAGATCACCTAGTGCTAATGGTCCCATTGGGTGATTAGCGCCTAGCATCATTGCTTTATCGATGTCTTCTGCTGATGCTATGCCTTCTGCAAGTATTCCTACTGCTTCATTGATCATAGGTACAAGTATTCTATTTACTACAAAGCCTGGTGCCTCTGCAACTTCTATAGGATCTTTACCAATAGATACAGATGCTTCTTTTACTAAATTAAAAGTTTCATCTGATGTAGCCATTCCACGAATAAGCTCTACAAGTTTCATTACTGGTGCTGGATTAAAGAAGTGCATTCCTATAACCTTATCAGGTCTATTTGTAGCTGCTCCAACTTCTGTTATTGAAAGTGATGATGTATTTGATGATAAAATAGTTTCCGGTTTGCAAATTACATCAAGCTCTGCAAAAATTTGTTTTTTAATCTCCATATTTTCTACAGCTGCTTCTACTACTAAATCACAATCTTCTGCTAAGTTCATATCGATAGTCCCTGTAACTCTTGATAGTATATCTTCCATTTGTTCTTCTGACATTTTTTCTTTTTTAACTAATCTTTCAAGATTGCTCTTGATTCCAGCAAGGCCTTTGTCTACAAACTCATCTTTAATGTCTCTTAATATTACCTCATATCCCTTAGCTGCAAATGCTTGAGCAATACCAGCTCCCATTGTTCCAGCTCCAAGTACAAAAATCTTTTCCATAATAACACACTCCTTAAATTTTAGTTTGCTAGAAATTAAACTCAGTAAATATTTTTAAAACTTACTCTAATACTAAATATTAGCATTAGAGTAAGTTCATTTCAACTTAAAATTAAATTATTAGTTTCTTAACGCGTTAATTTGAGCTATCATTTCTGGAATAACTTTTGAGAAGTCTCCAGCTATTGCTAAATCAGCAGCTTGCATAATAGGTGCACCTGCATCTTTGTTTATAGCTATTATATAGTCAGACTCTTGCATACCAGCTAAATGCTGAATTGCTCCTGAAATACCACATGCTATATATACATTCGGTCTAACAGTTTTTCCTGTTTGACCTACTTGAAGTGATTTATCTACCCAACCATTTTCAACTGCAGCTCTTGACCCTCCAACAACTCCACCAAGGGTAGTTGCAAGTTCCTCTAGTAATGCAAAGTTTTCTTTAGCTCCAACTCCACGACCACCAGATACAATTATGTTAGCCTCTGCTATATCTGCTAAAACCTGTGCAACTTTTACAACTTCTATTGTATTAGTTCTGATATCAGCTGCTGTTAGGTTTACAGTAACTTTTTCAATTTCACAACTTCTTTTTGCATCTCTAGCTAATTTTTCAAAAACTCCTGGTCTCACAGTAGCCATTTGTGGTCTATGATCTCCACAAACTATTGTAGCCATTATATTTCCTCCAAATGCCGGTCTTGTCATAAGTAAGTTGTTGTTTTCTGGATCTACATCTAATGAAGTACAATCAGCAACTAGTCCTGTTGCAAGTCTTGCTGACACTCTTGGTCCTAAATCTCTTCCTAGGTAAGTTGCTCCTATGAATATTACTTCAGGTTTTCTTTCGCTTGCTAATTCACATATAACTTTTGTATATGCATCAGTTGTAAAGTGATTTAATAATGGATGCTCAGCAACTATTACTTTATCTGCGCCATACGCTGCTAGTTCACCAGCCATACTATCTGTTTTATCTCCAAGAAGCACTGCAGTTAATTCTACTCCTAATTTGTCTGCAAGTCTTCTTCCCTCACCTAGAAGTTGTAATGCTATTTTTTGAAGTTCTCCGTCTCTTTGCTCAGCAAAGACCCATACTCCTTTGTAATCTGCTAAATTCATTGTTTAATCCCTCCCAATCTTAAATAAAGTGGTTTTCTTTTAATTTTGAAACTACAAACTCAGCAGCTTCTTTAGGTGGTAATTGTACTAATTCTCCACGTCCTTTTGGTTCTTTAGTCATAGACTTTTTAACCTTTGTTGGAGAACCTTTTAATCCAAGAAGCTCTTTATCGGCTCCAATATACTCTGCATTCCACATTTTAACTTCTTTATTTTCATACATTTCAAAAATATTCTTTATATTCATACATCTTGGCTCATTTAACTCTTTTATAGCTGTTAAAAGAACAGGTGTTTTAACTTCTATATCTTCATATCCATCTTCCCAAGCTCTTCTAACTTTTAATCCACCATTAATTACATCAACATTTTCAACGTATGTTATTTGTGGAAGATCTAAAAGTTCTGCTATTTCAGGTCCAACTTGTGCAGTATCTCCGTCTATAGCTTGTCTTCCTGCAAAAATTACATCGTAGTCTAATTTCTTTATAGTAGCTACCAGTGTATGAGATGTAGCTAATGTATCCGATCCTGCAAAGGCTCTGTCAGATACTAATATCGCTTCATCAGCTCCCATAGCTAGTGCTTCTCTCAAAGCTTTTTCCGCTTGTGGAGGTCCCATGGTTATTACTGTTACATGAGCACCATGTTTATCTTTGAGGCTTAAAGCTTCTTCCAAAGCATTTTTGTCATCTGGATTTATAATTGATGGAACGCCTTCTCTTATAAGTGTTCCTGTTACTTGATCTATTTTAACTTCATTTGTATCTGGAACTTGTTTTATACATACAACTATATTCACTCTTAATCTCCTCCTACTTTAATAAGTTTGCTGCAATAACCATCTTTTGAACTTCTGAAGTTCCTTCATAAATCTCAGTTATTTTAGCATCTCTCATCATTCTTTCTACTGGGTATTCTTTCGTATATCCGTATCCTCCGAAGATTTGAACAGCTTTAGTTGTAACTTCCATAGCTGTTTCTGACGCATATAGTTTTGCTCTAGCAGCTTCTACACTGTATGGAAGACCATTGTCTTTGTTCCATGCAGCTTTATAAACTAAAAGTTTAGCAGCTTCTACTTTAACATCAAGTTCTGCCATCATCCATTGTAAACCTTGGAATGCTGAAAGTGGTTTCCCAAATTGTTTTCTTTCTTTCATATATTTAGTAGCTTCTTCTAAAGCTCCTTCCGCAATTCCTAGAGCTTGAGCAGCTATACCAATTCTTCCTCCGTCAAGAGTTTTCATTGCTACACTAAAGCCTTTACCTAATTTCCCAAGTAAATTTTCTTTTGGAACTACGCAGTTTTCAAATACAAGTTCTGTAGTTGAAGATGCTCTTATTCCTAATTTATCTTCATGCTTACCAATTGAGAATCCTTTGAATTCTTTTTCAACTATAAAAGCAGTAATTCCTCTTGTTCCTTGGCTCTTATCAGTCATAGCAAATACCACAAATATATCTGCAACTCCACCATTTGTTATGAAGATTTTTGAACCATTTAATATATAGTTATCTCCATCTAAAACGGCTGTAGTTTGTTGTCCTGCAGCATCTGTTCCTGCGTTAGGTTCAGTTAATCCGAAAGCACCTAGTTTTTCACCCTTTGCAAGTGGAACTAAATATTTTTTCTTTTGCTCTACTGTACCAAACATATCTATTGGAGAAGCACATAATGAAGTATGAGCTGAAACTATAACTCCTGTACTTCCACATACCTTTGATAATTCTTCTACACAAATAGCGTAAGATAAGTTATCTCCACCTGCTCCACCAAATTCAGTTGAAACTGGAATACCAAGCATATGGTATCTAGCCATTTTTTCTACAGTTTCTGTAGGGAATCTTTCTGTTTGATCTATATCAGCAGCTAATGGTTTAACTTCATTCTCTGCAAATTCCCTTACCATCTCTCTTACAAATTCTTGTTCTTTTGTCAATGCAAAATTCATTACCTATTCCTCCTTGTTATCCTACTTGTTTTCAAAACATTTTTCTGTTTTTTCAAGAAATGATTTCATTCCACTCTTTTGATCAATGGTTGAAAAACATTCTCCAAAAATTTCAGCTTCATACATTAAAGCTGTATCTATATCCATCTGCATCCCTCTGTTAATTGCTGTTTTTGACAACTTAACAGCAATAGGTGCATTACTTGCAATCTTCTTAGCTAATAACTTTACTTCTTCAATTAATTGTTCAGGCTCTACCACCTTGTTAACTAGTCCAATTCTTAAGGCTTCCTCTGCATTAATAATATCACCAGTATATATTAATTGTTTAGCCATACCCATGCCCACAAGTCTAGCTAATCTTTGAGTACCTCCAAAACCAGGTGTTATTCCAAGACCTACTTCTGGTTGTCCAAACTTTGCTTTTGATGAGGCTATTCTAATATCACAAGCCATAGAAAGCTCACATCCTCCACCTAATGCAAACCCATTCACTGCCGCTATTACAGGTTTTTCTAAGGTTTCAATTTTCCTAAAGACTTTATTTCCTAAATTTCCAAATCTTCTGCCACCCATTACATCAAGGTCTTTCATTTCAGTGATATCTGCCCCTGCCACGAAAGCTTTTCCATCACCTGTTAAAATCACTGCATAGATCGAATCGTCATTAGCAATGTCATCAATTACAAGTTCCAACTCTTTTAATGTTTCTGTATTTAGTGCATTTAGAGCTTTAGGTCTACTAATTGTAATCACTGCAACTCTTTCTTCTTTTTGAAGAAGAATATTTTTGTATTCCACAACAATCAACTCCTATGAATTAATCCGTTCTTTAACATTTGTTAATAATATAACAAATGCGACCAAAAATAATTAAAGCCCTTCGCTTCAATTATAGTATACCTTACTATTAAATTTATTTCAACCAAAATTACCTTTTTCTTAATAGAAAAAGGTAATCCAATTTGGGAACATTTTTTTGTGTTTGTGGATTCTATGGATAGGTTCTGTCATTCATTAAGCAACTTAGGGTTAGTAAGCTTTCACTTAAATGGACGTTTTCTACAATTATTTCATTAGGAACATTTAAATCCACAGGTGCAAAGTTCCATATGCCTTTAACCCCATTTGCTATCATAATGTCACTAACTGCTTGAGCGCTGTTTTTTGAAACGCAAATTACTCCAATTTCTATTTGTGTAGATTTAAGAAAATCTGCTAATTTATCTATGTCTATTACCTCTACATCTCTAATTTTTAGTCCTATAAGCTTTGGATTAACATCAAAAATGCCCACCAAATTAAATGATAACTTTTCAAAACGAGTATAGTTGGCAATTGCTTGCCCAATGTTACCTGCGCCTATAATTATCATATTGTACTCTTTTGATAATCCCAGTATACCGTTAATTTCATTTAGCAATTCTTTAACATTGTATCCGTACCCTTGCTGCCCAAAGTCTCCAAAACAATTTAAGTCTTGTCTTATTTGGGATGCTGTAAACCCAATTTTCTCGCCTAACTCTTTTGATGATATTCTATCTACATCATTCCTTAAAAGTTCTCTTAGGTATCTATGGTATTTCGGTAATCTTCTAATAACAGCCATTGATATATTCTTTTTTCTTTCCACTATTTACACTCTCCTACGAACATCATAAATTCTTATTATTTATTTTACCACAATATTAGGATTTAACACTACTTTTCACAATAAATATAATTGTTACGCTCACTTATCCTCTTTTTATCGTCTTTTACCACACTTTTTTAAAAAAAATGCTATATATTTGTTTTTTACTACAAAAGTCTAAATAAAAATAGTACAATAATATAGGTATGAGCTATAATTAATGCTCGTGGTTAATATTAATAATTATTTAAATTGCAGCTTTTAGTATTTCAATTAACAATATATTTTATAATACTTAAGTTAAACTGCAGGAAAGGTGAAAATAATGATAGTTTTGAGTTGCAAGGATATCCATAAAAGTTATGGTATAGATGTTATTTTAGACAAAATAACTTTTAGCATAAATGAAGGTGAAAAAGTTGGTTTTATAGGAGCTAATGGAGCGGGTAAATCCACACTATTTAAAATACTCACTTCCCAACTAGATTCTGATAGTGGTGACCTATTTATAGATAAGAGCAAAAAGGTTGGTTATCTTTCTCAAGATCTAGCCTTAGATTTTAATAATACTATATATGAAGAAACACTTTTAGTATTTGGCGATCTATTACGTCTTGAAAAAAGCCTTAAAGATTTAGAGTTGAAAATGAATGAGCCTTATGATGCTTCTAAAGAAGAATATCATAATAGAATAATAAAAGAATATACCTTAGCCTTCGAACTTTACAATAACAGGGGTGGATACACCTACAAAGGTGAGATCGGTAGAATTTTAAAGGGCCTTGGTTTTATAGAAGAAGACTATGATAAACCAATAAGTATATTAAGTGGCGGTCAAAAGACTAGGGTTGCGCTATGCAAGCTACTACTTAAAAATCCAGATATACTTTTATTAGATGAACCTACCAATCATCTAGATCTAGCTGCTATTGAATGGCTAGAGGAATATTTAAAATCCTATAAAGGCACCATGTTTATAATATCTCATGATAGATTTTTCTTAGATGCCATTACGGGCAAAACTTTTGAACTTCTTAATGGTCATGTAGATTGCTATAATGGAAGCTACACGAACTTCATTGATCTAAAAAAGAAGAATTATGAAGTTCAATTAAAAGCATACAATCTTCAACAATCAGAAATAAAAAGGCAAGAAGATATCATAACTAAATATAGATCCTTCAATAGAGAAAAAAGTGTAAGGGCTGCAGAGAGTAGACAAAAGTCCTTAGACAAAATGGACCGAATTGACTCTCCTGACAAGGACCCTAGGGCAACTAAGATTAAGTTTGAAACAGAAATTAAGAGTGGTAATGATGTTCTTCACGCAGAGAATTTATCAAAACGGTTTGGAGATAATCTTTTATTTGAAAATCTAAACTTAGATGTGAAAAGATCAGAGCGGATAGCCCTTATTGGTGAAAATGGCCGGGGTAAAACTACTCTCTTTAGAATTATAATGGACAAATTACCAAGTGATACTGGTATAAAGATACTCGGAAAAAATATCTTTCTAGGATATTATGACCAGGAACAATCAAACTTAAATCCGGAAAAGACAATAATTGATGAAGTTTGGGATGACTTTCCAAAGCTTACTACCACAGAGCTACGCACGGCGCTGGCTGCATTTTTATTCGTAGGAGAAGATGTATTTAAGCAAATATCAACCTTGAGTGGTGGCGAAAGATGTAGGATTAATCTACTAAAAATAATGCTATCTAAGTCTAACTTCTTGCTACTAGATGAGCCAACGAACCACTTAGATATTATGTCTCGCGAAGCTTTAGAAGACTCAATACTAGGATATGATGGCACTGTTATTGTAATATCCCATGATAGATATTTCTTAAACAAGGTAATTAATAAAATACTTGAATTAAATCAAGATGGCCTCAAAGAGTACTTAGGAAATTATAGCTATTATATAGAAAAAAAGAAAAATCCTCAAAGGTTTCAGGAAGAAGAAGCTCAGGCGGGTATGTCAAAAACTCAAATTAATTCTGATAAAAAAAAGAAGCGAGAGGAAGAAAAGTTAGAAAGGCAGAAGAAAGTGGATTTAAAATCTATAGAAGATAATATTTCTTCATTAGAACAGGAACTAACAAAGTTACATAACGACCTTTGCCTTGAAGAGATTTATTCAAATCCAAGTAAAAGTTCGGATGTAAATAAACAAATATTAAGTGTTAACGATGAACTTGAAGGCCTTTACGCTACCTGGGAAGAATTTATTGCAGAAACATAATAAACTATAATGACTATTTTAAATCTAAAGAGCCTGTAAATAATTTTGTGTAAACAGAATAAAAAGTACTCTTTCTTGGCAATAATTGGAATAAGTTAGTTATCCCAATATTGTAAGGAGGAGTATTTTTATGTCGGATTATTCTAAGGAAATTTTAAGGAATTATATCAATGAACAAAAGTTTTCAAACCCAAATGAGGTTTTAACTGCTATGAAGAGTATGTTCAAAGATATTCTTCAGGAAACATTAGAAGCAGAGATGGATATGCAACTTGGATATGACAAGTATGATATATCAGAAAAACAAACTCCAAATAGTAGAAATGGTTACTCTAAGAAAACTGTAAAATCTGAGCTTGGAACAGTGCAACTTAATATACCACGCGATAGAAATGGTGAATTTGAGCCTAAAATCCTACCTAAGTATCAGAGAAATATAACTGGAATTGAAGATAAAATAATGTCTTTGTATGCAGCTGGAATGACTACAAGAGATATATCTGAACAAGTAAAAAATTTATATGATGTTGAAATATCTGCTGAAATGGTATCAAACATAACAAACAGAATCATGCCAGTTGTTACAGAGTGGCAAAATAGACCTCTTGAGAAAACATATTCTTTTGTTTTTATGGACGCAATTCATTACAAAGTACGTGATGACAAGCATATTGTAATCAAAGCAGCTTATGTTGTATTAGGTGTAAATATGGATGGAGAAAAAGAAGTTCTTGGTATATGGGTAGGGGCAAATGAAAGCAGTAAATTCTGGCTTTCAGTGCTTAATGATCTTAGGAACAGAGGCTTACAGAACGTTTTGGTGTTCTGCGTAGATGGCTTAAATGGATTCAAGGAAGCAATAGGATCCGTATATCCCTTTGCAAAGATACAACGTTGTATAATCCATCAATTGAGAGCGAGTATGAAATATATACCACATAAAGATAAGAAGGCTTTCGCCAAAGATTTAAAAGCTGTTTATGGTGCATTAAACGAGAATGTTGCACTTGAGAATTTAATGTCTGCAAAGGAAATATGGGGAGATAAATATCCAAATGCAATAAAAAGCTGGGAAGATAATTGGGATAATCTTATAACTTTCTTTGTATTCCCAGATTATATTCGTAGAATAATGTACACCACCAATGCTATAGAAAGCCTTAACAGTCAATTTAGGAAAGTCACTAAAACAAAGCTTATATTCCCTAGTGACGAGAGTCTTATGAAGATGCTATATTTAGCTACCGAAAAGGTAAGCAAAAAATGGAATCGCGTATATGCAAATTGGGATCTTGTTATTAGCCAACTCAATATAATATTTAGTGAAATACTAAATGCAGGAGCGTAGCTTAGGGACTCTGTCCCCAAACCCCTGAGGTTTATCGCTTTAGTTCTAACAGGAACGTACAAAACGGGCAGCCCCAATAGCCACCCGTTCCTGTATAGAAGATCAATAACCGCTCAGGTTGCCCCTCGGCATTGCCCTATCCTGTTATTAAACATGTATATTATTCCCCGATTGTGGAAATAATATACTATATGAGGAAGACAAACTAACCGCATTAGTCGACCTTAAACAACATTTTTTACAAAAACTAATAAATCAATTTTTTGCCTAAAGAAAGAGAATACACAAAATTATTTACACACCCAATCTAAAGGTTTGGCAAGTACTATTTAAACAAGCCATGTAAATAGTACTTGCCGAACCTTCATTATTATAACTGTTTTTTTACATTATCAAGAGACTTTTTCACTAAATCTAGTTGCTCTTCGTTAGACTCATAATTTGAAAATTTAACCTCGTTATATATGTCTGTCATTTCATCCAGATAGTTATGATTTTCCATTCTTACTTTTGTTTTATTTTTTAATTGAGTTGCCGTCATGGATGGATTGTAAATCTCATCCTTTTTTGTTATTATTTCAAAATCTCTATATGCATTTAAAATTTTTTCTTTAATAGTATTATTCATTCTAAATGCATTCTTTAATATGCTTAATACATTCTTCCTATGCTTATGGTTTTTCAGATCTTTATCACCTTTGTTTATTTTTTCTTTTTCTTCTGTATACTGTTCATCTTTAACTTTCATAAACTTCATTTTTTTTACTACATCAACAATGAATAGAATAATAATACACAAAATTATAATTTTAAGTGCACTTTTCCACAGCATATTATCAGATATAGTTGCTCCATTCTTATCCAATCGCTGAGGATTGACCTCATTAAATCCTTTTGAAAACCTTTCAAATCCTATTGAAATACCCATTTTAATTGAAAGCCGTCTCAATATATCTACTATAAAATCTACAATAGGCCCTACTATCTTTATAATTAAATCTAAAATATTGTCTGTTACGACATCCATAAATTTATTTAAACCATTTAGTACATTAAGAGATTTTTTTAAAAACCAATCAGTAGTTAACATAATGGTGGAAACTAAAACTATTCCATACTTAAATAATATATTTATAACCAGGCCTTTTATAGTTTCTACCTCTTTTGTTTTTTCTGTATTTCTAATAGTTTTTGTTACTTTATAATAATAAGCTCTACTTTCTCTAAGGAGTATTGCTGTTACTATTATGTAATTTACAAAAAATCTAAACAAATAATCAACAATAGACTTTTCTAGCCAAAATGACATTATTGATACTATCCCAATAATAACTGCTCCTAGTTTGGCTTTCGACTTATATTCTTCATAATTTACAGGTAACACTTCCATAGCCAAATTTGCAAATAAAGAGACAATCACAAAGACTAAATTAAGTAAAATTCCTAACCCATCAAATAAAATCCACATGAAAGGCATACTTACGATAATAGGTAATATTATAGATATATATTTATTGCTTTTCTTAATATAGATGCATTGCATTAAGAATACTAATGCTAAAGAAAGAAAAAATAATTTGTAATTTACTATATTTTCAAATAAAAAGTTTGTTATAGCCATCCACGCTACAAAAATAATTAATGTAAGGTCTAAGGCTACTAGTGTTCTAATCTGCCTAAGTGAGCTCATATTACTTTCTCTCCTTTATAAGTTATTTTTTCGATTCCACTTATAAAAGGAATATCTCCATTTATAGAAACATCTATAATTTTAAGTTTAAAACCACTTTTACATAACTTATTAAGTACACCTATGCTCTTTTCATTTAGGAATGGCGTTATTACTACATAGGTTGTATTTTTATTGAATTTATTTGCTCTCAATCTCAAATAATCATTGAAGTCCACTTTAACTTCTGAATCAACTCTAGCTAGTAGTTCAATAATTCTTTTAAAAGAGTTTAAATCAGGTTTAACTTCTCTAGCTAAATTTCCATTCATAGAAATTATTCTAGCATTGGTCCAAATGCCTGTTGCAATTCCTTCTTTTACAGCCTTACTTGCCAATGATACCGCAACTCTTATCCCATTTTCAATAGCCTCATTAACTACATGTGACCAAGCTGGATCGCCACACTGAACATTCATTATTATAACTACTTCTTTATCTGAAGTGGTATCATAATCCTTAACCATAAGCTTGTCCATCTTTAAACTAGTTTTCCAATGAATATCTTTCATTCTATCTTCAACGTTATACTCTCTTATGCCCTTTATATACAATGTATCTTTCAAAATCCATCTCTTTACAGTGTTGTCTCCCTGAAAACTAGTGGTATCAAAATTATAGCTAGATATATTTCTTAATCTTGGATAAACCAATACTTCAACATAATTTTCTGTATCTATAGACTCCGCTGATAATCCAAAGATATCACCCACTGTGATTCGTATGTTTTTAAGTATATAAGCGCCTC
This sequence comes from Clostridium sp. CS001, assembly GCF_020443565.1. Lineage (GTDB taxonomy): Bacteria > Bacillota > Clostridia > Clostridiales > Clostridiaceae > Clostridium_AD. The sequence continues at coordinate 89,774 of NZ_JAIZZN010000013.1, forward strand.
TCTTTTCCGCAACCAATTCATATGTTCTTTTTCGTCTTTCATACCAACCTATCTTATACCTACTTATGTGACATATTTGACTTCCATCCTTATAGCTAACAACTTCATTATTGAACTTTATACCATCGGGAATAACTTCATTTATAACTAAAAAAGATAGGGGCAGAAGCTTATTATTCTCCACAGTTGTCTTAATTGAAAACACTTCTCCTTCAAAGATTTTTGAATTACTTATTTCTCTTTGAATTTTAAGTTTTTTAAAACCCATTTTCTTTGTAATATTTGATATCTCTAACATAGTCCAGGATATTAATATTATTGACATTATTAATATAATTTTTGATTCCATACTAACACCCCTATAGCTTTTCTAATGGAGCTTCGATAGTGTTTATAATTTCTTCAATTATTTTATCCGCCTTATCATTTCCTAAATTCATCTCACTTTTTAATATTAATCTATGGTGTAGTATGTCTACAGCAAGTTCTTTAATATCTTCCGGTATTACATAAGTCCTTCCACTAATAGCAGCTAATACTTGACTTCCTTTTATAAGATTTAATGTTGCCCTTGGACTACATCCAAGCTCTACATCTTTATGGCTTCTAGTAGCTACTACTATATTTAGTATGTATTTTTTTATATCTTCACTTACATATACTTCATTAAAATTATTTTGAACATATTCTATTTCTTCCATGTTTACAACAGGCTGCAATTCCTCTAGGGGGTCCTCTATAATAAATCTATCAATCATATTCTTCTCATCATCAAAATCTGGATATCCCATAGAAAGTTTCATAAAAAATCTATCGAGTTGTGCCTCAGGCAATGGGAACGTCCCAAACTGCTCTACTGGATTTTGTGTTGCAATAATGAAAAATGGCTTACTAAGTTTTATAGTATTTCCTTCTACTGTTACTTGTCTTTCCTCCATACATTCTAGTAATGCAGATTGTGTTCTAGGTGTTGCTCTATTTATTTCATCAGCCAATAAAAACTGACTTAATATAGGTCCTTGCCTATACTCAAATTCCTGTATTTTTTGATTATAATAATAAATACCGACTAAATCTGACGGTAACAGGTCCGGGGTAAATTGTATTCTCTTAAAACTACAATTCATAGATTTTGACAAACTTCTTGCAAGCTTTGTTTTTCCAAGTCCAGGCACGTCTTCAAGCAATACATGCCCTGAAGAAATAAACGCTACAATTATTTTTCTTATATTTTTTTCTTTTCCTACGATAACCTTACTAACATTGTCTATTACCTTAGCTGCAAATGATTTGAATCTTTCTACCTCCATAAATATCCCCCTCATTATTCTTGTACACATCTATAAATAGAACTACTGTTTATTAAATACATTATACAACATTTCTTTTGAATAAAATGTAATATTGTGTAACCAAATACGCAAAAATAAAGAACTAACAAAATGTCGTCACATTTTGTTAGTTCTTTATCATTAATATGAATTAATCTAAAATATTAAGCAAGTCCTCTTTCAACCATTTCAGTGATAGCAAAACTAGCTATGTCTCCAGCAAATTTTCCTGGTCCGAAACCTGCATCGTATCCAAGTTCTTTAGCAAGTTCATGTGTTATTCTTGGACCTCCACAAATTAATATAACTTTATCTCTAATTCCTTCTGCTTCTAATAATTCTACTAGATTAGTAAGGTTTTGAATGTGTACATCCTTTTGAGTTACAGTTTGAGAAACTAGAAGAACATCTGCTTTAAGCTCTATAGCTTTTTTAATGAATTCTTCATTCTCAACTTGGCTTCCCAAATTTAAAGCTTCTATCATAGGATATCTCTCAAGACCATAGTGTCCTGCAAAGCCCTTCATGTTCATTACAGCATCTATACCAACTGTATGAGCATCTGTTCCAGTACTAGCTCCGATTATTACAACATCACGTTTAATATGCTCTTTTATATACTCTCCAACTTCTTGCATATCCATTACATCGCACTCTACAGTTTGAACATGGATTTCTTCATAGTTTACAGTATGTGTTAATGAACCATAAATTACATAGAAAGTAAATTCTTTATCTAAAGCTCCATGATGAGCACAGTTTGGATCTTTAAGTCCCATAGATTTAGCAAGCTGAATTGCCGCCTCTACTCCTCTTTCATTATCTTCTACTGGAAGTGTAAAGCTCACTTGAACTTTACCATCATTCATTGTATCTCCATAGGGTTTAAGCTTTGTTAAATCTAAATTCTTATCAAACTCTTTAACTTCTAATGAATATTGTCCTTCGCTCATTACTTTTTCCCTCCTAACATTAAATCTACAAATGGGTTGAAATAAGCTTTATCCTTTTGAACGACTCCTGCAAGTCCTTTTCCACCAGTTAAAGGTCTTTTTATTCCTGCAAATTTTCCTTGCTCAAGTGTACTGAATAACCCTTCTTTTTCAATTTCTTGAATTAGATCTGTTGCTTTAGTTAACACTTCATCTACTCTTGTTTGCATTATGCCACCTTCTTTGAAGGTAATTTCCGATCCTAAATCCTTCATAGTGTTAAATATATATTGAGCATTATCTATTGATATAGCTCTGTCAGCCATAAATGGAGTGTGTATTGCTTCTGTAATCATTCCAAGAAGATGTAATTTTTGTCCTGTCATAATAGTAACCATGTTGAATAATGTATCTTGTACTTGTCCTTTGAATATATCTCCAGTCTTAAACTTAGTTGGAGGCATATATTTTAGTGGAGCCTTAGGGAATATTTCTCTTGCCATCTGTGCTTGCGCAAGTTCATATACGAAGCCATTTTCAACATCTGGGCTTATTTCAAATGCATGACCAAGTCCCATTTGCTCTTCTGGAAGTCCAGCAATTAATGCAAATTGTTCATTTATAATTTGAGAAGCAAGTACAGTATGCGCCTCTTCTACTGCATCAGCTGTAGTTAAGTAATTGTCTTCACCAGTGTTTATTATAACTCCAGCAAATCCATTGATTATTCTTGAGAAATATTGATCCACTATTGTTCTTTGCATGTTGATATCACGGAATAGAATTCCGTATAAAGCGTCATTAAGCATTACGTCTAATCTTTCTATAGCTCCCATTGCAGCTATTTCAGGCATACATAATCCCGAGCAATAGTTACAGAGTCTTATGTATCTTCCCACTTCTTCTCCAACTTCATCAAGCGCCGCTCTCATAAGTCTAAAGTTTTCTTGTGTTGCAATTGTTCCTCCAAAACCTTCTGTTGTAGCTCCATATGGAACGAAGTCAAGTAGACTTTGTCCTGTTGTTCTTATAACTGCTATTACATCTGCACCTTGCTTTGCAGCTGCTCTTGCTTGGATTATGTCTTCATAAATGTTTCCTGTAGCAACTATTACATAAAGATATGGACCACTCTTATCGCCAAATCTTTCAAGGTACGCTTCTCTCTTACCTCTATTTTCACTGATTTTAGCAACCATAGCTTTAGCAACTTTATCTACAGTCATTTTGATTTCAAATGCATCGTGCATAGGAAGTTTAGTTAAATCTATTTCACCCTTTGCTACTTTTTCTGCAATTTCCTGTGGTGAAAGACCCGTTTCAAGCATAGCATTTCCAATGAACATTGCAGCACCAAGTGCTAGTCCATTGCCATTTTTAATGTTATCTACTACCACGTTTGGAATTGGTACCCCTACTTCATCTACCCCATCTATACCTAAAAGTCTACATACAGTTCTTTCTACTGTTACCGTTGTATGCAAATCAATAAATACTTGAGTATCATTTGCTATATTTTTAGCTGATTCTCTAGCTTTCTCAACAAGACTCCAATTTAAGTTTAACTTGCTTTCCATATTATTCCTCCTCATTATAAAATGTTTTTGCTATATCTACTATTTCTTTTTCAAGTCCTAATAATACGGCTATATTTAGTGCATCTTTTGGTACTTTATTCTCTTTTGAAACCTTCTCAAGCTTATATTCCATATGCTCTTGTATTATTTCAACAGAGTGAGTTTTATTTAAATCTATCTTATATTTTAGGGCATTAAAATCTACATTTTTAAGCCCTGTTACTTGATAGTGCTCCATATTATCTTCTACCACTCCATCATAATGGGTTGAAATTAAGCTTACAGACTTAAACTTTGTTAAGTATTTAGAAAGGGATTTAACAAGGTAGTAACCTTCCTTTGGATTAGTACCTCTTGCAAACTCATCTAAAGCTATAAATCCATTCTCTCTTTTAGCACACTCTACTACTTCCTTTAGCTTTATTATTTCTGCCCCAAATGTACTTAGTCCTTTAGATATAGACTGCATATCATCTGAAACAAAATGAATAAAACCGAGGATTGGGAACTCCGCACTTTCTGCAAATACAAAAAAACCCATTTGACCAAGAAGTAAATTTAGAACAATGGTCTTTAGTGTAACACTTTTCCCGCCCATATTAGCTCCAGTTATAATCGTTGTACCACTGCATAGATTAATACTAACTGGGGTAAACATCTTTTTACCCTTTTCTAATATTTGTCTAACTTCAGGGTTAAAGGCGCTTTCAAGGTTAATTTTCATGTCCTCACAGATCTTTGGTCTAGTGCCATTATAAGCTATGGATAAATCTGCTTTAGCAATTAAAAAGTCTAATTTACCTATGGCTTTAATATTTTGAATTACCTTTTTAGCTTTTTTAGAAACTTGCAATGTTAATTCTTCTCTAATCCGTAGTTCTTCTTCTTCTTCCTCTATAACTAAGTCTAATCTTTTCTGTTTTAACTGACTTATCTCTTCCTCAGTTTCTGCTGTAAAAATTTCTTTTTCCTTTTGTCTTTTGTTTTCACGAATCTTCCTCAAAGCCTGCGAATATTCATCATAAACATAAAAAGTAGGTAATCCATTCCCTTGTGGGTCAAGGAAAGTAATAACTTCTTCTAAAGAGTTTAACTGAACTTCTTCTATATCCAGATGTAGCTTATCTAAAATATTTTTTAACTCCGTTACTAATATTGAAAAGTATTTAATTTCATATAATTCAACTTCGTCTAATATTTCATTTTCACTACATCTTTTAATAGAACTTCTAATATCCTTTAACTTACAAAAAATTCTTCCAATTTGTTTATACTCATCTGTATATGTTTTTATGGAATTAATTATCTTCTCTACACTATTTAATTCATGAGTTAATTCATTTATTTCTGAAGCTTTAAAGGGCTTAATATTTTTTCTTTCTTCAAGTCCATAGGTGGTAGTTATGCCCAGCTTATCCATAACAAAAGAAAATCCAATTTGATCTCTCTGTAGGTTGTCTAGAAATTTCATTTTACTCTCCTCCAATTACATCAAATACGGGGACGCTTAACTTATCCCTAAGACCATCTAAAAACTTACGTTTATCAAATTCATATCCGTAAGGTGATTTGGGATTGGATGTAACACATACTACATTAATTTTATTTATTGTTTTTATGCTTCCACCTTGCTTTTTAAACTTGTAAAGAGTGTCCCTAGTCAAAAATAGTTTTGTTCCATCTTCAACTAGGAAAGTTACTTCTTTATACTTATTTGTGGAGGTCATAATATCTTCCAAAAGTTTATCTGAAACTACACCCTTAATAACTACATAAGAAGTGTTTTCGTCTAAAGCCATAACAATTTCCTTAGAAGATTCAAATGCAGTTAGCACATCTAACATATTTATAGTATTATCCTTGTGTATAATACCTATTCTACCTCTATGCAAAACTTCACTCGCTAGCTTTAATATTTCACTATTCTCTTCATTTTCTAAAGATAGTAAGTCAACAGTATGGCTAGTTTCTTCTATAACCTTAGCCATACTTCTTGACATTGCTGCACCAGTTGATAAAATTGTAGCCTTTGTAATTGATGGGGAAGCGAAGGTTTTTCTACTAAGGGCACCATCAACAATTACAAGCTCACTTCCAAACCTTTTAAGCTCATCACATATTACAGTCATATAAGAATTTACAGATGGACCCCCTAGATCTACGTATCCGTCACTTAGAGCTCTGCATATAATTATTTCACCCATTGGGGTATTAAAACCGGTGGTTTTTAAAATTTCCTTGGTGATGTCACTATTTAGCAGACATTGCTTGGCAGTAGCAATTATAGTTCCTTGTTCTATGTAAATCTTAGGTTTTTCTGTGGCAGTTACAAGGTCCAGTTCTTCTCCGTCTCTTCCTATAGAAGTAAGTCCAAGGGATATTTTCCCTCTCGCTTCTCTCAATATGTGATTTAAGGTGGTTGTTTTCCCTACATTTTTATTCATACCTATGATAGAAATACTATCATAGGTATGAATCATATCAAAAATGCTAGGTAGTTTATGGTTATTTTTCATTTTACTCGTGATGTCCTCTTAAGCTTCTTTCAAGTCCAACTGGTTCCATAGACATTTGCTCATCGTTTAATAATCCTGCTACTCCTACTTTGTGAACCTTTTTCTTTCCAGTACATACATCACAGTGGCAGCCAGATGTATAGTTAGTTGGTTGTTCGTAAGTAGTTATAACACCTTCAAAGTTTCTAAGTACTACTTTTTCTGGGCTTTGAGATATCAAATAGTTTGGCATTACTGGAGTTTTTCCACCGCCGCCTGGAGCATCAACAACGAATGTTGGTACACAGTATCCTGAAGTATGTCCTCTTAAAGCTTCAATGATTTCAATTCCTTTAGATACTGGTGTTCTAAAGTGCTCAAGTCCCATTGAAAGGTCACATTGGTAGATGTAGTATGGTCTAACTCTAATTTTAACGAGATCATGTACTAAATCCATCATTATATGTGCACAGTCATTAACTCCTCTTAAAAGAACTGATTGGTTTCCTAGAGGTACTCCTGCATTTGAAAGTCTTTCACAAGCAAGTGTTGCTTCTGCTGTTATTTCATTTGAATGATTAAAGTGAGTGTTTAACCAAATTGGGTGATATTTCTTTAACATATCAACTAGCTCTGGTGTAATTCTTTGTGGAAGAACTACTGGTACTCTTGAACCTAGTCTTATTATTTCAACGTGTGGAATTTCTCTTAATTTTTTGATTATATATTCTAACTTATCATCTGAAACAAGTAGAGCATCTCCACCTGATAATAATACGTCTCTAACTTGTGGCGTATTTCTGATGTATTCAATTGCTTTATCAATTCTTTCCATTGGCATAGCATTGTCGCTTTGTCCTGCAAATCTTCTTCTAGTGCAGTGTCTACAGTACATTGAACACATGTCAGTTATTAATAGTAATACTCTATCTGGGTATCTATGAGTAAGACCTGGTACTGGAGAATCTCCATCCTCGTGTAGTGGATCTAATTGATCAGCATGTGCTTGATGAAGCTCAAGTCCTGTTGGTATAGCTTGTTTTCTTATAGGATCATGAGGATCAGTTGGATCTATCAATGCTAAGTAGTAGGGAGTTATAGCCATTCTTAGTGTTTGAACACATTTTTTAGCGCCTTCTTCTTCTTCCTCTGTTAATGGTATATATTTCTTTAGTTCCTCTACAGTTTCAATTCTATTTTTAACCTGCCATTTCCAATCATTCCACTGCTCATCTGTAACATCTTTAAATAACTCAAATCTTCTATTAACTTTCATATTGTTACCTCCATCATATAATTATTTCAAATTTTATAATTCATAGCGGATAAATTAATATATTTTAAGACTACAATATAGCATTATACTGCATCTTTAAATTACAATTAAACGTATAATTCTTCGAATACTTTTCTTAATGTTTCATTTTCTCTTAATTCTTCAAGAGTTATTTCAGCATGTCCTTTAGTGTATCCATTTCCTACTATCATGGTAATGTCTTTACCTACACCTTCAGCCCCAAGTGCTGCTTTTGTAAAGCTTGTAGCCATTGAGAAGAAGTAAGCAATTCCATCATCTTTCACTGGTAATATTGTTGACATTTCAGTATTTTGAACATTTACTATGTTTATTGCTACATCTACTTCTTGCCCATTGTTGTGTTCTAGAGTAGCGTTCATTACATCAATAGCTTCTCTAGCATCTCCAATAACAATATGCATTCTTAAGTTTAGTCTTTTAAGTCTTGCTGCTTCTTCTTCGTTTCTTACAAGACCAATAACGTTCCCTGTTGGTCCAACTCTTTTAACTGCTTCATAACAGCAAAGCATTCCTGATTTTCCTGCTGCACCAAGTAAAAGAACTGATTGGCCAGGTTTAACAAGTTTAGCAACTTGAGCTGGTGCTCCTGCAACGTCTAATGCTGCTAATGCTAAGTTTTCATCCATATCTTTTGGAAGTATTGCATATAATCCACTTTCAAATAAAATAGCTTTTCCTTTAATTACAACTCTGTCAATGTCTGGTTTAACATCTATAATCTCATCTATTTGTAACGGAGTTAATGATAGTGAAACTAATGTAGAGATTTTATCTCCAATTTTAAGATCTGTTTTTCCAATTAAAGCTTCACCTATTTTTTCAACTGTTCCAATAAGCATTCCGCCTGATCCAGTTACCGGGTTTTGCATTTTTCCTTTTGTAGCAACAATTTCAAGAATCTTAGCTTTTATCTTTTCGATGTCATGTCCAGCTTCTTCCTCTATTTGAGTAAAGCTAGCTGAATCTATATTTAATGCTTGAACATCAATTAAGATTTCATTATCAAATAGATCCATGTCATTTGAAATCTTAGTTGCTGGTTGTGGCAATACACCCTTTGGTTCCATTACTCTGTGAGTTCCGTATTTACATCCTATTTTCATTATTTTTCCTCCTATTATACATCCATTATTTTTAGATTGTCTGATATTATAAGTTCTGCATCAGTAAGTGATTTAACTTCCTCAACTGTAGTTTCTTTATGAATTTCAGTAAGTACAAGACCCTTAGCTGTAACTTCCATTACTCCAAGCTCTGTAACTATAAGGTTAACTTGTGCTTTAGCTGTTAAAGGTAATGCACATCTCTTTAATATTTTAGGAATTCCTTTAGCCGTATGTTGCATTGCAACAATAACTTTTTTAGCTCCTACTACTAAGTCCATAGCTCCACCCATACCTGGAACCATTTTTCCTGGTACTATCCAGTTAGCCAAATTTCCTTCTTGATCTACTTCTAGTGCTCCAAGAACAGTCATATCAACATGTCCACCTCTTATTAAAGTGAATGACATCGCACTGTCGAAAAAAGCTCCTCCAGAAAGTATTGTACTAAGTTGTCCTCCTGCATTTGTTATGCAAGCGTTTTCTTGGGATTCATTTGGTGCCGCTCCCATCCCAACCATTCCATTCTCAGATTGAAAAGTAACATGCACTCCTTCTGGAATATAATTTGTAACTAATGTTGGAAGGCCTATTCCTAAGTTAACAAGTTGACCATCTTTTAGTTCTTTTGCAATTCTTTTCGCAATGATTTGTTTTGCAATCTTACTATCTGTAATCATCTTAGCTTACCCCCTTTACAATATAATCAACAAGCACACTAGGAGTAACGATATTATTCGGATCCATTTCTCCTACTTTAACAATGCTTTGAGCTTCAACTATCACAGTTTCTGCAGCAGTAGCTATGGTAGGGTTAAAGTTTCTTGTTGTTCCATAATAAAGTGCGTTTCCAATTTCATCTACAACACTTGCATAAACAAGGGCTAAATCTGCTTTAATTGGAAGTTCTAACAAATATTCTTTTCCTTCGATGGTTAGTTTTTGTTTTCCTTCTTCAACCATTGTTCCAACACCTGTTGGTGTAAGTACTCCACCAAGTCCTGCACCTGCGGCTCTTATTCTTTCAATTAGAGTTCCTTGTGGTACAAGTTCTACTTCCATCTTTCCTTCTGTCATAAGCCTTCCTGTTTCGGCATTTGTACCTATATGAGAAGCTATAACCTTTTTAACTTGACCATTTACAATAAGCTTACCTATTCCTACCTCTACAAAACTAGTATCATTTGCTATTATAGTTAAATCTTTAACGTTTGTTTCTATTATTAAATCTATTAAATTTTCAGGTGTCCCGCATGCCAAAAATCCACCTATCATTATTGACATTCCATCTTTAAGTAGTGGTCTAATTTGATCTAAAGATACAACTTTATTCATTTACCTTTCCTCCTTGTAATACCTGAGCGTTCACGGAAACTCCTTAGCCCCTGTGATTACTCATTTTTAATTTCATTGATTTTTGTTGTTTCCCCCACTTTTTTTGCATAAAACACTTGACAAGTCTCTAGAAT
>NZ_JAIZZN010000014.1 GCF_020443565.1 Clostridium sp. CS001
GTTTGCTATGCCTATTTTTCTCCCCAACTGCTCTCCGAGCATAAAACCTAGGACACTATAATTACTTTATAGAAACTCAAGTTTTTCATATTAGTTTCCGTGACTACTCTATTTTAACATTGATCATTTCATTTATTTTATTTTCCGCTTAGCATTCTTAATGCTTCATCCGCTGTAATTTCACCTTTTTCTAACATATCTACTACTTCTTTTTTATCAGTAGAAGGTTTTTGTTTTGCCACTGTATAACCAAGTGAAATGATAACCTCATCGAGTTTTGCTCTAACTGTTGGATATGATATACCTAGTTCTTTCTCTACATCCTTAATGTTTCCCCTGGATTTTAAAAATACTTCGATGAAACTTAATTGCTCACTGTTTAAATAATCAAACTTAGATAATTCAAACTCATTCTCAACAACCGTATTACAACTATCGCATTTTAGTCTAGTTGCTTTTAATCTAGAGCTACAAACTGGACATTTGCTTAATACTTTATATGCCACTTATTCCCACCTTCTTCCTTTGTATTCATTATATTCTGATTAATTAAAATAGTCAATATAAAAATTAAAATAATCAACATTTTCCTATAATATATTGATTATTTTAATGTTCATATTAATATTATTAATATAGCACTTGTTTCATGTAGTTCTGTACCTATAAAATTAGTTTATATCTTCTTTTGTTCTTTAACTATTGATTCACTTGAAATATTAATTTCACCACTATACTCTATAAGGCCTATATTACAGCCGTCACCTATAGTCACATTATTTCCCCTTACAATCTTTGCATTTGTATTCTCAAGGTATATTTCATCACCTTCGATTAACTCAGTTGTTAGTTCGCCTTTTGTATTAAAAATATTATCAATTACTTTTTTTAAAAAGAAATTTTCAATACTACTAACCTTTACTTCAATATGCTCCCCACCAATTTCTTTTACACTGCTTTTGCCACCAAGGCTTATATTCACTTCTCCTGCATTTAATAACCCTTGTATTTTAAAATTACCACTAGCCTTAAAGCGTTCTACTTCACAATCTTTTCCTACATGTAATGATCCTGATATATTAACTTCTTCTCCATATAGGCTTTCCCCTACATGAATTGAGCCGCTTATTTTTATACTTTGACCTTTAACTTGACCTAGTACATGAGCAGATCCACTTACCTTCATTTCTCCTACTTCAATATCGCCTTCAATATTCGCTGATCCGCTAACTTTTATAGTCTCAGCTTTTAGAGCTCCTGTAACTTTTGACGAACCACTAGTTTTAAATTCTACGCATTCTAAATCTCCGTTTATTTTTCCTGACCCACTTATACTTACTTCATTACACTTCCCTCCACAAGAGCTCCCTGATCCTGATATTTTTATATCTCCAATAATGTTTTTTTCCATGTTAATCCTCCTTAAATCTTAATTTTTAGTTCTTCGATACTTTGCGATATATTAAGCCTTAATACCATCTTTGCACTGTTTTCTATATAAATCTCATTAGGAAGTGTAATCAAAAAACATACCGCCATCCCAAATTTTCTTAAAAGAATTATCTCACAGTTTTTGCCTTCTAGAGATTTATAATTTTCTTCTAAAGTCTCTATTATAAGTTTGCCTTCCTCTAAGGATACATTCCCAGATACTAAGCTTTTTTCTAATAATGAAATATATAATATTTTTTTAAAAGAAAAGGTTTTTATATCTCCATAGATATCTTTATACATAATTAATGTTTGTGACCTAACAATGTTCTTATTTAATAGCTCTTCTTCATTTAAAAATACATCTGCTAGTTGTGGTGAAAACATTTGTGCTAAGTTATCTAAAGATACATCATCTTTCATATCCTTAATTTTTTCTATTCTGTCTAATATCTTCTCCTTAGGAAAATAAGTCTCTTGCCCTGTGTAGCTGGATTTTTTTATGAACCATTCTTCTGGTATAAGGCTTTTCCTTTTCCACCTATACAGCTGACCGTAAGAAACATCAGTTAGTTCCAATAATTCTTTTTTTGATATTAAATCTATATCCATATAACCCCTCCTTGCATGCCATAATTAGATAATTAAGTTTAATTATGATTTACTATATTTATAGTGTAACATAACATTGTTCTACTGTAAACATAAAATATACAAATTTTTTTATATTTATAGTTAACAATAAAAAAGAGAGGAGAACCCTAATTATCTTAGGATTCTCCTCTCTTAATACTTAAAATCATTCCAATTTACTGGTGTACTCTTCTCATTTTCCCAATCTTCCCTTGTAATTCCATAAGCAATTGCATCATATGGTATTCCATCATTACCTACCCATGCTTTTCGATGGTGTGCTTCTTTAACAAACCCACACTTATGAAATACACATCTCATAGCATAATTATCTTGCCTTGTATCAGCTTCTATTCTTTCTTTATCAGAAAAATTATTAAACACATAAGAAACAAGCCAATTTACTGTAATTGAGCCAATTCCCATACCCTTATATTTACTTAAAATTCTTATATCAAATAAAGGGTCACCATCTTCCAAGTCATAAATTCTTATCATTCCGACCTTTATATCCTGGTCTAAAACAACCCAAAATGTTTTGCAACCATCCCCAGTATAATATCCATTTTCATAGCTTGCTCTAATTCTTTCTGGTTTTGGGTTCGGTGTTCCATAAAACTCCCAAGTTTCCGATGTTAAAAATTCTACAAGTGTATCAATTTCATCTTTAAATTCTTCAAAGTTTATATTCATTATTTTATTTCCTCCTCATATCTATTCATAATTAGTATTAAAGGTTCGTTACAAGCAACAAGCTTTAAGTTAGAAATTTTTCTATATAATTTCTCAATATCTAACTCCATTTTATCACTGCAATTTTTTCTTAAAATACTACTCCCATAGCTATTTTAATATAGATGCGTACTAAAATAATATATAAAAAACAATTGTATATTATTCTTTACATATAAAAAGCCACCATTCATTAGAGTGGCAGCTTTTCATATTTATTTTCTTGTATATACAATCTTTTTAATACTATCAATGGAAAGAAAAAATTCTTCTGCCAAATCTAAGATTAGATACCCACTTTCATGTTTTTTGCGTATATCATCATTTCTATTTTGTATATACTCTCGATTTCCTGATTTTTCTCCCCATTTTTTTCGTTCTGTGTTTTCAGAGGGAATATATACATATTGCCCTTGAATATATTTTTGAATTTCTCTTAGTAAACTATCTGGTAAAATTGCTTCTGCCTTTACATATGCCATAAAGCTCATCTCCTTAAATTTATATTCTAAATTAAAGAGGCAAAGCCTGTATATATGTATGACCTTTAATTATAAAGACGACTATATCTTATTACCCCTATGCAAATTGTCGCCATATGTCATACTACAGACTTTGCACAGAGTATTTTGAGTTTTTAGCATTCCTTTACACCCCCAAATAGATTCTTATAATATATATAATACCAAATAATATATATATTATCAATTATAATCATTACTTATATTTAATGGGCCTATGCTCACAGATTCATAAAGAGCCTGTTTTAAATCTATCATAAAGTTCACTATCATTAATTTAGAAAACATCCTATGATTACATATGAAATCACAGGATGTTTTTTAAATTATTTAATATATGAAGCGCCTATCTCAAGTGCTTTTTTATTTATTTCAAAGAATTTTTCTTTACCATGATCCTTTAAAGATAATAGTATTGCTTCCATTGATACTATTTCAGTTCTCTTTACTAAAGCTCCTAGAAGTACCATGTTTGCAATCTGTTTGCTTCCAAGGTTTGCAGCTTCTGTTTGAGCTGGAATGCTTATTACTTCGATGTCATCTCTTGAAGGCATTCTGTCTACAAGGTCAGAATCCATTATTAATATTCCACCTTTAGCTACACTATCTTCAAACTTATCAAGAGAAGGTCTGTTCATAACTACAAGTACCCCTGGCTTGTTAACAATAGGAGAACCTACTGGTTCATCTGAAAGTATAACTGCGCAGTTAGCCGTACCTCCACGCATTTCTGGGCCGTAAGATGGCAACCATGAAACGTTCATGTCATTATCCATACCTGCATATGCTAAAAATTTTCCCATTGAAAGTGTACCTTGACCACCAAATCCTGCAAATATACTTTCTTGTGTTGCCATATTATTTTACCTCCGCAGTTGTGTCTTTTTTAACACCTAGAGTATAGAATGGCATCATATTATCTCTAAGCCATACCATAGACTCCTGAGGTGATAGTCCCCAGTTAGTTGGGCATATTGACAATACCTCAACTAGTGAGAATCCTTTTCCATCAATTGCATTTTGGAAAGCCTTTTTAATTGCTTTTTTAGTTTTTGTAACATTAGGAACAGTATCTGCTGATACTCTTTCTACGTAACAAGCTCCATCTAAAGTTGCTATCATTTCTGATACTCTAATAGGATATCCTTGCACTTTTACATCTCTTCCATAAGGTGAAGTTTCTGTAACTTGACCTGGAAGTGTAGTTGGTGCCATTTGGCCACCTGTCATGCCATAAATACAGTTATTTATGAATATAGTAACCATATTTTCGCCTCTTGTTGCTGCATGTACTATTTCAGCTGTACCTATTGCTGCAAGATCTCCATCCCCTTGGTATGTGAATACCACAGAATCAGGCTTAACTCTTTTAATTCCTGTAGCAACCGCTGGTGCTCTTCCATGCGCTGCTTGGAACATGTCACAAGCAAAATAGTCATATGCTAAAACTGAACATCCAACTGGTGCTACTCCTATAGTTTTGTCTACTATATTTAACTCTTCAAGAACTTCTCCTACTAATCTATGAACTAATCCATGAGAACATCCTGGACAATAATGCGTAGGAACATCTAATAATGCTTTTGTTGGTTCAAATACTATTGCCATTATTTTGTACCCCCTACTATTTCTCTTACTTTAGATAGTATATCATCAGGATGAGGAACCATTCCACCTGTTCTTCCGTAGAAATGTACTGGTTGTCTTCCTTCAACTGAAAGCCTAACATCTTCAATCATTTGTCCACAACTCATTTCTACTGATATATATCCATGTTTTGTGTTATTTATTGTTTTATCAAAAGCTTCAAGTGGGAAAGGCCAAAGTGTAATTGGTCTTATTAATCCTAATTTTATACCTTCGTGCTTGGCCATTTTAATAACGCTTTTGCATATTCTAGATGTAGTTCCGTATGCAACCATTATTAAATCAACTTCTCCATCACAATTAAATAATTCATATCTTGTTTCATTTTTCTTTATTTGTGCATACTTTTCTTGTAATTTTATATTATGTTGCTCCAATTTTTCTGATTGAAGGTATAGTGAATTTATAACATTATGTTTTTCTCTACCATTAAGCCCATTAGCTGCCCAAGTTTTTTCTGGTAATGCTTTAGGAGCTCTTTCTTTAAATTCTACTGGCTCCATCATTTGTCCTAGCATTCCGTCTCCCATTACCATTACAGGAGTCCTATACATATCTGCAGTATCAAATGCATCTTGAACTAAATCAACCATTTCTTGTACTGATGCAGGTGCATATACAGGCATATTAAAATCACCATGAGCTCCACCTTTTGTTGCTTGGAAGTAATCTGATTGAGCTGGTTGAATACTACCTAAGCCTGGACCACCTCTAACTATATTTACAATAACGCATGGAAGCTCAGCTCCAGCTATATAAGATATTCCTTCTGCTTTTAAACTTATTCCTGGTGAACTCGAAGATGTCATACATCTTACTCCTGTACCTGCTGCTCCATATACCATATTTATAGCTGCGATTTCACTTTCTGCTTGCAAGAAAACTCTTTGAATTTTAGGCATTTTTCTTGATAAATATGCAGATATCTCAGTTTGAGGTGTTATTGGATATCCAAAGAAGCCTTGACAGTTAGCTCTAATAGCTGCTTCTCCTATAGCTTCATTACCTTTCATTAACACTTTTTCTCCCATAAGTCCATCCTCCTATTCTTTACTTTTGAACTGTTATTACTAAGTCGGGACACATTTTTCCACAAGATGCACATCCGATACATTCTTTCATCTTCTCGTCTGTTACCATAGCTGGATGATACCCTTTAATATTTAGCTTATCTGAAAAACTTATGATTTTCTTAGGGCACACAATTATACAATGTCCACACCCTTTGCATCTGTCTTCTCTAAAATCTACTCTTGGCATGTTTAAACCTCCTCAAAAATCCGAATTTATAAAATTTAAACGTTTACTTATTAATTTTAACTCTTGCAGTCCAAACTGTCAATGAAGTTAATTACTTGATTATTTTCTTTCTATCTCCAAGGTGGCAACATATATGTATCTATACCAAAAATATCACCTTGTAATTTTCCACTAAGTTCTCCCACTAATTCATTGCTACAAACAGTATATGCGTGTGGTAGGTTTAATTCCTTAGATAGTGAGGCTACAACTTTGTCTCCATCTATTATATGCTGTTGCACAGTCTCGTAGGACAAGTTAGTATTAGATATCAAATGAGTAACCGTAAGTCTTGAGGCTCTTTCTATTGCTTTAATGTATTCCTTTATATCTGTAGTATTTGATGTAAATGGCCTATTGGTATTTATGACAAAAAACATATCATAAGGTTCTTCTTTAAAAAATCTATTGTATTGTCCTAGGGCTATTGAACCTGAGTCATCACCACCTATATCCAATACAACCTCATAACTTTTGTCATTAAAAGCTGCTATTATCTCTGCTGGAACTACCATAAGCTCTGCGTTAACTAATTCTGGGCTTGATGCTATAACTCTTATTCCATAGTCCTCTAATTGCTTCCTCACGTCTCTTACACAAAAATAAGGATTTACAATATCTAAGTCAACAATGACAACTTTCTTTCCTGCCTTTGCAAGATTTATTGCATAATTTATTGCGATTTCTGTCTTTCCACTACCGAAGTGACCTGTAAATGCCCTAATTCTACTCATAATATCATCTTTCCTTTCATAAGTTTGCCTTAATAAATCACTTCTATAATACAATAAATAAATTATAAAAGTGATTTTTCATTATAATTTACTATTTATATTCTTTTGCTTTTTCCTCACCACGTAATACTCTAAGTCCACCTTCAGCTAGTGCTAATAACTCATCTTCTCCTGGATAAACTACTACAGGGCATATGAATTCAACTCTTTCTTTTATGTACTTAACCATAAGTTTTCCATAAGCTATGCCACCAGTTAAAATTATAGCATCTACCTTCCCTGATAAAACTGCTGCACATTTACCAATTTCCTTAGCTACTTGATATCCCATAGCTTCAAAAATCAACTTAGATTTCTCGTCACCAGCTTCTACATTTTCACCTACAGCCTTGGCATCGTTAGTATTAAGATAAGCAACAAATCCACCTTTTCCATTTATCTTTTTCTTTATGTCCTCTAATGTATATTCTCCACTAAAGCACATTTTAGCTAAATCGCCAACTGGTAATCCACCTGATCTTTCTGGTGAAAATGGACCCTCTCCATCTAGTGCATTGTTCACATCAACTACTCTTCCATTCATGTGTGCGCCTACTGAAACTCCACCACCCATGTGTGCAACTATCAAGTTAATTTCTTCATATTTTTTCCCTATTTCAACTGCATATCTTTTAGCTACTGCCTTTTGATTTAGAGCATGGAAAATACTCTTTCTTTCTATTTCTGGCATACCTGATATTCTAGCCACATCAATCATTTCATCCACAACAACTGGATCAACAATAAATGCTGGTATATCTAGTGATTTTCCAATTTCATTTGCTATTATTCCACCTAAATTTGAAGCATGCTGTCCTTGTACTCCAATTTTCAGATCAGAAAGCATAGCTTCATTTACAGCGTATGTACCACCCTCGATAGATTTTAAAAGTCCTCCTCTACCTACTACTGCATCCAATGTATTTATATCAAAGTTCTTTTCTTTAAGTACATTTAATATAACTTCTTTTCTGAAGCTAAACTGCTCAAATATGCTTTCAAAACTACTTATCTCCTCTGATGAATGTCTTAAGGTTTCTACTAAAACTTCTTTCTCATCTTCATACACACCTATTTTAGTAGAAGTTGAACCTGGATTAATCATTAACAATTTATATGACATATTGTTCCCCCTTTATGCTGTAAGACACATATTTATTCAATTAGCATTCTTATTTGTTATACTCTGCAACTAAAGCTGCAAGCGCTATAGAATTTAACTTCGTCTCTGGTGAATCTGCTCTAGATGTTACTATTACAGGTGCAG
The DNA here is from genome assembly GCF_020443565.1 of Clostridium sp. CS001. Classification (GTDB taxonomy): domain Bacteria; phylum Bacillota; class Clostridia; order Clostridiales; family Clostridiaceae; genus Clostridium_AD. The sequence continues at coordinate 8,304 of NZ_JAIZZN010000014.1, forward strand.
ATGTCCCCACCAGTAATCCACCACTATTAGCCTGCGTAGTATAAGTTAAACATTTATACATAGCGTTAGCTGCTTCAATATTAGCCATTAAAAGAATATCTGCTTTACCTGCTACAGGACCATCTAGTTTTTTATGTTTTGCTGCTTCTTCTGATAATGCATTATCAAGGCCTAAAGGTCCATCAATGATACATCCCTTTATTTGACCTCTCTCATTCATTTTTGAAAGCATTGCAGCATCAAGTGTTGCTGGCATACTTTGGTTTACAACTTCTACTGCACAAACTACTGCAACTTTAGGAAGTTCAACGCCACAAGCTTTTGCTACTGCTACTGAATTATTTATTATATCTACCTTTTCTTTTAATTCTGGATACATATTAAAAGCAGCATCTGTTAAAAATATTAATCTATCATATCCTGGTATTTCAAATACCGCTACATGAGACATTTGTTTTCCAGTTCTAAGTCCTACTTCTTTGTTTAGTACAGCTCTTAAGAATGTAGCAGTGTCAACTAAACCCTTCATCATCATATCAGCTCTACCTGAAGATACAAGTTTAACTGCAGTTATAGATGCTTTGCTTGCATCCTTTTCGTCTATAATTTCAAACTCACCTATATTCATACCTATTTTACTTGCAATAGAAATTATTTCTTCTTTATCTCCTACGAGAATCGCATTTGCTACCCCATTTTTCTTAGCATCGCGTATTGCTTCAAGTACTGGTTCATCTTGAGCAACTGCTACTGCTACCGTTTTCATAGCCTGTGACTTTACAGTACTTAATACTTCCTCAAACGTTTTAATCATAAGATTTACCTCCCCATATTCCTTACTTTGTTTCTTCTTCGTATATTTTGGCTTTTTCTTCTCCATTTACTATTCTAAGTGCTCCCTGTGCTAAAGCAAGCATTTCATCTTCCCCTGGCACCAATTCAACCGGAGCTATAAAGCTCACCATTTCACTTATCCATGTAGTCATTCTCTTATTGTATGCAACCCCCCCAGTAAGGATTATAGCATCAATTTTCCCAGAAAGAACTGTTGCCATAGCACCTATTTCCTTAGCAATTTGATATGCCATAGCCTTGAAAATAAGTTCTGCCTTAGCATCCCCATCTTCTATCATCTTATCTACAATCCGTCCATCATTTGTATTTAGATAAGCTACAAGTCCACCTTCTCCTGTTAACTTTTTCTTTAACTGAGGAAGAGTATATTCTCCACTAAAAGCAAGCTTCGCCAAATCTCCTACTGGAAGTCCTCCTGTTCGTTCTGGAGAAAAAGGACCTTCTTCATTGGCATTGTTTACATCTAAGATTCTTCCATTTTTAATTGGAGACACAGATATTCCACCACCAATATGTGCAACTACAAAAGAACTATTTTCAAATTCCATATTTAACTTAGTACAAACTCTTCTTGTTACTGCTTTTATATTTAACGCATGAACTAAAGAGCGTCTTTGAATTTCTGGTAGTCCTGATATTCTTGCTACATCTAATATCTCATCTACCGCTACTGGATCTACTATTAACGCTGGTATATTAACTCTTTTTGCAATTTCATGTGCTATAACTCCACCTAAATTAGATGCGTGTTGTGCTTGATATCCGATTTTTAAATCCTCTAACATTTTTGGTGTAATGCTATATGTACCACCTGGCATTGGCCTTAATAATCCACCTCTGCCCACTACTGCAATTAAATCTTCAAGAGCTATATTTTCTTCCTGCAGCCACTGTAATATTAAAGCAGTCCTCATATCCTTTTGGTCATAAATCTTGTCGAATTTCTTAATCTCATCAGAGCTATGGGTCAAATTTGATGTAATTACACAATGTTCATCTTTGAATATTGATAATTTAGTTGATGTAGAACCGGGATTTATTGCTAAAATATATCCTTTTGTACTCATTTAAACATCTCCCCCTATTGTCTCTCTATTAAATAACGACCATTTATTACTACTTGTACTTGATATGTGTTTTGTTCTTGCTTTCATTTTAACAAATATAGTATATGAAATTCAATACTTAAGAAAATATATTATGAATGTTTCCATTCTTTCATTATAGCTTCTGCAACTTTTAATCCATCTACGGCTGCAGATATTATCCCCCCTGCATATCCAGCTCCTTCTCCCGCTGGGTATAGTCCCTCTAAAGATATACTTTCTAAATTTTCTTTTCTATCAATTCTTACTGGTGCTGATGTTCTTGTTTCAACACCTGTCATAATTGCATCCTTTCTTGCAAACCCACTAATTCTGTAGTCGAACTTAGGTAAAGCTTCTTTAATAGTATCTGCTACATATGTTGGTAAACACTCAGTAAGGTTAGCAAACTTATAGCCGGGTGTATAACTTGGTTTTATACTTCCTAGCTTATTACTAGTATTTCCTTCAAGGAAATCCCCAACCAATTGTACTGGTGCATTGTAATTTGACCCTCCAAGTTTGTATGCTAGTGATTCATAATGTCTTTGAAATTCTATACCTGAGAGTGGATTATCAGAGGCGAAATCCTTAGGACCTACAGAAACCACTATGGCTGAGTTTGCATTATTTTTATCTCGCTTATATTCACTCATACCATTTATTGCAAGGCAGCCTGGTTCCGAAGATGCTCCTACTACTTCTCCACCTGGGCACATGCAAAAACTATATGCCGCTCTGCCAGATTTTTCACTTGTATATGTAAGTTTGTAGTCTGCGCCTCTTAACCTTTCATGGTTTGCATATCTTCCATATTGATTTTCATTAATCATGTCTTGAGGATGTTCTATTCGTACTCCCACTGCAAATGGCTTGCTAGACATAAATACACCTTTTTTATATAACATTTCATAGGTATCACGAGCGCTATGACCGGGTGCTAAGATTAAACTATCACAAGGTATCTCTTCGCCATTAACTATTACACTTTTTATTTTCTTATCTTTAATATTTATATCTTCAAGTTTGCTACTGAATCTTACTTCTCCGCCTAGTTTAATAATAGTTTCTCTAATGTTCTTCACAACTTCCTTTAGTATATCTGTTCCTATGTGAGGCTTCCCTACATATAGTATCTCCTCAGGTGCACCAGCTTTAACAAATTCCTCTAATATGTAGTCACATCTAGTATCTTTTATTCTTGTTGTTAGTTTTCCATCTGAAAATGTTCCCGCTCCGCCTTCTCCAAATTGCACATTAGATTCTGAATTTAAAACTGCTCTAGTCCAAAACTTTCTTATACTTTTTGTCCTAAGTTCTACCTTTTCTCCTCTTTCGATAATTAAAGGCATATATCCCTTTTGTGCCATAAGAAGACCAGCAAACATTCCTGCTGGTCCCATTCCTACTATTATAGGTCTATGATTCATATCTTTAGTTCCAAATTCAAATTTAGCGTCATACCTAACTTCTTCAATTTTAACATCTTTATCATTTGCTCTTGCCACAATCTTTGATTCATTATCTGCATCAATAAGAAGAGCATAATTAAATTTAATATTATTTTTTTTCCTGGCATCTATGGATTCTTTAGCTATTCTAAATGTTTTTATTTCACTTTCTGAAATCCCCACTTTTCTTGCTGCTTTTGTTTTTAGTTCATCTATACTTTCTTCAATATCTTGGACTATGTTATTCAGTCTTATTGTCATTGGTTGTAGTTCCCTCCGTTTGCTTTTTCGTAATAGTTACTAATATGTTTTCTAGTTCTTGTGATATTAAACTTACCCCTTCCGGACTAGTGACTGACACCTTAATAGTGTGATCACCTTCTTCTAAATTCGCTAAATCTACTGTAGCACTAAATTTTTTCAAATCTAAATTATCAATTATTGCTTGAGTACCTGAGACTGATATAGCACTTTTGAGTTTTTCTAACTTAACGTTGTACTTTTCACTTAAATTAATATATTTTATGTCCAAGCTTAAGTCCTTTATAATAATAGTACTTAAACTAATTTCAACCTTAACCACACCATTATAATTAGGATCTACAAAACTTAACCCGTCTGGGAGTATTACTTTTGCCTCTACAGTGGTATTTTTGCTAACTTCACTTAAATCAATAGTCTCTGTGCTTAAATTGCTTGCTAAATTAAGAGCTTGTGCACTTCCTGTTACATCAATTCTTTCTGGTATAACCTTTATACTTGTCATTATAAATTTAGGATTTAAGTTTTCCTTAGTTTTTACGCTAACTCCTAAAGATTTAGTCTTTTTTATAGGGATTTTAATATCTATATGCGATGGAACCATAGTAACATCCTTTACTTCTTTTCCCTCTGCATCTACTGGTTTAAGCCTATAGTTTTTTGTAACTTCTGATTCAAGGCCTCTTATATCTTCTTCTACTAATATCTGTTTTACTGCATTTATAAGTTTTGCCCCACCTATCACTGTAGCACTTGTCTGCGATAGGATTGCTGGCGAAGCATAGAATCCCTCTTTAGGTTTTCCAGTTACGCTTACTTTTATAGGCAACTTAACTTCCATGCGTTCATCTAAGTTTACTTTTATAAAAAGATTATCACTATTTACAACATTTATATTGTCAGGGCTTCTTCTTATTTCAATTGGTATCTTTTGTTCTCCACTTTTAAGAGCATATGCACTTAAATCCGCAACTATTGTAAAATCTTCAGCTGTCTTTGCCATAAGTATGCTGGTACTTGCTCCTTTAATATTTATATCTATAGTAAACTCCTGTCCTGGGACTAAAATTAGATTTGAACTTGTTAACACATCTGTATTCATAAGCTGTACAGGAATGTGTTTAAGCCAATAAGCATTAACTGGATTCTCAGTACTTGTTATAAAAAGCCATAGTACAAAGGCAGCTATCACACAGCAAATCTTAATTATAAATTGTTGTTTTCCGGCTTTATCCATGACTTTATTCTCTCCTTAACAGTTATTTTTTTGCTTTGTCTGTTCCTTATTATTTGGACTAGAACTTTCTTAAGCTTATCTCTATCATAATTCCTTACTAGTCTACCATTAACTGCAAGAGATATAGTTCCTGTTTCTTCTGACACAATTATTGTTAGTGCATCCGAGCTTTCCGTTATGCCTATTGCCGCCCTATGCCTTGTTCCTAGCTTCTTGCTTATTCTATCACTATCTGTTAAAGGCAGAAAACACCCCGCTGCAATTATCCTATTATTTCTTATTACTGTGGCACCATCATGAAGTGGTGTGTTAACTACAAATATGTTTTCTAATAAGGCAGCTGATATTACAGCATCCAAAGTAGTTCCCGTTTTAATTATTTCTGCAATGCCTGTTTTTTGTTCTATTACTATTAATGCCCCCGTTTTACTTTTTGATAGATTCTCAACCGCATTAACAATTTCGGTTATAATTTTTTCCATTACCTCTTCATTTTCAAATATGTGCTTATCTGTAAAAGCAGTGCTTCCGAGATGTTCTAAAGCTCTTCTTATTTCCGGCTGGAATATTATCACGATAGTTAAAACCCCAATTGTTATTGTCTTGTTTAAAATCCAATTTAACATTGTCAAATTAGAAAAATGGCTTATCGGAATAAGTATAAAAATAAGAACTATTCCTTTTAATAATTGCTCAGCCCTTGTTTCCTTAATTAACATGTAAAGTTTATAGAATATAAACGCTACCACTATTATATCCAAGATTGAAAATAAACTTATATTTCTAATTGTCCCCAGCATTAACTTAAGTACATCCATAAATCTCACACTCCCTACTAAAACTTATATCTATAATTATACACCATGATTTAGCTTATTAGTATATAATATAAGTTAAATTTAAGTGCCCCCTATTAATTTAACTAGAATAATTTATATACTATGTTAATATAAGAATATAAGGCAAATAATAAGGAGTGAGTTTTTTGAGTGAAGAAAAAGTTGTAGATACTAATGGCAAAAGGAATCTATTTAAAATTATACTTTTTATATCTATTATTATGACCTCTATAGGCATTTTTTTAGCTAGCTACTACTCATCCATAAACAAGGTCTATGATTCCTACGAAACCAGCTTAGCAACTAACATTAACAGTATTAACGAAGTTAATACTAATGTATCCCAATTTAATAGTAATCAAACAATAGATGTTGATTATGCTAAAGAGCAATTACCTAATATAATTAAAGATTTATCTAACTTACGTGATTCTTTAACAATTATAGAGCCTAGTGCAAAATATAAAAAAGATTATGAAAATCTTAAGTTAGGTTTAGGTAAGAATCTATTAATATATAGACAATCATTAGCTATTTTAAATAACCCTTCTGGTAATGATGTAGAAACATCCATGGCTAACCTTAAGACTTATAGAAATGATTGTATGGATCTCTATTCTTTAGTAGATATTGAAAGCCTTAAAATAGAATTGCCAAAGACAAGTTTAACTTTTATTGAAAACGTGCTTAATTATAGTTCTAGTGCCGTAATGATAAGAAAAGAAACAAATATTAAGATGCAACAAAATCAAGAGTTTATTAATAAAATTGATGACTTATCTAGAAACTTTTTAGATGCTAAAACTAATTATTACCCTTCTGTGATAAAGGCGCGAAAAAAGGAAATATCCTACGATGAACTGTTATCTATAGTGGATAATAATTTTATAAAGTTAAGTTCTATCCAAACCAACTTTAAAACTCTATCTATACCACCTTTAGCTATTCCTACTTATGAAGCCTTCAAAATGTTATTAGGTATGCACGAAGATTATTTGAGAGATTTTAGACTTGCATTATCAAGTGAGAAAGTTCAATCCTTAAGTGTAGTGGTAGATTCCTCTGTAGTCGATGCTTTATATACTTATTCTAATTCACGCTTTATAGACGTAGAAAATAGCTACAATAGTTTTATAAAAGCCTTTACCGAATTAAAAAATAGATAGTAAATAAATATAAATTATTATATATATTTATATATATTTATATAATAATTAAAGTTAGTGTATTATTTTCAAACTGTTGGTCACACTATTATTAGCCTAAGTTTAATAAAACACGGAGGAACCAAGCATTTGGGGTGAATCACTAAATTGTGTAGGTTAAACCTTTTCCGAACCCGTCAGCTAACTCCGTAGGCAAAAGGAGAGATAATATGAAAAAATCATCTTTTTTAGCTTATATGCTAACTCTTTTTTTAGTGTTTCCTAACCTAACAGTAAATGGAGAAAACCTGTATCCAAATTCATCTGAGACTAAAGACTTATACAAAAATCAACTTGAGGCAGTAGCGGTATTTAATCAGTCGAATGGTTCACTTTATGTTACAGATGAGGATGTTTATTTAATGGCTCAAGTTGTATACGCGGAGAGCTGTGGTGAGCCATATACTGGTAAGCTTGCAGTGGCATCTGTTATACTAAACAGAGCTTGCGAAGGCAGTTTTCCTAAATCCATTTCTGGTGTTATTAATCAGAAAAATGCATTTTCTTGTGTTAGAAAAGGGAAGGTAATTCACAATGGTAAACAAGACTTCATCCCAGATTCGGATAGTTACGGCGCTGTATTAGAAGCATTAAAAGGTAATGATCCCACAAACAAAGCTGTTTTCTTTTACAACCCCGAAATAGCAACCTCTCAATGGATGAAGGATATAAAAAAGGCTAATATAAAAACTATAGGAAACCATGTTTTCTTTGTAGTAAATTAAAAAACTGTAGTTATATACTACAGTCCAGGCAACTAACTTAAATTAGTTGCCTAATTTTATTTATTACACTTATTTAATAAACAAGTAACAAATTATTATACTTCTTTATTTTGAATCCTACATATTATCCAAATAAGAAACAGCACTAGCCGCAGCAACTAATCCTTCACCAGCAGATTTAATAAACTGGTATGGCTTTCCCGTACAATCTCCTGCAGCAAAGCAACCCTCAATATTTGTCTTCATATTTCTGTCTACTTTTATATGCCCTTCCTCTATTTCAAGGCCTGGCACTAGTTGTCCTGGTGATACACTATCTCTTAACATGAAAATTCCATCCGTAATTATCTCGGCTTTTTCTAATATAAGCTTAGTTACCCTGTCATTACCAACTATTTCTAAAGGCTTACTCTTTATTATCTCTACATTTGGATTTAGCTTGTATTCTCCTTTGTACATAGGAATAAAATAGGTTTTGCCACTTAGTTCACTTACATAATTGGTTTCTTCTTCACTTTCTTTATTATAACCAACTATAGTAACAGTCTTTCCTTTATACAATGGTGCATCACATGTAGCACAGTATCCTACACCCTTTCCTAAAAACTCTTCTTCCCCTTTTAATGCTTTAGCGTATTCTATGCCTGTAGCTAAAATTATTGTTTTAGCCTCATACATCTTTTCGTTTACCATCAAAGCAAAATAATCTCCCATGGCGTATATATTATTTATTTTTTCATTCACAATACCTATCCCCATAGCATCAATATGATGTGAAAAACGATCTTTAAGTTCCTTTCCCGTAATGTCATGAAATCCTAAAAAGTTGTTTATCTTGGGTGCTTTTATTAGTTTTGCACTTAAATCCTTATTACCGAAGAGTATTATATTTTTATTTCTAATCTTAGCATTAATTGTTGCTTCAAGACCTGCTGGTCCTGTTCCAATTATTGCTATGTCATATCTTTCACTCATGATATCGCCCCTTACCTTTTTTGTAGTGGAAATAATATTTACTCTTAATCCTGTTCTCACTGTTATAACTAAATTTATTTGGCTTCTAAAATGGAGATACTTATTTAAATTATAAAATTTAAATAAACTATCTCCAAATTACTGCATTTAGCTTTATGACTAACTTATAAAACTGCATGTAGAATAAGTACTTATGCTTATTCTTTTAATCTTATAAATGTCTTTCAATTATTTTCTTTAAGTCTGCTTTAGGTCTGAATCCTACCATAGTTTCTTTTACAGTATCTTTACTAAATACTACAACTGTTGGGATGCTTGCAATTCTATACTTTGATGATATTAATGGATTATCATCTACATTAACCTTTACAAACTTAACTTTATCTCCCATTTCCTTTGATAACTCTTCCATTACTGGGGTTAACATTTTACAAGGTCCACACCAAGGTGCCCAAAAATCTACTACTACTATACTGTCAGAGCCTGCAATTTCAGTGTCAAAACTTTTATCATTAACTTCTTTAATCATATTATTACCTCCAGTTATTATACCCCATAAGGGTATATTTATATTATTATTGTATACCTTATTATGTGACTAGTCAATAATATTTTGAATTACCATCATGGTAAATCTGCCTTTTGATTAGTGCTATAAATTATAAGTATCAGCTCTACTATTTAAAAATAGTATACCCAAAGTAAAACTTGAAGATGCCTTATTACTTTAATATATCTTTAACTATAGTATTATTATATTGTGAATTTGGAAACTGTTTTGTAAGCATTTGTGCATAAGCCTTTGCCTTGTCTTTGTTAACATCCTTATTTATAATAATTAAATTGTACAGAACTTCCTCAGCATAAGTTCCACTAGGAAATTGTTTTAAACTCATCTCATAGTACTTAATCGCATTTTCAAAGTCAGAGTTAGCTTTATAGTTTACTGCTAACATATAGATAATATGTTCTTGCAAATAATTATCTTTAGAATATGGTAATGCATACAACAGATATTTTTGAGCTTCAACAAAGTTATTTTCCTTTATATAACTTGTTCCTTTTTCATAAAAATATTGTACTCCATCACTTTTAATAATTTCTTGACCTTTTATTACAAGTAACTTTTGGTTCATTGTAAGATCTGCATTTTGCCACTTGTTTATATACTCATTTATTTGCTCCATGTTCTTACTTTTTATACTTTCAGTAAATAATTCTTGTGGGAACTTTGATGTTTCATCAGCTTTATTTTCTGAAGGTTTCACTTCCTTCTTGCCTGTATCCTGATTTTCTACTTTAGCATCTTTTTTAACTCCTTCAAGTTTATTAATTTCTATGTTTTCTAAACTCTTGGTTTCTCCCTTATTTTTACCCCTAACTCGGTTTATTCCACTTTGTATCTTTTCTATACCTGCTATTGAAATATCTTTTACGGTATGCATATATATCTTACCTATAAACAGTATAGATGTTATTAAAAATATACTAGCAGTAACTATAAGTATTTTTTTGTAGTTCATTTCTTTTTTCAAGTTGCCATACTCTATTAATGTTTTTTTGTTCGTACTGGCTTGGGTATTTCTTTTATCTACTTTCAAAACCTCATTTATGTGGTTTAGTGCTTTGTCATACTCACCTTGTTTTATATAGCAAAGACTTATATTATTATTCACATTAATAAAGTTAAAGTGACTGTTTCCACACTGCTTTAATATTTCTAGTGCTTCAGATATATTAAGTTGCTTTATAAGCTCTAAAGCATTAATGTAAAGTTGCAACTTTTCTTTATCCTTTATAGCATCTCTTAGGTATTTTTTTGACACTTCATCGTTATTCCTTTTGTAACTTATATTCCACATCTTTTTAGCATTGTCTAAATCGCCTTTTAGATAGTATAAAATACCCTTTAAATTTAAAGCAGCAGAATTTGCACTATTTATAGAAATACTTTTTTCACAAAGTTCTAAGGCCTTGTCTATATACCCATCGTTATACTTATTCATTGCTTTTACATATATTTTTCCTGCCTTATCCATGATTTCACCTTTTATTTCCTATATTATGAGTATTTCAATTATAACATAGGATTTAACTTTTTTCCTCACTTTTGATATTCATAAATTTCAAGCTCTAGCTTTAATATATAATCTGTAACAAAACTTAATCTATTTCATATTATGGCATTGATATCAATTAATAAAAGGGAGTTCTATGGGTAAAAAAAGTTTAGTTTATCTACTAATAGTTTTATTACTTTTAACTTGTTTCTCTTTATATAATAAGCATGTGAAAGAATCAACTTCATTATCTAAAAGCATAAATATTTTGAAAATAGACTTTATAGCTTTTCCTATTAAAGAAAATCAAGCTAAACTTTTTCCTTTAGTAAAACAATTTACTAGTAGCTTACCTAAAAGCAAAACAGAGGAGAATAAAGAAGAATCCGAACAATTAAAATCAATAGAAAAAACACCTGAAATTAAAAAACCACTACCTGAAAAAACTGTTGTGGTTAAGGTTCCAGATGTTGTGCTTAAAATTGGTGACAATGGTGACGCTGTAAAATACATCCAACATAAGTTAAATGAATATGGCTATAAGCTAGAGGAAGATGGCTTATTTAGTGCCCTTACTTATGATTCCATATTAAACTTTCAATATCGCTGCAACTTAGGTATCGACGGCGCCGTTGGTCCAAAAACTCTAGAAAAGCTTAATATCCCCCCAGATAAAAATATAGGATTTAACACCAAGATAGCCTCAGTTTCAAGCAGTAAAAATACTACATCTACAATTGCATTAAATAATTATAAGTCTGTTAGCGAGCTAGAATCATCAATAAATTCTCCAAAGGCTACTAGCAAAACAAACTATTATATTAAAGTAGATTTATCAAATCAGCGGGTAAACATTTTTACAAAGTCAGAGGATAAATGGGTTTTAGATAAATCCTTTATATGTTCAACTGGAAAAGCCTCTACCCCCACTGTAAAAGGTGATTTTACAATTAAAGATAAAGGTCCAATGTTTAGGGCAGGATCAAATACTATTTGCAATTACTATACACAGTTTTATGGTAATTATCTATTTCATACTGTACTCCTTGATAATAATGAGAATATACAAGATGGTAGACTTGGAACACCTCTATCTCATGGTTGTATAAGGCTTGCCATTGACGATGCTAAATATATATATACTTCTATTCCTTATGGCACAAGTGTATCCATCCAGTAGATCTTAGGTGAATTACATTACTACAAATAACTTTATTTCATTATAAAGTTATTTAAATTATTTCCCCTAAAGTTATCCCCAACTTAAATTAAGAATTCAATTAATCCACAAAAATAATGCACGGTTGTTATAAAGTATTCATGTATTCCTCCACAGAGTTAAAGAATACAGTTACAGCTAAAAGATCTGCTGATCCTCCTGGGCTTATATAATCTTTAATAAATTCTTTGTTCAGAGTCTCTATTGCTTCTTTCCCTATTTCTGTAGTCATTCCACCTAAAGAGACTATTTTTTGGGCCTTTTGCTGCACATTTTTTAGTGTATCCATTGAATGTCTGTGAATAATATTAGAATCCTCACAATATTTCATAATGCATAGGAGTGTATGTATTAATCTATCGTTTAACTCCAGATCTTTATTTTCTTTATATACTTCAAGGGAATAATCAAATACCAAGGGAATGCCTCTCTCTACTTGACCTCTTATTCCTTCTATTTTATGCTTTAAAAATAATTTTTCTCCGTGACTTGTAGCTTTTTCTTTATCCATAGAAGATAGTTCTTCCTGAACAAGTCCCTTGGTCATTTGCTTTATTATTCCTTGAATTTCAGAAAAACTTATCTTATGGTAAATGGCTTTTGTTACAGCAGCACAACTTATGCCTAAAAGAAAAATCATACCTTTGTGAGTATTTACACCATTGGTGCCCTCAAACATTTCATTCTCTGCCTCTATTCCTATTGACCTAATAGCCTTAAATATCTCACCAGGAGTCTTATTTGAGTATCCTTCCTCAGCAAATAGCACCATATACTTGCTTAAAATAGATGTGCTTTTAATAAAAGTATAGTGATCCATGTCTCTATGGGCTCCTCTTGAGACAGAGGATACTAACCCCGGTGATGGATATGCAGCTACTTCACATAGCATTGCTTCAATTGCATACCCTGCTATAACAAAAGCTTCATGTGATATTAAATACTTATTCTTCATAGGACCTCTCCATATATTCTGCAAATTTTCTTTTTATAAAGCCTTCAACTTCATCTAAGCTATGTTTTCTACCTCGTACACAATTATGAGCAATATCATCACAAATAAAACATTTCCTCATAGCTAATCCAAGCTCTAAGCGGCTAATGCCTATTCCTCTGTCATCATATACATCTATGTCCACGCATCTTCCTAAAATATGATTGCTTTCTATATTAAGAGTCACTGCTTTAATATCCCTTGCAGTCTTCTTTATGCACATAATCACAATAGGACCTTCCGCAGCTCTTATACTTTTTTTGTAATGAATAGAATCAGTTAATATTTCAGAAATCTCTTGCTCCATGACCTTAATTATACCTTGTGACAAGGAATTATCTTTATCAAGTCCTGGATAGTTAACCCTAATAACTAGCATTGGCATTTTATATTGCTTAACTAGTTCTTCTTGATATTCAATTCTTCTTTCTCTTTCTAACAATATATCTTCTGCTGTATACATATGTTTTTAGTGTGGAGAATCGCTGGATTTTATTTTCTCCATTATCTCCTTTCCTTGTGTAGTATTTAAAAACTTCCAAGTTGAGCTAGGCACTATGTTCTCTATTTCTGATATTTGTCCTTCTTTGATTAACTTTCTAACCTTAGAAGCACTAATAACATCTGACTTATATGATTTTCTTTGTATCTCTATAACTTCTACCCCATATGTAGGTAAAATATCTTTTAAGGACTCATTATAAGCATTGGTAACTTTGCAATAAGGCTCTTCTCCTATAAATCTTTTGGTTATATTTAATGACTTGCAAAAATATCTTCCAAAGATTGATGCATCTAATGTAGTATAGGCTCGTAATATTTCATCCTCTTTTCTTAAAAAATAAGATGGAAAGGTAGCTCGTGAAATGATATATTCTCCGCCTTTAATCACTCGAACATTTTTTAAGTGAGAAACACCTTCTTTAACCATTGCATATCTATGAATAAATGGAAATGAGGATTTATCTTCTTCAACTATAAATACTAGAACCTGGTCACTTTGCCTTGCAGCCTCTTCTATTAAATACCTATGTCCTAGTGTGAAAGGATTACAATTCATAACTAAAGCTGACTTTTTAGCACTTATATCTATGTTGTATTCCCTTTGTATGTCCTTTAAGTATTTTTCTATATCATATATTCCGCTCTCTAGTAGAGCCACATTCTCTATTTCATGTATAATTTTATAGCCAAGAGATGTGAATATATGAATGTTTTCTATCTTAGTAAATATAAAACTATGATAAATCCCTTCATCAAAAAGCTTATCTGATACTGCTCCCATTAGTGTTGCTGCTACACCTTCGCCTCTTAACTCATCTGAAACTGCAAAACATTTAAACACATTTTGAGACTTAGAGCAGGTGGCTTTAATCTCCTGATTTTCTCTAATTACTACTGTATAATCAACATTATCATCAAGTTCTAGATGAAATGTTTGTAAAAAGTCCCTTACTTCTTTTACCTCATCTTCATGCTTTAGGTTAATCTTTTCAACATTAAATCCATACATGGCAATCCCCCTTATGAAGGCTTCCGATTCGCCCCAAAATATGCCCTTATGCATATAAAACAAAGCTGGAAAGTTTTATTTTCAGCTTTGTTTTGTGTCTTATAACGTCTTATAAGTTCTTATAAGGGTCTTCTAACTACATCAATTACTGACCCATCCCTATATTCTATAACTGCAACTATTTCATCTGAGAGCTCAATAGCTTTTGGTTTACCCGTCATTTTTTCAGCTATTGCTTTTAATTCTTCAATAGTCATTATTGGAAGATTTGTATTTCTTAATTTTTCAAGTATATCTGTTCTTTTAGGATTAACCGCTATGCCTCTTTCTGTTACAATAACATCGATACTTTCGCCTGGGGTTGTTATTGTAGTTACACTTTCCTTAATAATTGGAAGTCTTGCCTTCATTAATTGTGTAACTATTATTGTAAGCTTAGCTCCCGCTGCCGTGTCACTATGGCCTCCAGACCCACCCATTATAGCACCATCTGATCCTGTAGTTACATTAACATTAAAATTAGTATCTATTTCTGTAGCCCCTAAGATAACTATGTCTAAGTTATTTACAACTGCACCTTTGTTATCTGGGTTTCCATACATAGAAGCAGACATTCTTTGATGTTTATGGGTTCCTACATAGGATCTTACTGCCTGTAAATCAAAACATTGAACATCAAATAAAGTTCTAAATAATCCTTCTTCAAACATATCTACAATATATCCAGTTATTCCGCCTGAAGCAAAGCTACCTACTATTCCCTTTTCTTTCATATGCTTTCTTAATTCTGCAGCTACAGCTAGTGAAATCCCACCTGCGCCTGTTTGAAAGGACATTTCATTTTTAACAAGTCCTGAAGCTACCATAACATCCTTTGCCATTTTAGCTATTTTAAGTCCTACAGGATCTTTAGTAATCTTTGTAGTACCTGATACTATTCCAGCTGGGTCACCGATAGAATCCACCTTCACTATATAATCTATATATATTTGGCTTATTTCTATAGGACAAGTTGGATAAGGCACCAAGTTATCTGTTACTGCTACTACCTTATCTGCACACTCAGCATCTGCTACTGCATAACCTAACGCTCCACAAGCTGACTTTCCGTATAGTCCACTTACGTTTCCGTATTCATCTGCTGTTGGTGCTGCAATAAATGCTACATCTATATGCAGATCTCCACTCTCTATGGCTCTAGCGCGTCCGCCATGAGTATGCATAGTCACTGGTGTTTTTAATATACCCCTAGAAATTTCTTGTGCCACAGGCCCAGACATATAATTAGTCACAATCTTAGTAATGACCCCATTTTTTATATGCTCAATCAACGGTACATTATTGGGGAATAAAGAGCTTGCAGCTAAAGTAATATCTTTTATTCCTGCCTTTGCAATAGCCTCAACTACTAAATTCAATACCTTATCCCCATTTCTTAAATGATGGTGAAAAGAAATTGTCATGCCATCCTTTAATTGAACATTCTTTAAAACTTCCTCTATACTACCCAAAACCTTTTCATGGTTTGGTGTTACAGAGTTTAACTTTGTTTCTTTTCTTAGTTTAATTCCGGCATGTTTAAATACGCCTTCAAATTGAGTTACTTTTCCATACCCTTCTATATATTCTGGTATTTCCCTACCTAATATATTTTTCATTATTATCACCTCAATTAACTAATCCACTAAAGTAGCTTTCTTCACAACTTTTAAAGTCGATTTTATATTAAACCTAAAAGCTTTGCAAGCTCTACTGTGTTTTTAGCTCTATTTATAACCGGAGCATCTACCATCTTACCGTCTAATGAGAATACGCCCTTACCTTCTTGTTCTGCTTCTTCCATAGCTTCTAGAACTCTTTTTGCGTACTTTATTTCTTCGCCACTAGGAGCGTACACGCCGTGAATGGTATCAATTTGCCTTGGATTTATTGCAGCTTTCCCTGTAAGCCCTAAACTCTTGGCTTTTCTAGTATCTTTTTCTAAACCCTCAAAATCATTGGTATCTGTAAATGGGGTATCAATAGAATCCACCTTCATAGCTTTGCAGGCAATTGCTACTCTATTTCTTGCATAAAATACTTCTTCGCCTTCTTTTGTTCTTTTTATACCTAAATCAGAAGTTAAATCCTCTCCTCCAAGTAGCACTCCCACGATTCTATCGGAAGACTTTATTATATTATAAACATTTTCAACTCCATAAGCTGTTTCAACTATTGGAAGTAGTTTTATACTTCCTTTTTCAAAACCTTCCTCTGCTTCTATGTTTGTAAGTATTTCACCAATAGCCGCAAGTTCTTCCTCCGTAGCTTTTGGTATCATAAGTGCATCTGGTTTAACCCTTGCAATTACGTCAATATCCTGCCCTGCAAATTCGGTAGTAAATGGATTTACCCTAACTACTACTTCTACATTAATATAATCTATGTTCTTTATTGCTTCCCTTACTAAAATCCTAGCGCTATCTTTTTCTGTTAGACTTACAGCATCCTCTAAATCTAATATAATTGAGTCTGCCCCTAAGATTCCTGCATTTTGAAGCATTCCTGGATTATTCCCAGGCATAAAAAGCATAGTTCTTCTCAACTTTTTCATACAATTCACCTCTTACTGAGCTCTTTTTGTAGCAGTTTCTATTCTAGCTTTTACTGTATAGTTTAATGCACCTTTATCTTGAGCATTTACTATAACATTTTCCACTTGTAATTCCCTAAGTGTTTCTAGTATTACTCTTTCAATTTCCTCTCCAAATTGTTTCATAACAATACTTTGAAGATTTATTTCAATACCACCCTTAGGATTTGGCATAAGCATTACATATATATCGTTAGATTCCATTGTTCCTGCTTTGGATGGTTTATTTATTTCCATGGTATCACCTCACACTATAACTTAATTCTAGTTTATTTTATACTTGCTAAATATGCATTTTGACCTTGCTCATATAGATTGTTGCCTTCACTATCTATTACAACAACTATAGGCAGATCTTCTACTTCAAGTCTTCTTATAGCTTCAGAACCTAAATCTTCATAAGTTACTATTTCTGCTTTCTTTACACATTTTCCTATTAACGCTCCTGCTCCACCAATGGCTGCAAAGTATACCGCACCATTTTTAACCATGGAATCTACAACCTCTTTTGACCTAAGCCCTTTGCCTATCATTCCACTTAAACCTTTTTCTAAAAGTTTTGGTGCATAAGCATCCATTCTGTAGCTAGTAGTTGGTCCTGCAGATCCCAGTGCCATTCCAGGCTTTGCTGGAGTTGGCCCAACATAATATATAACTGAATCTTTAACATCCATAGGAAGTTCTTCTCCATTATCAATTAAATCTACTAGTCTTTTATGAGCTGCATCTCTTGCAGTATATATAACACCAGATAATAGAACGCTGTCCCCTGCTTTTAAATCTTTAACTTTATCTTTTGTAAGTGGTGTACTTATTCTTTTCTCCATAAATATTTCCCTCCCCTTATTAAAGCACTGCAGTAGCATGTCTTGCAGCATGACAATTTATATTTACTGCCACTGGTAGACCTGCTATATGCGTTGGATAGGTTTCAATATTAACAGCTAAGGCTGTAGTTCTTCCACCAAACCCCTGTGGTCCTATACCTAGCTTATTTATTTCTTCTGTAAGCTCTTTTTCAAGCTCAGCATAGAAAGGATTTGAGTTTGCTTTATCAGTAGATCTAACCGCAGCCTTTTTAGCAATATTTGCTGCCTTATCAAAGGTTCCTCCTATGCCTACACCCACAACTATAGGTGGACATGGATTAGGACCAGCTTCTTTTACTACTTTTAAAATAAACTCTTTAACTCCTTTAAGACCATCTGATGGTTTTAACATTTTAATTTGACTCATATTTTCTGAACCAAATCCCTTTGGAGCTACAGTTATTTTTAATTTATCTCCTGAAACTATATCATAATATATAACTGCTGGAGTGTTATCTTTTGTATTTACTCTTTCTATTGGGTCTTTAACTACCGACTTTCTTAAAAAGCCATCTTCGTATCCCGCTGCAACACCTTTATTAATAGCATCTTCAAGACTTCCACCTACTATATGAACATCTTGGCCAATCTCTATGAATACACATGTCATGCCTGTATCTTGGCACATTGGCATTTTTTCATTTGCTGCTATATCTGCATTTATTAAAATCTTATCTAGAACACCTTTGGCTATATCCCAGGTTTCCTTCTCCTTAGCCTTTAGTAATTGATTTCTTATATCATCAGAAAGATTGTAGTTAGCACTTATACATAAATCCCTTATGGTTTTTGTTATTTCAGCTATATTTATTTCTCTCATTCATTTCCTCCTTCAATCATCATCTTCTGAGCAATTCATCACTTAATACATTGCACCGTCAACAATTCGAATATTTCAATATGGGAAAAGGCAGTTTACATAAACCGCCTACTTTAAATATTCATCCCAAATTTATTCCTAACTTATTTTCTTCTGTTAACTAAAGCTACAACTCTATTCATTTCATTATTAACAATCATATATCCTTCATCTACACCCATACCTGGTTTTGCCAAGCATTGATCTGCTCCACAAGCAATTGCTATGTTTGTGCACACTTCTGCAGATCTGTTAGTTTCATTACATGTTCCACCAACATATGCTCCTACTTTTAATTTTTTACAATATAATACTGATTCAATTATATTGTTAACTCCACCTAAATCTGGTGTTTTTATTTGAAGCATATGGCCTGCTTTATTGTCTGCAAACAATACTATATCCTCATATGTATTGCACCATTCGTCTGCAACAAGTTCTACGTTAATGTTTCTATTATCAATTTCAGCTGTTAAATCTCTTAATGCTTCCATTTGTCTTTCTCTATGCTCAACGTCCATTGGTCCTTCAATTCTTAAATGGAATGGTTTTGCAGCCTCTCCTAAGGTTTCAATATAATCAGCCATAGCTTTTATATCATTGTTAAATGCAACTCCAATTGTTCCATATACATCTATGTGGAATACTGGATTATAATCTTCACTAGTTCTTAATTTTAATACTCTAGCACTTAACCACTGAACATAAGCAAGTAATTTTTCACCTTTATTACCTAATTTATCAGCAACATGGTTTATTAAAGCGTGAGGCATTACGTCTGCACCTTTTATAATCATTTTATCTGCGTTATCATATCTATCATCCCCAGATTGTGTGAAAATATCAATTCTTTTAATGTCTACTCCAGTGTTATATTCATCACGTACAATATCTGCCATAGTTACTTTTTTAGCTTTAGCTACACCATCAAGAATAGCTTGAGTTACTCCATATCTTATTGCTGTATGAAGCCTTTTACCATTAACTAACATGTGGTCAAACTCTTCTGCAAGTGTTTTAAAGCTTTCTAATTCTCTACCTATTAATTTTGGTGCTATTTCTTTTTCTATAACTGGTATAAAATCTTCTGCAAGGAATAATGGATCTCTTCCGCCTGCTCCAGAATATTGTACTGCTGCACAATCTCCATGTGCTACTTGACCATCCTCAAGTATAAGCATTACTGATATTGACTCCCCTGCTTGTCTAATAGATGTAAATCCTTCTGTTACTGCTTCACCTACATATGTAAATCCATCATGCGCTGCACCCTTTTTTATAGCTCTTTGATCGTCAAAATAAAATCCTGTTCTTCCTGTTGAACATACCACATCAATAATTTTCATATTATCCCTCCTGTATTCCTTATAAGTACTTAACAATTATCAATTGTTAAGCCTCCTGTATTCCTTATAAGTACTTAACAATTATCAATTGTTAAGCCTATCCTTCTATAATTTTTAATATAATTATTAATTATTTATTTCTTTTCTGGTCTTCCTATAAGAACACCTTTTCCTACTGCAAATATATCATCTATTGTCATTTGGAAGCTTACTTCTCTATTTTCGAATTTCGCTCTATCTTCGAGTTTTTTCATATTAAAATTCTTTAATTCTTGCGTAAATGGTATGTTACCAAACTTTAGATATCTTATTGCTCCATTATTATCTCTTGCAGGCATCATTTTACCAGCATTATATTTACTTGGTGCAAATGGAACATCAATAATTCCCATTTCAAAGCCTTTAACTGATCCTGTAGCTAGATCTCCTTTTCCTATTTCATATATCATGTCTATCATACACTTTGTCTCAGCTTTTATTACTTCCATCTCTGTTTTAAGCTCTTGAGACATAGGCATTCTTTGACCTCTTAATAAGTTTAAAGTCATCTTTGTAGCTTTTATTCCTTGAGCATTCGCTTCTTTTGTAGGAATTCCTATAGCTTCATGAGTAGTTTTAACTATAACTTTTGTTGCTCCTGCTAGTGCAGCTGTTGCAGCTCCTGTAGATATAACTCCAAAAGCTTTTGCTTCATCTGCCGGGAAGCCTCCCATCCATTGATGTAAAACCGTTGTTATATATATATCTTTATAACCATTAGCTTTTAAGTATTCGTCACACTGCTCTTCTAATGCTCTTATAGCTGCTACGTCTTGTATTAAATTTCCGCACTGACCATATCCAACTGTAATGTTTTTAACTCCTTGCTCTGCAGCAAGTAAAGCTTCGATTATTGCAATGGCATTTGATGTACTTGGTGGAACTAAAGTTCCTGTTAGTGGTCCAAAAGGTTCTCTATTAATAGATATTCCTTGTTCTTCATAAAAACCAACAAGTCTATCACAATATTGCCAGTCCAAAATTGTTTTTGCTAAGGTTACATTTTTAGCATATGGGATATTATAAGAAATACCGCCGCCTTCATTTGAAGTCCAACCTGAAGCATGAGTTATTTCAGCTAATAATCTTCCATCTGGAGTACCATGTCTTGATTCTAATGGAACATTTATTGCTTCAAAAACTTGTCTACAGCCTTTAACTCCATGGTTAACTCCTGGAAATCCGTTTAGTAGAGATCTTCCTGCCTTTATACTTTCCTTTATTCCTACTTCGCATTCATCATATCTATTTTGTCTTGTGTAACTATCTATTGTTGATGGTAGCAAATCTGCTCCACCTTCCTGTTCTAAAAAGTTTAATAATTCGATATGCTTGTCAATTAACGCAACCCCAGCTCTTGGTTGTGCAAGTGTTATACCTTCTTCTTTAGCTTTAACTAATTTTTTCGCAAAGTTTTTATGGTCAGGAATTTTTTTATTGTATTCTATGGCTTCTTCTAAATCTACCTCGCTACCTGTTGACCATTGGTTTAATACTTCTTTTCTAACCTCAAAGAACTCATCATTAGTCCATTTTTTATTTCTTAATTCCATTAAAATTGCCTCCTAATATTATACTTTCACTAAATACTTTTTCATAATTCTAACAGCTTTATCCGGATAATCTTTAGCAAGTAATCCCATGGCCGATAAAATATAAGTTTTATCAATCAAATACATTGGATTTCGTGGCTTTAAATACATTGGATTTTCAGCATCAAATGCTCCTGCTTTTAAAATATCTTGTGGATTATGGCTATGCACTAGCACCCCACCTGTTCCTATCATATACTTCACTTCCATAAGATCTTTTCCTATTTGAGTATACATAGCTCCCATTGGTGTGTATGCACTTTCAATTGTCCCTACATGCCTTTCCATTGATAACTCTGTAGCTACTTTTGCCATAGCCTCATCAAAATGTATTTCTTCCTCTGTAGTTGGAACCATTTTTACATTCTCTATTCTATACTTACAATTTGCATCAATATCAATTTTTCTTTCTGTATCACCTAAATATTTTCTCATTTTCCTGCTACCAGCTGCTTCTCTTAGTGAAACCGCTGAGTATCTCATACCAAGGTCCCCTTCAACGGTTCTTTTAGCAAAAGGTTCTTCAAGTCCACGTACATTAACTCCTACTTTAGTAGGTTCACCATCTGCCATAGAATGTACATCTGTTGTAGCTCCACCAATATCAACGATTATTAAATCTCCTAGGCCTTTTTCTTCATCACTTCCTAGGCTCAATATCCTTGCAGCTTTTAGTACAGCAGCTGGAGTTGGCATTAAAATACCTTTTACATAATCCTCTGCATTCCTTAGTCCCTTAGCATCTATTATCTTTTCCATAAATACTTTTCTAATTTCTTCTCTGGCTGGCTCTACATTTAGTACATTTAAACTTGGCATTACATTTTCAGTAATGCTAAAATACATTTTAGCTTCATTGAATATTTCTCTTACTTCATCGCTTGCTACTTTATTCCCAGCTACGACTATTGGTAATTTAACTTTATTATCAGCAAGCATTTTTGCATTGTGTATTATACATTCCTTATTGCCACCATTGGTTCCACCTGCAAGCAATATAATATCTAGGTCTGAACTTTTAATTTCTTCAATTTCATCCAAAGTCAATTCATAGCTATACACTTTTAATACTCTAGCCCCTGCTCCAAGTGCCGCTCTTTTAGCAGCCTCTGCTGTTAAATCTGGAACTAGACCAATTGCTATCATTTTAAGGCCTCCTGCGGCTGAGGAGCATGCTAACTTATTAATAAAGTTAACTTCTTTATCTTTAAGTATTTCTTCTATTTTAGAATAGGCTTTTTCAAATCCTATCATTATGTCATCTTGAATTGTAGTTATGTCTTTAGCTGTAGCAATTATTTCTTCTTTTTCTAAATCTACAGCAGTTAGTTTTGTGTATGTACTTCCAAAATCAATAAGTAAATATGCATCCACTTACAACACCTCAATTAATTTTATGATATACCTAATCCTTCTCTTAAATCATTTATTGTTGTTTCTAATGATGTTCCTGGTGGATATATTCTATCAAATCCCATTGCTTTAAATTTATTGTATACTTCTTCCCAATTTTGTTTTCCAACAACTATGTTTCCACCTACAAGAAGGAATATTCCATCTAAGCCTGCTTCATTACATTTGTCTCGCATACCTCTGCAGTCAATTTCTCCGTGACCATACAATGAAGATACTATTATAGCATCAGCATTAGTTTCCACGGCTGCATTTATGAAATCCTCTTGTGGTGATAGCACGCCTATGTTTATAACATTAAAACCAGCTTCCGTTAAAGCATAATCTAAAATCTTATTTCCAACAGCATGACAATCTGATCCTATTACTCCTAGAATTAAAGTCTTTTTTTCCATTTTTAAAAAGCCTCCTAATAGTTTGTTGTTTTTTTTAATATATTATTTATTGAACTTTATTTCAATAATCTTTGACCTAAGCGCTTTTACCGAGCCATCATCAAGACTATATAAAAATTGAATTATTTCCTTATTATCAGAATTTAAATTTTTAATATCTTTATACCTACCTGGAGATACTATCATAACATCTGATCTTTCAATTATATCTTTAATCTCATTCTCATCAGTAGTATTCGAGTATGTTATATCAACTTCAGATAACCCTGCCCTTTCCAATGCTCCCTTTATCTTAAACATAAATTCTTCAGAGATACACATGAATCCGAATTTTGTATTTGCACCATATCTAGCAATTTTAACTATTGGTTCTAAGTTTGGAGTTATTGCAACTCCTAAAATCTCCTTATTAAGTCCCTCAGTTAACCTTGTAACTTTATTAATGTGATTGAATGTAGTTATTATAAATTCTGCACTTTCAATCTTGTCTTTAGTGTTCTTATCCATCTTTTCTAACTCACTGACCGTTACATACATTACGTTCATATTGCTATTCTTACTAAGCTGACCACTAAACATTATGGCTTGTTCTATGTTGCACTCTACATATACCGCAACAATCTTGTCCATTATTTGCTTCTTTTCATTTACCCTTTGTTTAACTATATCTAAAAACTCTTCTGGGTTCATTCCGATTTCTAATGCTTCCTCTAACCCCCAGTCCACAAACCTCATTATCTTTTTCTTGATATCATGGTTCTCCCAAGATACAGCTTCTTCAACTACAAAAGTGCCCTTTCCTTGATAGGATTTTAAAGCACCTTCTTGCTCTAGATCATTATATGCAGTACTTATAGTATTTCTGCTTACCTTTAAACCTTGAGACAATTCTCTTTCTGTAGGCATTTTCGTTCCAACCTTGAGAGTTCCCTTTTTTATTTCATCCATAATCTGTTTTTTTACTTGTATATAAAGTGGTACTCCACTCTTTTTATTTATCTCGATGTTAATAAAAATCCCTCCCAAAGCATATTGGATTAATGGACTAGTCCACTACCTTCTATAGGATACCATGTGGACCAATCCATTACAATCATCGGTTTATAATCGTTTATTGTTATTTTTAGTTGTTTACTGAAATTACACTTGTTATTCTAGCTTATTCTTAGTTTTTTTGCTATTTGCTCTTGATTTCAATTTCTAGAAGCCTTGTTATGTCATCCCTAATATATGCTCATTTACAATTGGCTTTACTTAAAAAGTCCATTCAAATAATAAGGAGGCATATTCCTAGAATATTACGCCTCCCTCCCCATTATCAAAACCTATTTTATTATAATTTTTTAGTCCACTGAAATATTATTAAAAAATTCTCCTACAGATTTGATTATAGTGTCTGCAATTTTTTGTTGATATTCTTCTGATTTTAATTTTTGTTCTTCTTCGTAATTTGATAAAAATCCACATTCAACAATAATACCAGGCATAGTATCATATTCCCTAAGTATCTTATACGAATTTTTAGCAGGCTTTTGCACCCTCTTGTTGCTAGGGTCTAAATCTACTCTAAGATTTTTCTGTGTTATACCTGCAAGCGTAATGCTATCTTTATAACTTGAATACCATACTTGTGCTCCATAATATTTACTCTCAGAAAAATGATTTAAATGAATACTAATTAACATGTCGCAGTTACTAGATTTCTTTAAATCGCATCTTCTTTTTAAATCTTCATTATACCTTTGTCTTATAGTTCCATCAGTTGAGTAGAGTTCCGTACCAACCTCTCTTGTCATAACCACCTTATATCCTATCTTTTGCAAACTCTCTTTAAGTTTTGTTGCTATACTTAAATTAATATCTTTTTCTGTAGTACCACTTTTGGAACTTGCTCCACCATCCATTCCCCCATGACCAGCATCAATAAGTATAATCTTGTCCCCTACTTGTAACTCTTTATTGGTTTTCATTGCTTCTTTTGCAAAGTTTAAATTTGACCCCAACAAACCGACCATTCCAGCAAAAATTACTATTACTACTGCTATTAATTTATTATTTCTGTATTTCAATGCACCCACCCTTTATTTATTTCTATCGTTAATCTTATTCAACTCCTAGGTGATTTATTATCATTTCTATTCTTACTTCAGATGTATAAATATAGGTATTAATATAATTCTTAGTAAAATAAAAAAGGCACCAACTAAAAATCTTAGCTGATACCCTTTCATAGCATATTATTACAACTTAAATTATGATTATTTGTTTATTACTACTTCGGCAATATTGGTTGCATGATCTCCTATTCTCTCAAAGTTACTAATAACATCTAGGAATACAGCTCCAACTGTAGCATTACAACCACCACTATTTAGCCTACGTATATGTGAAGCGCGTAATTCCTTTTCCAAACTGTCGATTCTATCTTCTATTGCCATAATTGATGCTGCCTTTTTTAAGTCTTGATTTTCAAAACTTTCGATGCTTACTTCCAATGCATTAACTATGTATTTAAACATGCCTTCTAATTCATCCTTAGCCTCACTTGAAAACTCTAGTTTCTTTTGAATCTTTTCACTAGATAAATCTGCTAAGTTTTCTGCATGGTCCCCTATACGTTCAATGTCATTTACTACATGGAACATAGAAGTTACTATATTAGTTTGAAGTTCTGATAACTCTGTACTTGATAATTTCACTAAAAAGGATGTAATTTCACCTTCCAGTAAATTAATTAGTTTTTCATTATCATAAACAGTTTTTATTGATTTTTCATCATTATTCATAAAACACATCACAGCTAGTTCCACATTTTCTTTTGCTAAGTTAGCCATTCTAACTACTTCTTTAGTTGTTTGCCCAACCGCAATAACTGGAGTTTCTAGCAATCTTTCATCAATATAATTTACACCCATAGTTTCTATTTCATCTTCGCCTGGTATTAATTTATTAACAAGTAAAACAAGATATTTTATAAATGGAACCATTATTATTGTATTCGTAATGTTGAAGATAGTATGAGCATTTGCAACTTGTCTTTTTATGTCGGAAACTCCTCCAGGTGATAAGTGTTGCACAAGACTTACTAATGGATTAATTAATGGAATAAAAATTATAGTACCAAATATATTAAAAAACAAGTGTATTAAAGCTGCTTTTTTTGCTGTTTTAGAGGTTCCTATGCTGGATAATAAAGCCGTTACACAAGTACCTATATTATTACCAAATAAAATTGGCACTGCAACTGTCAGTGGGAGTGCCCCAGTAGAAGCTATTGCCACTAAAATACCTGTTGACGCTGATGAACTTTGTATTACTGCAGTCATCAATGCACCTACTAGGATTCCCAGTATAGTATTTCCCTCTAACTTAACTATCAAGGTTACAAAGGCTGGTGAATCTGCTAGTGGAGACATAGCATTCTTCATTAATTCCATTCCTAGGAAAAGAATACCGAATCCTAATATAATGTTTCCTGCTTCTTTACCTTTTTTACCTTTTGAAAATAATATTGTTAGAGAACCTATTCCTAAAAATATAGGTATTATATTATCAAGTTTAAATGCAATTAGCTGAGCAGTTATCGTAGTTCCTACATTTGCTCCCATAATCACTGCAGCTGCTTGATATAAATTCATAAGCCCTGCATTAACAAAGCCCACAACCATTACTGTAGTTGCACTACTGCTTTGGATAATTCCTGTTATTATAGCCCCTGTTGCTACACCTTTAATTGGATTAGATGTGATTTTCTCGAATATCTTCTTTAGTTTTTCACCCGAAGCATTTTCTAAACCATCACCCATCATTTTCATTCCATATAGGAATAACCCCAACCCTCCAAAAAGACCAATAATTATATTTACAACATACATGAAATCCCTCCATACTTAACTCTATTATTGATATTAAATTACCATATAATAATACTATATCTTCTACCTAATTGTTAAGCAATTTACATCATATTTAACATATATTTTAAGAATCTTAACATAAACATAACATAAATTATATTTACTTTTTGATGTACTTGTGGTAATTCTTTTAAAATAGTTCCATTAATGGGATTTGAACTTATCTACATAATTTTGTACACAAACTCATATAATATAAAAAAGGAATATGCACCTTTAATAAGTGCATATTCCTTCTTAAATACAAGAATATTATCTCTTTGAGAATTGAGATGCTTTTCTTGCTTTTTTAAGACCATATTTCTTTCTTTCTTTCATTCTTGGATCTCTTGTTAAAAATCCTGCTTTTTTAAGCTCTGGTCTTAGTGTTTCGTCAGCTTTAAGTAAAGATCTAGAAATTCCGTGTCTTATTGCTCCAGCCTGACCTGTATATCCACCACCGTGAACATTTACTAAAATATCAAACTTTTCTTTAGTTCCAGTTAATACTAATGGTTGATTAACTATAAGCATTAATGTTTCTAATCCAAAATAGTTTGTTATGTCTCTTTTATTTATAGTAATTTTACCTTCGCCAGGTACAAGTCTAACTCTCGCAACTGATTTCTTTCTTCTTCCTGTTCCTAAATATTGAACCTTTGCCATTATATTTCCTCCCTTCGAACTCGATTAGTATTTAAGCACTAATGTTTGTGGATTTTGTGCTGCATTTTTATGTTCTGGTCCTCTGTATACAGTTAATTTCTTAGCTGTTTGACGACCTAATGGTCCTTTTGGAAGCATTCTTCTTACTGCCTCTTCAAATATGAACTCAGGTCTTTTAACTAAAGCAACTCTATATGGAACTTCTTTTAATCCACCTGGATAAAAAGAGTGATGTCTTAACATCTTTTGGTCCAATTTCTTACCTGTTAAAACGATTTTGTCAGCATTAACTACTATTACAAAATCTCCTGTATCAACATTTGGTGTAAATGTTGGCTTATGCTTTCCTCTTAATATTGCTGCTATTTGACTTGCTGCTCTTCCTAAAACTAGTCCTTCTACATCTACAACGAACCAATTTCTTTCTACTTCTAATGGTTTTGCTAAGTATGATTTCATTATTTTCCCTCCCTGAACTTTTAACAATTTTAATTTCTATGCTAAAGATCCGGGGCTAGTGGATCTTATTACACGATAACATATACAAACATTAATAATTATAATACATTCTACCGGGTGTGTCAATGTTTTTGCATAGGATATTCCGGTTTTATTATTTTTATTTTAATAAAACACTTCTTCCAAACATAGCCCACCTGGTGGAACGGATTTTCCAGCCTTTGATCGCTGTTTTGATTCAATTATATCTTTAATTTCATTAGGCTTAATCTTTCCTTCTCCAACCCTAATTAGTGAACCCACTATTATTCTCACCATATTATAAAGAAATCCATCTGCAGCAATATATATCTTTATCAAATCTTCATCTTTTGTAATCTGAAGCTCCGAGATGGTCCGTACAGAAGTTTTGGCTGAACTACCAAGATTTTTAAATGCGGAGAAGTCATGGGTACCTATAAAATACCCAGCAGCTTCTTTCATTGACTCTGTGTCTAATGTCCATTTGTGATGATATAAATAATTACGACCAACTGCAACTGCTTCACGCCTATTAAGTATAGCATAACTATATCTCTTTCCTGTACTATTATACCTTGAATGAAACTCATACGGTACATCAGAAGAGTGTAAAATTACAATATCTAAGGGAAGCTTACTATTGATAGCTCCTGTAAATTTTTCTATAGATATCTTGCTATTAGTATGAAAATTAGCTACATACCCTTTTGCATGAACTCCAGCATCCGTTCTGCTAGAACCTATAATTTCAATTTCTTCTCCTGTGATTTCCTCAATGGCCCTTTCAATTACCCCTTGAATAGTTATGGCACTTGGTTGCCTCTGCCATCCTGCATAGTTGGTTCCATCATATTCCATTGTAAGCTTTATATTTCTCAATGATTCACTTCCTTTGTACTTTAGCATCTTATTACGTTCTGCTAAAAATGGTTATAACAAATAGCAGTGCAAACACCAAACTAGCAAGGTAATCTCTTCTTGTTATGTTTAATTCTTTCATTCTAGTTCTTCCTTCTCCACCTTTATAGCATCTTGATTCCATAGCCATTGCCAGCTCATCAGCTCTTCTAAAAGAACTTATAAATAATGGTACTAAAATAGGAATTAAACTTTTAGCTCTTTTTACTAAATTACCAGACTCAAAATCAGCACCTCTTGCCATTTGTGCTTTCATAATTTTATCAGTCTCATCCATAAGGGTAGGTATAAACCTTAATGCAATAGTCATCATCATTGCCAATTCATGAGCTGGTATACCTATTCTTTTAAATGGATTCAAGAGATTCTCTATTCCATCAGTTAACTCTATTGGGGAAGTAGTTAGTGTTAATACTGATGTTCCAATAATTAAAAACACTAATCTAACTATCATAAATGCTGCGGTTATTAAACCTTCCCTATAAACCTTTATGAATCCAATCTGAAAAACTAAATGTTCTCCATTAGTCATAAAAATATTCAATACTGCGGTAATAAGTACTATTGCAAAAATTGGTTTTAAGCCTTTGTAGACATACTTAAAAGGTAATTTAGCTATTAGTATTGTAACTACAATAAATATAAGTACAAATAAATAGCCATTAAAATTATTTACTAAGAATAGATCAATAATAAATAATAGAGATATTAGTATCTTTAATCTTGGATCTAATTTATGTACAAAAGACTCCCCTGGTATGTATTGACCTATTGTAATATCCTTTATCATACAAATTCCTCCAATGTATTATAAGAAGCACATATTGCTATTTTGTATATGATTTCTTATTCATACAAAAAATTTATACTAGTTGCTTTTAAATAATCTAAGTAACTCTTCTTTTGCTCGCTCTAATGTAAATATGTCTTCAGGTATATCAAACCCTTTATTACGTAATTCTCTAATTAAGTAAGTCACCTGTGGTACTGCAAGCCCTACTCTTTCCAAAAGCTCTATTTCCTTGAATATTTCTTTTGGTGTTCCGTCTAGTATACATTTCCCACTATCCATCACTATAACTCTATTTGCAACCTTAGCCACATCTTCCATGCTATGGGATACCAAAATTATAGTCATATCATTCTCTTCGTATAGTTCTACAATTTTACTTAGAATATCATCTCTTCCTTTAGGATCAAGTCCAGCAGTTGGTTCATCTAGAATTAAGATATTGGGCTCCATAGCCACTACTCCTGCAATAGCCACTCTTCTCTTTTGACCACCACTTATTTCAAAGGGGGATTTATCCTTATAATCTTCATAGTTCATCCCAACAGTTTTCATAGCTCTCTGAACTCTTCTATTTATTTCATCATTATCTAGACCTAAATTTTGTGGTCCAAAAGAAATGTCTTTTTCAATAGTTTCTTCAAAAAGTTGATATTCAGGATACTGAAATACTAGTCCAACTTTCTTTCTTATATTCGTAAGTTTTATATTTTTCTTTGTAATATCTACGTCGTCTATTAATATTCTACCTGAAGTTGGCTTTAACAATCCGTTTATGTGCTGTATTAATGTAGATTTGCCTGAGCCTGTATGTCCAATAAGGGCTACAAATTCTCCTTGTTTTATTTCTATAGAAACATCATCTATAGCTTTCTTTTCAAAAGGAGTTTTTGGCATATATATATAATTTAAGTTTTCTATTTTAATTGACATAATGCATCCACCATCTCATTTATAGTTAATATATCTGTTTCTATATTAACACCATTTTGGTTAAGTTCATATGCTAGTTCTGTTACTTGTGGGACATCTAAACCTATTTCCTTCATAACTGGCACATTTTTAAATATATCTTTAGGCTTTCCACTCATTACAATTTTACCATTATCCATAACTACAATTCTATCTGCTTCTATTGCTTCTTCCATGTTATGAGTTATTAAGATTATTGTTATACCATGTGTTTTGTTTATTTCTTTTATCGTTCTGATAACTTCTTTTCTTCCAAATGGGTCCAGCATGGCTGTAGGTTCATCGAATACAATGCATTTTGGCATCATAGCAAGAATTCCAGCAATAGCTACCCTTTGTTTTTGTCCACCTGAAAGCAAATGTGGAGCGTGTTTTTTATACTCATACATCTGTACACTTTTTAATGATTCATCCACTCGTCTTCTGATTTCCTTAGGTTCTACTCCTAAGTTTTCCGGACCAAATGCAACATCCTCTTCCACAATAGTTGCAACGATTTGGTTATCCGGATTTTGGAATACCATCCCCGCTACATTCCTAATGCTCCATAGATTGCCTTCTATAGAAGTTTGAAGTCCATCTACATAGACTTCCCCTTGAGTAGGTACTAATAATGCATTTACATGTTTAGCAAAAGTTGACTTTCCTGAGCCATTATGACCTAGTACTACTAAAAATTCACCCTTGTTTACCTCTAAATTTAGTCCATCTATGGCAACCTTTGGTTGTTCATTTTCACTTTGAGGGTACTTATAAACAAGTTTATTACATATAACCATTTTTTCACCCATAAGTGTCACTCCCTACATATATAAATAAATATGAATATTAAGCATAAATATCAATAGCAAAATGGGGACTAAGTTTGTTCCACTTAATCCCCACTGCTCAAACTATACTAATTCAATTATAGCGAGTTCTGCTGCATCGCCTCTTCTTGGACCCACTCTGATTATTCTAGTATATCCGCCGTTTCTCTCAGCGTATTTTGGAGCAATAGTTTCAAATAAATCTGATACTACTGTTTCTTCTGTAACGAACGCAAGCGCTTGTCTTCTTGCATGAAGATCGCCTCTTTTACCAAGAGTTATCATTCTTTCAGCAAACTTTCTAGTTTCTTTTGCTCTAGTCACAGTAGTTTCAATTTTTCCATATTTCAACAAGTTAGTTGTAAGACTTCTAAACATCGCAATTCTTTGGTCAGTTGAGCGTCCTAATTTACGGTACATAGCCATGTGTTTACCTCCTTACTCTTCACTTAGCTTTAAGTTCAAGCTTAGTGCTTGAAGTTTTTGTTCAACTTCTTCAAGTGATTTTTTTCCTAAATTCCTTACTTTCATCATATCATCCATTGATCTTTCAGTTAGTTCCTGAACTGTATTAATTCCAGCTCTTTTTAAGCAATTATAGCTTCTAACAGAAAGGTCCAATTCTTCGATAGTCATTTCAAGAACTTTTTCTTTCTTATCTTCCTCTTTTTCCACCATTATTTCAACATTATCAGCATGATCTGTTAATGTCATAAACAGCTTAAAGTGTTCGATAAGAATTTTAGCTGATAAACCAATAGCTTCATCAGGTCTAATTGTTCCATTAGTCCAAATTTCAATAGTTAATTTATCATAATCTGTTACTTGGCCTACTCTAGTGTTTTCTACAGTAAAGTTTACTCTTTTAACTGGAGTATAGATTGAGTCTACTGGTATAGTAGCTATAGGTAATTCATCTGTCTTATTTTTGCTTTGAGACACATATCCTCTACCTTTGTTAACAGTTAGTTCCATATATAGTTTAGCATTATCATCTAATGTTGCTATATGTAAATCACTATTTACAACTTCTATATCACCATCAGTTTTGATATCTGCTCCAGTAACAACTCCTGGTCCTTTAGAATCAATATATATTGTTCTAGGACCTTCTCCAGTCATTTTTAATGCTAAGCTTTTGATGTTTAGAATTAATTCTGTAACATCTTCTTTAACACCTTTAACTGTGGAAAATTCGTGAAGTACTGTATCAATCTTAACTGCACTTGTAGCAACTCCCGGTAATGAAGAAAGAAGAATCCTTCTTAATGCATTACCCAAAGTTATACCATAACCTCTTTCTAATGGTTCAATTATAAACTTACCATATGAACCATCTTCAGCAGTTTCAACACACTCTATTTTTGGCTTTTCTATTTCTAACATACTAAACCCTCCTTTTTTTTAATTGGCAACTTATTATGAGGGCAACTGATTCTATATTAATGATTATCTGCTGTATAACTCTACGATTAACGTTTCATTAACAGGGACATCTATATCTTCCCTAGTTGGTTGTGCTATAACTTTTCCTTCAAACTTCTCTAAGTTAGCTTCTAACCAATTTGGTAAAGTTTTAGGATTTTCAAGGAAAACCTTAAACTTCTCAGTAGCTCTGCTCTTTTCACATGCAGATACCACTTCATTTACTGATAAACTATAAGAAGGAATATCTACCTTTTTACCGTTTACTAAGAAATGTCCGTGAGTTACTAATTGTCTTGCTTCTTGTCTTGAATTTCCGTAACCTAATCTATAAACTACGTTATCAAGTCTCACTTCTAGAAGTCTTAATAGGTGTTCACCTGTTATACCTCTTAACTTGTCAGCTTTTTCATAGTATCTTCTAAATTGGCTTTCAAGTACTCCATATATTCTCTTAGCTTTTTGTTTTTCTCTTAATTGTAATCCATAGTTAGACATTTTTTTCTTACTCTGTCCATGTTGTCCTGGTGCATAGCCTCTTCTTGCAAATGCACATTTTTCTGTAAAGCATCTATCACCCTTAAGGTTTAGCTTCATACCTTCTCTTCTGCAAAGTCTAC
This sequence comes from Clostridium sp. CS001, assembly GCF_020443565.1. Taxonomy (GTDB): domain Bacteria; phylum Bacillota; class Clostridia; order Clostridiales; family Clostridiaceae; genus Clostridium_AD. The sequence continues at coordinate 42,444 of NZ_JAIZZN010000014.1, forward strand.
AAGTAGCTCCAGTATATCTTGCCATTCAAATTACACCTCCTATTTCTATACTCTTCTTCTTTTTGGTGGTCTGCATCCGTTATGTGGAATCGGTGTAACATCTTTAATTAATGTTATTTCTAATCCAGCTGCTTGAAGTGATCTAATTGCCGCTTCTCTACCTGCTCCGGGTCCTTTAACGAATACGTCAACACTCTTTAATCCATGCTCCATTGCTGCTTTTGTAGCAGTTTCTGCTGCCATTTGAGCTGCAAAAGGAGTACTCTTTCTTGATCCTCTAAAACCTAATCCACCTGCACTTGCCCAAGATAAAGCATTTCCAGCTGCATCTGTAAGTGTAACGATGGAATTATTGAAAGTAGACTTTATGTGTGCACAACCGTGCTCAACATTTTTTCTTTCTTTTTTTCTTCTACTTCTTTTAACTTTTTGAGCCATTACATTCCCTCCTTACTATTTCTTCTTACCCGCCATTGTTTTCTTAGGGCCTTTTCTTGTTCTAGCATTAGTTTTAGTCTTTTGTCCTCTTACTGGAAGACCTTTTCTATGTCTTATTCCTCTATAACATCCAATTTCCATTAATCTTTTTATATCTAATGCAACCTTTCTTCTTAAGTCACCTTCAATTAAAAAATTCTTGTTGATGTATGTTCTAAGTTCGTTAACTTGTTCTTCACTTAAGTCTTTAACTCTTGTGTCAGGATTTACTCCTGTAGCTTCAAGAATTTCATGTGATTTTGGTAATCCTATACCAAATATATATGTTAGACCTATTTCAATTCTTTTTTCTCTTGGTAGGTCAATACCTGCTATTCTTGCCATTTGCTGTTTACACCTCCTAGGTACTTGTTGTTATAATTTTTTTAACATCTGTAACATATAAAATGATGCAATGACGGTTTGTTATTAATATATTAAATTTCAGGTCAGTAAAATAAATCGTTATTTTACTGTCAGCCGCACCTAAAATATACTAATCTTGATATTTAATATTTATTTATATAACTTTTAGATAAAACCTATTAACCCTGTTTTTGTTTATGCTTAGGATTTTCACAGATAACCATTACTCTTCCTTTTCTTTTAATAATCTTACATTTTTCACACATAGGTTTAACTGATGGTCTTACTTTCATAGCTAACCCTCCTTATTACTTATCTCTCCAAGTTATTCTCCCACGAGTCAAATCATATGGAGAAAGTTCTACTGTAACCTTGTCGCCTGGTAATATTCTTATAAAATTCATTCTTAACTTACCTGAAATATGAGCTAGTATTTTATGCCCACTTTCAAGCTCAACTTGAAATATTGCATTAGGCAAAGTTTCTAATACCACACCTTGCATTTCAATTATATCATCTTTTGACATAAGGTAATCAAACCTCCTTACCAATATCTGCAGACTGCAAAAATATTTTAATTTTAGAATTAGTAACCTGTTTTTCAGATAAAATTATACCTCTAATTTCTTCAGCTACTGTGTCAGTAAAATTTAGATGTTTAACCTTCTTCTTTTTAGGTTTTTCAATCTTTCTTAACTTTCCATCAGAAATATACACATATTCACTATTTAGTATTCCTACAACAATAAAACTTCTGTGCATATCTCTTCCCGCTTTAGAATTTACCACCTTACCTACAAGGCTATTTTGCTCCAAATCATTCACCTCTATTAGTTCAAAGTTAATATCTCAGGGCCACTTTTTAAAATAGCAACAGTGTTTTCGTAATGAGCAGACAAGCTGCCATCTCTTGTTACTACTGTCCATCCATTAGATTTTACTTTGACATAATGCTTCCCTATATTTATCATAGGTTCAATTGCAAGTACCATACCATGAACTAACTTAGGACCTCTACTTGGAGTGCCATAATTAGGAATCTCCGGATCTTCATGCATTGATTTTCCAATTCCATGACCTACAAAATCCCTAACTACAGAGTATCCATGCTCTTCAGAATAATTCTGAATTGCAGCAGATATATCTGATAATCTATTGCCGATTATAGCTTTTTCAACACCCTTAAAAAAACTATTTCTAGTGATTTCAATAAGCATTGTAGCTTCCTTTGATACTTCCCCTACTGGAAAAGTTCTAGCAGCATCCCCATGATAACCATTTAACATGGCTCCACAATCTATGCTAATTATGTCTCCTTCAAGTAAAATCCGGTTTGTTGGAATTCCATGCACCACTTCATCATTAACTGATGTACATATGGAAGCTGGAAACCCAAAATAACCCTTAAAAGATGGCTTAGCACCCTGTTTTATTATGAACTCTTCAGCTAAATTATCTATTTCCACAGTGGATATTCCAGGTTTTATTACCTGTTCAATTATTGCAAGAGCTTCAGCAACCACTTTACCTGCATTTCTCATATACTCAATTTCCATATCACTTTTTATGTTTATCACTTCTTAATCTCACCTAAGATACCACAGATACTTTCAAATACGCTATTAATTGCTTGTGTTCCATCAACCACTGATAATAAGTTTTTGTCACCATAGTACTTTATAAGTGGCTCGGTTTGAGCATCATATATGTCTAACCGCTCATTTACAGTAACTTCACTGTCATCAGCTCTTTGCACCAAAGCACTTCCACACAAGTTACATTTTCCATCCATTTCAGGAGGGTTAAATATAACATGATAGCTAGCACCGCAGGTAAGACAAACTCTTCTACCAGTCATTCTTGTAAGAATAAATTCTCTAGGAACCTTTATTAATAGTGCAGTATCAATGCAATGACCTTTTCCCTTTAATAAAGTTTCTAAGGCTTCAGCTTGATTTACTGTTCTTGGATAGCCGTCTAGTAAAAACCCATTAATGCAATCTTCATTATCTAATCTATCCTTGATTATATCTATAGTCAATTCATCTGGAACTAAATGCCCCTTATCAATATGTTTCTTAGCTTCGATTCCAAGGGGGGTTTTTTCTGAAATATTCTTTCTGAATATATCCCCAGTTGATACATGTGGTATGGATAACTTGTTACTTATGGATTTTGCTTGCGTTCCTTTTCCGGCTCCCGGAGGACCTAACAAGATTATTCTCATAGTATCATCTCCTGGTAAATTTTTATTTAAGGAATCCCTGGTAGTGACGCATTACTAATTGTGATTCTAATTGTCTTAAAGTTTCAAGCGCAACATTTACCATTATTAGTAACATTGTTCCTCCAAAGTATATTCCCTTAAAGTTAGTATATCCCTCAATAATAATAGGGAATATTGCTATAACAGCCGCAAAAGTTCCTCCAAGTATTGAAACCTTAGTCAACACCTTATCGATGTAAATTGCAGTATGCTCTCCTGGTCTAATACCTGGTATAAATCCAGATGATTTATGCATGTTTTCAGCCATCTCATCTGGTTTAAACGTTACTTGAGTATAAAACCATGTAAAGAATACTATTAATACAAAATACACCAAGGCATATTTCCAACTATTTCTTTCAAATATACTCCAAGGGCTTCCCACAATAAACTTAGAAATTGATGATGTCGGTTTAAGTTGTGCTAGTGTTTCCGGGAATGTCATCACTGACATTGCAAAAATTATACCGATAACTCCAGATGCCGTTACACCAATTGGAATATGTGTTGATTGCCCTTTAAATACTTTGTTGCCAACAGCTTTTCCAGCATATTGAACAGAAATCCTTCGTTCACCCAAACTTGCTATTACTACTGCAACTAATAATGCTATAGCTACTACAATAAACATTATAACCTCTACAAAATTTATGGTTCCTGCCTTTTGAAGTTCAGAAATTTTATACACCGTTGAAGGTAACCCAGATATAATATTAATGAAAATTATTAATGAAATACCATTACCGATACCTTTTCCAGTGATTTGTTCACCTATCCACACCAAAAATGTTGATGCAGTTGTCATCGTTAGTACCACTAAAAATATGGCTAAGCTAGATCTATCTGAGAATGCTCCTGTACCTGAAATAATTGCATACATACCAAATGCTTGTAACGCACCAAGTACTATTGAAGCATATCTCGTATAATCTTGTATCCTTTTACGTCCTTCAAGTCCTTCTTTAGAAAGTTGCTCTAAGTACGGAATTGCTATTACAAGCAATTGCATTATAATCGATGCATTAATGTATGGGCCAACACCCATTGCAAAAATACTAAACTTATGAAATGCACCACCTGAAAGCATATCGTAAAAACTAAATAATGTGCCTCCATTACTAGTTAGGTCTACAAGCTTGCTAGCATCTACACCAGGAACAGGAATGAAGATACCCATCCTAATGATTACAACCATAAGTAGTGTGAACATCATTCGCTTTCTTAAATCTGGGATCTTCCAGGCATTACGTAGGGTTGATAACATTTATATCACCTCAACTTTTCCTCCAGCTGCTTCAATCTTTTCAGCTGCCGCTTTAGAGAATTTTGATGCTTTTACAGTTAAATTCTTTTCTAAGTTACCATTTCCAAGTATTTTAACTCCATCATATACTTTTCTAATAACTCTCATCTCTAATAGCAATTCTGGTGTAATTTCTGTACCATTCTCGAATATATTCAGTCTATCTACATTTATACAAGAATATTCTTTTGCAAAAATATTTGTAAAACCTCTTTTAGGTATTCTCCTGTATAAAGGCATCTGACCTCCTTCGAATCCTGGTCTTGTTCCGCCACCAGATCTAGAGTTTTGCCCTTTTTGACCTTTTCCCGCAGATTTTCCCCAGCCTGAAGCTGTACCTCTACCAATTCTCTTAGAAGATTTTCTTGAACCTTCTGCAGGTTTTAGCTCATGAAGTTTCATGTCAACACCTCCTCGTTTTATACTTCTTCTATTTGCTCTACTTTTAATAGATATATAACTTTGTTAATCATACCTTTGATCTGAGGAGTTTCCTCGTGCTCAACATTTTTTCCTATTCCTCTTAATCCTAAAGCTTGAATAGTAGCAATATGATCTTTTTTTCTACCAATTAAGCTTCTTACTAATGTTAATTTAACTTTAGCCACGGTTATCTCCTCCTATCTTAAAATTTCTTCTACTGTCTTGCCCCTTAATTTAGCAACGTCTTCAGCTGTTCTTAAACGTTCTAAACCTTGGATAGTAGCGTTAACAACATTTCTTGGATTACTAGAACCTAAAGATTTAGCTCTAACATCTTTTAATCCTGCTAATTCTAGAACTGCTCTTACTGGACCACCAGCAATAACTCCTGTACCTTCTGCAGCAGGCATTATATGTACAACTGCAGTACCGAACTTACCATCAATAGTATGTGGAGTAGTAGTTCCAACCATAGCCACTTTTACTAAGTTCTTTTTAGCATCTTCTATGCCTTTTCTGATTGCTTCAGGAATTTCTACAGATTTGCCCATTCCAACGCCAACGTGTCCGTTTTCGTCTCCAACAACAACTAATGCGCTGAATCTGAAGTTTCTTCCACCTTTAACAACCTTAGCAACTCTATTTATATTAACTACTTTTTCTTTAAGGTCTAATGTGCTAGGATCTATTTTCATGTGTTTTCCTCCTTCTCTTAGAATTTAAGTCCAGCTTCTCTTGCTCCTTCAGCGAGGTTTTGTACTCTACCGTGGTAAACATATCCGCCTCTATCAAATACTACTTCATCTATTCCTTTTTCAAGTGCTCTTTCAGCAATCATTTTTCCTACTAATTTTGCTGCTTCTTTATTACTTCCCAACTTTTGTTCGAAAGCTTTATCTATGCTTGAAGCAGAAACTAATGTGATTTGTGCAACATCATCTATTACTTGAGCATATATGTTCTTATCGCTTCTATATACAGCTAATCTAGGTCTTTGAGCTGTACCAGAAATCTTCTTACGAACTCTAAGATGACGCTTAACTCTTGCTTTTTGTCTATCTTCTTTCTTGAACACATCATTCACTCCTTCCTACTTTATTTACCTGTCTTGCCTTCCTTACGTCTTATAACTTCATCAGAGTATTTAACTCCTTTTCCTTTATAAGGTTCAGGTTTTCTCCAAGCTCTTATTTCAGCCGCAACAGCTCCAACTAATTGTTTATCAATACCCTTTACTATTATCTTGTTAGGATCAGGTAACTCAAATACTATTCCTGGAACTGCATCTACTTCAACTGGATGTGAATATCCAAGATTTAATGATACTTTAGTTCCCTTTAATGCAGCTCTGTAACCAACACCAACTAACTCAAGAGTTTTTTGGTATCCTTCCGTTACGCCAATAATCATGTTGTTTATTAATGATCTTGTAAGTCCATGAAGAGCTCTATGCTCTTTAACATCGCTTGGTCTTGTAACTACCAATATATTGTCTTCTATAGCTATCTTCATTTTAACACTCATGTTTTGAGTTAACTCACCTTTTGGTCCTTTTACATTCACAACATTAGTTGGTGAAACTGTAACAGTTACTCCATTAGGTATAGCTATTGGAAGTCTTCCGATTCTTGACATACTTACACCTCCTGTATTCTTTTTAATCACATAACAATTATTTATTGTTATGACTCATATATTTCCTTTAAGTACTAAATAACTCATGATTATTTAGACTGTATATTTCTCTAAGTATAGAACAATCTTGCTTTTACATAAATCATCTATTATCACTATGTAGATAACAAATCAATTTTATCAGTTATAAAAATTATTATACTACCATATGTAGCAAATAACTTCTCCACCTAAGCCTAATTTTCTAGCCTCTCTATCTGCAACTAATCCTTTTGAAGTTGATATTATAGCAACTCCCAGTCCGTTCAGTACCTTTGGGATATCTTCATTTTTAGAATATACTCTAAGTCCAGGTTTTGATATTCTTTTAAGACCTGTGATAACTCTTTCCTTATTTTGACCATACTTCATTGCAAGTCTCATCATTGGAACAACGCCATCATTATATTCTTCAATATTCTTAAGGTATCCTTCTTGAAGCATTATATTTGCAATTTCCTTCTTTATAGTTGAAGAAGGAACTTCTACTATTTCATGTCTAACAACATTTGCATTTCTTATACGCGTTAGCAAATCTGCGATTGGGTCAGTCATAACCATTTTTCGTGCCTCCTTTCATTAGAATGTTCTAATTACCAACTTGCTTTTCTGCAACCAGGAATTTCTCCCTTGTGTGCAAGTTCTCTAAAACAGATACGGCATATACCGAATTTTTGTAATACAGAATGTGGTCTTCCACAAAGTCTGCATCTTGTGTAAGCTCTAGTTGAGAACTTAGGTTCTTTTTTCCATTTTTCTATTAATGCCTTACGTGCCACGTGATTCCCTCCTTATTATTGAGCAAATGGCATTCCAAGGAATCTTAATAACTCTCTTGCTTCCTCGTCTGTCTTTGCAGTAGTAACGAATATTATATCCATTCCTCTTATTTTATCAATTTTATCATAATCTATTTCAGGGAATATAAGCTGCTCTTTAACTCCTATAGCATAATTTCCTCTTCCGTCAAATGCTTTAGAAGAAGCTCCTCTAAAATCTCTAACTCTAGGTAATGCAACGTTCATTAATTTATCAGCAAATTCGAACATTTGAGTTTTTCTCAATGTAACTTTACAACCTATTGGCATGTTTTCTCTTAGTTTAAAGTTAGCTATTGACTTCTTTGCTCTTGTTATAACTGGTTTTTGTCCTGCGATAAGTTGCATATCACTAACAGCTGCATCTAATACCTTAGAATTATCTTTAGCTTCTCCAACTCCCATATTTAAAACTATCTTTTCAAGCTTTGGAACTTCCATAATATTTTTATATCCGAACTTTTCCATTAACGCTTGAACTACTTCATTTTCATATTTTTCTTGTAGTCTTGAACTCATATGTTAAACCTCCTTTCAGAAATTAAAATGTTTCTGCACACTTCTTGCATACTCTAACCTTAGTTCCATCTTCTAAAATTTTATTATTTATTCTAGTTACATTTTTGCATTTTGTGCAATATAACATAACTTTTGAGCTATTAATAGCTGCTTCTTTGTGAGTTATTCCACCTTGCATGTTTTGTTTGCTTGGCTTTTGATGTTTTGTAACTACACTAACATCTTTCACTAAGACTTTTCCAGTTTTAGGATATACAGCTAAGACTTCGCTTATTTTGCCCTTATCTTTACCTGAAATAACCATAACCGTATCATTTTTTCTTACGTGCACTTTTTTAACTGCCATTTTAGACACCTCCTATCTTATAGAACTTCAGGCGCTAGTGATAAGATCTTATTGAAGTCTTTATCCCTTAACTCCCTTGCAACAGGTCCGAATATACGAGTTCCCTTTGGGTTCTTGTCATCTTTTATAATAACAGCTGCATTATCATCAAATTTGATGTATGTTCCATCTGCTCTTCTTAAACCTTTTGCTGATCTAACTATAACTGCCTTAACAACTTCACCTTTTTTAACAACTCCGCCTGGTGTTGCACTTTTTACGCTGGCAACTATAACATCGCTGATGTTTCCCCATTTTCTCTTGGATCCACCTAACACTCTAATGCACATAATTTCCTTTGCACCAGAATTGTCTGCAACTTTTAATCTAGTTTGCTGTTGTATCATATCAAATATCCTCCTTTCAGTAGTTAAACTGAAACATTATTTAGCCTTTTCAACTATTCCAGTAATTCTCCATCTTTTATCTTTAGATAATGGTCTAGTTTCCATAATTGAAACTTTATCATTAATTTTAGCTTCATTATTTTCATCATGAACCTTAAATTTTGTTGTTGTATTTATTATTTTTCCGTATAATGGATGACGAACTTTTGTTTCTATTGCAACAACTATTGTCTTATCCATTTTATCCGAAACTACTCTACCTATTCTCGTTTTCCTGTTATTTCTTTCCACAAGAGTAACCTCCTTTCAGTTTTACTGTTCAAAAGCCCTTATTTCTTCTTGCCTAAGGATGGTCTTAATTTGGGCTATAGATTTTTTTACTTGTTTGATTCTCATAGGGTTTTCGAGTTGTCCTGTAGCTAACTGAAATCTTAGGTTAAATAACTCTGCCTTTAAATCAGACATCTTCACTTGTAAATCTTGAGGATTACTTTCTCTTAATTCTTTTAATTCGTTAGCCTTCATTGACTTCACCACCCATTTCCTCAAAATCTTTTCTAGTTACAAACTTAGTTTTAATTGGAAGTTTGTGTGAAGCAAGTCTCATTGCCTCTCTAGCAGCTTCTTCTGTTACTCCTGAAATTTCAAATAAGACTCTACCTGGCTTAACAACTGCTACCCAGTACTCTACTGATCCTTTACCGGAACCCATACGAGTTTCAGCTGGCTTCTCAGTTACAGGCTTATCAGGGAAGATCTTAATCCAAACCTTTCCCCCTCTTTTTACATATCTATTGATAGCAACTCTGGCAGATTCTATTTGATTACTTTTAATCCAACCACATTCTGTAGCTTGTAATGCATAATCACCGTATGCAATAAAGTTTCCTCTTGTAGCTTTTCCTCTCATTCTACCACGATGAACCTTACGATGTTTAGTTCTCTTAGGCATTAACATGTCTTATTCCTCCTTCCTTACACTTCTACGCGTTTACTTCTTCCTTAACGATTTTCTTTGTAGGAAGCACTTCTCCTCTATATACACAAACTTTTACACCGATTTTGCCGTATACTGTATCTGCTTCTGCAAATCCATAGTCTATATCAGCTCTCAAAGTTTGTAGTGGAATTGTACCTTCATGATAGTGTTCTGTTCTAGCTATTTCTGCTCCGCCAAGTCTTCCTGCACAAGCAGTCTTAACTCCTTTAACACCAGTTCTCATAGCTCTTTGTATTGTTTGTTTCATAGCTCTTCTAAAAGAAATTCTCTTCTCTAATTGAGAAGCTATACTTTCTGCCATTAGTTGAGCATTGTTTTCAGCAAACTTAACTTCTACTATGTTAATTAGAACGTTTTTATCTGCTACAAGATTTTTCATGTCTTGCTTTATAACTTCAATTCCAGAGCCGCCTCTACCAATAACCATTCCTGGTTTAGCAGTGTGTATGTTAATTTTAACTCTTTTAGCAGCTCTTTCAATTTCAATTTTAGAAATTCCAGCTGAATAAAGTTTGCTTTTTAAAAATTCTCTAATCTTATAATCTTCAACAAGATTATCTGAAAAGTTCTTTTTATCTGCATACCACTTAGAACTCCAATCTTTTATTACACCAACCCTAAAGCCGTGTGGATTAACTTTTTGTCCCACGCTATATCCCTCCTTCTTATAATCTTTCTGTCACTATTATAGTTATATGGCTAGATCTTTTCCTTATTCTATAAGCTCTTCCTTGTGCACGTGGTCTAAATCTCTTAAGTGTTGGACCTTGACATGCATAGGCACTAGCAACGTATAATCTATTAACATCTAAGTTTAAGTTATTTTCTGCATTTGCTACAGCTGACTTAAGTACTTTAGTTACTACTTCAGCTGCATTTTTTGGAGTGTATTGTAATATAGCAAAAGCTTCATTTACATTTTTACCTCTTATTAAATCAAGAACAATCCCGATTTTCATTGAGGACGTTCTAACATATTTAGCTATAGCTTTAGCCTCCATCGATTGTTTCCTCCTTCCCAGACTATCTTACTCTGCTTGTTTTTTCTTTATCAATGTGTCCTTTGAATGTTCTAGTTAACGCAAATTCGCCTAACTTATGTCCTACCATATCTTCTAAAACATAAACTGGTACATGTTTTCTTCCATCATGTACTGCGATAGTGTGCCCTATCATTTGCGGAAAAATAGTAGAACTTCTTGACCAAGTCTTTATTACTTTTTTCTCGCCGTTTTTGTTCATCTCGTTTATTCTGCTTAACAGAATCTCTTGTACATAAGGTCCTTTTTTAATAGATCTACTCACTTTTGTGGCCTCCCTTCATACAACATAATCATAGTTTCGAAGAGAATCTAAATTCTCCCCAAACTATTTCTTATTTTTTCCCTTAACAATAAATTTGTCAGAGTACTTCTTAGTTTTTCTTGTTTTATAACCCAATGCTGGTTTACCCCAAGGAGTCATCGGACTAGCATGGCCTATAGGTGATTTACCTTCTCCACCACCGTGTGGGTGATCGTTAGGATTCATTACAGAACCTCTCACTGTAGGTCTAAAGCCTAAGTGTCTTTTTCTTCCTGCATTACCTATGTTAACAATACTGTGTGTTGCGTTAGAAACTATTCCAATTGTAGCTCTACATTTTACTCTAATGTATCTTACTTCTCCACTTGGAAGTTTAACTTGAGCATATTCTCCTTCTTTAGCCATAAGCTGAGCAGAAGAACCTGCAGATCTTACTAGTTGAGCACCTTTTCCAACCTGTAGTTCTATATTATGAATAGTAGAACCGATAGGTATGTTGATTATTGGAAGAGTATTTCCAACCTTTATGTCTGAATCAGCACCTGATACAATTACATCCCCAACTTTTAATCCAATCGGAGCAATTATGTATCTTTTTTCACCATCGGAATATGCAACAAGCGCTATATAAGCAGATCTGTTTGGATCGTACTCAATTGTAGAAACTTTTGCTGGTATACCATCTTTATTCCTCTTGAAATCTATTATTCTGTATGCTTGTTTTGCTCCACCACCACGGTGACGTACAGTTATTTTACCTTGATTATTTCTACCACCTGATCTTTTTTGACTTACAAGAAGTGCTTTGTGTGGCTTATCGGTAGTTATTTCTACGAAGTCTGCCATAGTCATATTTCTTCTCGAAGGTGTGGTAGGTCTAAATTTCTTAATCGCCATCTGATTTCCCTCCTTCTTTTCGCTTATCTGGCTTCTGCCAATACCTGCTTAATAATTATATTCCATCAAAAAACTCAATTGTCTTACTTTCAGTTGTTAAAGTAACAATAGCTTTTTTAAAGTCGGCTCTTTTTCCAACGTGAACTCCAACTCTCTTAGTTTTACCTAGATTTCTTAGTGTTCTTACGTTTTCAACCTTAACTCCAAATACTTCCTCTACTGCTTTTTTAACTTGAGTTTTGTTAACATGAATATCAACTATAAAGGTGTATTTTTTATCAGCCATTACAGCCATACTTTTTTCAGTAATTACTGGTTTTCTTATAATATCATGGCTAGTTAGCTTCATTATATATACACCTCCTCAATTTTAGATACAGCATCCTTTGTAACTATGAATTTTTCATACTTAAGTATGTCATAAACATTCAAATTATTTACTGGTGATACTTGTACTCCAGGTATGTTTCTTGCTGATCTATAAACGTTTTGATTTGATTCTTCAACAACTATTAAAGTTTTCTTAGCATCAAAAGCTTTTAAAACTTCTATCATTGCTTTAGTGTTTGGTGAATCAAAATCTAAATTGTCTATAACCATCATTTCATTAGCAACCACTTTACATGATAAAGCAGATTTAAATGCAACTTTTCTCATACTCTTTGGTACTGAAACACGGTAATCTCTTGGCTTTGGAGCAAATACTATACCACCATGTATCCATTGTGGCGCTCTAATAGAACCTTGTCTTGCTCTACCAGTTCCTTTTTGTCTCCACGGTTTAATACCACCGCCTCGAACTTCAGCTCTAGTTTTAGATGATTGAGTACCTTGTCTTTTATTTGCTAGTTGTGCTAATACAACCTGGTGCATAGCATCCGTGTTGATCTCAACTCCAAATAAACTTTCATTCAACTCAATATCTCCAACTTTTTGTCCTTGTTTATTTAATATATCTAATGTAAGCATTCTGCATCCTCCTTTCTCTAAGGTTACGCTTTAACAGCGTTTCTTATTACAACTGTGCCTTTGTTTGGTCCCGGTATTCCACCTTTAATTAGTATAATGTTCTTTTCAGGCATTACTTTAACTACTTCAAGATTTATTACTGTTCTTTTAACATGACCCATGTGACCTGGCATATGTTTGTTTTTAAATGTTTTTGATGGATCAGAAGATGCTCCCATTGATCCAACTGCTCTATGGAACTTAGATCCGTGACTCATAGGTCCTCTAGAAGCATTCCATCTTTTAATTACACCTTGGAATCCTTTTCCTTTTGAGATTCCTGATACGTCAATTTTTTCTCCAGCAGCAAATATATCTGCCGTGAATTCTTGACCTACTTCATAAGTGCTTACGTCCTCTAATCTGAATTCTTTTACAAATCTTTTTAAAGGTGATCCTGCTTTTTTAAATTGTCCTTGCATTGGCTTGTTAACTAACTTCTCTCTTATGTCACCGAAACCAACTTTAATTGCATTATAACCATCATTTTCTACAGTTTTAATTTGAATAACAACACATGGACCTGCTTCAACAACTGTTACTGGAACAACCCTTCTATTTTCATCAAATATTTGAGTCATACCAAGTTTTTTACCCATTATTGCTTTTTTCATGAAAATACACCTCCTACTTATTAGCGGACCACAGCAGTGATCATAATAGTTAGTAATAGTTATCTATTACTTACGCACAGTGAATTGCACTAATGCGTTTCATCGCACTTTATATGTACGCTTATAATTTTATTTCGATATCAACACCAGCTGGTAAGTCGAGTCTCATTAGAGCATCAACAGTTTTAGGTGAAGGACTAATTATATCTATTAGTCTTTTATGAGTTCTTATTTCAAATTGCTCTCTTGAATCTTTGTATTTGTGTGGAGCTTTCAAGATTGTGATTATATCTTTCTCTGTAGGTAGTGGTACTGGACCAGCTACTTTAGCTCCTGTACTTTTAGCTGTCTGAACGATCTTCTCAGCTGATTGATCTAATATGTTGTGATCAAACGCCTTTAATCTGATTCTGATTTTTTGCTTTACCATTAATATTCCCTCCTTTTCATCGCACGCTATACTTCTTACGTGCAACAGCGGATGTTCTGTAAACTGTTCCGGGTGTTGCATGCAATAATTGCATGGAACAATCACAGGAACTCCGTCGCCCGATTCAAGATCAGGACATGCTCGGTGAAGAATTACCCGGAAGTCCGGCAACCTCTTACCTCATCGCTGTTACCACATTACAACTTCTAAATTATACAACATTTCTTTTACTTTGACAAGTATTTTTTTTATTATTTTACAATTAAAAAATCTAAGGTCATTATTTTTATATCGGAATGATTTTTATTAAATTTAAAAGGAGAAGAGCGTCCTCTTCCCCTTAATAATAAAAGCTTTTATTATGATAATTTATCATCAATTGATGTCTTTATATATTCTAATTCTTATTATTTAACTATTGAAGTAACAACTCCTGAGCCTACTGTTCTTCCACCTTCTCTGATTGCAAATCTTAATCCTTCATCCATTGCTACTTGAGTGATTAATTCAACATTCATGTCAATGTGGTCTCCTGGCATTACCATTTCCATTCCGTCTGGTAATTTGATTGAACCTGTTACGTCAGTTGTTCTAAAGTAAAACTGTGGTCTGTATCCGTCGAAGAATGGAGTGTGTCTTCCGCCTTCTTCTTTTTTAAGTACATATACTTGACCTACAAATTTATCATGTGGGTGTACTGAACCTGGCTTAGAAAGCACTTGTCCTCTTTGAATGTCAGTTCTTTGTACTCCTCTTAATAATGCTCCGATGTTGTCTCCTGCCATTGCTGAATCAAGAAGCTTTCTGAACATCTCTACTCCTGTACATACTACTTTTCTTTTATCTTCGCTAAGTCCAACTATTTCTACTTCTTCTCCAACTTTAAGTACTCCAGTTTCAACTCTTCCTGTTGCTACTGTTCCTCTTCCTGTAATTGTAAATACGTCTTCTACAGGCATTAAGAATGGTTTGTCTGTTAATCTTGTTGGTGTTGGAATGTAAGTGTCTACAGCTTCCATTAAATCAAGTATGCATTTTGATGCTTCTGGATCTGTTGGATTTTCTAATGCTTTTAATGCTGATCCTGTTACTACTGGAATGTCATCGCCTGGGAAGTCATACTCGCTTAATAGTTCTCTGATTTCCATTTCAACTAATTCTAATAATTCTGGGTCATCTACCATATCTGCTTTGTTTAAGAATACTACTATATATCCTACTCCAACTCTGCTTGCTAATAGTATATGCTCTCTTGTTTGAGGCATTGGACCATCTGCAGCACTAACAACTAGTATTGCTCCGTCCATTTGTGCTGCTCCTGTGATCATGTTCTTTACATAATCCGCGTGACCTGGGCAATCAACATGTGCATAGTGTCTTGTATCTGTTTGATACTCAACGTGTGATGTATTGATTGTAATTCCTCTTTCTCTTTCCTCTGGTGCTTTATCAATTTGGTCAAATCTTGATGCTTCAGCCAATCCTTTTGTTGAAAGTACCGCTGTTATTGCTGCTGTCAATGTAGTCTTACCGTGATCTACGTGTCCTATTGTTCCAATGTTTACGTGTGGTTTGCTTCTTTCAAATTTTGCCTTTGCCATTTTGTATTCCTCCTTATATTTGCATCTTAATTTCTATTTTAAATTATTAGAAAATAATTGGTTTGTATTTATAAATAGCACATCACCAAATATTAGTCTATTTAGATATGCCACTATTTAATATTTTACTGTTGTTTATTTCCTACTACTTGTTCTTGTATATTCTTTGGTGCTGCCTCATATGCAGCAAATTCCATACTGTATACTCCTCTACCTTGAGTTCTTGATCTAAGTGTAGTAGAGTAACCAAACATTTCTGATAATGGAACCATTGCTCTAATTACTTGAGCTCCTGCCACAGAGTCCATTCCTTCTATTCTACCTCTTCTTGAGTTAAGGTCACCTATAACGTCTCCCATGTAATCTTCTGGCACAGTTACTTCAACCTTCATGATTGGTTCTAAGAGTACTGGATCTGCTTTTGCCATAGCATTCTTAAATGCCATAGAACCTGCAATCTTAAATGCCATTTCATTAGAGTCAACATCATGGTATGATCCATCAATAACTCTAACCTTAAAGTTAAGAACTGGATATCCACCAAGTATACCATTTTGTGATGCTTCTTTAATTCCAGTTTCGATAGGAGCTATATATTCTCTTGGAATTGATCCTCCTACAGTAGCATTTTCAAATGAGTAAGGCTCTGTAGTTGGTATTAATTCTATCCAACAGTGACCGTATTGTCCACGTCCACCTGATTGTCTAACGAATTTACCTTCAGCTTTAACTTCTTTACGTATTGTTTCTTTATATGCAACTTGTGGCTTACCTACGTTACATTCAACTTTAAATTCTCTTGTTAATCTGTCAACAATAATTTCTAAGTGAAGCTCACCCATACCACCAATTATCGTATCACCTGTTTCTTGATCAGTAAAAGTTTTAAAAGTCGGATCTTCTTCAGCAAGCTTTGAAAGTGCAATACCCATTTTTTCTTGACTAGCTTTTGTTTTTGGTTCAATAGCTACATGAATAACTGGATCTGGGAATTCCATACTTTCAAGTAATATTGGATGATCTTCATCACATAAAGTTTCCCCTGTAGTTGTCATTTTAAGACCAATTACTGCACCTAACTCTCCTGCACGTAATTCTTCAACTTCTTCTCTGTGATTAGCATGCATTTTAACTAGTCTACCAATTCTTTCCTTTTTACCTTTGTTAGCGTTTAATACATATGTACCACTTTTCATTATACCTGAGTAAACTCTTGTAAATGCAAGTCTACCAACAAAAGGATCCGTAGCAATTTTAAATGCTAATGCTGCCATTGGCTCACTATCATCAGGATGTCTTTCCATTTCTTCCTTAGTATCAACATCATAGCCTTTGATAGCTGGTATATCTAATGGTGACGGCATATAATCAATAACAGCATCTATCATCATTTGAACACCCTTATTTTTATATGAAGAACCACAAACTACAGGCACTATTTCATTCTTAATTACTCCAGCTCTAAGTGCAGCTTTTAATTCTTCTTCAGTTATTTCTTCACCATCAAGATATTTCATCATTAGTGCTTCATCTAGTTCAGCTACTGCTTCAACCAAAGCTGCTCTATATTCCGCTGCTTGTTCTTTCATATCTTCTGGAATTTCTGTTTCTTCTATTTCTTTTCCTAAGTCATCTTTATAGACTTCTGCAACATTTCTAACTAAATCTATAATTCCTACAAATACATCTTCTTTACCTATTGGTAGTTGTATTGGAACTGCATTTGCTTTTAGTCTGTCTCTCATCATTCCAACAACTCTAAAGAAATCCGCACCCATTATATCCATCTTGTTAACATATGCCATTCTTGGAACTGAATACTTATTACCTTGTCTCCATACTGTTTCAGATTGAGGTTCAACTCCACCCTTTGCACAGAACACAGATACTGCACCATCAAGAACTCTTAAAGATCTTTCAACTTCAACTGTAAAATCTACGTGTCCTGGTGTATCAATAATATTTATATTATGACCTCTCCAAAAACAAGTTGTAGCAGCCGATGTTATTGTTATTCCTCTTTCTTGCTCTTGTACCATCCAATCCATGGTAGCTCCACCTTCATGAACCTCGCCAATCTTGTGTGTTTTTCCTGTATAGAATAATATACGCTCAGTTGTTGTTGTTTTACCAGCATCAATGTGAGCCATAATTCCTATATTACGAAATTTGTCTAAAGAATATTCTCTACCCAATGTTTGTTCCTCCTCTTAACGAGTGATTTTAAATTTGACAAAACTGTCTTGGCATAGCCAAAACAGTTTTAATATTAATATCTGTAATGAGCAAAAGCCTTGTTAGCTTCAGCCATTTTATGTGTATCTTCTCTCTTCTTTACTGCTGCCCCTGTATTGTTTGAAGCATCTATTAACTCATTAGCAAGTTTTTCTCTTGCATACTTCTCGCCTCTTTTATCAGTAGCGATAAGTAACCATCTTAAACCTAATGTCTGTCTTCTCTCAGGTCTAACTTCAATAGGTACTTGATAATTAGCTCCACCTATTCTTCTAGCTTTTACTTCAAGTAATGGCATAATGTTTGCTAATGCTGTTTCAAAAACCTCTAAAGGGTCTTTACCTGTTTTCTCTCTAATCATGTCAAAAGCCTCGTAGCATATCTTCTGTGCTACTCCTCTTTTTCCATCTTCCATTACATTGTTTATTAACTTTGTAACGACTTTGCTATTGTACATAGGATCTGGTAATACATCTCTTTTCGCAATATATCCTTTTCTCGGCACTTTTCTTCCCTCCTTAACAATTTTAATTAACTCATAGGTACTCGATATCCCTACCGCAAAGTACTCTGCACTCCTGCAAATTTATGTAAATATACAAATTATCATATATATAAATGCTGAAGACATTGCACCTTTAACTCAAAGTATTATTTTTTTACCTTTGGTCTTTTAGCACCGTATTTAGATCTACTTTGTAGTCTGTTAGCTACACCAGCTGCGTCTAATGTCCCTCTGATGATGTGATATCTAACTCCTGGTAAATCTTTAACTTTTCCACCTCTTATAAGTACAACACTGTGTTCTTGTAAGTTGTGTCCTACACCTGGTATATAAGCACTCACTTCGTATCCGTTTGTAAGTCTAACTCTTGCTACTTTTCTTAATGCAGAGTTTGGCTTTTTAGGAGTTGTTGTTTTAACTACTGTACAAACACCTCTTTTTTGTGGACACTCTTTTAATGCTGGTGAGGATGATTTTGTTGCTAATGTCTTTCTGCCTTTTCTTACTAATTGGTTAATAGTTGGCATGTTTTCACCTCCTTATTTTTATAAGCTTAACTTCATTTATATCAACGCAATGTAACATAAATCGATGTTTATATTACCGCATGATATATCTATATTGTTTAGTTACTAGCATTAATTTATTCTTCGAGAAGCAATGCTGTTGCAGATGCAACATCTATGTCACAAAGATTTCCTAGTTCTTTCATTGTGTCTACAAAGATTATTTGTAGCGAATTAGCTTTGGCTAGTTCGAAAATAGGATCAGTAATATTACTATCCGCATCTTTGGCTATATACAAAACCCTGCCTTTACTACTTTTCAATGCTTTTAGGGTTTGCTTAACTCCAACGACCTTCTGTCCTACAATTTTACCTACCATATCTAGCCTCCTCATAATCACAATCTTGAGATTTATCTAAACTAAGATGCATCTACTCAATTAAAATCACACACAAGCTGTATTTTATCATTTTAGTAGCACCCTGTCAACTAGTTATAATTTATACTTCAAAATCATTTTCAACTTCTGGCTTTTCTTCATCTTCAGTATTTATTTTTATAGTTCTATATCTTGTCATACCAGTACCAGCTGGTATTAGCTTACCAATTATTACATTTTCCTTTAATCCAAGTAATGGATCAATTTTACCTTTAATAGCTGCATCAGTAAGCACTCTTGTAGTTTCTTGGAATGACGCTGCTGATAGGAATGATTCAGTTGCAAGTGCGGCTTTTGTTATACCTAGTAGAGAGATTTTTCCTTCTGCAGGCACACCACCTTCAGCTTCAACCTTCGCATTAGCATCTTCAAAAGCAAAAATATCAACTAAGTTTCCTGGTAGTAATTCAGTATCTCCAGATTCCTCAACTTTCACTTTTCTTGTCATTTGTCTTACAACAACCTCTAAATGCTTATCATTAATATCAACACCTTGAAGTCTATAAACCTTTTGTACCTCTGATGATAAGTAATTTTTAACTCCATTAACCCCTTTGATTCTTAATATATCATGTGGATTAACTGATCCTTCGATTACCTCATCTCCAGCTTCTATCCTATCTCCATTTGCAACTTTTAATCTTGATCCAAATGGTATATCATAGCTAAATTCTTCTCCTGAATCACTAACTACAATTACAACTCTCTTTTTCTTAGTATCTTCCATTTTAACACTACCACACACATCACTTACTATTGCCAAACCCTTTGGTTTTCTAGCTTCAAATAATTCCTCAACCCTTGGAAGACCTTGAGTTATATCTGATCCAGCTACTCCACCTGTATGGAATGTTCTCATTGTAAGTTGTGTTCCTGGCTCTCCTATGGATTGAGCTGCAATTATACCTACAGCTTCTCCAATATTGATTTTTTGTGAAGTTGCCATATTCATTCCATAACACTTAGCACAAACTCCAATTTTAGCCCTGCATGTAAATACTGATCTAATTCTAACTTTCTTTACGCCAGCCTTTTGAACTTCTTCCGCTAATTTAATATCCATGTATTCATCCTTAGGAACTATTACTACTCCTGTTTTCGGATGAACAATATCCTCAGCAGAATATCTTCCAGTTAATCTTTCAACTAACTGCTCTATTACTTCACTGCCATCACGGATTTCTGAAACTTCAAAACCTTCAACAGTTCCGCAATCTTCATGTCTTACTATAACATCTTGACATACATCAACAAGTCTTCTTGTTAGATATCCTGAGTCAGCTGTCTTAAGAGCAGTATCTGCGTTACCTTTTCTAGCTCCGTGTGTTGAAATGAAATACTCTAATACGCTTAGTCCATCTCTAAATGATGCTCTAATAGGTAACTCAATTATCTTACCGGATGGATTAGCCATAAGACCTCTCATACCTGCTAATTGCTTGATCTGACTCTTAGATCCTCTGGCACCTGAATCTGCCATCATGAATATTGGATTGAATTTATCCATGCTATCCATTAATGCATTTGCAACATCTTCTGTAGTCTTAGTCCATTTTTCTATTACTCTTTCATATCTTTCTTCTTCTGAAATTAATCCCCTGCGATACATTTTTTCAATTTTATCAACAGTTTCATCCGCCTCTGCAAGCAATGCTTTTTTAGCAACTGGAATTACCATGTCAGATGTAGCAACAGTAATTGCTCCAATTGTTGAGTAATGATATCCCTTAGCCTTAATTCTGTCTAGCATCTTAGAAGTTTCTGAAGGACCATATTTTAAGTAGCACTTATCAATAATACCACCTAGGTTCTTTTTACTAACTAAGAAGTCGATCTCAAATTTCATTTCATTGCCAGGTATGCTTCTATCAACAAATCCCAAATCTTGCGGTATGGTTTCATTAAAGATTAATTTTCCTGGTGTAGTTTCTACAATTGAAGTTATACTAACACCATTAACGATGCCAGATACTTTAACTTTAATTTTAGCATGAATTTCAATATCCTTTACTTCATAAGCCATTATTACTTCATCTGGTGATGAGAATGATCTTCCCTCACCTTTAGCACCATCTTTATCGAGAGTTAAGTAGTAAGCACCTAAAACCATATCTTGAGTAGGCACACACACTGGTTTACCATCGGATGGCTTCATAATATTATGTGCAGCAAGCATTAAAAATCTTGATTCAGCTTGAGCTTCTACAGATAACGGTACATGTACTGCCATTTGATCTCCATCAAAGTCAGCGTTATAAGCTGTACATACAAGAGGATGTAGCTTAATAGCCCTTCCCTCTACAAGAACAGGTTGAAACGCTTGAATTCCTAGTCTATGAAGTGTAGGTGCACGATTTAGTAGTACTGGATGATCAGATATTACTTCTTCAAGTACATCCCATACTTGAGGCATAACTCTTTCTACCATTCTTTTAGCACTCTTAATATTGTGAGCAACTCCGCTTCCAACTAACTTTTTCATAACAAATGGTTTGAATAATTCTAAAGCCATCTCTCTTGGAAGTCCACATTGATACATTTTAAGTTCAGGACCAACAACTATAACAGAACGACCTGAATAGTCAACACGCTTTCCAAGTAAGTTTTGTCTAAATCTTCCTTGCTTTCCTTTTAACATGTCAGATAGAGATTTTAAAGGTCTATTTCCTGGACCTGTAACTGGTCTTCCTCGTCTTCCATTATCAATTAATGCATCTACAGCTTCTTGAAGCATTCTTTTTTCATTTCTAACAATTATATCTGGAGCCCCTAAATCTAGAAGCTTTTTTAGCCTATTGTTTCTGTTTATAACTCTTCTATACAAGTCATTCAAATCAGAAGTAGCAAATCTTCCTCCATCTAATTGTACCATTGGTCTTAAATCAGGAGGTATTACTGGGATTACATCAATTATCATCCATTCAGGTTTGTTTTTAGACTTTCTGAATGATTCTGATACATCTAATCTTCTTATACTTCTAATTCTCTTTTGCCCTGAACTTGTTTTTAGGTCTTCTTTCAATTCCTTAGATAATTCTTCTAAGTTTATATCCCTTAAAAGTACCTTTACAGATTCAGCACCCATTCCAGCTACAAAACTATCATTTCCAAACTTATCAATAGCTTCCCTATATTCTTTTTCACTAAGGATTTGTTTTTTAAGTAATGATGTTTCTTTTGGATCCAATACTACATAGCAAGCAAAATAAAGAATTTTTTCTAGTGATCTAGGTGACATATCTAAAATAAGTCCCATACGAGATGGTATTCCTTTGAAATACCAAATGTGAGATACTGGGGCAGCTAGTTCAATATGCCCCATTCTTTCACGTCTTACCTTAGACTTTGTAACTTCAACACCACATCTATCACAAACTATTCCTTTATATCTTACTCTTTTGTACTTTCCACAATGGCATTCCCAATCTTTAATTGGTCCAAATATTCTCTCACAAAACAGTCCATCTCTTTCAGGTTTTAACGTTCTATAGTTTATAGTCTCAGGTTTTTTTACTTCACCTTTTGACCATTCTCTGATTTGTTCTGGTGATGCTAAACCTATTTGAATAGCATCAAAATTATTAAATTCAAACAAGGGTACATCCTCCCTTCATAATAATGTTAATTTTAATGTTCATCATTAAAATCATTTAATTCTAAGTCTTCACCAAAATCTTCTAAGGGTATTTCATTGTAATTTATATCAATGTCTATTTCCTCATCTTCATCTATAAGTTCAATGTACTCTTCCAATGGCGGTTCCGGAATTATATCTTCTGAACCTTCTATGTTAACACTTAAATTCAATTCTTCAATTTCATCATCAACTGATTCCTTAAGTTTAATTTCTTCTAACTCATCAGTCAGAACTTTAACATTTAGGCACAGCGCTTGTAATTCTTTTATAAGAACTTTGAAGGACTCAGGTACACCTGGCTCTGGTATATTTTCGCCTTTTACTATTGCTTCATAAGTTTTAACTCTACCTACAACGTCATCAGATTTAACTGTTAAGATTTCTTGTAATGTATGAGCTGAACCGTAAGCTTCTAGTGCCCAAACTTCCATCTCTCCAAATCTTTGCCCACCAAACTGAGCTTTACCACCTAGAGGTTGTTGAGTTACTAAAGAATAAGGGCCTGTTGATCTAGCATGTATTTTATCATCTACCAAATGATGTAGCTTTAAGATGTACATATATCCAACAGTAACCCTGCTATCAAATGCTTCTCCAGTTCTTCCATCATATAGTTCTGTTTTTCCATCTGCATTATATCCTGCTTTTTCTAAGCACGCCTCAATTTCTTCCTCTAGAGCACCATCAAATACTGGTGTTGCAATGTGCCAGCCTAGTTCACTAGCCGCCCATCCTAAGTGGACCTCTAATACCTGACCTATGTTCATACGAGAAGGTACCCCTAGTGGATTTAAACATATTTGAACTGCTCTTCCATCAGGTAAGAACGGCATATCCTCCACTGGTAATACCCTAGAGATAACTCCCTTGTTACCATGTCTTCCTGCCATCTTATCGCCTACAGATATCTTTCTCTTTTGAGCTATATAGCATCTAACTAGTTCGTTCACACCTGGCGGAAGTTCATCACCATTTTCTCTAGTAAATACTTTCACGTCAACTATTATTCCAGCTTCGCCATGTGGCACTCTAAGTGATGTATCTCTTACTTCTCTTGCTTTTTCACCAAATATAGCCCTTAATAATCTTTCTTCAGCTGTAAGTTCTGTTTCACCCTTTGGAGTAACTTTACCTACTAGGATGTCTCCAGATCTTACTTCTGCACCTATTCTTATTATTCCACGTTCATCTATATCTTTAAGTGCTTCATCGCCGACATTTGGGATATCTCTAGTTATTTCCTCAGGTCCAAGTTTTGTATCTCTTGCCTCTGATTCATATTCTTCAATGTGAACTGAAGTAAATATGTCATCACGAACAAGTTCTTCAGATATTAACATTGCATCCTCGTAGTTATAACCTTCCCAAGTTACAAATCCTATACGTATGTTCTTACCTAATGCTATTTCTCCAAGGTCTGTTGAAGGTCCATCTGCGAGTACTGTATTTACTTCAACTTTTTCACCTTTATTAACTATAGGTTTTTGATTTATACACGTACCTTGATTGGATCTTTTAAACTTAAGAATTTTATAAACATCTAACCCGCTATCTGAGTCTCTTCTTACCTTAATTTCATTAGCACTTACATATTCAACGATACCAGCATTTTTCGCCTTTGGAAGAACACCAGAATCTACCGCTGCTCTGTACTCAATTCCAGTACCTATAATAGGTGCTTGTGCTTTAAGTAGTGGCACGGCTTGACGTTGCATGTTTGATCCCATTAGCGCACGACTTGCATCGTCATTTTCAAGAAATGGAATCATAGCTGTTGCAACAGAAACTATCTGCCTTGGGGATATATCCATAAGGTCTACTTCTTCTCTTGGAACAACCATTACTTCCGCCTTACTTCTTACTGATACTTTTTTATCTACGAAAGTACCTTCTTCACTAATTGGCTCACTAGCCTGTGCAACTAGATATGCATCTTCTTCATCTGCGGTCATATACAAAATCTTATCAGTAATTACCGATGTTTTTTTGTCTACAACTCTGTATGGTGTCTCAATGAATCCATACTCATTCACTTTAGCATAGCTTGCAAGAGAGTTTATAAGCCCTATATTGGGTCCTTCTGGCGTTTCTATTGGACACATTCTACCATAATGCGAGTAATGAACGTCTCTAACTTCAAATCCAGCTCTTTCCCTTGAAAGTCCACCTGGTCCTAGTGCAGACAATCTTCTCTTGTTTGTAAGTTCTGATAATGGATTTGTTTGATCCATAAACTGAGATAGTTGAGAACTTCCAAAGAACTCTTTTATTGCTGCTGCCACAGGTCTTATGTTAATAAGTGCCTGAGGTGTTATCCCCTCTTGATCTTGAATTGTCATTCTCTCTTTGACAACCCTTTCCATTCTAGATAAACCTATTCTGAATTGATTCTGCAGAAGTTCTCCCACAGACCTAATTCTTCTATTTCCTAAATGATCAATATCATCAATATAACCGATATCATAAGTTAGTCCTAACTCGTAGCTCACTGTAGCATACATATCATCTTTAATTATATGTTTTGGTATTAATCTAGTTTTATTGTTTTTTATTTGTTCTTTAATTGAATCTTCATCACTAAAATTATCTAATATTTCTTTTAATGTTGGATAATGAACCATCTCTCTAATATTAAGATCAGAAATATCAAATTTAACTACTTTATGAATGTTAACAAAGTGATTTCCTACTACTCTTATTACTTTGTCTTCTATTTGTAGATCAACTACATTAATTCCTAAATCTTGAATTTCTAGAGCAGTTTCTCTGTCTATCTTTTGATCCTTTTCAACTATAACTTCTCCAGTTATAGGATTAACAATATTCTCGGCAGAAATTTGATTTGCAATTCTATGGTTTATTGATAATTTCTTATTGAATTTATATCTACCAACTCTTGACAAATCATATCTTTTCGCATCAAAGAATAGTGAATCAATAAGAGATACAGCACTATCAACTGTAGGTGGTTCACCTGGCCTTAATCTTTTGTATATTTCTATAAGTGCCTCTTCTCTTGTTTTAGTATTATCTTTCTCTACTGTAGCTTTTAATCTTTCTTCTTCACCAAGTAATTGTTGTAAGTCTAAGTCACTACCATTCTCCATCATAGCCCTAGCTAAAACACTTATAGGTAATTTCCTTGTCTTGTCGATTCTAATATATACAATATCATTAGAGTCTGTTTCATATTCAAGCCAAGCTCCCCTATTTGGAATTACTGTTGCAGAATAAAGTTTTTTTCCTGTTTTATCAACGGAGTAATTATAATAAACCCCTGGTGATCTAACCAATTGACTTACTATTACCCTTTCCGCTCCATTAATAACAAATGTCCCTTGCTCTGTCATTAGCGGGAAGTCTCCCATAAAGACTTCTTGCTCTTTGATTTCGCCAGTTTCATTATTACGCAATCTAACCTTAACTTTTAAAGGCGCTGCATAAGTTGTATCTCTTTCCTTGCATTGTTCTACAGAATACTTAATATTATCCGTATCAAGTTTGTATCCTATAAACTCTAGTACAAGGTTACCAGTATAATCCTGTATAGGATTTATATCGTCAAAAACCTCTTGAAGTCCCTCTTCTAAAAACCAATTGTAAGAGTCTAACTGTATCTCAATTAAATTTGGCATATCAGTTACTTCTCTTATCTTTGAAAAACTCATTCTTGTTCTTTTACCTAATTGGACAGGATGTACCATCAGCTTTCACCCCTTGCATAAACTAAAATAACCAAAAACACACTTTCCCCTAGGACTTTGTGTTTCTGGATTCACACATTTTCATCATGTTATTATAACCAGTTCTGTTAATTTAATTCACATTCGCCAGTAATTACATCTCTTTATGTTAAACTACTAACTTTAAGTGCATTATGCTATGTTATCACAATTATAATTCCATGTCAACATAACTTTTCAAAAACAGGGCACTCTTATATAAAAGTGCCCTGTTTCATAATTAAATTAAATTATTTTATTTCTACTACGCCTTCAACTTCTTCAAGTTTAGCTTTCATGCCTTCAGCATCTTCTTTGCTAGCGCCTTCTTTAATTGTTTTAGGAGCTCCATCAACTATATCTTTAGCTTCTTTTAATCCTAGTCCAGTTAATTCTCTAACAACTTTAATAACTTTAATTTTGTTAGGGCCTGCACTCATTAAAACTACATCAAATTCAGTTTTTTCTTCAGCAGATACTGCTGCAACTCCTGCAGCTGCAACTGGTGCTGCAGCACTTACGCCAAATTCCTCTTCGCAAGCTTTTACTAATTCATTTAATTCTAAAACACTCATATCTTTTACTGCTTGAATAATTTCTTCTCTTGTCATTATAAAGGCACCTCCGAATTTTTTTCATGTATATTTTACACTTACCTTATAAAAGGCTTAACTTGAATCAATTAAAGTTAATTTGCAATGTCTTTCAGCTTAATACTTTAAATATTATTGAGCTGATTCCTTTTGCTCTTTAATTGAGTTCAATACGTATGCAAGATTTGATATTGGAGCTTTGAAGCTTCCAAGTAATTTTGCAATAAGAACATTTCTTGGTGGTATTGATGCTAACTCATTAACTTGAGCGCCATCAAATACTTGACCTTGTATTATAGCTGCTTTAAGCTCTAATTTTTTGTGGGTTTTTGCAAACTCATTTAAAACTCTAGCAGGAGCAGTTGGTTCTTCATATCCAAATGCTATTGAAATAGGTCCTTGTAAGTGAGCTACTATACCTTCAATCCCTAATTCTCTAGCTGCTAGAATAACTAAAGTGTTTTTATAAACTTTATATTCTACTCCAGCTTCTCTAAGGTTTTTTCTTAATAATGTATCGTCTTCTACATTTAGACCTTGATACTGACTAAGTACTACACCTTGAGCTTTTTCTAATTTTTCTTTGATTTCTGCCACTTTTGCTTCTTTTAATTGTCTATTATTGCTTAACACTGTGTATCCACCTCCTCACAGTTTTTAACTGCTTTATGAAAAAATAAAGTCTCTCCGTAGAAACGAAGAGACCTAATATCCGCACATAAGTACATTTATTGGAATCCTCGGCAGGCATTTGTTTTTACGCTTTCGCACCTGCTATCTACGGAATATTATCTATTTTACTTTAAACATTGTAACATGCTTAAATCTTTTTGTCAATACTAGTCTAACACTTTAGTTGGATTAACTTTTACTCCAGGTCCCATAGTGCTTGAAACTGATACTGATTTTAAGTATTGTCCTTTAGCTGCTGATGGTTTAGCTTTAACTACTGCTTCCATTAAAGCATGGAAATTTTCAGCTAGTTTTTCTGCACCAAAAGATTTTTTTCCAAGTGGTACATGGACAATAGAAGTCTTGTCAACTCTATATTCAACTTTACCAGCTTTGATCTCAGCTATTGCTTTAGCAACATCAAATGTAACTGTTCCTGATTTAGGATTTGGCATTAATCCTTTAGGTCCAAGTACTCTACCTAACTTACCAACAACACCCATCATATCCGGTGTAGCAACAACTACATCAAATGCAAACCAGCTTTCTTTTTGGATCTTTTCAACTAAATCATCATTTCCAACAAAATCAGCGCCTGCTAGTTCTGCTTCTTTAGCTTTTTCACCTTTAGCGAAAACTAAAACTCTAACTGTTTTACCTGTTCCATGAGGAAGCACTACTGCACCTCTTACTTGTTGGTCTGCATGTCTTGGATCAACACCAAGTTTTACAGCAAGTTCAATAGTTTCGTCAAACTTAGCTTTAGCAGTTTTCACCGCAAGTTCCATAGCTTCTATTGGCGTATATAGAGCGTTCTTGTCAACAAGTTTAGCGCTCTCTATGTAATTTTTTCCCATATTAGTATCCTCCTTCGTGGTTATAACGGTTTTTACCTCCCACTATAATCGAAAATTATTCTTCAACAACTATTCCCATACTTCTTGCTGTTCCAGCTATCATGCTCATAGCAGCTTCTACTGATGCTGCATTTAAGTCTGGCATCTTGATTTCTGCTATTTCTTTTACTTTAGCTTTAGAAATAGTAGCAATTTTAGTTTTATTTGGAACTCCTGAACCACTTTCAAGTCCAACTGCTTTCTTTAATAATACAGCTGCTGGTGGAGTTTTTAATATGAAACTAAAAGATCTATCTTGATATACAGTTATAACTACTGGTGTTATCATACCTGCTTGATCAGCAGTTTTTGCGTTGAATTCCTTACAGAATCCCATGATATTAACACCGTGTTGTCCAAGTGCTGGACCAACTGGTGGTGCTGGAGTTGCTTTTCCTGCAGGAAGTTGAAGTTTTATCATTCCTGTTATTTTCTTAGCCATGAGTATATACCTCCTATATTGTGGTGATGCGGATTAAAAATCCTCCCACTTAGTACCTAGTCTAATTTTTGTATTTGATTGAACTCTAGTTCAACAGGCGTTTCTCTGCCGAACATGTTTATAAGTGCCTTAATCGTTTGCTTCTCCAAATGAATTTCTTGTATTAACGCAACAAATCCTTCGAATGGCCCAAATGTAACCTGGATATTCTCACCTATTTCGTAGTCAACAACTATAGTCTTTTCTGATATACCCATAGTTCTAACTTCATCTTCAGTAAGAGCAACAGGCTTAGACCCTGGTCCTACGAATCCCGTTACGCCTCTAGTATTTCTAACTATATACCAAGATTCATCTGTCATAAGCATTTTAACCATTACATAACCTGGAAATACCTTTTTAAAAGTTATTTTTTTCTTTCCATCCTTTACTTCAACTTGCTCTTCCATAGGAACTTGAATATCGTGTACGTATTCTTCAAGATTTCTATTTTCGATTGCCTTTTCTAGATTGGCTTTAACTTTATTTTCGTAACCAGAATATGTATGTACAACATACCATTTTGCTTTATCTGCCATAGCTCAAGGGGTGGAGTACTCCGTCCCCTACCTCCTTCTTTTACCCTATTTAAAGATTATTTTATAGAGGTTATTAAAACCATAATCCAAGAAACCTACAAAGACTACATAAAGGAAAGAAAAGCTTGCCACTGCAATAGTTGCTTTTTTAATGTCTTTTTTTGAAGGCCAAGTTATTCTTTTTGCTTCTGCCTTAAGATCCTTGAAAAAATTGACTATTCCGTTTTGGTTTGATTTACTTTTTGCTTTAATCTTCCCGTTAACAGTCATTTTACTCGCATCCCCCAACGTTTTGTGTTTTATGCTGTATTATTTTGTCTCTTTATGAAGTGTATGTTTGTGGCAGAACTTACAGTATTTCTTCATTTCTATTCTATCTGGGTTATTTTTTTTGTTTTTCATTGTATTGTAATTTCTCTGTTTGCAATCAGTACATGCTAAAGTTACTTTTACTCTCACAATCTACACCTCCCGATTTTCCACCTATTTAAGGAAGTTTGTGCTTAATAAGCACTATGCTATCCTTAGCTTTTTATTTTACTTAAACAATTTATCATAACTCAGTACATATGTCAATGAATTAGTTCAAGGTGTTTTTTCATTAAACGTTCCCGTCGCTTCAAACAAAACATACATACTTTCTTTTATAGAACTAAGCTTAAAGCTTAGTTCTATTTTATGATCAATTATATTGTGGGCTTCTATTATATTATTTAACTATTGAAGTAACAACTCCTGAACCTACTGTTCTTCCACCTTCTCTGATTGCAAATCTTAATCCTTCATCCATTGCTACTTGAGTGATTAATTCAACATTCATGTCAATGTGGTCTCCTGGCATTACCATTTCCATTCCGTCTGGTAATTTGATTGAACCTGTTACGTCAGTTGTTCTAAAGTAAAACTGTGGTCTGTATCCGTCGAAGAATGGAGTGTGTCTTCCGCCTTCTTCTTTTTTAAGTACATATACTTGACCTACAAATTTATCATGTGGATGTACTGAACCTGGCTTTGCAAGCACTTGTCCTCTCTCAATGTCAGTTCTTTGTACTCCTCTTAATAATGCTCCGATGTTGTCTCCTGCCATTGCTGAATCAAGAAGCTTTCTGAACATCTCTACTCCTGTACATACTACTTTTCTTTTATCTTCGCTAAGTCCAACTATTTCTACTTCTTCTCCAACTTTAAGTACTCCAGTTTCAACTCTTCCTGTTGCTACTGTTCCTCTTCCTGTAATTGTAAATACGTCTTCTACAGGCATTAAGAATGGTTTGTCTGTTAATCTTGTTGGTGTTGGAATGTAAGTGTCTACAGCTTCCATTAAATCAAGTATGCATTTTGATGCTTCTGGATCTGTTGGATTTTCTAATGCTTTTAATGCTGATCCTGTTACTACTGGAATGTCATCGCCTGGGAAGTCATACTCGCTTAATAGTTCTCTGATTTCCATTTCAACTAATTCTAATAATTCTGGGTCATCTACCATATCTGCTTTGTTTAAGAATACTACTATATATCCTACTCCAACTCTGCTTGCTAATAGTATATGCTCTCTTGTTTGAGGCATTGGACCATCTGCAGCACTAACAACTAGTATTGCTCCGTCCATTTGTGCTGCTCCTGTGATCATGTTCTTTACATAATCCGCGTGACCTGGGCAATCAACATGTGCATAGTGTCTTGTATCTGTTTGATACTCAACGTGTGATGTATTGATTGTAATTCCTCTTTCTCTTTCCTCTGGTGCTTTATCAATTTGGTCAAATCTTGATGCTTCAGCCAATCCTTTTGTTGAAAGTACTGCTGTTATTGCTGCTGTTAATGTTGTCTTACCGTGATCTACGTGTCCTATTGTTCCAATGTTTACGTGTGGTTTGCTTCTTTCAAATTTTGCCTTTGCCATTTTGTATTCCTCCTTATATAAATAATTACACTTTTGTGCAAGTAAACTTATCCTAGTGTGTTGTATGCCTTTAATAATTGTGGAGCCCATAACCGGGATTGAACCGGTGACCTCCACCTTACCAAGGTGACGCTCTACCGACTGAGCTATATGGGCACTTAGTTTGGAGCGGGAAACGGGTATCGAACCCGCGGCACCCAGCTTGGGAAGCTGGTGCTCTACCACTGAGCTACTCCCGCTGACATACAACTAAAAGCTATACACCAGTTATTAATTTTACTATTCTTTGTTTTAATTGTCAATAGTTTTTCACCTTTTACTTAGACATTTTTCTAATTTTCTTTTTACTCTTTGCAGTGCATTATCTATAGACTTTGCATGTCTGTCTAAATCACAGGCAATCTCTTGATAAGACTTACCGTCTAAGTAGGACATTAGAACTTCCATCTCGAGTTCTGAAAGAACTTCCCCAATTTCATTTTGAATGTTTGCAACTTCTTCCTTACTGATAACTAATTCTTCTGGATCAGTAATTTTAGCACCTGATAGCACATCTAACAACGTTCTATCTGACTCCTCATCATATATTGGTTTATTTAAAGAGATATATGTATTTAGAGGAATATGTTTTTGGCGAGTGGCTGTTTTTATTGCTGTGATTATCTGCCTTGTAACACAGATTTCGGCAAACGCTCTAAAAGAAGATAGTCTATCTGCCTTAAAATCCCTAATAGCCTTATAGAGACCTATCATACCTTCTTGGTAAATGTCTTCCTTATCGGCGCCAATCAAAAAATAAGACTTCGCCTTAGCCTTAACAAAGTTTTTGTACTTATTAATTAAGTATTCTTGTGCTCTAACATTTTTTTTTTGTGCTTCAATAACTACTTCTTCATCCAATCTATCTCCAAAGCATGAGTTATCCACACTGGCTTTAACGATTTTCTCCAACAAACATCCCCTCCACACCAAACATGTGTCATATAGATGATTATACCTTAGAGGAATTTCTATAGTCAAGACAATTCAATGGCTCCTCCGTATTTTTTCAAGTTTCTTTAATGTTTCCTCATCTATTCTATCTTCTAATAAGTTCCTTTTTTCCAAATACTTTTTTTCTGTCTTCATTTGAATCTTTTTTTCTATACTAATTACTTCATGATAAAATTCTATAGAAGACATTCTAGTAGCACCTCTTTGAAAGGTAACTTGTTGCTCAATAGAGTCTGATGTAACAACGGATACTTCAGATTTTCGTCCTATGTTATTCACCATCTTTTCAATGAATACATCCGCTGTTTCACCCTCTTTTGTAAAAACAACAACTAGGTTTCCTAGTCTTTCTTTTTTTTCAAGACTACCTTTAACCATGTGCGCATCGAACACTATAAACATCTTGTAACCTTTAAACTCAGAGTAATTTTGAAGTATGTCAATGAGTTGCTCACGGGAAGCTTCATAGCTATAATCTTTTATCCCCTTAAGATTTGGCCAACTATTAATAACGTTATACCCATCAACGAAAACTGTTTTCACTTTTTACCTCATCTGATTTTTTGCTTCATAATTTCATACATTATTATGCCACTAGCAACCGATGCGTTTAAAGATGTTATCTTTCCAACCATAGGTATCTTTACTAATACATCGCACTTTTCTTTAGTAAGTTTAGAAATACCTCTACCTTCACTTCCAATAACTAAAGCTACTGCACCAGTTAAATCTGTATTGAAAACATAATCCTCAGCATCCATATCTGCACCATAGACCCATACTCCACGCTCTTTTATTTCTTCTATAGCTGCGTTTATATTAGTTACTTTTGCTATTTTAACATGTTCAATTGCACCAGCTGATGTTTTATATACTACTGGTGTAGCACCTACATTTTTTCTCTTAGGTATTATTATTCCATGAGCACCACATACTTCAGCAGTTCTTATTATAGACCCAAAGTTATGTGGATCTTCGATTTCATCTAGTATAATTATAAAAGGTTTTTCTCCCTTTTCCTCTGCATATTTAAATATGTCGTTTAATCCAAAGTATTTGTAAGGGGTTACTATAGCCATAACACCTTGGTGTGATGAGGTTTGAGACATTTCATCTAGTTTTCTTCTGTCAACCTCTTTTGTAACAATTCCCTTTTCTTTAGCTAGTGCCATTACTACACTTATAGATCCTGTTGTATCTCCCTTGGCAATAAGAATATACTCTATAGTTCTATCTGACTTTAGTGCTTCTATAACTGCATTCCTACCTTCAATTAAATCTTCCCTGAGTGCCTTAACTTCAACTTCTTGATTGATACTGCTACTTCTAGGATTTACTTGTGCTCTCTCTCTAGTAGCTTTCTTATTTTCAACTAAACTCTCTTCGCCTTGTCTATTTCTTCTAGGGGTTGCCTTGCTTTTATCTCCTCTACCGCTTGAAAAATCTCTATTTTCTTTAGTAGCGTGTTCGTTGGTTCTAGATCCTCTATATGGAGCACCACCTTTTTCTGGTTTACCACCTGAAAATCCTCTACTGCCTTGACTTGATCGTCCTTCTTGACTTCCTTTGTTTCCTTGATATTTTTTATTGTCGCTCATTTTAAATCCCTCTTTCACTTTATCTATTTAATTTCATATTCTTTTCTTATATCTAGCATCTTGCCACAACACATACCACCTTCAGGACATGGGCCATTGACACAACTTGGACCTGCATATTTAAATAGCACAGGTGCTACTTTTCTAGCTTGCACAAGCATTTCCTTCGCCATCTGGCGTATCTCCCATTGAGCCCGATTGCAACATCTATGATTAAAGAAATGTATTAACTCCCTAGCATTCATAGTGGCTATAATTTTAGTTTCACAAGCATTTGGAAACACATATCGTGCGTCCTCAATAGCCTTTTTCTCAGCTTTACTCTTAATGTTTCTGTATTGTTTTTCCTCAATTTCCTCAGGATTTACCAATCCTTTAGCATCTAAGTATTCTTTTACAAGATTATCTAATTCCTCTGTACATAGTATATCCACTAAT
Organism: Clostridium sp. CS001; assembly: GCF_020443565.1. GTDB lineage: Bacteria > Bacillota > Clostridia > Clostridiales > Clostridiaceae > Clostridium_AD. The sequence continues at coordinate 77,035 of NZ_JAIZZN010000014.1, forward strand.
TGATTATACTCTTCCTGAACACGACTCATAGATCTCATAAAAATTTCTTTTGCCTTCTCATTTTCTTCAATATTCGGTGGTATTATGTATTCAAATTGTTCTAGCCTAACGTATCTTTGGCTTTGCTGGGAATATGATGCTACCCTATGCCTAACTAATTGATGAGTTAAGCTCCTAGATACTCCCTCAATTGCAAAAGTAAAGCTCACATGCTCTATTGGGGAGTGATGTCCATAGGTCATTAACATATCCAAAAACTTCTGTGTCTTTTCTTCATCCAAGTTTTCTAATATTTCATCAACCCCTACTTGACTATAACAAAGTTTGGCCGCTGACGCTACTACTTTTTCTGGACTCGGTGTATGCTCTATCAATTTAACCTTAAGCATAGTTACTCATCTCCCAAATCAAACTTTATAATTTTCTCAAAAATACAATTTAGCCGTTCGTCCTTTTCACTTAGATATAGAAAACCAACTAACGCCTCAAATCCAGTGGCCCATTTATATTCATTTAAATCTGCGTTTTTAGGTGTGGTTCCACTTTTTGAATTTCTAGCCCTTTTAAATATGCTTAACTCTTCTTCACTTAAATCTTCTATAATAAATTTCATATACTCACTTTGTGCATGCGCTTTTACATGTTCAACTGCCTTAACATGAATCTTATGAGCGTTCATATTCCTATTTTTTTCTACAAGATAGGCTCTAATAAAAACCTCATAGATTGCATCTCCAACAAGTGCAAGAACTAGTGGATTTAACTGCTTGGCTTGCTCCGTTGTAAACTTATTCTTTAATATATTAAATTCCAATCTTATTCTCCTTTATACACATTAGACGTCTATTATAAAATAATTAGCGCAGGCTGCCTTATAATATAAGTATTAATTTTTATGGCTATAGTCATCCCTATAGCCATATGTTACCGTGAACTTCAAATAGAATCTATAATATTATGTTATTATTTTTAAATTCTTCTTTGACTCTATTAATAACTGCACTTATTTCTACTTCTTCATTATCTTGTGCACTTCTTAATTTAAACTCAAGCTTACCTTCAGAAATCTTTTTCCCAACAGTAATTCTCATTGGAATTCCAATTAGATCTAAATCCTTAAATTTAACTCCAACTCTCTCATCTCTATCATCCATAAGAACTTCTACGCCCAATTCTTTTAGATTATTATAAATTTCTTCAGCAATTTCCATCTGCTGCTCATCCTTTTTAGATACTGGTACTACTACAACTTGATATGGCGCTACTGATATTGGCCACTTTATACCATTCTCATCATGATGTTGTTCTATAATAGCTGCCATTGTTCTATTTATGCCTATACCGTAGCATCCCATAACTAAAGGCTGTTTTTTCTGGTCTTGCCCTATAAAAGTTGCACCCATAGCTTCTGAATATTTAGTTCCGAGTTTAAATATGTGCCCTACTTCTACACCTCTAGCAATTGTAAGCTGTGATTCACACTTAGGGCATTTATCTCCCTCATTAACTTTTCTAAAGTCTCCAACCTTACCTTCAAAGTCTCTTCCATAATTAACATTCTCATAATGATATCCTGTATCATTTGCACCAATTATAAAATTATACATATTAGCTACTTCAGCGTCAACTAATACTACATCAGCCTTAATACCTATTGGGCCTGCAAATCCTACTGCTGCAGAAGTTGCCTCCATTACAGTCTTTGCATCTGCCATTTCGAACTCTAATGCTCCACCTATCGCATTTATTACTTTAATCTCATTTAAATGCCTATCTCCCCTTACCATAACTGCAACAACTCTATTATCTGCTTTATAAATAAGCGTTTTTGCAAATTTTCTAGAAGTGGTGTTAAAGAACTTCTCTAAATCCTCTATAGTTTTTACATTTGGAGTTAATATTTTATTTAATTCTTTGAACTCTTCTTTTTCCATGTGATCAACTTGAGTTGGTGCTTTCTCCATATTAGCTGCATAATTGCATGATTTACAGAAAACTACCTCATCTTCACCTACTTCAGACTTAACCATAAACTCTGCTGATCCCGAACCACCCATTGCACCAGAATCAGCCTCAACAGCCTTGCATTCTAGTCCACATCTTCTAAATATGTTATTATAGGCATCATACATTTTATTGTAAGATATATCTAGTCCCTCATTATCTGCATCAAAGCTATAAGCATCTTTCATTATAAATTCTCTTGATCTCATAACTCCAAATCTTGGTCTTCTCTCATCCCTATACTTTGTTTGAATTTGATACAGGTTCAGTGGTAACTGCTTATAAGATTTAATTTCATTTCTAGCTATATCTGTAAATACTTCTTCGTGTGTAGGTCCTAAACAAAACTCCCTTGCATTTCTATCTTTCAGTCTAAATAATTCTGCTCCATAAACATCCCATCTTCCAGATTCAATCCATAGCTCAGAAGGAATTAAGGCCGATGCTAAAAATTCCTGTGCATCTGCACTATCCATTTCATTTCTAACAATATCTTCAATTTTTTTTATAACTCTTATTCCAAGTGGCATGTAATTGTACACCCCAGAAGCCATTTTCCTCATCATTCCAGCTCTTAACATCAATTGGTGACTTGCGATTTCTGCCTCCGCTGGTACTTCCCTTAGTGTACTTATTAACATTTTGGATAATTTCATAAGTATTCCTCCTTATATATCTCTTAGAATTTATTTTTTATATGGTACTTCATTACCTTCGAACATCAAAAGAACAAAAAATAAAAAATCCGCCCTGTATTAGGGCGAATTATATCGCGGTACCACCTAAATTTGCACTCATTTTTTAACGGTATATACTACCGGTAGTTTTACTACAGCTCCAAAGTAGGTTCAAAACCTTTGAAAATATCTCAACCTAGTATTTTCTCTCTGTATAGTGGTCTCTACTATTCTTCATCATTGCCTAATATTCAATTTGTATGAACCATTACATATAGTTACTAATTAATATACACATTAAATGTGATACTGTCAACATTAAAATCTTTGTAGTATTTGCCTTCCAATTTCTAAATCCTCTGGTGTTGTAACCTTTATATTATCGTAACTACCTTTATAAAGATATACCTTATTCCCATACCTTTCAACGACCATGGTATCATCCGTTACTTTGATACCTTCCTCATTAATCTTCTTATGACAATTTAATATGAGATTGTACTTAAACGCCTGTGGTGTTTGAACACAAAATAGTGTTTCTCTTTCAGGAGTATCTACTGAAAATCCTAAGGAGTCTTTTATCTTAATTGTATCCTTTGGCTCTACTCCGCAAGCAGTTGCTCCATATAAGTTAGCATAAGTGATTGCATCACTTATAATAGATTGATTTATAAATGGCCTAGCTCCGTCATGAATAAGCACAATTTCACAATTTGATACAGCACTTAGTCCTTTTAGCACTGAATCTTGTCTTTCTTTTCCACCAATAACCACATCTTTTACTTTTAAAAAGTTATACTTTTCAATTATTTCTTTCCTACAATATTCCATCTCACCTTCTGCAACAACTACTATAATTTCATCTATGTAATTGCTTTGTGAAAATGCTCTTAAAGTATAGTACAAAATTGGATGCTGATTAATTTTTAAATATTGCTTATTAATAGATTCCTTCATGCGACTACCTTTTCCAGCAGCCAAAATTACTGCACAATTTCTAATCATAACAACCCTCGCTTACTCAATATAATTAACCCTTTATCAAGGAATCCTTATTTTTAGCGAAAATCATCCTGCCTGCAGCCGTCTGAAGAACTGATGTTACAATAACAACTATATCTTCACCAATATAACGCCTTCCACCCTCAACGACAATCATTGTACCGTCATCTAAATAGGCTATTCCTTGTCCCGATTCCTTTCCATCCTTCATCACTTGAATTTTCATTTCCTCACCTGGTAAAACCACTGGCTTCACGGCATTTGCAAGTTCGTTAATATTTAAAACTGGAACCCCTTGAAACTCAGCTACCTTGTTAAGATTAAAATCATTTGTAATAACTTTACCATTCAAAAGCTGAGCTAATTTGAGAAGCTTACTATCTACTTCTGCTATATCAGGAAAATCCTTCTCCCAAATTTCAACTTCAATATTTAACTCCTTTTGAATCTTGTTTAATATATCTAGCCCTCTTCTTCCTCTGTTTCTTTTAAGTCCATCAGAGGAATCCGCGATATGCCTAAGCTCTTCTAATACGAAAGTTGGTATTATTAGTGGACCCTCAACAAAACCCGTTTGACAAATATCAAATATTCTACCGTCAATTATTACTGATGTATCTAGTACCTTAGGATTTTCATTAGTAAATCCCTTTACCTTCTTATCTTTGAACCCTGTATTCCTTTTAGTGCTTGTGAAAAAAGCTAATATGTCATCTCTTTTCCTTGCACAAATATCTGCTCCCAAAGCTGCCATTATAACCGTAAAAATAACTACTATGATATTCCATATCAGGGAATCATATTTGAATAATCCTGCAAATAAAGATGCAATTACAAGACCTATTATCCCACCTGTTGTACCAAATATAATTTGGGCAGTTGGCATTTTTTGCATGCTTTTCTCCACATAATCCATAAACTTCATTATAAAGGTTACAATTATAGGCGATATTAAAAATAAAATAACTCCAAAGATTAATGTAGAAAAAATAATGAATATTATTCCTTGAACTGTACCACTTTTAAAGTGATCAAGCTGAACAAAATAGCTTGTGCTTAAAAGCATTTCCGCTACTAGATAGCCTATAATTAATCCTATGATTGTAAAAAGTCCCCTGAAAATCTTTTTTAGCAAAAAAATTCACCTCCTTTTAAATTATTAACACTTATTCAAATTTATATCCTGTTATTATCTAATATATACTATAAATTTCTGTAATTCAATGAAATACATCATAGAATTAACAATTTATTAAACTTAACTTCGTATTTTACATAACGCTTCCTCCATAGTTACTTCAAACACTAACATTATTTCGCTTGCAATCATCCCTTCAACCCTTTCTAAAATCTTTAACTCTCCTGGTGGAAGTATGTCTTCCTTTTTCAAATAGTATAAATCCCTAATTACCTGACACATTTTTAATATATTACCACTTTGAATCTTTTTCTTATTAATTCTATATCTATTATTCCAATTACCTTCAATATGCTCTGTTTCATTTGATATAATTTTTAAGTTCTTTTCTAACTCTAGCTTATTTAAAATCTTTCTAATCTTGTAATTTCCAATTCTACTCATTGGAATCATAAAACTCATATTATCTAGTAATAGATATATATTTACATATTTACATTCTGACCCATGTAATTCCTTATTATCCATACCCTGTATATATCCAGCGCCATAACCTGCTATAAAAATCTTCTCACCAATGTTCAACATGCTATTCCCCCTATTAATAAAACTCCTCTTGATTTATTATATATTTATAGGTTGATATTCGTACTTAATTTATTGACAAAAACATAATATAAAACCTATAATTAAGATAATATAGCTATTAAAATCTTTAACAAGGAGTTGAACTTAATGAAAGATCTTATATTTGATAGTTTTCAAAATTCTGTAGACGAATCTTTATTACGACATAGAAGCATTTTAGATATAATTACTAAACTTCAAGAATCTGAGGCTAGAGTTAATAGAGCTGTTATAAAATCCGTTACCAATTGTGGCTGTATTAATATTGATGCAAAAAAACAATACATTCCTGCTAATATAGAAGATTTGAATTTGGACACCCTTGGCGCCTCACTTGATACTCATATGCAAGGCAAGCTTTGTGAAAACTGCAGAGAAGTCTTAGAAAAGGAACTCGGGAATAATCTTTTTTATATTACTTCTTTATGTAATCTTTTAGACTTAAATTTATATGATATTCTCTTAAAAGAGTATGATAAAATTAGTACATTAGGCAAATATACCATGAGATAGAAATATAGCACAAGGTAAGCTAAAGCTTATCTTGTGCTATATTTGCTTATCTAACATAAATTGCTCTTTTAATCTTCTTAATCCATTCTTAATTGCTTTAGCTCTTGCTTCACCTATTCCTTCTACCTGATCAAGCTGTTCATGAGATGCTTCCATTGTAGCTTTTAATTCCCTAAAATGCTTAACTAAGTTTTCTATAACATTAGTAGGTATTCTAGGTATTTTATTTAACATCCTGTATCCCCTAGGAGAAATTAGCGTATCCACTAACGGTACACCCACGTACCCAATAATTTTAGAAATGAAATCTAAATCTAACAGTTCCTCAGGACTCATAGTTTCTATCTGTCTATACATCTCCATATAATTCATACCACTTTGGCAATAGTCTCTTATTAATAGTATTCCATCCTCTTCAACGCTTCTAATTAACTCACTTAGTTGCATAGAAATAAGTCTACCTTCATTCCCAAGTTCACATATATATCTTTCTATTTCTGAAACTATTCTCATCACCATTTCGGTTCTTTGTACTGCACTTATAACATCAAACAATGTAGCTAAATCTTGAAATTCTAAAAGATTTAAGTTACTTACCACCCGTTCAAGCACTGAAACATATTTCTCTAATGTCTGAACAGCTTGATTTGCTTTTGCTAAAATAATACTACTATCTCTTAAAACATATTTTATTTCATCTTTATAAACAGTTATAATAGTTCTTCTTTGTGATATTGCAATAACAACAGACCCTGTTTGCTTAGCTATTCTTTGAGCTGTTCTGTGTCTTGTACCAGTTTCAAAAGTAGGTATGGTAGGACTTGGCATAAGTTGTGTGTTAGCATATAATATTCTTTTTAAATCACTACTTACTACTATAGCTCCATCCATCTTTGCTAATTCATAAATGTACGCAGGGCTATATTCAGAGTTTATTCCAAATCCACCGTCCACAATATCTAATATCTCCTTACCATCGCCTAAAACAATAAGCCCCCCGGTTTTAGCTCTTAAAATATTTTCAAGCCCTTCCCTGAGTGATGTCCCAGGCGCCATTACTTTCAATATACTCATAAGTTCTTTGCTTTTCTCTTCTCTCATGTTTTTCTCCTTATTTAATAAATAGTACCCTTAATCATCGCCTTCAAAATTACTCATAATCGAATGTGCTAAAATATAGTTAAATCATCACCTGCGGTGCTGCAATATTAACGACTTCAGAAGGAGATTTAGGCTCCCACTGAAGTTTTATTTTGCTAGGATAGTTGACCCCCACTTATAGAAGTGGGAGACTTACCTTCTGAAATGTCGTTAAAAAATCTTACTTAGAACATCTTTTAATGAATCTGTGCCTATAATATTAATATCCTTATTATTGATTTTCTTTTGATTTCTTTCTGGTATTATAATATTATTAAATCCCAACTTACTTGCTTCATTTACTATTTTCTCACAATGGGATATGGGTCTTACTTCCCCTGTAAGTCCAATTTCACCTACAATAATTGTTTTACCTAGCTTTATTGCTTTATTCTTTACACTAGATAATAGAGCAATCGCCAGTCCTAAATCTCCAGAAGTTCCATCTAAATTCAGACCCCCTACTACATTAACGTAGACATCACAGTTATAAAAGGGTACCTTTAACTTTTTTTCTAAAACAGCTAAAATAAGATTTAATCTTGAATTATCTACCCCTACTGCAGTTCGTCTAGGCATGATTGCCTTAGTTTCACTAACCAATGCTTGAATTTCAACTAAAATAGGCCTTGTTCCTTCAATTATCCCTATAACCACAGAGCCTTCTTGGCTAAAACTTGTTTCTTCAAGAAAGATACTAGAAGCATTTAATATTTGAGCTAACCCTTCTTGTCTCATTTCAAATACACCTATTTCGCTTGTTGTACCAAAACGATTCTTCATGGTTCGAAGTATTCTAAATTCTTGATTTCTCTCACCTTCAAAATATAAAACCGTATCTACCATGTGCTCAAGTACCCTAGGTCCTGCAAGTTCACCTTGCTTAGTAACATGGGCCACAATAAATAAAGGTATCGCTTTAGTTTTACCTATACGCATTAATTCATTAGCACATTCTCTAACTTGAGAAACGCTTCCGGGTGCTGAACTAACGGAAGTCTTAAAAAGAGTTTGTATGGAATCAATTATTATAAATATTGGTTTTATTTCATCTATGTATTTTTCAATAGTTTCTACATTAGTCTCCGATACTATGTATAATTCCTTTGATACCGCGTTAAGTCTGTCACCCCTCATTTTAATTTGCTCTTCTGATTCCTCACCTGAAACGTAAAGTACCTTTCCATATTTATCGCATATGTTTTTGGCTGTTTGTAAAAGTAGCGTAGACTTACCTATACCTGGATCTCCTGATATTAATGTTAATGAGCCTTTAACTAATCCGCCACCTAATACCCTATTTAATTCCTGGATACCTGTATTAAGTCTTTCATGTTCACTAGATGTTATATCCATTATGCTACGGGGTGCGATGCTATTACTCATAGTAACTGCTCTTTTGAACCCTGTATCTTTTACTTCCTCTATCATTGTATTCCAGTTATTGCAACTAGGACATTTCCCCAGCCATTTAGGTGCTTCATATGCACATTCTTGACAAACAAATACATTTTTAATCTTTGACATATATCCGCCCCCATCACTATTTTATAACCTTTATAATCTCTAAAAATTAAAAAACCACTCAAGAGTGGTTAAAAATTTTATGCTTTCATAAGTATATCCTTTTTAAGATATATAAACAACATTAAATATGCAAAGTCTCAAAAATCAATTCATTATTTTTTATAGTTGCAATTATATTGTCACCTTTATTAATAGTACCTTTAAGTATTTCTTCAGAAAGCTTATCCTCCACAGATTTGGTTATTTCTCGTCTAAGCGGCCTAGCTCCATAAACAGTGTTAATCCCTGCTTTAGCTAAATGTTTTTTACTTTCATCGTCAAAGCTTACATTAATCTCATGCTCCTTTAGACGTTCTTTCAATACATTAAGCATTAATTCTACAATCTCATACAAGTCCTCTTCTTCTAGTGAATGAAATACGATAATATCATCTATTCTATTTAGAAACTCAGGATTAAATGAATGTTTTAACTCTTCCATAATATTTTCCTTCATCTTCTCGTATGCTGAGTTTTGTTCATTTACTCTTACATCGAATCCTACAGACCTTTGCCTTTTTAGAGTAGACGCTCCTACATTTGATGTCATTATAATTACTGTATTTTTAAAATCTACAGTTTTACCTTTTCCATCTGTTAACCTTCCGTCTTCTAATATCTGTAGCAAAACATTAGTTACGTCTGGATGGGCCTTTTCAATCTCATCGAAAAGTATAACGCAGTATGGATTTCGCCTAACCTTTTCAGTTAACTGACCACCTTCCTCAAATCCTACATACCCTGGCGGTGAACCCATAAGCCGTGACACCGTATGTTTATCCATATATTCTGACATATCTATTCTTATTATGTTATTCTCATCCCCGAACATAGCCTCTGCTAATGCTTTAGATAATTCTGTTTTCCCTACACCAGTAGGTCCTAAGAATATAAAAGAACCTATAGGTCTTTTGGGGTCTTTAAGTCCTACTCTTGCCCTTCTTACGGCTCTTGAGATTGATTTGACTGCTTCACTTTGACCTATCACTCTCTTATGAAGTACCTCTTCTAACCTTAGTAGCCGCTCGGATTCCTTTTGTGTCAATTTCTCTATAGGAATATTAGTCCACTTTGATACCACATTTGCAACTTCTAGTTCTGATACGATTAGTTCATCTATTTGATTCTGAGTCTTCCAACTATTCTTGGAGTACCCTAGCTTATCCTTTATCTGCTTCTCTCTATCCCTTAAAATAGCTGCTTTTTCAAAGTCTTGTACTGATATAGCATCAGCTTTCTCTTTAGCTACTTTTTCCATTTCATCTTCTAAATCCTTCATGTTTGGTGGAGGGGTTAAACTTTGAATTCTTACCTTTGAACCTGCTTCATCTATAATATCTATTGCTTTATCAGGTAAATATCTATCTGATATGTATCTATGTGATAAGCTAACAGCTGCTTCAATTGCACTGTCAGTAATCTTAACCCTGTGGTGTGCTTCGTACTTATCTCTTAATCCTTTTAATATATCTACGGCTTCCTCTTTGCTTGGTTCCCCTACCGTTATAGGTTGAAACCTTCGCTCTAGTGCCGAATCCTTTTCAATATATTTTCTGTATTCCTCTATAGTTGTCGCACCTATGCATTGTATTTCTCCACGAGCGAGAGCCGGTTTTAATATATTGGAAGCATCAATAGCCCCTTCAGCTCCTCCTGCCCCTATTATAGTATGAATCTCATCTATAAATATGATAACATCTCCTGCTTCTACTATTTCTTTCATTACCTTCTTAAGCCTTTCCTCAAATTCTCCCCTATATTTAGACCCTGCAACCATTGAAGATATATCTAAAGTTATTACTCTTTTGCCTTTTAGAACTTCTGGAATACTACCGGAAGCTATCCTTTGTGAAAGGCCCTCTACTATTGCTGTTTTACCTACACCTGCCTCTCCAATAAGACAAGGGTTATTCTTCATTCTTCTGCATAAGATTTCTAAAAGCCTTTGAGTTTCATCGTCTCTTCCTATAACAGGATCAAGCTTTCCTTCCCTTGCCATTTCAGTTAAATCCCTACCAAACCTATCTAAGGCTTCAGTGCTATATTTCTTTTTCTCTTTTGATACCCCTCCTCTTTGAGTATCTTCTGAACCCCAATTACTTAACACTTCATTTCTTAGTTTATGAAAATCAACACCTAGATTAGCTAAGATTGTATACGCCACACCTTCTGATTCTTTTATTAAAGCAAGTAATATATGTTCCGGACTAATATAATTATGATTTAGAGTTCTAGCTTCTAAAAGACTTAGTTCTAATAGTCTCTTTGTCCTTGGCGTTAATGGAATTTCACCCTTACATGTTTCTACATCCCCTTCACCTTCATACTCTATTACTAATTTCTTTACGTCTTCTTGCGAAACTCCCATATCACCTAGTAATTTCTTGCATACCCCATCTTGCTGCTTTAAAATGCCTAAAAGTATATGTTCCGTTCCTATATATCCATGTTTTAGTTGCTCTGCTTCTTCCTGGGCGTACATCAAAACCTTTTGTGCTCTTTCTGTAAATTTATTAAACATCATATTCAAACACCTTTCTTGCAATGAATTTACTTATTTCTTTATTATATCCACTTCTATAACAATTCTTTCATTACATAAGATCCTTATTTTCTTATTTACTATACAAACACACCAAGCATGTTCATACACATAATGTATATTCTATTTTAATTAAGATATATTTCTGTTTATATATTTTCTATCTTTATACAACTTAGAAATTCCATCTTTATAGTCAAAAAAATTAATAACTATACATTTATCTTCATAGTACCTAATATTGATGCCCTCACTGGACTTTAAAACCACATTTATTTCTGAATTACCCTTAAAGTATGTGAAGCTTTTACTTTCATGCAATAGTTCTATAATAGAATTCTTATTTTTAATCATTTCGCTCCTCCTTTGAAAATTTTCTGAAAACCTTTTTAAAATTAAGGTAGTAATAAATTCATGAATTTATTTACCATATATTAACTATTCTATAACGGTTTTTTTTCTCCTTGTTAATATACATATTTTCGTAGTGTATTTTCCTACATTTTGATACATAATATCCCTTATTACTTGTTAATCACAAAAAAACAAAGGCTTTCCTTCTTAAAACAAGAAGATAAGCCTTTATTTCATAAAATTATGTTTAATTAAAAGTCTAAATTTGAACTATATCACTTCATCTGGTATATATCCCTTAAATTGAGCATGATACAACTTTGAATATATTCCATCAACCTTTATTAAATCCTTATGTGTACCTTTTTCCTGTATACCCTTATCTGTAATTACTACTATTTCATCTGCATTTCTTATAGTAGAAAGTCTATGGGCTACTACAAGTGTTGTTCTTCCCTTAGATAACTGCTCTAATGACTTTTGTATTATCATCTCCGTAGCGTTATCTAATGCTGATGTAGCCTCATCTAGGATTAATATAGGAGGATTCTTTAAAAATACCCTAGCTATAGACATCCTTTGTTTTTGTCCACCAGATAATTTAACTCCTCTTTCCCCTATGCTTGTATCATAACCATCGTATAGTGACATTATAAAGTTATGTATATTTGCATTTTTAGCTGCTTCAATTACATCTTCATCACTAGCATCAGGTCGTCCATATAATATATTTTCTTTTATAGTTCCTGCAAATAAAAATACTTCTTGTTGAACTATCCCTATGTTTTGTCTTAATGATTTCAAGGTAACATCCTTTATACTATTACCATCAATGAAAATATCTCCTTTGTCTAATTCATAAAATCTTGGAATAAGGTGGCACAATGTAGTTTTACCTCCACCGGATGGTCCAACAAGCGCTAAAGTTTTACCTTGTTTTATGTGTAAATTCATATTAGACAAAATTGAGGATTTCTCGTTATAACTAAAAGTTACATCCTTAAGTTCTATATCTCCCATTACATCTTTTAGCACTATGGCATCATCCTTATCAGTTATTTCAGGTTTTATACTCATAAGCTCAATGAAACGCTCAAACCCAGACATCCCCGTTTGATATTGCTCAACAAATGATGTAAGCCTTCGAATCGGTTGCACAAAGAATTGTATATATAATAAATATGCTACTAAGTCTGGTACGTTAATCCACTTCTTATATACAAAATATCCCCCAAATCCAAAAATAATAACGTTTAGTATATCAACAAAAAACTTTACACCAGAAGAAAACTCTGCCATATATTTATATGCATATTGTCTTGATTTTTTAAACTGTTCATTTCCTTCATCAAACTTATCTTTTTCATATTCTTCATTAGTAAAGGATTTAGAAACTCTAATACCTGATATACTACTTTCCAAGCTTGAATTTACATTTGCAACTTCTTTTCTGACAGATTTAAAGGCTTCTGACATCTTAATTCTCTTACTCATAGCAAACCATATCATGAAAGGTAGGGAAGCAAATATTATTAATGTAAGCTTTACATTAATTGTACAAAGTGCAATAAATGATCCTACAAGCATAACTACAGAAATAAATACATCCTCTGGACCATGATGCGCAAGTTCTGATATCTCCATTAAATCATTAATGATCTTTGACATAATATGTCCGGTTTTATTATCATCAAAATATTTAAAAGATAATGTTTGAAGATGAGAAAATATATCCTTCCTCATTTCATACTGCATCCTAACCCCTACAACATGTCCCCAATACTCAATTATGTAATTAAATATTAACTTTAATATGTATAGAAATGCTAATACGCCTGTAAATATTAATACCATACGTATATTCCCTTGCGGCAACGCCTCATTTAAAATACTTCTTGTTACCATTGGGAAAACTAAATCTAGCGCTGCTACTAAGAACGCACAAACCATATCTAATATGAATAATTTTTTATGAGGACCGTAATAAGAAATAAACTTTTTAATCATGTGATTTTCCTCCTTAAAAAATAAGTAGTAATTTACAGTTACTACTTACAATAAATATATATAAAATCTACTTTGCCATAAATGCTTCAATTTCTTCTACTGTTTTTATAATTTGTTTTGAAAGGTTTTCACAGCCATCTTCTGTGATTAATATATCATCTTCAATTCTAATTCCAATATTCTCCTCTTCTATATAAAGTCCTGGCTCATTGGTAAACACCATTCCTGGTTTTAACTCCACATCACGACTTCCTACATCATGAGTATCCAGTCCTAAATAATGGCTTACACCATGAAAATAATACTTAGATAACTCACCATCTTCTTTAATAAGACCCAGCTCTTTGCATCCTTCTGCTAGTACTTTTTTAGCTGTCTCATTTAAAACTGAAAATAATATGCCTGGTTTTGCAATTGCTGTTACAGCCTCTTGTGCTCTTAATACTACATTATAAATTTGTTTTTGTCTTTCCGCAAACTTTCCATTTACTGGAAATGTTCGGCTTATATCTGCATTATAATATTTATATTGAGCTCCTAGGTCGAATAATACTAGCTTACCATCTTCAAGTTCACTATCATTTTCACTGTAATGAAGTATCGTTGCATTCTTACCACAAGCTGCAATAGTGTGAAAAGCATACTCTTTTACGCCGTTGCTTTTCAGTATAAGGTCAAAGTAAGCCTCTAATTCATACTCTCTCATTCCTGCTTTAGAGTTTTTCATTAGTGCTTTTATCCCTTTATCAGTTATATCTATAGCTTCTCTAATTAATTCGATTTCTTCTTCTGATTTTATAAGTCTAAGGCTAGCTATTTCATGATATATATTATTTATTCTAAGGTAAGGATACCTTTCAACTACAGCATTTGCAAATCTTTGAGGTGTACTGGCAGACATATTAAACTGTTGTCTTTCAAGGTCTAAATATAAACTTTCTATCTCAGTTCTATCCAAAATTAAGCCTAGAGTTTCTTCAAATTCTTCTATAAATTTAGTTTTTTCTATGCCCGAGATTTCTCTTACTTCCTTTTCAGACATTTTCTCTCCTACCCATCTAGCCATAATAGGGTCATTTTTTTCAATAAACAGAGTTTCTTCTACTTTGCCATTTCTTTTCACTAACATTAAAATCATTTTCTCTCTATCAATTCCTGTTAGATAGTAAAAATTTCTATTTGGAGTAAACGCATATGTTTCATCAGCGGATTTGTATGGTGCCTGACCTGCAAATACTAATGTTATGGAATTCTCTTCTAACTTGTCCCATAAATTCTTTCTATTTCTAACAAATAACTCTTTTTTCATTTCAATCCCCCCATAGTGTTTCTAAATAAAAAATAGTAGTTTTTTATCTTATTTCTCCCTATAACATAACACTCTGCTTAATTAATTTCAATAATTTTCTACAAACGCTTCAACTATTATATATACTATCACCCTAAGTTTCCTCTTACCTTAATTGTTTTAAGAAACATTTTATTAATCTCTCATAATATGATATATTTTTATTAAAGCAAATATCTTTTTATTAAAAATACTAAAATAATAAAAGAATGGAGGGTCTTCAAAGACTTTTATAACTTTGAAGTAACGTTATGAAAAAAACTATACTGGTAGTTGAGGATGAAGATAGAATGAGAAAGCTTATACGTGATTATCTCAAAATAGAAGATTTTAATGTGGTAGAAGCAACAAATGGAACCGATGCCTTGCTGGAATTTACTAGTAACAATATAGACTTAATTATATTAGATGTAATGATGCCAAACCTGGATGGATTTTCAGTGTGCAAAACTATAAGGCAAACCTCTGATGTTCCTATAATATTCTTAACAGCCAAAGGTGAAGAAGAGGATAAGCTTACAGGTTTTGAACTTGGCGCTGATGAATATGTGACCAAACCCTTTAGTCCAAAGGTTCTTGTAGCAAGGAGTAAAGCTCTTTTAAAGAGAGTAGAAGGAAGCCTAGGCAAGCCAGATAATATATTTGATATTCAAGGTTTAAAAGTCAATCTTCTATCTCGCCAAGTATATGTAGATGGCAGTGAAATAAATCTTTCTCCCACAGAATATGATTTACTAGCGTACCTAATTAAAAACAAAGGGATAGTTTTATCTAGGAATGCCTTACTAGATAATGTATGGGGTTACAGTTATGATGGCGACCTACGGACTGTTGATACTCACATAAAAAGATTAAGAGAAAAGCTCATAAATAAATCAAAATTTATTTGCACTGTACGCGGTTCTGGTTATAGATTTGAGGTGATTGAATGAAAAAAAATGGAATCACCTTGAAGTTATTTGCTGTTACGGTAGTGTTCTTATTCCTTTTTATAAGTGCAGTTATCTCTATTCAATTCCTATTTTTCGAAAAATTTTATGTCACTCAAAAGACAAAAGAACTAAAATCTAATGTAGAAAAATTTAAATCTGATTATCCTAATTATAATTCCAATAATATTTTCAATGCAATGAGTGATTTTGAAGATAAAAACAATGCAAAAATAGCCATCTTAGAAAACAGTGGTACACTTAAATTAATAAAACAGCCCATGATAAATGAAAAGCAATCTAGGAGCTCAGAAACAATGATGCTAGCTATTAATAATTGGATATCTTCTTTAGAAAATTATTTTGATGTTTTAAGTACTAAAAAAACCATAGTATATACCCTTAAACATCCATCTTTACATACAGACAATTTGGTTTTAGTATCACCGGTAATATCAAATGGTGAAATACAAGATATTGTTTTTGTGTTATCTACGCTACAACCTGTAGGTGAAGCAACATATGTTACAAGAAAATATTATGTTTATGTCTACATTGCTGCTGTAATTTTAATAGCCGTACTTTCTTTAATTTATTCTAAGATGGTTTCAAAACCACTTATTTCTTTAAACTCTACAGCTACAAAAATTTCACAGTTAGATTTCTCTGCCAAATGCCAAATAGCTTCTAATGATGAAATAGGTAGTCTAGGAAGAACCTTGAACTTTTTGTCCGAAAAACTAGGGGCAACTCTAACTGAACTTAAAACTGCTAATGATCAGCTTAAAGGAGACATTGAAAAAGAAAGGCAATTAGAAAAAATGACAAAAGAATTTATCGCTAGCGTTTCCCATGAACTTAAAACTCCCATCAGCCTTATAGAAGGCTATGCAGAAGGATTAAAAGATGGTATACCTAAAGGAGATGATGTAGCTTACTATTTAGATGTAATAATAGATGAATCTAAAAATATGAATTCTTTAGTATGTGATATGATGGATTTATCCCAATTAGAGTCAGGTAACTTTAAATTAAACATGTCAGAATTTAATGTTTTAGAACTAGTTAGCTCCATATACAAGAAGTATCTAAATAGTATAAATGATAGATACCTTAAGCTAAATATACCCTCTGATATGAAAAATATAATGGTTTACGGTGACCCTTATAGGATAAAAGAGGTTATGAATAATTTAATAAGTAATGCCATAAGGCACACGCCTATTAAAAAGAATATAATAATTGCACTAAAAATAGTAGAAGGTAAAGTGTCAGTAGAAATAGAAAATGAGGGTAGCTTTATTAGCAGTGAAGATTTAGATAGAATTTGGGATAGATTTTACAAGGTAGATAAGTCTGGTAATAAGAACTTTGGCGGTACAGGTCTTGGTTTATCTATAGTTAAAAACATATTATTTCTTCACAAAAGTTATTTTGGTGTTTCAAATACAGATACAGGTGTTTGCTTTTACTTTACTTTGGACATTATAACAAGCTAAATACTAGAGCAGATATATTTATTTCAATATATCTGCTCTAGTGTTTAAAACCATAAATTCTGTCTTTTAGTCTAATGTTATTTCCTTATGATGAGAGTCATCTGCATACATTTTAATATCTACTTTATCTTCATCCATCTCTATAATAGTTAAGCTAGTTTGTTTTATAAATGGTGGGTCCCACATTGTAGAAATATGCTTATTGTTAAGCCCCGCCATTAATGCTTTTAATGTCATAGTATGAGTTACTATTAATACTGTTTCATCCTTATGATTTTTTACAATTTCTTTAATCCCCGCTGTTATCCTATTCTGAAGTTCTAAAAAGCTCTCTCCAAATAAAGGCTTGTACAGGTGTGGTGCCTTCCAATAATTATGAAACTGCTCTTCATCCTTATCTTTGATACTCTTTTGGTCAAGCCCTTCCCACTGTGAAAGGTTTAATTCTTTTAGTGCATCATACGCAATAATTTCTATGTTTTTCTCACCTTTAAGAATCTCTGCTGTTTTATAAGCCCTCCCCGTAGGACTAGAATAAATTACATTAAAATCTATATCTTTCAGTCTCTCGTAAAGCCAATGCGCTTGATGGATTCCTAGCTTTGTAAGCGGTGAATCGTTCCATCCTTGCATACGACCTTCTGTATTCCATTCAGTTTCACCATGTCTGGTAATATATAAAGTTGTCATTTGCTTTACCTCCTTTTATACCACGTTAAAAGTATAATATATCTCTCACATATAATCAAACTTAATAATTAACCATACACTACGCTTGCAAAATAAAAAACAAACAATAGAAGTTAGCTTCTAATATTTGTCTTATCAAAATATGTATAATTGAATTGTTGTAGTTACCTAATACATTCTTTAAAAAGATTAATCAGATAAATGTTCATCCTTGTGAATAACTAACCCCTCTTCTAAATCCACAGACGGTATCATAGTTTTTGAAGTAATTGTTGGGTCTGCATAAGTGTTAAGTTCAAGCGGATGCGCAGTTACCTTATTGGGATAATCAGATCCATATGCCTGCTCTATTAAGTGTCTATCAATGATGTCCTCTTTACCTCTTTTTTTGCGATGTGACATAATACTGTCCATTTTCTCTTCCTCCTTCTTCTACAATGCTAAAGTGATTGCTTTCTAATATTTCGCAAAGTATCTTAACTTCCTCAAAGTTCTTCATTTTTGAAGTAATTGTGAATTTATCATTCTGCTGAATTACTCCCATATAATCATGAATGCTGCTGTAATCACTTAATTTAATATCTCCAACAATATCTAATCTATATTCAGACATTCAATTTCCCCCTCTTTTCTATATTTATTAATAGGTTTAGCAATTTTAGACAAAATATGTGCAATTATTATAATATATTTATTTTATCTTGTAATCTCAGAGAGTTTATGGGTAAAATAAAAATGAAGCCATGGATAACCATAACTTCATTTCTTTAGATATTGTCTTTTATTCTGGGTCCTTATTCGCTTGAATTATCTTTTGAGCCCCGTCTTCCGGCACCTCTTCATATCTTTCAAACTTAACCCTGAAGCTTGCTCTAGCGCCCGTCATTGAGCGCAAATCTGTTGCATAATTAAATAATTCTGATTGAGGCACTTCCCCAATAACTTTTTGTCCTCGTTCAACAGATTCCATTCCTAAAATCTTACCTCTTTTTTTGTTTATATCTGTAATAATATCGCCCATGTAGTCCTCTGGACATACAACTTCAACGTGCATAATAGGTTCTAATATAACAGGCTGTGCATCTTGAAGTCCTTTCTTATAGGCTACTGATGCAGCCATTTTAAATGCCATTTCAGAGGAATCCACAGCATGATAAGACCCATCATGTAATGTTGCTCTTAATCTTATAACTGGGAACCCTGCAAGTACACCGTGCTGAATACTCTCTCTTAATCCTTTTTCAACAGCAGGTATATACTGCCTTGGAACGGTTCCACCTACTACTGCGTCAATAAACTCTAAATCATCCTTACCATCTTTCCTAGGATCAAATTTAATCTTTACATCTCCATATTGGCCATGTCCTCCGGATTGTTTTTTATGTTTCCCTTGGACATCAGAGCATTTTCTAATTGTTTCCCTATAAGCTATCTTTGGAACATCTAGTGATACATCCACTCCAAATTTATTTTTAAGCTTACTAACTATTACCTGAAGGTGAGTTGCTCCAAGGCCAGATATTATAGTTTCTGCACTTTCTGTACTCCTAGCTACTGAGAATGTAGGATCTTCTTCTAATAGTTTTGTTAACCCGCTAGATATTTTATCTTCATCACCTTTAGTTTTAGTTACAATA
The DNA here is from genome assembly GCF_020443565.1 of Clostridium sp. CS001. Lineage (GTDB taxonomy): Bacteria > Bacillota > Clostridia > Clostridiales > Clostridiaceae > Clostridium_AD. The sequence goes on from NZ_JAIZZN010000014.1 coordinate 96,708, forward strand.
GTCCTTGAGAACACTGGTTGTGGAAAATCCATAGTATCAAAGATTAATAGTCTTGAACTATCACAAAGTGTATCCCCTGTACTTGTATATTGAAGTTTTGATACAGCTCCAATATCGCCAGCCTCAATTTCTTGAGTTTGAAATTGTTGTTTACCTTTTAAGAAATACATACTTCCTATCTTTTCTTCTTTTTCTTTATTAGTGTTATATACCATTGTATCACTTTTAGCTTTTCCAGTAATGACACGGAACATTGATAATTTACCCACAAAAGGATCTGCAATAGTTTTAAATACTAATGCTGAAAACGGGTCGTCCGCATTGATCTTTATTTGTGTATATTTATTATCTTTTATATCCTTAGCGCTGTAAAGGGTTGTATCAATTGGTGAAGGGAAACATTCAACAATATCTTCTAACAATGTGTGCATTCCTATGCCTATTAAAGCAGATCCGCACATTATAGGTGCAATCTCTCCTTTAGATGCTCCTTTTATAAGACCATTATATATTTCTTCTTCACTTATACAACCCTCGTTAAAATATTTATCTAACAAAGCTTCGTCAGTTTCAGCTACTGCCTCCATAACCATCTGTTTGCACTCATCTACTTTATCAATTAATTCTTCTGGAATATCACTTTCTTCCATCTTATGTGTTTTAGCATTAAATATTCTAGCTCTTCTAGATATAACGTTTATTACTCCTATAAAATTTTCTTCGCTACCTATAGGGTATTGTATTGGTACAGCAGACAACCCAAACTTTTCTTTTAGTTGCTGCAAAACAAGTTCAAAGTTACTATTTTCTCTATCTAGCTTGTTAATAAAAAATGCTCTGGGTAAGTTATGATCCTTGATATATTCATAAGCTTTTTCAGTACCAACTTCTATGCCCGATACACCACACACAGTTATCATTGCCATATCTACAGCTCTTAATCCCTCAATCATTTCGCCTATATAATCAAAATATCCAGGCATATCTACTAAATTTATTTTTACATCTTCCCATTCACATAAGGCTACTGATGTAGAAATAGATGTTTTTCTCTTTTTTTCCTCAACATCATAATCACTAATTGTAGTACCCTCATCAACCTTACCAAATCTATCTATAGCTTTCGTGTAATATAGTAATGATTCCATTATTGTGGTTTTTCCTGAACCGCTATGTCCAACAATTCCTATATTTCTTAGATTATTGCTTTTATATTCTTTCATATACAATACCTCCTAGCTTTTCATTAGATATATACTTATATATTCTACCTATTAATAAAAAATCCTTTTATATTGATCAAATTTTCTAAATAGTATGAATATAACTCATCCTTTACTTATTATTTCCTAAAAAAGATAAAAGTATCAATAATTTTATTATTGATACTTAATTATATACTTAATATAAGTAGGAGTTATTACTATAATCCACATTTAATATAAATAACTTGTTAATAAATGTTATAAATCTCAACTCAGAATTCCCTATAACGTAAAAAAAGCTATTAATTAGCTTTTGTATACTTTAAATAAAATTGGCTCCGCGAAAAGGATTCGAACCTTCAACCTATCGGTTAACAGCCGAGTGCTCCACCGTTGAGCTATCGCGGAACATTACCTGGCGACAACCTACTCTCCCACAAGGCTACCCCTGCAGTACCATCGGCGCATTGAAGCTTAACCTACCTGTTCGGTATGGGAAGGGGTGTTACCTTCATGCCATAATCACCAGATTGAGAATATAAATATTCTCTGAAAATTGCACAGTGAATGTTTCTTCTTACGAAGATTTCGCATTATTTTTATTTCATTTAATTAAGGTCAAGCCCTCGACTTATTAGTATTAGTCAGCTGAACATGTTACCATGCTTACACCTCTAACCTATCAACCTGGTGTTCTTCCAGGAGTCTTACTCACATCA
>NZ_JAIZZN010000015.1 GCF_020443565.1 Clostridium sp. CS001
ATTCATTTGAGCATTAGCAAGTGCTAAACTATCCACTTCTTTCAACCACTCAAACTCAGTCTTATATTGTGCAGGCGTAGGATATTTCATTGTTTTAATATCTAATTCTTTATTTTCCTCATATGATTTAATCCTTTCAGCCAACATTCGATTATATACAAACCTAGTGCATCCAAAAGTTTTAGCTAAATATATTCTTTGTTCTTGGTTTGGATATAGTCTGAATTTATATGCCTTTAGCATTTTTTCACCTCATTTCATTCCTTTATTTTCGATATACTTTCTAACTATATCTATAGGAACACCACCTGTTGTTATAAGGCAATAACTTCTACTCCAAAAATACTGATTACATGATACATCACTAATAGTAACTTGTCAAAGAGTTATTATTTTAGGTATCTAACCTAATATAAGCGCCACTATCTTTTAAAGCTTTTCTTACTAAGAAATCTAATTCATCTGGGATAAGAACCTCCATATATCTCTTTTTAATTTCAACTAAGTTCTCATTCTTCATAATTAAACCACCTCATCCTTCATTACAATTTTTAATATTTCAAGGGCTTTATATAATCGAGTTTTTACTGTATTAATATTTACGTTAAGAATTTCTGCAATTTCATCTATCTTCAGATCCTCAAAATATCGCAACTTTATTATCAAGCGAAAATCATCCGGTAGATCATTCAATTTCCTTTGTAAACTAAAGATTCCATTTGATCAACAGAAATATATTATATAGTCTTTATCGACAATTTAGTTTCTTAAACTACATATAATATAATATATGTGCATAATTAAAGGAGGTCCAGCATAAGTGAAAATTACTTTTAAAACAGTCTTCTCACATATTACCTATATTTTTATTCTTTTAGGGTGTTATTTCTTGTCTAAAAGGGTTCCTTCATTCACACCTCCTGTTATACTTGTTATTGAGTATTCTTCATATATTATATTTGGATTAGGCCTTATTTTAAGCCTTCGATTTAATCAAGGGAGAGTTTTCTTGATAATTTTGCTGCTTGCCTTATTTCAATTCCTTTTAAACTATTACCCTCAACTATCAATAAGTACTGCAACTTATTCTCAGATCCTTTATCCAGTGATTTGCATGCTTATACCACTTAATATAGTTGCCTTTTCTCAATTAAAAGAAAGAGGAATCTTCTCCTTCTGGGGAAAAATACGTATCTCCTTTATACTAATTGAGATATTTGTTATATATAAAATTGTTGTGTCTAATGATCCATCAATACAAAAGATATTAAATTATAAATTTATAAGTATCCCTGTAGAGAGCACTATTATGAATCAAATAGCTTTGTTAATATTCTCTTTAACACTAGTATTTTTTATAATTAAAGCCTACTTCAAAAATAGTGTTTTTGAAGTACGATTAATTGGTGTTACTATTTCTGTTTTCACAGCCCTTTTTTTTGTTAATGACAAGATATCTTTTTCTATATTTCTAAGTTCTGCTGGTTTAATGTTAATTACCAGCATCATTGAGGATTCCTACTCTATGGCTTATCTTGATGAACTTACGGGAATACCTTCCCGTCGTGCCCTTAGAGAGGACTTGATGAAGCTCGGGAATAAATATGTTATTGCAATGATAGATATTGATTTTTTTAAGAAATTTAATGATAAGTATGGGCACGATGTTGGAGATGATGTCCTAAAATTAGTAGCTTCTAATTTAGTACAGGTCACAGGCGGTGGAAAAGCCTTTCGATATGGAGGGGAAGAATTTACAATACTATTTCCTGGTAAATCTATAAATGAAGCAATCCCTCATTTGGAAAACTTACGTGAAAAAGTCTCCAAATCAGGATACACAAAAAAATCTTCAAAATCTCAAAATTCAAAATCAAAACGCGGAAGTTCTAGCCAATTATTTATTACTATAAGCATAGGCGTATGTGAAAAAAACAGTAAATACAAATCTCCTAGCGAAGTAATGAAAGGCGCTGACACTTCCATGTACCGTGCTAAGAAAAAAGGTCGAAACTGTGTAAGTAAATAATAGTGATAATATTCAATATCATGAGTTTCTGCACTTTCTCCAATAAGTATAATGTGTTTGCAAATCCATTTTTAATATTTTTGTGGTTATTAGGTTCCTCCAGTACTTATACTGATGCTACTACAATTTCTGTTCTACAAGCGAATTCCCTTTCCATTTCGATATCAATTACACTGATGCTGTCTTCCAAACTGACTATTATAGAGTTTTTCATAGAACCCACCCTTTTCCATTAACTCCTTATGGGTTCCTTGTTCTATAATATTTCCTTCATCTATAACCAATATTAAATCTGCATTACGAATAGTTGAAAGTCTATGTGCAATAACAAAGCTAGTTCTTCCTTTCATTATATTCCTCATAGCTTTTTGAAGTAACATTTCCAATCTAGTATCAACTGAACTAGTTGCTTCATCTAATATTAATATTGCTGGATTTGATATTATAGCTCTTGCTATAGTCAAAAGCTGTTTCTCTCCTTGAGATATGTTAGAAGCTTCTTCATTCAAAAACATATTATACCCATCTGGAAGAGTTTTAATAAAGTGATGTACATTAGCTACTTTAGCTGCTTCAATAATTTCTTCTCTGCTAGCTCCAAATCTCCCATACTCAATATTTTCATAAATTGTTCCATTATATAGCCAAGTATCCTGAAGAACCATACCGAATATAGAACGTAAATCTTCGCGTTTCATATCTCGAGTATCCACTCCATCTATTTTTATAGCTCCTCCTTGAATATCATAAAATCTCATTAATAAATTTATTAATGTGGTTTTACCTGCTCCTGTTGGACCTACTATAGCAACCATCTGACCACTTTCTATCTCTGCACTTAAATCCTCAATTAAAATGTTATCTTCATTATATCCAAATTTGACATGTTCAAAAGTTACATTTCCACATGGATTCGCGAGCTTTATAAAATCAACTTTGTCTGGAATCTCTTCTTTTTCATCTAATATTTCAAATACACGTTCAATTGCTGCAAAGGCTGATTGTATTGCAGCAGATAATTGCGTTACTTGCGAAATTGGTTGATTTATTTGCCATATATACCGAATAGAGGCTTGAAGATTACCAACTGTCATTATTCCACTTATAGCATATATGGCGCCAAAAATTCCAACAACTGCAATTCCTAGATAACTAACTAACGAAACTAATGGAGACATTATACTTGATATAAACTGTGCCTTAAATCCAGTATTAAAAAGTTCTTCATTAATATTTTCAAAATCTTTTATAGCATCCTCTTGCTTTCCATATAGTTTTATTTCATTAAACCCAGTATATGTTTCTTGAACTTTACCATTCAATTTTCCCAAAGCCTTTTGCTGATTATAAAATAGATTTTGTGATTTACTAACTATAAATTTTGACACTAAATAACTTATCGGTATTATAAGTATAGCTAACAATGCAAATTTTATGTTAATTGTAAACATCATGACAATAGCTAGAGTTAGTGACAATATTGAATTTATAACTTGGCTAAAGCTCTGTTGAAGTGCATTAGAAATAGTATCTATATCATTTGTTATACGGCTCAGCACATCCCCATAACTGTTTTTATCAAAATAACTTATAGGTAATTTTCTAATTTTACCTTGAACAGCATTTCTTAAATCTTTCATAATATTTTGAATAGCATTTGTTAATAATGCACTTGCTAAATATGTACATAATGCTCCAACTACATAGATAAATGCCAATATACCCATTACTGTGAGAATATATTTAAAGTTAACTGAAGCTCCCTTAGTCCCTTTTGCTATGTTCACAGCATCTTTGGCAAGACTAGTTGTAATTAATCCTTCTATTTTGGGAGCAATAGCAGTAAAAATAGCAGCTACTACTATAAATAAAATTGCAGCAAAAAACGGTTTCCCATAAGGTTTTACGAAAGGAGAAATTTTTCTTGTATTATCTTTTAACTTTTTCATTGCTCCAGTTCCTCCTTTGTAAGTTGAGATGATGCAATTTCATGATAGATTTCACAGGTTTTTAGTAATTCTTTATGAGTTCCTATTCCTACTATCTCGCCTTCATTCAATACTATAATTTTATTAGCATCAATTATAGATCCTATCCTCTGAGCAACTATTAAAACTACTGAATCTCTAGTTTCGTTTTTTAATTTTTCTCTAAGCATTGCATCTGTTTTAAAATCTAGGGCGGAAAAGCTATCATCAAAAATATAAATTTCAGGTTTTCTAACTAATGCTCTTGCAATAGATAATCTTTGCTTTTGCCCTCCTGAAACATTAGATCCACCTTCACTTATTAGTTCCTCAAATTTTTTAGGTTTACTATCAATAAAATCATAGGCCTGTGCTACCTTGGCAGAATGTTCAAGTTCATCTTTATCTGCATCATTTTTACCAAATTTAATATTAGTGCCTATACTGCCAGTAAACAACAACGTCTTCTGAGGTATAAATCCTATTTTTACACGTAATGCCTTTAAATCATAGTCTCTCACATCTACTCCATCTATCTTTATGTTACCTTCTGTAACATCATAAAATCTTGGAATTAAATTAATTAATGTACTTTTGCCACTGCCTGTACTTCCTATGAATGCTACTGTTTCTCCTTTTACTGCTTTAAATGATATATCTCTTAGTACTGGCACCTCTCCATCTGGATAAGTAAAGGTAACATTATTAAATTCTACAATACCCTTAATATCTGTAGCCTTAATACCATCTTTAGGATTTTTTATAATAGGCTCTGTATCTAATATCTCTTGAATTCTATCAGCTGAAATTTGTGCTTTTGGATACATTATAAACACCATTGAAAAAAGCATAATAGAGAACATTGCATGGAACAAATATTCTATAAACGCTACCAATTGTCCAACTTGTAGCATTCCTAAATTTATCATTTTGCTAGAAATCCCAAAAATAGCAATCACTGCTAAATTCAACAAGACAAAGAAAAGTGGTTGAGCAATTGCCATAAGTTTATATAACTTCTTAGATATATTTGTATAGTCATTATTAATTTCTTCAAATCTTTGTTTTTCATGATCATCATTACCAAATGCCCTGATTACTCTAGTTCCAGTTAAATTTTCTCTTGAAATTCTATTTAATTTATCTAATCTTTTCTGTTGTTTTTCTGAAATTGGATAAGATATTTTAGCTATAATAATTACTCCAAGTACTATGAATGGCACCGTTATTGCTAATACTACAGATAGCTTCAAGCTCGTTCTAAGAATCATCACTAAACTTACAATAAACATAACCGGCGTAAGTAATGCTGTTCTAAGCAATGTGTTTGTAAATTGGAGCACTTGAAAAACATCATTGGTTGTTCTAGTTATCATTGATGATATTCCAAACTTATCATACTCACTATGTGAAAACTCCTGTGATTTTTTAAAAATATCATTTCTTATATCTCTAGTCATACTAGTAGAGATTTTTGAAGAACAGTATCCTAATAATATTGTACCCATGGCCCCAATTATAGAAATTACTACAATTATAATACCCATATATTTTATGTATTCTGTATCCTTATTGGCTATTCCCTTGTCAATCACTCTAGAGATTATTGTTGGAATTCCGAGTTCTACTAATGCAAATCCAAAAACTGATATCATATTAAGCACTAGAAGTAGTTTATATTTTTTTATATATTTTAATATTAATTTCATTCCTGATATTCTCTCCTTTTCCTATGTAGTGTACTTGCTTGTACACCCATTGATTTTATTTACTCTTGAAATATTAGTGCAATAACATTATCATATAATGATAAAGTATACTGTTACCGTATAGTCAAGAGGAGAATTTAGCTATGAATGAAAAGTTTAATAAATATTTTAATACTGGAGATTTTGCAAAGCTATGTAATGTAAAGAAACAAACTCTTTTTCATTACGATGATATTGGCATTTTTTCTCCTGAAATAAAAGATGATAACGGATATAGATATTATTCCTATCAACAATTTGATGTTTTTAATGTGATTACTATTTTAAAAGAAATAGATATGCCTTTGAAGGGGATTAAAGCTTATCTTGATAATAGAAGTCCAAGTACATTAGTTGAACTATTTAAAAGTAAAGTATTAGAAGTAGATTTAGAAATAGAAAATTTAAAAAGAATACGTAAACTCATGGAAACAAAAATTGCTATAACAGAAGAAGCCTGCATAATAGATTATTCTAAGATTAGTTTAGAATTTTTTGACGAGGAGTATCTAGTTCTTAGTAATTCAATTGAAGATGTAACCCATAAGGATTACTTGAAAATTGTATCTGAGCATATGAATTATTGCACCTTAAATCATCTTAACTCAGGTCATTCTATTGGTATCATAATAAATAAAGAAAATATATTAAAAGGAGTATCTGAGAATTACTCCTTTCTATATACAAAACTAGATTCTAATAATGACAGTCCTTTTACTTTTACTAAACCAAAAGGTCTCTATTGCATCGCATATCATAAAGGAAACTACAATAATATCGACAAAACCTATAAAAAAATACTGCAATTCTTAAAATCGTCTAATTTAATCATTGGAAAATATTCTTATGAGGAGTGTCTTTTAGATGAGGTCGCAGTAGAAGGCTACGACAATTATGTAACTCAAATTTTAGTTGAAGTTGAAATCGATATTTAATATGTGCATAGAATAATTATTGTGCCAGCTCAAGGGCCAAAGTATCACCTAGATGAATGATTTTATAGCATCCTTCTTCTCCAGACACACCAAAATACTTTTTCAAGATGTATTTTGCTTCTGAATCACTTTCAACTATAACAAGATTATCATATCCCCCTAGGAGATTAATCAGGTTATCCTCATAAAAAGCACAAATACCATCCACATTTGGTGCGTAAAGCATATATTTGGCTATATACTGCATGTAATAATTCGTTACCTGCCCGTTAGTATCTGATGCATAAAATAAATATCGCTCTTCATCAACTTTGCCTTCTAATGGCCAGTGGTCACCTGTAACCTGATATACCTTATAAGGCAAAGTGGTTTTGTATGAACTCTGGATAGATTTCATACCATTATATTCCGACATCATCAATGTTACAGTCAGTGCAGTAAGAATTATTAATCCATTTTGATACCTTTCTTTACTTTGGACGGACTTATAAGCGCGGTAAGCAGGCATGTCACTGACTTTATAATAAAATGAATTTTCAATATCCACCGTTGCACATAGGATGAGCCCACCTGCAAATAAAATCACGATACTGGATGCATAACGTTCAAATCCAGCTAATACTATAGCCTCCTCAATGGGCATAGAAAAAATATAAAGTCCAAGTATGCCGATATAGTAACTGATAAGGACTATGTCCAAAGCTATTAGTGTCTTCCATAGCTTCCAGTTTTTCTTTATCACAATTACCACAAAGATACTGGCAAGAACAGCTGCAATATTGAATCCTATAATTCCCATCATGGAACGACTTTTGAGGTCAAATACAGATTTTACAAATAGCAAAGTTATTTGCCTGATATCTTCACCGCTTTTGACTTTGGAAAGACTTTGGATATTGTTAGGTGAAATTTCAAATTTATTCCCCACACCCTGAAATCCATATGCCATATGTATCATCCACAAAATATATGGTGTAAAGGAAGCTGAAATAGAAATAAGAACCTTCCCTATATTCTTGTATAGTCGGTTATCCTTATTTCTTAGCAACACATAAACCATATAAATCAACCCAATTCCTGCAAATATGACTCCTGTGCTTTTTATTATCATTAAAAGTCCTGCTAAGGGTATAATTGTAATACATAATTTTGTTATCTCCCTTTGGTACACGTATATGACAACAAACATTACAAGCGTATATATGGGGAGCAGGAAGTCAACTAGAAGGTTGTCTATACGTATTGTAATATTAAATATGGACAACACAGAACATCCTGCCGCTAAAAAAGCATAAAGTAAAAACCGTTTCCTTTCCTTAATTATCCCAAAAATAGCATAAAAACAAGAAAAGATAAGAATACCCTGGGCTGTCAGCATAATTCCTTGCGTATTTCCAACAAAACGGCAAATAAAATAAATAAATGAGGAAATACCCAGTGGATAATTTTTGAAATCAATCAAAACAGATCCTACATCAGGAAATGTGTTAGTAATAAGCATCTGCTTAAGAACAATTGCCCAGTGAGAAAAGTTATCATAATGTATAAGCTTGCTAGTTATTAATAAATAGAAAAAGAACAGACTTCCCACCATGAATGCCACATGAAACAAGGAAGTTTTTAAATTTAAATATGTCCTCCGTCTAACCACTTGAATAAAATATACTATAAACAGCGCTACACCCACAAATAGCAGGAATATGGACCCTGGAAACAAATATCCCGTAAGTCCACAAAAATATACTGTACATGCAATGGCTGAACAAACAAAAGCAGGTATGAATTCTGTTTGAAGTTTCAGCTTTTTCCTTGTTAACATCATGTAACCAAGTATTGAGCAAAGAACCACCATCCACATTATAACTTTCATGATTTAACCCCCATCTTTATCGTCATTTATTATATCATTCAAAACCTGATGGAGCCGATTTTCTTTTATAAGGCTTTTTAAATTTACAAGCTCTAGGAGTTCCTGCGATGAATTCTGCTTATAAACCCCCGTACGTTTTAAAATTAATAAAATTCCACTTTCAGTTTTATAAGTGATTTTCTCATTCAAACTTCCATTGTCATTAAAATTGGAAACTGAAAAGTAATGATAATTAAAATCTACCAGTTTACATGTTCCTCCATCCTCAAAAGTAATCTGCCTGTCTATCTGTATTCTTGGCATCTTTCTCCTGTGTAAAAATGGATGAAACAGGCGATTTCTAATATTTCTGATCATATCATCATAAGCCGTGATCCACATATCCATTTTCTTGGGTAGGGTATGTGTTCTGTCATATATTATCTGTGTATATTGACGTTTGTTCTCATCATCCACCGGTAGAACTTCTGCAGAATAACACCACCCCTTATTCTGATCTTTTACATAAACGATTTTCCCTTCGAGCTTAGCTTTATAGTATGGAGTAGTGATAATGAGCTTTATGGGTTCACTATCCGGGATATAAATCGGCTCCCCTGACCAGAAGGATATGCCATTTTCTGAAACATCCACTGTTATTGCTTCGTAGCTTAAATTCTCATGCTGTATAGTGATATTTTCCTCAGCCTTAATCCGCTCGCTACTTCTATATGCACGTCTTCCCAGCATGAAAAATATAGCATAGAATAATGCAACCGTATTATAGCCCACCCAGAATATGATAATGCTGCTGTAAAACAGTGCCCAGCCATACTTACCATTCACATAATGCACCATAGTCACAACTGACAGTATAAGAAGCACTACATGAGGAATAGCATAAACAATAAACTCTAAACCAATGCCATCAGATTCCTTCTTTTTATTTGTAACCTTAAAATTTCTCTGATGTATATGAAATGTCTCCAGTAATACCGGCACAATCAAATAAGGCATAAATATGGTATCTATAACCTGGCTCCATCTCTGATTTCTGACATCGCTGGATAAGTAACGCATGGACATACTATAAAAAAAGTATGCTGGTAGCCAGAATATTACCACATCCCAGAAACTGCTGTTAACGATTTGAAAACCAAACAAAGCAAACATAATAGGAGCTAAAATGAATATTAATCTATTGAAAAATGACCACCAATATAAGAAACTATTAAAGTAAGTAATTCTTGCTACCATTGGAAGCTCTGAAGTAAAAATTGCATTAGTATTCTGCAAACTCTGTATTACACCTCTCGCCCAACGCACCCTCTGCTTAATCATACTTTTTATAGTTGTAGTAGTGAGTCCAGCAGCCTGAATCTCATCCGTTGCATATGTGATGTATCCAGCCTTTTGTATTCTAATGCTTGTCTCAAAATCTTCCGTAATGGTATTTAACGGAAACCCACCTATTTCATCCATGGCCACCCTTGCAATAACGGTGTTGCTGCCAGTATACGCAACTGCATTAGAGGCATTTCTCATAGTATTGATCTCTTTTGAAAAGAAATCCTGTTCATTTGGAATATTACCCTCTGCATACAAGTTAAACTGAAATAAGTCCGGATTATAGAAGCTCTGAGGGGTCTGGATCAATCCAATTTTTAGTTTCCCATTAACCTCTTCTTCCTTTCTCAATCTCCACCTGTCATCTTCCTTTATGAACTTTGAAAGGAAAAAATATGGGACCGTCTTCATAAGAAACGTATGCTGCGGAATCATGTCTGAATCAAATGTAGCAATAAGAGGAGACGAAGTCTTCTTTAATGCATTATTTAAATTTCCTGATTTCGCATCCTTATTTCCTGAAAGTCCGAAATATCCCACCCCAAATTGCTTGGCTAGAATTGCAACCTCTTCTCTATTTCCATCGTCACAAAGGTATATATGTACTTTGCTTTTATCTGGGTAGTCCATAAATGTACATGCATTGACAGTTTTATATAGGATGTCCACAGATTCGTTATGGGTTGATATAAAAACATCTACATCAGGATAGTATTCGTCTGGTACAATTGGACATTCAAGATGAAACTTATTTATCTGCATTTTTTGGTATAAAAGTTCAAAGGTAGTAAATACCGTTACAGTTTCAGCAACAATCAGTAATATGCCAAATATAATATTAAGTGGCCCTTCACTTAAGGGAAGGGTAAATATCATACGCCAGCCCAAATAAATCGTCATCAATATTATAGTAACAATAAAAATCCTATTTCGCTTTTTCTCTTCATTATTCATGGAAATAACCCCCTAAGCTCGAAATACCCAACGCTGTTGTATGTAGTAACTAAAGATAAATAGACACCCATCGCAAATAAGCTTTGTTATTTTTTCATCTAACCCAAATACAGTGTGTATCATATATACGCCAACTGCTGAAAGAAGCATATTTACCGTGCAGAGAATTAAATATCGGAGTAATCTATTATTACTTACATTATTATTCTTAAACACAAGGTTTTTATTCAATAAATAATTTACTATAACAGAAATACATCGTGCTACCGCAGTTGCAAAAATGATCCTAAGAAAGTCCCTTCCATGCATAACTGCCTTTAGTAAATCAAATAATATCCAAGCAATTCCCATATCAATTACTGCACAAATCAGTGAGGACAAAAAAAATTTAACAAAATCACCCATTATTATGCCTATAATCTTAAGACTATCTCGAACGGCATTAAAATGGGTGCCTCTGTTTTCATTTTCATAAATTGTCTGAATTGGAATAGTGCTGATTGGAATATTAGACCTAATACAAGAAATTAGAACCTGGGTCTCATACTCAAAGCGTTCTCCTTTTATGTCCAACATTAAATCTATAAGATTTGGTCCGAAGGCCCTCAGTCCTGTTTGGGTGTCAGGAATGTATCTCCCATATAGACCCGCAAGCACCGCAGCTGTTATTCGGTTGCCAATAAGCGACTTCGCAGGAATCCCAGCCTTTTTAAAGTCCCTAACCCCGAGCAAAAGTCCATCCTGCATGCCTCCAGCTTCTATTGCTAATTTGTATACATCCTCTTCCGAGTGCTGACCGTCTGAATCTGCAGTTACAATACAGGAATAGCCAACTATATTATCCTTAATATACCTGTATCCTGTCTTAAGCGCAGAGCCCTTTCCAATATTTATATCATGTTTAAGCACGGTACAACCGCACTCCTCTAATGCTTTAAAAGTATCTTGATATTCTTCTCCAGAGCCATCATCTACGATTATAATGCGAGATAATCCATATTGATTCAATCGTTTTATATATCCCAAAATTCTTGCATCTGGCTCAAGAGATGGAATAAGAATGATTGCTCTTTCTATTGTTTGATCCATTTCGACCCCCTTGTTTACTTAAATAAAATTAAATATTTCTTTTTCATCCTGTAACACCAACTTTTTAATTCTTATTATATCAGAATTATCAACAACAAGTATATAATTTTAGTTACTCTAATCAATCGAGAAAAAGCAATACTCATAATACATGGGTATCACAAACTCTATTATAACTGTAATAAATTCCAAGAAGGAGAATCCTCATTTTAAGAGGATTCTCCTTCTTAATTATTTTGCTAAGCTACATAACATATTGTCATCTTTAACCATATTATATGTACTTTATCTTGAAATTATTTCTACGCCATCTTCTGTTACAAGAACTGTATACTCCCATTGTGCTGAAAGAGATCCATCATTTGTAATGGCGGTCCATCCATCATCTTCATCTATAAACACTTCATAACTTCCCGCATTTATCATGGGTTCTATTGTAAATACCATTCCTGGAACTAAAATCATATCCGTTCCCCTTCTTCCAAAATGGTAGACAAACGGTTCTTCATGAATATCTAATCCAACTCCATGTCCTCCAAAATCCCTAACTACTGAATAACCTTTACTTTCTGCATATTCCTGAATGTCAGCCCCAACATCACCTAAGAATCCCCAGGGCTTAACTGCCTGCAATCCTATTTCTAAACATTCCTTAGCCACCTTAACTAACTCTTGAGCCTCGTCACTTACCTCTCCAATCATAAACATTCTTGAAGCATCTGAATAATAACCGTTAAGTATAGTTGTTGCATCTACATTTATAATATCTCCTGATTTAAGTACTACATCTTTACTCGGTATTCCATGACATACCTGACTATTTATTGATGTACAAATACTTTTAGGGAATCCATCATAATTGAGAGTTGCTGGTATTCCTCCATTAGATACTGTATAGTTATATGCTAAATTATCTATTTCTTGAGTTGTCATGCCTTCTTTAATATTCTCACTAATCAAATCTAAAAGACCATTATTAATGTTAGCACTTTCTCTTATTCCTTGAATCTGTTTTTTAGTCTTTATAAGCTCTTTTGTTGGTACTATGTATCCTTTTCTTTTTAAACTTATTAACTTCTCATCAAATTCTAAATGACATGCCTTATATTTCAAACCGCTTCCACATAAGCAAAGATGATTTCTATTTAACATCATAATCTCTTCTCCATTTATCTATTATTTAATTACTCCACCATGAAAAAAACATTCATAAACTTTATTATTATTAAAATAAATTTCCTCATAACCTTGAAACCACTCAAATTCCCCATTTACAATGCAATGATATTTATATTGTCCCTTTTCATATATAATTGGTCCACGATAAGGATTATCTTTAGAAACTAAACTTAATACTTCCTTTAAAAATTTTCCTGAAAATGCCTCATCTAAAATTCTTCCTACATAATTCATTGACCACAATGGAATATCATCTTTCCATAAACCTTCTTCTCCAGCAAATCGTTCCCCCCCTAAATATGTATCAATATATTTAAGGTCACCTTCTACATACTCAAAATCATGAGAATTAGGCCTTGATGCTTTAATTTCGTCACCATTTCCTGCATATGTAGATTTTTTTGCCTTACATAAAAAATCTATTATATCTCCATTTAAATCAATAACTTTATTGGATACTATATATAAATGACAATTCTCTTCATAATCATTAACTAATTTATCAATACTCACATTAAAAAAATCACTTAATGAAATTAGCCTAAAAATGTCTGGATATGAATGTCCAACTTCCCACTTGGCAACTGCTTGCCTTGAAATACCCATAATTTCAGCTAATTTCTCTTGTGATAATCCCCTTGCTTTTCTCAATGTTTGCAATTGTTCTTGAAAACTCATTCTTACTCACCTCTAAAATCAGTATACTACCATTTCATGTATACTTCTAGCAACTAAATATAGCAAAGTTGACAACTATAAGTAGCTTTTATAATGTGGATTCCTTATTGTTATAATCTTTAGTAAGAAACAAAACTTCTTATCTATTTTTTATTAAATATAGATAAGAAGACTTATTTACATTTGATAATTTAGTAAATACATCATTATAGACTCGTCAATCCTTTAGTATTCCCATTTTGAATTTTCTCCTAAGTTTGGTATACTATATATATATAATTACATACACGAAGGGGGCAACGTTATGTCAATCAATAGTCAAAGAGAATTCGAACTTTTAAAGAAAATTGGTTTCGTAAGAACCAGTGGTTCAAAAGAGGAATTAAAAGCTGCAAACATTCTACTTGAGGAAATATCTTCAATAGGATGCAGGGGACAGTTAGAAGATTTTAAAGTTCCTACTTCTAATATTAAGAAAGCAATACTTAAGGTAATTGAGCCTTATGAAAAAGAATATGACATTACACCTTATAACTGCTCAATTAGCACACCTATAGGTGGAATAACTACGGATTTTGTATATATAGAAGATGGTCTTGATGCTAACTTAATAGACCTTAAAGGAAAATTTGTACTTATAAATATGGGTCCTGATCCTAAACTTTATAAAAAACTTATAAAAGCAGGTATCGCTGGTTATATAACAATGTGTGGTAATGCAATGGATGAAGAATCTAAAACTGATATATCTGTAAATAAAATGCGTGAAAAAAATACTAAGCACGGAATAGTACCAGCTATAACTATTCGTATGAAAGACGGTTTCCATATGCTTCAAAACAAAGCTTCCAAGGTAACTGTAGAACTAATTACTGAAGATATAGAACTTCCTTCACAAAATGTTGTTGTAACTCTAGAAGGAACAAAATACCCTGATGAGATAATATCTTTCGGCGCTCATTATGACAGTACTCCTTTTAGTACAGGTGTATATGACAATGGTGCTGGTTCAGTTATTATAATGGAACTTCTTAGACATTTTAAAGAAAATCCGCCAATTAGAACTTTAAAATTTGTATGGTATGGTTCTGAAGAGGTTGGACTTTTAGGTAGTAAAGCTTACTTAAAAGATCATGAAGAAGAACTAGAAAAACATCTTCTAATGATTAACGTAGACGTTGCAGGATCTATTCTTGGAAGAGAAATGGCCCTTGTTACTGCAGAGCAAAGCTTGATTGATTATATTGATCATATGGCTAAAATTAATGGCTTCCCGCTTAAGGTAGAACAAAGCGTATATTCAAGTGATTCCACAGCCTTTGCAGATGCAGGGATTCCAGCTCTTACCTTCTGCCGTTTTGCGCCTAATGGTGGAGCATTCATTCACAGTCGTAACGATGTTATGGAGTTTTTAAGTGCTGAGGCCTTAGAAAAAACTTCCATTATAACAAAGGAATTCAGTAAGTCCATTGTAAACTCAGTAGTATTTCCAATCGAAAGAAAGATTCCAGATAACATGAAAAAAGAATTAGATAAATACTTTGGTAAAGAACCTGAGAAAGATGCTGCGGTTAAATCATAAGCTCATCTAAAAACTGAAACTTAACCCTTTTTACTAATTTCATCTATTATTATAGATTTTGAAATACACATGGCTTTTATTATGTTATTAAGATTAGTGTAATGAGCAGTACCCTCCGCAAATTTCAGCTGTGCTTTGCTACATTTGCTTATAATTGAAGATACGGGGGGTAGTGCTTTTATTAATTCTTCTTTTGTATAAGTGTCCGTTACAACTTCATCTGTTATTAACGCTCTTGAAATATACAACGCTTTTAACCTATTCTTCAGAAGTGTGTGTTGTGAGGTACCCTCCGCAAATTTAGGTTGCATTTTTTCACAATTGCTAATAGTTGAAGATATAACTTGTAGCGCCTCTACTAATTCTTCTCTTGCGTATTCTTTCATGGAATTTTACCCCCTCAAAATCTTAGGTCTTTATATTCTATTACGATGGTTAACTTAATTATAGTAAACTTCATCTTCCACTATAGTTTTTTCCACTTAGAATTTCTTCCTTTACCTACAGCTTCTATTTTTCCTTCAATCTTAAGCTTTTGAAACACTCTATTTATAGTGGCTTCTCCTACATCTGGACATATAGTTCTTATTTCACCTTTAGTAAAATACCCTAGCTTACCTTCTATGGACATTTCTATTCTTTCACTCTTGCTACCTTTCGTATCTGTAATACAACCTACCCTATCCTCTAATTCCTTATATGATTTTATGATAACTCCAAGAAAATATTCAAGCCATATATATAAATTATTTTTCCCATCATGCCATAACATGGATGATTTATTAAGTGCTTCATAGTAGGTTTCTTTGCTATCTTCAATAATCTTTTCTAGACTAATAAATCTTCCAACCTCAAAACCACTTTGATACAAAAGTAAAAGCGTTAGTAATCTAGACATTCTTCCATTTCCATCATTAAACGGATGGATACAAAGAAAATCTAATATAAATGCGGCTATTAAAACCAATGGCTCTATCTCTTCTTTTGCAATCTCCTTTCTATATTCTACGCAAAGACTTTCCATATAACTTGGTGTGCTAAATGCATCAACAGGCTTAAATCTGATATAACTAGCTCCACTTGGCAATATTTCTTCAATGACATTATCAGTATTTTTATAGTTTCCACCCTTAGCTGATGAAAATTTGTATAAATCTCTATGTAATTGTAATAATACAGATGATTTTATAGGTATAGCATCAAACGCACTATGAATAGTATTTAGTACATCCCTATACCCAGCTATCTCACTTTCACTTCTATCTCTTGGCTCTATTTTGTTATCCATTATTTCACGCAATCTTTTATTCGAAGTATAAATACCTTCTATTCTATTAGATGATTCTGCACTTTGTACAATTGCTACATCTTTAAGTGTATTTAATATTTGAGGCGATTGCTTTTTATACAAATCTTGCTTTCCCTTATATTCATTTATAGTAGTTAACATTCTCACTATGCTCATTGGCAATGCTAAGCTATTCAATTTATTATTTTCAAAAGAAATCATTGTAAATTCTCCCTCGTACATATTATATTTTATTATTATCATTTTATCATAAATATAATCATTATGGTTAAAATGATCATATTTATCATTAAAACAATACATTAAAATTTAAACAAACCTTATCATTTAATATCAAATGATAAGGTTTGTTTAGATATTGTACAAATAACATAGGCTTTTATTTAAATTCGCTTAAACTTCCTCCTTTTGAAAAGAAATGCTCAATGTTCCTTTCAACTGCTGAGTCAGGAATTAGTGGCGGTGCATGGTGTGGTTTTATACGAACATCTATAATCATATTATCACAGGACCAGTGCTTGTTTTCATAACAACTATTAACACCATAAATATCATGTGACGGGTTGCTTCTAGTAAATGTAGCCCAGAAAAAATTTTTAAGGGAACAACTTATAAATGAACTATCGTCACAAAGAATAATCATCGGACAAGATGCCATCATACCTCTTGCCTGAATAGCTGAGCATAACTCCTTTAACGTGACTTGAGCCTCTTGATAGTTTAAAAACTTTGGTCCTTCGATAGCAACGACGCCTGGCATCACTAAAAGTGGATTTCTAAAATCACTTAACTCCTTCAATTCCTTTGGTACTTCTTGACACAAGTTTCTTTTTTTATCGCCATAGGCGGCAATTACTACCTTGCTGCCTGTATTTAGTCCCGTTCCCGAATAATCAAGAGTATCAATGGTTGTATTCGTTTGAAAATGAAGGTCACGACGAAGGTCTATACGTTCAAGTATATATGTTAGAAATTCTACTTCTTTATGAGTATCTAAAGGTTGATTCTCTTCAGCTGTAATGAATAAATACTTAGCTAAACTTAGTTGCCCTGTTCCTAAAATTCGATTTGCAAGAGTAAGTATTTCAGCTGGTTGTTTAACCTTCTGGTATGGTGTGTAACGTTCGCTTCCGATTGCAAATAGCAGCGGATGAACTCCAGCTGCATCCACAGCATGAACTTCTTTCACCCCAGGAATTTCTTGTTTTATTGCATTACCTGTTAACTCATGGATAAGCTCTCCGAAAGCAGTATCTTCCTGAGGCGGACGTCCAACAACTGTAAAGGGCCAAATACCATTTTGCTTAGCAAATACCTTATGAACTTTCAGTAAGGGAAAATCATGAATAAGACTATAATATCCTATATGATCGCCAAAAGGACCTTCCGGCTTTGTTTCACCGGGATAGACTTCCCCTGTAATTACAAAATCAGCATCAAGGCTAATGCAATAACCATCAACATAAGTGTAGCGGAAATTACGACCCGATAGTAGACCAGCAAATGTCATTTCACTCATACCTTCCGGTAATGGCATGATTGCGGCCAGAGTATGAGCTGGAGGACCTCCAATAAAAATGCTCACCTTCAATGGAACACCTAATTTGTTCGCTTTTTCTTGGTGAATGCCTATGCCTCGGTGAATTTGATAGTGTAAGCCAACTTCCTTATTCAGCTTATAATCGTTGCCATTTAGCTGAACACGGTACATTCCTAAATTACTATTCATAATCCCAGGTTTTTCTGGATCTTCTGAATAAACTTGAGGCAAAGTGACAAAAGCCCCTCCATCACCAGGCCAATGGTGAATAAGCGGAAGGTCAGAAATTTGTATTTCCTTAAAATCAGCCAATTTATTATTTAGTTTTTTTAATGGAAGTGCCTTTGAAGCTGAAAGTCCAGTGCTAAAATGTTTTAATGGGTTTTTCAATATATTCATTGGATCATTCCGTAATGCAATCACGTTCTTTGTTGCTTCAAAGGTATTCTTAAAAATAAACTTGCTTCTCTCTAGATTACCAAATAAATTTGATACTGCTCGGAATTTGGAGCCTTTTACATTTTCAAAAAGCAATGCTGGCCCCCCAGCTGCGTTAACTCTCATATGTATAGCCGCCATCTCAAGGTACGGGTCCACTTCTTCACGTATCCTGATTAATTGACCAGATCTTTCTAAGTCAAGAATACATTCTTCTAAATTATAATACATTCTTTACTCTCCTTTTTTCTTTAAATAAATTTAATGTAAATATGTTAAATAATCATTATTTTCAATAGTGTGTTTAATTGTATCGTACTCCCTTAGGTAAATAATACAACGAAACAAAGAGTCATGCAAAGAAAATCCCCCATCAAATTATTAATGTATAGTACATACTTATTAAATCATCACCTGCGGTGCTGCAATATTAACAACTTTAGAAGCAGATTTAGACTACCACCAAAGTAATTTTTCTGGTCTAGGCAACTGCCACTTATAGAAGATGGCAGACTTGAAGCTTCCAAAATGTTGTTAAACCTTTCTATCACACTTGTAGAATACTGATATTAGCTGTAATATTATATATGAAAATATTTATTAAAAGAATTGTTATTATGGTCTGAATAAATATTCTGTATGCCGACAAATGATAACGAGGAGGAAATATGGCAAGATTTTTTAATGACAAAAGGATAGAGTTACTAGCACCGTCTGGAACAATGGATACATTTAAATACATGGTAAAAGCTAATTGTGATGCAATTTACCTGGGTGGTAAATCCTTAAATATGAGAATGATGAGAAAAGGTTTTAATTTCTCTGATGATGAGATTAAGGAAGCTCTAAAAATGGCTCATGAAGTTGATAAAAAGGTTTATGTTACAGTAAATAATATGTTAAATGATAACGAAACTAATGAAGCAACAGAATATCTGCAATTCTTAAATAGCATTGCTGTTGACGGAATAATAGTTCAAGACCTTGGTATTGTTCAAATTTGTAAAGAACAAAATTTCAATAACTTTGAAATTCATTCTTCCGTAATGATGAATGTTCATAACATTGAATTTGTAAAAGCATTGCAGGAATTCGGAGTAACTAGAGTAGTATTATCAAGAGAAATGGATTTGAAAACAGCAAAGCACTTACAAAATCAAACTAACATTGAAACTGAATACTTTGTTCATGGAGATATGTGTACAGTAAACGGAGCAAACTGTTATTACAGTTCTATTGTTTTGGGAAATAGTTCCAATCGTGGCCGATGTTTCAAACCCTGTAGATGGCCTTATCTTGTCAAAAAAGATGGCTCTATATATGATACAGAATACCCACTTGCAGCAAAAGATATGTACATGTATGAAAACATTCCTGAGCTTATTGAAGCTTGTATAACTTCCTTTAAAATTGAAGGACGTATGAGAGATACAGATTTTATAGTTAATTTAGTAAATACTTATGGTGATGCAATTGATAGATATATACAAGACCCTATAAGCTTTAATCGTAAAAAAAATGCTGATAAATTGTTTGAAAATCGAAAACGTGATTTTACAACTGCCTATGCTTTTAACAAGCCTGGATTAAACTTTATTAATACTAGATATGAAGGTACAGGTAAGTTTTATTCTACAGGTAAAGTTTTTTCTACTCCAACAGAAGAAGCTGAAATCACTGATAATGCTCTAAGTGAACTTCGAGATGAATTGAGCAGTTATTCTAGCAAATTAACTTATAAAAACAATTTATCCGTAAAAGTAAATAATTACGACCAAGCAAAGCTTTGTATTGAACTTGGTGTAGACCGAATTTATTTACCTTGTGAGGTTTTATTTCCTGATAACTTTATAACCTTAGATCAGTTAACTGAATTAGTAAAACTAAAGAAAAATACTAAGATTTATCTTGATTTACCGCAAATGATGAATGAACTTCAATTTGACATAATTGACCATTATCTAAATGATCATGGACACTTGTTCGATGGGTTATTAGTTTCTAATTTAGGAGCCGTGAAAAAGTATGGACATAAATACTCTTTAATAACAAACTACAATTTAAATATTTACAATGAAAAAGCATCTAAGTTTTACAAAAATTTAGGTGTTAATGAAATCACCATAGCTTTAGAGATAAACCGAAATGAACTACCTAAATTTATAAATTCGTCAGAAACACCTTTAGAATTAATTGTCCACGGACCCTTAAGAGTTATGTACCTAGATCATAACCTCTATGAAAACATTGATGCTTTTAAGACAATTGAACAAAGCGACAATAAATATGTAGATAATAATGTATTAGTTTTAATGACTGACAAAGGTGAAAATCCAGTTTACATAGATCAAAATCTTAAAAATCATTTATTTACTTCTAAAGAGCTTTGTCTTCTTCCAATTCTTGAAGATTTAAGATTTGAAAAATCTATGAATTTGCGTATTGAAGGACAAACTTATACTTTCGATGAATTGAAAAATATTATTGAAGTTTATCAAATTGCTATAGCTGATAAATCTAAATGCAAAGATTTATTTTTGCATTTACAGTCAAAAAGAGCAGGTTTTACACTAGGTGCCCTATCATTTAAATCAGTATAATTATAAGGATGTAAAAAAAGCTTGTTTTTTCACGTCCTCCAATAAAAAAGGAGTGAAATAATTTATGAATTATATAGGTCCTGAAAATATCATTGCGAAAAGAAAAGAATATTTTTATCCTGCAACCTCTTGCTTTTATAAAAACCCACCTCAAATAGTTGGTGGAATGATGCAGTACCTTTTCGACAGCAACCATAAGAAATATGTGGATTTCTTTGCTGGTGTATCCGTTATGAACTGTGGACACTCAAATCCAGAAATCCTTAAAAGTACCATTGAACAACTAAATAAATTGCAACACACTACAACACTGTATTTAACTGAGCCAATGGTTCTACTTGCTGAAAAACTTGCTGAATTACTTCCTGGTGATATTAAAAGAACCTTCTTTTGTGTTACTGGCTCAGAAGCAAATGAAGGTGCTATGGCCCTTGCAAGATTGCATACTAAAAAAAATAAGTTTATTGCATTAAATGGTGGATTACACGGCAGAACACATTTAACCTTAAGTGTTACAGGAATACCAATGTGGAGATTAGATGATAATTTAATGAAGGAAAATGTTTTTTTCATTGAAAGACCCTACTCCCCTACTATTAGTTATGGAGAAGCTATGGAGAATTCTTTACTTCAACTTGAAACTGTTTTAAAAGAACATGGCAATGATATTTGTGCAATGATATTAGAACCTATTCAAGGTAACGGTGGAATTGTAATGTATCCAATTGATTATTTGAAAAAGGTAAAAGCTTTACTTCATGAACATAATGTATTGTTAATTGTGGATGAAGTTCAAACGGGCTACGGACGAACTGGTAAAATGTATTGCATAGAAAATTATGATGTAGTTCCTGATATTTTAGTCACTGCTAAAGCACTAGGCAATGGAATTCCAATATCCACTTTTTCAACAACAGACGAGATTGCAAAATCCTTTACCAAACCTTCTGCTTCTACCTTTGGCGGTAATCCTGTGGCAGCTCAAACTGCACTTAGTGTTCTTAGCTATATTGAAAAAAATGATTTAGTTAGAAAATCAAATGAATTAGGAAAATATCTTAAGCAAAAATTAGAACAATTATCATCACCATTTATTGAGGAAATAAGAGGCTGTGGCCTAATGCTCGGCATACAGCTTCAATCAAAAAATCAAAACTTAACGTCAGCTGAAATTGCAGATATAATTTTAGAAGAGATGAAAGACCTAGGCTTTTTGATAGGGAAAAACGGTTTAAACAGGGACGTTTTAGCATTTCAGCCGCCACTTGTCATCTCTAAAGAAGATATAGACTCTTTGACTTCAAACTTAGAGAAGGTTTTTGAAAAACTTAATTAGTAAAGGGAGAAATATATGGCTTATAGTAACTTGAAGGATTTCATAAACCTTTTGGATGAAAAAGGCTTGTTGAAAAAAATAACTACAGAAGTAGAATCAGAATTAGAAATTACTGAAATTACAGACAGAATATCAAAACAATATGGTCCTGCCCTTTTATTTGAAAATGT
The DNA here is from genome assembly GCF_020443565.1 of Clostridium sp. CS001. Lineage (GTDB taxonomy): Bacteria > Bacillota > Clostridia > Clostridiales > Clostridiaceae > Clostridium_AD. Next base: position 22,751 of record NZ_JAIZZN010000015.1, read on the forward strand.
AAAAGGTTCAGCTTATCCAGTTCTTATAAATGCAATGGGTACCTATGAAAGAATGAGCATGGCCCTTGGAGCTGAATCTCTAGATGATATTGGCAGTAATATTGAAGAATTTATAGAAATGTCAAATTATATAGGAATAATGAATAAGTTTGAGTACCTTCCAATGCTCCCTGAAATAGAAAGGATATTCCCTATGAAGCTATCTACTAAAGGAGCTTGCCAAGAAGTAATTGAATATGACCCTGATTTAACTAAACTTCCTATTTTGAAGTGCTGGCCTGGCGATGCAGGACCATTAATAACACTACCTCTTGTTATAACTAAAGATCCTGAAAATGGAATTCAAAACACTGGAATGTACAGACTTCAGGTGTTTGATAAAAACACTACTGGCATGCACTGGCATTTACATAAAAATGGTAGAGACATTTATGAAAAATATAAAACCTTCGGTGGCAAAATGCCTGTATCAGTAGCACTTGGATGTGACCCGGCAATTACATATTCTGCTACAGCGCCTCTGCCAAAGACCATTGATGAAATGATGTTTGCAGGATTTTTAAGAAAATCGCCTGTAAAGCTTGTGAAGTCTATTACCAATGACATATACGTACCTGCTGATGCAGAATTTATTATTGAAGGCTATGTAGATATTAATGAGGATTTAAGACTTGAGGGCCCCTTTGGAGATCATACAGGATATTATTCCCGTGCAGATTACTACCCTGTATTTCACGTAACTTGTATAACTCATAAGAGAAATCCTGTATATCCAACAACCATAGTAGGCAAGCCACCTATGGAGGATTGTTATATAGGTAAGGCTACAGAAAGAATTTTCTTACCATTACTTAAAATCCAATTTTCTGAGATTATTGACTTAAATTCTCCCCTTGAAGGGGTCTTTAATAATTGTTTGATTGTTTCTATAAAGAAGCGTTTTCCTGGTCATGGTAAGAAAATGCTGAACTCCCTATGGGGAATTAGCCGAATGATGTATACAAAAATGATAATAGTAGTAGATGAAAATATTGACCCTAAGGATATATCTACAGTGGCTTGGAAGGTATTCAATAATATAGATGCTAAAAGAGATGTAGTTATATCTGAAGGCCCTTTAGATGCTCTAGACCATGCGTCAAATCTTCCTCATTACGGCTACAGACTGGGCATAGATGCTACTAAGAAATGGCCTAGTGAAGGACACACAAGAGCTTGGCCTGATGACATAAAAATGACTGAAGATATAAAAGAGCTTGTTTCAAGGAGATGGTTTGACTATGATATTAACTAAAATTTTTAAAAAAACCCGCGACTATGGTATACTTGTAATGTTTTCCCACACTATTTTTTCTTTATCCTTTGCGCTTATTTCAATGCTCCTTGCAAGTAATGGATTCCCCTCTCCTATTAAAGTATTTTGGATATTACTTGCCTTTATGGGTGCAAGAACCGGTGCGAATGCTATAAATAGAGTTATAGATGCCGAAATAGATGCTAGAAATCCTAGAACTTCTACGAGGCAGCTTCCACAAGGATTATTTCACAAAAAGGAAATTATACTTTTTACAGTAGTATGTTTTTTAATAATGGTTATCTCAGCAGCTATGCTTAATCCATTATGCTTACTACTTTCGCCTATTGCATTATTTCTAATGATTATATATTCCTATACAAAACGATTTACTTGGGCCTGTCACTTAGTTTTAGGTATAACTTCTGCTGCTGCACCAGTTGGAGCCTGGCTTGCAGTAACTGGTAAAATCTCTTGGTTGCCTCTTTTTATGGGAGCAGCAAATACCCTTTGGGTTGCAGGCTTTGATATAATATATGGTTCTCAGGATTATGACTTTGACACCATAAATGGAATTCACTCAATCCCTGCAAGATTTGGTGTAAAAAATGCACTACGTATCGCCGCTCTATTTCACGGAATGGCCTTGATTTTATTAATTGGCGTGGGGATCTTAAGTAACCAGCTAGGAGTTATTTATTACATTGGATTAGTACTTATATCTATTTTATTCATAGCTGAACATAAAATGGTTTCTCCAGATAATCTAACCAATGTAAAAGTAGCCTCTTACGGTATAAATCAAATTATAAGCATTGTCTTTTTAATATGTGGAGTTTTAGATGCACTAATTTAAGAAACCCAAGGGAGATTGTATATGAAGAAAATAGTTGTTGGAATTACAGGTGCCAGCGGAAGTATATATTCAGTAAGGCTCGTTGAGGAGCTTTTAAAAAAAGGAATTTTTGTTCATATCATATGTACTGATAACGGTAAGAAGGTTATGAAATTTGAAACCGATCTAGATATTGATGAATGGATAAAAGAATTAGGAATGAAATATAATCACGTTAAGCTTGAAGATATAAATAATCTCTTTTCTGGCATTGCCAGCGGTTCCTTTAAATTTGATGCTATGATTATACTACCTTGCTCTATGGGAACTCTAGCTGAAATAAGTAATGGATTATCTAAAAATTTATTATGCAGAGCAGCTGATGTTGCCTTAAAAGAAAATAGAAAGCTCATCATCGTTCCTAGAGAAACACCACTAAATGCGATACATCTTGATAATATGCTTAAACTGTCAAAGCTTGGTGTAATCATGCTCCCTGCCATGCCGGGATTTTATCACAAGCCTGAAAGCATGGCAGATTTGATTAATTTTGTGGTTGGAAAGATATTAGATTCTCTTTCCATAGAAAATAACTTATTTAAAAAATGGGAAGGTTAAATCCCTAAATGGGCTTTGACGACTAGTTTTCAAGCGGAACCGAGTAGGTTAAACTACCACCTGTTCCGATTAAAAGGAGGAAAAAAATGAATAAACTAAAAAAAATATTATCAATAATTACTGCCACTTCACTTGTGCTATCCTTAACTGCTTGCTCGCCTAAAAATGAAGCTGCACCGGTTTCGAAGCAAACATTGAATTTTGGAGCAATGTCTTCTATAGATGCAGTACCAATTGTAATTGCAAACGAAAAAGGATTTTTCAAAAAAGAAGATTTAGAAGTCAATTTACAAACATTCAAAAACTCAAAGGATAGAGATGCAGCTTTTCTAGGTAGAAATCTAGATGGGATAATTGGTGATGAAGTAGCCATTTCTCTTTATCAAAATGCAGATTTTAATGTAAAAATAACTGGAGTAACCGACGGTGATTTTATGCTAATAGCAAATTCTAAATCAGGAATAAAATCTATAAGTGATATTAAAGGTAAAAGTGTAGCCATATCAGAGAAAACTGCTATTGAATACACTCTAGATAAAGTATTAGAAAAAAATTCTCTAGAACCTAAAGATGTCAAAAAATCTGTAGTTCCTGCTATCCCTACCAGACTTGAAATGTTAAGAAATAATAATGTTGATGCAGCATTGCTTCCAGAACCCTTTGCAACCCTTGCAATAAAAGATGGAGGAATACTTCTTGGAAGTGCCAGTAATCTAGCTACATATCCTTCAGTGACAGCTTTTACTCAAAAAGCAATAGAGAGTAAAAGCACTGAAATTAAGGCATTTTATAAGGCTTACAATGAAGCTGTAGATTATATAAACAGTACACAAATTTCAGAATATGAAGATACAATTATAAAAACTGTTGGCTATCCTGAGGATATGAAAGGCAAAATCACCTTACCTAAATTTAGAAAAAATGCCCTTCCATCAGAAGCTGAAGTTAAGTCAGCTATTGATTGGACTGTTAAGAATGGACTTGTTAAGAAAACACTAAACCCTAAAGATTTAATGAGTGATATAGGGACTAAATAATTTTTGAAGGCTTAATGATTAATAAGTATTAAGCCTATAAATGGAATTCAGGGGGAATCCTATGCTTGAGATAAAAAATCTTTCTGTTAGTTATAAATCTGAAAAAAGGCTAATAAATGCCCTAGGACCTGTAAGTATGCAAATTGAATCAGGGGATATTTACGCAATTATAGGACCTTCAGGCTGTGGTAAATCTACTCTACTAAATGTGCTCAGTGGAATCTTAAAAGACTATGTAGGGCAAGTACAACTTGATAGTGAAGTATTAACTCCAAAAAAACATAACATTGGCTTTATACCTCAAAATTTTGGGCTGCTCCCTTGGAAAAATGTTCAGAAAAACTGTACCCTCTCTCTTAAGATAAAAGGAAAAGTTTTAGATAGTTCAATTAATGAAAAAATTGACTACATGCAAAACAAATTAAATATCCATACATTAAAGGATAGATATCCTAATGAGTTAAGCGGTGGGCAAAAGCAAAGAGTTTCCATTGCCAGAGCCTTTATAATGAATCCTGATTTACTTTTAATGGACGAGCCCTTCTCTGCTTTAGATGCATTAACAAGAGAAGAAGCTCAAGAGCTTTTCATCGATATATGGAATCAGTATAAAACTACCACAATATTAGTAACTCACAGCATTGAAGAAGCCATATATATGGGAAAAAAGATCGTAATAATGTCCCACTGCCCAGGTACCATAGTTAAAGTAATTGATAATCCTCTATTTAATACTGAAAACTTAAGGCAAAATGAAGAATATCTAAGATTATCTTCATATATTAGATCTATAATAAAAAAGGGATGGAAAATATGAAGGCGTTTAAAAAAATCAATATTTTTATACAAGGCTTTGTAACATTTAATATTTTGTGGTACATTTTTGCAGTGATTGTTAATATGCGAGTACTTCCAAAGCCTACTGACGTATATTTGAACATGAGCAATTTATATGGCGAGAAACTTTATATACATGTTTTAGTAAGTCTCTATAGAGTGGCCAGTGGACTTAGCATATCTCTAATTTTAGGAGTTTCTATAGGTCTCCTTATGGCCTATTCAAGAGTATGGAATAAAATATTAAATCCATTAGTTTACTTTACCTATCCTATTCCAAAAACAGCATTACTACCAGTAATAATGCTACTATTCGGACTAGGAGATAAATCAAAAATTATTATTATTGTATCAATACTTGTATTTCAAATTATTGTATCAGTAAGAGATTCAGTGCTTAATATTCCATCTGAAACTTATAATCCAATAAAAAGTCTTGGTGCTTCGAAGCCTCAAATATTCATACACATAACTTTACCTGCTATTTTACCGGAACTTCTTACTACCTTAAGACTATCAATAGGGACTGCTCTATCAATACTATTTTTTACTGAAGGTTATGGCACTCAATATGGAATAGGCTATTATATCCTCGATGCATGGAGTAGAATTGACTATACCGGAATGTATGCAGGAATTATAATTTTAAGCCTTTTGGGTTTTGTTCTATTTATTTTAATAGATATCCTTGAAGAGACTGTGTGTAGATGGAAAGCTTAATAATCTGTTTTTAATACTTATAAAGCATATTGAAATTATCAATATGCTTTACTTATTTCTATTTATACTAGCACCAATAAGCTCTATATTTACTTATGGTATGGTTCCCCGCTTATTATCCTAAACCCTCTATAAACCTGTTCCAGCAGCATCACTCTAAATAATTGATGTGGAAATGTCATCTTTGAAAAGCACAGTTTATAATTAGACCTCTCTAAAACTGCCTTAGATAAACCCAATGACCCACCAATTACAAATGCTATGTTACTCTCACCCTTTATTCCCAAATCCCTTATGTAATTTGATAACTCCTCTGAGGATAACATGTTACCCTTGAGTTCTAGCGCAATTACAAACATATTATCTTTTATGTTCTTTAAGATTGTCTCCCCTTCTTTTTCTTTTATTATAAGTTCTTCTTTTTCAGAAGCATTATCTGGAGTTTTCTCATCGCCGAGTTCTACTATATTAAGCTTGCAATATCTAGATAGTCTTTTCGTATATTCATCTATAGCGCTTTTTAAGTATTTCTCTTTTATTTTTCCTACGCAAATTATAGTTATGTTCATTGCAATTCTCCTTTGATTCAGTCTTATTGTGATATTATACATATAATATCGTATTTATAAACTAAAAACAAATAACATGGAGTAAAACCCCATGTTATATTTATCAAACCCTTAATATTATTACTATATGCTCATATCTCTTTTATTATAAAATGTGTACGTGATCTTTAGCATAGCCGAAATGATTATAACTGATAATACTACAAAGCTCAATTGAAAACCAACCCCAGACATTAAGTCTTTAGCCTCATAATATTTAAATAGTGTAATATATTTAAGACCTTCAAGTTTGCTATTTATGTCTATTGCTACAGACATTATAAATGAAATTAAGAGCACCGCTGTACCTATTGCTGTGGCCATTTTTGGGTTCTTTACAACAGCTGCTATAGCTGTGCCAATAAGCATAAACATAATCTGCAATATAAACATTCCAAGCATTAATATGACTATATCACCACCTACTTCCTCCCCTTTGCCTAACTTCCCCACTACAATAATTGAGGAAACCAAAGTAATAATATTAAATACTATTATATTTGCAAGACCTGCCAATAGTTTTGATGTTATGACCTTATTTCTTGAAATAGGTTTAACTAATAGAAACTCTACAGTTTTATCACGTTCTTCTTTTGAAATTATATCAGCACCAAGCATAACTGCATGGGTTGTTGCCATAAGGACTAAGTAAAAGAAGATCATTCCGTAAAAACCACTGGCTTTTGAGAAATCAAAAGTACCAATACCCATAATAGCTTTCATAGATTTAGGCATTTCAGCAAATAAATCAGTCATAGATTGACTTCCCGATGATAATCCAACATACTTGCCCATTCCAGCACCAACCATAAATAGTATGCTAAATGCCCATATAATAAGACTTTTTCTATGCGCCTTCATCTCTACCATAAATATATTCATAAATAAACCTCCTTATTTCCCGAGAAATTACTAATTGTAAGATTTAAATTATAACCTCTATGTTTCAATATTAACTACTTCTAAACAATCTTAAACAGCATGAATGTCCTTTTTACAATACACATAATAACTAGCTGTAATTGCCACAATAATAAATGCTATTTCTATTATAATAAATGGCGCTTCATAACTAGAGTTTTTTATAATATAGTTTGTATCAAAATACTTAAAGGGAGTAATATAACGCACTGCTTTATCTCCTATAACAGATCCAAGCATTGAAACAATGAAAAACCCAAATACAGTGCCAAGGGAAGTAGGTAATACTGATTTAATCTTGTGGGATAAAACAGAAACTAAAACTCCGAGTGTAAGAAATATAAGTTGAATGAAAAACAATGTAATAGAAACCATAAAAAATATCTTATAACTATAATCTTCTACCTTTACAGTTGATGCCATAATGCTTGCAACCGTTAAGTAGATTACATTTGTAATTACCAATGAGGTTACCGCTGCCAAAAGCTTTGATGTTATAATCTGTGCACGAGTAACTGGTTTTGTTAAAAGGAAATCTGCGGTTTTTTCCCGAACTTCCTTTGATAAAATAGAGGTACCCAGGTTCATAGCCTGAATGGCTCCACACAGAGTTATATATAAAAATGTATAGGAGTAAAACCCTATCATAGAAGACATACTGTCGACGGAGAGTCCAAATGCTTTTCTCACTGGCTCTGGAAATCCTTCCATTAACTTTTTAAATGCATCCGCTTCTTTAGCAAAGGATGGATATATTGACAAGAAAAGAGCAATAATAGCAACTAAAGAGCACGTCCATATGATAGTGGATTTTCTATAAGCTTTCATTTCGTGTAGAAACATATTCATAGCTATTAGTCCTCCTTTTCATAGTAATGCATAAAGATCTCTTCAAGATCTGGCTCTTCAATCCAAAGATTAGCTATTTCTATTTCGGAAATCTTTTTCATAATTAAGTTAATATCGCCCCTAAATAAAAAGCTTATTGTGCTATCTTTTATTTCTAAAGCACTAACTCCACTGAGGTTAAAATAATTATCCTCTATTTTTGATTTTATCTCTATTTTAAACTTTTTATGGTTATTTTCTTGCAAGGTACTTATCTTTTCAACCTTTATTATTTTTCCCTCTTTAATAATAGCAACACGATTACATAATCTTTGAACCTCGCCTAGAATATGAGAAGATAGCAATATTGTTGCACCCTTTTTATTCTCCTCTTCAAGCAAGTCAAAAAACTTTTGCTGCATAAGTGGGTCAAGTCCGCTAGTAGGTTCATCTAGTATAATAAGTTTAGGCTCATGTAGTAATCCTTGGACAATACCAACTTTCTTTTTATTACCAAAGGATAAATCATCAATTTTTTTATTAAGATCAAGGTCCATTATCTCTGCCAGTTCAGTAATTCTCTTGCTACAGTCTTTTTTGTAAAAGCTAGCTGAATACTTAAGTAAGTCAATAACCTTCATATTATCATAATAAAAAACTTCCGATGGTAGATATCCTATTTCTTTTTTTATCTCAGGACCAAATTCAATGCAGTCCTTACCAAAAATTGTAGCGCTACCGGACGTGGGATAAATAAGTGATAATAATGTCCTTATAGTCGTCGATTTCCCTGCACCATTTGGTCCGATAAATCCGAAAATTTCTCCCTCGTAAACATTGAAACTCACATCTGTAATTCCTCTTGCCTTGCCATAATTTTTAGTCAGATTTTTGATTTCAATAACATTCATTTTTAAATCCTCCTTGTAATTCTTTATGTTTAATTAAAATATATGTGTCACCTTAATATTATTTATAGAAAGAAGTTTTAAATATATCTAAATAAGCATCCATTTCTGCAAACAATTTTTCATAGTCAAGCCCTTTAGAACCCGGTGCTCTTCCCTTTTCTAATTCACTTGTTCCAAACCCATCAAGTGTCCACATTATAATATTCATAGACTTACTTACATCTAATCCATCACGAAACTTGGATACATCAATATTATTAAATATTTTACTGTAATTACTCTCAATAAGGGTTTTCTTTCTTTGTTCTATTTCACTTTTTACCTCATTACATTCTTCTGCTATTGCCACTTCAAAGAATTTAAAAATCATTGAGTATTTATGACCAAGCTCCAGTTTAAAGGATGCTATTTGACGAAGTTTAATAAATAGATCTGTTTCATCTGTATCAACCTTTATAAAGAATTCATTCATGCAAAGTTCTATAAAATGATCATATGCAAATAGAAAAAGATTCTTCTTATTTTTGAAATAGTGAAATAAAATCCCTTTTGATATTTCTGCTTCTTTTACAATTTCATTTGTTGATGCCTTCTCAAAACCTTTATCTGCAAACTCTTTAATAGTTGCACTTAATATCTTCTCCTGTTTTTCTGGGTTTAAGTTTAAAAACTTTGAAAACAAATCACCCTCCCCTTTCGCAAGCTATAGATGTTCTATAGATATTACAATATATGCTAATATCATTTTAGCATCATTGACCACTGTGGTCAATAGTCTTTTTATATGTTTTTTTCTAATCAATGTCTTACACAATCTTTAACATACTGCACCTACATTATTATATTCCGAACATATCCAATAAAACTCAAAATTAAAAAAACCTCGCACAAAGTGCAAGGTTTCTTTATAATCTTATGTAATTACTTTCCACAACATTTCTTATATTTCTTTCCGCTTCCACATGGGCAAGCGTCATTTCTTCCAATCTTATCTTCATTAACTACCATCTTAGAATCTCTGTATGCTCTTTGAATTTCTTTTCTTTTTTCCTTTGAGAATATTCCTTCCCACTGTGGAAGTTCATATAGATAATCTGCTTTTGCGTCTAGCATATTAAAATAAAGTTTTTCAAAATCTATTTTAAAGTCTATATTTGTGTCAGCCTCAGTCGCTTCTAATTCTACTGATTGCAAAAGGCTGTCGTTTATTCCATCAATAAATCCCATAAAGTATATGTTTGATACATCGAAATGCTTTGCAAGCTCTTCAATTGTACCTTTTACTTCATCTTTGTGGTTTGATAGCAACTTAGTATAAATACGCTTTTCTACTTCCCCATATTCTTGCCAAAACGCAGGTTCTCCTCTACGCTTAACATAATCAACCACCATATCTGTCCACTCTTTATATAAAGCCATTTTATAGTCTCCTTCAAATCATAATATATTTTGTTATATTCCATTATTATAATAAACATTTAGTTAGTTTTCAACATATATGTTTAAAACATTTAAATTAAATGTACTATTATCATCTATTTTGATATTATACGTCTACTTTTTAATTGGAATCATTTCGCCTTTACCAAAGGGTTTTGATATATCAAAATTTCCACCTATAGTATCTATGTCTTTGTTTTCCATTGTAATTTTAATCTTTTCTACAGTCGGCAATTGAGTCAGTGAGGCCACAATACCCTCTAGACAGCTTTTTTCCTTTATTTGCGTCATGCTCACTTTAGCTTCTTTACTTAAGTTCACATAAGCAATATTATCCTTAATAGAAAAGCTTAATAGCCTAGTTTCTTTAGGAAGTATTGGATTTAGATCACTTTTTACAGTAGGACCTTTTATTATTTCCTGCATAATTGTTTCCCCAATAAGCTCTTCTTTGTTAAGCATTCTATCATCTTTAATTAATTGCATAGTAGTACCATCTCTAGATCCATCAAAATAAATACTAAATTGAATAAAATCATCTTCTCCTAGTGGAAGTTTTAGATTTTCAAGTTTTTTATTATTTGTTACACTTTTCTTATCCTTCTTTTCACAGCCTAGAAATCCTATTGTTGAAATAACTAACAATAAACACAATAATATTTTAATAACTTTTTTCATGTTTTGTCTCCCCTTTAAAAATCAATTACATCACTTGGCATATCTCTTCTAGCTAAATTTAAAGAAATGTCCCTACCTACTTCAATATAATTCTCTTTAAGTACACTAACCACTGTTTGGTAAGCTAAGTCAGGGTAATTATTAGTCTTACTCAAATGTCCTAAAATAATATGCTTTTGTTTATCATTCATTATCTTAACTATAGCCTTTCCACATGCTTCATTAGATAAATGCCCCACATCACTTAATATTCTTCTTTTTAAGGGATAGGGATAAGGGCCAAACTTAACCATTTCCACATCATGATTACTCTCAAGTAAAATCACATCTGCATCTTTTATCATATTTTCTACTTCTTCTGAAAAATAACCTAAATCTGTAGCTATACATACCTTCTTTTTTCCACTGTATAAAGCAAAACCTACAGGTGCAGCTGCATCATGTGATATATTGTAATTTACTATATGCATGTCCTTTATGTCTACATAATTATCTTCAATAATCTTTATATTGCTTTCCTTTATCTTACCTATTTTGCCTTCCATAGCTCTCCATGTATTTTCATTGGCATATATAGGTGTGTCATATTTTCTAGAAATAATTCCTGCACCCTTTATGTGGTCAGAATGTTCATGAGTAATAAAAATACCATCTATTTGATTAGGATTTTGATCTATTTGTTTTAGTGCACTTTCGATGCTTTTTCCTGGCATACCAGCATCTACTAAAATTCTTGTGTTTTGTGAAGCTACAAATATACTATTTCCGCTACTTCCACTATATAATGGGCAAAAAATCATAATTGTCTCCTTTAATTTGAAATTGTTATACGGTAACTCTCCTTATGTCTGCCCCTATGCTTCTAAACTTTTCTTCTATGTTTGGATATCCCCTATCAATATGCTCTATGCCTAAGATTTCCGTAGTACCCTCTGCAATAAGCCCTGCTATAACTAAAGCTGCTCCTGCTCTTAAATCTGAAGCTGTTACAACTGCACCTGTAAGTTTATCTACACCCTCTACTGTAGCAATAGTACCATTGACTTCTATATTTGCGCCCATTTTCCTTAATTCATCTACTTGCTTAAATCTAGATTCATATATGCTTTCATTTATTGTACTTCTGCCCTCTGAAATGCATAACAATGCATTCATTGGTTGTTGCACATCCGTTGGAAATCCTGGATAAGGCAGTGTTTTTATATTTACACCCTTTAGTCTACGTTGAGACTTAACCGTAACACTATCCCCACCTTCATGTACCTCCGCTCCCATTTCAATAAGCTTTGCAGAAATTGATTCAAGATGTTTTGGAATAACATTATTTATAGTTACTTCCCCACCGCAAGCAGCCGCTGCTATCATAAAGGTTCCTGCTTCAATCTGATCTGGGATTACACTATAGCTACATCCTGCTAATTCTTTTACACCTATGATTCTTATAACATCAGTACCTGCACCTTTAATATTTGCCCCCATAGAATTTAAAAAATTAGCTACGTCAACAACGTGTGGTTCTTTTGCAGCATTCTCTAAAATTGTTGTACCCTCTGCAAGGGTTGCAGCTGTCATGACGTTTATTGTGGCACCTACGCTAACAACATCAAAATAAATACTAGTTCCAATTAACTTATCAGCTTGAACTTTTGCAGCACCGTTTTCAATAATTACCGTTGCTCCAAGCGCCTCAAACCCTTTTATGTGTTGATCTATAGGTCTTTCACCTATAGGGCAGCCCCCTGGAAGATCTACGTTGGCCTTTTTAAACCTAGCTAAAAGTGCCCCAATCAAATAATAAGATGCTCTCATTGCTCTTACGTCCTCTGAATTAGCATCTATGCTGTTTATGTTTGTACTATCTATATCAACTGAGTTTTTGTCTCTTTTAATTTTGCAACCCAAACTTTCTAATATTCTTTCAATACAATTAACATCCTCTATATCAGGAATATTTTCAATGATACATTTACCCTTACTTGCAATTATCGCTACTGGTAAAATTGCCACTGCTGCATTTTTAGCACCGCTTATCTCTACCTGACCCCATATATGCTTTCCTCCATTGATTACCAATTTATCCATATTTGTATCATCCTCACTAACATTATATATTAAGTTGTTCTTATTTTCTATATACTATTTAATTATATCATAACTACATTATATTCTAACATTTATTTTACAAATGTGAAACCATATTATTTTGTTAAATACAGGATTTCTAAGGATGCTCCTAATTAATTTGCAAATAATATAAAAATCACCCGTAAAATACGGGTGATTTTTATATTATTACTCTGCTTTAAAACTTCCACAATCTGTACATTGCTGATTTTTAGCAACTGCTTCATGCTTTACAACTTCGATTTTTTGTAAAGTACAATAATTATCATCTTTGCAGTGGTAACTACATTCACTTACGATGCAACCAATACTGTCATTATGTTTCATAATAAAGCACCTCCTTAATTAATTACAAAGCTATTATTAGCATAATTAAAATAAATTATGCTAATAATTATAAATGAATATATTTCTATGTTTCCATACTTTTGCCTTCATAAACTTTGATTGTAGCCTTTATACATAAGTTTACATAAGAAATACAAAACTCAAAAAATATGTTATAATACAGGTATAATTTAATTAAAATAACAGGGACCAATTTTGGTTATTAACTTTACTTGGAGGAAGAATATGAAATACTTTTTAGTTGCGTTATTTGATGATGAATCTAATTCTATAATTCAAAATATTCAAAGAGATGTTTGCAGAAAATATAAACTATACAAGAACTCTCCTAACCTTTATATACCTGTAAGCGCTATTACAAATCCTGATTTAGAAAAATTAGATTTGGTCATTTCTAAAATTATAAATCCTTATAAAAGATTCAAGGTGGACATAAATAACACTATTAACTTAAGTGAAAATCTTAGCCAGGTTAATCTTAAGGTTGAAGATAAAGGGTATATCTTCCGTTTAGCAAGAAGTATTACAGATACTTTAGATTTACATGGTTTTAATGTAGACAAGAATAATGATAATATTAATTTAAATATACTACTAGCTAATGCAAATCATGTTATTAAAAAATCACATAGCTTAGGAAAACTCTATATTGATGACTCAATAAAACAAGATGAGTTTTTTAAATTTGCAAAGATTTCTAGACTTGAGCTATGGCGACAAGTTACTAATAAAAAAGAAATGCCAGTTAAAGTTTATAATCTTCGAGATTATTAAGAATATAACTTCATGTTTTGGATTCGGAGGGGGATAAAATGATTTATTACTTAGTTTGCTTGTTTGATGATGTTTCTTATAAAGCTATGGAATCTTTACAAAAGGCAATCTGTAAAAAATATAACCTGTACGGCTCTTACACAAACTTGCCATTGCTTCATATAACCATAGAAACTATAGACGACCCTGATCTTCAGACTTTAGATATTTCCCTTAGAAATATTCTTAAGGATTACACTAAATTTCAGGTTGAAATAAAGGGGGCAATTTGTTTTGACCCTCCCTATAAGTCTGTAAACTTAAATATTGAAAATAAAGGTACTATTTATGAATTATCTAAAAATATTAATTCTATTTTAAAATCACAGGGTTTTAAAGTTAGGCAAGACATTGAAAACTGGAACTTGCATATTTCACTAGCTAGTACAACTTTTGCTGACAGAGAGTGGTCTGATAATGAGTACTTTTCCGCTTGTGAATTGCTTAAGTATGAAAACTTCAATGAAACTATAACAATAAATGCTGTGGAACTTTTGAAACCTATAAATGATAAAAACCAAATGATAGTTAAAAGATATGATTTATAAAACATACAATTTAGGATAAAGGCGGTTCAGATATGAATTTACAAAGATTATTCCAAATGCAAAATACTTTAGATAAACGAATTGAAACAGAGCATAACCTTGAGGGCATGCCCTTATTACATAAAAAAATACTGGCTCTTCAAGTTGAACTAGGCGAGCTAGCAAATGAAACCCGTTGTTTTAAGTTTTGGAGCACAAAAAAAGCTTCAAGTAAGGATATAATCCTTGAGGAGTATGTTGATTGTATTCATTTTATATTGAGCATAGGACTAGAAAAAAACTTTCAAGCTATAACTTTAAATGTTAACCATATTGCTTTTGAATTATCTGAGCAATTTTTAACCTTATATACAAACATCACTGACTTTATAGTTTGTTCTTCACTTGATAATTACTTAATTATCTTTCAAAACTTCCTTAGTCTAGGTAACAGCCTAGGATTCTCCACAGAAGATATTGAAAATGCATATTTACATAAGAACAATATTAATCATGAAAGACAAGATAATGGATATTAACCTTCATAAAATTTAAACCTATCTTTTTCATATTACAATACATTCTGGGCAAACTAACTCAGAGGAGTGTGATTGTAATTGGGTTTAGTATTTTCTATAATTGCAGGTATATGCATGAGTCTCCAAGGCGTTTTTAACACTAGAGTAAGTGAAAAGGTGGGTCTTTGGGAAACTAACGTTATCGTTCAAGGAACTGGTTTCATTGTCACCTTAGTAATTCTTCTTATAGCTGGCAATGGTAACTTAAAAGTTATAAAAGAAGTTAATAAGATATATCTATTAGGTGGCGCTTTAGGTGCAATAATTATATTTACTGTTATGAAAGGCATTTCTAGCCTTGGACCAACCTATTCCATTGCAACTATACTAGTTGCTCAACTATTAGCTGCTGGTATAATTGATAGCTTTGGAATGTTTGGAGCCACACAAATTAAGTTTGCCGTAACTAAGTATGTTGGCATTGCTATTATGATTGTAGGTATAGTAGTATTTAAATGGAAAGGGTAATAATCTCTTTCTATTTTTTTATATATTTTTTTAAGTTATTTTCAAAATACCTATTGATATTATCTATAGATACCATCATAATTATAAATGTACACTGCATGGTATAAATGTTAATGCTTCAAGCTAACGTTTATTCATTATTGCTTGTAAATAATAACCTTATTAGGAGGATCATGTATGGATTTTAAACAAATTGAAGCCTTCATTAGCGTTGCCAAATTCAAAAGTTTCTCTAAGGCTGCTAATACAATTTTCTTATCCCAACCCACAATAAGTTCTCATATATCTAGTTTAGAAAGAGAATTAAATGTTCAACTATTTGACAGGACTTCTAAAGAAGTTTTCTTAACCCCTGCGGGCGAATCTTTTTTAGAATACGCAATTAATATAATAAGCACTCGCAATAATGCAATTTCTAATCTTTCTGATTTTAATACTAATATATCTGGAAAGCTTAATTTATCAGCTAGCACTACACCTTGTAACTCATTGGTGCCTGATCTTATAAAGAAATTTAGTGGACTTTATCCGGATGTTCGCTTCAACATTACGGAGCAAAGTTCTGGAGATATAATAAAGTCTATTTTAGATCTTGACTGTGAAATCGCTATGGTTGGCTCTACCATTGAAAATTCAAAAATTAAAAGTTATAAACTTATGGAGGATGATTTGGTTTTAGTATCTAGTACTGACCTAAATATCCCTGATGAAATAACTTTAAATGATTTGTTAAAATACAAACTTATAATTAGAGAAAAAAACTCTGCAACTAGAAGTACTCTTTATACAGCACTAGAAGCAAAAGGCATAAACCCAAAACTTCTAAATATATTTTGTGAAGTTAATAACTTAGACAACCTTCTTCAGCTTGTAAAGTTAGGTACTGGCGTATCTATAATTTCAGAGAAAATATGTCTTGACTATATTGATAGTAGCAAGATTAAGATAAGTAAAATTGCAGATTTACTTTTAAAAAGAAACTTGTATTTAATTGTTAACTCAAAACGTACTTTGACTCCAATTGCTAATGCATTCTTTGACATGTGCAAAGAAATATTTTCACTAGAAGCTCCTAAAGAATAAAACCTAGCGGTTTTATTCTTTTTTTTCATTAACATATCTTGAACCTTTGCATATACTATAATAATGTAACAATATATTAGGAGGCATGTATGTTTTCCTTTAAGAATAAATTGGATCCTACCTTACGACACTCTTTGCTCAGTAAGCTATATGAGAACTATAGGGTAATAATATATTGCAAATCCCTTGAGATAAAAACCCTTAACAAAATCAAATCCTTAAAATGCGATATCCTAAGGCACATCCCCTCCATAAGCTGTATTTGTGCTATCTTAACCCCAAGTGCTATTGATAGATTGTTAGAATATCCACAGATAACATATATATGTTTTGATTCTTATGCTCATTTATGTGGTAATAGTATTTTATCTTCTAATGGCATATCCTTTCAAAGTAACTATGAGCTCACTGGGAAAGGCGTTGGAATTGGAATCATTGATAGTGGTGTTTATCCCCATTGTGATTTATTAAACCCTAGCAATAAAATTAAAAAATTTGTAGACCTTGTAAATAATCTAAACTATCCTTACGATGATAATGGTCACGGAACCTTTATCAGTGGACTTATTTGTGGTAGTGGCTATGGTTCAAAGGGTATGTACAAAGGAGTTGCAAAAGAAAGCCATCTTTACATGATTAAAGCCTTTAATAAACTAGGAAAGGGCTTTATATCTGATATTCTGTTTTCATTAGAAACCTTAATAAATGAAAGTAGTGATTTCAATATTAAAGTTCTCTGTCTTCCTTTTGAAACCCTGGAAACTAATGAATTTGTACTTTCTTTATTCTCAACACTTTTTGAGCTTGCAGTATCAAAGAATCTAGTAATAATAGTCCCAAGTGGGAGCAGTAACAATATAAAAAGTTCTATCCGTGGTATCTCAACCCTTGCCAATTGTATCACTGTAGGTGGCTACGATAGCACTAAAGATCCAAAGATATATGAATATTCTTCTTGTGGACCTTATCAAAAACTTGATAAACCAAATTTGATTGCTGCTTGTGTTGATATTTGTTCCTTGACTTCAGATACAAAATTTATCTCTGAAAAGAACGGTATGAAATTGTATCCTCCACATATTACTAATTTATACACCTCTTACACAGGAACTTCTTGTTCTGCAGCTTTTATAAGTGGTATATGTGCCTTGCTTTATGAGAACAATAAAAACCTATGCTTCAAAGATACACTAGCACTGCTAAAACTATCTTGCAGTTTAATAAATTTCCCAAAGTATATGCAAGGTGCAGGAATTATAAATTTAGAAAAATTATTGCCATAAACTACTTTGTAAGGCTCTTATGTAAATATAACCATAATATATTCAATATATTTACACAATGGTACATTTGGTGTATACTATGAATATCAGTTAATATTTATCATTAGTTAGAAATAATTATTAACAATTAAATAATAACATTATAAATTAAAATTTCTAAAGGTGTAATCAGTATTTTGTACCTTAGAAATACGAGGAGGATTATATTATGATAAGCGAAAGATTATTTAAGGAACTAAATAAACAAATAAACTTTGAATTTTATTCTGCACACATTTACCTAGCCATGGCAGCCTATTGCGCCGCAGAAGATTTTGATGGCATTGCTAACTTTTTTACAGTTCAAGCTGAGGAAGAAAAATTTCATGCTATGAAATTTTATAATTACGTAAATGAAATGAACGGAAGAGTTGTCTTAGAAGGCATGCCTGACCCTCAAATTGATTATAAATCAATTCTTGATGTTTTTGAAATAGCCTATGACCATGAAAAAATTGTAACAAGCAAGATTTATAACCTTACTGACATAGCTACAGAAGAAAAGGAACATGCTACTATAAGTCTACTTAAGTGGTTTATTGATGAACAAGTTGAGGAAGAAGCTAACTTTAGCGGTCTTATAAAAAGACTTAAAAGAATCAAAGATGACCCTACAAGCCTTTATATGCTAGATACTGAGCTTGCAGCTAGAGTTTTCGTTCCACCTGTTACTAAATAAAGTTTATAACGCAGAATGCGCAACATATATTTCTAGTAGTTTTTTAAGGCACATATCAAGTTGATATGTGCCTTTATGTTTATAAACCCTTTATAAGCGTAAGCAAGTCACTATATATCCCATAAGCAGTCTGCTGAATTTCAGGATTTTTTTCTATTATTTGCACTTCTCCCATTAAATCTGTTGTTATACCCAATATAGAAGATGTAGCATCTATATTGCTTAGTATATCTTTGTTACTTATATAAACTGGGTGTACTTTACCTTTTGCTATATTATCCTCTATATATCCTTCACATAGCAGCTTAATTTTGCATTGTTTTTCATTTGCCTCTTCTATATCTTTTAGAGTAATATCTGCAATTCCTTGTCTATCAATTTCTGTAGGGTTTATATTTGTGTCCATTAACACATTTAAAAGTGCTGCAGTTTTTGCTGCTGCATCCCATCCATCTATATCCATAGAAGGGTCTTCTTCAGCAAAGCCTCTTCTTTTAGCTTCTTTAATAGCATCTTCATAACTATTTCCACTTTCCATTTCCTCTAGCACAAAATTTGTAGTGGAGTTTAGTATACCTTTAAAAGATAAAACCTTACATCCTGGTAGTGTGTATTTAACAAAGTTAAAGATGGGGGTTCCATCCATTACAGTAGTTTCATATAAAAACTGCAATCCCCTCTCTTTTGAATTATCTCGTAGTTTTTGATATTTCCAAGCTATAGGACCTTTGTTCCCTGTGATAACATGCATCCCTTTTTCAAAAGCAGTTTCAATATGATTTATGGCTGGTTGCCCATCATAAATTGACAAGGTACTTAATTCAACTAGTACATTAGCCTTGGAGTTTTCAATAACCTGTAGGGTTTCCATTTTCACAGCATCCTCTGCGTTAACATCGAACTTTCCAATCACTTCAGCTTCATATAGAGCTTTTTCTAAGTTTATTCCATTTGAATTTATAATAGAGCCCTTTGATCTACCTGCAATAGCAGTAACTTTAACGTCATAACCCGTGCTATTTTTAATGTCCAGGCTTTTAGTTATTAACATCCTACAAAATTCCTTTGCTGCATTTCCAAATCCCACTAAACATATATTTATTTCCTTATTATTCATAATCCCCATCCTTTTCTTTAGTTATATCTTAGGTTATCTTAATCTATAATAACTCTCTTCTAAGCCAGTCTAATAATTGCATAGTTGCCCTTTGACGTATTCTCTGTCTATCACCAGATAACCTAAGCATCTTAGTTTTAACCTCACCATTTATGCATAACCCTACATATACAAGGCCTACTGGTTTTTCTTCACTACCACCCTCCGGGCCTGCAATACCTGTTGTAGAAAGTCCAATATTCGTACCTGCAGTCTTTGCTATGCCTTGTGCCATCGCTCCTGCAACTTCGCTACTCACAGCACCATATTTATCTAAAGTCTCTGCCTTTACTCCTAATCTACTAATCTTGGCCTCGTTACTATAAGTTACAGCACCTTCCATAAACACAGAAGATATCCCTGGATAATTTATAAGTACACTTGCTACCATCCCACCTGTGCAAGACTCAGCAGTAGCTATAGTTAATTTCTTATTTACAAGCATCTCACTAAGTACACCTTCTAGAGTTGTTTCACCCTCACCATAAATGTTACTTCCTAATCTGCTGCGAATTTCTGCTTCCATTGGCTCAATAAGTTTTTCGCCTTCTTCATGGGTGTCAGCCTTTGCTGTAATTCTAAAGGTTACTTCTCCATCTTTTGCATAAGGTGCTACTGTTGGATTTGTTTGATTATCTAATATATCTTCTAGCAGCTCTGCTGCGCTACTCTCACCCACACCAACAACTCTAAGCACCTTTGACACCAAAACGCCTTGCTGAAATTTTTGAAGGTATGAAACTACGGCTTCCTCAAACATTGGTTTCATTTCTCTCGGTGGACCAGGTAAAAGTACAACTGTCTTACCATCTTCCTCTATTATGCACCCTGGTGCTGTGCCATTATTATTAGGAAGAATAATAGCATCCTCAGGGAAATACGCCTGCTTTAAATTATTTTCAGTCATAGGTCTATTAATGTCTTTAAAATGACTCTTAAGAATCTTTAAAGAAGCTTCACTTACTACACTTTCTTTTCCAAAAAATTCAAAGGCTACTTCCTTAGTTAAATCATCCTTTGTAGGTCCAAGCCCTCCAGTGGCTATAACTAAATCGGCTCTGCTAAAGGCTAATGTATAAGCTTCTAAAAGCCTCTCTGGATTATCTCCAACCACCGACTGATGATATACTGATATGCCTAAATCTGCAAGTCTCTTGGCAATATATTGTGCATTTGTGTTTACAATATCCCCAAGCAATATCTCTGTACCTACTGCTAATATTTCTGCTCTCATTTTGTGCCTCCTTAAAATATAGTGCCACCCACGTGGTAAGTGGCAAGTTGAAAATAGCAAGTTTCTAATATCCTCTTTTTAAATCTACCACATTTATTAGTTTTTCACCTTGTATATACCTCTTCATATTATCATATATAATGTTAAATCTTCTCTCATTTCTCATCTCTGACATCCAAGAATTATGTGAAGTTAATATAACATTATCTAAATCCCATAGTTGGCTCTCCTGTTTTAAAGGCTCTTGTTCATAAACGTCTAAAGCAGCCCCTGCTAGTTTACCACTTCTTAAATTCTCAATTAGAGAACTTTCATCCACAATGCTACCTCTAGATACATTTATAAAAAATGCTCCCACCTTCATTATTTTAAATCTATATTCATCAATTAAATGATGAGTAGCCTTAGTATAAGGTATTGTGCACACCACAACATCACATAACCTTAACATTTCATTTAGGTCACTCATAGCATAGCATTTATTAAAAAAGTCAACATCTCTACCATTTGTATTTACACCTAATATGTTTACTCCAAAGCCTTGGAATCTTTTTGCTGCCTCTACTGCTATGGTACCTGTTCCTATAAAGCCTATAGTTTTACCATAGACTTCAAGTATCCCTGTATCCATCTTCCACTTCTTTTTAGCCTGATTTTCATATAACCCCTTACTATTTTTAAACAGCTCTAGGGCTTTTAATATAATCCACTCTCCCATAGGTATACTGTAGCCACCATTATTATTAGTGGTTATAATAGAGGTATTTTTAATATAGTCTATGGGCACTTGATCAATGCCTACACTAGATAATTGAATCCATTTTAACTTTTTCATTTCTTTTATGTCTAGGGTTTTGAAAGGGTCATAACAAATTAAAACTTCTACCTCACCTAAATCTTCACTATAAATGAGATCTTGCTCATTCACTACCTTTATATCATATCCAAGAGATTCTATATCCTTCGTTTTATCCCTACCGTAGTCATATGTGAAAAGTGCTTTAATAGCCATAAAAGTTTGCCCCCTTTATCTTAAATCTTTATTTTATACTTACTTAATAATATACTACAAATACTTGTGTTTATCTTCTATATTTCAGAAAATTTAATATAAACCTCTTGATTCCTATTTACCTTTTAATGGATGCCACTTGCCACGTGGGTAGCACTATTATTGCTTTAAAAAAGGTGCCACAAGGCACCTTCTTATTATTTAAATACATTCATTATTTAAATACGTTCACTAAGTTATCAAATATTTCTTTATTATCTTTAAGTTTGCTTTCATTTCCTAGAACACAATAACAGTTTTCTTTTGTAATATCTGCAAGCATTGCTTTAAAGGACTTAATGTCTTCAGGCTTTGTACTTAATACTTCTTTTCTTTCCTTTTGTCTTTGCTCCTGAGAAATACCTCTTATATAGTATGCTGTAGCTCTTTCACCCTTCATGGAAGGTGTTAATGGTGAATCAAGCTCACTGATGGTTCCTATAATGTATTTAGTCATTTCTCTTTCTGAGGCTTCAAAGGTTCCTATATAATCCACTATTCCGTCGTAAGCTGTTAAAGTTTCTTTAACGTTTGGATCACGATAGGATACAAAGACTATGTTTCCACTTCTAACTATGTTTGCAAAGCCACCATATGCGCCACCTTGCACACGTACTCTATTCCATAGGTAATCTAAGCTTGCTATAGTTTTAAGCACTAGCATCTGTCCTTTGTACTCATAACCTTTTTTAATGAAGTTATAACCTTTAGCTACATATTGAACATCTGAGGATGTTAATAATGCTTCATTGTTTTTGCTTAACTCAAAGTTACATTGTGCATCTGGCAATTTTTCTTCGCCTAATATATTTACTATCTTTGGAAGCTCCATAGCAAATGCAGCATATATGTCCTCTTCACCTGTAACACTTACCATAATATTATCCTTGTTAAATATAAGTTTTGACACTTTCTTTAAGTTTTCAATAATTTTTTCCGCCTTGTTATCAAAGTCTTTTTCAATTTCATCGATAAACTTATAGAAGGCAATTCCTGAAGTCTTTTCTATATAAGCTGAAGCCGGTGAGAAGTAAGAAGTAAGTCTTCCTGCCGCTGTAATATGTCCTCTATCTATAATTTTCATTTCCTGTCTTGATTTTAATTGCTGGATTAACTCTTTCAAACGTTTCTTTTCATCAAATTTAGTAGTACTAATTATCTCTGCCATAATCTCAAATAACTTAGGTAGCTTTGGTACTAAAGCTTTAGTCTTTATAACAAATTTAGGGCTGTATTTTTCGTAATCTTCATTGTCTCCATATACATCTGTAGTAAAATGAATACCTCCAGTATGGATATTAATTTCATTGGATAAATCAGAATAATTATTACTCTCTGTGTTTACCCTTCCAAGCATTGTTGATAGTAGTGTTATATAAGGGAGCAGTTCCATATCTACTTTTTTAGCATCGAATAATATGTTTATATATGCAATTTTATTAGTAAATATATCATGAGAAAGTACCTTTACTCCTTGCTCCTCTTTTTCTTTTAAAGGTAAGTGCTCTACCTGCTCTTCAATATCTGAGAGTTCTAGTAGTGGAATAGTTTCAAGAACTTCCTTGCTGTCTGGTGTCATTTGTCTTTCCTTAAGATCTTTTGTTCCTTGCATAATATTCTTTAATTCATCTTCTGAAAGGCCCTTTTTGAATTTTTCTAGTTTTTCTTCTACAATCTTAGATTTTTGCTCTGCTAAACCTTTCTTACCATTCAAAATAACCATAGAACTATGAGTATTATTTATTAAATACTTCTCTATAAGGTCTTCAAAATAATTAGTGGTTAGCGCTGCCTTTATTTTGCTCAAGTATTCTTCATATTCTAAATGCATAATTGGGTCTTTATCATAAAGCCAGCTATCCATACTAGTTATATAATAGAACAAGCCTTTTGGAAATCCACCTAAATCAGCTTCTCTTAATTTAAACTCTGTTATGTTTATACAAGCTTCTATTAATTTTTTATCTAAACCATTTTTAACTAAGTCCTTTAAGGTTTTAAACACAATTTCTTTAAATCTTTCTTTCTCACTTTCATTTGAGTTCTTCACCACTATACTAAATACTGGTTGCAATATACTATTATCAAAACTTCCGAATACATCCTTGCCAAGATTTGCATCTATAAGCGCTTTCTTCAAAGGGGCAGCAGCACTTTCTAGTAACAAATACTCTAAAATCTCAAAAGCTAAATGGAGCTCAGGCTTACTAATATTATCCCCTGATACAAAGTTCATACTTAAGTAAGTTTTATCTTTCTCTTCATCATCGCAAGAAATAGGATATTCTACTTTAACCTCTTTCATACTGCTAAAAGGTTTTTGAAGATTGATAGCTGAATCCACTACAATTCTATCAAAAGCCTTTAAATACTCTTCGTTAATAAATTGTAGCTGCTTATCAATGTTTCCATCCCCATATAGGAATATATAGCTATTTGATGGATGATAATATCTTTTATGAAACTCTATAAACTCTTCTTGTGTTAAATCTGGAATAAACTCTGGATCTCCACCAGATTCTACGCCATAAGGAGTGTTTGGAAATAAGGATTCTTGAATCTTACGCATAAGACAACCCTCTGGAGAAGAAAATGCACCCTTCATTTCATTATAAACTACACCTTTATAAGTGAGTTTGTCTTCCTTATTTTCTAACTCATAATGCCAACCTTCTTGCATTAATATTTCTGGCTGCGAATATATGTTTGGATAAAAAACTGCATCTAAATATACATCCATAAGATTAAAAAAGTCTTTTTCATTTTTACTGGCTAAAGGGTATATAGTTTTATCAGAAAAAGTCATTGCATTTAAAAATGTATTTAGTGATCCTTTTATTAGCTCTACAAAAGGCTCCTTTGTTGGAAACTTTCTAGACCCACAAAGTACTGAATGCTCAAGAATATGTGGGAGTCCATTACTATTTTTAGGTGGTGTCCTAAATCCTATAGAAAATACCTTGTTGTCATCATCATTTTCTATATGTAATAACCTTGCACCACTTTTCTCATGTTCAAATAATCTTGTCACTGAATTTAACTCTTTTATATTTTTCTCCTGGGTTAACTTAAATCCATGATATATACTTCCTATGGTAAATTTCATATTTATCCTCCCCTTTATTTAATCAAAAGTTTAAAATGTCGTTAAAGCATCATCTTTCATATGGTTAAATGTTTGATTTTATATAACCTCATCACCTTCTAAGTGGTGGTTACCTATCTACTTCCATTATACTCCAAAATATTAACAAAACAACTGATTTTATCTATATCTAGTTTCCCTCTCTTTTAATTTACCTATACTATATAAATAACAAAATTCATGTTGTCCTAAGAGTTCCAAATACAAATAATATTTTTATAATTAAATCATCATCTGCTATGTTGTTAAATGTCCGTGATTAAACCCCATAGCAGCTAACTTGCCATGGGGTTCATTCTATAATATTGGGACTATTATCTTACCTAGTGTACTGGCAAAATTAAAATCCTCAACCCCAAACTCTTTTGTCTGAGTGGATTCAGTTAAGTATAAAATCCCTTTTACAACATCATCTCTTATCAGTGGAATAACCATGATTGACTGCCAATTTGGCACACCTGTAACTGTATCGTACTCAGTTATTATGTCCCAATCTATCTTACATACTCCCTGCTTGCTATTAGTTACAGATTGTATTATGTCTTTATTGTAAGTCTCTATATTTATCCATTGATTTTCGAAAACTTTTCTTGAATATTTCTCTAAACAATTATCATTATCTAGAATAAACAAAATACCCTTTTGTGCTTCTGTAATTTCTATAATTCTACCTAGCAAATTATATATTTTATCTTCTCTTGTTTTGTCTATGTTTATGAGCTCAATCAACTCTATCATGGCAAGTACATTTCTATGGTCTTGTATTACATTACCAGATATTATTCCAGTAAGCCTATCTGTTCTTTTTGCCTTTTTAGAAAACTCACTATTCCATATAGCATACCTATTCCTCCCCTGATGCTTTGCAACATAAAGAGCTTGGTCTACTCTCTCAACTAATTCATCTTGCCATTCACCGTGAAGGGGGAACTCTGCAACACCCAAACTTACAGTAATGGGTCTATTATCAAGTATCTTTTCTTGTTCAATTTTACTTCTGAGTTTTTCAGCTACATGCTCGGCGTCATTAATGTCTGTATTGGGAAGGATAACAATAAATTCTTCCCCACCATATCTTCCTACAATATCTGTTTCTCTAATATTGGACATTACAACATCACAAACTCTTTTCAAAGCATAATCCCCTGTTCTATGTCCAAACTTATCATTCACCATTTTAAAGTGATCTAAATCATACATTATAAGAGAGAATTTGCTTCCTGCCTTGCTAGACACCTCAATTTGCTCATCTAATGCCTCCTCTAGATATTTCCTAGTAAGAGTCCCTGTAAGTTTATCTATAGATGAACTTAACCTAAGCTTATACTTTTCAAGTATTATACCTATAACCTTACTAAGTTCTAAGCAATCTTTCATGCTTTCTTTGTTAATATTATTTAATACCCTATTGGATTCTATATATACATATCCAACAACATGATTACTTCCATTTCTTCTTTTTCTTTCATTTTTGAAATAATCTTTTTCATTGGTACCTTCCATAATAATTGGAATGCAAATAGATGCTTTCAAGGTATTATGGCTATAGCTTCTATCTCCATTTATATTTGTGTCTACATATCCATCCGTTACTAAAACTGGACGTTCCCGACTTAACGCTTTGAATAATACTTCTTCACCCTGTGGTAGTTCGTATCTTCTATCACTAGATGCAATAACTCTAAACTCTTGGTCATTGTCACTTATAATAATGGTACCTCTAGTTGCTAAGGTTATATAAGATAAGTAGTCAATTATAAGCTCTAAGTTTTTTGCATTATCTGACTGTAAGTTTTCTAATACATCACTTATATCGTGAATATCTTCATGAAGAGAAGATGAATATATCTTCTTGACAGACTTTATAAAATTCTTGTTATTTAAAATATCCTTATGATTTACCTGCTCTAATAAATATGATAACTCTTTTTCATCATTAACACTAATAACTTCTTCAGCTATCATCGTAGTATTCTTATTACTCTTATAATAATTATTGATACATATAAACCTATTAAAAGGCTTCAATGCGTTGTTTTGTTTCATATAGGTTAATCTATATTCTAACGGTACTTGTAAGATTATATCTTTTAATATGCCACAGGCTTCAAAGTAGTAAATTACTGCATATAAGTAATCTTTCTTATCTAAATAGCAATTTCCAATCTCAGTATTTACTTTCCAACTTATGTCTATCTCTTTATATCTTTTGGAGTATTCTAAAACCTTACTTAAAGCCTTACTATTTTTCTTTTTATCTAGTACTGCATCAATATATAGCTTCTTAACGTATACCCTACGATCCTTTATATCAATATTAATTTTATTAACTTCAGTAAAAACAGGTGGCATAAGCTCCTGCCTGCGATTTTCATGCAAAAATATTATTGCATCATATAATATATTTAGTCTACTGCTCATAGATGATACCTTACTAGCTATGGTTATTATCTTTTCAATAACCTGGCTTAGGTTTCCACCATCCACTAACAAATAAAACTTTATATATTCATTTAAAATCTCCGCTCTCCATTTGAATACAGATTCATCATATTCATATATGCTAAGTGCTTCATTAATATAAAAATTTGCTTTATTTAAATCTCCTAACCTATAGTTTAGCTCTGAGGCCAGAAGGTAGAATTCCCCTATATCCTTTCCTTGATTTGGGTACTTACCCAGCTCTTTATTGCAAATCTCATAATACTTATAGGCATTCCCGTAATCACCTAAATTTAAGTACACACTGGCCATGGATGTATAACAATAAAAGATACTGCGCTCGTCTTCATACTTTCTGCACTTTTCCAGTGACTCAATAAAATATTGCAAGGATATTTCATACTGCTCTTTTGAAAAATATGTTGCGCCTATATTTATCAATGCGCCTATTTCGCTACTACTCATATTATTCTTTTCACATAATTCCTTAAGTTCTAAAAAAACCATTAGAGCTTTATCCTCTTCTTGATAGTAGTCTCCATAAATAACACCTATATTATTTAAGGATTTTAATAATATAGGAATATTATTATATTTAATGCATAGCATTATATTCTCTTCAAAAACTAGCAACGCTTCATCTGTTCTACCGCTTCTTAGGTAGGCTAATCCCTTATGATTGTAAAACATAACTTTTAGCTCTTCATATTCTCCAATACACATCCCTATACATCTATTACATATATCTTGTACCTTTTCATACTCTTGATTTCTGTCACATATGGAGGCCAATATACTTTGGGCTTTAAGCATACCTAAAATATAATCTGCTTTTTCAAGCATAAGCTGTGCTTGTCCAATATAATAAACAGTGCTATCTATATCATTTTTACTTAGGAACACTGATGCCACTTTAATTAAGCTATCTATTATATACTGGGAAAGCTCAGTGTCTTCCTTGTATTTTTGTATTGATAAATAGTAATTTATAGCTACTTCCATATTTCCCTCTTGTTCATGTAAGTCTGCAAGATCTATTATAATCTTAACATTCTTAACTTGGTCCACTGAATAGTCCATTATGGCTACAGCCTTAGTTAAGTTCTTTATTGCACCACTTCTATTTTTTAGCACTCTCATATTCTCAGCATTTTTAACATAATAATGAATTATCTTTTGCACTTGTTTAGATTTCTCTAAGTGGTAAATTAATTCCTCAATATATTCTGTTCCACCCTCTGCATATTGAGTTTCAAGTACCTTTGCAGCTAATTTGTGCATTGCCGCAGAATCTTCCTCTGTGATTTTTTCATATATAAGACTTTTAAGAAACTTATTATAAAAATCAAACACAAATCCTCTATCCTCAATTTTTTTACACAGTATTCCAGAAGAAATGAAAACCTTAACGGCTTTATCTAAATTATCATAAGGCGCCTCAACAAAGTTACCAATCATATCTAAAGAGACGGCACTTTTAAAAATAGATATTGTTTTTAAAATACTATAACTAACTTCCCCCATTCCTTTTACTTGATTTAAAAGTACTTCATGCATATCTGACGGAATTATAAACTTAGAATATTCATAATCCTTAGTCCAATATCCCTTATCTTTATCTATATAAATATATCCTTTATTATAAAGACTCTTTATAACTTCCTCCACGAATAATGGATTGCCTTTGGTTTTATCATATACACTTTCTGCAAGCTTATATGGCGTATTAAGCATATTTAAGAGTCCTTGAACCATTTTAGCCACTTCTATTTCACCAAGTTCTTCTAAGAATAAATTGGTAACACCATTACTAAGTGTTATATTTTTTATGAATTCTAGGAACTTTTTATTTGACACACACTCCCCATCACAATAAGACATAACTACCATGATATTTTTATTTGGGGACTTCTTTCTTATAAGATATTCTATAAGCTCTATTGTAAAGTCATCTGCTAAATGGAAGTTATCGATAATTATAACTATAGGTGTATTATTTATGCACTCCTCAATAAAGCCCATTGCAGAGTGAATAAGTCTAAACTTCTCTTTATCACCACTCAATGGTTCAGACGGCATTATACTCTTTTTACCACCTAGTTCTGGTATAAACTTCACTAACTCCTGCTCGTACCTTTCTAATACTTCTGGTTCACACTCAGAAATAAATTGCTTTAGTATATCTAAAAAAGCCTTATCACTATTTTTACTTGAAGCATCTAATATAAAGCTACTATAAGTTCTTACCTTCTTTATAGAAAAAAGATACTTTATCTCCTTAAGAAAGCGTGTTTTACCAATGCCAGTTTCTCCATGAATTAAAATAGTAGAATTATAATGGTTTTTATCTTTAATAGATTCATAGGTATCAATAACCTTCATGATTTCTTCATCTCTACCTATAATTTTTAAGTTAAAATTCAATTTTTCAATTTCTTCATTTCTATGTGAAGTGTATTCCTTATGAAAAAAAATATTTATATCCGTTACTAAATCTGAAATACTTTCGTATCTTTTTGAAGTATCGCTATTAATCATTTTTTCAATAATACTTTTTATTCTTTCATCAAAACCCTCATTGCCTTTAAATATCTCTTGAAGCTTATAATCATCAAGACTCTCAACTTCTTCACCAATAACATAATTACTATTCTTACTTTTCATATATAAAACAAAGAGTAGCATACCTAGAGAGTAAATATCACTAAGAACACTAACTTTACTTCCTTCTAATATCTCCGGTGCCTTAAAGTACTCTTGACTATCTTGCACCTTCCAAAAATCCTGTTTTTCAAGCTGCACTGTTGGAATATCCTTAAACTTAATACACTTCTCATTACTAGCATCTCCGTCATCAACTATTATATTAGCCAAATTAACCTCACCATAAATAACACCTTTTAAATGGAGGTAATTTATGCCTTTGCAAGCTTCTATAAACAAATCTAATAATTCTTCAACTTGCATACCAGTAACCATATCCAAAATATTAAGACTATTTTGAACGTACTCGGTTGTGTAAAAGTAAACCTTATCATTCAACTTCTTATTGTCTAAAAGATTAATTAAAGAAAACTCATATACTGATGTTATGTTTTGACATACTATATTTGTTAAACTAGCAAACTCTTTTGTATAAAATTCTATTAAATCCTTTTGTATATATTCTAAATTAAGAATATTTAATTGAAGTGTATCGTAATTTTTCATTATGTCATTTACTACATAACTGGAAACTATCCTATTTTGTTTTATGCATCTCACTATTCTATATCTGTTATTAATAATTTCCATATAATCACGTCCTCAAATATCAATTAAATTTTCATTTTCTTTAAGTACTTATTTAATGTCTCGATTTAGAATATATTAAAAAATATAATGCTTTTTTAAATAGTATCATGAATTTCCTAAAATGTATACCATATTATTACATTTATTATAATGTTTTAAATTTTTGCACTTATATATCATTATACCAAACTATTATAGTCTATATAGATTTTTTTTATGAAATATCAAATATCACTACTAAGGCAACGATTACAATAATCTTGTTGCATGAATAAAAAAAACGGATTTGAGAAACAATAGTAATAATTGTAACGTATACCTATAATATGTTGTCTTATGTCGCTTAAATTATGAAATTTAGTGACTTACTTCCTATATAGATATCTTAAGGATGGTGATTGTTTGAATCAAGAATATGAAAAGCTTAAACTAAATACTCTTATTTTGAACCATAAGTTTATAAATTTAATCCCTAACCATAATCATATGCTTATCGAACTCACTGAGTCCCCTTCCACTGGATATTGTTGGCACCATACAATCTCAGATTCCTCAGTTGTTTCTTTAGAAGAAAAAGAAGTCTTTGACTTTAACAAACCAAACATAATAGGAGGAAGTCTCCAAGTTATTTGGATATTTAGATGCTTGAAACTTGGTGAATGTAAAATACACTTCTCTTATTATAATAGCTGGAAAAGCGATCCTTTTCCTATAGATGAATATATATATATAGTGAAAGTCGAGTAATTCAAAATAAAAGCCCTAGGTTATGACTTAGGGCTTTTATTTTAAAATATTATTCATAAAGTTTATGGAACTATATATAACATTAAGTTAGTATTTCATATCCAGTTTCAGTAACACGTATAGTATGCTCCCATTGAGATGATAATGATCCATCTACTGTAACTGCCGTCCAATCATCCTCTAACACATCACTATCTGGGCTACCTATGTTAATCATAGGTTCAATAGTAAAAGTCATGTTAGGAAGCAATATCATGCCTTCTCCCTTCTTGCCTATATGGGGTACAAAGGGTTCTTCATGGAATTCTAATCCAACACCATGCCCACCATAATCATATACTACAGAGTATCCATGGCTTTCTGCATGCTCCTGAATAGCATTACCTATATCTCCAAGTGTATTGTAGGGTTTAACTTGTTCTATACCCTTTTCTAGACACTCTTTTGATATGCGCACTAGGTCTATGGCTTCCTTGGAAGCTTCTCCTATTATATACATTCTATTGGCATCTCCATAATAGCCTTCTAATATGCAAGTCACATCCACATTAACTATATCACCATCTTTTAAAACAGTGTCGTCAGGTATACCATGACATATTACATCATTTATTGATGTACATACGCTTTTCGGAAACCCTGAATAGCCAAGCGGTGCTGGATATGCATTATGTTCAACAGTATATTCGTGTACCCAAGTATTTATATCATTTGTAGTTACTCCAGCTTTTATCCTATCTGAAACCATATCAAGTATCTCATGAGTTAGTTTACAACTCTTTCTAATCCCATCTATTTGTTCCTCTGTTTTCATAATATCTCTAGGTATTTTGTATCCTACCTTTTTCTCTAAGTTTCCTATGAATATATCTTGGTCCATATGACACTTCTTGTACTTCTTCCCACTGCCACACCAACAAATATCATTGCGTGATAATATGCTCATTTTGTTTCCTCCAATTAAAGTTATTCTAAAAATCAATTATAGTTAAAGTTCAGCTATGCTTGATATTTTCATCTCTTATTATAGTTTATAATTTCAAGTATTAAAACTTATTTTCATGTTTTTTGTAAATTACTTAAGGATAATCGTCATAAATCTTTCGGTATTAAGCACATATCTAATTTATGACCTGTTTAGTAGCTCTTTCTATTATACTACTATCTTCACCCATTAGCACTCTTGTGCTCTTCTCAGAATTTTCAGCTCTCCATACCTCCACCTCTTCATTAAGATTATATTGACCTTTACTTTCTAATGCATCAGTTAATGGTACAATTTCATAAACCAACTTATTATCATCACTATATTTATGTACCCAAGTTGGGATATAAGATACTTCACTTATTGTAATCTCCTTAGAGGTCTTATTTTTTCTAATCTGTATGTTAACTATAAGACCATCCTCAGTATATCTATTGTTAGTTCTTTCGTATTGCTGATTTGAAATGAAGTTCCCCATAGAGTACACTACCAAGGACTTTTTACCAGTTTCTTTAGAGGTTATAAATTCAATGGGTTGAATAACATGCGGATGACTTCCTAAGATAACATCCACACCATAATCGCACAATTCACTTGCGATACTCTTTTGATGCACATTAGGCTTTCTTTCAAATTCGTTCCCCCAATGAATAATAAATATAATTGCTTCTGCACCCTGGCTTTTCATTTCATCAATTTGCGTTTTAATTTTATTTAAATCTTCTTTGATGTATTCATAGCTAAAAGTATTTAATAAGTTTACCACATCACTAGGAATTTCTAGTGCATTCAAAGTCTTGTTTTTCCCCTTTCTTGGGGTTTCGTAGCTGTAGCTTATAATCCCTACCTTTATACCCTTCACATCTTCTATTATATAAGGTTTTTCACCTACACTTTTCCGTGTACCAACTACCTTAAGGTTCCTTTTTTGAATTTCTGTTATAGTACTGAAAACACCGAGACTTCCGCTATCAATCGTATGGTTATTAACTGTAGATAATACATCAAAGCCACAATCCTTTGCTGCATCAACAATACTACTAGGAGAGTTAAACCGTGGATATCCTGTGTACTTCTGATTTTCTCCAGCTAAAGTAGTCTCTAGGTTTGCAAGAGCTATATCTGCAGCTTTTATATGGTCTTTTACATACTTAAAATTATTATTAAAATTATATTCCCCTGTATTCGCATTAAGTTGTGCTTTAAGCTGATCCTCATGGACTATTATATCTCCTACAGCTACAACGCTAGCTTCCATATAATTTGGGTTTTCCGTTAACTGCAAATCTTCTTTAATTGATATGCTCTCTTTAACAGGCAAATTATTTTTACCTTGCAGGCTATTTATACTTTCTTGCTTTTGTCCATTTTTATAATTATCACCTTGTATGTTAATAATCATTGTCCAGATAAGTACAGCTAAACATATACATATAATTATTAGAGCTTTAATAGATTTCTTCATACTACATCACCACTTTACATATTAATTAAGAGAAATTAAGTACAAAGACAATTATACCATTTTATGTATATAAATAATTATAATTCCAAATACACTTTCTCCTATTTTTCTTAAGATAATTATACATATTATGCCATCAAACCATATAATATATTGCAAAGTATAACTTTATTACATTTTTAATAACTAATGGTATTATTTTTCCCCTTTATACTGTAAAATATATCATAAGTGAATATTTTGAATTCTATATTTTATGTTGTTCATATTGGGGTGGGATGTAATTATGAGACTTGTACCAATCGAAGTTGCTAAACCAGGAGATTGTTTAGCTAAGACTATATTTGATGATGATGGAAGAGTTCTGTTAAGAGAAGGTGTTGCGTTAACTGACGCTTTTTTAATAAGAATCAAACGTCTGCAAATATTTTCTATATATATTAATGATGAATATAGTGAAACTATAATTGAAGATGTAATAAAACCTGAACTACGCCAAACTGCTATAAAAGCTATAAAAGAAACATTCTATAGCTTTGAAAAATATAGTCAATACTCCAGCAGTGCAAGTTTTAATGAAAAAAAATTTGCTAAGGAAAAACAATCTTATTTTGAATCTATAGGAAGCATTGCCAAAGATATAATTGACGAAATTATAAGCAAAAAAAATGTAATGATTAATCTAGTAGATATTAAGAGTTTAGATAATTATACTTATCAACATAGTGTTAATGTTGCTGTAATTTCCCTAGTACTAGGTGTTCAATTGCAACTAAATCAAAATGAACTTTACACTTTATGCATGGGCGCATTGATACATGATATAGGGAAAGTGCTTATTCCAAAAGATATAGCATTAAAACCTGGTCCGTTAACTGATGAAGAATTTAGGATTATGAAGATGCATACTACAAAAGGTTATGATTATTTAAAGGGATGCTTGGAAATATCAGCTCCTTCTAGAATTATTGCACTTCAACATCATGAAAAAGTAAATGGAACAGGTTATCCAGATAACTTAAAGGATATTTCTATAAACAGATTCGCTAGAATTGTTGCTATTGCAGATGTGTATGATGCACTTACTTCTGATAGACCTTATAGGAAAGCTATGAGCCCTAATGATGCTGTAGAATATATCTTTTCCCATGGCGATACTCAGTTTGATTTTGAAATGGTTAAAGTATTTGCCAAGGCAGTTGTCCCTTATCCGCCCGGAACTCTGGTAAGACTAAATACTGGCGAGATCGCTGTGGTAACAGATGTGTTTCCTAATCTTGCCTTAAGACCACAGGTTAAAGTTATAAAAAAAGGACTCGCTAATAATTCGAAAGAAGTTGGGACTAATGTTTCATTAATAAAACATCTTGGTATAGTAATCCAAAATGTAGAATTTGATATATAACGTCATAAAGGATATTCCAAAATATCGGAATATCCTTTTATATTAAAATCCACTAAGGCGGATTAGCTAACTCCATTTTCTATATACTACTAACTATGTAATCGCTTTTAAGATACTCATATTTGTTCTTACTTGCTTTAGATACTAAGTTATTATTGGCTATCTCTGTAGCTTCTTCTATGTTCTTAGCTTTAAAGGTTATAGTTCCACCATTTCTATTGTACATTCCTCCACAAATTAAATACTTAGAAGGATGATTATCCTTATCAGTACTTTGCGTATAAGTTATTGCTAAACTGTCGTTACCTTCCTGTCTGTAGTTAATCTTAACCAATAAATCTTTTGTTTCCATTTGCTTTACCCCCAGTTTAATAATCTACTAGCGTAGCTTTTAATAATCTACTAGCGTAGCTTTTTAATAATCCACTAATGTGGTAACTAAAATTCAGTTTAGCTGTAACTCAAGCTGCTATGTACTACGGCATAATACACCTTTTGATAATATATGTTTGCAAATACTTTACAGGTATTTTTATCCTCAATATTCTATATTCTTATTATATAGAACATATGTTCGTAAGTCAATAGATTTTACAAAATTAACTTATCTCACAAGGAAAACCTTCCAGTTCTATGGATGGACAATCTCTCTTATAATAAATATATATGCTTAGTATGTTCCTTTTATTACAACTAATTTATGTTATTTATAATACTCATTATTAGTAATACTTAATAGATTATAACGGCTACAAAAATACAAGCTTAGAGTATGTTTTATACTCTAAGCTTGTATCCCGCTCCCCACACGGTTTCAATATATTGAGGTTCAGATGTAGAAATCTCAATTTTCTCTCTAACCCTACAAATATGTACTGTAACAGTAGCATTGTCTGTAATAGCGTCAAATCCCCAAACCTTTTCAAATAACTCGTCTTTGCTGAATACTCTATTGGGGTTCTCTGCTAGATGAAGTAATAAGTCAAATTCCTTTTGAGGCAAACTTACTTCAACTCCATTTACAAATACCTGTCTTGAATCCTTGTTTATTTCTAGCCCTCTTATTATGATGGTATCATTTTTAACATTTTCTTTAAACTTACTTTTTATTCTTTCATAATTTCGAATATGTGACTTAACTCTAGCAACTAGTTCACTTGGATTGAAAGGCTTTGTGATGTAATCATCTGCACCAAGGCTTAAGCCTTTTATCTTATCAATATCTTCTTTTTTTGCAGAAACCAATAAAACTGGAATATCCTTTTCCTCTCTTATGCTACGCAAAATAGTGAACCCATCAATTTTAGGAAGCATAACATCAAGAATTAAAAGATCATACTCATTCGTTTTTAGAGCATTTAAACCAGCTACTCCATTGTTACATATTTCAACTTCAAATCCCTCAAGCTCCAAATAGTCCTTTTCAAGTTCAGCAATACTCAAATCATCTTCAACTATTAAAATCTTTTTCATAATACGCCCCCACTCTTATGATATTTTTCCAAGAGATATCAAAATGCTTGTGCCTTGGTCTTCATGGCTTACAGCCCATATTGTGCCTTTGTGTCCCTCTACTATTTGTTTTGCAATAGCAAGTCCTAGGCCACTTCCACTTGCTTCACTTCTTGCAGAATCCTCTCTATAAAATCTGTCAAAGATTTTATTTACATCATCTTTGTCAATACCAGAACCATTGTCCCTTATCTCAATTATAATACTAGAATTAGTTTCTCTTAGCATTATAATAATCTCCCCTTGCTCCTTATCCATATATTTACGAGAGTTGTCAATAATGTTTAGTATAACCCTCATAAGTCTTTCCTTATCAATCTTAACGTATCTTAATCCTTCTAAATTATTATTTAAAGATATCTTTATATTAGATTTTTCAAGTTCTAACGCACTTTCATGAATACAGAAATTAAAATAATCTATAATATCAGTTTTTTCAAAATTAAAGGGAAGTTGACTTAAATCCAGTTTCGAGTATAAAAGTAAATCATCAATCATGACATCCATTTGTTCTGTTTTAGAATAAACAGTTTTTAAGTAGCGTTCCATCTTTTCAGGAGTGTTTGCAACACCATCTAAAATCCCCTTAACATAACCCCTTATTGAGGTTATTGGTGTTTTAAGATCATGAGATATACTAGATACTAGCATTGTCCTATTATCATCATACTTCATTTTCAAATTAATTGAATCCTTAAGTTGAACCCGCATCTTTTCAAAATCAGCACATAGTTCCCTAATCTCTTTATCTCCAACTTCTATAATTTCTAGGTTTAAATCACCTTTACTAATATCTCTTACTGCTGTTTTTAAAAGTGACAGTGGTTTTATTATTCTTTTTGAAAGCAGATAAGACATAAATATATTAACTGCTATAAAGGTTATAAAGAATACCCCCACAACAAATACAATAAAAATTTGAAGCATGTCCGAATACTCATAGGTTGGTGCCATGAGTATTACATTTCCCGTAGTTTGATCCTTAAACCTAACTTGTGCCACTTCTATCATATAAGCTACGGTATCTATTTTTACTAGTTTCTTTTGAAACTTAGAGTTAGCGTCTAATAGACATTTTTCTATATCTATCTTACTTATATCTTTGGAAGCGAAAATAACATTGCTACCTTTTAGGATTATAAGTTCTCCATCTATGTTAAAGAGTCTTTGGTACAAGTATTGTTGAAACTGAGGGTCTTCCATATCCCCAGATTTTTGTTTCCATATAGCACTTTTAGTATTAGATAACTCGGTTTTTACAAGTATAACCTTTTGGAAACTGTCATACCCTACACTTTTATTTAAAATTGTTGAGGAAACAAAAATGAATATAAATGACGCTATAAGTGTAATTAGAAAAGGAATTGCTATAGTTATACTATTGGACATGATTAATCGTTTTTTTATATTCATTTTTTCACCTCAAAAATTAATTAAGTTATCTTAAGCACTAGATTAAAATACTCCTAGAATTCCTTTTTATCAAACACATAATATCCTGCTGTAAAAAATATTATACCATAACTAAGCATCATCATAAGCTGAAGGAAGATTTTAAATGTAGGAATAGTATCCATAAGAAATAGCGTGTACCAGTTAAGCATACTAGTAATAAATATTCCAGAGTATCTATAAAAAACAATTCCTAGCCCTTTGAAGGTAACAAACATAAAAATAGACAAGAAGAATACTCCAATTCCACTTCTAATTATCTTTGTAAAAAATGCAATAATAATGGCTAGGGCCATCATAGGCATTAATGTTACACTATATGCAACTAATATTTTAATAACTCCTTTAAGTGCAAAAGAATTTACATTAAAAAGGCAACCAGCTATTATTGAAAAAACCATGACAAATAAAAGGTTACTAAGTATAAATAACATAATTGCAGTTATCTTTGCAGTAAAAAACTTTAGCCTTGAAATAGGCCTTGTAAGTGCAATCTTCATAGTGTTTTGTGAATACTCACCAGAGAAACTTTCAATAGTAACAAGTGCAGTAAATAGTGGTAAAATGGTATTCACAACTACAGAAAGTACAAGTATAGGAAAATCCATACTAGAGACTCCGCGAATTCCAAATCCAGTTCTTAACACTACCATTGATAACTGTCCTACTATGATGAAAATAAGTGATATAACCACTGCAACTAAGATTTTCTTCCTTTTATATAGCTTTTCTATTTCATTTATTAATGCAGCTTTAAATTCTACCATTTCTCTCTACCTCGCTAACAAAATAATTTTCAAGGGTTGCATAGTTATTTAATATGTTTTTCATGGTATCCACATTTAGCATTTTACCATCGTATAATACACCAATATTTGTACAGGTTAATTCAACATCGTGTATAAGATGACTTGATATAAAAAATGTAGTATTCTCTTTTTCCGCTAAAGTTTTTATTATATTTCTCATAGTAATCATTCCCTCAACATCAAGTCCATTTAAGGGTTCGTCCAAAATAATCACTTCAGGTCTTGATAAGATTGCAGCAGCTATACCTAGCCTTTGCTTCATTCCAAGGGAAAACTTTCTTGGTTTCTCATCTTTGTACTTTAAAAGTCCTGTTAATTCTAAAACTTCGTGAATTCTTTCCTTGTCAACATCCTTATAATACCTTGCCACCTGTTTTAAATTCTCAAAGGCTGTTAAGTAAAGATAAGATTCTGCAGTTTCAATAATGCAACCCACTTTTCTCATGGCCTCTTGATAATCCTCTGAAATACTATGTCCTAAAATCTTAACATCTCCACTGTCTGGCTTTATAAGTCCCGTCATAACTTTCATAGCAGTAGTCTTACCTGCACCATTTGGTCCTAAAAATCCAAAAATTTCACCTTTATGTATATCAAGATTAATGTCTGTTATACCTCTACCATTTTTATATATCTTAGAAAGATTTTTAATTTCGATAACTTTCTCCATTTTGTACCCCCAAATCCTGTTTATATTATTAATAAGTTTTTCAATAATTACTATATAATAAAATTTTGTTGTTTTCATATTAATAAGTTAGGAACTCTTAAGTTAATTAAATCTATAGAGTCCCTAACCATAGTTTATTTGTTATTAATTAAATACTTTATTGTATTGACCATCAAGCATTATATTTGAACTTCTGTTTCTATCTACGTTAAAGTATACTTTTGCTGAATATTGATCTATAGATATATGCCCTTTAACAATATCTTTTGAGGCACTATCTGAAGTGAATTGTCCATTAAACTGGTCTTGTTCAAATTTTGCATTAAATTTAAAGTCCTTTTTATTTGTAGCGTATTCTTCATATCCCTTTACATATTCCTCGTAATGTCTTCCACTAACACTTTTGCCGTCTATAGTAGTAATATCAACAAAACTTTCACCGATTTTTTCAAACTTTCCGTTCTTTTCTATTATCATATCACTTTTGTATTTTCCTATAAATTTTTCAGGACTTGATATTGTACTATGATCCTTTTCTATATTTTTTTCTACTTTCTTACCAGTAAGGTCAGGTTTATTTATCTTAGTTAAGTTAACATTGGTTATCTTTACAAGTATTTCAAAGCTTAAACTATGCTCTTTTCCACTTTCTTCTGTGCCAACAAGAACTCCACTACCCAAAACACTTTCAATAAGCCCTTCTTTGGTTGTTACCATGTTACCTGTAATTTCTTTTACAAATACATCTTTTGTTATCTTTGGCATTACACTTTCATTATTATAGTCATTGCCAAATTCATTTTTAGATTGAAGTGATACCACTGCATTAATAAGTGCTGGTATTTGAAATTCACTTAACTTACCAGATAAAATCTTACTTCCATCTTTATTTTCAGTAACTACAACAGCATCTTTTAAGCTACCTACAATAGCATCTGCTATTTTCTCCATATCCGTAGCTCCTTTTTCTTTAAAAGGATTGCTAGGTACTACAGTTTCACGTGGACTTTCATATTGTGTGTTATAATAAACGTCATCGCCGCTATTTTTGCTTATATAACTATTTTTGTCGGAGTACCAATAACCTTCTTTCTTAGTTCCACCTTCTATTGTGGTTGTAACACTTTCCTTAGTTTGGTTTGATACATCAAATTTAGTAATATCATTCTGTGAACAAATAACAGCTCCATTATCCTTTACATCAATTGACATATCAACAGTATAGCTTGAAAGATTAGTAGTGCAAGCCTCTGCTGTGTATTTTACGGAATCTTTAAGCTGATCATACCCGCTTTTAGATATTACCTGTGCAATAGCTGTAGTTGTAAACATTACAGTCCCTAGTGCAAGACTTATGATTATTTTGCTTTTCTTATTGAATTTCATTTTGAAATCTCCCCTTTGTTTTGAATTTGCTTTCTATCTTTAAATTTAAAAACTATCTTTGAACATGAAAGTCTTCCATAATTCAATTTTAGGGTACAACTCTCTACTTTCTATAAACAAATTATAAACAAAGTATAAACTTTATTTAGAGATCTCTTATCTTTTTCCCATTTTAATTGCCTTGTCAGTACAACTCTCCATGGCTGAAATTACAGCAGCTCTAAAATTATTCTTTTCTAGAGTGTATACTGCTTCTATGGTAGTTCCCCCTGGTGAACATACGTCATCTTTAAGTTTTCCTGGGTGCTCGCCAGTTTCAAGTACCATTTTAGCTGCGCCTAGCACCGCTTGCGCTGCCATTTTATAAGCCTTTTGCCTTGGCATTCCTTGAAGTACTGCACCATCAGCTAATGCTTCGATAAACATATACACATAAGCTGGAGATGAGCCACTTACTGCTGGAACTATATCAATAAGCTTTTCCTCTAATATTTCTACCTTGCCGAAGCTTTCAAAAACCTTTGTTACCTGTTCTAATTCTTCTTTAGATACATTTTTATTAGCACAAAGTGCACTCATGCCTTCTCCTACAAGAGCTGGAGTGTTTGGCATAGTTCGAATAATTTTTGCAGAATCATCCAACTCATTAATCATATGATCAAGAGTTATCCCTGCTGCTATAGTTACTATAACTACATCCTTCTTTAAATAAGGTTTTATCTCATCAATAACTTCAAAGTACTTATAAGGCTTTACAGCAAGTATTACTATATCAGAAAACTTTGCAACTTCCTTATTATCGCCCGTCACTAAAATATTATACTTTTCTTTTACTTTATTTAAATTCTTATCTGATGGATTGCTTGCCATTACCTTTTCACTAGAAACTAAATTTGATTTTACTATTCCACCTATCATTGCCTGCGCCATATTGCCACAACCTATAAATCCTATTGTTTTATTCATATAATTTTTCCTCCTAAGTGTCCATTTTAAATATAATTATATCACTAAAGGCTTAGTCAAATAAGTAACGAGTTCGTGTTATAGTTATAGAATTTTAAAATTTGGTTATATTAATATGGAATACTATCTTTATCGTTAAATATCAACTAGTTTGAGGAGGAATAATTAATGTCACATAAAAATAACAAAAATAGCAAAGACAATAAAAAGGCAGGTCAAAAGACAAAAAAAGAATTAGATAAAATGAAAATGGAAACTGCAAATGAAATAGGAGTTTCTAGGGAATCCAAGAAATTAGGAAAAGAAACTACATAGATTACACCATAAAAGGGAGATATCCGAAGATATCTCCCTTTGCTATATTTATATAAACTTCTCTTATAGAAGTAAGCATCTACTTTTCCCTATTATTTTGTAATATAAAATTATAATTGCAATTCTATGGTACCTACCATAAGCTTCCCTATCTTTCCTCAGCTATAAAATATAATCCTAATATTTCTGGTCCTGTATGTGACCCTATTGCTGTACCCACATAATTTAAAATAACATCTTTAACATTTCCATGTTCCCTGACTAACGCCTCTAGCGCTAATGCATCCTCAATACAATCTCCATGACCTATACCTATAATTTGCTCTTTGCTAGGATCAGTTCTTTCCTTAAACTTTTCGACTAAGGCACTTATTGCCTTTTTTCTACCTCTACATTTAGAAAAAGGAGTAAGCCGCCCCTCATTGTCCATAAACAAAACAGGCTTTATATTAAGCAAAGTACCAACAGTTGCGGCAGAACTGGATATTCTCCCACCTCTTTTTAAATGATTCAAATCACTAACTGTAAACCAATGGTTAATCTTAAGCTTATTTTCCTCAAGCCATGTGACTATCTCATCTTTAGAATTTCCTTTTTTCATCATCTCATAAGCATAATAAACCAAAAGCCCTTCACCAAGGCTTGCGCACTTACTATCAACTATACTAATATCTGCTTTTGGATACTCCTCTAATATGGTTTCTCTTGCTATATTTGCACTATTTATAGTTCCTGTTAGTGCAGAAGACATTACAATATATATAATAGATTTTTCTTCCTTTGCATACTTTCTAAAAACTTCCTCAAATCTTTGGCTATTAATCTGGGATGTAGTGGGCATTTCTCCCTGTCTTAAGGCATCATAAAAATCCTTTAGATTAAAATTTGCACCAAAGTCATCTTGCACTGTTTCTCCTTTGAAATTAAATAATAAACCTAAGGGTACTATATTGTCTTGTTTAACATACTGTAGCGGTAAATCACATCCTGAATCTATTACTAAAATCGTTTTACCAAGCGTTTTACTCATAACTTTATTCCCCTTTACAATTCTGATAATTACTTTCTTACCTATTATTATCTATTATATATAAATATACTTCAATACAAAAAAAAGAAAAGTTTGTAAACCTTTCTTTAACAAATCAAAATTATGTTATTACATTTTTTAATTATTAATTAATTAATTATCACAATTATCTACTATAAATTATTAACTATTCTACTACTTTTCCAATTTTTCTGAACTTATAGTACCTCTTAGTAAGTAAGGCTTCTATGGGCTCTGTTGTTAATCTATTAATTGACTCCTCTAGGTTACGTTTAATATTTGCTGCCATTTCATCTACATTTGTATGCGCTCCACCTAATGGCTCTTTTATAATTCTATCAATTATCCCAAAATTA
Organism: Clostridium sp. CS001; assembly: GCF_020443565.1. Classification (GTDB taxonomy): domain Bacteria; phylum Bacillota; class Clostridia; order Clostridiales; family Clostridiaceae; genus Clostridium_AD. The sequence continues at coordinate 66,861 of NZ_JAIZZN010000015.1, forward strand.
ATTAAATCTTGAGCTGTTATTTTCATTGTATTTGCAGCTTCCTTAGCACGACTAGCATCCTTAAATAATATGCTAGCAAAACCCTCTGGGGACAAAATAGAATAAATTGCATGCTCTAGCATCCAAACTTCATCTGCCACAGCCATAGCCAAAGCTCCACCGCTTCCACCTTCGCCTATAACTATTGAAATTATTGGTGTTTTTAAATTAGACATCTCCATAAGGTTTCTAGCGATTGCTTCACCTTGACCTCTTTCTTCTGCACCTAGTCCACAGTATGCTCCTGGGGTATCTACAATGCAAATTACTGGTCTATGGAACTTTTCTGCTTGCTTCATAAGTCTTAAAGCTTTTCTATATCCTTCTGGGTTTGGCATGCCAAAATTTCTTTCAATGTTTTCCTTAGTGTTGTTTCCCTTTTGCTGTGCTATAACAGTTACAGGAATACCATTAAACCTTGCGATTCCACCTACAATTGCAGAATCATCTCCATAATACCTATCTCCATGTAGCTCCATAAAAGAGTCAAAGACTCTATTAATATAATCAAGAGCAGTAGGCCTTTCCACTAACCTGGCAATGCTTACCTTGTCCCAGGCAGTCAAATTTTTATAGGCTTCCTTTTGCATATTATAGAGTTTAACTTCCATCTGTCTTATTTCATTTTCTAAATCCATATTTTGCTCTGTTGATAAGTTCTTTAATTCATCAATTTTGCTTTTCAACTCGTACATGTGCTTTTCAAAAGGCAAAGTTACCATAAAATTCTCACTCCCCATATGTTGCTTTTATATTTTTCTTGCATCTATTCATGGCTCTTTAAAATTTCACTTAAAGTATCCTTCATAACTTTTCTATCCACTATTTTATCTACAAATCCCTTTGCAAGCAAAAATTCAGCCCTTTGAAATCCTTCAGGCAATTTTTGCTTTATGGTTTGCTCTATAACTCTTTGACCTGCAAACCCTATTAGCGCATTAGGCTCTGCTAGTATTATATCTCCCAGCATTGCAAAACTTGCTGTAACGCCACCTGTAGTTGGGTCTGTAAGAACAGTTATATAAAGGCACCCTTTTTCATTGTGTCTTGCAATAGCAGCGCTGGTTTTAGCCATTTGCATTAGAGAAAATATACCTTCTTGCATCCTAGCTCCCCCTGAGGCTGTAAATATAATAATTGGTTTTTTAGCCTCTGTTGCTTTTTCAATGGCTCTTGTGATTTTTTCTCCAACAACAGACCCCATACTTCCCATCATAAAGTTACTATCCATCACCGCAATTACAGTATCTGCGCCATTTATCTTTCCTTCTCCAGTTATTACAGCTTCATTTAATAAGGTTTTATCCCGTAGGGTCTGAAGCTTATCCTCATAGCCTTCAAAATCTATAGGGTTATCTGAAATCATATTCTTATCATATTCAATAAAAGTACCCTCATCTATAGTGTAGTTTATTCTTTCTCTAGAACCAATTCTAAAATGAGTTCTACAATTTTCACAAGTCATTATACTACTTTCTAAATCCTTATTATAAAGGACTTTACCACAGGTCTCACATTTAACCCACATTCCTGAAGGTATATTAGGCCTTTTCTCGCCATCACTACCCAGCTTGTTTTCTAAATTTTTAACCTCTATATATTTACTCTTTTTGAATATACTCTTAAACTCAAACATCTAGTACCCCCCTTCTAAAAGCATACCTACACTACAACTTATATAATCTAAAATAGATTCTTACTTATAGTATAAAACCTTTAAGTAATAAATTCTAGTGTCAATTTAGGAATTCCCTTAAAGATTTTCAAATTCCTTACTTATAAAGCTGGTATCAAATTTCCCTTTTACGAAGTTTTCATTATTTATTATCTTATATTGAAATTCTATATTAGTATCTACGCCTTCTATTATAAATTCACCTAAGGCTCTTCTCATTTTGCATAGTGCTTCTTCCCTATCTTTTCCGTGCACAATAAGTTTTCCTATCATAGAATCGTAAGTAGGTGGAATTTTGTATCCCTGATATGCTGCACTATCAAGCCTTATCCCGTATCCTCCTGGAATATGAAGGGTCTTTATCTCACCTGGACAAGGCATAAAGTTTTTGTAAGGATTCTCAGCATTTATTCTACATTCAATAGCATGACCCTGAATTCTTATATCCTCTTGCTTATAAGGTAGCACTTCTCCAGCAGCAATCTTTATCTGTGCCTTAATTAAATCTACGCCAGTTATCATTTCTGTTATTGGGTGCTCCACTTGTATACGAGTGTTCATCTCCATAAAGTAGTACTTACCACTTTTATCTAATAAAAACTCTATGGTTCCAGCATTTTTATAGTTAATAGACTTAGCTGCCTTAACTGCAATTTCGCCCATTTGTTTTCTAAGTTCCTGCGTCATTGCAGGTCCCGGTGCCTCTTCAATTACCTTTTGGTTACGCCTTTGTATAGAACAATCTCTCTCACCAAGATGAATAACATTTCCATGTTCATCTGAAAGTATTTGAAATTCTATATGTCTTGGCTCTTCTATAAATTTCTCCATGTACATTGTATCATCACCAAAAGCAGTTTTCGCCTCAGTTTTAGCAGTATTGTAAGCAGGTATTAGCTCTTCTTCTTCTCTTACAACTCTTATACCTCTCCCGCCGCCTCCTGCTGAGGCCTTTATCATTACGGGATATCCTATCTTTCGTGCTGAAATTAAAGCATCTTCTTCAGATTCAATTGCTCCATCTGAACCAGGCACCACTGGCACTCCAGCTTTTATCATAATTTCTCTTGCCTTTGACTTGTTACCCATATTATCAATATTACTTGAATCAGGTCCAATAAATTTTATATTACACTCCTCACACATCTGTGCAAACTTACTGTTTTCAGATAAGAATCCAAAACCAGGATGAATTGCTTCCGCACCTGTAAGCACTGTAGCACTTAGAATATTTTGCATATTTAAATAACTATCCTTAGATTTGGCAGGTCCTATACATACAGCCTCATCTGCCATTTGAGTATGAAGGGCATCCTTATCTACCTCAGAATATACTGCTACAGTTTGAATGCCCATTTCATTGCATGCTCTTATTATTCTTACGGCTATCTCGCCTCTATTAGCAATTAATATCTTCTTAAACATATTCTTACCTTCCCTGCATATAAAATTATTAATTAATGCCTACTGCAAATGTAATTTCAGCCTCTGCAACCTTTTCGCCATTCACTGTAGCTATTGCCATTCCAATTCCAACGGGGCCCTTCATCTTGATTATTTCTACTTCAAGCCTCAGAACATCTCCTGGAACAACCTTTTTCCTAAATCTAGCTTTATTAATTCCGCCAAAGTATGCAATTTTACCTTTATAACTTTCCATACTGAGTAGTGCTACAGCGCCAACTTGTGCAAGCGCCTCAATAATTATCACACCTGGAAGTACAGGTTCTGTAGGGAAATGTCCTTGAAAGAAATACTCATTCATAGTAACATTCTTATACCCTACAGCCCTTTTGCCTGGCTCTAATTCCTCTACCTTATCCACAAATAAAAATGGGTATCTATGAGGAATAATCTCTTGAATTTGCTTTATATTCAAACTAGTACCTTTTATATCTTCCATATTAACTTCTCCACCTTTCCTACATATAGATTATTGGGCAAAGGATGATTTAAATCTGTCCTTTTCACTATTTCTTACGTATTTTAAACAATGGTTGCCCGTACTCTACCATATCTTCATTAGAAACTAGCACTTCTATAATTTCTCCATCTACTTCACTTTCAATCTCATTCATAAGCTTCATAGCTTCTAAAATACAAAGTGTAGTTCCCTTTTTAACCTGAGATCCAACCTTTACGAAGTTTTCTGCTTCAGGGCTTGAAGAAGAATACATAGTTCCAACAATAGGTGACTTAACTACAAATAAATCTTCTGCTACTTCTACATTAACTATATCCTCCACAGTACTATCGCTACTACTTTCTACCTTTTGCACTCTCCCTGGATTTGTAGCTGTATTTTCTCTAGTTGACGCTTCCCTAGTAACTGACTCTACTGATGCAGTATACACCGGCATTCTTTCAACTACTACTTGCTGCTCTTTCTTCTCCATCTTTATCTTTATGCCTTCTGTTTCAATTTCAAAGGAAGTAAGCTGCGAATCACTAACTGTTTTTATTAGCTCTTGAATGTTTTTGTAATCCATCATTATTTACCATCCCATTTTTTTAATAATATAGTAGCATTATGTCCACCAAAGCCTAAAGAATTTGACATTGCATATTTTAGTTCTTCATTTCGACCAACGTTTGGAACGCAATCTAAATCACAATCTTCATCTGGAACTTTATATCCTATAGTTGCTGGTACAAAACCATCTTCTAAAGCTTTTGCACATACTATAGCTTCTATAGCTCCTGCTGCTCCTAGTAAATGTCCTGTCATAGACTTTGTTGAACTTACAGGTATCTTATATGCATATTCACCAAAAGCAGACTTTATAGCTATTGTTTCAAACTTATCATTATAAGGAGTGCTTGTTCCGTGAGCATTAATATAAGATACTTCTTCAGGCTTTACATCTCCATCTTTAAGTGCCATAACCATTGCTCTTGCAGCACCTTCTCCATCTGGTGATGGTGAAGTTATGTGGTAAGCATCACAAGTTGCCCCGTAACCTTTCATTTCTGCATATATCTTTGCATTTCTTTTCTGCGCATGCTCTAAAGATTCAAGTATAACAATACCTGCACCCTCACCCATAATAAACCCATCTCTCTCTTTATCAAAAGGAATTGATGCTCTTAAAGGGTCCTCGCTTTTGCTTAAAGCTGTTAGAGAAGCAAATCCTGCTACAGCCAGTGGAGTTATTGATCCTTCTGCTCCTCCTGCTATTACCATATCTGCTCTTCCGTCTTGGATTAGGTGGAAAGCATCGCCTATAGCGTTAGTTCCTGTAGCACATGCTGTAACCACACTAGTACACATACCTTTAGCACCATACTTTATTGCAATGTTTCCAGCTGCAATGTTACTTATTATCATAGGTATTAAGAATGGTGATACTCTATTTGGTCCTTTTTCAGTAAGCTTTGCGTGTTCTTGCTCAATAGTACTAAGTCCACCTATACCTGAACCAACTACTACCGCCAATCTTTCTCTATCTATAGCTTCCAAATCTAATCCTGAATTTTTAATAGCCTCATCTGCTGCAACCATTGCATACTGACAGTATTTATCCATTTTCCTAGCTTCTCTTTTATCTATAGCAACTGATGCATCAAAATCCTTAACCTCTGCAGCCAGTTTACATTTGTAATCAGAAACATCAAAAGACTTAATTAGATCTATGCCACAAGTCCCCTCTTTTACGTTATTCCAAAAACTATTTACATCATTTCCTATAGGAGTAACTGCTCCCATCCCTGTTATTACAACTCTATTTTTCATAAGATGAATCCTCCTTTAATTAGTATCCCCTTTAGGTGCCTGCACCTTAAAGTACATTATTAACTACTACCTTGTTACATTACCATTCCGCCATCTACATTTATAACCTGACCTGTTATATAGGAAGCTTCCTCTGAGGCTAAAAAGGCTACTGCATTTGCCACATCTTCTGGCATACCAAGTCTCTTTAGTGGAATAGTGCTCATTATAGTATCCTTAACTTTTTCAGACAAACCATCTGTCATATCTGTTTGAATATATCCTGGTGCTACTGCATTACAAGTAACGTTGCGGCTTGCAAGTTCTCTCGCCACAGCTTTTGTCATTCCTAGAATACCAGCTTTTGCTGAGGAATAATTTACTTGCCCTGCATTTCCTGTAAGTCCAGATACAGAGGATATATTTATTATTCTCCCACTTCGCTGCTTAAGCATTATAGACGATACATGCCTTGTGCAATTAAATGCGCCCTTTAAATTAATATCTATAACACTATCAAAGTCCTCTTCTTTCATTCTCATTAAAAGACCATCTTTCGTTATACCAGCGTTATTAACTAGAATATCTATTGTTCCAAACTCTTCTACAGATTTCTTCATCATGTTTTCCACGTCACTATAACTACTTATGTCGCATTGAACTGCTAATGCGCTAGCTCCTAAGTCTTGTATTTCTTTAACTACCTCTTGCACTGCCTCATAACTATTTCTATAATTAACAACTATATTTACTCCAAGCTTTGCAAGTTTTATTGCTATAGCTCTTCCAATACCACGACTTGCGCCTGTAATTACTGCTGTTTTTCCTTTTAACATAAATCAGCACTCCTTTACACATATCTCATAGGTTATTTCTTTAAAATTTCTACAGCTTTTTCTAAAGACTCCAGGTCTTCAACGTTTACCACTGTAAGTTTTCTATCTATTTTTTTAACAAAGCCGCTTAATACCTTACCTGGTCCTATTTCCACAAAGGTATCAACACCGTCTTTTATCATATTCCTTATAATTGTTTCCCATAAAACAGAACTCATAACTTGAAGTTTTAAATTGGCCTTTATATCATCCTTGCTATCTATATAATTACCAGTAACATTTGTCATCACTGGAATACTAATATCCTCTAAGGTTACATTTTTAAGTTCACTTTCTAACTTCTCCGCTGCTGGTTTTAGCATGGATGTATGAAAGGGAGCACTTACAGATAAGAGCATTGCTCTTTTGGCTCCTTTTACTTTTGCCTTTTCGCAGGCAAGCTCAACTGCAGCTATTTCCCCGGCAATTACTATTTGTCCTGGGCAGTTTAAGTTAGCTATTTCTACAATGCCAGAGGTTCTAGCTTCCATGCAAGCTTCTTCAACTGCACTACCTTCAAGTCCTAAGATAGCAGCCATAGTTCCTATGCCCACAGGCACCGCTTCTTGCATAAACCTTCCACGCTTTTTAACAAGTCCCACAGCATCTTTGAAATCCATAGCTCCACTGCAAACAAGTGCTGAGTACTCTCCAAGACTAAGTCCCGCAGTTACGTCACAACTTATGCCCCTTGCTTTTAGCGCCATAAGTGCTGCTATACTTGCAGTTAAAATGGCTGGCTGAGTATTCTCTGTTATATTTAATTCTTCTTCAGGGCCTTCAAAACAAAGCTTACTTAACTTAAAGTTAAGTTCTTCATCCGCTATATTAAATATATCTTTGCAAACCTCTATGTTTTCAAATAATTCCTTGCCCATACCAATATATTGAGCTCCCTGTCCTGGAAAAACAAAAGCAATCTTACCCATAACTTCTCTCCTCTAATAACTTATATATAATAATTATAATGACTTTTAATTGAATTTATTAATTGTAACCTCTGCCTCTGCAAACATCTCTTCTATTATTTCTTTACAACTTTGCTCACACTTTACAAGTCCAGCAATTTGTCCTGCCATAATTGATCCCATTTCTACATCGCCTTCTCTTGCTGCCCTTGGCAAACATCCACGTCCAAGTTCCTCAAAAGCCTCTAATGGAGCATTTTCCTTCTCAAGCTTTTGAAATTGTCTTGATAACTTATTTTTTAAAACTCTAATAGGATGCCCCGTAGGTCTTCCCGTAACCACTGCATCTATATCCTTTGCTGCTAATATTTTCTTTTTATAATTCTCATGTATTGTACATTCATTTGCTACTAAAAATCTTGTACCCACTTGAACTCCCTGAACTCCAAGCATAAAAGCTGCAGCAACTCCACGTCCATCACCTATTCCGCCTGCTGCAATTACTGGGATACTAACTGCATCTACAACTTGAGGAACCAGTGCCATTGTTGTAAGTTCACCAATATGACCACCAGATTCACAACCTTCTGCAATAACTGCATCTGCCCCTGCTTTTTCCATACGTCTTGCAAGACCAACAGATGGAACCACTGGTATTACCTTAATTCCATGTGACTTCCAAAGTTCCATATACTTACCTGGATTTCCTGCCCCTGTAGTAACCACCTTAACGCCTTCTTCACATACAAGATGTGCGACTTCCTCTACATTTTCGCTTAAAAGCATTATGTTAACACCAAAAGGTTTGTCAGTTAGCTTTTTTGTTTTTTTAATTTCATCTCTTATATAATCAACTGGCGCATTTGCTGCTGCTATAATACCAAGTCCTCCTGCATTAGATACTGCAGCCGCTAAACTACTGTCTGCAACCCATGCCATTCCACCTTGTATTATTGGATATTTAATACCTAACTCTTTAAAAAACTCAGAATTAATCATGCTACCTCTCCTCCCTTGGTTATAAGCATATAATTAGGGCCAAATAACTATAGAAAAAAGCACATATTACTGCAACTACACTTCACGTAATATATGCTCTTTTACCTACTGAAGGAAACTAAATTTAAATATCTTAGTAGTTCAGCCCTATAATTATCTAACCCCTTATTTGATATTACTTAAGTTTTGTTTCTATATACTTAACGATTCCTTTTATATCCTTGATGTTTTCAATATCTTCGTTTGGAATTTCAATTTCAAATGCTTCTTCTAGAGACATTACTATTTCAAATATTTCAAGAGAATCTACTCCTAAATCATCTGAGAAGTTCGCCTCCATTGTAACCTCTGCCTCGTCTATTCCTAATTGCTCTACCACTACATTTTTAACTTTTTCAAATACCATTATTAATTCCTCCTAAAATTTTATTTACTCATTGTCCATTCTATTAATGAAGCTCCGTAGGTTAATCCACCGCCAAAGCCTACAAGTATAATCTTATCTCCAGCTGTAAGTAAATTCTTTTTGTTTATTTCATCTAATACTATGGCTATACTTGCCGCCGATGTATTTCCATACATATCCATATTCGTATAAAACTTATCTTTGTCAGCCTTCATTCTTTTAACAACAAAATCTATTATTCTAGCGTTCGCCTGATGGCAAACTACATACTTAATATCGTCTAGCGTATAGTTATTTTCCTCTAAGATTTTAACTATACTATTTTCAATAATACTTACTGCAAATTTGAAAATAGCTTTGCCATCCATATCTATCTTACCTTTAAAATCTTCAGTTCCATTTGTAAAAGTATTTTTCACATCTACAGTAGGGCAAGTTAAAAGTTCAAACTTGCTACCCTCTGAAGCTGAATTTACAGAAATAATGCCTCTTTTATTACCTACTTCAATTACTGCTGCTCCCGCACCATCTCCAAAGAGTATGCAAGTATTTCTATCTGTCCAATCTACAATTTTTGATAATACCTCAGCGCCTATTACTAAAGCCCTTTTGTATTTTCCTGTTTTTAAAAACTGTAGTGCTATATCAAGTCCAAATATAAACCCTGTGCATGCTGCTGATATATCAAAGGCCATGGCGTTAACTGCTCCAATATTCCCTTGAACTATACAAGCAGTAGCTGGAACAAATTGATCCGGCGATGTACTTGCAAGGACTATAAGTTCTATATCCTCTGGCTTAATCTTTGCATTTTCTAATGCAGAAAGTGCAGCCTTTGTAGCTAAATCTGATGTATTTTCACCTGTTGATATATGTCTTTGCTTAATACCTGTCATTGAAACTATCCATTCATCAGAAGTATCTACAATTTCTGATAACTGATGATTTGTCATTATGTTTAGAGGAGCATAGCTTCCTGTACCAATTATTTGTACCTCACTCACTGCGTACCAACTCCTTTATTTAACCCTATAATTTGTATTTTTCTTTGAAGAAGACATTTAGTTTTTCAAGAGATTTTATTAGTATCTCCTCTTCCTCATCATTAAGTCCATCTATAGTTGATTTCACCATTTCAGAATGAAACTTATCATGTATCCTATAAGCAAGTTTCCCTTTCCTAGTAAGTGCTGCCATTACTGATCTCCTGTCTTCTTCTCCTCTTTTTCTATCTACATACCCTTTTTTTAAAAGTTTATTGATAGCAATAGTAAGAGTTCCTAAAGTAATCTTAAGATCTTGGGCTACTTCTGTCATAGTTCTATATTCATACATGCCTATTGCATCAATAGTATGGATTTCTGTTATAGAAAGATCTTTAAGCACTCCTTCTCTAAGTGCCTTTTGCTCTATTTGTAATATATCATTAAACGTCTCTACCAAAAGTTCATTGACAACTCCAACAGATTTGCTCATATCTACCACCATTTCCTGTACTTTGATTTTTTATTGCTTTGATAATCAAAGTATATATTCGTATTTAATATTTGTCAATGATTTTATAAAGTTATGCCAACATTTACATTTAATTCATATATTCACTTATGTCAAAATAATTTATCGCTTTATTGAATCATCACCTAGGTTGCTACCTTATTAATGGCTGCCTTCTGCCTCGGTGATTAGTTCCTTCATAAGTTCTTTAACTGAAACAATTTTATCTACTTTGTATGCATTGCTTCCAACAAAAATAAGTCCCTTATCTAAGTTGCCTTTTACTGCTTGTATCAAGGCCTCAGTAATGCAATAAGGTGTTTCTTTTGGGTTGCAGTCTTTAATGCATAAATGACATTTCTCTACCTTGCAACCCCTGTCTTCTACAATCTTCATAAACTTATTGTTGATAGCTCTTCCTGGCATGCCTACAGGACTCTTAACTATCTTGATATCTTCCTTTTTTGCGTTAATGTATGCCATTTTAAAAGTTAGACTAGCATCACATTCCTCTGTAGCCACAAATCTAGTAGCCATCTGCACTCCTGCTGCACCAATCTTTATAAATTCTGCAATATCTTCTCCAGTATAAATTCCACCTGCAGCAACTACAGGAATTCTTTTATTGTACTTTTCTTCAAAAGGCTTAATTGCCTCAATAACTTCTTTAACTATTTCCTTTAGATCTTGAGCTTTATCTTCCACCAATGAATCCATAGAGAATCCAAGGTGTCCGCCAGCTTCTGGTCCTTCAACAATAATTAAATCTGGAGCACAATTGTTTTTCTTATCCCACATTTTTGATATAACTGTAGCTGCCTTAGCCGAAGATACTATAGGTGCAAGCTTTGTTTTAAATCCATTTGCTATTTTAGGTAAATTAAGTGGAAGTCCTGCACCAGATATAATTAGATCTATACCTTCCTCTAAAGCAGTTGTTGCTATCTCATCATAATTATTCATAGCTACCATAATATTTATTCCAATAATTCCCTTAGGACTTAACTCTCTAGCGCGTCTAATTTCATTTCTTAATGCTCTCTTGTTTGCCTCTCTTGCATTGGCTGCAAAGTCTCCCTCATTATAACCAACCTGAGCTGTTGATATTATGCCAATCCCACCTTCATTTGCAACTGCTGCTGCAAGGCCTGAAAGTGACACTCCTACTCCCATACCGCCTTGAATTATAGGAATACGTGCTATTAATTCTCCAATTTTTAAAGGAGGTAACTTCATAATTATCCTCTCCCTTTACTTTAATTTTAATATACTTTGATAATCAAAGTATATATATTTATATATTATATGTCAAGCAAAAAGTATTTATTAACTATTTTAGCCAATTGGCTTTTTATAACTTTTCTACATCAAAGATTATTTTCCCATACTTTTTAGTATTTACTATATTCCAAAAAATATTTATTAATTTAATATTTAGTTTGTTATTAGTGGACCTTGTATTATAATGGAATTACCATAGTTTAAAATTTAAATAATGACTGTCTCAGTTACTATGTAAGAAGTCATCATTTTGGAAATAAAACAACCACAGAAAGGATGAATTAACTTGATTCGTACTATAGCTATTACAAAAGATTTAAAACCTATTTATGATTTACCTTTAAGTGATTTATCAAAAGAAAATATCCTGTGGTATTGGATGGACTTTAATAACCCTACTCAAGAGGAATCCTCGCTTTTAGAAACTTATTTTCATTTTCACCATTTAGCCATAGAAGATTCAATCTTTTCATTAAATAGTCCTAAAGTAGATTATTATAATGATTATAATTATTTTATACTAAATGCTTTAGATGAATTTACTTTAGACCCTATTGAAGTATCTCTTTTCGTAGGTAGTAATTACATTGTCTCTTATCATAATGCTGAGTTAAAGGAGATAGACGAAGCCTGGGAACGAGTAAAAATAAATGAAAAAAACTTCTTAAAGGGGCCAGCTTATATCGTCCATCAGATACTCGATAACATAGTTGATTATTACTTCCCCGCTACTAACCAGATTGAAGATAAGTTAAATAAAATTGAAGCTTACGGCATGAAAAAGCCTATTTACAAGTTAATGGATGAAGTGTTTGAGATACGGAGCGATTTATTAAAGCTACGAAAAGTGGTAAACTCTATGCGAGATTTGTTATATCGGATATTAAACTCTGAGAGGCTAGAGGACTTTAATGAACATAGGTTATATTTTTCTGATATTCATGACCACTTAATTAAACTTTCAGATATGATAGCTTCAAACAGAGAAATGACTTCTGATATGCGTGATAATTACATGTCCATAAATTCCAGTCGGATGAATAAGAATATGATGGTCTTAACTGTTATGTCAAGCATATTTATACCACTAACATTTATAGTTGGAGTTTATGGTATGAATTTCCGCTACATGCCTGAGCTTGACTTAAAGTACGGCTATTTTGTAGTTTGGCTTCTTATGGCTATTATTGCATTAGAAATGTTCTTATGGTTTAAACGTAAAGGATGGTTTGATATATAGCTAATCATAACGAAACATTATAACAAACCGTTTAAAGGAATATAATTAAAAGGAGCGTTTATTATGAAAAAAAGTGAAATCAATTGTCAAAGCTGTGGAATGCCTTTAAATAAAGATAAAAAACTCATAGGTACAGAAGTGGATGGAACGTTAAGTGAAATGTATTGCAGTCATTGTTACCAAGATGGCAAGTTTACTTCGCCAGATATTACTGTAGATGAAATGAGAGCTATAGTAACTGAAAAAATAGTAGAAATGAATATTCCTAGATTTATTGCAAAGTTTTTAACTAGAAATACCTGTAAACTTAAGCGATGGAAAAAGATAAAACCACAAATTACCCCTGCTTCAAAAAAATTAAAAAAATAAGTCCTAGCTATAATGAACTTTTAAGTAAGGATTTATTATTCATAAAATTAATTAAGTGTAAAAAATATACCTGCAATCATCAAATTGTAGGTATATTTTTTTTATTTTAAATATATTATAAAGTAGATTGTTATAATTCTCATATTTCTATAACTTTTGTATTTTCACTGAAATTTCTATTAGAAATAATAAATGAAAGGACGATAATCTATGTTTAATATTTTAAAAGTAGATGGCAAAAAAAACATTATTGCTTTTATTATTAGCATTGTAATAGCACAAGGTGTAGGTTTACTAAGTGGTTTTCTGAGCATGACCGCATCAAATTCCTATGAAGCTTTTAACAAACCTTTTTTCTCTCCCCCTGGATGGGTTTTTCCTGTTGTATGGTCAATTCTATATTTTTTAATGGCTATAGCAGCTTATAGAATCTGGTTGAAAGGTAAATCTAGAGAGGACGTTTCTAAAGCACTAACTTTATATGGCACTCAATTACTTTTAAACTTCCTTTGGTCTCTTATATTTTTTAGATTTAGGCTCTATGCAATAGCCTTTTTAGAATTGCTTCTATTAATAGTGTTTATTCTGTTAACAACCTTTGAATTCTTTAGGATAGATAAACCTTCTGGTTATCTTATGATTCCATATATACTTTGGGTATCCTTTGCCGGGGTTTTAAATTATGCTATATGGATGTTAAATTAGAATTCTATCTTGTAATCTGATGGTGTACCCCACATCTCAATACGATTTAACCTAGGATACACAGAATTAAATTTAACATATATCGGTGCTTTGTACAAAGAAGGATTTCCTTTAAAGAATTCCTCGTCACCATATACGATAGCTTGCAATGCTAGTGGTAATTCTTTAACAAAAACGCTATTTCGTGCTTCTGACATTGCTAGGTTCTTTTCTTGATCCACCATAACATTAGCCAACAAAGCATAATCGTTATTGATCATACCCCATTCTGCCAGCACTTCGTCCCTCATTTTAGTAATCTTATCATAATCGTATTTTGCAGCAATGGTCAAAAATAACTCTGCCGTTTCGTCTGAATGAGTAAGTGTGTATTTCCTAGGTATAATTGGTTTTACCTTACTTGTTCCCCTATCAAAGCTAACCTGCAACTTTTCAGGATTAAATTTACTCAAAGTTTTCCCTCCATAATATAAGTACATTATATATTATGAAGGGAAGTGTGTTTGTGCTCCTATATCTTAATATCATCACTCATATTATCATCCACCATAAAGTCAATATCCACATTCTTCTCTCTCAGCTTATTAATATAAATCACTGCACTTCTAAAAGTTTTCTTATCCTTTGGGTTTCCCAATCTAACTGAAAAATTCACAGGCTTATTGTAGCATTTACAATATTGCATATTACTTAATTGTTTTTTGAAACTGCTCAGTGGCAATACCTCATGGGTGACATTATGTTCTCTACAGTACTTTACAAATCTATCATAAAAGGATGTATAATTAAGCCGAAGTACAATATCCCCTTCCAAATCGACTACCGCATCATAGTCTATATCTCTTAGAAGATCATTATTAGCTGCCATACGATTCATTGTTTCAAAGTTTTGTTCTATAACCGTTTTGCTACTTGAGCCACCGTCTAATAAATCCTCATAGGCTCCTCTTTCTATTGATGAAACAATATCTTTAATTGAAAATCCAGTACACTCTTGCATGTCTAAATCCAGATCATCAAAGACACTTTTAAGTAAAGCTATCCCAAGAATACAGTTAGATATAGAGTTCTTCACCCTATCATTTTTAATATTATTACTTATCAACTTTTCAAAAGCTGCACCGTGAATTTCCCTTATTCTTTTCTCATCCATTTTTAAGGCCTCCTTTAAAAGACTTCTCCCAAGCTTATTAAGTAAAACAGATTTATTCTTTAATTCTTCTAGGCTTTCCTTAGTTACTTCATCAAAATAAGAAGTTGCAAATATAATTCTAAGACTCCTCCCTATATTAGCCGTTTCCTCAATTCCTACCTCTCCAGACAAAATCACTGAAGCTCTAGGAATAAAGCACCTATTCTTATCTAGAGTAGCTACCCCTTTTATGCCCTTATAATTATCATAGGAATTCCTCATAACCCCTGAAATTAAATCCACTTTAGTCTTGCCTATTATGTGCGGTTTGTATTCCTCCAAAATAAGCGGTATAAAGTTACTGCTACTTGCAGTCTTGTTTAATGCAAAATCTGTACACTGTGCGGCGTTTAATATTCCATCCTCCATGCAAAGCATAGGGGTAATAACATACTTTACAGCACTACTTTTCCCACTACTACTTTCCCCCTCTATTAAAAGATGATTGTATTGAATGTTATTGTTTTTAAGCTTTTCTTTAAGAAATAGACCACTTACATAACCTAATATGGCTGCAGTATTTTTAAGTATGCTAAATTTAAATAAGTATGGAGAAATTAATAAAAGCTCTTCTTTTGTTATAGCATCGCTTTTTAGAATATTAGTATTAAGCTCTGCATATTGATTTTGGAGCACTATATCTTTCATGGGGTCTCCCTTTAAGTCTAGTGCTCCATGTTCTGACACAAAGCACCACTGATTATTTAGCTTATGAAATCCACTAAAAGTAACTCCCCGCTTTATATCGCAGGCTTTACTCGAAACAATAAATCTTATATATTGAAGATCCTCAATCCTTCCAATATAAAAGGTCTTGAAGCTATTTAAAGCCTTCCTAAAGGATATTACATCATCAAAATCAGAGGTCTTAAATATTTTATCTTCTATGACCCCTTCTTCCGTAACAATATTTCCTGTAATTTGAGCATCCCCTTCGCTCTCAATATAATATTTGGGGTTTATAATAAAATTAGAAATATTTATTCTCTGCCCCTTGTGGTATTTGTAGTAACAGAACTCACCTTCTAAAATATTCCCTATGGTTTTATCCTCTAGAGCACATTCCTCAATAACTGCATCCTTTGTAGCCTTAACCAAACTAATTAATTCCTCTTTTGAACCTCCATTTTCTACCCAATCCACAATGTCACCCTTAAGTTCTAAGCCTGGAAGCTCAATTACTTTTATAGACCTAGCCTCATTCTTTAATGCATGCAAAACATCTGTAGCATAGGCTTGTCCACTCTCATCATTATCAGGTAAAATAACTACATTAGCTCCCTTAAATGAAGAAGCATAATCCTTACTATATGTTAAAAACCCCTTAGATCCAAAAGCAGTGGTCGTCCCTATTAACCCAAGCTGCAAAATCTTTTCAACACATTTCTCTCCCTCTACGAAAAAAATAATTTCATCATCTTCTATGCCCTTTAAAACCTTAGGTAAATTATAAATAACATGCCTTGTATTTTTTATGCCAAAACTCCAGCTACTATTATCTTTACTATAAGCCATGAAATCTTTTTTTCTCTTATCTTCCTCCATCCACTCTCGCCTACAAATTTTATATAAAACATTTCCACCTTCATCTTTATAATAATAATTAGCCACAACTTCCTTGCGATGACTTGATCTATCACTTTTAACATTGTTATTAAAAACTTCGCCCTTATCAAGTTTAATATTATACTTTTTACTTAAAAAAGTTACTTGATTGTTAAATCCCTGAATGCCCTCTTTATACTCAGCAGCCTTAAAAATATCCCCTCTAGCTCTACATACAAAACATGTCCAGTACCGCCCATTGCTTCCTGGTACTATGGCTGCACTCGGATCTTCATCCCTGTTTTTATGCGCAAGTTTATTGAAACAAGTAAACTTCCTGTTTTTACTTTCACTACTGTTTTCACTTATATAATCTTTCAAACGATCCTGTATTTCAATAATACAGCTTTCTTTAAATTTATTTGTCATAGTTTTTGAACCCCCTAATTACTTTTGTACGGCTTATCTCTAAGCGTTATCCTAATCCTTAAAACAACCATGGCACTTTATTTACATTTTCAGTAAAGATATATGCTTTTGTAGTAGCATTTCACTAAAAATTTAAAAATTATTACAAACTTTTATTTATTACAGTAATTATGTAATCAAAAACACTAAATGTAATTGGCCTTAATCATTGATATACAACGCTTTATCTCAGACTTGATTATTAAATTACAAATTTATTATTAGGGTATATAGCTAGTTAATTCTTTTAAATTTTTACTTTTGCATTTATTGATGATTCCTATACTTATATTAATAATATTTTTTTGTAATATATAAATTTAACTATGTTCTAGTACAGGCTTTCTAAGAGGTTATGGGGATTACAACCTGAAGTAACATGTTGTAATTTCCTGTTAATGTCTACCTTTGAAACATATAGTGTTTTAGTATCTTGATTTATGATAAACCCAGTGGTAATATAATGAAATATGTGTAATTTATGTTTTAACCCTAAAGTATTATAATGATTTGGTTTATAAGTATATCTATTGAATTTATTGTTCATAATATCCGTAGAACACCTGTTCTTATTGATATTGTGAAAAGAGGTATATTTATGAGCATTAATATTACTAAAGGAATTGATAGAGAACTTTTTGTACACTTTAGTTACTCCGCTACATTTACAAAACATATTAAGAAAATTAAAGATAGTAAATATAGTAAGATTCACAATTGGCAAATACCATACAATTTAGAGAATCTACAAAAACTAGGCGAAATCTTTGCAAAGGAAAATATAATATTCGATCCTAATATTAATGAAAAAGCAGTAGATATTATAAAAATGTCTGCTGCCAATACTTTGATAATTTTAGAAATTGAAAAAACATTAAAACTTAAAGGGTATAGCCCAAAAACAATAAAGTGCTATGTTGGTCATATGAGGAGATTTGTTGAATCTACTAATAAAAGTATTAATGAAATTACAAAAGACAATATTAGTGATTATCTTCTATATTTACTTGAACATGAAGCCAGTTCACATTCATATGTGAATCAAGCAATAAGTAGCATTCAGTATCTAATTAAAGGCAGCTGTAATCCATTCAACATTAACTTACAGCTACCAAGACCTAAACATGAAAGTAAATTACCAAACATTTTAAGCAGGGATGAAGTTTTAAGAACTTTAGATGCTAGCACTAATATAAAACATAAAACATTATTATTTATGGTTTACTCAGCTGGTCTCCGGGTTAGTGAAGTGGTTAGACTAAAGCCATCTGATATTGATTCTGATAGGATGTTAATATTTGTGGGTAATGCTAAAGGATATAAAGATAGATATACAACTCTTTCTAGAGTGGCTTTAGATCAACTTAGATTCTACATAAGTAAATATAATCCAGAGCCATGGCTTTTTCCTGGTCAAGATGAAAGCTATCATTTATCAGAACGATCAGCTCAAAGAATCTTTGAAATTGCATGCAAAAAAGCTAATATTACGAAAAAAGTTTCTATTCACTGTCTTCGCCACTCTTTTGCAACTCATTTGCTAGAGGGTGGAGTGGATCTGAGATATATTCAAGAACTTTTGGGCCATACTAGTTCGAAGACCACTGAGCGATATACGCATGTTACAGAGAAAAGTATAAGTAATATTGAGAGTCCATTGGATAGATTTATGAGATAGGTGATGGGGATTAAAGGGGGTGAGGGATTCTACAGATATATGGGTAAGTTTACGACAGACATTCGTAAACTTAAGAGTTATAGGTCATTTAGAGCAAGAAAATTATTTATCTAAGGTTATTTGAAATTATTTTTTAAGACACAGTTGTATAATCTTAGGAAACACAATAAGGAGGATTATGATGGGCATTTCGGTTGATGAACTTTTTACATTGAAAGAATTAGACGCACAAGCAATATTTGGAGGGGTTAAGTATCCTTGGGAAATCCTTACAAGAATTAGCACTTTCATTCTTGAGTACGGAAAAACTCTGCCAAAAGATTTTGAAAGAATAGATGAATTTGTATGGGTTGGTAAAGGCACTACTATTGAAAAAAGTGCTCTGATAAAAGGTCCAGCGATTATCGGTTATAATTGCGAAATCAGGCATTCCGCTTTTATTAGAGGAAATGTTATCATAGGCAATGGTGTTATCGTTGGAAACTCAACTGAAATTAAAAATTCGATTCTCTTTAATAAAGTGCAGGTTCCGCATTATAATTATGTTAGCGATTCAATATTAGGGTATAAATCCCATTTGGGAGCAGGTGCAATAACCTCTAATTTAAAGTCCAATGGAACGTTAGTAAAAGTAAAATATGGTACAGATATTATTGAAACTGGTTTAAAAAAATTTGGTTCAATTTTAGGTGATTTATCGGAAGTAGGATGTAACGCAGTTTTAAACCCAGGGACAATATTAGGCAAAGGCAGTATTGTTTATCCATTATGTTCTGTGAGGGGTTGTATTCCAGAGAATAGTATTTTGAAAAATAGTGGTGAAATTGTTGTAAGAAAACAAAGTTAAGTAACCAGAATACTTGTCCATAATTTTGTATTCAGAAGTAAGTTTTACAGTATCTCACTTCACCGCATTCTAATATTATGCAACAATTGTTATGAAGTAAAGATCCTATTCTATAATATCTGGGGTAGGTCTTGCTCAAAGTATAGTTACTAAACGACCTATAACAAAATGTTGCCATTCGCCTTGGCTAGAGAGTGCTTTTAATGGAGACAGTTTAGTATTCATATATATCTTTTAATTATGACTCTCTTGAACTCATCGCCAAGGCACATTCCTTCACCAAGCCCGTCGGGCTAAGGTTTAGGAACGTCGTAAACAAGCAACGTTATGCGAAATTATTTTAATAAAAATCTAACTCATATAAAAATAACTTGTAAAATAATTGAATAACATTACTATTTTTGATAATATGGAATAGTGATGAATTAAAGTTGGGGGTGCGTATGAGTAGAGAGTTAAAACAATTTGTTGAAGATGCTGATTTTATTGAAAGAATGAATAAAGCTTTTGCAGACCTAAGAGCGGATTATGAACTTGATTTAGATGAATCAAAGGAGAAAATAAATGAACTCAAAGCCGTGCATGTAGATAATAAAAATCATTTATCTAATCTTATTTCATACTCCACTAAGTCTAGTGGAATAGTTTCCGGATTAAGAGGCACAGGAAAAACACACTTATTTTTATTGTCTAGAGAAAGCATAAATGAAAATATTAATAAAAATAAAGCTATTGTTATATATCTAAATGTAAAAAGACTTCACCTACCTCAAGAATTTAACCAAGAAATGTTTAACAGAATCTTTAGTTTGTTTTTATACAATGAACTTACCAAACAGTTAAATACTATAATACATCAAATGCAAGATGAAACATACCTAAAGAGGTTCTTATCTTTATTTAAAAATAATAACAAAGAATTCATTATCAATTTAGAAAAAGCAATTGTTAAGATAGGAATGTTTAAGGAGATAATTAAGCAGGGAAGCCAAACATATGTTAATTTAGAATTAGGAACTATTGAAAATGAAGCGTTCAATAAAGAATTGTTAGATATTAAGAATAAAATTGCTTCCAAATTAAAAGTAAACAGTGCTGAGATATCAGCTGAGACAGCTATGACATTAATTAGTGAAGTAAGCGGAAAGATGTCTACTAACAATGCATATCTTACTTACCTAAATATTCAAGATGTAAGAACTCAGTTAATTGATATTTTAAAACTTTTAAAACTTGATGCAATTACATTTTATATTGATGAGTGGGAAAAATTATACTATAATCAGAAATTTCAAGAATATCTAGCATTTTATATTGATAGAATGATTGATACGCCTATCTACTTTTGGTTGGGATTAGTACCTTATAGAGGAAGGTTATATGGTCTTGATAATGGGGCAGACTTACAACATTTTATTAATTTAGATGATAGTTTGGTATATGAGAACTCAAAAACAGATAAAGAAATATGTATGAATTATTTTAAGAGTTTTATTAATAATAGGTTGAAGCAGTACTTAGCAGATGTATTTGTCAAGTGAAAACTCCCCCATATTCTAACCCAAAACTCCCCCACTAAAAATTATAAAAAAATAATGTTTTCTCTTAATAATTATATAGTGGAGGAAAAACTTAT
>NZ_JAIZZN010000016.1 GCF_020443565.1 Clostridium sp. CS001
TCAGATTCCACGTCACCATGGACACCCTTGTCTTAAGCTATGCACTTGGCACTATTAACCCGTGCTGGGGACTTTCACCCTTTAGATTGCGCCCATGCTGGGCGCACAATATCAAAATCCTGTTAACAAAAAAAGTTAACAGGATTAATATCTTACAACTTATTACTATACAGTTTTTAAATTTCTTATATATACCCTAAATGAAAGTTATTCTAAAAATCTAAATACGCCAATAAATGCCATTATCGTAATATTACCCTTACTGATTTTAGCCTGACCTTCAATTTTAAAGAAAGTAAAATATGAAAGCAAACTTGGAGCTAAAGATACAAACATATATATCAGTGGAATAATAAAATAGCTATCTGAAACGGTAATACTAGACACCCAAGGTATAAGGGATGATCCCACATTGTCAGGCCTTTTTTAAATTACACTCCACATAGTCATTATGTATAAGAGCTTAAAGTAATGTCACTAAGCATCCTAGCATTCCTTTTGCACTTTCAACAGAATGTTTTTTAATTTCTTCATTAAGTTTATCTTTATTGTCTTTATATTTATCTTTAATTGATCGCATTTTTGTAGAAAGCATATGTTTGAGCGTAAGCGAGTTTATATTTTTTAGCAACTGCAATTAAAATAAATTTTAGAATTCCTTGGCAACGTGAAGCATTCCTTCAATACATACTTTTGTTATAGCATAATATAAGAAAAACCACTCAGACTTTAATTGAAATTACTTTGCCACCACAGTATTGTCTTTATAAGCATAGTCAAATTTTAAGTTTCCACTCTTAGTGGTATAAATATCTTTAACGTTTTCTTTTTTACAAATAACTGTATTAACTATATAAACAGGTATACAGGGCAATCCTTTTGCTAATATTTGCTGTGCTTCGTTATAAATTTTTATTTTATTTTCACTATCTTTTTCTTTTAATGCTCTCTCAATAGTTTTATCATAATCTAAATTCTTATATCCATAAATATTATATTTGGAATTTGCTGTCCACCGACTAAAAAACTTATAGATATCTTCGTATTCTTCATCAATTCTCGAAAATGCTATATCGTACTTACCCTTGCGTAACACTTCACTAAGTTCATCTTTTTTATAGCCAGTACAAACTATATTTATATCTAAATAATCATTTAAATCTAAATATCCTTTTACGTTTTTAGACATTTCATCTAAGTTTTCCTTAAGATTTTTAGATATTTCCTTGGCAATTTTATTGTCTAAATTTTTACTTTCATACACCATTACTATTTCTTGCTTCTTTTCACGATTATTGATCTTCAGATATTTGTTTAAATATTCTATACCCTTATTTCTATTACCATATACATCAAAAATAAGTTTACTATTACTATCAACTGTGCTGAAAGGCAAATAGTTTATAGCTGGAACAGCTAAGTCTTTTGATATGGTTTGTATAATAAATTCCTTTGATATTATCGCATTAATTACATTTCTAAAATTATTATCTTCTACAGGTCCTTTGGAATTCAGGTTAAAATTTAGATAATACATACTTTGCGTAGGTATTGCTATTGTCTTCTTTTCCATGCTAAGAGAAATGCCCTCGCTTATTGGAGGATTTACAAATACATCAACTTTTGAGTCTTCACTATACTCAGTGGTTTCAAAGTTTGCTAAGGTTTTTTCTTCATCCTTTATGGAGGTAAATAACATTTCATCGCTGACAATTTCATTTTTACGCCAATACTTTTTATTTTTTAATAAAGATATTTCCCCCTCTTTATTTATATCTTTTATAGTAAATGGACCGCTATATGCAATTTCTCTGTAATCATCTTTCCAATTTTTCATATCACTATTACATTTTCTTAAGGTAAGAATTGGGCTACTAAGAGTGTTTAAAAAGTAGTCATTTGGACTATTTAGCCTTATCTCTAAAGTCAAATCATCCTTTGCTACAATAGCAACTTTTTCAAAACCTATCTTCCCCATATTGAAATCCTTAGCTCCAAATATACAATACAACTGTTCTACGAATATATTTTCTTTTTCCGATAAAATGCTGTAAAAAAACCTTACAAAATCTATGGCTTTTATTTCTGTTCCATCACTATAATGAATGTCTTTTCTTAATTTAAAGGTATATTCAATTCCATCTTCTGTAACTTCAAATGTTTCTGCCATAGCAGGTACTATCTGTCCATTCTTATCTTCACGTACTAAGCCTTCAAACAAAGCCAATAACAAATCTTTTTCCCTAATATTATTATTGCTTAACATCAGTAAGTCTTCTGGTAATTCCCCTAAGTTATAAACTAAGTATTTCCTGGAGGTTGAAGGTTTTACTTTTTTTTCGACACATCCAGTACCTAACATTATTATAAAAACTAATATTAAACATAATATCTTTTTCATTTTTGGCCTCCAATCCATTCCCTGTATAATAAAAGTATTAACCCTTTGTATATTTAATAATCAACAATATAATAAACTCCATACTTCTTATTTATGTTAACTTTTTTTGTTTTAATTATGTTATAATATAACTATTCATTTACAGTATTATGTATTTAAGAGGTATTTAGGAGGAATTTTTTATGTTAAATTTGACTATTCAAATAATTGCTATACTCTCCATGTTAACTTTTATGTTTACCTCAATATGGGGCTTCATTTTATTAATTAAAATATATAACCAGTTAAGATATAAGAATTATTTAATGGAAAAACTCACACAAAACACCTATAGATTAACCCTAAATAATGATAATAGAGAGCCTGCCAAAAATGATACAAAAGCTCAAAGTATTTATAATCCTAATGAAAAAGAAACTCTCGAAGCATAAAAGGACGTCAATTGACGTCCTTTTATTTATCATATATTTATAATGTTCTCTTTAGAATTTCAAATCAAATTTCTTGTTTAAAGTTCGTTTGCAACGCAGGTCGGAGAAATTTCCTATCCTTTTTTTATACTATTGTGATTACATCATTTCTTCAAATTCTTTTTCTGTTAAAATCTTAATCCCTAAAGTAACCGCTTTATCATATTTTGATCCAGCCTCACTACCTACTAACACGTAGTCTGTTTTTTTACTAACACTGCCAGCTATTTTAACTCCTAGCGCCTCTAACTTGTCTTTTATTTCTGTTCTACTATACCCCTCAAGGGTCCCCGTCACAACCATAGTTTTATTCATAAATAGATTTTCTTGTACTTGCATTTCTTCATAAATAGGATTAACCCCAAGTTCTAGTAATTCCGAAATGCTTGCAATCACTTTATCTTGTTTAAAAAACTCTATTATGCTAGCTGCTACAATGTCTCCTATATCCGGAACCTTTATTAAATCTTCATAAATGGCATTCTCAATATTATCTATATTTTTGAAGCTATGAGCCAAATCCTTCGCCGTTTTCTTTCCTACGTTAGGTATGCCTAGTGCATATATAAAGGAATCTAATGAGCAGTTTTTACTACCTTCCAATGAATCTATAAGGTTCTGCGCTTTCTTTTCTCCAAATCTTTCTAAATTTAAAAGTTGTTCTTTATTTAATCTATACAAATCTGGTATAGATTTTATATCTAATTTCTCAAATAATTGCTCTGCTGTTTTTTCACTAAACCCCTCTATGTTCATAGCTTCTCGGCTACCGTAATGTACAATGCTCTTAACCATTTGTGGCATGCAAGATAGTGTATTTTCACAAAAATAGTGTACTCCGTCTCTTATTACTTCACTTCCACAACTTGGACAAGTCTTAGGTACGACTATCTCGATTGCGTTTACTAAGGTGCTTTCTACTACACCCATTATTTCTGGGATAACATCATTAGATCTACGTACAAAAACATCGCAACCTATTTTTACTCCCTTTCTTAATATGTCATCCATGTTATTCAAAGTAGCTCTTTTAACAGTTACACCTGCAAGTTCCACAGGCTCTAGTATAGCTGTAGGTGCTACCCGTCCACTTCTTCCTACATTCCATTCCACAGCAATTAGGGTTGTAGTTGCTTCCTCTGCCTCAAATTTATAGGCAATAGCCCACTTAGGGAATTTCACTGTATACCCTAATATGTCTCTAGTTTTCATATCATTTATAGCTATAACTACTCCATCAATATCATAATCCAGTTCTGATCTTATAGATTCTATATACAAAATTTCTCTTTCAATCTCTTCTAGAGTTTTACATTCTACCAAATAATCATCCATAGGTATTCCCTGCACTTTTATAAAATTCATCATTTCAATGTAAGTTTTGAAGGGGGTCCCTTCATTGTAACCAACATCATAGAAAAAAGCTGAAAGATTCCTCTTTGCAGTTTCTTTTATATTTAAATTTCTAAGTGCCCCTGCTGCTCCATTTCTAAGATTTTTAAGTGGAATATCAGCATTGTCATTATACCTTTTAAATGCTTGTTTGGTCATAATAGCTTCTCCGTGAACTTCTATTATTGCAGAATTGTCAATTTGCAGCGGTAATGTCTGTATTGTTTTTGCTTGAGCAGTAATATCTTCACCTATTTCACCTGTTCCTCTAGTAGCCGCTTTAACTAAGTATCCTTGCTCGTTATAGGTAGCATTTACTGTAAGTCCATCAAACTTTTTAGTTAAAATATAAGTAAGTGGCTCTAGCTGTGACCCGTGATTTAAATTATATTCATTCATAACTTTTATATTTCTATTATGCCATTCTTTTATTTCCGCAAAACTTTGTGCTTTATCCAAACTCCACAGTTTAGCCTGATGAGTATATTTAGAGAATTCAGGCAGTACTCCATCTCCTATCCGTTGAGATGGCGACAAAGGAAGTATTTCATCTAGCTCTTTTTCTAGCGCTACAAGCTCATCGTATTTCTCATCATATTCTTTATCAGATACAGTGGGATTATCTGACACATAATATTCATTTGCATATATGTTAAGTTCTTCCACTAGTTCCTGCATTCTTTTAGCTTTATTATTGATATTCATAAACTACACCCTTTCCTAAAAATCACGCATTAATGATAATTATATTAAATAAAATAACTAGCATATTTACTAGTTATTTTATCCAACGTAATTTATAACATTTCTAAGGGTGATTTATCTAATATTAGTTTTTTTATTCCCATATTATCAAAGGCTATTGAAACCAAAGTATCGCCATTAGAATTTGAAATTGATACAATAGTACCTATCCCAAAATTACTATGTCTAACTTTTCTTCCTACTGTAGCTTCACTTTTTATATCACCCTGACTATTTATAGTGCTACTATTCATACTCTCCTGCCATGGATTACTTCCTTTTGAAGTAATTGATATATAGTCTTTTACAGAAGCTCTGCCTTCATTACTTATTGAACTTCTCAAACTATGAGGATTATTTTCTGCATCCATATTTTTATTTTTCTTTAATACCTGCACAGTCCTGTTTTTAACTCCTCCTATGTTTTCTTTTAAAGCTGGAGATATCTCACTTATAAAATCAGACGCTGCATAGGAAACATTTCTTCCAAATACCATTCTAGTTTCTGCAGAGGTTATGAAAAGCTTCTCTTCTGCCCTTGTTATAGCAACATAACATAAACGCCTTGATTCTTCCATTTCAGTAAAGTTGTTTAGAGAAGACATACCTGGGAATATTCCATTTTCCATGCCTACCATGAATACTACTGGAAATTCTAGACCCTTTGCACTATGCACCGTCATCATTGCTGCGGTATCGTTAGATTCTTCTGCGTCATCAGTACCTGAACCTAGACTTACTCCTTCTAGAAATGCTAGAAGTGACTTATCTTCTGAAGTTCTTTCAAATTCTACAGCATCTGATACCAGTTCTTTTATATTTTCAACTCTACTTTCATCCTCTGGCTCCTTAGAAGTTTCTAATTGCTTTAAATATCCCGTATCATCTAATATAGACTTAATTAATTGCGACACAGGTACCTCATCCTTTTTAGACATAAAGCTATTCATAAGGCTTACAAACTTGCTTATAGAAGATACATTTCTAGTAGTCATAGTAGGTATGTAATCTACATCTAAAATAGCACTATATAAACATTGATCTACACTAGCTGCAAACTGTTGAATTTTTTCAATAGTTGCATCACCTATATTCCTCTTAGGCACATTTATAATTCTTCTCAAAGCAATATCATCAAGGGGATTATTTATAAGCTTTAAATAGGCCATAATGTCTTTTATTTCTTTTCTGTCGTAGAACTTTAAGCCCCCAATTATTTTATATGGAATTAAGCTTTTTCTAAAGCTTTCCTCAAATATACGAGATTGAGAATTCATCCTATATAAAATTGCAAAATCCTTATAACTTTTATTTTCTTCCTTCATAATAGACTTAATTTGACTTGCTACAAAGTTTGCCTCATCTCTGTCTGTAAAGGCTCTATATAAATTTATTTTCTCTCCGCATTCCTTTTCAGTCCTTAATGCTTTATCTTTTCTTTGAGAATTATTTCTTATTACTTCATTTGCTGCATTAAGTATATTTCCATAAGACCTATAATTTTGCTCAAGCTTAACAACCTTCGCCTTAGGATAATCTTTTTCGAAGTCTAAGATGTTGGTAACATCCGCCCCTCTCCAAGCATAGATGCATTGGTCATCATCTCCAACCACACATATATTTTCCTTTTCATCCACTAAAAGCTTGATAAGCTCATACTGAGCTTTATTTGTATCTTGATACTCATCTACCATTATGTATCTAAACTTTCTATGATAGAATTCTAAAACTTCCTTATCATTTTTGAGTAGTTCTACTGCCTTAAAAATCAAGTCGTCAAAATCTAGTGCATTATTAGCTTTTAGTCTTTTTTGATAAAGAACATATATATCAGCAATTTTATTTTTTCTAAAATCACCTTCATTTTCTTTTTTGTACCTATCTGAAGAAATAAGTTCATTTTTAGCATTTGATATTTTATTTAAAATCTCGGAATCTGTTAAATCTTTTTCATTAATATTAAGTTCCTTCATGCATTGCTTTATCAAACTCTTTTGATCATAGCTATCATAAATAGTAAAGTTTTTATTATATCCTAATTTATCTATTTCTCGCCTAAGTATCCTAACGCAACTAGAGTGAAATGTAGAAATCCACATATTATCTGCTACATTTCCTACTAAAGCACGCACTCTATCCTTCATTTCTCCAGCTGCTTTATTGGTAAAAGTTATAGCTAAAATTTGTGATGGATATATATTTAAATCTTCAATCATATGTGCAATTCTATAAGTTAGAACTCTAGTCTTCCCAGAACCTGCACCAGCTAGTATTAATAGTGGTCCGTCAACAGTTATTGCAGCCTCACACTGCTCTTTATTCAATAAATTCTTTAAATCCATGAAAACACCCCTTATACATTAAATCATCATCGACCATGCTGTTAAACATACCTATAATTATATCACAATGTGTATGAACTTAAACAACTTTAAAAATAGAGACGGCTAATTAACCTCCCCCATTTAATATTAGTCAAATTGAGTAAAGATATATTAACCGTCCCTTATATAGATGCAAAAATTATTATACTTACACCTTTATTTCTTAACTTCTAAACGTCCGAGTATAAGTTTATACCCATCATTTCCATAGTTTAATGCCCTATTAATCCTACTTATTGTGGCTGTACTTGCACCTGTAGTACTTGCTATGTCCAAATAAGTTCTCTTATCTGATAACATCTTTGCTACTTGAAGCCTTTGCTCTAAAGCCTTAATTTCATTTATAGTACAAATATCTTCAAAAAATTTGTAGCATTCTTCCTTCGTTTGCAAACTTAAAATACCATCAAAAAGATAATCCATATCTTCACTTTTTAATTTAGAACTATATTCACTCATTACCCTTCACCTCTAATAATCATAGATTACTTTAACCAATTTTATCATTTATATATCATTTATACTATCAAAACTTTTAAAACATATAAAAAAAACGCAGTTAATTTATATAAACTGCATTTAAAATAAAAATTTCTATTTAATTCATTAATGAACAATTATGTTATTTAATAAAGTTTAACGACATTTCAGTATGAAGTCGTTAATATTGCAGCACCGCAGGTGATGATTTAACTATTTAACTATGTTTAACATTACTGTGGTTATAACAAAACAAATTGCTGAAACTACTGTAACTCGTGCTAACATAGATTCAAAAGTTTTTGTTTTATTTTTCGCAAAAAAAGTATCAGAACTCCCTGCTATAAGACCACTTAATCCGTTTGATTTGCTAGGTTGCATCATAACTGAAACAATTATAGCAATTGAAGCTATAACCTGTAAAACCATTATAAAATTATGCATGTGTATACACCCCCTATTTATCGAGTACATGATTATTTTAGCATACTCTAAGATTCTTTACAATGAAATGCAAATAAAGTTTGAGAGTATAGCTTATAAAGCTATACTCTCATTTAAAATTAGTTATCTGTTAATGTTATAGAATGCTTTTAATCCTCTGTATTCAGCCATTTCCTCTAGTTCTTCTTCTATCCTTAGTAACTGATTGTACTTAGCCACTCTTTCACTTCTAGCTGGAGCACCAGTTTTAATTTGACCTGCATTCACAGCTACAACTAGGTCTGCTATAGAAGTATCTTCAGTTTCTCCTGATCTATGAGAAACTACTGCAGTATATCCTGCTCTTTCAGCCATTTCTATGGCATTTAATGTTTCAGTTAATGTACCTATTTGGTTTAATTTTATAAGAATTGAGTTTGCTGTTTTTCTTTCAATTCCCATTTTTAATCTATCAGTGTTAGTTACAAATAAGTCATCTCCAACTAATTGAACTCTATCACCTATTTTATCAGTTAAGTACTTCCAACCTGCCCAATCTTCTTCAGCCATTCCATCTTCAATAGAGATGATAGGATATTTGCTGGCAAGTTCTACATAGTAGTCAGCCATTTGTTCTGGAGTTAATATTCTTCCTTCTCCAGCTAAGTTATATTTTCCATCTTCAAAGAATTCAGAAGCTGCAGGGTCAAGAGCTATATAGATATCTTTTCCTGGAACATATCCAGCTTTTTCTATAGCTTCAATTATAATTTTTATAGCTTCTTCGTTTGATGATAAGTCTGGAGCAAATCCACCTTCATCACCAACCCCAGTTGATAAACCTTTAGCTTTTAATAAGCCTTTTAATGTATGATAAACTTCTGCACTCATTTGTAGAGCCTCTGCAAATGAAGTTGCTCCAACTGGCATAACCATAAACTCTTGTAAGTCTACATTGTTATCAGCATGGCTTCCACCATTTATAATGTTCATCATTGGAACTGGTAAAACTTTAGCGTTTACTCCTCCAATATATTGATACAATCCAAGTCCTAATGACTCAGCAGCAGCTCTAGCGCAAGCTAGTGATACTCCAAGCATTGCATTAGCCCCAAGTCTACTCTTGTTGTCTGTTCCATCAAGAGCTATCATTGCTTTATCTATAGCTATTTGATCATATACGTTCATTCCAACAATTTCTTCAGCTATTAGAGCATTTACATTTTCAACAGCTTTTAAAACTCCTTTGCCGCCATATACATCTTTGTCTCCATCTCTAAGTTCTACTGCTTCAAACATACCAGTAGATGCGCCTGATGGTACTGCTGCTCTTGCTACTGTTCCATCTTCTAAAGTAACTTCAACCTCTACAGTTGGAAATGCTCTTGAATCTAAAATTTGTCTTGCATAAACATCAATTATTTCAATAAAGTTTTTCATATTTTCATACCTCCAAAGTTTTATTATATTATTAGTGACTTGCCTGTCATTTCCTTAGGTGCCTCTAGCCCCATAGCCTCTAACATAGTAGGTGCTATATCAGCCAATATGCCGGTATCCTTTAGCCCTTTACCATGGTTTGAAACATATGTGAATGGAACTAGATTTGTAGTATGTGCTGTCATAGGTTCTCCTGAGGAGAAGTCAATCATTTGCTCAGCATTTCCATGATCTGCAGTTATAAATACAGTACCATCTTTCTCTAAAACACTCTTAACAATCTTTCCAAGACATTCATCCACAGTTTCTATAGCCTTTTTAGCAGCTTTAAAATCGCCTGTATGACCTACCATATCAGGGTTGGCAAAGTTAAGTATAATCATATCATAAAGATCTAAATCCAATCTTTTTAATAATTCTTCCGTAACTTCATAGGCACTCATTTCTGGTTTTAGATCATATGTAGCCACTTTGGGTGATGGAATAAGCGCTCTATCTTCATTTGCATTTGGAGCTTCTACTCCTCCATTAAAGAAGAAAGTAACATGAGCATACTTTTCAGTTTCAGCTATCCTTAACTGATTTTTACCCATTTTACTAACATATTCTCCTAAAGTGTTAGTGAAATTCTCTTGTGTATATGCTACATCAACATTTTCTATAGATACATCATATTGAGTAGTGCATACATAGGTTAAGTTCAAAGCTTCCCTTTTAAAGCCGTCAAATACTTTATCATTTATTGCCCTAGTAATTTCCCTAGCTCTGTCTGGTCTAAAATTAAAAAATATCACACTGTCACTATTGCTTATAGCTGCTACAGGTTTGCCTTGATCCATTATAACAGTAGGAAGCACAAACTCATCTGTCTTATTGTCATGGAAGGCACTTTTAACTGCCTCTATTGCTGATGTATTTTCTTCACCTTTAGATAAAACCATTGCATTGTATGCGAGTTCAACTCTTTCCCATCTCTTATCTCTATCCATAGCATAGTATCTACCACATACAGTAGCAATTTTTCCTACTCCAATTTCATGCATATATTCTTCAATCTCTGATATGTATTTTAGTGCTGAACCTGGTTGCACATCCCTACCATCTAAGAAAGCGTGCACATACACCTTTTTAGCACCCTTGTCACTGGCAAGCTTAATTAAAGCTTTTAAATGATCAATATGAGAGTGAACTCCTCCATCAGACAATAATCCTAAAAGATGTATTGAAGAATTTGCTTCTATTGCTTTATCTATTGCTTTATTAAAAGCGTGATTTTTAAAGAAGTCTCCTTCTTTTATTTCTTTAGTTATTCTTGTAAGCTCTTGGTATATAATTCTACCTGCACCTATATTTAAATGACCAACCTCAGAATTACCCATTTGCCCCTCTGGTAATCCTACATCAAGACCACTTGCTCTTAATTTTGTGTGTGGATATTTATCTGTTAAGATATCATAGTTTGGTTTGTTGGCTGCGTACACTGCATTTCCATCTAGATTGTTTGACAATCCAAATCCATCTAAAATCATTAGCATTACTGGTTTCTTTGACATCTTCGCTTCCTCCCACCCCTTATTTCTAATAATTAATATATATCTATATGTTAATAGTTTACTATTCCTGCAAAATCTTCTGCACTTAGACTAGCTCCCCCGATTAATCCACCATCTATATCTGATTTACCCATTTGTTCTTTTATTGTTGATGGTTTAACGGAGCCACCATATTGAATTCTAACCTTTTCTGCCACATCATGGCCAAATATATCTCCAACAGTTTTTCTTATAAATGCAATTGTTTCATTAGCCTGGTCTGCAGTTGCAGTTTTCCCTGTACCTATGGCCCAAATTGGTTCATAAGCAATAATAAGCTCTTCCACTTGCTCTCTTGTAAGTCCTTCTAAATCTAATTTCACTTGATTTTCTAAAACCTTTTCTGTAACATTTCCTTCTCTATCACTTAAGGATTCTCCTACGCAAAGTATAGGGATAATATTATGCTTATACGCAGCTTTAAGTTTTTTATTTACAGTTTCATCTGTTTCATTAAAATACTGTCTTCTTTCACTATGCCCGATTATAACATAGGTCACGCCCATTTCCTTTAACATTCCTGGTGCAACCTCACCTGTAAAAGCACCATTCTCTTCAAAATGCATATTTTGAGCCCCAACTTTTATGTTGCTTCCTTTAACTGCTTTTATTACTGCATCTAAACATAAAAACGTAGGACAAACTACAACCTCGCATTTTGCTTCTTTAACTAAAGGCTTAATCCCTTCGATTAAACTTACAGCTTCAGTTACAGTTTTATTCATCTTCCAGTTCCCTGCAATTATACCTTTTCTCATGAAAACTCCCCCTAGTATTAAGAATATTAATTGTTTCCAACCTTTTATTACTTTTGATTGGAAACAATTAATTTTTACTTTAAACTTAGATTAACATAACTTTAATTAATAATCATTAAGTTATTTATTTGTTAGAGCTTCAATTCCTGGTAGCAACTTACCTTCTAAAAATTCAAGAGAAGCTCCACCACCTGTAGATATATGTGTCATCTTATCTCCAAATCCTAATTGATTGACAGCCGCTGCACTATCTCCGCCACCTATTATAGTAGTTCCATCTACCTTAGACATTGCCTTAGCAACAGCTATTGTACCCTTAGCAAAGCTAGCAAATTCGAATACTCCCATTGGTCCATTCCAAATAATTGTTTTAGCAATACTAATAGCACCACTATATATTTCTGCTGTTTTTGGCCCAATATCAAGTCCCATATATCCATCTGGAATATTTTGATTATCTGTAACAACTGGCTCTGCCTCAGATGAAAATCTATCTGCAACAATATGATCCACTGGTAATAAGAATTTAACTCCTTTAGCCTCGGCTCTTTGCATCATATCTTTAGCATATTCCACCTTATCCTCTTCAACAAGTGAACTTCCCACAGAATAACCGCCAGCCTTTAAAAAGGTGTAAGCCATTCCTCCACCAATTATTAAAGTGTCTACCTTTTGAAGTAAATTAGCAATAACATCTATTTTATCTGAAACCTTAGCTCCACCTAAAATTGCTACAAAAGGTCTAACCGGATGCTCTACTGCTTCTCCTAAGAATTTTAATTCCTTTTGAATTAAGTAGCCACATACTGAAGTTTCAACAAACTGCGTTACACCAACTGTAGAGCAATGAGCTCTGTGAGCTGTTCCAAAAGCATCATTTACAAAGATATCTGCAAGAGAAGCTAATTCTTTTGAGTAGTTTTCTTTATTCTTAGTTTCTTCTTTTCTATATCTTGTATTTTCTAATAATAAAACGTCTCCATCTTTCATTTGCTCTATGCTTGACTTTACATTATCACTAACTACATTTGGATCTGCCGCAAAAACTACTTGTTTTCCAAGCATTTCGCTTAATCTCTTAGCAACTGGTGCTAAAGAAAATTCAGACTTTGGCTCTCCATCTGGTTTTCCAAGGTGCGAACACAAAATAACCTTTGCTCCATTCTTAACCAAGTAATTTATCGTTGGCATAGCGCCTTCTAATCTATTTACATCTGTGATCATATCGCCTTTTAATGGTACGTTAAAATCACATCTTACCAAAACCCTTTTACCTTTAACCTCAATATCTTCAATTGTTTTTTTATTAAATTGCATACTCATTCTCCTCTCATAAGGTTTATAATACAAAATTTAATATGGTTTGTTAACTTCTATAGTCTTTCTGCAACATATTTAGTTAAGTCTGCTAATCTATTTGAGTATCCTGCTTCATTATCGTACCAAGCAACAACTTTAACCATGTTGTCTCCAATAACCATAGTTGATGGTGCATCAATTATAGATGATCTTTCGTCTCCTCTAAAGTCGATTGAAACTAATGGTTCTTCGCAAAATCCTAGAATTCCTTTCATTGAAGTTTCAGAAGCATTCTTAAGTGCTGCATTAACTTCTTCTAAAGTTACATTTCTTGAAAGTTCGCAAACTAAATCAGTACATGAAACTGTTGGAGTTGGCACTCTTAATGAAAATCCGTTTAACTTTCCTTTTAATTGTGGAAGCACTAATGCTACGGCTTTTGCTGCCCCTGTTGTAGTCGGAATCATTGATTCACAAGCTGCTCTAGCACGTCTCATATCACTATGAGGAGCATCTAATAATCTTTGATCTCCAGTGTATGAATGTATTGTAGTCATAAGTCCTTTAACTATTCCAAACTCTTCATCTAAAACTTTAGCAAATGGTGCTAAACAGTTTGTTGTACATGATGCATTTGATATTATGTTATGCTTTGTTGAATCATACTTTTCTTCGTTAACGCCTAAAACTATTGTTATATCTTCATTTTTTGCTGGTGCAGATATAATAACCTTTTTAACACTACCACCTATATGAGCATTGGCTTTAGTAGCATCTGTATAGAATCCTGTTGATTCTATTATTATTTCTGCTCCTAGTGAATTCCAATCAATATCTTTAGGATCTCTTTGCGCAAATATTTTAATCTCTTTTCCGTTAACAACTATTGAACTTTCTTTAGCCTCCACAGTTCCGTTGAATTTACCATAAAGTGAATCATATTTTAAAAGATGTGCTAATGTTGCAGCGTCCGTCAAATCATTGATTCCTACAACCTGTAATTCTGTTGAATAATTTGCAACTAATGCTTTAAATACATTTCTTCCTATTCTTCCAAATCCATTAATACCTACTTTTATCATCTTGATAAAACCTCCTAATTTTTCATAAAATAATTATATGTAAATATATAATATTTTCATTAATGAATTCATTATATAGTCTACTCTATTTTCTTTATAATATTTACTATTTCCTTTGCAGTTGCTTCATCAATTATTAAAACTCTACTTGAACCATTGATTTCCGTGGCAATAATGGCTCTAGCTTTATTCTTGCCCGCCGCTACTGCAATTAATGTTTTATTATTTCTAACATCTTCACTTCTTAGTCCAATAGTAGGTGTAGAATAAATTATTTCACCAGCTTCGTTATAATAATGTCCAAAAGCTTCTCCTACAGCACCTAACTTTTCAAGTTTCAATATCACATTTTCCGGTAGCCCACGTCTTTTGGCCATCTCCTTGGCTATCCCTATCCCATGTATGAGAATTTCAGCATTTCTAATCTTATAAATTATATCCTTTATGTCTTTTTCATTTGATATAGTTTCTAATGCTGTAGTACTCAAATTATCTGGTGCATGAAGTAATTCATATTTGCCACCCAGCTTCTCTGCTAATCTTACCACTAATGTATTAGCTTGAATTTCTGCATTCCCTGTCATACCGCCTCTAGCAGGAAGCACTAAGACATCTTTATACTTATTATTGCTACTGCTTGCGAAATTTTCTACTACTTCTTTAACTGTTGCTCCACCTGTTAATGCAATTACGCTATTACCTTTAATCATATCCATAGTGTAACTTGCAGCTGTCTTTCCAATCTCTTTAAGCACACTCTTATCAATTTCTACATCTCCAGGAACAATTATAACTTGATGAAGATTTAAATGTGTCTCAATAAATCTTTCAATTTGAGACAATCCCTTGATTTCATAAATAAATATTTTTAGTTTGTTTATAATCTCTTCTCCCTCAATTGTTACAAACATTCCTGCTGCATCAATTTCAATCAGGTTCTGAGATTTTAAAAAATCTATTTCATTTCTTACTATTCTTTCACTAAGACACATATCACTTGCTAAAATTCTTCGTCCTATAGGCTGATTATAATATATAGTTCTTAATATATTATAACGTTTTTGAAGAAGATCCATTAATTCAGGTACTATTTTTTGTTGCAACTTCAATATATTCTGCACTTCCATACCTCTCTGGACATCTTAAGTCCCACTGTTATTTTTTTGTTCCCACCTATATTATAAATGAAATGCTAACTTATTTAAATTAGTATTTCATTAAAAGTTGTTAACATTGTGTTAACATACCTATAAAGCCACTTTATGCCGTTTTTCCTTCTTAAAATCTCTTTCTTTTACTAGAGCTTTTAATTTGAAGTTCTTCTCTATATTTTGCTACAGTTCTCCTTGAAATATTCATTCCTTGTTCATTTAACTTATCGCATATAATTTGATCTGATATAGGTTTACTTTGATTTTCATTATCTACCATATCCTTAATAGATTTTTTTATATTAATTGTAGATACATCCGCACCGCCGGAAACAGATGCTATTCCATTTACAAATAAATCTTTTATCTTAATTATTTTACCGCCACTTACGCTAACATATTTTTCTCTAATTGCACGGCTTATAGTAGATTCATGCATTTCTAAGTTATTAGCAATTTTTTTTAGTGTCATTGGTCTTAAGTATTCTTCACCAAAATCGAAGTATTCTTTTTGAACCACCAAAATCTCTTCTAAAACCCTATAAACAGTATTTTTTCTTTGCTCAATACTTCTAATAAGAAACATGGCACTATTAATTTTATCTTTTACGTATTCTACAGCTTCTGGATCTTCTGCACTGGTAATAATCTCTTTATACAAACTGTTTATATTCAGCTTCGGAAGTACGTCTTCATTCATGGAAATAAAATATTGATTATTTAACTTGTTGATGTAAGCATCAGGAACTATATATTTAACGGTTTCACCAGTGTAGAATCCCCTTGATGGCTTAGGCTCTAATGCTTTTATAATATCTCCATACTTTTGAACCTGTGCTACTGTAATTTTTAATTCTTTAGCTATATCATTATATTTATTTTCAGCCAATAATCCCAAATAATTATCAATGATTTTGTAGATATTTTCATCCTTCACTTCCATATTACATAGTTGGATTCTTAAACATTCACTTAAATTCCTAGCTCCAATCCCCTGTGGTTCTAAAGATTGGAAAATTTTAAGAGCTATTTCAGCATTTTCATTTGATATATTAAGCTCCTGGCATATATCTGCTAAGCTTACAGATAGATAGCCTTTAGTATCTAAGTTCTCAACCATGTACTTACATATATGTAATACTTCATCACTTTCAATAATTTCACCTATTTGCTCCATTAGATAATCTTTTAAAGATTTTTCCTCTGCAATATAATAAAAAGGAGACACCTCTTCCTTTTCAATGTTCGCTCCATAATTCTTTTCCTTATAATTATCTGTATCAAGGTATTTAATTATCTCTTTATAATCCTTCGAATCACTGAAATCCTTTTCATTATCACTGTTATTCTTTTGATCTTGAATTTGTTTTTCTTCTAATACTGGGTTCTCCTGCATCTCTTTATTCACATATTGGCCCAGTTCATATGCAGACATTTGAAGAAGTTTAATAGACATTTGCATTTCTTGCGTCATTATTAATTTTTGTTCTTGTATCAAGTTTAAGCCAAAATTAATATTCACCTTTTCCCACCTCATCTAATCATTAAAGTTATTATAACATAAATTATGGCGAAAATTTAATTGAAAATAAAAAACCTCAGCATAAGCTGAGGTTTTTGCTATTGAAATACTATCTTGATCCTTTTTCATAAGGCTTACCACTAGCACGTGGCCCTACTGTTTTTCCAACAAACCCTGCTAATGCAAGCATAGTAAGTACGTATGGGATAACAGTGTATACCTCTGAAGGCAAATTCCAGCTAAGCTTTTGTGCAAAAATATTAAATGCACTACCAAAAGCAAACAACATGCTAGCACCAAATGCTCCAAGTGGATTCCAGTTCCCGAAGATAACCGCCGCTAGAGCAATGAATCCACGCCCTGCAACCATTCCCTCCCTGTAAAGTGGAGTTATTCCAAGGGATAATGCTGCACCACCAAGTCCAGCAAGCATTCCTGATAATATAACACACAAATATCTTATTTTATAAACACTTATTCCTAAAGTATCGGCAGCTTTAGGGTGTTCCCCTACAGCTCTAATTCTTAGTCCTAAAGGTGTTTTATAAAGTACGTATTGCATTACAATCACTAAAATGATTGCAAGTACTACAAACCAGTTTAAGTCAGCAACAAACTTTCCAAGTAATGGTATGTCTTTAACTCTTTGAGGTATGTCATAAGAAAGACCTTTTACTATATCTGTTTGACCACCTTTCCCACCAAATAACTTATATATTAAGAAACTAGCGAGAGCGGTAGAAAAAAGATTTATGGCCGTACCTGAAATTACTTGATCTGCACGTAAATGTATGCTGAGTACTGCATGTATTAAACCCAAAATCCCACCAGCTGCTACACCAAAGATTATTCCAACTATTGGGCTTCCAGTGGCATAACTTCCAAACACTGCAAAGAAAGCCCCTATTACCATCATACCTTCAAGACCAATATTAACAACACCTGATTTTTCAGAGATTATACCACCCAATGCTGCAAAAATTAGAGGCGTAGCTATTCTTAATGTTTGCGCTAGCAGCGTGATTAAAACATCACTATTCATTTGCAATCGCCTCCTTCTTTTTCTTTTCAGAGAAGTATTTAACAATGTAATCCGTAGCTACAAATATAATAATTATAGCTTGTATTAAATAAACTATATCTTTTGGTATTCCATTTAGTTGAAGAGTTCTAGCACTACTATTTAGTGTTCCAAATAATAAAGCTGAGGCTATGCATCCAATAGGATTGCTCTTTGCAAGCAGTGCAACTGCTATACCGTCAAACCCATAGGAAGGTAATACCATGAAATCTTTTACATTATGAAGAACCCCTGCAACGTGTGTCGCTCCACCAACTCCTGCTATTCCACCAGAAAGTAGCATAGCGAAAACGGTATTTTTAGCTACATTGATTCCACCATATTCTGCACCATGTGGGTTTATACCAACTGCTCTTATTTCATATCCCACAGTAGTCTTCCATAGTAACCAGAATATGAAAATGGCTACGGCTATGGCAAGAAATATACTAACATTGGCTCCACTACCACTAACAAATCTAGCTAACTTTGCACTCTCTTGTATAGTTGGTGTACTTGCTTTACCTGTAACTCCAAAGCTAGTTCTTAATATAATGAAATTAGCAAAAGCCATTGCTATATAATTCATCATAATTGTATTTATAACTTCATTAGTACCTACTTTAGCCTTTAAGTACCCGGGAATTCCTCCCCATATACCACCTGCTACAAGACCTGAAATGATCATTAGCCCTATATGAACTATTGGGCTTAAACCTGGAATTGTTCCGACTACTGCTGCTGCAATCATACCAAGTATAAATTGTCCACCAACACCTATGTTAAACAATCCACATTTAAACGCTACTGCATTTGCAACCCCTGTAAATATTAATGGCGTAACCTCTGAAATTGTAACAAATGTTACCCTTGTACTACCAAATCCGCCTTTATATATAAGTCCAAATAAATCGCCCAAAGCCGGAAAATACTGCAATACCGAGTACCCTTTTGCCCACATTACGAAGAACACAGCAACAAATATAGCAACAATTATAGAAAAGAAAGGAAAGGCAAGTGCTTTAAATGCATTTTTTATAATTCCAGATTTAAATCCTTTCTTTGCTATATCAATACTCTTACTATCTTTATCTTTTACTTTACTCATATTCCTTAACTCCTTTCGGTGTTTCCTTAAGAGTACCACCAGCCATAAGTATACCTAGTTTTTGCTCTGTGGCATCTTCCCTATCTAGTATATCTACCACTTTACCATCATACATTACCGCTATTCTATCTGATAATGCTAGTATTTCGTCAAGTTCTAAGGATACTAGTAGAACTGCACGCCCTCTATCACGTTCCCCAACTAATCTTTTATGAATATATTCAATTGCACCAACGTCAAGTCCTCTTGTAGGTTGTGCCGCTATTAATAATTCTGGATCTTTTGAAATTTCTCTGGCTACTATAAGCTTTTGTTGATTACCACCTGATAGTGATAATGCTGCTACATCTGCATTAGGAGTCCTAATATCAAATTCGCTAATAAGAGTATCACAATGCTTTCTAATTTCTTTATAGTTCATAACTATACCCTTACTAAAAGGCATCTTTTTATGGATTCCCATAATTGAGTTTTCAAATAAGGAATATTCTAATATAAGTCCCCTTTTATGTCTATCTTCTGGTATATGCCCAACTCCTGATGAAATAATCTGCCTTGGCGATTTCCCATATATATTTTTACCATCTAAAGTAATATTTCCA
The DNA here is from genome assembly GCF_020443565.1 of Clostridium sp. CS001. Taxonomy (GTDB): domain Bacteria; phylum Bacillota; class Clostridia; order Clostridiales; family Clostridiaceae; genus Clostridium_AD. The sequence continues at coordinate 19,909 of NZ_JAIZZN010000016.1, forward strand.
CTTTTAGGTTTTCTAAGACCAGTTAGCACCTCTAAAAATTCAGTTTGACCATTACCATCAATACCAGCCACTCCAAGGATCTCACCGCCATGCACAGATAATGTCAAGTTATTTACAGCAGGCAACCCCCTATGATCACTGGCACAAAGATTCTCAATTTTTAGTATTTCTCCCCTAATTAAAGCAGGTTTTTTATCTACTGTTAAATTAACTTTTCTGCCTACCATAAGCTCTGCTAATTCGTCTATACTGGTTTCTTTGGTATTTACGGTTCCGGTTACCTTTCCACGTCTAATTATAGTAACTCTATCACTCATACTCATAACTTCTTTTAATTTATGAGTTATTAGTATTACAGATTTTCCTTCTTTCTCAAGGTTTTTAATTATAGTTCCTAGTTCCCCAATCTCTTGTGGTGTTAAAACTGCTGTAGGCTCATCTAATATTAAAATTTCAGCACCCCTATATAATGCCTTCAATATTTCTACTTTTTGTTGTTGACCAACAGAAATGTCTTCTATAACTGCATTTGGATCAATAGCAAATCCATATCTTTCAGAAATCTCTTTAACATCGTGGATTGCTTTAACCATATCAATTTTAATTCCTTTTTTAGGTTCAATACCTAGCACAATATTTTGTGTTACAGTAAAGTTATGTACAAGCATAAAATGCTGATGAACCATTCCTATTCCCAGTTTTATTGCATCATTTGGAGTAGTTATATTCACTAAGTTACCGCTTACATAAATCTCGCCCTTTTCTTGTTGGTACAGACCATAAAGAATATTCATAAGAGTTGTTTTTCCCGCACCATTTTCACCAAGAAGGACATGTGTTTCTCCCTTTAATAATTCGAAATCTACATTGTCATTGGCAATGGTTCCTGGAAAGACTTTTGTTATGCCTTTCATCTCAATTACCTTTTCCATTTTCTTTCCTCCTTAAATCATCTTCTGCGAAGCTGCAATATTAACAACTTTGGAAGCAGATTTAGACTGCCACCAAAGTAACCTTTCTGGGCTAGGCACCTGCCACTTATAGAAGATGTCAGACTTGAAGCTTCCAAAATGTTGTTAAAAAGATTAAATCATCACCTGTGTAGGTGGAGGATTTCTTTTTGAATACTTCTAAACTATCATTATTCTTAGAAAGAGCTAGATGTATTACATCTAGCTCACATTGTATACTTAAATCGTTAATAATAAATTTATGGAAAGTTTAAACTTTTCACAAAATATTATTTTACTTCAAATGTCATAACATCTGCTCTATTTGCTGGAACAACTATTGTTCCTGCTATAACTTTTTCTTCATATTTTTTAACTTCTTCTAAAACATCTTTTGGGACATTTTTATCAGATGTTGCAGCTATTCCTACGCCTTGCTCTTTTAATCCAAGTACTATAGATACGCCACCTTTAAATTCTTTATTAACTACAGCTTTAGCTTCGTTATAAGTTGCTGTGTCAACTCTCTTCATCATACTTGAAAGTATAACATCAGCATATTCTGGTACTGTTAAAGATTGGTCCATATCAACTCCAATAGCCCAAACTGTTTTTCCACCATCTTTTAATTCTTTAGCTGCTTTAAATAAACCAATACCAACTCCGCCTGCTGCATGATAAACTATGTCGCAACCATCTTGATATAAAGATTTAGCTAACTCATATCCTTTTGCTGAATCATCAAAACTATCTGCATATTTTACAGTTGTACCTGTACTTTTACCATCTGTACTTATTAATCCTTTTGCTGCTTCTGGGTTAACTGCTTTAACACCAGCTGCAAAACCAGTTTCAAATCTATTTATTGCTTCAAAATCTTTTCCACCAATAAATCCAACTTTATTAGTTTTAGTCATTTTTCCAGCAATAACTCCCATTAAGAAAGAACCTTCCTGCTCTTTAAAAGTAATTGATGCTACGTTTGGCAAATCAACAACTGAATCTATAATTGCAAAATTTTTGTCAGTATGATTTTTAGCAACCTCTGTAGTTGCATCTGCCATTTGGAATCCAATTGCAAAAGTTAAATTTGAACCTTCTTCAATTAATGATTCTAAATTTGCTGTATAGTCTTCTTTCTTTTTAGATTCTATAGACTTGTAAGCATATCCGAATTCTTCCTTACCCTTTTTAACTCCGTCGTCTGCTGATTGATTGAATGACTTGTCATTTAATCCACCTTCATCTGTAGAAAGACCAATAGTGATATCACTTTTCGCTGCTTCCTTCTTCGTTCCACAACCTACGAACAATGTTGCAACTACAGCTACTGCCGTAAGTATTGCAACTACCTTTTTCTTATTCATAATAATTCCTCCCCATAAGTAATTAATTAAATACCTTCACTAATATATTGCTTAGCAAGTATTTATTCTACAAAAGATTTAAAAATCCTTTTTTAATTTAAATTTTTTTTAATTCTTTGCAGATTTTAAATCTTTATTCATTTGTCAAATAACGATTTCATTTAATAGTATATGACAGTTTCATTTTTATATGTGATATGAAATAGATTATATATGAATTCCTTCTTATTAGCAACTAGTTGTTAACATGAAAAACATATTTATATTTTACTAGTTTTTTTTATTCCTAAAACAAACCCCCGCAAGCAATCTAGCGAGGGTTTTGTTTTAAACTTACATTTATTAATATTTATAAGCTTCTTTAGAATTAGCCCATAAATTCAGCTTTTTTAAGAATCTCAATAGCTTTGTCAGAAACATCTTCTGGTACTAAAACTATTGGTCCTGTACATCCCATACCACTTTCAGAATAAATGCCTTCTTTCCATAATGCTTTACATGCATTCTCTAGTTCAAGTATATCTATTCCAGCAATTGAGAATGTAACCACTTTTTTAGGAGGCATTTTCACTTCTTCTTCCTCTGCCGGTTTTTCTGCTTTTTTAATAACTTTATTTATAGCATCTTTTAAACCTAATTTATTAGCTCTAGTAAATTCAGCTTTTGCTAAGCCCAAAACATTATTTTCTGCACAAATTGCGCAGTATTTTAATGCTTCTGCTATTAATGGTGCCCCTGAAGCTCTTGAAACTATGTTTACAAGTTTATTATAGTTTTCTCCAATACCAGGACCGTAACCCGCACCTACTGTTTCGTAGTTACCTCCTGTAGTGAAAGAAGCAAAAGTTTTAACTAAAATGTTACCAGTTAATGAATCACAAACCATAACATCTGGTGTTCCTGCAAGAAGGTCATTACCTCTCATAACAGCACCACCGCCAGATCTTAAAGAATCTGCAAACTTAAAATCATAGCCATTAGTTTGTACTTCTTTTAATATTCTCTCAACTTGTCTTGCTCCATCTAAATTAAGTATTCCAACAGTTGGATTTTTAATTCCGCTAGCTTTAGCTACTGCAATACCAGATATTGCATTAAGTACCATACCTTCTACTCTGTTTGTAGATGTAGTTCCTGTAGTTGTAGCTATTATCATATCTGTACCTTTAGCTGGTGTTACTATCTTTCCAACTGTAGATACTCCTATTGGAAAATCAAAATGTTGAGTTACACATCCACTTAAATTACCACTCTCTAGTAACTCAGTCATTATTTTATGGCCTTCTTCAGCAGTTTCAACTTCAATTATTTCAAAGTCTACATCCACTTTTGGTCCTATTAGAACAATTTCAAAATCATCATATTTACTTTTAGCTATTTCTGCTGCCTTTACCATTTCCTCTATACCATGCTCTGAACCGAATAAAGTTAATCCAATTCTAACGCTTTTTTGGAACTTTCCGCTTTTTATGCCGTTAGCTATGTCATTAAATACTTCAGCAATCATTTGTTTAACTCCATTTTCACTCATATCTACACCCCTTTTCTAAGCGACTAATTTAAATCTTATTTGTTCATTAAGAAATCTGCAAAATCTTTCATTGCATCGCCAACCATGGACTTAACTTCTTCTTTGCTTATTCCTGATTGATTTTCTATTGTTCCTGTATTCTTTTCAACTAAGATTGAAATTCCGTCAAATAGATTAGTCATTCTTCCCAAGAATAAACTTCCTTTACCAACTATCATGAAGTTCTTTAAAACTCCTGATTTTATGTGATCTATTCCGTGACCAACAATAGGTACTCCTGATGGTATATGACCTTGAGTTGGTGCAAATCCTGGATATCCATGTTGTTTTATAAATTCAGGTAATTCTTTTCTGTCTAATTGTCCTTTTTTAACTGCGAGTGCTCCAATCATTTTATAATTTTGTGTTGGTACATCTCCAGCTCCTGCAGGCTCAGTTATATCTGGTGTCTGCATTTCTGGTGCAAATTTATCTATGTCTGTAATTTTGAGTCCTGCTTCTGTTAATGGGTCAAGTACTAGAGCTTCCAACACTGCTTGTGGTGCTGCTCCATGTCCTATTGTATGTCTTCCTATTATGTCAGTTCTTAAAATTGGGCTAACTCCATCATTTTCTGATACAAGAATAGCAAATCCACCCAAACAATCTTCAAGTATAGGTAATCCCTTTTTAGAATGATCTTTACCATTCATACCTAGTTTTGCAGTAGCTCCACCTGCAACAACTACTACATGTTTAAATATACCTGATTTAACTAATGCAGCAGCATTTACTATTGCATGAGTTGGCGCAGCACAAAACCCTCTAACATCTAATCCTGTTGCTCCTGAAAGTCCCATAACTTCTCCTATAGATTTAGCTATATTCCCGCCACCTCTTTGGTTCATATCTCCTATAGCTTCTTCAGAACATTCTAATATGTATCCAATATCTTCTATAGGTACGTCTAAGTTACTCACTAAGTGAAGTCCAGCAAGCACTCCAGATGCTTTAACTGCTAAGTTTTCTAACATGTAATGTGCTGATAGGTTAGGGTCAAATTCATGAGCACGTCTTACGCAACCTACTAGGTTAGTTCCCTCATATAATCCTTCTGCTCCACTATTTTCAACAAGATTTTTAATTTTCTCAATATCGTCTCCAACTAATTTTTCTACTTTACTAGCTAATAGTGGGTGTTTTGATAATTTTTCTTTTACTATTTCTACAAAAGAATTCTCTAATAAAACAAGATCAAATACGTCTGATATTTTCATTAAACCATAAAACTCATCTTGTGGCATAATTTCACCAAACTTACCAAATCTATTTGAATTCTCAATATTTTTACCGTACCAAGGTCTTGGCATTTCAGCTAATTCCTCTGGAGTTATATTTCCTATATATGTTTGGTTTGGAGCATACGCTACAACCTCTTCAAATCCCCTTAAATGGTTTTTCATTTCTTTTAAATATTCAGAATCTGGATTTGCTTCTCTTTCCACCGTTTGTGTAGTTCCATTGTGTATTGTCATATCTGGTGTGTTTACTAAAATATAAGATGCTTTTTTTATAACTGGAAAATTCATAATTTGTATCCTCCTTATTTGCCTTTATGAGCACAAAATATTTATTATTTATGTGCATTAATTTAACTATGAAAATTAAATGCACAATCCACAATATAAACTTTTCTAACTAAATTTAATTTTATATTTCTATATAAATTAAGCTAAATTGTATATTGTGCATTGTGCATTACATATTGTTCATTACTCTTCATACCTTATATAAATGGATTAGGGAACCTAAAAGTCCCCTAATCCACTTATTATTTCCAAGTTTAAAATTAGTCTTCAAATACCTTTTGACCATCTACAGGTGTTTGTAGAGCCATTAATGCTTTTTCTACTAATTTTCTTCTTAATGCATACTCATCTTCTTTAGTTAACGCTGGGTCACCAAGAGGATATGGAATAGCAACTGTAGGTATAATTCTATTTGCACCAACTGTTACTGAAACCGGTGTAATAGTACACATATGAACTACAGGTAATCCTGCTCTTTCTATTTCTTTAACTAACGTTGCACCGCAACGAGTACAAGTTCCTCATGTAGATGTTAATATAACTGCAGTAACACCATCAGCGATTAATTCTCTAGCAGTATCTTCACCAAATTTCTTAGATGACGCAACTGCTGTACCATTACCTACTGTTGAGTAGAAATATCTGTGCAATGAACCTATTTTTCCTTCTTTTTCTAAATCTCTTAGAACATCTACTGGAATAACTCTATCTGGATCTTGATTAGCATATACTGGATCGTGTCCACCATGCGCTGTTTCATGAGTTTCAGAAGTTAAATCCATTATTCCTTCTATGTCGTATTTACCGATTTTAGAAGCACTTGAAGATTCAATGTGATCTGGGTTTCCTTTTGGTACTATTCCACCAGATGTAACTATTGCTATTTTAGCCTTAGTCATATCAAGTACAGGTGCCATTGGCTCAACTCTATCAAAGCTAGGCATTTTGAATTCTGTTACAAATTCTTCTCCCTTTAACTTCTTAACAAGCATGTCAACTGCTCTTTTAGAACCTCTTTCAGTAGCGAAGTAGTTCTTTCTTATACCTCTTTCGATATAATTTTCTTCACTTGGCATTCCTATTTCTTCACCTTTAGCTAATTTTAAAGCTAAAGCTGCCATTTTAGGTAGTGCCTCTCTCATACCAACTGCGCTATTTCTAGTTGAAATTATATGCACATATTTTTTATACATATCAGCACCTGGATTTTCTACATACATTCCAGTCATTACTGGTATGTTTAATTCTTCTTTTACTGCTGTAGCTATAGCACCACAAGCGATACCATATCTTCCTGCATTAAACGCTGGTCCAGCTATAAATAAATCAGGATTGTATTTTTTCACCATCTCTATTATTTCAGCTTTAGCTTCGTCTATGTTTTCTGCAAAATACGAGTCACCACAGATTATAGTAGCAACTATTTCTGCTCCATCTTTTGTAAGTAGACCGTTTAGTCCCAATCCTGGTCCTACAAAGCCTTCTCTAACTTCAGGTTTAATATCTGCTTTTTCTTCTCCGCCTATTCCAGCGTAAAATTGGTTTATATAATGTACGATTTTTAACAAGTATTTCTCCCCCCTTCTAATGGGAATTGACAATTCTTTGTCTAGACTCAAAATAACCTAGTTTAAATTGACAATCGTATAGTATTTATACTAATGCATATCACTTAATTTAACTCTATTGAATGTTATTAAACACTATATTTAGAGAATTGATCTCTAACTGATTTTACTTCTCCAATTATTTCATCTACTTCTAAAACCATTTCCATCATCCCACATTGCTCATCATATACTGACGCATCACATGCATCTTTGATTTCTGGTTCGATTACGTGGTATACTGCAAGGCCTAAAGCAATTCCAGCTAAAGGTCCAGCGAATGTTGGGTCTCCTGCTGCTACTGTTTCTGCTGAAAGTCCTGATGCTTCTGCTTCAGCTCCTCCAATAACTACTACCATGTTTTCAGCGCCATACTTTTCAGTAAGGTCTTTTACTCTTTGTTGGATCTCCAGATCCATAGCTCCTGCAGCCGTTCAGACAAAGCACTCTGTTGATGCAAATACTACCTCTGCTCCAGCAGATTTTACACAAGCCTCTATTGCAGGACCAGGTATACCGTCTCTATCTCCTATAGCAATAACTTTCTTTCCTTCTAACATTTTCATCTTCCTTTCGTGTTTATATTTTCATTATTTCCTAGTTGGTTTAATTTAATTCTAATTCTATATAATTATCATCAAAATAAACTTAATTAACTATATTAGTATCCTTTAGCTGTTAAGTAGTTAAATCCTACTTCACTAGTTGCACCAGTTATAACTTGGATTTCAGCATAGATAGATCCATCTTCTCCAAGACTTCCCATGTGTCCACCAGCTATGATATCAGCAACTTCAAGATGACCAATTACTTTCTTCATTGGAGGTAATGTAATTACTTCGTTAGCATTTCCACCAGTTACAACTGCATCACCATGAGGTGTTGAGTCAGCAAGTGATTGAGAGCTTCCATCTTGACCTGCATATTCATCAGTTAAAAGTACAGTTTTAACTCCTTTTGCAGTTATCTTATTACAATTCATAACAAGATCCGCATCTGGATTACCAAAACCTTCTTCTGAAATTATAGCAGCATCAGCTCCCATAAATTCAACTAACTTTGCAACCATACTTGAAGATCTTTCTTTATCTGCTAAGTATACATTTTCATTTGTTATTATACATCCAAGGAAGTTGAAATCCTTACCATGTCTTTCATATAAATCTTCTATTATCGGATGATTCATATGCACATAGCTTGGGTTTTTGTCACAAGCAGAAACACAGTTACCACTTACAACTGCTCCATCAAATATTTCTGTTGGGTACATAATTGTAGGTATTATTTTCTTAGCATCTACTCCATAAACATAAGTATCATGTAATAATCCTTGTGTTTGAAGCATGTATACATATACTACCTTTGGTAGCTCTGGATATTGCTTAACTTGCTCAAGTAATGGTAACGTTTCAAAAGTTTTCACTTCATCCGGCTCAACATCTTTTCCAGCAAGTCCTAGATAAACTGCAGCTTTAAATCCTACCATTCTTACAGCTTCTTCATGATTGTGTTGCAGAATGCCTTCTTTTGGCTCACAAGTAATTACTAAGTTGTTTGTTTTTGAGAAAGGTGTATATTTAGCTCCTTCTCCGCACATATCAACTATTCCTTCTTGGAATCCAACGATTTTACCAGTAGTTATAACAGCTGCTCCTTTAAGAACGTGAGTTCTCCCTGAACCTACTGTTTCAACCTTACTTATAAATCCTGGGAATATTCCACCAGTACCACTAACTTTAACTCTTGGTTCTATTACGTCTTTTACTGGAATTATTCTAACCTCTTCACCTGGTCTTGCTATATCAAATTTAATACTTGCAAGTCTTTCATCACCAGCAACCTCTTTTAATAATTCCTCTTGATTAACGTAAAGAACTCCACCCTCAACCTTTGTTTCTAGTCCAAACTGAATATCTTTAATAAATATTTTCCCAATTTCTAGACGCAAAACATTCACCTCCTATGATATATGAGTATATATATCTAATAACTTATAGATTTTTTACTATAAGCTTTAGTACCAAATTATAATGTGTTATAGTAATCTTTTATAAAATTTTCTACATCGTCTAATGAAGATATCTTATCTGGTGTTATTGTAGCAGCTTTTTCTCCACCTTTATATATAATCATTGTTGGAAGTCCTAAAACTCTTTGAGCTATAGCTGTTCTTCTTGCTCCACCAATGTTTAAGCTAGCAAATTTTATTTTGTCTGAGAATTTTTCTTCAAGACCGTGTACTCCAGGCATAAGTTCTATACAAATTTCACACTTATCGCCCCAAAAATCAACAAATACCGGTTTTTCTGATTCTAATACTTCTGCATCAAAATTGTCTTTGTTTAATTCTACCATTACTCATTACCTCCTGTTTTTTTCATTTTGTACATAAAGATTATTAATCTTTATGCCTCTTACGATTTAAATTATTGTCATTTGATTAATATTATAATCAAATTGACTACTTTATATTAATTTAAAACAAATATATGTTTTAATATAAACTAATTAAATTTTGCCTCAATGTAATGTTCAGCATGAGTAGCTGCTATTGCACCATCTGCCGCTGCTGTAATTACTTGTCTTAATAACTTCTCTCTTATATCTCCTGCTGCATATACTCCTGGTATATTGGTTCTCATTTCTTCATCAGTGATAATATCTCCTCTGTCGTTCATAGTAATCTTTCCTTTAAACAATTCTGAAATTGGAAGATATCCTACAAATACAAAACATCCATCTACTTTCAAATCACTAACTTCGCCAGTTTTAACATTTTTAAGCACTAAACCTTCTAATATCTCTTCACCCTTAGCTTCTTCAACTACTGTATCCCAAACAAACTTTATCTTTGGGTTTTTGAAAGCTTTTTCTTGAAGTGATTTAGCTGCTCTTAGTTCATCTCTTCTGTGTATTATTGTAACAGTTTCACCAAACTTAGCTAAGTATATAGCTTCAGTTATAGCTGAATCCCCACCACCTAGTACTGCAATGTCTAAATCTGTAAAGAAGTCAGCATCACAAGTTGCACAGTAAGAAACACCTTTTCCTCTTAGTTCTATTTCATTTTTGAATCCACCAAGTCTTGGATAAGCTCCTGTAGCAATTATAATTGTTTTAGCCTTATAAGTTTCTTTTTTACATTTGATAACTTTGATATCACCATCAAGTTCAACTTCAACAACTTCATCTTTAACAAATTCTGTTCCAAATTCTTCTGCTTGGTTTTTCATTCTTTTACTTAATGATGTTCCAGTACATTCTTCAATTGATCCTGGGTAATTTTCTAATTCATCAGTTGTAGTCGCTTGTCCACCAAACTTTGCTCTTTCAATTATTAAGGTACTCATTCTTGATCTCGCTGCATAAAGTCCAGCAGATAATCCCGCAGGACCTCCACCAATAATTATCGTGTCATAAATATGTTCCATAATTAAAACCTCCTCATATTTTCATGTCTTGTCTAATTTATTGCATGATATATTAAATCAGAATCTATAAGTTGAAAGTCTAATAATATTTTTTCATTCCACTGTGGCGTTTTAAAATCATTTAAAAACTTTTCCGTGGTCATAATGCTTTCTTCTATTATAGATAACGATTGAAAATCAACTTTTTCTAGTTTTTCTTTAGATATGCAAATAGTTCTATATGGTGTTTCATTTGGCTTTATACTACTCATTAAAGGATGAGTTAATAATTTATGACCTTCGTGAATATTATCTCTAACTTTCTTTAAAATATCCATCATAGTTCCTTCAATAAATATTATCTTGTACTTGCTTTCAAATTGTTCTTTTGACATTGGATTATTAGTTACAATTATTAATGGTTCTATCAATTATAAGCCTCCTTTTCTACTTTAAGGAACAAGACAATCATTGATTGTTTTCTCTTGTATCTAGTTAAGGCATATTTTATAATAACAAAAAACAGAGTATAAAAGTCCCTTATGCCTTTATACTCTGTCTCTTAACCTGAGAGATTTACTCCGTCGGTGCTATTCGCTTTCCAGAGGTATGTCCATTTTTGGTACTTTTGCCTGAGAGATTCACATTGTATGGGCTACAATACTTACTCCTACGGCTATCTTAAACTAGTTAAATCTTTTCCTACAATTATCAAGATTTAAACCATTATATTTTAAGATCATCTCCCTAAAACATCATCCATTACCATATTAAATTTATTAATTATTTATATTATATATTGTTAATCATATATCTACATTATATACTATATTTTTCACTGTAACCATACTTTTTCGAATATTGATTATTTTATTTATCTATAGCAGTGATACATATATCAAATAGTTCGTTATTTTTTTATCACTACCATTTTCGAATAAACAACTTTAGGAAAATAAAAATAAGATAATACTATAATTGCAATTTCTAATATATACTTTGTATGAGCACTACAGCCTTGAGCCTTAGTAAAAAGCAATAACTCTAATATATTTATGTGAATGTAGCTTAATAATCTTCAACATAAAAAATGCCGCAAGCTCCTTCACCAGAATGTGTTCCTACAACGCATCCAACTTCACACTCTATAAATTCCATTTCCCTCTCATTCATATGACTTCTTAATTTTTCTAGAATGCTTTTATCATTAGCTTGTAGTAGTATGCTTGTTTCTCCCTCTTTAATACCAGTTTTATCAACATTCTTTAAAATAGTCTTTATTGATTTCTGAGTTCCACGTACTTTGTCTATTACCGCCATTTCTCCATCTTTTATAGTTAAAATTAACTTTATGTCAAGAATTCCACCTATTGCTCCAACAGTTTTAGAAAGCCTACCACCTTTTACTAAGTTGTCTAATGAATCAAAAGCAAGCGCACTTTTTATGTGTGGTATTATTTCTTTAATTTTTTCTTCTATTTCAAATATGTTGTTTCCTTCTTCATTTAGTTTCGCTGCCTTTAAAACTAATAGCCCAAGGCCAGATGTAACATTATAACTATCTATTGTTATAATATCTTCTGTTTCTAGCATGTCTTTTGCTATACAGGCTGATTGATAGGTTCCGCTCATTTTTGAAGATAAATGAATAGATACTATTTTATAACCTTCATCTAAATACTTTTTATAACATTCATAGAACCTGTGTGGAATTACTTGTGTTGTAGTGGGAAATTCCTCCGTGCTTTTCATTTTGTATAAATATTCTTGTAACGTTATATCTTCGCCATCCCTATAAGTTTCATCATCTACTTTCACAAGTAAGGGCAAAACTTCTATATTATATCTTTCAATAATATCTTTGTTTAAATCGCAGGTACTATCTGTTATAATCTTAATCTTTTGCATTTAAGCCTCCTTACTTCCTTTTGGGATATATATAATTTAATGGCTAAGACTTTTATCTCATATCTGGAAATCCTATTTGTCTAAGAACCTCATATGTCATAATAGCTACTGTATTAGAAAGATTAAGTGATCTAGTTGAACTACTTACCATTGGTACTCTTATGCATCTTTCTGGATCACTATCTCGAACACTATCTGGAAGTCCTGAAGATTCTCGTCCAAATATTATAAAATCACCTTTTTTATACTTTACGTCTGAATAAAACTTTGAACTTTTTGTTGTAGAATAATAAAAGGTATCATCTTTATACTTCTCCCTAAGTGCTTCATAGGATTCATGAATTTCTACATCTAAATAAGGCCAGTAATCAAGCCCTGCTCTTTTAAGTTGTTTCTCATCTAAACTAAATCCTAGTGGCTTTATAAGGTGAAGCTTGCAGTCAGTTAGTACGCATGTTCTTCCTATATTCCCAGTGTTTTGTGGAATCTCGGGTTGAAATAAAACAATATTTAAATTCACAATTTTCCTCCTTGCCATCTTAACAATACAAAACAATTGATACTTGTATTGTTTCATGGAATAAATACTTAAAATAATATTACCTCAATTGTTGCAAATAGTAAAGATACAGGAAGTTAACACTTCTCCTTGCGCTCTCAATTTATAACAATTTCTCTATAATTTCAGCTCTTTTATATGAACTGTTTATTATTTCTTTTGGGTACCCCATATATTCTAAAAGCTTAATTGCATTTCTTGTTTTAGAGATCCCCTTTTTTATTTTATAATCGAAGCTTAAGCCACTACTAGTGTCAACATTTTCACTGAAATAATAAAAATCATAATTCTCTTTTAAGATGTCAGTAAGCTCCCTATCATGGGTAGCTACTATAGAAATAGTTTTACCATTATTCAGATATGTTAATATTTCTGCTGACATAGCAATTCTTTCTATTGGATTTGTCCCCCTAAATATTTCGTCTATAGGACAAAATACAGGAACATTCTTTTCTAAAGCTTTAATGATTCTAAGAATTGCTTCTACCTCTGCCATAAAGAAACTCTTTCCTTTTGTTAAGTCATCATTGGGGCTGATTGAGGAAACTATGTTAAAAAATGGTGCTTTGTACTCTTTAGCCAAAACAAAATAAAAACTTTGAGCCAAAATTATATTTACCCCCAGCATTCTTAAGAAAGTAGACTTCCCAGCCATATTTGTACCTGTAAGGACAATTCCATGATTTTCTATATTTATTGAATTCGAAACTGGGTTATCAATAATAGGATGAATTCCATCAGTTATATTTAAAGCAATTTCCTTTATAAACTTAGGTTTAACACATTGATGATTTAAATTATGTTTATATGCCGAAATAGAAATTAGCGCTTCTAATTCACCAACTGTATAGTAAAGATCCATTAAAACTTCTTTTTCATGTTTGATCTTATCAGATATAGCATAATATGCACTTTCTTCTAATAGAAAAATTACGGAAAGCGACTCAAATAATCCACCCCACATATTTACAACTCCTATTAATCTTGTGCCTCTTTCTATATCCTTTACTGATTTAAGTATCGCTGTTATTTTATTCTTATAATAAATAATTTCTTTATCATTTATACTAACTATTTTTCTAGCTGCCTTTATATTTTTTCTTAAATAAAATATACCATTAGACTTAATATCCTTTACTTCTCTAGTATTTATAAGCATATTAATAGAACTTAATGCAACTATTCCTAACATAAATTTCACATTTACAAATATTGAAAGAAGAATTGCTACTAATGGTAATACCTTACCAAGAAAAGTATATATGTAGTATTTAGCTTTATTTATAGTAAGGTCATTCTCCATCATATCCAAAAAGCAATTTTTAGAATCAGTATTTAAATCAAAAAAGATACATTGAAGATTTTCCCTAAGCTTACTGTTATCTTTAAATACCTGTATTAGTTTTCCTCTTTCTTTTAACTTTTCTTCCTCCATTAAAGGGTTTCTAAGCATTGAATATAAAGCCGCTTCCCCCGGACTGCTATATGTTCTATCTAGCTTTGTATACACCTTATTCATATCTAAATCGTCCCAAGTTTGATTGTCTAAAGTGTAATCACTTTTTTTACTCATATCAAATAACTTCTTAATCCTGTCAAAATTTCTTACTTTATCTATATCCCCGCTATAATCATTTCTTATTGATCTCAAAAACCTTCTGCTCATAGTTAATTACCCCTTAAGTTATTTAAAGTTATATCCTTATCTCTATTACATTATACCAACTTACGTGGATTATACCCAGTGTTTATTATGGGTTCTGTTTCCGTACTCCAAACCACATAACAATTGTAGGAATAAACGAAGATACTAAAAATACATATGCATTATTAATTTCAGATTCATATATTAGAAAAAAAGAATATCCATTATACATATTATAACGCTCCCACAAATGAGAGTTTAATAAAATATTGCTCGGACCTATCCTATCACCATTAAATGCAACTGCCCAAAGTACTATTCCTACTATTCCAGTTAAGCTAACCGATAATAAATTTTTATATTTGCTTCCTTGATTAGTTAAGCGTTTTCCTGCCAACGAATAGTATAAGTAAACTGCTACAACAATAATAATAACAGATATAAACATCATACTATAATGATATTTATTCGCAGCCTCCTCAGATGCCCACTTTGGTTGTCCCATAATGAAGAAAAAAAATATAATCAAAGAAGGTATACTTATTGCTATATGTATCAAAAGTGACTTCAGATTATTTTTAATCAAAAATTTCGCCCCTTTATTCCATATTATGAAATTTTATTTTATAAACATAGATAATATCCATAAAGTTAATCCAATCACTCCCAATAGTTTTACAAATGATACATTTTTATATTTTATTATCCGCATTTTACTTTTCATATTTTCACCCCTTTTTTTATTATACTCTTCTGCTTCTTGCTTATTTACAACCTATAAAATTATACACAATACACTATTTACGTTTACTTTGCTAAGGTTTGATTGAAGAATTTAAAGACTATATATTTTTTCTTGTATTATGATAACAAAAGTATATATTGAGCAGAATTCTTTCCCTTCGCCTTAGTAATTCTTAATTCATTTTATTTGTAGATACGTTAATAAAAGTACTCTTAAATACCATCTCTATCTCTACTGATATCGTTCCTGAATGCACATAATGTAGGTTTGAAATTTCTCCGCAGTGACTTGCAATACGAAGCGAAGGGACTATTGAAATTTCAAACTTACCCCATTATACTTCTAACACAAACTTTTCAATAACCCTTGCTACCCCGTCACAATTATTACTTTCAGTAATATATTGTGCAGCCGCCTTTACCTCTTCATCTGCATTTCCCATAGCAACTCCAAGTCCCGCAAACTTAATCATAGACAAGTCGTTTTCACTATCCCCTATACAAATGATCTGTTCCCTAGTTATTCCATAAAAATTCGCTAAAATTTCAACTGCATTTCCCTTTGAAACACACTTATTCATTGCCTCAAAATTATTAAAGCGAGAACTTACTACTTCAAACTCATCCATATTCCTTAGCGATGCCTTTATTTCCTTTATTTTTTCTATGTTTTCATCTACTCCTATACCTTTGAAAATTTCATTTTCATAAGTCTTAAACACCTCATCCCAATCTTTCACCACCACTATTTTAACTTGCTTATCCTTTGGCAGTGTTTTATTGACTTCTACATAGAAGGAAGAGGAATATACCAATTTCTCTGTAAAAACAGTATCACTGGTATAATAGTGAGGATATATATCATGTTTCCTAAACATAGCTAGAAGTTTCTTGCATTTTTCCACTCCTAAAGTAGCTTTATAAACTACCTCACCTTTGTCCTTCTCCATAATAAAAGCACCATTGGAAGCTATTACTGGTGACTTTACTCCCAAAATCTCCGAGAAAAAATCAGCTGAGGTAAAGATTCTTCCCGTACACACTGCAATTCTCACTCCTTTTTCATAAGCAAGCCTTATAGCTTTAATATTTTCCTCACTAACAATCTTTTTATCATTTAGCAAAGTACCATCCATATCTATACATATTAATTTGTATTCCATATATTTTTCTCCTCTTCTTAAGTTTTTTAGTTTAGTATATGTTACTTTAAAATACACTTTCCTACCTAATTGGTACTTAGTTTACTCATTTTCACCTAGGTATTTATTTAGCAAATACCCAGTTCTTCCTTGATATTGTTTTAAGTATTCTTCTAAAAATTTATAGTATTCTTTATTATTTAGTGATGCTACTGAATGTCTGCCATAGAATTCTTCATAAGCCCCCTGAACTAAGATTTCCATTGTTGCTCTCAATGTAGAGTCTTGTATTCCTTGCACAAACTCTAAGTCACCTTGATATTCTGCTTTAACTATATTAATAGTAGCTAATCTATAGAGGTAATAATTATATAGTGGTGCTATTTCCTTACATTCAAATAACTTATTTTGCTTTTTTACCACCTGCATGATTCTAATTAAAATAAATAATATAATTGTAGTTAATATCTTTATCTCATTAATTTGCTTATCTGAAAGTAATTTTGACTTAACTATATCACTTTTATTTGCTAGCTCTATGTCTTCTTTTTCATCTTTGGGTTTACGGATTTTATTTGTCTCCACCTCACCACTAGTGACAAAGTTTTTTTGAGCTTCGCGAAGTTCTTCTAATTTCCTTTGTAATTCTTCTGATGCGGTGGGCGATGCATCCGCTACGGTCCACATATTTGAATATGCTGAAGTTCCAAGCAATACTTCACACCAAGCATGAGCATCAGCGTTAGTCACACTATATAATGCGCCTCTTTCCTCTCTCTTGATTGGAGTTTTAAATCCCTCTACATACCTTGCTGGCACTCCTGCAATTCTACACATTACTGTCATTGCTGTATTAAAATAAGTACAATATCCCTTTTTCTCCTTAAATAAAAAATAATCAATGAATTCATCACCTTCAGGCACTACAGCAACCTGCATATCATAAACATAATTTTTAGTTAAGTAATTCTTAATATCCAGTACCTTCCCTATGCTATTTTGAGAGTTTTTTGTTATTTCGTAAACTAAGTCATATATCCTATCTGAAATATTTTCTGGAACTTGCAAATACTCACTATATTCTTTTACCATTTCAATATCTTCACCTTTTGTAGCTTCAAATCTATCTTCCTTACTAGCAACACCATGTAAAATTCTAGGTTTTGGCTGCAATAAATAATCCATCGGCACCCGGTCTTCAGTTCTTAAGAATTCACCTTCTACTAAAACCCTTTCTACGCTCTTCTTTTCAAATTCTCGCACATTTTCAATAGTATCCATTAGGTTTTCATATTCATAAAAGTCTACATTATATTCTTTTAAAACTAATTTCCCACTTAAAACTGTTGGAATTTCATCGCAAAACAATGTTCCTTCCACCCCCGATACAGCAAATGTATTGTTAGGTACAAATATTGTATTGGTTTTGAATTTTGTGTAAGGGTATATGGTGATTGTATTTTCCCTTCTATTCATAACCTCTCCATGCTCTATATTGCCTATATATTTACCACTTAGTGTTTTAGAATAATTCTCATTAGCTTTACTCCACTTACCGCCATCATAAAAATCATTAACATTACCCTTTAGATAATACGGCTTATCACTTTTCACTTTAAAAACTTCCTGATAATTTATAGAAATAGGACCACCTAATTTTTTTTCATTACCTTTATAACCGGAATTAGACAAATCATATTTACCTTTACTATCTGGGAATGTTTCAGATGCAAACTCATTGTTGAAATAATTATTAAAGGAAGTAAAGCCTTTCCCTTTATATTCCTGTGGTAATATAACTGTTAATTTAGCAATTATCAATGACACTGCAACTCCATAAATTAAAATATAGCTAAAGTTTAAAGATATCTTTACTCCTTGATCCTTGTATTCCCTAATCTTTTTTATGTAGGCCATAATAATAAACGTAAATAAAGAGATAAAAATATATGCAAATAGATAATCTTTAACCACTGCATAAGAACTAGAAAACCATAGTGAAATAACCACTGCAAGAGATATCATTAATATGAATTTCTTAGCAAATCTAAATGTTATCCACAAAATCAAAGTAGTAATTAAAGGAATTATTAACATAACTATGATTTTATATTGATAAAAATAAGTAATATCTCCTTTGTATATAAGATCATTTAAAACAATAATATTGTTCACAACGTAGTTGTGGAACATTCTATTTACAGCTTCTGCTTTCTTAATATATAAAACAGACCCCGCACTACATATTCCAATTGTAAAAAAAAATCTATAAGCTCCTTTTCTAAGTACATAATTATAAAACCAATAAATTAAAATACCTATTAAAAATAATAAACCGGTAAGTTTATAATCAAAATTCTTAATTTTCATACCTTTTTCTAAAAGTATTAAAATAAAATTAAAATTTATGCAGATTAGAACTATATATATGAGTTTTTCCTTTATCCACCTCACTTCTTCACCTTCCCTCTATGATTTCCTTAAAACGAATGCATTCTATTCCTAGATTTTTAAGAAGATTAATATTTTCAGATTCATGTAAGGAATTTCCATGGTAAAACAAATTGATCTTATATCCCATTTTCTTTAAATTCATAAGGGTATCCCTTAAGTTATCATCTATAGTTATACTTATAACTCCTATCCAATTTCCCTTAGGTATGTGTCTTAAATTTAGTTTTATAAAGTTAGAAAAATCCGTGGTAGCATCACTTTTAGACTTTAAAAAGTACTCCATAACTCCTGTAAAGTCATCTTTAAATTCCACTTCTATATTCTTTTGTTCTTTGGCATGTATAAATAATCTGGTTTTAATTCTAGCATTCATCATGTACTTAGTTAAAGATACAGAAAAATCAACCATATCTTCCTCTATAATTTCACTTACATCATTACGCAAATTATTGTTATGCATATTAACGAGTAGATTACATTCCTTCCCAGAAATTGAATCAAAATTCTTTACATACATCTCTCCGTGTTTAGCGCTTAATTTCCAATGTACTTTTTTAAGATTGTCCCCTACATTATACTTTCTTATGTCCTTAATTAATGTAAAATCATCAATTCCGCTTTTGCTATTAATGAGATTTTCATAACTATGGCGTCCAGTTAAGTTTACATCACTTAAATCGTATACTTTTGGATATACTATTATCTTTAGTTTATTATAAATATTTTTTCTAGATTTAAAAATATTAAACAAGTCATTGGTTTCAATTGATATATGTCCAAAATCATAAACTCCTCTTTTTTTAAAAAAAATTTTGGTAGTAATCCACTTGTTATTGTTAAGTCCTAAAAAAACCAAATCACCTTGATAGCCATCTATTAACTGAGAAAGCACCTTACTTTTAACGTAAACATATGGGATTGGTATTAATCCTAAATTTTCTACTATAATTGAAATACTTGTACTATCAGAAACATTATAAAACCTACTGTCATATTTGAATTTAGCATGTATATTCTTGTTAGCTATATGCATATAACACATTCCCAGTACTATAGTAATTAAAACCATATAAAATATTGAATAGGGCAGATTACCTCCCGATACATAAGCAAATCCAAAAGCCACTATGCTCAGGAATACAATTTTTTTATTTACCTTAATCATACTACTTCACCTTAGGAACTTGAATTGTTCTTAAGATATCTGAAATCACTTGCTGTGTAGTATAATTGTTAGCCCTAGCTGATGAAGTTAAAGTAATTCTATGACTTAACACAATTGTCACATTTGTCTTTATATCTTCTGGTATAACATAATCACGTCCATTTATCATTGCAGTTGCTTGTGCCACTCTTTGTAGCGCTAAGGATGCCCTTATGCTTCCCCCTAGGAGTATAAAACTATTATTCCTAGTTGCACTAACTATTTTTACTATGTATTCATTTAATTCCTTCTCCACATGTATATCTCTTACTCTTTTCTGAAGGTAAATAATATCCTCATCCGTGGCAACCGGTTTTATTTCTTCAATAGGATTACTTTGTCTATATAAATCTAGTATGTCTACCTCAGCCTCTGAATGAGGATATCCTATATTTACTTTAATCATAAATCTATCTAGTTGTGCTTCTGGCAATGAGAAAGTCCCTTCGTATTCTATAGGATTCTCCGTTGCCAGAACTAAAAAAGGCTCTCTTAATTTATATGTAATTCCAGCCTCTGAAATTTGCTTTTCTTCCATTGCTTCAAGTAATGCAGACTGTGTTTTAGGCGATGTCCTATTTATCTCATCCGCTAGTATTATATTGGAAAATATAGGACCTTTGTTAAACTCAAATTCCTTGGTTTTTTGACTATATATAGATACTCCAAGAATATCTGAAGGTAAAAGATCAGGTGTAAATTGAATTCTACTATAAGACAAACTTAATGATTTTGCTAAGGCTTTTATAAGTGTGGTTTTTCCTACCCCAGGAACATCCTCAATTAAAATATGACCATTAGCTAATATTCCTTTTAGAATATTATAAATTTCAACTCGCTTCCCCAATATAACTTTCTCCATGTTACATGCAATTCTTTCAATTAATTCCACTTCCTTTATCATGATATATCCCCCTCATTATACTTTAGATTATTAACACCGTATCAGTATGATATTTTATAATATCATATTATTCATTATTTATCCATTAATTCAATTATTAACTTACTACTCCACTGCAATAATACGTTGCAATTTTCAAATTAAATCATCATTTAGATCACTTATAAAAGTATTGTAATAGTAAAAAAACATAACGCTAATTAAAGCGTTATGTTTTTTTATCATATTTATTATTGTACTGCTGGAACATTTGGAACTGGAGCTAATGTTTCCTTTTTCTTAGTACCCTCTTTTATAATACCATTTATAACCTTATAAGTATCATTGTTTATAACTTGAGTATTAATCAAAACACCATTTTCAAAGGTTTTCCTAGTAACTCTAACTTTATATCCCGTATAAGCCTTCTGAACGATTTCTATTTCACCTTCATACTTAGTTGGATCTGGTATCTTTTCTGTCTTTGGCTCAATACTTTCTAGTATTTCATTTGAAACTGTATAAGTTTTTTTAGCTAATGCAGAATTAGAATAAATATTAAAATAAAGATTCCTGTTTGATACATATCCTTCAATAAATATTGGATAAGTGTAGTTATTCTTAAACTTATAGTCAAGATTGCCATAATCAACTGTGGCATCCTGTCCTATTGGAATATAACCCGAAGGGAAGGTATGATGAGTTCTTTCTACTGATATAATATCAGTTCCAAGAATTGCATTATACAAAGTTGATGAAACTTGACATATTCCTCCACCAAGCCCCTGCTCTAATTTATCTCCAACTATTACACCTGCAGATTGATATCCTCTTTGCTGTGTTCTTTCCCCTACAATTCCATTAAAGCTAAATACATCTCCTGGCATAAGTAGTGTACCGTTTATACTTTTAGTAGATAACCCTATATTTATCGCTCTTCCCTCTGCTGAACTTTCAAAGTTCGTGCTAAAGCTTGATATTCTTTTATCTATTGTATTTAATGTAGCAGCTGTAACCTTGGGCTTCACTTCTTGTATTGCAGCCTCTATACTTACAGTAGCTTCTGAAAGAGAACCATTAATTTTACTTTTGATGTCAGCTTTTAATTTTTCTACTTCTAGTTGCTTTCCAACTACGTCATTAGTAACGTTAAATACCCCACTACTTACCATTGTTATAGTTGCATCTACAGCCTTTTTATTTGTGTCTTTTACTATTTGTTCTATTGTCTGATCAATATATTTATCATTGTATTCAAACTTTAACTCTATTTGCCTTTGAACAGGATTTTTTATAGCTTTATATTTTTCAAACATATTCATGTCTTTTCCATAGCTAACTGCTTCCTCTAAGGCTTCATTGATATTATATTTTGCGTCAAGTTTTGAATAATCCAAGGAATATTTCTTGTCTCCAGCCACTATATTGATCTTTTTCTTAATGATCTGACTTGAATACTTGTCCTTTATTATATCTTGAGCTTCTTCCTTAGTTTTACCTGTTAAATCTTCATTTCCTATTTTAACCTTAGGCAAAATAAGGGAACTCCATTGTTTCACTTTAACATAAGAGTAGCTAGTAAATGTAATGGTACCTAACAAAACTAAAACTCCTAGTACTATAATTGCTTTTTTCTTCATATAGAATCTCCTTTCTACTCAAAAATATTATACTACACAAGCGCTAATATTTCTATATGCTTTTATCCTTGTAACCTACTTGTAACTAATTCCTCAGCCTATGTTTATTGTAAGTATTACTACTTTCTTCTTCCCTACATAACACCTTTTGTTAACCATTAATAATCTTTTTATTTTAATTCCACCTCTTCTATGGTAAAATTATTCCAATACTAATTCATTTTTGAGGAGTGATAATATGACTTACAATGAAGAAATAATTAAAGGTTATTTAAAAGACATTCTATCAATATCAAGCCCTTCCGGTTATACTGAAAAAGTTATGGACTATATAAGGAAAGAACTTATCATTCTGAATGCACCACATTTTACTACTAATAAGGGTGCAGTTGTAGTTACTTTAAAGGGTAAAAATGATGATTATCAAAGAACACTTTCTGCTCATGTTGATACCCTGGGCGCAATGGTTAAAAAAATCAATGCCACTGGATCTTTAGGCCTTGAACCTATTGGTGGATTCATGATGAATTCAATCGAAGGTGAAAACTGCACCATAGAAACTATTGATGGTAATACTTTTACTGGAACTATACAAAGTATAAAACCTTCGGTACATATTAGTGGTGGCGAAGCCAGAGAACTTAAAAGAATTCCAGAAAATATGGAAGTAATTCTAGATGAAAAAATTTCTTCGAAAAAAGAAGTTGAAGAACTAGGAATAAGCGTTGGTGATTTTATTTGTTTTGATACAAGAACCCTCTTTACTGAAAAAGGTTTTATAAAATCTAGACATCTAGATGATAAGGCTAGTGCTTCCATTCTTCTATATGCTATAAAACACATAATCGAAAACAATATAGAACTTCCATATACCACCAATATATTTATTAGTAATTATGAAGAAGTTGGCCACGGTGCATCAGCTTCAATGCCAGAAAAAACAAAAGAATTTGTATCTATAGACATGGGTTGCCCAGGTCTTGATCAAAATTCATCTGAATACAGTGTTTGTATATGTGCTAAAGACTCATCTGGTCCCTATGATTTAGGACTTAGAAAAAAATTAGTAGACATATGCAAAAAAGAAAACATAGATTATAAAATAGATACTTATCCATTCTATGGTTCTGATGCTTCTGCTGCCCTTCGAGCTGGTTATGATATAAAAACAGCTTTAATTGGAGCTGGAATTTTTGCTTCCCATGGATACGAAAGAACTCATATGGATTCCATCTTGTGTACTTTAGATTTAATAATCAAATACTGCATTTCAGAATAACACACAGTAAAATAAACATTTAAGAAGGCTAAACAATTATTAATTGTTTAGCCTTCTTAAATCTAGCTAATCAAGTTATTCTAATTATCTAGATTAAACTTAATTAATTCAAATACTTGTGCCTCATTATCTTTTCTAATAGCATATACTTCTTTATTAGTAGTGGACCAAATACTTTCATAGTAGCTGTATTTCACATCAAAATTATCATCAATATTGCTATTTCTTACAACTTGTGCCCAAGATTCAATACTGCTATTTTTAACATTAGTCTCTTTATTCGTTAACATACGAGCACCCTCGGTTGTTAAATCAAACACCCATAAGCTAGAAAGTCTTTTCTCAGCACTTTTGTCATTTCCTTTATTGTTAACATTATAGTTTTGGGGTTCATTTTCTTCTTTTGCATAACTAATTAAGTTACCACTAGCTGCGAAAGCTGGATAGCTTCCATTATCAATAAACATTTTGACTTTGGTATCTAATGTTAAAACATATATTTTATTTTCAGCTTCGTAAACTAACTTTTTACCGTCTTTGGATACCATAGGATTTCTTCCGTCTACAATTTTAGTAGTCTCTTGTCCGCTACTATTAGTTAAATAAATTGCTCCATTTGTTTCTTCAATAGCTCCATTACCTAGAGTCACTTTTTCTGCTTTATAATAAATTATATCATTATTTAGTGTAAGATTAGGTTTATTGATTATATGAACCTTTTCATTATAAGCCACTAATTTTTTCTCTTTTGAAGTTTCTATATCTTCGACATATATACCGCCACTCTTCACACTAACTAATTTCTTTTCATCAAATGAATATCTAGAATCATAAGATTTTAGAGTTTCAGTAGCTTCTTCTTTTAAACCATTCATCTTGGGTACTTCTATCGGACCCTTTACCTCAGTTGAACCACTACTGTTTTTAACTGGATTAACTATTTTTTTATTTATATCACTATCACTTTCTACTAAATTTATATTTCCTGCATCTTTAGTAATATTATCGCCATTTTTCGCAATTAAACTATTAGTGTCGATATCCTTTCCTGTTTCTGGTATAATTACTTGTTTAATTTTATCATTTTTATTTACAACAGGTTGGTTAGATTGCAACAAGTTTTTGTCTTTGCTACTATTTATATTGGAATCCTTTTGACTAGCTATAGACATAACTACTTCTGGTGCTGCTTCATTTTTAGCGACTATGCTTTTACTTTGAATATCAATAGTCTTTAATATAGTTCCACTTACAAATACACAAATCACAAATCCTGAAGCAATTTTAAAATATCTATTTTGCTTAAAGTTATTTTTATGTTTAGTAGGCTCTGCAACATCCTTATATTCATCTCCAAAGATTAATCTGCTTTTTAGATCATTTTTAAATTCCTGATCGATAACAATCTTTGCTGCATCATTGCACAATAATTCTTCTACATATAAATCATTTCTTACCAATTACATCACCTCCTAAACTATGTTCATAACTTTTCTTAATTTTCTTAATAGCCCTTGAAATAGTTGACTTTACCGTGTTTTCTGTTATATTTACTGTTTCTGCAATTTCCCTAAATTTAAGACCACCATAAAATCTTAAATAAATCATTTTTTTTGTTTCTTCTGGTAATTGGTCAATTATCTTCTTTACCCCATTAAACTCATCCCTAATAACAATATCTTCATATCCAAAATCTTCATCCCCTCTATCTAAAAAGTTTTCGATTGGGATAACCTTACTATTTTTTCTATAAAAATCTATAATAGTGTTATGAGCTATTCTAAAAACCCAATTTTTACTCTCGCTTACCTCGGTAATCTTGTCTTTGTTTTCATATATTTTAGTAAATACAGTAGCAATTATGTCTTCTGCATTCCATTTATTTTTTACAGAAACAAAAATATACCTGTAAACACAATCGTAGTACATATCATACAATTGTTCAAACTTTTTTGTTGACATCAAACAGTAACCCCCATTACAACTTGTTATTAAAATACAACTTGTTACTTACAATTCTTAATAATTTATTAATGTTTTATTAATGTTTTATTAATAAGTAGCATTTGTTATTTAAAACACGTATCGATTAATATACGTAGTTTATTATATTTAGTTGCATACTTTACCATCTTTCTAGTAATATATATGTAAAATATATAGCAACATTTAACAATATTATAACATAGTTATAGTAATACTAATAATAATTAGCAAATAAAGTTACTTGTTATTATAATAATTATAATATCTTAATACTTTATACAAAAAAACTATCCTATAATTTCCTTGGTTAGAGGAAGATTACGGATAGTTTTAATTTAAAGTTTACACAGATGCTTTAATTTTAGTTATCTACAAAATTTATGTTTGCCAATTACCTTTATAAGAGGCCTCGACCATATCCACTTATTGGTGGTTTTTGCAGGATTATAATAGAATACTGCCCCTCCAGATGGATCCCATCCATTTAATGCATCTCTTGCAGCCTTTACGGAGCTTTCTTTCAATTCTGCATTTATCTGCCCATCAACTATAGCTGTGAATGCTCCTGGTTGATAAATTACGCCTGCTATTGTAGATGGAAACCTTGCATCATTTGTTCTATTTAAGATAACTGCACCAACAGCTACTTGCCCTTCATATGGTTCTCCTCTAGCCTCACCATTTATTAATCTAGCTACTAAATCTACATCCTTATTATTGGTCACATTTTGACTAGAAGCTGAGCCACTAGATTGTGGTTTACTAGGAGCTATACCCATAGCAGCCATTGTTTGCGTTCCTGCCATTCCATCTACCTTTAGCCCGTTGTTTTTTTGAAAGGACTTAACAGAAACATATGTAAGATACCCATATATACCATCAACATTATCCTTATAATATCCCCATTGTTTTAATTTAGTTTGAATTTTTTTTACTTCCTCACCTCTTGAGCCATATTTATAAACCTGTGCTGTAGCTTGCTTATTAGAAATATTAAAATAAATTTCACTTGTAAAGTACCCTATCAAAACTATCATGACCATAGCACTGAATCTTTTAAGTATAAGTAAATGCTTTTTATTCTTCACATTTTCCCTCCCTAGATAGGTACCATTAAGTAAACAATGATTAGTATACTTATTTTGTTATTTACTTAAATGCCCCTAAAAATATATATGTTTTATAATGGTGTTAGTTTGTGCTAAATCAAAAAAAAAATACACAGTGTTACCATAGTAACACTGTGTACTTTATATGATTCTTTTAAGCTTTCTTTTCCACCGTGGAGATAATAATTCCTCAATTATGTCATTCATAATTACGATTCCACATAGCTTTTCTTCCTCATCTAACACTGGTATAGAAATGAGGTCATATTTTAATGCCAATTCAATGGCATCTTCAATGTCCTGACAATCTTTTATTTTGATAACTGTATCATCCATAATATCTTTGAGTTTTTGCTCTGGTGATGATAATACTAGGTTCCTTAAGGAAATAAACCCTTGTAATCTTTTATCTTCATCTATAATATAAATATAGTGCATAACCTCGTCTTCAGGTTGAAGCTCCCTTAGAATTTCTATGGTTTCACTAGCCGTAATATTAACATTAAAGGATATAAAATCCTTGTTCATTATGCTTCCAACAACCTCTTCTTCATACTCCATGAGGCCCCTTATTTCTGCTTCATCCTCTTTATTGAAATTCAAAAGAATCTTTTCTGCATCAACTTCATTCATTTCATCTAAAATATCAGCAATTTCATCATTGGGCATTTCATCTAAAATCTCATGAGCCCGCATATTATTTATAGTGCTCAAAATTGATGCTTGAACTTCGGGCTGCAACTCCTCAAGGGTATCTGCTGCCAAATCTTTATCTAAGCTTTCAAAAATTTTATTTCGCGCCTCAGTATCTAATCCTTCTAAAATATCCGCAAGGTCTGCTGGGTGAAGTTTAGTTAATTTTCCATAGGGCTTTGTTAATTTTAAATTATCATCCACCATCTCTAAGGATTGAACACTTTCCCAAGTAATACTACTCTCTTGCGGTTTCTTACCTAATATGCTGTAAATAGCTCTTATTAAGCCGTTTAATTTATACTTTCTAGTAATTGCAATAATTCCAGACTCTACAGATACAACTCTTATCTCTCCACCTATTTTATTCATGGTTAAGTCATTAACTTTAACAACTTTCTTACCATTAACATCAACTATTTGCTTATTGAGTAAATGTTTTGATAAAAGATATGAGAATTTTCTAGGGATTATATCCTTAACCCCTCTTACCTTTATAGTTATACCTTTATCTTCTTTCAATATTTCAATATTCCTAAATTCATAATTGAAGATTTCTCTTCCATTTTTAATTTTATATCCAATAACTCTTGGATATCCTTGCTCAGTAGTAACATAAATATCGAATAGCTTGCCAATGCTATCCTCAAGTTCATCATACACATTTTGATTTAGTATTTCGCTTAAAAAAAACTCAGAAATTCTTTCCATAGATATTCCTCCATTTTTGCAGGGAAATATCAAAAATAGTTCTTAACTCGCTAACTTTAAGCTACTAAATTAAACTATGTCAATCTCTAATGTAAGAAATCCCCTGCATATTAGTATTCATTTTTAAAATAAACTTTGACCTTCTAATTTGAGGGTCACCTTCCATTTGTTTTCACCACCTGTAAATATTTTGATTGTATGTTATTTGAATTTTATATTTTAACTTTAATATAAAAAATACTCTCTCTATTAGTATATTATAAATACCTCAAAATGCAACCAAAAAACATTTACATATCTTTACGGTTCATATTTTTCAATAGTTATGTTAATATTATTAAATATAGTTAACAGAAGACAACTGATCTGTTAAGGAGGCTTATATGATATTAAACAAGCAATTTTTACCTATTAGCATGAATGATTTAAAAGAGAGGAATATATCTCAATTGGATTTTATAATAATTACAGGGGATGCTTATATTGATCATCCATCCTTTGGAACTGCCATAATTGGAAGAACCTTAGAGCAAGAGGGATTTACTGTAGGTATTATAGCTCAACCTAATTGGGACAATGTAGATGACTTTAGAAAACTAGGAAGACCTAAATACGGGTTTTTAATAAATTCTGGCAATATTGATTCTATGGTTAATCACTATACTACTTCAAAGAAAAAAAGACGCACCGACCTTTATTCCCCAGGTGGTGAAATGGGTCATAGGCCTGATAGAGCTGTAATCGTGTATTGCAATAGAGCAAGAGAAGCTTTTAAAAATATCCCAATTATAATTGGTGGTATAGAGGCAAGTCTTAGGCGTTTTGCCCATTATGATTATTGGGACAATAAGGTTAGACGAAGCTTATTAATTGATGCAAAAGCAGATTTGCTAATCTATGGTATGGGGGAAAAAACCATAATTGAAATAGCTAATCTTTTTAGATATGGTATGACTATAGATAAAATGACCTCTATAAAAGGAACTGTTTATGCTTCAAAAGAAATTGATGGACTTTCAAATTTCATAGAAGTACCTTCCTTTGAGGCCGTTTCAGCAGATAAAGATATTTATGCTGAGAGTTACAAGCTACAATCCATGGAACAAGATGATATAAGAGGAAATACTATAGTGCAAAAACATAATGATAGATATGTAGTACAAAATCCTCCCCAACTATCTTTAACACAAAAGGAGATGGATACAACTTATAACTTACCTTATACTAGAACATATCATCCTATATATGAGGATAAGGGCGGTATCCCCGCAATAAATGAAGTTGAATTTTCTATAACTAGCCATAGAGGTTGTTTTGGTAGCTGCTCCTTTTGCGCTTTAACTTTTCATCAAGGTAGAGTTATTCAAAACAGGAGCCAAAAATCTATTATAGATGAGGCAAGACTTTTAACTACTTTAAAGAACTTTAAAGGATACATACATGACATTGGAGGCCCTACAGCAAACTTTAGGCATAGAGCTTGCAAAATCCAAGAGACAGTAGGAGTATGCAAAGATAGACAATGTTTGCACCCAACTCCTTGTAAAAATCTTATTATTGATCACACTGAGTATCTAGATTTATTAAAAAAGGTTAGGGTGCTTCCAAATATTAAAAAGGTCTTTATTCGTTCTGGAATAAGATACGATTATCTAATATATGATAAAAATCCTAATTTTTTTGAAGAATTATGTGAACATCATATAAGTGGACAATTAAAAGTAGCGCCTGAGCACATTAGCGACAAAGTGCTGGACCAAATGGGTAAATCCAAAAAAGAAGTGTATGACCGTTTTGTAAAAAAATACTTTGAGATAAATAAAAAGTTAAATAAGAACCAGTTCTTAGTTCCGTATCTTATGTCAAGTCACCCCGGAAGTGACTTAAAGGAATCCATTAAATTATCAGAATATATAAAAGAAATGGGCTACACTCCAGAGCAAGTTCAAGACTTTTACCCAACACCAGGTAGCTTGTCAACTACTATATACTATACCGGAATCAACCCCTTTACTAAAGAGAAGGTTTACGTTCCAAATGATCAAAATGAAAAAAATATGCAAAGAGCTTTGCTTCAATTTAAAAATCCTGAAAACTATAATGTTGTAAAAACAGCTCTAATAAAAGCTCAAAGGGAAGACTTAATCGGTTTTGATAAAAAATCCTTGATCCCACCAAGACCTATGAAATTAACTACTTCTAAGTTTTCAAGAAATAGTAAAGGTAAAAAATAGAGAAGCATACATGGCTACTTATTAACTTGTAGTCATGTATGCTTTTCTATTTTTCATAGCATGTAACGCCAACCTGTATACGTATATATAACCATATTTCACTATATTTTAGACCCTAATATTGATATCCCATCTTTTTCGCATTCTATAAGCAATGGAAAATCTGGTCCTCTTTCACCATCTATATCAGTAACAATATCCTCAAAACATTCTATTTCTAATCTATTAGTTTTAAAATAAATAATCCCTTCTACATCCTCTAAATGTTCACTTCTTAGCATCTTAATAAATATATTTAGAATATTTTTCATAATTCCAGCTTTTATTATAATTACATCTAAAAGACCATCGTCTACTCTAGCCTTATATGCTAGTTTTAAATTCCCTGCTGTTTGTCCATTAAACACCAGCATTAAGTACATATCTCCATCAAAAGTAAACTCAGCCGAGTTAACTTTTATTTTAAGCTTTCTAAAGTTAGGTAATTGCTCTATGCCCTTTACATAATAAGCAAGTTTTCCTATAGCATTTTTTAAATTAGAATCTATTTTTTGTGAAATATCTGTGAATAATCCTGTGCTAGCTACATTTAAAAAATATTTATCGTTTATTGTTCCAATATCTATCTTTTTAACTTCGCTTTTCAATATTTGATTACATGCTTCTTCTACATCTTGAGGCATTCCTATATATCTTGCAAAATCATTTGCAGTTCCCGAAGGAAGAATTGCTATAGGTAAGTCAATCTTTTTTTCTTTTATTAAATTTACTACGTTATCAACGGTTCCATCTCCACCAGCAATTAAAATATATCTGTAACTTTCATCTAAATCAATAAATGCATCTTCTAACGGGATTTCGAAGCTCATTCTATGTGGAACAATTATATGTTCATATTTTTGATGAATCATAATTATCTTGTCTAAATCTGATGCTATGGTATTCTCTCCAGAGTTCGGATTGTAAATAAATTTAACTTTATACATCTTATTATCTCCTATTACCCCTTGATTTTAATAATTTATTTATGTATAGTATAACTCTTTAAAAATGAATCCACAAGATTGATATTATCCTGTGGATCTTATTTATGGATAATAAAACACTTATTTAGCTTTTAAATTATAATATCCTATATTCTAAGAATTAATTGTGGAAGGTACAGAAATCTCACTTAATGCATCCCCTGTCTCTTCTTTAAGCTTTGATTGAACTGCTAAGTCTCCTAATGAAACTATACCAATCAATTTATTACTTTGAACAATTGGTAATCTCCTTATTTGCCTTTCACCCATAATCCTTATGGCATCATCCACATTCATGTTTGAGTCACCTAGTACTGGATTCGAAGTCATAATCTCTCTAACCTTTTGTGTTTTTATATCTTTATTTTCTGCTATACATCTTAAAACTATATCCCTGTCAGTTATAATGCCTACTACTTTTTCTTCCAAACCCACCGGAATAGCTCCTATGTTATGTTCCTTCATAAGCTTAGCTGCATGCTGTGCTGTGTCATCTACAGATAAACTTATAACATCCTTAGTCATTATTTCAGAAATCTTCATTTTATAACCACTTCCTTCTTAGTTTTTAGGGTACATAGAAATTTATTAATTATTTTATCTTATCCTTACATAATGTTTTTTATCCTTCATACTTAAGTATTATTATAAATTGAGGTATAATAATAACTGTGCTTTAATATAACTATAAGTTAATATAATAGTAAATCTTATACTGCAATTTTATTATTTTAGGAGTGATGCTTAGTGAAGAAATCTTCTATCCCAAATGTTCTCACCTTTGGAAACTTACTTTTTGGTTTATTGTCTTTATTAATGACCTTTCAAGCTAACTATAAGCTTTCTGTTATCTTTATATTACTAGCTGGTATTATGGATAGGTACGACGGACAAGTAGCTCGTCTTCTTCAGGTATCCAGCGATTTAGGAAAGGAATTAGATTCATTAGCGGATTTAGTCTCCTTTGGAGTTGCACCATCATTGCTTATATTTAATTTATACGAGTTCGTTTCTTTAGGCTATTTAGGTTATGTTTGTTTCTTAGTTTTTCCTATGGCTGGTGCATATAGGCTGGCACGATATAATAATTCTAAATTTGAAAATGTATATACTGGGATTCCTATTACCCTGGCTGGGATGCTTATAGCTCTTTATGCTTTAATGACTTTAAATGGAACGCATAACTATCCACTGACTATTGCTATAATGCTTATCCTTTCCTATCTTATGATTAGTAAATTCCAAATAAAAAAGGTGTGAAAAATTTTTCATACCTTTTTTATTCTTTTAATTTTAAATCCTCTTCAATTTCTGTTTCTATATATTCTATTTTAAGTCTGCATCTAATAACTTCTGTTTTAATCCTGCAATAATCCATGTAATTGTAACTAGCCTCATCTAATACCTTTATTGTTTTATCTATAATATCCCCTAAGTCATCAGCTCTTTTTAGTGCATCCTTAACCTCACCTTTTTTCGATAGTGCAATTCCATTTAATTCATCCGCACTACCTATTAATAGTCTATAAGAGTTAACTAGTTTTGTTAAAATATCTGCTAAATTATTTACATCACTGTAATAATTCTGTATTACTCTCCTCTGTGTCAAATAATCACCTTTTAGTCTTAATATTGATTAATTATATTGTTATATAGCTTAAATTATGCTAACCCAATTTAAAATAAATAATAAACAGTACATATATTAGTTATCTTCCTGCTCCTAAACAATATAATAATATGCTAAAGTAATTATGATATAGGAAGTAATTAAAATGCTCCCTTCTAGCCAATAGGTCTTCCCATCCTGAAATACCAAAAATGACATACCTACTGCAATACCGCACATTATAATGTGGAAAACTGGAAATAATAAAGTCATATTTAAACCCATGAAACAGGAAAACATTACAAGCACAGGGGTAACAAATAGAGATATTTGAATACTTGACCCTATTGCCGTCTCAAGGCTCATATCTACTTTGTTTTGCATTGCACACATTATAGTTGATACATTCTCACCTATATTTCCTAAAAGGGGAATTAGTATTATTCCTATGAACTCTTGTGATACACTATAGTTTTTTGTAACATCTTTAATATTATAAATTAACTTATCGCTTATAAAGTAAAGTAGCACAGATATAAAAATTAAAGTTATTGCACTTTCAACAACTTCCTTATTTATTGTAATCCCTTTCTTCTTATGGGTATTTCTCTCGCTTATAATTTCTCTTTCATCTGATATAATATATTTTTCTTCTATTACAGTGTTTTTTTTATCTTCATTGCATTCACTAACAACAAATAAATTGTTATGGGTATATAATGAGAATATTAGCCCTAAGATATAAACTCCTATAAGCAAGAAGGCAACTTTCACGCTTATAGATATAAGTGCTGATTCTTTAACTATTGTGTATCTGTTTAACGTTGCTATAACTACCATTGAGGACATGGCAAGTAATAACATATTGAAATTTGTCCGTGCTATTATTTTATTAAAACTCTGCTCCTTAAACTTAAAACCACCAACAACTACAGCAATCCCAAGTCCTAGAAGCATATTACTTATAATTGATCCAATTAAAGCTGCTTGAACCATAGGTATCATGCCATACTTTATTGACCATATTCCCATCATTAACTCTGGTATGTTCCCAACTGTAGCCGCTAATAGCCCACCTTTTTTTTGTCCTATATAATCTGATATTTTAGTGGTTTGTGAGCCGAGTAAGATAGCTAGTGGAATTATAGCTATAGAATATATTATTGTATTTGCTAAACTTGAAGAAGTTCTTATAAACATTAAAGCTATTACAACTATTATAAAAATATATTTTTTTTTCATTTTATTCGCACCGTTACTCCTCCATTTAATTAATTTTCTTCCTTACTATTCTATTCCCTAGTGTTTTAAAGGTTACTAAAAAGAGAGGCATATCCAATTAGGATATACCTCTCTTAATTTGTAACAATATATATGACCTTTTACTTTATCTTCCTAAGATTTCTTTTGCTAATTGGAGCCCTGTAGGTGTAATAGCAAGACCACCCATAGCAGTCTCTCTAAGTTCACAAGGTAGTTGCTTACCTATTTCATACATAGCAAGTACAGTATCATCAAAAGGTATCCTACTAGTTACACCACTCATAGCCAAATCTGCTGTAGTTAAAGCACTTACTGCTCCAGACATATTCCGCTTAGCACAAGGTACTTCGACTAAACCTGCAATGGGATCGCATACTAGACCTAAAATATTTTTTATAACAATAGCAGCTGCATGCAGTGCCATAGAAGGAGTTCCACCCATCATTTCTACTACAGCTGCAGCTCCCATAGCCGCAGCTGAACCACATTCAGCTTGGCATCCGCCTTCTGCTCCTGCTAATGTTGCATTTTTAGCTATTATTATTCCTACACCTGAAGCAGTAAATAATGCATTAATTAACTCATCTTCAGTTTTATTTAACTTCTCTCCTGCTGTAATTATAGCTGCAGGAAGTATGCCACAAGACCCTGCTGTGGGTGATGCAACTATTTTACCCATGGCTGCATTCACTTCTGAGCAAGAAACCGCTCTAGCCATTGCCTTTACCATAAATTCGCCTGTAAGAGTATTCCCCGAACTAGCATATTTATTTAGTTTAATTGCATCCCCACCTATTAAACCACTCACTGACCTGGTTTCATTTATAAGTCCATATTCAGCAGCTTGTTGCATTACATTTAAGTTTTTTCTCATTCTTTCAATAATTTCTTCTCTTGAAAGTTCACTCTCTTCTACTTCACATCTTATTGTATATTCCCAAATTGGGATATTCTTCTCTTCGCATATCTTCAGCATCTCTATTCCTTTATTTGCAAACACATTGATCTCCTCCTTTGTTTGGGTTTCTATATTAAGACTGTTTAACTGGTTGTATTTCTCTTATGTCGTAGATATCTCCTAAAATCTTAATCTTATTTATTACATCCATCGGCACTATAGAATCTGTTTCAAATACCATAGCTGCTTTTAACCCTTTGCTATCCCTGTATACCTTCATTAAGGCTATATTAATATTTTCATCATACAATATGGTACTTACCTTTGAAATCATTCCTGGAATATCTCTATGATTAATTATAATTGTTGGGTACTTACCTGTAAACTCAACTGATTGCCCATCAACTTCAAAGATTATAATATTACCTCCTCCAATGGATGATCCAACAATTTCAACTACTTCTTTATTTCCTTTTGTTATTATAAATTTTACAGTATTGGGATGTACATCTCCCAAGTCTCCCTCTACAAACTCTATTAAGAGTCCCTGTTTTTGAGCAATATCAATGGAATCTTTAAGGTTATCATCCCAAGGGTCCATTCCTAGGATACCTGCAACTAATGCTTTATCTGTTCCGTGACCTTTATAAGTTTTAGCAAAGGAACCGTGTAGCACAAATTGCACCGCTTCAATGTCTTTTCCTGCAATTGATGCTGCAACTTTAGCAAGTCTTGCTGCCCCAGCTGTGTGAGAACTTGATGGCCCTATCATAATTGGCCCTAATATATCAAAAACACTGTAACTCTTCATTAGTTACCTCCTTATAATCTTTTGCATTAGTAAAAATAATTATTATTCATTTTAATTCATGTTTAACAATCTTGTTCTTATAATTCTATTATAGATTAAAAATAAAATTTGTCACTATGTAAGTATTGTTAACTTATTATTTATTTCAAATTCATCTATATCCGCATTGACAAATAATTATGAAGTTACTATGATAATATAGCATGGTAATTGTGAATTGAAAAAGTTCAGTGGTGTCATATGTAACTGGAGGTAATTATGGAAAACAAAAAAATAAAAACAAATATTTTAAGGCCTAAATTTGATAGTGATTTAGATACTATAGAATTATCCAAAGAAACTATTGAGGATGAAAGTATATTTTCTTTTGGAACTGTTAGTGATTGTTCTCTAGAGAACTATAACGCAGACAGGGTGACTTTTAAACAATTAATATTTAAAAAAGTTGTTTTTAATAAAATAAGTTTTAGACGTGTTGAAATGATGGATGTAAGATTTGAAAATTGCGATTTATCAAATGTAGATTTTAATGAAGCTTCATTACATAGAGTTGAATTTGATAACTGTAAAATCATTGGTATTAATTTAAACGAGGCTACCCTTAGGGATGTAATCTTTGAAAATTGCAATGGTGAATTTGCCTTTTTTAGTTATTCTAATTGTAAGCAAGTTGCATTTCTTCAATGTCAATTACGCTCTTCAGATTTTCAAAACTCCAAATTTTTAAAAGTTGAATTTCAAGAATCTAACCTTCTTCAGGCTCAAATGAACTTTACAAGTCTTAAAGGAATAGACTTTACTAGTTGCGATATTGAAGGTATAGGAGTAAATATTGCCGACGTTAGGGGTGCAAAAGTTACCGCTACCCAAGCAGTTTCTCTTTCTGCCATACTAGGTCTCATTATTAAATAAAATCAACTTCATACAATTAATAATCCTTATGCGCCAAAAGAAGTTTCTTCTTTAAGATTCCTTACAAAGTCACACAAGCTAGATTTCATACTCTTTTCACCATTTATAAAAGCAATAACCCTGAAGATGAAATCATGTATAATCGTGTCAGATAGCATCCTCTTTCACCTTAACAGTCTTTTATAGTATTAGTTTATTAATAATCATTAAGTTTCTCCGTAGTGACTTGCAATAATAAGCGTAAAAGCTGTTAAATTCGATTTAGAAATTCTTCTTTTGCGAATGTAAAACTTTCGTAAGACTGCCAGGACGGCAGTCTAGGGAACCCGAGGCAGGACGCCGAGTGTGACCGTTAAAAAGTTTTACATGCGCAAAGGATTAGAATTTCTTAATCAAATTTCCAGCTTCCAGCTATTATTGCAAGGCACGTAGGAGAAACTTAATGCTTTCACACTCTAGTACTTATAAAAACAACTTCCACCTGTAAATTCTCTGAGTATTGAATTATCCGGTACCAAATCTTTATCTACTTCTTTAAAGAAATTCAAGAAACTTCTTAATCTACTTGCCTCATAATATACTGGACTTTCTAGTCCAATTTTATTAAGCTCAGCCAACGCAAACTTCTTTAGTACGCAAAGTTCATACACCACATGAGAGTTAAACATTACATCTGCTTGCTCTTGAAAAACAAAAATATTTTTTTCCTCACCACGCTTTATAGACGGCCACATTTTCAGTGTATCTTCTACCCCATATCCTCTTGATAAATAATCTCTAACTATTCTTCTTATCATTCTTACATCCGTTGTTGAAATCCTACTATGGTCATCTAAGTTAAGTTGTGTTAACGGACTTATATATATTTTGAATTTATTTTCACTGTCTATAGCTGAAGTTAAAGTTTCATTTAATCCATGAATACCTTCTACTACCACAACTCCATTTTCAGGCATTTTTATCTTATTGCCATGCCACTCCCTTTTTCCTGTGACAAAATTAAAGCTTGGTATTTCGATTTCCTCGCCTGCAAGTAATAATTCTAAATCCTTGTTAAATAGCTCCAAATCTAAAGCATATATAGACTCAAAATCATATTCTCCCAGCTCATCTATAGGTGTATTTTCTCTATTAACAAAATAGTCATCTAATGAAATAAATAATGGTGTTAACCCATTTACCCTTAATTGAATACCTAGTCTTTTTGAAAAGGTAGTTTTCCCTGAAGATGATGGTCCTGCTATAAGTACTAACTTTACCTTTTCTCGCTTATGAACCATATCTGCAATGTAGGCAATCTTCTTTTCATGAAGAGCTTCTGCAACCCTAATTAAATTTACAACATCCCCGTTTATTACTTCATCATTTAAAGTACCAACATCCCCAATTCCTAATATTTCACCCCACTTCTCTGCTTCGTGAAATACCTTGGCCAGTTTCTTTTGTTCAACAAATTTAGGAATTCTATCCGGCATATTAGAAGTTGGGTATCTCAATATAAATCCTGGCTCGTAATACATTAAATCAAATGTTTTCAATACTCCTGTAGAATAGGCCATTGGTCCGTAGAAATAATCAAATCTCCCATCTAATTCATATAGCTTTATTTCTTCCGAGCTTACATACTTTAAAAGTCCAACCTTATCTTGCATATTATATTCCGTATAAATTTCCACTGCTTTTGCTTTTGATAATGTTACTTTTCTTATAGGAATATCCTTTTTAATTATTTCTGTCATTCTACTTTTTATTTCATATATATCATCGATATCTAGTGCAGGTATCTTGTTAATCTCTCCATATAATCCTTTGCTTAAGGAATGCTCAATGGTTATCTTATCTCCCGGAAATAATTCTGAAACTGCTTTTATAAGCACGAATTGAAGAGTTCTAACATATGTCATCATCCCAATTTTACTGGAAATGTCTACTGTAGCAAAATTGCCTTCCTCTAAGATAGTGCTTCCTAATTCATAAAGTCTATTGTTAATAGATCCTAAAACTACTGGTATATCCTTTAATTGTTCATTATTTTTAATAATATCATTTAATACAGTTCCTTCTTCAACCAAAATTCTTCTTCCATCTTCAAGTACTATATTGAAATTATTCATGCGATCATCCCCCATTCTATAGTGATTAGTATCATTATACTTTAATTTTAAAAAAATGTATCATGTACCCCTTATAATTTTTGTATTTTAACGAAAAATATACAATAGGCACATAAAACTAAGTAATCGGTGAAAATAGACTAGGATACTAACCTATTATTTATTAAAATGCAACCTATGCGATAATGAGGTGATATTATGTTTGTTTTAGTAGTCAGAACCTTTTTTCTATACTTTTCAGTAGTGTTTATTATGCGAATGATGGGAAAAAAACAAATAGGTGAACTTGAACCCTTTGAACTTGTAATTGCCTTAATGATTTCTGAACTTGCTACCTTTCCCATGCAAGACATACGAATACCAATTTTACATGCCATCATACCAATAATCACTTTGTTATTTCTACAAGTAGCTACTTCCTTTGTTGAACTTAAAAGCGAAAAAGCTAGAAAGCTACTAACAGGCTCCCCCAGTATATTAATCAATAATGGGAAAATTGATATTGCTGAGCTACGATACCAAAGATTCAATATTAATGATTTTCTAGAACAACTTAGATTAAAAGGTTATTTTAATATATCCGACATTCAATATGTTATTTTAGAAACCAGTGGAGAACTATCTGTACTACCAAAGGCTTTGAAATCTAATGCAACTAAGGAGGATCTTAAGCTAAAAGTAGTGGAAGACTTTTTACCTATACCACTAATTATGGATGGAAAAATAAATTATAAGAACTTAGAACTTTTAGCTAAAGATGAAATTTGGTTAAACAGTATACTAAAGAAAAATAATATTCATAGTTCAAAAGACGTATTCATAGGTACTTTAGATTCTAAAAGGAAGTTCTTTTATCAACTAAAGGAAGGTAAAGATAAATGAAAAATATTTTAGCTGCCTTTAGCTTATTTATTATAATGATTATAGGAATATTTTTGTCCACAAACTTTATAAATCAAAGTTCTATGCATTTGCAAGATTTAAATTCCACCTTAGAAAATTATATAACTAAAGAGGATTACGATAATGCATATACCCTATCATTAGATTATATATCTCAGTGGAAAAAAACTTCGAAGATATTAACAATATATATACATCATGAAGACTTAGATCATATAGACAATGAAGTTTTAAAGTTAACTCAATATATAAAAGTTAAAGACAAATCTGAAGCCTTAGCAACTGTACATGTTATGAAATACCTAATTGACCACATAATGGATCATGAAAAAGTATCAATAAGCAATATATTTTAACCTTCCTCAAATATGCAAGCCATTAATAATAAAGGTAGAAAATAGTACATTTATAGCTTATAATTAAGATATATTATAAAAAGTTATTGGAATAATATATTTTCCTATAACAAAATTTGAAAGGTGGAATTAATATGGCATTAGTTACTACTACTGAAATGTTTAAAAAGGCTTTTGAGGGAAATTACGCAATTGGAGCTTTTAACATCAACAACATGGAAATTATTCAAGGAATTATAGATGCTTGTGAAACTCACAAGTCAGCTGTTATACTTCAGGTATCAGGTGGGGCTTTAAAATATGCAAGACCTACTTATCTAAGAAAAATGGTAGAGGCTGCTGTAGAGGACACTGGCCTTGATGTAGTTCTTCACTTAGATCATGGTGCTGATTTTGCTCAAGTTAAAAGTGCAATTGATGCTGGCTTTACTTCTGTAATGTATGATGGTTCTCATCATGAGTACGAAGAAAATATAAGATTAACAAAAGAAGTTGTTGAATTTGCTCATTCTAAGGGTGTTGTAGTTGAAGCTGAACTTGGAAAACTTGCAGGGGTTGAAGATGCTGTTAGTGTTTCAGCTGCTGATGCAACTTATACTGACCCAGACCAAGCATTAGATTTTGTAAAAAGAACTGGTATTGACTCTTTAGCTATAGCTATAGGAACAAGCCATGGCGCATATAAATTCAAAGGTGAGGCTAAACTTGATTTTGAAAGATTAGAAACCATTACTAGAAAATTAGAAGAAGCTGGTATGCATAACTTCCCAATAGTTCTTCATGGAGCATCTGCTGTGGATCAAGACTTTGTAGCTATGTGTAATGAATTTGGTGGAGATATTAAAGGTGCAAAGGGAATACCACTAGAAATGCTAAGAAAAGCATCTTCAATGGCTGTTTGCAAAATAAATATGGATACTGATTTAAGACTTGCTATGACTGGTTCAATAAGAAAAGTACTAGCACAAAATCCTAGTGAAATAGATCCAAGAAAATATTTAGGAGAAGCAAGAAAGAATATAACTAAACTAGTTGAAGATAAAATAACTAATGTTTTAGGTTCAATGAACTCTTCAATCTAATTCATAAACTAAAATGAAAAACTAATTGGACCTAGTATTATACTTGGGCCAATTAGTTTTTTACTTTTCAACATAATTACTTACATGTTTAATCACCATATTAATTGTTCCATCACCATTTCTTTGTATTTCAAAGCGGCTATTGTCATTATATGTTTCTGCATCCACGTATAAATCTATATCTTTATCTATTTTTAACCTTACTCTTTTTAGCTTTTTATCTATCCATTCTTTATCAAGCTTAATGTTTTCTGAAATTCCTTGTTCCGCTATAAATTCAACAAATTTTTCTTTAGTCTCATGATTTTGAGGAAATATTTCCTCTGACAATTCCCTAACATCAATGCTATCCTCTTCCCTAAGCTTTTTCTTTATAGTACTTCTAACAACCTCTGCTTTATCCGCATTTTCGGGGAAATTGTTTTGAGTCCACTTTTCTGCAGCTTTTACAAAGCTTTTAGTAACATCTCTTTCATTTTCAACAATACTACAACCTAAATAATTATTAACAAAATAGTTTGCGCCAAATTCTTTGTATTCCTCATCTTCCTTATATTCTTCACTTTCTTTATTCTTACTCTTCTTGTCAATAACCATTAAATCGAATTTATTTTCCTCCCTACAGGGTTTTATAAAAGCACACTTTTGTACCCTTTGAGAACTACCTGGTAACCCTGTAAACTGTGGTATTATATCAATGCCTAACTTATCATCCACAAATTGAATTGTGTGAACAAAATTTTTAACATAGTCCATTTTAAATATTCCGAGTAGAGGTCCAAACTCTGTGGTAAAAGATACTACTACTAGTCCGCAGGAAGGAATACTACCTTTAGATCTCATTAAAGTAAACATCTCTCTTGCCAGTCCCTTAGATACAATCAGTAAATTATTCTCCCCATTTAAGTATTCATCTGCTAAAGTTCTTACTATGCTCTTCTCATCGTTAAATATTCCATACTTTAATTCTTCATCCCTTAAACACCGTTGAATATGTTTAAGTAAAAAGCTATACTTTTCTTCATCTAAATCCAAAGCATATTCATTTAATATTGGTTCATCTGCATTGTTATCTAGAACGTGAATAATAGCCTCATTTATATTAACTTCTTTTATATATTCCAAAAAAACACCACCTTACTATTTATCTAGGCATATGAAAATAGTTAACTCATCATCTGCGATGCTGCAATATTATTATACTATTAAAATGTCATTAAAACAAAGCCATATATTGTTGTATATTTACTTATTAATAAAATTATTTACTTGCAATTAAATCATCACCTGGGGTGCTGCAATATTAACGACTTCAGAAGGAGATTTAGACTATCACTGAAGTTTTCTCTTTGCTATAGCATGTAACTCCCCCTTATAGAAGAGGGAGTCTTTCCTTCTGAAATGTCGTTAAGTCCATAATTCTAATGTATTCTTAATGTGACTTTATTTAAGTTGTGGTATAATCACAGTTAATGATAATTAACTAATCACCTTTGGTGCTTAAATATTAGCCACTGATTATAAGCAAGATAAAAGCAGGAGGACTTCAATGTTTGGATATGTTACTCCATTTAAAATGGAAATGAAAATAAAAGACTACGAAAAGTTCAAAGCTTATTATTGTGGTCTATGTAACTCTATTAAATGTAACTTTGGTAATGTTCCCAGGCTTACTTTAAATTATGATATGACTTTTTTAGCATTACTTTTAGATTCCCTATCGGATGATAAATACAATTTCACTGAATTTAAGTGCTTAATGCATCCACTAAAAAAAAGGATTATGCTTAATAATAATGCTGCTTTAGATTATGCAGCCTTTTGTAATATTACTTTAGCTTATTATAAACTAGTGGATGATGTCCAAGATAATAAAACCATGAAAAGTAAGGTTTTTTCTAGTTTTCTAAAAAACTACTTAAAAAAATCCAAAGTAGAAAATAAAGCTGTGATGGAATATACTAAAGAAAAGCTTTTACTTTTAGATACCCTAGAAACAAATTATGACGGTATAAGCCTAGATGAGCTCTGTGATGCCTTTGCTGACCTCACCGGCTTTATAGTATCTTTTTACTATAAGGATGCTCCCTTTAAAGAAAACTTATATTGGCTTGGTTATAATTTAGGTAAATGGATATATATAATAGATGCATATGATGATTTAGAAAGCGATATAAAAGATAATTCCTTTAATGCTATAAATTCTTTGCTTAATACAGAGAATTTGGACTTTAAAAGTTTTTCAGTGTTAATAAAGCCGAGAATTGACTTTATATTAGTTTCCTGTAGCGAGCAATGTTTAAAATATTTAAATACATTGCCTTTAATAAAAAATGAAGATATATTATATAATATATTAGAGCTAGGTTTGATGGAAAAAATGGAGAAGGTCTTTAACAAATAAAAAATTTATATGTGTAGGCTAACCTACATGCGACATAAAAAGGAGTGGAATATAAATGAGAAATCCCTACGAAGTACTTGGTGTACGGGAAAACGCATCTAAAGAAGATATAAAAAAAGCTTATAGAGAACAGGCAAAAAAATATCATCCTGATCAGTATGGTGATAACCCTTTAAAAGATTTAGCGGAAGATAAAATGCAGGAATTAAATGAAGCCTACGATACACTTATGAAAGGCACTGGCTCCTCTAGTAGCTATGAATCTTCTAATAGCTATAACTCTTCAAATAATTATAATTCTGCAAATAATTCTGGTTCTTATTCAAATGGCGATTATACTAGCAATAATATATATCAGTCTATTAGAATGGATTTAAATAGTGGGAATATCCCTCAAGCTGAGCAGAAATTAAATTC
This sequence comes from Clostridium sp. CS001, assembly GCF_020443565.1. Taxonomy (GTDB): domain Bacteria; phylum Bacillota; class Clostridia; order Clostridiales; family Clostridiaceae; genus Clostridium_AD. The sequence goes on from NZ_JAIZZN010000016.1 coordinate 64,327, forward strand.
TATGAGCACAAAAACTGCTGAATGGAACTTTTTAATGGGAACTCTTCATCTAAAAAAAGGTTGGAATGATAGTGCTTATAACCTAATTAGCAAAGCTTGTTCCCAGGAACCTAATAATATTGAATATAGGCGTAGTTTTAATGAATTAAATATGAGAACCTCAAATTATAGAGATAACTATTATGGAAGACGAAACAAAGATTCCGATATGGGTAATTTATGTCTCAACTTGTGGTGTGCAGATAGTATTTGTGAATGTTTAGGTGGAGACCTTATTTCCTGTTGCTAGCCATACTAATTTAGGAGCTGATTTTATGAAGTCTAATAATATTGCTAAGGGAGGTATATTTGCAGCACTCAGTTTAATATTACTATATCTTTCTTCTGTTTTCCCTACAAACAAATTATTTATATTAGGCATATCATCTTGCATTATTCCTCTTTCTATTATGCTTACTGGTGTACGAAATACTATTGTTGTATTTGCTACTGTTTCACTGCTTAGTTTGCTTGTTATACCTTCAAAGGTTATAGCTGTTGCCTATATATTAATTTTTGGATCCTATGGCTTTGTAAAATACTTTATAGAAAAGTTAAGAAATATTCCTCTAGAATTTATCCTTAAGTTATTATACTTTAATATAAGTTCTGCCATAATTATATTTATATATAAATTACTAATAATAAAGATTCCTAATATAAACATATACTTAGTAATACTAGCTATGCAGCTGGCCTTCATAGTATATGACTATGCGCTTACTGCTTTTATAGCCTATGCAAATAAGAATCTTCTTAAGAAATTTAGGTAACATCTGCTCTTGACACAATATTCTATTTAAATTATAATAAGTAATAATAAACGCTAAACAAAGTATAATTTAATAACTTGCTTTAATTAGGAGTAGTAGTATTTATAATGTTTTAAGAGAGCTGCTGTTAGGGTCTTTACAATGCCCCTTAGGTGCAAAGCAGTAACGCTATGATATGAACTTGCCTATAAGCTTACCTTGTAAGGAAATCTTACTTTGTAAGTAAGAGCTTACTTGTAACACAAGTACGGTTAAAACCGTTATATTTGTAAGTGAGGTGTAATGCCTAATTAGAGTGGTACCGCGGAATATAACTTTCGTCTCTTTGTTGAGATGAAGGTTTTTTTTATTTTCTACTCCATAATAACAGAAGGAGGAATAACAATGGCAAAATACAATACAACTATTGATGAAAAATGGCAACAAAAGTGGGAAGCAACTGACTTATACAAATTTGATGAGAATAATACAAATAAGAAACTTTATGTACTTGAAATGTTCTCTTATCCATCTGGAAGTCAATTGCATGCGGGGCATTGGTTTAATTATGCTCCCGTGGATTCTTGGGCTAGGATGAAAAAAATGCAGGGATACAATGTATTTCAACCAATGGGCTTTGATGCCTTTGGGTTACCTGCTGAAAACTATGCAATAAAAACAGGAGTTCATCCAAAGGATTCTACCGAAGAAAATATTGTGACTATGGAAAGACAACTTAAAGCAATGGGAGCAATGTTTAATTGGGACCACGAAGTTGTAACCTGTCGACCTGATTATTATAAGTGGACTCAATGGTTATTCTTAAAACTATTTGAAAAGGGTCTTGCTTACAGAAAAAAAGCACCTGTAAATTGGTGCCCTAGTTGTAACACAGTGCTTGCAAATGAGCAAGTATTGGCTGATGGTTCATGTGAGCGATGTAACACTGAGGTTACTAAAAAGAATTTAACCCAATGGTTCTTAAAAATTACCGATTACGCTGAAGAACTTTTAGAGGATCTTGACGGCTTAGATTGGCCTGAAAAAACTAAGGCAATGCAAAGACATTGGATAGGTAAATCTACTGGTGCTGAGGTTACTTTTAAGGTAGCAAATTCCAACATAGACTTTAGTGTATTCACTACAAGAGTGGACACTCTATATGGAGTTTCTTATGTGGTTTTAGCTCCTGAAAATGACCTTGTAGATGTTCTAACACTTGACGAGTATAAATCTAGTGTTGGGGCATATAAAGATGAAGCTAAGAAGCAAACTGATATAGAAAGACAATCAATTACAAGAGATAAAACTGGTGTGTTTACTGGTTCTTATGCAATTAACCCTATTAACGGAAGAGAAGTTCCAATTTGGGTTGCAGATTATGTTCTAAATACTTATGGAACTGGAGCTGTAATGGCTGTTCCTGCTCATGATGATAGAGATTTTGCCTTTGCTACTAAGTATAACTTACCTATCGAAAGAGTAATTGTCTCTAAAGCAAATATTGTTGAAGCTGAAGAAAATCTTCCTTATACTGAACATGGAATAATGGTAAACAGTGGTGAATTCGATGGTTTATCTACTACTTGCGGAAAAGAAGCTGTAGTTGCGAAATTAGAATCCCAAAACTTAGGCTCAGGAAAAGTAAACTACAGACTACGTGATTGGCTAGTTTCAAGACAAAGATATTGGGGAGCTCCTATTCCAATAATTCATTGCGATAAATGTGGAAGCGTCCCTGTGCCTGAGAATCAACTTCCTGTGGAGCTACCATATGATGTTGAGTTTGCACCAGATGGAAAGTCACCTTTAGCTAAATCCGAGGATTTTATGAATGTTAGCTGTCCAGTTTGTGGTGGAATAGCTCATAGAGAAGCTGACACTTTGGACACCTTTGTTTGTTCCTCTTTCTACTATCTAAGATATGTGGATAACAAAAATACTGAAAAAGCTTTTGACACAGATTTAATAAATAAAATGCTTCCTGTAGATAAGTACGTAGGTGGCCCTGAACATGCATGTATGCATCTATTATACGCAAGGTTTATCACAAAGGCTCTTCGAGATATGGGGTATTTAAACTTTGATGAACCATTTTTATCTCTTACTCACCAAGGTTTAATTTTAGGACCTGATGGCCTTAAAATGAGTAAATCCAAAGGAAATACCATTTCTCCAGACAAGTATATACAAGAGTTTGGATCAGATGTGTTTAGAATGTACCTAATGTTTGGCTTTGGTTATACCGATGGTGGTGCTTGGAGCGATGATGGCATAAAAGCTATTGGAAGATTTGTTGATAGAATTGAAAGAGCAATCGACGCTGGAACCGAAGCTATTTTAAAAGAAAGCAATAATAAGGCTTCTCTGGACACAGCGGAAAAGGAATTAAACTATTGGAGACATTTTGCAATAAAGAGAGTTACAGAAGATGCAGAAAAACTTCAGTTTAACACTGCTATTGCAAGACTTATGGAACTTACAAATGCACTATCAAAGTATGTTAATGAAGACACTATTAATAGTAATTTCTTAAAAGAAGTGCTTGTGGATTATCTTAAGCTTTTAGCTCCTTTTGCTCCTCACTTTTCTGAAGAGAAGTGGGAAACCTTAGGTATGGGTTACTCTATATTTAATCAGAACTGGCCAGAATTTGATGATACTGCTCTAATCAAAGATGAAATAGAGATAGCTATTCAAGTAAATGGTAAAATTAAAGCTAGAATAAATGTAGCTTCAGATTTAGATGAAGAAAGTATAAAGGAAGCATCTCTTAAAGATGAGACCGTGCTCGCTTCCCTAGAAGGCAAAACTATTCGCAAGGTTATTGTAATTAAAGGGTCCTTGGTTAATATAGTGGCTTCATAACAATTAACAATGATCAATGATTCAAATGAAAAATAAGTGTGGTAAGTCTTAGTTTGACTTTCCACACTCATTTTTTTATTTAAATCATCATTTTCGTAGGTACTGCTCATCTTCTATGCTTAAATATTATCAAACTCCATGCATATCTAAGGTTTTCTGAGTTGACTTAAGAAGACTGCTAAGCTCAAAGACTTCTCCTTCTTCTATCAGTTTATTTAATTGCTCCCTATACCTAGTTGCATCCATTAATTTACCAAGGGAAGAGAGCAGAAGAATATTATTCATTATGTCTGATACCAAATTAGATTTTACCTCAAAGAGCTTCTGTGCATCTTTAATCTCATCTTTAATTTCCAGCATCTGTTCATCTAATTGAAAAGCAGCATCTGCAGCATTCTTAAGTTTTTCTCGTATATTCTCAGGTATATCATGCTTGTATTTATAATTTAGAGAATGCTCCACAGTAGCCCAAAAATTCATTGCTAAGGTTCTAATTTGAAACTCTGCTAATATTTCAACTTGACCATCAGATAAGTTCACAGGATACTTTATAATCATGTGATAACTTCTATAGCCACTACCTTTTACATTGGCAACATAGTCCTTTTCATAAACTATCTCCATATCTCGTCTTTCACGGATTAAATTTACCACCGTATCAATGTCATCAACAAATTGACACATTATCCTTATCCCTGCGATATCCTCCATTTCAAATTCAATTCTATCCAAGGGGATAGAGAACTTATTAGCTTTCTCAAGAATACTAGATATTTCTTTAACTCTACCTGTAACAAATTCTACAGGTGAATAATCATTTTTACGTCTATATTCTCTTCTTATGCTTTTGAACTTTACTTTTAACTCCTCCACCGCCTGCTCATAGGGAATTAAGAATCTTTTCCACTCTCTTATTGCCATATCCTCAGTCCTTTACATAAAATTTATTATATTTCTACTAACTTTCTGTTATAATTAATTTACTACTAAATTATAATAAAATCAATTACTTAAAATATGTATACTAAATCATATAAACTTATCATACCACATTAAATTTTATTTAGAGGTGATTAAATGGATAAAAAAATATTTTCCGGCCTAGAAAACATGGGGTTTGATAATATTAATGATATTAAAATCTACAACAAAGAAACAGAAGTAGCGAAAGAAAAAGAAGAAGAGAACAAGGAGAAGTCTCTTTTATATACTAAAGAAGTTACTTGCCCAGTTTGTGGACGCCAATTCAAAGCTCTTTCAGTAAAATCTTCGTCTTATAGAATGCTAAAAAAGGATAGTGACTTTTTCATTAGGTATTCTACAATTAATCCTTATTTTTATGATGTTTGGACTTGCAATTCTTGTGGCTATGCAGCTATGAAAGTAGATTTTCACACTTTAAGAAGTGTAGAAATAGAAGCAATACAAAGGTCTATTACACCTAAATGGCATGGAAGATTATACCCTGAAGTTTACAATGTACATATTGCTATTGAAAGATACAAGCTATCACTTTTAAATTACGTAATTATAAATGCAAAATCAAGCAAAAAAGCTATTAATTGTATGAAACTGGCTTGGATGCATCGACTTTTAGATACAGAAGACTCTAAAGAAATGGAGTTAATATTTTTAGCTCAAGCCCTAGAGGGACTTAATGATGCCTATTACTGCGAAGATTTCCCTATATACGGCATGGATAAATACAGTGCTATGTACCTCATCGGAGAGCTAAATAGGCGCCTTGGTCATGCAGAAAATTCTTTAGTTTGGTTTAGTAATGTAATTACAACCCCTCATGTACCTCAAAAATTGAAAGAACTTGCAAGAGACATGAAAGACTTAATTAAGGAAGAAGAAGCCGCACTGCTAGCTGCTGCTGATGATTTAACTAAATCCTCTACAGAAAGTTTTCAGGCAGAAGATACTATTAAGAAGCCTGGTTTTTTCTCAAAAATATTCAAATAATAACTAAGTCATATAAAAATAAGTAACAAGTCAATATACTTTAATTATTGACTTGCTACTTGTTTTCAGTTATTCTAATATTTTTATTGGATCGAAATTCAAATAATCACAGGAAGTTACTATATACTCTACACCCTCTATATTTCCTTCATATAATCTATTTAAAGATGGTCCATGCAAATGACCATATATAACCTTTTCCACACCATACTCTTTTATTATTCTTATAATTTCAGTTTCCTCAAATTTATCATTAGTAGGCGGATAATGAAGCATTACAATAATCTTTTTATAACCTTTCTTCACTGCTTCATCTAATGAAATCTTAAGCCTTATTAATTCCCTACCATATATCTTTTCATCATGAGTTGTAAATTTTGCAGCCCCCGGACAGTTCCATCCACGTGTACCACATATGGCATAATCCTTGTAATTAAAAAAATTATTTTGAATAAAATCCATATCTTCATAAAGAGAATTAAGTTTTGTTATACTTCCCCACCAATAATCATGATTTCCTTTAACGAGTATCTTATTACCAGGGAGCCTATGTATCCACTCTAAATCTGAGCTATCCTCTGAAATGCTCATGGACCATGAAATATCCCCTGCAATTAGCACAGTGTCCTCAGAGGAAATTTTGCTCATCCAATTTTCTTTTATTTTTTCATGATGATTGAGCCATCTTTCCCCAAATATATCCATGGGTTTATCTGAATTTATAGCTAGGTGAAGATCAGATATTGCCCACAACGCCATAGTATACCTCCTTCTGATCTGTTATGCTGATAGTATTAATACTATCAGCATAACTTTATTTTTCTTTCATTAATGCATCTACATCCATTACATAAGCAATTACCTTTGCTATTGCATCATATAACTCTATGGGTATTTCTGATCCTACGTCAACATTTGAAAGCAAGTTGGCTAATTCTTCATTTTCAACTATTGCCACCTTATTCTCCTTGGCCTTTTGCAAAATCTTATCTGCAATATATCCCATACCAGCAGCTGTAACTATTGGAACATCATATCCTTGCTCATATTTTATGGCTGCAGCTTTTTTTACCTTTTTCATTTTAACACACCTCATTAGTGTACACCAATTATAATCTTAGCATATGAAATAATATACTATACCATCTTGATTAATTGTTTTTAAAATACCTCTATACTATTATACCTTTATATTAATAGCATTAAAACTTCTATCATCAAAGAATTCCCTACAATTCGTTAGTGTAAAGTCGCTGGCCTTCTTATTCACTTCAATGTTAACTCTATAACTCAAGCTAGATAAATCTTTAATTAACTTATCTTTTCCAAGATCTAATACTTTAACCCAAAACTTATCACAGCTAATGTCAATGTTCATATTGCTATTGTTGATTTTAATATATGCATCCACAGTTCCCATGTTTATTGTTTTTACACTAGTAGCAATTCTCACATTCTTACTATCAATTTTCTTACCTTTTTTCCTATCATCTTTAATAATCAACTTAAGTTGATATTCATCTTCCTTAACATTTATAGGCAAATCTAAGTAATAATACTGTTCTGAAAGAGAATTAAACATTTTTATATCATTAACTCTTTGCTCAAGCCCACTCATAACCTTATCATAGGTTTCTGGTTTCAGATTAAGCTTATTTTCAATAACATCTCTAATCATATTTTTAATTTCTTCACTCTTTAATTTGACTTGCTCTTTGATAAGAACATCTGTAGTTATTTTTTCCGTCTTATTTTCAATATTATTTATTGCTGCTTTATCTGACTCTGAAACATTTAATTCCTTTTTTATCATACTTATAATTTCATTAAGTGAATTGTTTTTACCATATCCATTAACCTTGCTACTAACAACATTTTTACTACCTATGTCCGCCTCATTAAACTTGTCATTTGAAGACTTATTTAACGGTTGTTCTTTATTTTTATTTATATATTTTAAGTCTACATCACTAGAGCTAATTTGCGTTATATTTAATTTTTCTTCTAAGTTCTTTATCAATTTTGTATAATTATTTGGACTTAATGATATTTGCTGCTCTTTTAAAACCTTACTTACCAAATCTTTTAATGCATCACTGCTAAAATTAAGGGTTCCTAGCTTTAACGTTTCATTTTGTTTTAAACCTTCGCTTAGATTATGACCTTCACTTAAATTTAGCCCTAAACTTTGCTTTAAACTCTCTATAGTAGAATCTAAAATTCTATGGTTAATTCCTAAATCAAATAACTCTCGATTCATTAAGTTAACTACTTCTTTTAAATTTGTGCTATTAATAGGATTATCTAAGACTTGAACTTTATCCATGGTTTGAAGATTATTATTTATTATCTTATCTGACATTATCACTTTATTATTACTTAACTCTATGTTAAGAGATGCTTTCTCTAAAGAATCTCCTTTAAATTGAAAATTTTCAAGAGGCACTTTTATAAAATTATCTCCACTCTTGTTTACTTCTAAAGTATCAATATTGTTTCCCCTATTATTATTTAATAGATAGTTATTAATCTCTTTTAAATTATTATATATAGCAGATTCTCCTTTAAATAGTTTTATAAAACTCTCTAAATTACCCTTCGTGAGTTCTATATTATTCTCTTTAAATAATAATATCTCATCAACATTCAAGTTCTTTAACGCTTGAAAAAAATCCTTTAAAATTAATGTTATTTCTTTTCCCTTTTCACTATTGATGTCAATGTTTCTGCTATCAAGATATTTTGCAATAAAAATATCTTCTTTAGCTACACTTAAAAATATCTTCTCTTTAAAATCAACTAGGTTTTTTATATCAATTATATTATCCTTGGTTAAAGGCATATCATGTTTTATCATCTTTTCAAAAAGCAAAGCATCTTTTTTATCAGAGCTTAAAGGCGTTCCCGTTCCAAAGTCTTCTAAAATATCACCTTCAGAAACCTTGCCTTCTTTATCCTCATATACTAATCTTATTTTAAGTTTATCATCTTCAAAGCCTTCCACTTCAAATCTAAGCAAACTACCTTCTATGTCTTGTTTTAGTGGCTTGTCCAGTTTTGCAGAAAACTGCCATCCATCTAATAACTTTAAATTTACTTCTACCTTTTGCGGGTCTGTACTTATTACTCTTGCATTAAACTTCTCTCCAGCATCAAAAGATATTTTACTAAAAGCTTTTTTATCATGTGAATTCTGCAGTATTCCAATGTTGCTAATTAATGACATAAGCCACCTCCCAATTATTTGTCATAGTGCTCTGCTCAAAAGTTACCAATACTTTATTATCGTATGAAACATTCTTTTTTAAAGGGCAAAAAACAAAGCTAAAATATAAATTTTAACTTTGTCACTTTGAAACCATTGTTATTCTAATCTATTCTATAATTAAAGAATAATATTTTTTCTTTCCTTTTTTAATAAGTACACTATTATCTTTAAAATCCTCTTCTGAAAGTGTTGCATTTGTATTTTCAATTTTCTTATCGTTAATAGTTAGACCACCTTGCTCAATTAATCTTCTAGCCTCTGCTTTAGATGGTAGAACTTTAGTGTATACTAATATCTCTATTAACCCAGCGCTCTTCATGCTCAATGGTATAGATACTGTAGGAACGTTGCTCATATTAGTTCCACCACCAAATAAAGCCTCTGCTGCACTTTGAGCTTTGATTGCTTCTTCCTCACCGTGGATAAGTTTTGTCACCTCAAAGGCTAAAACTTTTTTAGCTTCATTGATTTTCTCATCTTTTAGATCACCTAGACGTCCAACTTCATCCATTGGTATGAAAGTAAGTAACGCTAAACATTTTTTCACATCTGAATCTTCAACATTTCTCCAGTATTGATAAAAATCATAAACTGATGTTTTATTTGCATCAAGCCACAAAGCACCATTTTCTGTTTTCCCCATCTTCTTACCTTCGCTATTAGTAAGCAGCGTGCATGTCATTCCATAGGATGATTTGCTTTCTTTTCTTCTTATTAGTTCCATACCCGCAATTATGTTAGACCATTGATCATCTCCACCCAATTGCATAGTGCATCCATATTTTTCATGCAATACAAAGAAATCATATCCTTGCATAAGCATATAATTAAACTCAAGAAAAGATAATCCTTTTTCCAATCTCTGTTTAAAACACTCAGCTGTTAACATTCTATTTACTGAAAAATGTACACCTATATCTCTTATAAAATCTACGTAATTTAGGTTTAAAAGCCAGTTTGCATTGTTTTCTAGTATTGCCTTGTCATCACTAAAATCTATAAGTTTTGAAAGTTGTGATTTTATGCAAGAAATATTATGATCTATTTCCTCCTTTGAAAGCATCTTTCTCATATCTGTTTTGCCAGAAGGGTCACCTATCATTGCAGTCCCTCCACCAACTAAGGCTATAGGTCTATGCCCTGCCCTTTGCATGTGTGCCATAAACATCATGGCAATAAAATGTCCAATATGTAAGCTGTCTGCTGTTGGATCAAAGCCAATATAAAAGGTTACTTTTTCCTCCCCTAATATCTTCTTTATTTCTGCCTCATGAGTAAGTTGTTTTAAGTATCCTCTTTCAAGTAGTGTATCATATACATTTTCCATAAACTATTCCTCCTTATTTAAATTCCTATTACAAGATAAAATAAAATAAAAAAACGCCCCTTAAGAAAGGGACGAAATTATTCCGTGGTACCACCCAAATTGATTTAACAATCCGCTCATCTCTTATAACGTAAGATTAACCCGTCTCAGCTTACCTAAATGTAAATTTATTTCAGCTTAAAGCTCCAGAATGTAATTCACTATATTTCTTAACTAGTTTGCACCTACCACTAGCTCTCTTAATAATTCCTATAGTTACTTCTTTCTTTCACAGCCTTTTATATATTAATTTTATGTTTTTAATTGTATATGTGTATTAAAGGTATATCAAGCAAGATAACTGTTCATTTAAGGTGTTTATCCTTGCTTACTTCTTGTTTACGCCAATTATTAGCTATTTGCTCCATATAACGATAAATGCAGGGCTAAAAGTCCTGCATTGCTAGTATGTTTAGGTTTACACTTATGTTTGAGTTTACATTTATGCTTAAAATTAGTGATCTTTCTGTTCTTACGCTATATACTCTTTTAAAAATTCCGGTGGACTTAAGCACTCACAACCAACATTTACATAGAACTCTACGTTATACTTTTTAGCTAAAGACTCCATTTTAGAAAATAATTGTGCCGTATGCTCAAGTTTATCGTCTACAATATTAAATACACCATCAACAAAAATGGTATCAATATCGTAATCCCTTGAAAGCATACCGCACAAAAACCCATAAAAGTCATTATTGTTTTTTAAGTTAAACTCATCTGTAGATACAAATCTCATTTTCCTGCTTAATTCTAAGGTAGCTTTAGTGTCATTATCAATATACACTATGCTTCCTTTAACATCATCAACCTTCTCATTGGCTAGTTGAATTAATGCTTTAGTTTTCCCGGAACCTTTTCTACCACAAAATACATGAATCATGTTAACCGCCTCCTATTTTATCTAATATAACCAGATAATTATTAAACAGGTCTACACAGAACTTAATATTACCATTCCCATTATATAATATTCAGAATATTTTTGCAATATTATAGTTATTAAATAAAATTTTTAATTCCAGGAAAAATCACCTTAAAACTATTATCATCCTTTGAATCTACAAATATTACTTTACCGTACTTTGCAAAGGCATTTTTCATTCGGGCAAACCCTTTCCCAGATTTTATAAATCTCTTTCTGTCATCTAGGGCTATTAACTTATCGTATATCCACATATTTCTCTTTAAGTAACTATTAGTATTAATCTTAGTTGAAAATAATAAGTTTCCTGGACTAGTTACCCTTACACTATTGTAACTTATTGCTATTTCAATTTCCTTATAAAATATAGTGTAATCCCTATAAAGTATTGCATTTTTTACAGCTTCATGTACTGCATCTATGGGATAATTTTGTGGAAATATCTTTTTAAATAATTCTTCTACCCTGTCTAATATATCTAATAAACTTCCTTGCAAAATTATTACCTCTTCAACATTATTATTTACTTTGTTTATTATCTTAATCATATTATGAGGTATATAAATACTATTAATTGAAGAAAACACCAACAAACCTCCAAGTGTTACTACTCTTTTGTTATACTCCCTTTCAATAAAAGTTATTCCTGCATTGTCCATAAATCCTAGCCTATTATCATCATTTACCAAAATACCCTTACTTATAAAATACTTATCAACCATATTAAAATCTAAACTATTTACATCACTATTTATAATAGGAATTGTTTCCATATTAAGACTTAAACTTTCTTGTAAATAAGAGATTAATTCTTCTTTCCTCATTGTGTCCGTTGTGGAGCCCCTTCTTATATAAAAAGCTCCATTCTCTTTTAACTGATAAGGCTTCTGACCACCATCATATATGGTTATAACCGCTAAACTCTTGCCTTGGTATAATACAAAATCTATAGATATTGGAATAGGTGGTTCACATCTTGAACTAATGATTTGTTGAAACTGCTCTTCTTTAAATTCAGATGTATCGATACCGATAATTTTTTTTGTTTTATCTTCCACTCCAATAATAAGATATCCTCTTCCCCCTCGAGAGTTAGCTATGGCACATATATCCTTTGCCAATTCTTTTTTGCCACTTTCTATTAGTACATCAATTCTTTGTTTAAAATCTAATTTTGTACCTTCCTCTCGTTTCAATAAACTGCTAATTTTCTTTGTATCCATAACCCTCACCCCAACCCCACTATTATACTTGCAGCTTACAATAATAATCCGTCAGATCATCATCTTCCATGCCACAATATTAACAACGACTTCTATTTGAAATTTATAGTATCCCCCGTGTTCATTATCTCCACTTCTACTTCAACTTTTAATTCAGTTACATTAATAATATTTTCAATTTTTATATTTGGATATTTAGCATAAAATCCTTCACTTATATCAAATATATCTATGTTCATACCCTTGTATTTTGCAAATATATTATTGCAAGCTTTCACAATATTATCTTCTGACTTCTTCTTAATTTTTTCAAGATTTTCTTTTGTAAGTGTAATCTTTTTTTGTGCTTCCCCAAAATCCACTCTAACTTTAATCTTCTTTTTTAAACTAACCACATTATCATTATAACTGATTTCTGTCTTAGTTCTACTATTTTTAATTTCTAAAGTTATAAATTTATTAACATCACATGGATTAGTTATTTCTAAAGTACCACCTGAAATAGCATTCATTAAAAAATTAAATCCTTGACCTTCTTCCCTTGATATTGTACTAACCATTTTATCATCCTTAATAACTGCCCCACCATTTACTTCTAACTTTCCATCCAAGCTATCTTTTTTAATATCTACTATGGTTACTACGCTACTTTTATCTCCCATTGACCTTTGATTATAAAACTCATTTAAACTTAGTTTTACAGCCCTTGATGATGCTCCAATATTTTCTAGTATCCTTACTATAAGTAGTCCAATGTATTTTTCTTGAGCAATGTTTAACTTCATAAGTTTCTCAGGATCTCCTACATATACTGCAATATATGGCCTTATAAGTAACTCCTGATCACGATCTAAAAAATCTATAAAATTATCAACACCTAATTCTGCAGCCTTTTGGGTAAATATTATAGCCTTGTTTTGTGTATAATTTAGTTTGTAAGTAGCCACAGCATTCATATCTCTAGCAGCTTCAAAAATGGTCTTTCCTGTTCCTTTAAATAATAATCGTTCATCTATGCCTTGTGGTGTTGCACCCCTAACCCCTCTAAAAGCCTCTGCATACAATATTGGACTGCCGTTATTATCTACATCTATTATTATTGAAGTAATAAATAAAACTTTATTAATGTCCTTATAACTAAAACATGCTGTCATAAAAAAACAGCTTATAATTATGTAGCTTATGATTATTACCTTTTTATACTTACTATTTATATTCCTATTCATTATATTCACCCTTATCAAAAATGCTATTTGATATATTGTTAAGATCTTTTCTATATAATATGTCCTTAGCCTTAAATGTTTCTAGAGTACCTAGAGGAAACAAATATGGATATCCACAACTTTCAAGTCCTGCAAGATGAGAGACAAATATAAATAAGCCAATATAAAATCCTGGAAGTCCCAGTACGGATGAAAACAAAATAATAATTATATTCCATATAGATAGAGCCCCATATAGCTTAGGCACTAAAAAAGAAGATATAGATGCAATTGCAACTATTATTATAGTACTTTGTGATGCAAGTCCCGCTCCCACTGCAGCATCACCCAGAATTAGAGCCCCAACAATACTCATTGACTGACCTACTGGCTGTGGCAATCTTATCCCTGCCTCCCTAAGTAATTCAAAGAAAAAGGTCATTAAAAGTAGTTCAATAACTGTAGGTAGCGGTACCCCAGCTCTAGAAACCGCAAGTCTTACTGCAAAAACTGCTGGGATAAGCGAAAAGTGGAAAGTAGTAATAGCCAAATATAACCCTGGTAAAAGACTTGATAAAAAGAAGCTAGCTACTCTCATAATTCTTGATACATTACCAAAATATTTATTTGAATAATAATCATCTGGTGATTGGAAATTATCTATAAAAAAATAAGGTGCAGTAATCACAAAGGGGGTTCCATCCACAATTATCGCTATTTTCCCTTCTAAAAGCTTTGATGCCACAACATCTGGTTTTTCAGTAGATCCTATTGTATCAAAAGCTGTATGTTTATTTTTTAATTCTTCCTCAATATAATTTGTGTCTAATATAAACTCTAACTTTATATTGGCAACCTTTTTTCTTATATAATCTACAAGTTTCTTTGGTGCTACATCTTCTATAAAGCACATAACAACTACTGTGTTAGATTTACTCCCTATTGAAAATGTCTCAAACTTTAAATTTGAATTTTTTATTTTTCGTCGTATCAACGAGACATTATCTACAAAAGCTTCTGTAAATCCTTCTCTCGGCCCTTTTATTACATTTTCTGTAACGGGAATTCCAACACTACGCCTTACAAACCCCTTGGCCTCACAATAAATTGCTTTATTTGCAAAAGAAAATATAAGTACCAAATCTCCGGATAAAATGTGTATTATAGCTTCATCATTACTATTAATATCTCCAATGCAATTGGCGGTTAATACTTCTTTTTTTATATACTCTATATCTGCAGTTTGAATTTCTCTTTCTATTAGAGGATTAAATATATATTCACTAATAAATTTAGAATCGCACAAATCATCAATAAATACGCCATATATTAATCCTACAGTGCATTCTATCTCTCGAAACTTTACATCATAGCTATTTTTTAGTTTTTCTTTGATATAATCTATATTTATATTTTCCATTTTAATCACCCTAATTATTATTTGTAATATTTAAGTTTAATATTCTGAAATTGGTAAATACTACAAGTATATTGTAAATTTTGTTGTGATTTATCACAGCATTAAATAAGGAGAAAAAATGGATAAGCTAAATACAAAACATTTAATGTTCCTAATTTGGGGAACTTCCATTGTATCTATGAAAACTTACCCCAATGTATTTAATTCAGAAGCAGGTAGAGATTCCTGGATTTCAGTTATTATTTCTTCAATTATCTTACTCTTATATTTTGTTTATATACTTTTCGTTTGTAAAAAAACAAACTGCTATAATATGGATGATATCTATCGCAAAGCTTTAGGTAAAACTATGGGAGATTTCTTTTTAATACTATTTGTCATAACTCTAATTATTACCTTAATAGAAAGTTCATCAGTAGAAGCAAATGCAATGCATGTAAATATGCTTTCTGACACTCCCCCCTGGTTCTTTCTTTTGTTTCTAGTAATACCAGCCATATACATTGCGAAAAAAGGTACTAGGGCAATAGTTATAGTTACTATTATAGGCATATGTCTTATAATGCTAGCCGGTATAAATCTAGGAGTTCTTACCACTAAATATAAAAAGGTAAGTTACTTACTTCCTATAATGGCTAATGGCATCACGGTGCCTTTTGTTTTATCTATAATAAAAGCACTTGGGTGCTATAGTGGAATAGCTATTTGTATTCCATTCTTATCTAAATTAGCTAACAAATCAAAGACCAAAAGATACTCCATAATCGCAATATTAATTGTAATCCAAATGGAAATCGTAGCTAATATTGGTACCCTCACTACCTTCGGAATAAGCAGAACCTTGAACCTTAGCTATCCCAAGCTCACACAAACTCAACTAGTTAGTTATTTTGACTTTTTAGAGTTTGGAGAGCTTTATGTAATGCTTCAAATGGTGGGTGGATGGTTTATTAAATATGTATTAACACTAAGTGCAATACTGATATTATTAAAAAAACTCTCGTTTCTTAACAAATATACAATATATATTATTAGTTTATTTGTGTTCATAGTTTCCTTTTTTGTTTCCGCTAAAATAATAACATTATATAAATTTTTAAACTTTTACGTCTATTTTTCTGCAATAAGTTTTATGTTAATACCAACAATAATCTTTAGCATCTTTTACTTTAAGAACAAATAGTGCCACCCACGTGGCAAGTGGCAAAAGTGACAATCTCTAGCATATAGATGTTATCCACATCCACTTCCACAAATTGTTTCCTATATAACAAAAAAGAGGAGTAATATTTATCTTATATTACTTCTCTTACTTCTCTTACTTCTCTTACTTATGAAATTACATATTAATAACTTTAGCATCTACATCTCATAAACAATTATCTTATCTTCCAATTTTATTTTTTAATGCTGCTATTAAAGGTAGTGCCAAAACTATTCCACCCACTACTTGGAGTATGTTAGTAGGTATGTCCTTTAAGGAAACAATTAGTGATTGAGCAAATGTAAATGTCATATCTTTAGACATAAATGTTAGTATAATTGCCCCACCTAAATAATATGCCGCAATCATGAATAATCCTGATACAACAAAAGCAAATATATTATTTGGAATATTATTTCCATTGTACCCTTTCCTATAGGCGATAGTTCCAGCGATATAAGCCATAATACCTTTTATAACGAAGGTGAATGGCGCCCAGGTTGTATATCCAGACATTAAATCAAACAAACACATACCAACAGAAGATGATATAGCTGCTTTCTTTCTTCCAAACAATATAGCTGCTAAGAAAATCATACTATCTCCGAAATGAAGAACTCCCATAAAAGTTGGAAAGTGTATAACCGAGGTTGCTATGAATGTAATTGCTGCCATCAGACTAATCTGTACTATATCAATAGTTTTAATTGATGATACCTTATTTTCCATGTATTTCCCCCTAAATTTAATCTTTAATACTTAATTAACTCTTACTCTAATATTATTATATACCATATTATCTTTTTATCAAATGTACCCATACGCTTAATATTAATATGGTTGCATACGTATTTTGCATATACATGAATGAATTAATAGATACTATACTTAGTACTTACTAATTTAATAATGGAGGTAACCCATGACATTTTTACGTTGGCTTGGTGGATTTATTGTTCTATTTTGGTTAATGGGAGTAATCTTAAGTATTGGTGGAAATTTAATTAATATACTACTATTAACTGCTTCAGCCGTATTTATAATTGATGCTATTACCAATAGAAGAAAAAGCATGTAAAAGCTTATTTACGCAAAAAAACTCTCTTGAATTCACTTCAAGAGAGTTTTTTTTATAATTATTGTTATGATATTACTAGTCGTTATTTTTACCCATATCTGATAAAATCAAGCCTTTATTATGATCTAAAGCCCAACTAATACCCCAATCATTTTGGAATACTAATAAGTCTCTATCCTTAAAATCTTTAACAATTCTAGTATCACTGCTTAAATTTAGCTTATCTACATCTATATTACTATTTTCAATCCATCTTATCTGAGTAAATGATAGCCTATCCATCTTAATATCTACGTTATATTCATTTTTAAGTCTGAATTCTAACACCTCAAACTGTAATACTCCTACAACTCCAACTATTACCTGTTCTATTCCTATGTGAAGTTCCTTAAATACCTGAATTGCACCTTCTTGAGCTATTTGTGTTACTCCCTTTATAAATTGCTTTCTCTTCATAGTATCTATAGTTCTCACCCTTGCAAAAAATTCTGGTGCAAAAGTTGGTATTCCTTCAAACTTAAATTTATTTGAAGAAGTACACAAGGTATCTCCTATACTAAATATTCCTGGATCAAAAACCCCAATGATATCTCCTGCATAAGCCTCATCCACTATTTCCCTATCCTGTGCTAGAAACTGTTGTGGCTGAGCTAACTTCATTTTATTGCCACCTTGTACATGATAAACATCCATACCCTTTTCAAAAGATCCAGAACAAATTCTCATAAAGGCAATTCTATCCCTGTGAGCTTTATTCATATTAGCTTGAATTTTAAATACAAAGGCAGAAAAGTCTTTACTGAAAACATCAATCTTTCCTATATTTGAATTTCTTGGTAATGGTGGTGATGTTAATTGTAAAAAATTATCTAAGAAAGGCTCAACACCAAAATTAGTTAATGCACTTCCAAAGAATACCGGTGTAAGTTCTCCTGCAGTCACTTTGTTTAAATCAAATTCATCTCCTGCTATATCTAAAAGCTCAATGTCTTCTAGGAGCTTCTCGTATAGTGCTTCACCAACAAATTCAATTGCTTTTTCGTCATCAATATTGATTTTTGTCTCTTTAGCCTCTATTTGGCCATGCTTTCCATCTTGAAAAACAATGATTTCCTTTGTTCGTCTATCATAAACACCTTTAAAATCTACTCCGCAACCTATTGGCCAGTTTATTGGATAAGACTTAATTCCAAGTTCATTTTCTATCTCTTCCATAAGTTCAAAGGTATCTCTAGTTTCTCTGTCCATTTTGTTAACGAAAGTAAATATAGGTATCTCTCTAATGCTACAAACATGGAATAGTTTTCTTGTTTGTGCTTCTATTCCTTTTGCACCATCAATAACCATTACCGCACTATCTGCTGCCATTAGGGTCCTATAAGTATCTTCACTAAAGTCTTGATGCCCTGGGGTATCAAGTATGTTTATGCAAAAATCATTATAATTAAATTGCATAACGGAAGAACTAACAGAAATACCTCTCTGCTTTTCTATTTCCATCCAATCCGAAACTGCATGTTTAGATGCCTTTCTAGCCTTAACTGAACCTGCAAGTCTTATTGCTCCTCCATATAATAATAACTTTTCTGTAAGCGTAGTCTTCCCAGCATCTGGATGCGAAATTATAGCAAAGGTTCTTCTCTTTTGAATCTCTTTTATGTAATCTATCAAGGTTTATTACCTCCTTTTTTAATATTTTTTAGCTATGTACTAAAAATATATATTCCTAAAATCACTATCAACATTCTCGGTGATTTTAAAATTTCTTTTCTAATTTCTCTACCTACTGATTTTAGCTTTTCTGAGCATGTATGTCAACTACGCTTGTACTTTGCAAATAAAAAAAGTGGGTAAAGTATGAGATTTCTCCTGCGTGCCTTGCAAAAGAGCTTGAAACCTGAAATTACATTCTTTCTGTTTAGCTTGAATTAATTGTATACGGTGTTTTAATTAAAAAAATAATTATAACCATTCTTTTGATTGTATTTATAACTGTTCAATTGGTATAATATATATTATATGATAAAATTAATAATGTTTTTATAGATTAATATGTGAGTATTCATAATAAACTTTCAGATAATCGTGATAGGGGGAGACCATTATGTCAAAAGTAGCACTTTTAATAATAGACATGCAAAAGGATTGTAAAGAAGCCACATCTTGTAAGGCATCCTTTGAAAATTCGGTAGAATATATTAATGAAATCAGTGAATATTTCCGTACAAAAAAACATCCTGTGATAATCATACAGGATCTTGAGTCAGGCGGACCAGATACTGAAGGCTTTAAATGTGTAGAAGAATTAATAGTATCAGACAATGATTTTTTTGTACATAAAACCTATAACAATGCCTTTTGGGAAACGGAACTAGATTCTATTCTAAAAAATCAAGGTGTAGACTGTGTTATTGTAAGTGGCTTTGCAGTAGAGTATTGCGTTCTCTTTACTTACAATGGCGCTATTGAAAGAGGTTATAATACTTTCTTGCTTCAAAATGGTGTATGTGGATTTGATGATGATGAAATTAAACGCATTCAATTATTAAGATCTGTTGTAAGCTACAAAGCACTTGAGTATTTTTTGAAGTAAACTAAATTGTATGCTAACTATTTAGTTAGCATATTTTTTTTTCACTTTTCGGTCCATTGCTCAAGACTTAATCATGTTACTTCTTCTAATGTCTTTCCATCTATAGAACTGTATGAACCATAAACTATATCATTAGGATATGAATATCCTCCAATGATTTCGCCCTCTGATAACATAACAAATACGTTTACCCCATTTTTTGTATTGTTATCTCTTTTTTGCAAAGTATGATTTTTTACTGTAAATTCATATACAATTACTTCTTTTCCAAAATACTTATCCGGTTCTACTGTTTGTACACCCCAATCCTGTTGATATGGTATAGTTTCCACTCCTCCAGAAAGTTTGATTTTCTCTAAAGTATACTTATGTATTTTTCCTTTTCTAGCTGTAATTTCATATCCCTTAGCTTTGACATAATTCTCTGACCTCTTTTCATCACCAGCAACTTCTATATTACATCCTACAAAAGTTAAAATTATTAATCCAATTAAAAGTAATACTAGCTTTTTCATAAAACCCTCCACCTTATACTTAATTTCACGTTATATCTTCCTATATATTAGACAAAATAAAATACAATATGGTTTTGGATTTTTACATAAATTCTAAAATAAATGCAAGAATAATATTTCAAACTAAGTTGATTCTGACAAAACTTTTAAATGCTAATATAGTAGTATAATAATGGAAGGAGGGATTAACATGGATTATCTGAGTATTATACTTGAAGCAACCCAATTTATACACAGCAAATATGACGAAAATATCTTAGTTGCCCACATATCTGAGTATGTATATCTTTCACCATCTTATTTTTCGAAGGTGTTCAGGATACTGACAGGTTACACGGTGAAAGAATACGTTAATCGATATCGTTTATACCAAGCAGCAACGGCACTTAAGGAAACTGACAAGAGAATCATCTCTATCGCCTTTGAAGCAGGGTTTTCGTCCCAGCAGTCATTTACTAAGAAATTTGTACAGCAATATAGAATTCCCCCGGCGCGTTTCAGGAGGCTAAATCCATTTATTGATCCTTTTCCTCCCAAAAATTTATTTATGGAAAGAGGTATAGCAATGGATTTAAAACAAAGTTTTGACAATGTCCAATTTATCACAAAAGAAAGCTTCCTGGTAGTAGGAATTGAGACTGACATTAATTACAATATAGGTACTGACAACATAGGAGATTTATATGACCGATGGAACAGTCAAAAATTGGTGGAACTAATTCCTGATCAAGTAAACTTCCCCGTAGAATATGGTATGGCTCATGAATCAGGAGAAGATGATACTGCTAAGTATATGATCGGCGTGGAAGTTTCCACACTTGAAAGCTTGCCGACCGGTCTGATTGCTCGTAGATTCGACACCTGCGAATACGCAGTGTTTGATACCACTCTCGGCATGGAAACTAGCGGAGATTTTTGGAGGCATTTTTACAAGACATGGTTACGTGAGCAAGGTCTAGAACAACCTGAAGCGGTTTATACCAAGAACAAAAATATTTTCTCAAGACTTCCTAGTTTTGAGGTATACGATGCTAATTTCAAAGACGAAACATCTAGAATTCAGATTTACGCACCTATTCTAAGAAAATAATTATTTTTAACAACATTTTGGAAGCTTCAAGTCTTCCATCTTATATAAGTGTCAGTTACCTAGCCCAGAAAGGTTACTTTGGTGGCAGGATAACAATTGAGAATTGTTATCTACACCAGAGGCCTACCCAGAGGTAAATCTGCTTCCAAAGTTGTTAATATTGCAGCATCGCAGATGATGATTTAACATTTAGAAAAGGAGAAAATTCCATAAGAGCCTTCAAGTGTAGAAGGTTCTTTTTTTGTGCACTGAAACTGTAAAACAATACAAATAGGCGTAGTTTCAGCTAAGTTGCTATAGTAGGTACCAAGTGAACCCATTCCATTAAAATAAAAAACTATGCTGAACATTTTATAATTAGCATAGTCTTTTTGTTATAAAAGCGATTGTGAAAAATCCTGTTACTTCTTCTACTTCAATTTATAATAAAGATCCAGCTTAGCTGCAAAATATATTTGAGACAAGAGTCTAATCTCGTATAGAACAACAACCATCAATCTACGATAACTCTCTCCCTCTTCACCCCTAGAATATCCCTAAATATAATCGAAGTATGAAATTTCTCCGGAGTGACTTGCAATAAGAAGCGTAGAAACCATTGAAATTCCATACTCCTTTTACCTAGGTATAAAGCCTATCTTCTTTTGCATTTTTCTTAATGTCTTATTAGCAACAAAATTAGCTTTCTCTGCACCCTTCTTGTAAATTTCTTCTAAATAAGCCTTGTTACCTGTATATTCCTTAATCTTTATCTGTATAGGTTCAAGTTCCGCAACGATTGCTTCTGCTACATCTTTTTTAAATTGAGCATAGCCTAATCCTTCATATTTTGTTTCAATTTCTTGTATAGACATTCCCGTTAAGGTCATTAGTATGGTCATTAAATTCTTAACACCTAATTGCTCATCATTATACTTAACTATTCCTAAACTATCTGTAACTGCTCTATTTACTTTCTTTCTTATAACTTCTGGTGGATCCATAATTAAAATACTTCCATTTAGATTTTCTTCTGATTTAGACATCTTCTTTGTTGGGTCTTGTAAATCCATTATCTTAGCCCCTAGCTTAGGTATATAAGGGTCTGGTATTACAAAGGTGTCACTATACATTCTATTGAATCTTTCCCCTATATCCCTAGAGAGTTCAAGATGTTGAAGTTGATCTTTTCCTACAGGCACTAAATCAGTTTGATATAATAAAATATCTGCTGCCATAAGAACAGGGTAGTTAAATAATCCTACTCCTATACTTTCACCATTCTTTTTAGATTTATCTTTATACTGAGTCATTCTGCTTAATTCACCCATATAAGTGGAACAAGTTAAAAGCCAAGAAGCTTCACTATGCGCGCTGACATGTGATTGAATAAACATTGTGTTTTTTTCAGGATCAATTCCCGACGCCAAATAAATAGCTAACACTTCTAAAGTTTTTTTTCTCAAATCCTTTGGTTCTTGCTTCATTGTAATTGCATGTAAATCTACCACACAAAAATAGCATTCATATTCCTCTTGTAACTTAACCCAGTTTTTTATTGCTCCTAAATAATTTCCAAGAGTTAAGTCACCTGAGGGTTGAATTCCACTAAATATTACTTTTTTATCGCCTTCCAAAATAATCATCTCCTAAAATATAATAATTGAAAAAAAATCATATATTGCTACGAATGCTAATTCACGTCGTTAAGTAATTCTAAAATTAATTATATCTACATCTGCTAAAAAACACAAACTCGCTTACACTCAAACATGTGTTTTTCTTTACGCATCTATAAATATAATTAATTAAGAATTACTAAAACTTGTTCAAATGCTTTCTGATCAATATATGATTTTTTCAATGTGCTAACGGTGCTAAAGGTAGGAAATTTTTCAAATTTCCAAAATCGAGTAGGAGCTGAATAATTAATTTATTCAGCGACCTCTCACACCACCAAGCATACCGTTCGGTACTTGGCGGTTCAATAAGATTTACCTAATCATAAATATTTTTCA
>NZ_JAIZZN010000017.1 GCF_020443565.1 Clostridium sp. CS001
TGAAAAATATTTATGATTAGGTAAATCTTATTGAACCGCCAAGTACCGAACGGTATGCTTGGTGGTGTGAGAGGTCGCTGAATAAATTAATTATTCAGCTCCTACTCGATTACTTATTTATAAAAAACTTAAAAAGTATGTTGTTATAATGAAGAATATTGTTATAATTATTAAAGAACATAATAGGAGGGGTTATTCATGAAGGGGATTTTAAAGGATTTATTTCGTTGTTTTAAATTATCTTTAAAGATATTTTTAGTTCCTTTAATTTTAGGTGCTGTGGTTGGGTTAATAGCTAGTTTAATTAGGGGAGAATTTTATCTTCAAGAAATATTTAGCTTTGTAAATAGAATGACAATAAGAGTATCGTGCTTTGGACTTGCCATTTCAGCTATAGGGCTTGTAAAGACTAGAATGATGGAACCCTTAAATTATGAAGAGAAATGGGTAGAATATTTTAGTGTACTGAACTTAGTTGGAGTTATATTTTTTATTTCATTATTTATGTTAGGTTATTCAGTGATAATAGATGTGGCTTTATTTAGAATTTATTAAATAACTTAATTGGTGTAGTACCGTTTGGGCTACACCAATTTTATATGTATTTACAAAATAAAAGTTGTGATAATTTTGCAGGATGTTCATAATTTTTGCTTTATAGGAAAACATAAATATAGATATTATTTTGAATGCTTTTAATAAAAAAATATTACTTATTTCAAAGTTCACGAAAACTTTAAAAAAAAATTTATTATACAGTTAGTGCTTATGGTATACTGTTATTAGCAATTTAACAGGAATAAAGCACATAAATGGGGTAAGGAGAGTTTAATATGATACAATTTAACAAAGTAACTAAGATTTACGATAATAATGTAATAGCATTGTCGAATATTGATATTACTATTGAAAAAGGAGAATTTGTATTTCTTGTAGGGCCAAGTGGAGCAGGGAAATCTACTTTTATTAAAACACTTTTAAAAGAGGTAGAACCAACTACAGGTAATGTTATTTCCAATGGTATAGATTTAACGAAATTAACCAGAAATCAGGTACCCTATTATAGAAGAAAAATTGGATTGGTTTTTCAAGATTTTAGGCTAATTGATAATCTAAATGTTTATGAAAATGTAGCATTTGCACTTAGAGTTATAGAGGCTTCTCCAAGAGATATAAAGAAAAAGGTACCATTAGTTTTGGATTTAGTTGGACTTTCAAAAAAGCATATGGCTTTTCCACGTGAATTATCTGGTGGCGAGCAGCAAAGGGTATCTCTTGCTAGGGCAATAGTAAACAATCCTGCTTTGTTAATAGCAGATGAGCCAACAGGTAACTTGGACCCTGAAACAGCAGCTGAAATCATGGATGTGTTAAATGATATTAATAAGGCTGGTACTACAATAGTTATGGCAACACATGCAAAAAATATAGTAGACTCTATGAAAAAGAGAGTAATAGCTATAGAAAAAGGTGTTTTAGCTAGAGATGAGCAGAGGGGAAGATACGGTTATGAAGATTAGTACAATTAAATATTTTATTGTGGACGCTTTAAAGAGTTTAAGACGAAATAAAACTGTCAGTATAGCATCAGTGGCTACAGTTGCAGCTACACTGTTTATTTTAGGTGTGTTTTTACTAATTGTTTTTAATGTCAATGCAGGTGTTAGTGAATTAGGTTCAAAACTAGAGGTGAAGATTTATCTTAAAGATGAGTATACAATTTCAGATAAAATAGCTATAGAAAAAGCGCTAAACGGTGTAGAAGGAGTTTCAAATATTAAATTTGAAAATAAAAGTGATGCACTGGTAAAGGTAAAGAAGCAATTTGGAGAAGATAGTAAGGCGTTAGTACAAGGCTTTGAAAAAGATAATCCTTTTCCTAATGCATTTTTAGTAAGGGTAGAAAAACCAGAAGTTGTAAGTAATGTAGTTAAAGCTGCTGAAGGGCTTTCAGGAATTGAAAAAATTAAGGATGTCCGTGAGATTGTTGATAAGATCATAAAGATAACCAATACCCTTAAGGTAATTGGGCTTATATTGTTTGCAATTTTGATAAGTGTATCTTTATTCTTAATAGGAAATACAATTAAACTTACTGTTTACTCAAGACGAAAAGAAATTGGTATTATGAAATATGTTGGAGCTACTGATTGGTTTATAAGGTGGCCATTTATTATTGAAGGAATGATACTTGGTGTTGCAGGAGCAATTATTTCTACTGTAATACTATATTATTCTTATGATGTAGTATTTGGAAAGTTTGCGAATATATCATTAGGATTTTTAGGGTTTACTCTAATTAGTCCATATTTTATACTGGGAACTATCTTATGGCAATTTATATTAGGTGGGTTGTTTATTGGAGCGGTAGGAAGCATTATATCAATAAGGAAATTCCTAGTTGTGTAATAACAAATATATTTATTTTCTTATTAGTGTTATAAATTCTATATATTCACATAAATAATATATAGAGAATTACAAAGAGGTGTATTAAATGGGCGATCAAAATAAGTTAGATCAGTTTAAAACTGTAGAAACCCGTAGCGAAGTAGGTAAAACTAAAAAAAACAAGAGTATTGCGTGGATTATAGTTTTGGTGCTAGTTACTAATGTTATAACTTTATTTGTTTCAAATCAAATTTCTATAAGAACTCCTAATGGAAAGGTTATAATAGGAAGAGAAGCTTATAACGAAATCTCAAAATTTCAAAAATTATTTTTAGTTAAGAACAAGTTATATGAATACTATGATGGTAAAATTGATGACGATGTTTTAGTAGAGGGAGCTATCAAGGGTATGACTAATTCCCTAGAGGATCCTTACACAGTCTTTATGAATAAGAAAGAGTTCTTAGATTTTAACACTCAAACAGAAGGGGCTTATACGGGCCTTGGGTTACAGGTAGGAGTTAAAGAAAATAATATAGTTGTAATTGCTCCATTTGATGAATCGCCAGCCAAAAAAGCTGGAATAATTTCTGGAGATATTATTGAAAAGGTTAATGGGACAGATGTATCTGGAAAAGAGCTTGAAAAAGCTGTTTCAATGATGAAAGGCAAGGAAAATGAATCAGTTACCTTAACTATTAATAGAAAAGGAAAAGGTAGCTTTGATGTCAGCATGAAGCGCGCTAAGATTGAACTTATAACAGTTAAGGGTGAAATGCTAGAAAATAGTGTTGGATATATTCAGCTTACTATGTTTGATGAACACACTGGTGATAATTTCAAAAAGAAATTAACAGAATTGCAAGCTAAGGGCATGAAGAGCTTAATAGTGGATTTAAGAGGTAATCCTGGTGGACTTCTAGATCAATGTGTAGATGTAACTTCTAATTTTGTACCAGAAGGAAAGGTTATAACATACACAATAGATAAAGATAAGAATAAGAAGGAATATAAGTCTAAAGGTGGTTCTGCTATAGGAATGCCACTAACAGTATTAACAGATGGAGGAACTGCAAGCGCTTCAGAAATTTTTTCAGGAGCAGTAAGGGACTATAAAGTTGGTACTTTAGTTGGAGAAAAAACTTTCGGTAAGGGTGTAGTTCAAACTATGCTATACAGAAGTGTTGACGGGTTTAATGACGGTACTGCATTAAAAGTAACTATATCAAAGTACTATACACCTGTTGGGGAAAATATACATCATATTGGAATAAAGCCAGAAATAAATATTGTATATCCTCAAGAACTTAAAGAAAAAGATTATGATAGAAAATTAGATCCTCAGTTTAAAAAAGCTTTAGAGCTAGCTAAGGATAAAATCAAGTAATAATACAAGTATCTACTAAGTCATTTGGTAGATACTTGGTTTTTAACAACATTTTGGAAGCTTGAAGTCTGCCATCTTCTATAAGTGGCAGTTGCCTAGTCCAGAGAAGTTACTTTTGTGGCAATCTAAATCTGCTTCCGAAGTTGTTAATATTGCAGCACCGCAGGTGATGATTTAACAACAATAAGTACACACATATGATATGCATGGCTCGAGGATAATGCATGTAGAAAATATGGATAGTCACAGTGATATGAGGGGAGAATTTTATCCGATGGACATTGCTATACATACTTTAAGGGCAGTTGCTTCTGCAATTGTAGACCCGACAAATGCTCTTATTTTAATGATGATTACATTGATTTTTTACAATAAAAATAAAAAAATAGCTATTATGCAGAAGATGATAATGGGAGAAAGTATAGATTCACCTTTCGAATTAACTATATCTCAAGTTGTAATAGGAATTGCTGCTGGAGCGGTGGCAAGTCTAATATTTACCTTCCTAGGTTTAGTTTTTGATGAAAATTCAAGTATTTACTTGCTGTTTATGGTGTCATTATTCTTTATGGCATTTAAACCTAGATTTATTTGTTTTTCTTATTCCGGTGCAGTTCTCGGTATAATAAGTCTAGCTTCTAAATATTTAGCAAGTATACTACATATGCCACAGTTAAATATCATAAATGTAGATATTCTTACCCTAATGACTTTGGTTGGAATACTTCATGTTATAGAGGGTGGATTAGTAATGATAGATGGTTCAAGAGGAGCTATTCCTGTTTTTACAAATAGAGATGATAAGATTATTGGTGGATTTGCATTAAAAAGATATTGGGCATTACCAATTGCTATTCTTATACTTTTAAGTGCGAGTACATCAGATTTAGTTACAGGGCAAAGCATTATGACTCCGCAGTGGTGGCCTTTAATAAAGGGGGACATAGTACTTAAGATTTTGAAGACGTCAGTTATTGCATCTGTTGCTTTGTATGGAGTTATCGGCTATAGCAGTATAACTTTTACTAAGAGCAAGAAAAAAAAGAGTATTACTTCAGGCGCTTTAATAATTGGATATGGTGTAATATTAACAGTTGTTTCACAACTTGCAGCATTTGGAGCAGTTTTCCAACTGTTTATTTTGATATTCGCTGCTGTTGCCCATGAAGCAATGATAAGAATAGAAAAGCATACGGAGCTTGTTGGAAAACCTAAATTTGTTAGTAGTAAGCAGGGTATAATGGTACTTGAAGTAGTGCCAAAATCACCTGCATTCCAAATAGGAATTGAAAGTGGAGATTTAATAGTTGAACTTAATAATGAATTAATAGAAAGTGAACAGGAAATTTTCAATATAATTAGAGGAAGCTATAATTCTATATCTCTTAAAATTAAAAAGCCTTCTGGAGAACTAAAGGACATAAGTTATAGTAATATGAGTGGCAACAAAAGACTAGGAATAGTTGTAGTGCCAAGAGAAGTACCAAAAGATACTACTATAGTAAAAGTGGATGACGAAAGCTTTAAAGATATACTGGAGAAAATGAAAGATAAAGACAAGGAATGAGTTTATAGCGTAACTGAGGTTGCGCTTTTTTTATTGTCTGAAAAAGTATGAAGCTTCTCCTGCTTGCCTTGCAATCGAGCTTGGTACTAGAAATTCCATTAAGAAATTCTAATCTTTTGCGAATATAAAATCATCTACCGCTCACACTCAGCGTCCTGCTTCGGGCTCGCTATGCCGCCGTCCTGGCGGAATTACGACGATTTTATATTAGCAAAGAAAGAATTTCTAAATGGAATTTCAATAGTCCTTTCGCCTCTTATTGCAAGTCACTTCGGAGAAACTTCATACTCGCTATTAGTCTAATAAACATAAAAGAGGTCTCAGTTTTTGTAA
This sequence comes from Clostridium sp. CS001, assembly GCF_020443565.1. GTDB lineage: Bacteria > Bacillota > Clostridia > Clostridiales > Clostridiaceae > Clostridium_AD. Next base: position 5,679 of record NZ_JAIZZN010000017.1, read on the forward strand.
ATTCTTGCATGTTGATAAAAGAAATTTACAATGTTATAATTCTATTATAATATATTGAGATAATATACGACGATATAAATGAGGTGTTAAAATGGATATGGAAACAAAACATATGTTTGAATTAATATTAGCTAAATTAGGCGGTATGGAAAACAAGCAAGATAGTATGGAAAAAAGACAAGATGAGATGTATGTGATGCAAAGAGCGCTAGAGGAAAATGCAAAGGTAACAAGAGCAGAACAAAGCAAAATGATGTATATGCTTGCTGATATACAAGGGAAAGTTACAAAATTAACTGGGGAAGTTGAGCAACATGAGAATTTTATTAGTCAAATAAGGGCAATTAAATAAAAAAATAATGATTATATATTCATCCTTAGGGTTTAACCCTAAGGATGTTTGTATATCTGTATCAAAATTATCATAATCTAAATAACTTTTACTTTATTAAGGTTGCACTAGCTTCTCCTGGCAATCATTTCAATTTCAACCTGAGCTCCTAGAGGCAATGAAGCTACTCCAATAGTTGTACGCGCAGGATATGGTAAAGAAAACTGGTTCAAATAAACTTCATTCATTGCAGCGAATTTACCCATATCTGTTAAAAATACATTCACTTTTACAACGTTATCAGGTGTCAAACCTGCCGATTCCAATACATTAAAAAGGTTCTTAAAGCATTGATTTGTTTGGTCACAAATATCACCTTCAACAAGTTTTCCAGTCTGGGAATCTATTGGGGTTTGTCCAGATAAGAATATCAAATCTCCCGATTCAATTGCATGGGAATACGGTCCAACTGAAACAGCTCCTGCTGCACTGTAAGCTTTTCTTAACATGATAAAATTCCTCCTTATTGGTTATGATAAAACATTTTAATTCATCTTGACTCAAAATATAAATTTCTTAAATTTGACACGTGGGTGGCGCTAATCTGTTTATATACTAATTATAACATGAACTTCAAGTATAAGGGAGATGATTATCTGAAAATTGCGTCTTTAACCTTGCACGTGGCAATTCTCACGCAGTATCTTAAGAATACAGTTACATAAGGATAGTATGATATTTCTACCTTCCAGCTCTTTTGCAAGGCACGCAGGAGAAATATCATAATTGTTGCACCTAGATTAGGATACAATATATTTGACATATCAAAAACTTATAGTTAAAATATTAAGTGACGAACAAATGTTCAGATGATACATGATAATTAATAATTTTTATACAACATATAGCAATACAAGGCGGTGATTTTATGCATGAATTTAAATTGCATTCAAAGTTTAAACCTACTGGAGACCAGCCACAGGCAATTGATAGTCTTGTGAAAGGAATCGAGGAAGGAAAGAAGTTTCAAACTCTTTTAGGAGTAACTGGTTCTGGAAAGACTTTTACTATGGCCAATATTATTGAGAGAGTTCAAAAACCCACATTGGTGCTGGCTCATAATAAGGTTCTAGCAGCGCAACTTTGCTCAGAATTTAGAGAGTTTTTTCCGGATAATTGTGTGGAATATTTTGTGTCTTACTATGATTATTATCAACCTGAGGCTTATGTTGCTCAGACGGATACATTCATAGAAAAGGACTCATCTGTTAATGACGATATAGATAAACTAAGGCATTCAGCTACATCAGCATTGCTAGAGCGTAATGATGTTATTGTGGTGGCTTCAGTTTCATGCATATATGGACTTGGTAACCCAGAAGAGTATAAAAAACTCACGGTGTCTTTAAGGGAAGGCATGGAAAAGGACAGAAATAAGGTTATAAGAGATTTAATAGATATACAGTATGAAAGAAATGACATTAACTTTATTCGTGGTACTTTTAGAGTTAGGGGAGACACCTTGGATATATTCCCTGCATCTTCTTCAAGTGAAGGAATTAAGGTGGAGTTTTTTGGTGATGAAATAGAGAAAATTAGATCTTTTGATGTGCTTACAGGGGAAATCCTTGGAACTAGAAAGCATGTATCTATTTTTCCTGCATCTCACTTTGCTACTTCAAAGGATAAGCTGGAGATTGCAATAACTAGGATAGAAGAAGAACTAGAGCAGAGGCTTAAGGAGCTTACCTCTCAGGATAAGGCTTTAGAGGCACAAAGACTTAGACAAAGAACTAACTTTGATATTGAAATGATGAGAGAGGTTGGTTACTGTAGTGGAATTGAGAACTATTCTAGGATTTTAGATGGCAGGCCTGCGGGGACAGCGCCTCAAACTTTGATGCATTATTTCCCTAAGGATTTTTTAATGTTTATAGATGAAAGCCACGTAACTCTTCCTCAGGTTAGAGCTATGTTTGGGGGAGATAAATCAAGAAAAACTAATTTAGTGGAATATGGATTTAGACTTCCTTCTGCTTATGACAATAGACCATTAACTTTTCAAGAGTTTGAGGGTAGTTTAAATCAAACAGTCTTCGTAAGTGCAACTCCAAATGTTTACGAAGGTGAGCATAGTGAAAACGTTGCAGAGCAAGTAATAAGACCTACAGGACTACTAGATCCTGAAATAGAAATAAGACCCGTTAAAGGGCAAATAGATGATTTATATGCTAGTATTCAGGATACAATAAAAAAAGGGTTTAGAATTTTAGTTACAACCCTTACAAAAAAAATGTCAGAGGACTTAACTAAGTACTTAAAAGAAATAGGAGTAAAGGTTACCTATCTGCACTCAGATATTGATACTATAGAAAGAATGAAGATTATTCAGGATCTAAGGCTGGGTAATCATGATGTGCTAGTAGGCATAAATCTTTTAAGGGAAGGCTTAGATATTCCTGAGGTAGCACTTGTTGCTATATTAGATGCGGATAAGGAAGGATTCTTGCGTTCGGAAACTGCACTTATTCAAACTATAGGAAGAGCTGCGAGAAATTCAGAAAGTAAAGTAATAATGTATGCAGATAATATTACAAAATCTATGGCAAGGGCCATTGCTGAAACTAATAGACGTAGAAAAATCCAGATAGCCTATAATGAAGAAAATGGGATTACTCCAACTACTATTATTAAAGATATTAGGGAGGTAATTGGATCTATTATGGTGGCAGAGGATGAAGTGGTTTATGAAACCCTTGAAGCGGCTATGGAGGTAAATTCTGAGGTCACTAAAAAGTTAATGGATAAGTATGAAAAAGAAATGAAGCAAGCAGCTAAGGATTTACAATTTGAAAGAGCTGCGCAGCTTAGAGATATAATTTATAAATTGAAAAAGCAGATTAAAAACATTTAAGATATTTCAAAAGATGATTTGATTGCTTAATTACAGAGGAGGAACTATGAGGGATAAGATTTTTATAAAAGGTGCTAAGGTTCACAATTTAAAAAACGTTGATTTAGAGATACCTAGGGATAAGTTTGTTGTATTTACTGGGCTTTCAGGGTCTGGTAAATCTTCATTAGCTTTTGATACATTATATGCAGAAGGACAAAGAAGATACGTAGAGTCACTATCAGCCTATGCAAGGCAATTTTTAGGTAATATGGATAAGCCAGATGTGGAATACATAGAGGGGCTATCTCCTGCTATTTCCATAGATCAGAAAACCACTAATAGAAATCCACGGTCCACAGTGGGTACTGTAACTGAAATTTATGATTACTTGAGACTTCTTTATGCAAAGGTTGGGACGCCTCATTGCCCTAAATGTGGCAAGATTATTACTCAACAGACTGTAGACCAAATGGTGGATACAATAATGGAAATGCCACCTAAAACTAAGCTTTTAATTTTATCGCCTGTGATAAGGGGGAAAAAGGGTGAGCATGAGAAAATATTAGAGAATATTAAGAAGAATGGATTTGTAAGAGCTAGAATAGATGGAACTACAGTGGAGCTTATGGAAGAAGAAATAAAGCTTGAAAAAAATAAAAAGCACAGTATAGAAATAGTCATTGATAGAATTTCTGTAAAAGAGGAATCTCGTGGACGGCTTTCTGAATCCTTGGAAAGTGCTTTGAAATTGGCAGAGGGAACTGCCATAGCTAGTATTATAGATGGTGAAGATCTTCTTTTTAGTGAACATTTTGCTTGTATAGATTGCGGAATTAGCTTAGGAGAGTTAGAACCTAGGATGTTTTCTTTCAATTCACCCTTTGGTAAGTGCGATACCTGTGATGGTCTTGGTACTCTTATGGAAATTGATGAGGATTTAATAATACCAGATAGAAGTAAGAGTATTGCTGGCGGAGCTATTATGTCTTTTGGAGAAGGTAGTCTTAAGGAAGACTCCTGGACTTTTGCAGTACTCAGGGCTTTAAGCAAAAAATATAAGTTTGATCTAGATGCACCGATTGAAAAGTATGATCCAGATATTCTGAAGATGCTACTATATGGAACTAACGGAGAGAAACTTAAGGTTGACTATGTTAAGGAATTTAGAACTGGTACCTTTAACCACGCTTATGAAGGTATAATAAACAATTTAAAAAGAAGATATTTTGAAACTTCTTCTGATTATATAAAAAGAGAAGTAGAGCAGTATATGAGCGATAATCCATGCCCTAAATGCAAGGGTGCAAGATTAAGCCCAGAGGCATTAGCGGTGACAGTTGGAGATAAGAATATATATGAGTTTTGCAAAATGTCTATAACCGATGAAGTTGGGTTTTTAGATCAAATTAAGTTATCGGAAAAAAATGAGCTTATAGCAAATCAGATTTTTAAAGAAATAAATAGTAGGTTAAGTTTTCTTAAGAATGTGGGACTTAATTATTTGAATTTATCTAGATCAGCAGGTACTTTGTCTGGTGGGGAAGCTCAAAGAATAAGGCTAGCAACACAGATAGGTTCAAGTTTAATGGGAGTTTTATATATTTTAGATGAGCCAAGTATTGGACTCCATCAAAGAGATAATGAAAAACTTATTATGACATTAAAGCATCTAAGAGATTTAGGAAATACCTTGGTTGTGGTGGAACATGATGAGGATACCATGGAAGCAGCAGATTTTATTGTAGATATTGGACCAGGAGCAGGAGAACATGGTGGGCAAGTTGTTGTAGCTGGAACTTTAGAAGAGGTAAAAAACTGTGAGGGATCAATTACTGGTCAGTATTTAAGTGGTAAAAAAAGAATTGAGGCTCCAAAAGAAACTAGAGTATCCAATGGAAATAGTATAAAAATAGTTAATGCAAAGCAAAATAATCTTAAGAATGTTAGTGTAGATTTCCCCTTAGGAGTATTTACTTCTGTTACAGGTGTTTCAGGCTCTGGAAAGAGTACTTTAATAAATGAAATCCTGTATAAGGGTATCAACAAGAAGTTAAATAACTCTAAGAAAAATCCAGGCCTTCATAAGGATATTCTAGGGGTAGAGAATATAGATAAAATTATAAATATTGATCAAGGGCCTATTGGACGTACTCCAAGATCTAATCCGGCTACATATACTGGGGTATTTGATATAATTAGAGATGTATTTTCCATGAGCTCCGAAGCAAAGATTCGTGGCTATAAGCCAGGTAGATTTAGCTTTAATGTAAAGGGTGGAAGGTGTGAAGCCTGCAAGGGTGATGGAATAATCAAAATAGAAATGCAGTTTTTATCTGATGTATATGTTCCTTGTGAGGTTTGCAAAGGTAAAAGATATAATAGAGAAACTTTAGAAGTTAAGTATAAGGGCAAAAATATTGATGAAATTTTAAATATGACAGTGGAGGAGGCTGTATCGTTCTTTGAAAATATCCCTAGAATATATACCAAATTCCAAACCTTAATGGATGTTGGACTTGGGTATATTAGGTTAGGTCAACCTTCTACACAATTATCTGGTGGTGAGGCTCAAAGAATTAAGCTTGCGTCAGAGCTATCTAAAAGAAGTACAGGAAAGACCTTTTATATCTTAGATGAGCCTACTACAGGACTTCATATTGATGATGTGAGCAAACTTATTAAAATACTTCAACGGCTTGTAGATTCAGGAAATACTGTAGTTGTAATAGAACATAACTTAGATGTTATAAAGTGTTCAGATCATGTTATAGACTTAGGTCCAGAAGGTGGAGATATGGGAGGTACCATTTTATGCAGTGGAACCCCGAAAGAAATATCCTTAAATGTAAATTCATATACAGGACAATATTTAAAAAAGATGTTATAATTCAGTTATGGCTAGCATATTAATTCAATGCTAGTCTTTCATTATTTTTTAAAAGAGGAGAAAGTGTGTATGGCTAATATAAGCTTGATTATGAAATTTATAATTATAGGAATTATTTACATTATAATAATATTTGCTCTCCGAATAATGTATAAAGATGTTAAAGGTGGCGGAAAGAAAAAACCAGTAATAAAGAGACCTATGGGCCTGGAAGTTATAGAAAGAGGAGAGAATTTTAATTTAAGGGTTGGCGCTGTTATTCCCCTAAACAATGAACTATCAATTGGTAGAAATGAAGATAATCTTTTAATATTAGGGGATAAATATGTGTCATCTAAACATGCAATCATATATCTCAAAAATACAGATTATATTCTACAAGATTTAAAAAGTACTAACGGTACATTAATGAATGGCAAAAGAGTGATAGATAAAGTGGGTATAAAAAAAGGTGATGATATCCAAATAGGAACTTCAATCTTTAAGGTTATAGGATAGATTATAATGTTTACAAGGTTTTAAGAGGTTTAGCAATAGGAACTAAAGTCGGGAGTGAAAGAGGTGATAGTATGGAAAGCATAAAAGAAGAAAGGCAACTTTTAAAGTATACCTATCTCTTATGTATAGTTTTGTTTTTAAATATGTTTCTTATAGGCAAAGATGGGTTTGATAAAGGCGCAATAATAATGGGTGTAATAGTATGCTTACTTTTTGCTTATTCCTATTTTATAATAAGAAGATTTTTTCCCGATGGAGATAAATATATTTTGCTGTTTTCAAATGTTTTGGCGGTTATTGGAATGGGAATATTATATAGACTAGACTCTCCTGTTGCACTTAAACAACTCATATGGTACACGGTAGGGATTGCTATTTTTGTTTTAGTGGTAGTGCTTTTTCCAAGCTTAACTAGCTTTGGTAAGTACAAGATGTTTTATATGATATGCACCCTTATTCTTATGTCCATGGGAAGTTTATTTGGAGAAGAAATTAATGGGTCAAAAAATTGGATAATTATAAAAGGCTTCAGTCTCCAACCAACAGAGTTTGGTAAGCTATCTTTGGTGGCATATTTGGCTGCATCACTACAATATTATGGTGAAAATCTTAAGGGGCGTTCTGAGTTCGCCAGATTAAAATCCTTAATTGAACCTGGAATTGTGGTTATGGTTTCACTTGGTTTTATGGTACTTCAAAAGGATTTAGGATCAGCACTTATATTTTTTGCTATTTCAGTGACTATGTTATATATTGCTACATCAAAATTCAAATATGTAGTAGTATGTTTGGCACTTTTTATGGTAGGCGCATTTATAAGCTACAAGCTTTTTGGCCATGTACGGCTTAGGGTTTTGATTTGGGGAGATCCATGGAAATATGGATATGATCAAGGACATCAAGTTGTACAATCAATAATTTCTATAGCGGCAGGGGGACTTTCTGGAACTGGTCTTGGACTTGGATATCCTACAATGGTTCCTGTAGTTACTACAGACTTTATTTTTGCAGCAATTTGTGAGGAGATGGGCTTACTTACTGGATTTGGAATGCTTATTTTATATTTTTTATTATTTTACAGATGCATGAGAGTGCCTATTCATGGAAAGGATAAGTTTTCAAGGCTACTTGCAGTGGGATATAGTACTATGATAGCTTCTCAAGTATTGGTTATAGTGGGAGGTGTAGTTGGAGCCATTCCTCTAACAGGTATAACCCTACCTCTAGTGAGTTACGGTGGAAGTTCCATGATAATAACTTTCTTTTCCTTAGGCATACTTCAAAAGATCTCGGAGGATGGACAAAGTTATGAATGATTTTATGAATAATATAAAAAAGGTAATGTTTGTGTTTTTAATATTTTTTGTTGCTTTGATTTCCTATATAACTTATTTTTATATATTTAATAGTGAAAAAGCAGTATCTAGCACCTTTAATAGCAGGTTATGGGCAGAAAGAAATAAGGTGCTCAGAGGAACAATTTACGATAAAGACATGAAAGCATTAACTAAAAGCACAAAGATAGATGCAGTGTCTCAAAAGCAACAATATTTGCAAGGAGAAGTTTTTGCTCATGCTTTAGGTTATATGAACCCTGTATATGGTCTTTCTGGGCTTGAAAAGAAATATGATGAAGAGCTTATGGGAAGAAATACGGGAGTTTCAAAATATTTGTTTTTTAGTAAAGATACTGAGGAAAAGGTTGGTAATGGCCTAAGAACTACTCTTGATTCAAAACTACAAATGAAAGCTTTTGAACTTTTAGGAGATAAGAGAGGTGCGGTAGTGGCTATTAACCCTAAGACTGGGGAAATTTTAGCCATGGTGTCTAAGCCTTCTTATGATCCAAACAATTTGAATAAGAATTGGAAGGACATAGTTGAAAATAAGCAAGTTCCACTGCTTAATAGGGCAGTATCAGGATTATATCCGCCAGGTTCTGTTTTTAAAACAATAACTGCAATAAGTGCTTTAGAGAATCTACCTAGTATCTATGATAAAACTTTTAATGATGAAGGTAAGTTAGTTTTCAATGAAAGAGAATCCTTGAAAAACTATGATGGTGAAGTCTTAGGAAATATAGATTTTAAAACCGCTTTTGTGCATTCTAGCAATGTGGTTTTTGGAACTTTAGGTATTGATTTAGGGAATAAGGCGTTAAAGGAAACAGCAGAAAAGTTTTATTTTAATAGGGATACCCCATCTATAGGATTAACTATTGATAATAGTAGGTTCCCAAGCTATAAAAGCAATGAAAAAGGTAACATTGCACAGAGCGCTATTGGCCAAAGTGCAGTTTTAGCTACACCCATGGAAATGGCGTTAGTTGTAAGTACAATTGCTAATGATGGAATTATGATGGAACCTATGATGGTTAAAGAAATATTAGATAGTAAGGGAAAGTCTATAAAGAAGATAGAGCCTAAACGTTTAGAACAAGTTATTACAAAGGGAAATGCTAATATCATGAAGGAGTTAATGAAAGCAGTAGTGATTGAAGGTACAGGTGGTAACGCAACTCTGCCTGGAATAGTGGTTTCTGGGAAAACAGGTACTGCGGATCATAATGATGATCCTAGTAAGCAAGAAGCACCACATTCTTGGTTCATTGGTTTTGCACCTTACGATAGCCCTCAAATTGCCATAGCGGTAATTGTAGAAGAAGGAGGAGTTGGTGGTGGAATTGCTGCAGAAATTACTAGAGAACTTATTAAAAGCTATTTGAATAAATAACAAAATACACGAACATATGTGCAGAAAGGTGATATAATAAAGTCAGATATTTAACTAATATCTGGCTTTATTATATTTTACATAAAAAGACCTAATATATTTAAAAAGAAGTAATAAACTAAAGATGACAATATTGTTAATATTGCAGTAGCAATATGATGATTTAACTAAAGAAGGTGACTGTAAATGACAGGAAAGACTCATGCTGGCATTGGCAGTGTGATATATGTAGCAATTTGTAATCAATTGCCCGGGAAATTTAATTATATAGGTATGATTTTGGTGTTTTTTGCTTCAATATTACCAGATGTAGATCATCCTAAAAGTATGATTAATAAGTATATTTTACCCTTTAAAAACAAAACTACTAAAGTAACAATATATATTTGCTTGGGAATAATAATATTATGGTTTGATTTTTTGTATACCAAGGAACTTGCCTTGAAATCTTTAGCAGTGTGCTTTATAATTATTGGATTATCAACTCATAGAAATGGGCTCTTGCATAGTTTGACAGGTATGATGCTTCTAATGCTCATGCTAGGATATACTTGCACAAAATACTTGCTTCCACCTTTAGTTTATCCATTTATTATAGGATATGGATCTCATTTAGTAGGAGATATGTTTACTAAAATGGGAGTACCACTGTTTTATCCCTTTTCAAATAGAAAGTTTAAGTTTCCTTGTACTTATAAGGTGGGGTCTAAAGCGGGTAAGTTAATTGAAGAAATAATTATGATTTTTGGAGTTGTGTACATAGTTTATGCACTGCCCAAAATGCTTTAGAATAGTTTAGAGGAGGTCTGTGTGTGTTTGATTTTGAATATCAACTAAAAGTTTTACCAGAGTCACCAGGTGTATATCTTATGAGAAATCACCTTGGTGAAGTAATTTATGTGGGGAAAGCTAAAATATTAAAAAATAGAGTAAGACAGTACTTCCAAAATTCAAAAAATCATTCTGAAAAAGTGAAGGCTATGGTAAAAAATATAACTGAGTTTGAATATATTGTAACTGATTCAGAAATGGAGGCCTTGATTTTAGAGTGTAATCTTATTAAAAAGTATAGTCCAAGATATAATATTTTGCTAAAGGATGATAAGCACTATCCATTTATAAAGCTAACTATAAATGAGGAATTTCCAAGGATATTTGTGACCAGAAATATTGCAAATGATGGTGCGAAATATTTTGGTCCCTATACAGATTCAGCAGCAGTATATAGTACCATGGAACTTATAAAAAAGATATTTCCTCTTAGAACTTGTAAGAGGGTTATAAAAGAAGGATTACCAAGTACTAGACCTTGTTTGAATTATCATATTGGATTATGCAAGGCGCCATGTGCAGGATTTATCAGTAAAGGGGAGTATGGTGAAATAATAAAGGATACGGTGGATCTACTCACTGGAAAAGATAAAAATATAAAAAATGGACTTAGAAAAGAAATGGAAAGTGCAGCAGAAATCTTGGAGTTTGAAAAGGCAGGCCTTATTCGAGATAAAATAATGGCTATAGATAAAATAAATGAAAAGCAAAAAATTGTAATAGGAAATTGTGAGAATGAAGATTTTATAAATGTATATGTTGATGAAAAGGATGTCTGCATACAGATATTTTTTCTTCGTGATGGCAAGATAGTAGGACGGGAACATTTCATACTAAATGATGAGGTGGACGATGCAGAGGGGCCAGTAAGTGAACTTATTGAAGAATTTATAAAACGGTTTTATGGAGGCACAGCATTTATTCCTAAAACCATATATGTGCCTTTTATAAAAGAAGTAGAGATTCTAGAGCAATGGCTTAGCTCTAAAAAAGGTTCAAAGGTAATCATTAAGGTTCCTCAAAAGGGAGAAAAGAAAAAAACCTTAGAAATGGTAGAGAACAATGCTAAAATCACGTTAGAACAATTTAAGTTAAAGGATAAGCAAGATAAGGAACTTCATAAAGTTGCACTTCAGGAGCTTGTGGAGTTATTGGAGCTTACCGAGGTGCCACAGAGAATTGAGTCCTACGACATTTCAAATATAATGGGAGTAGATTCTGTAGGCAGCATGGTAGTTTTTGAGGATGGGAAACCCAAAAGTAGTGACTATAGGAGGTTTAAAATAAAATCTGTAATAGGAGCTAATGATTATGATAGCATGAGGGAAATCCTAGAACGAAGATTTAGACGTGGGCTTTTGGAAGTAGAAAAAATAAAGGATAGAAATTTAGAATTAAGTAAGGGTAAATTTTGCATATTTCCTGATTTAATTCTAATGGATGGTGGAAAAGGTCAAGTTAATGTAGCATTAGAAGTTCTAAATAGCCTTAATATTAATATACCAGTTTGTGGAATGGTTAAGGATGACAAGCACAAAACACGAGGTTTAATATATAATAATATAGAACTACTTATGAGGAGCAATTCTCAAGGTATGCACTTAATTACTAGAATACAAGATGAGGTACACAGATTTGCCATTACTTATCATAGAACTTTAAGAGATAAAAGAACTTTATATTCTATATTAGATAACATACCTAATGTAGGAGAAAAAAGAAGAAGAGAGTTATTAAAGAAATTTGGTAGCATTGACAACATAAAAAATGCAAGTAGCAAGGAACTATCGGAGACGCCATCTATGGATAGTAAGGCCGCGCAGTGTGTTTTAGAGTATTTTAAAAAAAATAAATAACAAAAGAGAAAGAGGCTTGAAGTATAAACTATGAATTTAAACTGTTGAAATATCTTAGGAAAAGGGTTAAACTATATGGGTTATAACTTTAATAGCATAAGCTATAAAGCTTACAACATAAATCTATACAAATATATTAATATTTTCAAGGAGTTTTATATGGAAAATTATGCAGAAGTAGCAAGACAATTAGATGAAGTAACGAGCAAAGCGAATATAATGATAGATGAACCTATGAAAAGTCATACTTCCTTCAAAGTAGGTGGGTTAGTTGACATATTAGTAACTCCAGAAGATGATTTAGAAGTTCAAGCTATAATAAGAATTTGTAATAAAAATAAGGTTAAGTATTATTTAATGGGTAATGGTTCTAATTTAATTGTACGCGACGGTGGAATTAGAGGGGTAGTTATAAAACTAACTAAGCTTGATAAGATTCAGGTAGAAGGAAACAAAATAATAGCACAAGGTGGAGCTAGTTTGCACAATGTGGCACAAGTAGCATTAGGTATTGCACTTAAAGGTATGGAGTTTGCAAGTGGAATTCCAGGTAGCATTGGTGGAGCAGCGGCTATGAATGCAGGGGCCTATGATGGTGAAATGTCTATGATTCTAGAAAGTGTATTAGCCATTAATAGTGATGGTGAATTATTAACTTTAACCAAGGATGAAATGGATCTTTCGTATAGAAGTAGTGCTATACTAAAGCATGGGTATGCTGTAGTAAAAGTTACTTTGAGCCTTCATGAAGGGGACAAAGAAGTCATAAAAGCAAGAATGGACACCCTTGCTAAAAAAAGAAGTGATATTCAACCGTTAGAATATCCGTCAGCAGGAAGTACATTTAAAAGGCCAGAAGGATATTTTTCAGGTAAGCTAATACAAGATTGTAATTTGAAAGGCGTTTATGTTGGTGGAGCACAGGTGTCTGAAAAACATTCAGGATTTATTATTAATAAAAATGATGCAAGTGCAAAGGATATTCTAGATCTAATTGTATTTGTTCAAAATGAAGTACGAGAAAAGTTTGGAGTAGAACTAACCACTGAGGTAAGGATTTGGGGAGAAGATTAATCTTTGAAAAATTACTTTTAAAAGGTGTTATTAGTAGACCAGGATATTTACTAAGATTTTAAAATGCACAACAATTTAATTGTTGTGTATTTTTTGTGCCATGATTAATTTAATTAGCTTTAAATGTGTTATAATTAATAAATAAAATTGGCATTAGCTTAGGAGGTTTTTTAATGAGATTTGTTATTTTGACAGGATTATCAGGTGCTGGGAAAACTCAAACTATAAGGAACCTAGAAGATTTAGGATTTTTTTGTGTGGATAATTTGCCACCTTCGTTAATCCCAAAGTTTGCAGAGGCCTGTTATCAAAGTAATGGAAATATAGATAAGATTGCGTTAGTTATAGACATTAGGGGAGGAAAGTTCTTTGATGATTTATTCGGAAGTCTAACCTATCTAAAAGCAGAAGGATATAAGTATGAAATACTGTTTTTAGAGGCCTCAGATGAAGCTCTTATTAAAAGATATAAGGAGACAAGGCGAAAACATCCATTAGCACCAGAAGGTAGAGTTTTAAATGGAATTGCTACAGAGAGGCGAAAACTTAAGGATGTACGTGAACGTGCTGACCATATTATTAATACAACTAAACTTTCTGCAAGAGAGCTTACAGAAGAAATAAACGATATTTATGGTGAAGAAGGTCAAATGGAAACTAAGATTATGATAACTGTGCTTTCTTTTGGATTTAAATATGGGATACCTATGGATTCAGATTTGGTATTTGATGTTAGGTTTTTACCAAATCCATATTATATTCCAGAACTTAAGCAGTTTTCAGGGAATGATAAACCTGTTAGAGATTATGTATTAGAGTTTGAGGGCACAAAAGTATTTATAGATAAACTTCAAGATATGCTAGAGTACCTCATCCCAAATTATAAAAAAGAGGGAAAAAGGCAGCTAATTGTTTCTATAGGCTGTACTGGGGGAAGACATAGGTCTGTAGCCATAGCTAATAGAATCCATGAAATATTAGATCGTAGTGGATATAGTGTTAATATAGATCACAGAGATATAAATGAAGATGTAAATCGAGGTGGCGGAAAGCTATGATGCCATGGCGAAAAGCTATAGCAAATAGGGCATCGCTTAAGTCTGGAATCAGTATAAAAAGATGGATTATCCTAGGTATTATGGGGTTGTTATTTTTGGTTTTCGGAGCTATTTTGTCTATAGATAAAAAAGATTTTTCTTTGCAAAGTATAGCAATTCCCATATTACTTATAGGAATTGGAGTTTTAAATATATATGTAGCAGCAGTTCAAGGTATTAAGTATTTTATTATATTGATAAATACAAGAAACTTAGAGGTGGCCATAAATTCGAAAAAATCAGGGAATTCACTGCAGGCTAAGAGATTGCTTGTAAAGGGACCTAAAATTGTAGTAATCGGAGGAGGTACTGGACTTGCAACTATGCTCCGAGGCTTAAAAAAATATACTAATAATATAACTGCAATAGTTACTGTAGCAGATGACGGTGGAGGATCCGGGGTTTTAAGAGAGGATTTAGGTATGCTCCCTCCTGGGGACATTAGAAATTGTATTTTAGCCTTAGCTGATACAGAGCCACTTATGGAGGAGTTACTACAGTATAGGTTTAAAGATGGAAGGCTAAAAGATCAAAGTTTTGGCAACTTGTTTTTAGCAGCAATGGATGGAATATCAAATAATTTCGAAGAGGCTGTTCAGAAGATGAGCTCGGTCCTGGCAGTTACAGGAAGGGTTATCCCTGTAACTTTAGATAATATGATTTTAAAGGCAAGACTTAAGAATGGAAGAGTGATCCAAGGAGAATCCAATATTCCGAAAGCTGCACTAGAGTATAATAGCGGTATTGATGAGGTTTTTATAGAACCAAAAGATGCTAAAGCAATTAAAGAAGCATTAATTGCTTTGAATGAAGCAGATGCAGTAATCCTAGGGCCGGGTAGCCTATATACTAGTATTATCCCCAATTTATTAGTAAGGGAAATAAGAGAGGCGTTGAATAAGACAAGAGCCTTAAGAATTTATGTGTCAAATGTTATGACTCAACCAGGGGAAAGTGATAACTACACTGTATCCGATCATATAATGGCAATTAATAAACATGCTAAATGCAAAGTTATCGATTATGTTTTAGTAAACATAGGTACAATAAATAGTGACCTAGAAGAAAAATATCTTAAAGATAATTCTAATATAGTTAATATAAATGAAGAAGAAGTTAAAAAGCTAGGCATAGGGGTAATTAAAAGTGACCTTGTTAAAGTAAGGAAAGGCTATGTAAGGCATGATGAAAAAAAACTTGCTTCTATTTTGATTGAAACAATTATGGAGAAAAAACTATTTTATGATAAAGAAAAAATAGTTGAGTACCTTTATTTATCAGAGAGGCTCAAGGAACATAAAAACAAATAATAAATTAATATTTGTTTTTACGTTTCTTTGGCAAATAAACATAATAAGGAGTAGAATAATGTCATTTTCGTCTAAGGTTAAAAATGAAATTTGCAGATTTACAGAAATGAGTAAGAAAGAAGCCATGGCTGAACTGGCAGCTATAATGAAGGTAAGTGGAACTATCGGGCTAGGTTCAAATAAGCAAGTGAATTTTCAAATAACCACTGAAAACCCTGCAATAGCAAGGTTGATATTTAAGTTACTAAAGGAACATTTTGATATTCACGCTAGACTGTTAGTTAAGAGGAGTAATTCTCTTAAGAAAAAGAATGTTTATGTGGTTATAATTACAGAAGAAATGGGTGTCAAAGATCTGTTAAAGCAAGTAGCAGTATTAGAGGATGGCAACTTTTTTTCCATAGATTATACTATACCGGAAAGATTAATTGAAGCTGAAGAGTGCAGACGTAAATATATAAGAGGTGCTTTTTTAGGTGGTGGTAGCATTAGTAACCCAGAAAAAAACTACCATGTAGAGTTTGTTACACATGATGAGGGTTATGCAGAGGAGTTATGCAGACTTATTAATAGTTATGGATTACTTTCAAAAATAATACAAAGAAAAAATAGTTACGTGATTTACATTAAGGAAGGTGAGCAAATTGTGGATCTTCTTAATATAATTGGTGCACATAGTTCATTATTGTTCCTTGAAAATGTACGGATAATGAAGGAAATGAGGAATAATGTAAATAGACTTGTAAATTGTGAAACTGCAAACCTTAGTAAAACAGTAAATGCTTCAGTAAGACAAGTAGAAAGCATTAAGTTAATACAAAAGGAAATTGGGTTTCAAAGATTGCCTAAAAACTTAAGAGAAATTGCGGAGCTAAGACTGGAATATCCAGATGAATCTTTAAAGGAACTAGGGGCAATTCTAGAACCACCAGTAGGTAAGTCTGGAATTAACCATAGACTCAGAAGAATAGAAAAAATAGCTGAAGAATTAAGGAAAGAAGGAAGGTAAAATATATAATGTCGAAGCATGAAGAGATTATTAATTATATTCTTTCACTGCAGATTGGAACTAAGATTTCGGTAAGGGGTGTAAGCTCAGTGCTGGGGATTAGTGATGGTACAGCATACAGAGCTATAAAAGAAGCTGAAGTTATGGGGATTGTAAACACTGTGCCTAGGGTCGGTACTGTTAGAGTTTCTAAGGTATCTAAAAAAAACATTGAGAGTCTTACCTATGCTGAAGTTGTAAGAATTCTTGATGCAAGAATATTGGGTGGAAAAGAAGGTATAAATAGAAGTTTAAATAAGTTCATAATAGGTGCAATGGCAGTAGACACAATAAATAATTATATAAAACCAGGATACTTACTTATTGTTGGGAATAGGGAAGAAGCGCAGGAGCTTGCACTTGAAAATGAAGCAGCAGTATTAATTACTGGAGGTTTTGATTGTAGTGAAAAGATAAAGGCTTTGGCAAATGAAAAGGATATTCCTATTTTATCCTCTACTTATGATACATTTACTACAGCAAGTATGATAAATAAGGCTATTTCTGAAAGTATGGTTAAAAAAGAAATAATTTTAGTGGAAGATGTTATGGAACCTGATGTGAAATATCTCAGGGGAAATGACACTATTGCTATTTGGAAAAAGCTACTATCAGAAAGCAATCATGAGAGATATCCTGTAGTTGATGAGAATATGAATCTTATTGGTATAGTTACTTTAAGAGACATACAGGGACATAATGATGATAATGAACTTATACATAAAATCATGAGTAAACAGCCTATAAGTGTAACACCTAAAACAACTGTAGCTTATGCTGCTCATATTATGGGTTGGGATGGAATAAAGCTTTGCCCTGTACTTGATAAAAAAAGGCTTGTAGGAGTTTTAAGCATTGAAGATGTTATAAAAGCCATGGAGTTTGCACTAAGACAACCTCAAGTATCAGAAACTATAGAGGATCTTATATTAAAGAATTTTAAATATAAGCGTGAGGGAGATAAGATGCACTTTAACGGTGAGATTATTCCTCAGATGTTAGACCCTGTTGGAACGGCTTCTTGGAGTTCTTTGAATATGTTGTTGTCAACTATGGGAATAATGGCTTTAAGACAAAATAATAATATTAATATTTCTGTAGATAGCATTATGGCATATTTCATGAAACCAGTACAAATGGGTAGTAATATAGATATAATTACAGAAGTTGTGGATAAAGGTAGAAACTTTTCTAAGGTAGAAATTAGTATGTACAATAGTAAAAAAGAAGCTGTAGCAAAGGCTATGATTTCTGCCAAGGTATTTAGTAAATAACAAGTCTTTTTAGTGGTGGATTAATAGGTTTAAATTGTGGAGTCATTTACTGTTACCTGTGGATAAATATAGCGTTTAAAGGGAAGTGAAAATGTGAACCAAGAATTAGAAAAAGAAGACCTGGGAAGTTTTGTCCATCTTCATGTTCATACAGAGTATAGCCTTCTTGATGGTTCAGGCAAGATTAAAGAGCTTTTAGCTAAAACAAAGGAACTTGGCATGAAGAGTATTGCAATAACAGACCATGGAGCAATGTACGGCTGTGTTGAGTTCTACAAACAGGCGAAGGAGCAAGGAATTAAGCCAATCATAGGTTGTGAAATATATGTAGCAGCTAAAGATATGAATATAAAGCAAGTGGATAGGGAAAATGAAACTCACCACTTAGTGCTTTTAGTTAAGAATGCGATAGGTTATGAAAACTTAATGCAGATAGTATCTGCTGCATCAATTAAGGGTTTTTATTATAAACCTAGAGTTGATTATGAGTTTTTGGCAAGATTTAGTGAAGGAATAATTGCTAGTAGTGCTTGTCTTGGTGGCGAGATTCAGAGTCATCTTCTACGGGATAATTATGAAAAAGCCAAGGAAATAGCTTTAAAGTATAGAGAGATATTTAAAGATGGTTTCTACTTAGAATTACAATATCACGGTATGGAGGATCAGCTTAAGGTTAATGATCTTTTAGTGGAATTATCAAAAGATACTGGAATACCACTAATTTGCACCAATGATACTCACTATATTAATCAAGAAGATGCCAAGGCTCATGATGTTCTTCTTTGCATTCAAACGGCAAAAACTGTGGATGAAGAAAATAGAATGAGGTACCCTTCTGATGAGTTTTACCTAAAATCTCCAGGCGAAATGCAAAAATCCTTTGCTTATGTTAAAGAAGCTCTAAGTAATACGGTGAAAATTGCAGAGCAGTGTAACTTTGATTATGAATTTCATGTATCAAAACTACCAAAGTTTCCACTGCCAGATGGTGTGGACCCTTATGATTATCTAAGGGAAATTTGCTACCAGGGAATGATCGAGAGGTATAAGGTTTTTAGTTGCTTATTATCTAATCAATTTTCAATAGAAGCTGTAAACGAAATAGCTAAAGGAAATATTGACGCCAAAGAGTATGTAGACAGGCTTGAATATGAACTTAATATTATAAAACAAATGGGATACATAGATTACTTTCTTATAGTATGGGATTTTATAAAGTTTGCAGTAGAACATGATATCCCAACGGGGCCAGGTCGTGGTTCTGCAGCAGGATCTATAGTTGCCTTCGCTTTAAATATAACTAAAATTGATCCAATTAAATATAGCTTGATTTTTGAGAGGTTTTTGAACCCAGAGAGGGTATCAATGCCAGATATAGATTCGGATTTCTGTTACGAAGGCAGGCAGGCTGTAATTGATTATGTAGTGGATAAATACGGGTCAGATAATGTATCGCAAATTATAACCTTTGGAACAATGGCCCCTAGGGCTTGTATAAGAGATGTAGGAAGGGCTATGAATTATTCCTATGCAGAGGTAGACAAGATTGCTAAGATGATACCATCTGTGCTTAATATAAGCATAGATAAAGCTCTTGAAATGAATGCTGAGCTTAGGGGTCTTTATGAAGACGATACACGTGTGGAAGCACTTATTGATATTGCAAAAGCCTTAGAGGGACTTCCAAGGCATAGTTCCACTCATGCAGCGGGTGTAGTTATTGCATCTAAGCCTTTAGTAAACTATGTCCCTCTTCAGAAAAATGATGAAATGATAGTAACACAGTTTCCCATGGGAACATTAGAGGAGCTTGGCCTTTTAAAGATGGATTTCCTAGGGCTTAGAACTTTAACAGTAATGAGGGATTGTGTGAAGCTCATAAAACAAAATAGAAAAGTGGATATTGACATAGATGATTTGGACATTGAAGACCACAAAGTTTACAAGATGATTGGAGAAGGAAAAACTGTAGGTATATTTCAACTAGAATCTGCAGGAATGACTAGCTTTATGAAAGAACTTAAGCCAGACAATTTAGAGGATATTATTGCTGGAATAAGTTTATATAGACCAGGTCCTATGGCAGAAATTCCACGTTATATAAGAAATAAAAATAGCATGGATAAGGTGGAATATGAAACACCTCAGTTAGAGGATATACTTGGAGTTACCTATGGAGTAATGGTTTATCAAGAACAGGTTAGTGCGACACGTTTCGCAAAAAGATAGAAATATCGAAGATGTGACAGTTAGAGAAATCTAATTAGAACTTATAATTTGAAGAGTAGAATGAAGGAGTAACGCCCTGAAATGCTCTCTCTAATAGTCCCCACATGCATGAGAAGTTGAATATTCAATTGTATGAAGCTGGGTAAGGCAGGTTGAAAATTACCCTAACAGAAAAGCTCATTGTTACAACGTCGTTGGAATAATAAGTGGTGCTGAGGAAAATAGCATAGAGATATGTGAAGTAATCTATAGACCGAGAGGCTATAAAATATCTATGGTGAGAATGTATTAGTAAATACTGACGAACTTCCGAATGTACGGGTCCTGAGTTCTAAGTAGTAGAAATGCTACAGCCCCTTGTGGGGAGTTAGTGAGGTTGAGTAAGATTTTGCTTTATGAAAGACCTTATAGTGTTACAGGCACTATCAAGCTAACGGGCTTAAAGGAAGCACCTAAAGATATATGTAAAGCTAAAATTATAGGAACGTGGAAAGCTTGAAACATGGAGGAAATTCAATCCCTATGAAATGTTGATAAGGAAAAACGAAATTTGTTATAACTTATCTTAATTCAAGTGATAGTGAAGCCATAGTACTGATGAAACAGGGATAATAAACTGCGGAGGAATGGGCTTTAGTCGGATTATATAATAATTAAAATATAACATTATTATCAAAATTGATAATTTCAAAGGTTCGAGTAAGACTAAGAGAATGTACTGTCAAAACTACAATTGATGGGACGTGACTTTGATAGATAGAATTCAAGATAAAAAGAA
This sequence comes from Clostridium sp. CS001, assembly GCF_020443565.1. GTDB lineage: Bacteria > Bacillota > Clostridia > Clostridiales > Clostridiaceae > Clostridium_AD. Next base: position 26,521 of record NZ_JAIZZN010000017.1, read on the forward strand.
AAAGGATACACTTAGATATAATGAATACTATGGAACTCAGAAAATATTTGATGAATTGTATGCGAAGGCTAAAAGAAATGAAAATTTCTATAAGTTATATGACCTCATCATAAGTGAGGAAAACATTTTATTGGCATATAGAACACTTAAATCAAATAAAGGAAGTACAACAAAGGGAAGTAATCCACATACTATTAGAGATATAAAACTGTGGAGTGAGCTTGAAATAGTTGAATATGTCAGAAAAAGACTAAGCAACTATCAACCGCAACCAGTTAGAAGAATCTTTATACCAAAGCATGATGGAAAAATGCGACCTTTAGGAATACCAACAATAGAGGACAGAATTATTCAACAGTGTATCAAACAGGTATTGGAACCTATATGTGAAGCAAAATTTTATGATTACAGCTTTGGATTTAGACCAAATAGAAGTGCCAAACATGCAATAGCAAGATGTTATCACTTAATGCAAAGAGCTGACTTACATTACGTTGTAGATATAGACCTAAAAGGATTTTTTGATAATGTAAATCATAGTAAGCTCCTAAAACAGATGTATAGTTTAGGCATTAAGGATAAAAAGGTAATAAGTATAATATCGAAAATGTTAAAGTGTGAAGTAGTTGGAGAAGGAAAACAAGAAAGAGGTACACCACAGGGCGGAATACTAAGCCCGTTATTATCAAATATCGTTTTAAACGAATTGGATTGGTGGATTGATTCTCAATTCTATGGAATACCAACAAAACATGAATATAGTTGTCAACTATCACATGGAAGGGCACTCAAAGGAACAAATCTAAAGGAAATGCATATCGTTAGATATGCGGATGACTTTAAAGTATTTTGTAGAGATTATAAAACCGCTTGTAAAATTAAAATAGCAATCACAGAATGGTTAAAAGATAGACTTAAACTTGAAATTAATGAGGAAAAGTCTAAGATTGTTAATTTAAGAGAATCCTATTCTGAATTTTTAGGACTTAAAATGAAGGTTCATAGAAAAGGAATAAAACATTACAATGGTAATGAAAAAGAAAAGTACACAATTAAAAGTTGTGTATCAAATAAAGCGGTTAACAACTTAACAGTTAAAATCAAAAGACATATTAAAGTTATCCAACACTCAGAAAAACCAAAGGCAGAATTAGCAAAGTTAAATCAAATGCTATTTGGATATCATAATTATTATGACAGTGCTTCTCATGTATGTAAGAGTTTTCATATTATTGAATTCAATGTGCTTAAATATATGAAAAATAGACTCAAACCTTTTGCAACAGAAAGTGGAACAAAGAATAAAGTGGTTGAAAAGTATTATGGAGATAGTAAAGCTATCAAGTATTATTGTAAATATGCATTAATACCAATATCATATATAAAGATGAGACCTCCAATGCAATTTAAACAAGAAACTTGTGACTACACTGAAAAGGGTAGGAAGTTAGTACATGACTATTTAAAACTAACAATAACAAGTAGAATAGCAGATATGATGAGGTATTTCTCTAAAAATGATAGTGTTGAATACAATGATAATAGAATATCAGTATTTTCAGCACAAAATGGTCAATGTGCAATTACAAAATGGGTTCTTAAAACATTTCATTTTCATTGTCACCATAAAACCCCTAAACACTTAGGTGGCGATGACAGTTATCAAAACTTAGTAATAGTCGAAGGTAGAGTACATAGGCTAATACATGCAGTCGATGAGAAACTGATTGAAAAATTAATAAAAGAACTTGGACTTGAAGCAAATCAAATTAAGAAAGTAAACCAATATAGAAAACTTTGTGAACTACAAGAAATTAATGTTGCAGGATAAATTATAAAATCTTGAATATATCTTAATGTTAATTATTAAATTATTATATGTCCGATGGAACGCCGTATGAGTAGGAAACTCTCATGTACGGTGTGAAGTGGGGGAAAAGGTGGAGATAATCTCAAAACCTTACCTATCACTATTGGAAATTGTTCGAAAGCTTGCTGGATATTCCATGGGTAGATCAGATCTAGTGCGTCGTGCTATGTCTAAAAAGAAACACAAGGTCATGGAAGAAGAGCGCTACAACTTTATTCATGGAATAGTTGGAATAGATGGCACCATAGAAGTGGAGGGGTGCCTACGTAATGGGATTACGGAGGAAGCAGCAAACCGGATATTTGATCAGATGATGGATTTTGCTTCCTATGCTTTCAATAAATCCCATGCAGCAGCCTATGCAGTTGTAGGTTATCAAACAGCATACTTAATGTGTTATTACCCTACAGAATTTATAGCCGCTATGCTAAATAGTATAAAAGGTAGTAGTGAGAAAGTAGCCTTTTATACTAGATATGCGGACCAAATTGGTATTCAAGTTTTACCACCTAGTATAAATGAAAGTTTTGCAGGGTTTACTGTAAAGGGGGATACTATAAGATTTGGGCTCACAGCTATAAAGAATGTTGGGGCAAATGTAATAGATACTATTGTAAAAAGCCGAGAGGAAAAAGGCGATTTCACTGGATTCATGGATTTTTGCAATAAGATAGATACCTCTTGTGTAAGCAAAAGAGCAGTAGAAAGTCTTATTAAGGCTGGAGCATTTGATGATTTTAAGGTTTATAGGTCTAAGCTACTAGCAATCTATGAGAAAGTATTAGATGGAGTAAACAACGATAGGAAGAGGAATGTTTCAGGACAAATAAATCTATTTTTAGATTTTGATAATGATTATGATAATTTTGAAATAGAGTATCCAAATATTAAAGAATTTAAAAAGAAACATATTTTAGCAATGGAAAAAGAAATGACAGGAATATACTTGTCTGGACATCCACTAGATGATTATGAAGAGACCTTAAAGATTCAGACCAATACAAGAATATCTGATATTTTAGTGGAGGAAAGCCTTGAAGAAGGTAATGATTTACTAAGTGAAAGCTTTAAACTTAAAGATGGTGATAATGTTATCATTGGAGGAATAATATCAACGGTTACAAGGAAAGTTACTAAGAATAATGCAATGATGGCCTTTATTAATCTTGAGGATTTATACGCTAGTGTTGAGGTAATAGTTTTTCCTAAGACCTTTGAAAAATATAAGTCCTTAATAGAAGAGGATGAAATAATAATAATAAAGGGAAGAGTAAGTATCAGGGAAGAGGAACAACCCAAAATATTATGTGAAGATATTAAACCATTATTAAAGATTAATAGTGAAAAGATTTATATCTTGATAGAAAATGAATCTATGATGAAGGATGCCCTAAAAAAACTAAAACAGAATTTGACCATATATAGAGGAAACACCCCTGTATACCTTTGTACAAAGGAGCCAAGAAAGATGTATGTTGTAGATAAGGGTTTATGGCTCAGCGAGGAAACAGATACTATGGAAATGCTTCGAGGTGTATTCGGAAAAGATAATATAAAAATACAATAAGGCTTTTGCCTATGATAAATTTAAACATGGGAGAAATATTTTCTTCCATGTTTATTAATTAAATTATCTTCTAAAATGCCATTAAAAGGTTTACAATGCCGTTATAATATTATATTTAATATTTATAAATATAATATGTTGAATGTTCTGAGAAAGTTGTATAAAATTAGATTATAATAACATTATATTTAGCAGCAAGAGTCTATAAACAATCAGGGACATATTTTGACCATAGTTAATAAATCTTGTCCCAGTGAGAACTATAAGGATAAATAATTAATAATTATCTTATGCCAAGAGTACTACGAGGAGGAATGTTTATGAAAACAATTGCAGTATTAACAAGTGGAGGAGATGCACCAGGAATGAATGCAGCCATTAGATCTGTAGTTAGAATGGCTATACACAAAGGCATTAGAGTTATGGGTGTACAACGAGGGTATAGCGGGCTTATAAATGGTGAAATCTTTGAAATGGATAGACACTCAGTTTCTGATATAATTCATAGAGGGGGAACTATTCTTAGAACTGCACGATCAGAAGAATTTACAACAGAAGAAGGTAGAAAAAAGGCAGTTAATGTACTAAGGGTATTTGGTATTGATGGGTTGGTAGTAATCGGAGGGGACGGTTCTTTTAAAGGGGCACAGCTGTTATCAGAAATGGGCATTGCAACTGTTGGTATTCCAGGAACTATAGATAATGACTTGCCTTATAGCGAATATACTATAGGATTTGATACAGCACTAAATACTGTACTTGATGCTATAAATAAAATAAGAGATACTTCAAGTTCCCATGAGAGAATTAGTGTAGTTGAGGTAATGGGAAGAAATTGTGGGGATATAGCCTTATATGCTGGAATTGGCGGAGGGGCCGAAAGTGTAATTATTCCTGAAATAGGGTATGAAATAGATGATTTATGCAAAACTATATTCGAAGGTAAGCTAAGAGGGAAGATGCATAATTTAATAATACTAGCTGAAGGTGTAGGAAAAGCAAATGAGCTAGCAAAGCAAGTTGAAGAAATAACAGGAATTGAATCAAGAGCTACAATACTTGGGCATATTCAAAGGGGCGGAAGTCCGAGTGCCTTTGATAGAATATTGGCTTCAAGAATGGGAGTAGAAGCAGTAGAAGTGCTTATACAAGGTAGATCAGGAAGAGTAATTGGTATGAGAGAAGGCAAAGTAGTAGATGAAGATATAAATGTTGCACTAGCAATACCAAGGGCATTTGATGAAAAGCTTTATGAAATATCAAAAGTGTTATCTTATTAAGCATCACCTGTGGTGCTGTAGGCATCACTTACGTGCTGTAGCATAAGATTAGCTAATAATAAATACAAAATAAATATAGAATAAATACAAAATAAATTTTCAATAAGGGGAGTAATTTATGAAGAAAACTAAAATTATATGTACAATAGGACCAACTAGTGACAATAGTGAAACTATAAAAAGACTAATCAATGAGGGGATGGATGCTTCAAGGCATAATTTTTCTCACGGAGATCATGAAGAACATAAGGTAAGAATGGACTTAGTAAAAAAACTAAGAACAGAGCTTAATAAACATATTGCTATAATACTAGACACTAAAGGACCAGAAATTAGAACAGGGAATTTTGCAGCTGGTAAAGTTGAATTAAAAGAAGGTTCAAAATTTACTATTGTTTGTGGTGAGGAAGTTGTGGGGGATGAAACAATTTGCTCGGTAACATATAATAAGTTACATGAAGACGTTAAGCCAGGTGATACTATATTAATAGATGACGGTTTAGTTGGACTTAGGGTAGATGAAGTAAAAGGTAAAAGAGTACTTTGCACCGTTGCAAATACTGGAATGGTAGGTACCCATAAAGGGGTTAATGTACCTGGAGTTTCAATAAATCTACCTTCACTTACAGAGAGAGACATTGAAGATTTAAAATTTGGGATTTCCCAAGAAGTTGATATTGTTGCTGCGTCTTTTATAAGAAAAGCTGCAGATGTACTTGATATAAGACGTGTACTTAACGAAAATGGTGGAGCAGAAATACAAATATTTTCTAAAATTGAAAATAGAGAAGGGGTTAATAATATTGATGATATTATTAAATTCTCTGACGGTATTATGGTTGCAAGAGGAGACTTAGGGGTTGAAATTCCTACGGAAGAAGTCCCTATAGTTCAAAAAATGATTATTGAAAAATGTAATGCTGCAGGGAAAGCAGTTATAACAGCTACTCAAATGTTAGATTCCATGATGAGAAACCCAAGACCAACTAGAGCAGAGTCCTCAGACGTTGCAAATGCAATATTTGATGGTACAGATGCAATAATGCTTAGTGGTGAAACTGCTAGTGGTAAATACCCTGTAGAAACAGTAATGATAATGTCTAAGATAGCGCAAGCTGCTGAAAATGCTCTTAATTATGAGGCTAACTTAAAGAAGAAGAGAAAATCCCATATTCCCAATGTGCCAAATGCTATTAGTTTAGCTACTTGTAATACGGCTATGGAATTAAATGCTTCAGCTATTATCACTGCAACACAAAGTGGTCATACAGCTAAAAAGGTTTCGGCTTATAGACCGGAATGTCCTGTTATAGCTGTTACTCCTTATGAAAAAGTAGCAAGAAGCTTAGCATTAAATTGGGGTGTGTTTCCAGTATGTTCAGATAAAGTAGATTCTACAGATGAACTTATAGATAAGTCTGTAAACATTGCACTAGAAGCAGGTTATGTGGAAAAGGGAGACTTAGTAGTTATTGCAGCTGGAATCCCTGCAAATTACGTAGGTAGCACAAATATGATGAAGGTTCATGTTGTTGGGGATATATTACTTCAAGGTAAGGGGAATATAAGTGCATCAGCTTGTGGAACAGCTCATTATGTAAAATCTGCAAAAGAAGCTAATGATACTATTCAAGATGGAGATATTTTAGTAGTGAAAAGATTAAATAGGGAATATATTGATATATTAGATAGAGTTTCAGGAATCATTGTAGAAGAAGATGAGCTAAGCTCAAGCGTTGTTATTGAATGTACCTCAAAAGGAATTCCAATAATATATAATGCAACAGGAGCAGCAGAAATCATTAAAACTGGTTCATTTATAACAATGGATGCAGCTAGAGGTATCGTATATAGTGGAAGAGCTAATATAAAGTACTAATAACTACCAAAAAAAGGTTGAAACATGAGGCGTGATTGTGTATAATTGAAACACATATGGTTATAATTACAGGTAAAACAGTATGGCAACTGATTTCTATTTAGCACCTATATGGTGCTTTTTTTGTCTATAAAAGCAGAAACATAGAAAATCTTATAAAAATATAAAGATTACTTCTAACTTATTCTTCATATGTATAGTATAATAAAATCAAAAGCTACAAATTATAATTAAAGGCTATAAATTATAGTTGGAAACTGAAACTAAAAATTGCAAAACTATAACCATGACTTTATCTAAAAATAAATGATAGGAGTGATAATCATGATTGGAACTTTAAGCTGCAGTGCAACAAGGTGTGTTAATAATATGTCTGGAATATGCTCAGCAAGTAATATCAATGTTTCAGGTGCAAATGCTCATAGTACTGAGGAAACACAATGCGAAACCTTTGCCGAAAAGGGTTTAAAAAACTCCTTAACAAATGTACTAAATATGAATGTGATTGGTGAAATAAAACAAGCATTTAATCATGATATTATCAAGATGAGTCCAAGTATTAAATGCGAGGCTACAAATTGTGTTCATAATGAAAAAGATTTATGTATTGCAGATAATATTATAATAAGTGGAATAGATGCTTTAAATAGCGAAAGAACACAATGTGAGACATTTAAAGAATAGTTAAGCTTTTAATCAAATGAAAAATATATTTACAGTAGCTGTTTTTTAGTTACAATTAAATAGGCGCAGGGAATAAATGAACTAGTATAGTTTACTTGTTGTTTATTTTCCTGTGCCTTATCATTTTAAAATTGTAGCCTAGAATTGCTAGAATTAAAATAGATATTATTAGAGAGGAGAAAATTATGAAGGGTAAGAAAGAATTTGATAATTATGTTATTCCTGTTGAAAAAAACATGGATTACATAATGACTATAGACAATATGGGATACGAGGGCGAAGGGGTAGGAAAGATAGACAATTTTACCGTTTTTGTAGCTGGTGCAATTGTAGGAGAAAAGGTAAAAGTAAAAATTGTTAAACTGTCTAAAAGCTTTGCCTTTGGTAAACTACTAGAGATTATTGAAACATCTAAAAGTAGAATAGAACCAGTTTGTAGTATTTATAAAAACTGTGGAGGGTGTAATATACAGCATGTTGACTATGAGGCGCAGTTAGATTTTAAAACTGATAGGGTAAAGCAAGTTATGGGCAGAATTGGGAAACTCGAAGATGTAATAATACATCCTACGATAGGTATGAAGGATCCTTATAATTATAGAAATAAAGTTCAATTACCTGTATCAAATAAGGCTGGAGAAGTAAACATTGGTTTTTATGCAGCAAGAAGCCACGACATAATTAATATGGAAACTTGCTATATTCAAGACAAGGTAGCAGATATTGTGGTGAAACTAACAAAACAATGGATGAAAGAGTATGGTGTTCAGAGTTACAATGAGGAAAATCATCAAGGATCTGTTCGTCATATTATGATTAGAAAAGGATTTAAAACAGGGGAAGTAATGGTGGTGGTAGTTACTAAAGGTAAGAGTCTCCCTTTTAAAGAAGAATTTATAGCTTTAATGACTAAAAAAATTCAAGGACTAGTTAGCATAGTACAAAATGTTAATAATGAAAAGACAAATGTAATACTAGGAGCCCAATGTAAAACCTTATGGGGAAAAGATACTATAACTGATTACATAGGTGAATTTAAATTTGAAGTTTCTCCACTATCCTTTTTCCAAGTCAATTCAATTCAAACAGAAGTATTATATGGTAAAGCACTTGAGTATGCAAATTTAAGTGGTGGAGAAGTGGTTCTAGATGCTTACTGTGGTACAGGAACTATATCTTTATTTTTATCACAAAAGGCTAAAAAAGTATACGGTGTAGAGATAGTACCAGAAGCTATTGAAAATGCCAAAATAAATGCCAAAGAAAACAATGTACATAATACAGAATTTATAGTAGGTGAAGCAGAGAGAGTTATTCCAAAACTTATTAGTGAAGGAGTACGTGCTGATGTTGTGGTTGTTGACCCTCCAAGAAAGGGTTGCGATAAATCACTTTTGGAAGCTATCAGCAGTATGAAGCCTAAAACTATAGTATATGTGTCTTGTGATCCAGGAACCTTAGCTCGTGATCTGGGAATTTTAGGGGAGCTTGGCTATAAAACTATAGAAATTCAGCCGGTGGACATGTTTCCGCAGACGGCGCATGTGGAGTGTGTGGTTAAACTTAGTGCCACCCACGTGGCAAGTGGCATGTAGTGGATTTTAAATAAAAACTGAAGTTTATTTTATATTCCCTCAAACTAAATTAGTTTGGGGGAATTTTGTTGAAATAACATATTTAGATTACATTGGTTGTGAGCTTTTAAGAAATCCATTTTGGCCACTTAATGTAGCTAAAGAACTTCAAGATGATGATTTAATATCATGATATAATAAATGTGAATATTGTGTGAATATATATGGTAAAATTAACGTAAAATTTGTAAAGTTGTAACACGATTGCCATACATAAAGCTGATAATGAGAGGATAAGAATGAGAATTTCTTAAAATGAATTTAGGAGGTTTTATTATGGTAAAGAGAAAGTTATATCAGAGACTACTTGTTTTGGGTATTGTTGGGAGCATAACTATTTCAAGTGCAATTGTAGCATTTGCAGATAATGTTAAGGCTAACAACTCTACTAAAACTAAGATTGAAGGCAGATTAGGTGTTAAACATAGAAGTGGAGATATTCAAAAGGGAGGCATGCAAAAGAGTAATTATTTAGGAACAGTATTAGCGACTCAGGTAACAGCGGGTGTTATAACTAAAATTGAAGCTGATAAGGTAACAGAATTCTTAAAAGCTAAAGAAGCTACGAGAAAAGCTGAAATGGATGCACAAAAGGCTAAATTTGATGCAATGACTGATGCTGATAAAAAGGTAGCAATGGAAGCTAAAAAAGCAGAAAGAGATGCACAAAAGGCTAAGCTAAAAGCTATGACTGTAGAGGAAAGAACTGCTTATATGAAGGCTAATAGACCTTCAAATACTAATATATTCACTGAGCTTGTAACAGCAGGCATTTTAACTAAAGATCAAGCTGATAAGATACAAGCTGCAGCACCACAAAAACCTGAAAAAGGAAGAGAATACATCAGACAATAAAATGCTTAAGTAAAAAATTTAATATGATTTATGTTCCCTCAGACTTAAGTTAAAGTTTGGGGGATTTCTATTGCCACTTTTTAATTGCAAATATATAATGAATTATTAGTAAGAAATATATAAAATAAATCAGTTTATAATAAGTAAAGCAAATATAAAAAGGAGGTAGAAAAGTCATGATTTCAAAATTCAAAAAAATACAATACAATTCACCTGTAATATTAACTTTTACGTTTTTAGCTCTTGCTAGTTACTTATTGTGTTATGTAACAAATGACACTTTGACAAGAGTGCTTTTTTCAAATTACAGAACTTCTTTTTTAGATCCTATGCAATACGTGAGGCTTTTTTCTTATATACTAGGTCATGCTAATTGGGCTCATTTTTCAGGAAATTTTATAATAATCTTAATAACTGGGCCTATGCTAGAAGAGAAGTACGGTTCCAAAGTTTTAATACAATTAATATTGGTAACAGCTTTTGTTACAGGCTTAATACATGTGATTTTCTCTAGTGCTGCACTGCTAGGGGCAAGCGGAATTGTTTATATGTTTATTATATTAAGCTCCTTTACAAATGCACAGAAGGGTAGAATTCCACTGACTTTAATAATTGTGTTTTTTGTATTCATAGGTAGAGAAATATTTGGAGGTGTTTTTGCGCAAGATAATATTTCACAACTTGCTCATATTATTGGTGGACTTTGTGGGGCATTGTTTGCTTTTAAAGTTAAACATATAGAATCAATGTGAAATTACTGATTTATCACTTTTGTAACATTTAAAAATATTTTACCAATACTGTTGACATTAACGCTACGTGAATGTGTACAATAAGATTGCAAGGAGATGAGCGTATGGAATATACAGTGCAAAAGCTAGGGAAGTTGGCAGGTGTAAGCACCAGAACACTTAGGTATTATGATGAAATAGGAATTCTTAAGCCGGCAAGAATTAATTCATCAGGATATCGAATCTACGGTGAAATAGAAGTTGATGGGTTACAGCAAATACTGTTTTACAGAGAACTAGGGGTGAGTTTAGATAGTATAAAAGAAATAGTAACATCACCTTCCTTTGATGGAACTATTGCACTTAGGGAACATCGTGAAAAGCTCCTGGAAAAAAGAAATCAATTGGATACTTTAATAGCTAATGTGGATAAAACAATAGCATTAACAGGAGGGGTAATTAAAATGAGTAATAAAGAAAAATTTGAAGGCTTTAAGAAAAATATCATCGATAATAATGAGAAAAAGTATGGTAAAGAAATAAGAGAGAAATATGGGAAGGATACAATTGAAAAGTCAAATGCAAAAATGATGAACATGACGCAGGAGCAATATGGTGAGGTGACAAAACTAACGGAGCAAGTAATAGCAACATTAGCAGAAGCTTTTAAAAATGGTGACCCAGCTAGTGATATAGCACAAAAAGCAGCTGATTTGCACAAGAAGTGGCTCACATATTATTGGAGTGAGTATAGCAAAGAGGCACATGCAGGTCTTGCCCAAATGTATGTTGATGATGAAAGATTCACAGCATACTATGATGAGAAGCAACCTGGAACAGCAGCTTTTTTGAGGGATGCAGTTTTTATATACACTGGTATGAATCATTAAAAGAAAGGTTGAATTAGAGGTCGCAACATTAGTAGAAGGTCATTATTTTGGGGTGTCAGTTAGGCATCCCTTTTGTGTACATAACTCAAAGTTCTAAAAAAGCAAAGAAGTGCATTATATTGAGATTTGGTAAAGGAGACAGGAGAGTATAAATATGTGGTTAAATAAAATTAGAAATCCGCTATTATTTCAGGGTAGTAGCAAGAAAGAAAATTATTTCGAAGGTTGGTATTATAAACAAGTTTCTAGGGATCATAAAAGAGTAATAAGTTTTATACCCGGAATTAGCTCGTTTAATAATGATGTTCATAGTTTCGTTCAATATATATATGTAAGCTTAGATGATGATAATAAGAAACTTATAAAAACAGGTTATGTTAAATATCCAATTGAGGATTTTAAGTTTAATAATAATCCTTTTAGGCTTCAGATAGCAGATAACATTTTCACAGAATCAACGATAACAATTAAAATGGTAGATAATAATATTGATATAGAAGGAAAATTGAATCTAGATCTATTTACCACCATAAAAAAATCTGTTTTAACTCCTAATATAATGGTTTTTTTTGCATATATACCTAAAATGGAATGCTATCATGGCATTGTAAGTATGAATCATCGAGTCAATGGAACAATTAGGATTGATAGTGAAGACGTAGATTTCCATGATGGAAAAGGATACATTGAAAAGGACTGGGGAACTTCATTTCCAGAAAGATACATTTGGATACAAAGTAACAATTTCAATAATAGCGATACTAGCATTTTTTGTTCAATAGCTGATATACCCTTCATGGGAAAAAACTTTTTAGGATTCATATGCAATTTAATCATAGCTGGAGTTGAATATCGGTTTGCAACTTATAATAATAGCAAATTAAGAGTTGAAAGTATAACCAAGGAAAAGATAATAATAACATTAGAGAATAACAAGGTGAAGCTTAAAATAGAAGCGTATCTAAATGAAACAGGAGAATTAATTGCACCAAAGCAAGGTGAGATGATAAAAGTAATAAAGGAAGAGGTTTCAGGTAAAGTTAAAATCAAATTATATAATAAGCAAAACGGAATTGCTTGCGAAGATATTTGTTATATAGCTGGAATTGAAGTTGTTGGGTTTTAACAAAAATAGTAAAATCAGTATTATGGGGATGTTATTTTTTATTATTTAATTGTAAGTTATACAAAAACTGTAGGATATGATTTCAAAATATTTGTGAGGTGCTTAATGTGGATGTAAAAAGATTAGATGAAATATTATTATATAACAATGAATTTGTAAAAGATAAAAAATATGAAAAATACATAACAACGAAGAATCCAAATAAAAAGCTAGTGATTTTATCATGTATGGATACTAGGTTAACAGAATTATTGCCAAAAGCAATGAATATTAAGAATGGAGATGCTAAAATAATTAAAAATGCAGGTGCTACCATAATGCATCCCTTTGGCAGTATTATAAGGAGTATAATTGTGGCTATTTATGAATTTGGAGCCGAAGACGTAATGGTTGTTGGGCATCATGGTTGTGGTATGAGTAATCTAAATACAGAGAGTATTATGAAGAAGATAATAGATAGAGGAGTATCAAAAGAAACTATATCTACATTATATAATTCAGGTATAGATGTTGGGCATTGGCTTCATGGATTTGAAACTGTAGAGGAATCAGTAAAAGAAAGCGTAAATGCAATTAAAAATCATCCTCTAATTCCTAAGGATGTTAATATTCATGGATTGATTATTGAACCTAATACAGGATGCCTTGAAGTGGTGGTAAATGGGTATCAGTAGTATATGCCTAGAAATAAAATCATATGGGTAAAAATTGCAGATTATTTTGAACATAAGAAATAAAATAAAAAATTTATTAAATGTTAATATATAATAACTTTTAATACTAGTATAATATAAACATTGTGATAAAATGTTAATGTACTAGTTTTGAGAGGAGATAATTATGGATATTATGAAAAAAGTATTTAAAGATTGGATATTACCTATAATCGCTGCAATTATAATAGCGTTTTTGATAAACAAATTTGTTTTCTTTAATGTTACTGTTCCAACAGGATCTATGCTACCTACTATAAACCTAAAGGATAAAATTTTAGTAACAAGAGTTCATAATAAGAATAATCTTAAAAATGGAGATGTAATAGTATTTCATTCTGATGAATTAGGTGAGGATCTAATAAAGCGGCTTATAGGATTACCAAATGATGAAGTGGATATTAAAGAAGATGGGTCGGTATATGTGAATCAAAAAAAAGTAGATGAGAGCTATGTTGTATATCCCGGTGGCAAAATAGGAAAATTCAAGGTTCCACAAGACAGTTACTTTTTTATGGGAGACAACAGGGCAAATTCCTCTGATGCAAGATATTGGAATCAGCCTTATATACCTACGAAGGATATAATGGGGAAGGCAAGAATTATTATTAGTCCTTTTAGTAGATTTGGAAAATTAAAATAATAAAATAAGCCACTTTTGTGGACTATTACTGGAGGTAAAACAAAATGCAATTGAATAAATTAATTGATTATATGAAAGAAGAAATTATTAAATCAACTCAAGATATTGTTAGAATCAAAAGTATAGAAAGCCAGCCAAAACCGGGAATGCCGTTTGGAGAGGGTGTAGCTAAGTCATTAGAATGTGCATTAAACGTAGCAAAAGAATTGGGTTTTCACACAGTTAACTTAGATGGATATGTTGGATATGCAGAGCACGGACAGGGCGAAGATTATGTTGTAGCCTTAGGCCACTTAGATGTTGTTCCAGAAGGAGATGGATGGATTTACCCAGCTTATGGAGCAGAGATTCATGATGGAAGAATGTATGGACGTGGAACTACAGATGATAAGGGTCCGATAATGGCAACACTGTACGGATTAAAAGCAATTAAGGATGCAAAATTGCCTCTTTCTAAAAGAATTAGAGTATTATTTGGAACTAATGAGGAAACTGGAAGCAAGGAACTTGAACATTATTTGGAAAGAGAGAAGCCACCAGTTGCTGGATTTACGCCAGATGCAGACTATCCAATAATCAATGGAGAAAAAGGTATAACTATTTTCAATATTGTAAAGGATTTTAATAATATAGGACAAGGTGAGAATCTTATAAAATACATAAAAGGCGGGCAAGCAGCTAACATGGTGCCTGATTATTGTGAAGCAGGGATTATAGCTAAGGATGCACAAAGCACCATAAAATCAGTGGAGACATTTGCGAAAAAAATGGATTATAAAATTTCAGCAGAAGTTAAAGAAAACATGGTAATAATTAAATCTGTAGGAGAATCAGCTCACGGAAGTTTACCACAACTTGGACGCAATGGTATAATGCAATTAGTTGCTTTCCTTGGAACTTTAGAACTTGGGTTAAATGACGTGTCAGAATTCATAGAGTTTTTAAATAAAAATATAGGTATGGAAGTACATGGAGAGTCTTTTGGTATTTGCCTTGAAGATAAGGATTCAGGCAAGTTATCTTTTAATGTTGGAGTAATAAGCATGGATGAAAAATCAGCTACAGTAACTTTAAATTTAAGATATCCTGTGACAAACAAATTAGAAGATATGATGAATCCATTCAATGATAGAATAGAAGGGGCAGGAATAAGAGTAGAAAAGTTTGTGCATCAAGAACCATTATACTTTTCACCAGATAGTCCAATTATTAAAGCACTTCAAAAGGTTTACACAGAACAAACTGGTGAAGAAGCTAAGCTAGTGTCTATAGGTGGTGGTACTTATGCTAAAGAGATGCCTAACACTGTAGCTTTTGGACCAATGTTTCCAGGAGAAGAAGATACTATCCACAAACCAAATGAATATATCACTATAGATAATTTAATTAAAAATGCTAAAATATATGCTCATGCATTATATGAATTAGCAAAGTAAACATATGTTTTAACAATAGAAAATAAATTTTAGACCTATATCTTACAAAATAAGATGTAGGTCTAAATATTTTATAAGAGGTGAATTTAAAAAAATATTGGTCATTGAATTTATTAAATAAGCATAGATTTAAAATAGAAATAGGGGTATAATAAAATATTATGCTATTAATAGTTTGTTAATAAATTTATAAGCAGGTTAAGTTAAATTTAAAATATTAAATTTAAGTGAGGGATAAGTATGAAGATACAAGATATTAAAATAGGAAAAATTAATATTGCATTAAAACATCCATATAGAGTAGGAAAGAAAACTCTTACATATTCAGATGAAATAGTTATAAAAATAATTACAGATACAGGGGAAATCGGCTATGGTAGTGCAGCACCGACACCGTTAATAACAGGAGAAACAATGAATTCAATTGTAGGTGCAATAAACCATATGAAAGATGAAATTATAGGCCTGGATATTGATAATCTTGAAGGAATTATGAAAATTATTCATAATTCCATTTTTGGAAATAATAGTGCAAAGGCAGCTATAGATATTGCAATATACGATTTGTATTGTAAGAGGTATGGATTGCCACTTTATAAGTTTCTAGGAGGATATAAAACTACACTGACCACAGATATTACAATTGCAAATGATACAGTGGAGCATATGGTGGGGAAATCTTTAGAAGCTGTATTAGATGGGTACACTTATTTAAAAGTAAAGATTGGGAATGATATAGACCTTGACATAGAAAGAGTAAAAGCAGTAAGAACAGCAGTAAGGCGAGGAATAAAAATAAGAGTAGATGCTAACCAGGGGTGGGCTCCAAAGGAAGCTGTAAGTATTATCAGAAAGTTTGAAGATATGGGATTAGATATTGAATTTGTTGAACAGCCAGTTAAGGCTTGGGATATTGATGGACTAAAATACGTTACAGACAATGTGTCAACAAAAATCCTTGCAGACGAAGCGGTTTTTGGACCATCAGATGCCTTTAAAATAATTGAAAAAAGAGCGGCAGACCTCATAAGTATAAAGCTTATGAAGTGCGGAGGCATCAATAATGCAATAAAAATATATAACATGGCAGAAAATATGGGTATAAGATGCATGATGGGATGTATGCTAGAAAGCAGAATAGGAATAACTGCAGCGGCTAGTTTTGCAGCATCAAAATCTAATATGATTAAAGCGGATCTAGATACTATATTGTTATTTGAGCAAGATTCAATAATTGGAGGAGCAAGCATTTCAGCAAATAAGATAATCATCAATGATTTTCCGGGTCTTGGTATTTCTGATATTATTGGATGGCATGAAATTTTATAGATACAAGGTAAAATCATTGAAATGGGGTGATAGTTTTGAATAATAAGGATACTGAATATGATGTAGAGGCTAGTCTTTTAGAAGTGGAATTAAAAAAGCAATTAGAATTTAATGTAGAAGAAGAAAAGTTAAGAGAATCCACTCAAGTTATTAGTGAAGAAATCCTTAACTACATTGAGAAAAGGAAGGAAATTCTACAATATATTTTAGACTATAGAAAAAGTGTAATTGAAGACTATAGGGATGATGAAGATATGGGAATAGAATATTTTGATCATGAGAGATATGTCATGGAAGAGGCTTTCAAAACTATTGATAGAAGACTTAAGGAGTTAACTGCGCTTAAGAGTTCCCCTTATTTTGGAAGAATAGATTTTTCAGAGGAAGACTTTGGCATTGATAAAATGTATATAGGAAGGTTTGGAGTTACTCCACAAAATACCTTTGAGCCTTTAATAGTGGATTGGAGAGCTCCTGTTGCATCATTATTTTATGCAGGTGCATTAGGGGAAGCATCTTATGATGCGCCAAAAGAGAAGATATTAGTAAACATTTTGGCTAAAAGACAATTTATTATAAAAAAAGAAAAACTTTTTGGTATGTTTGATTCAGCACTAGATATAAAAGATGAAATACTTCAAATGGTGCTTAGTAGCAATGCAGGAGAAAAGTTAAAAGATATAATAATGACAATACAAAAGGAACAAGACGATTTAATAAGACAACCACGAACTAAAACTATTGTCGTGGATGGTGTGGCTGGAAGTGGGAAAACTACTATAGCACTTCATAGGGTGGCATATTTACTCTATAATTACAGAAAAGTACTAGAAGACAAGGTTTTAATATTAGGGCCAAACAACGTGTTTATGGAGTATATATCTTCAGTGCTACCAAGCCTTGGGGAATCTGGAGTTAAACAAACCACCTTTAGGGACTTTGCTTTTGATATTTTAGAACTTTCAGAAGTAATGAGTCTAAAAGAATACATGGAAAAAGTACTTAGTGGGGAAAAGGAATTTACGAAGGACATTAAGTATAAAAATTCTATAGAGTATATGCACTTTCTTGATGAATCAATAGAAAGATTAGATAGTGAATACTTTGAAATGGAAGATTTACTTTTCATGGATGAAATAATAGTATCTAAGGAAGATATAATGGATATGTTTTATAATCATTATAAAACCATGCCTTTATTTAGAAGAAGTAAGAAGATTAAAAGAATTATTTATTCTAAAATTAGAGATGCTAGGGATGAAAAGGTTAGATTTATACAAAATGAATATCAGAATGCTATAAAGGATCTATCTGAGGAAGAGCAAAATTTTAAAGTAAGTGATTTAGATTTTAATAGAAGACTTAAAATACGTGAAGTTATTAAAGAAGTAATAAAGTTAAAAAGAAACTTTACTTTTCTTGAAAATGAAAATTGTGTTGAGTTATACAATAAAATAAATGACTATAAGGTGCTAACTGAAAATGATTTAAGTGGTATCTTATATTTAAAGATTAAGATGGAAGGAATAAAGCTTTCTGAGGAAATAAAACATGTAGTAATTGATGAAGCTCAGGACTATAACCATCTTCAATTCCTGGTAATAAAGGAATTAACAAAGTGCACTTCCTTTACTATAGTTGGAGATAGTAACCAAAGAATGATTCCATATGAAGGAAAGCTTCCTATGCTTAACATAAAAGAAATACTTCCAGAGTGCAATGTGGAGGAATTTAAGCTAAATACTAGCTACAGATCTACAAAAGAGATTATGGAGTATGCTAATAAATATTTGGATGCAGAACCTATTGTCCCTATAGTTAGAAATGGTGAAGTAGTAACGGAGAAATTAATTTCAAATAAGGATGAACTTAAAGAATTTATTCTTAGTAAAATAGCAGTGTTTAAAAATAAAACTTATGAAAATATTGCAATTATCTGTAAAGATATAAACGAAGCTGAAGATGTCTTTGAATTAATTAAAGATAGTGAAAAGGTTAGAATTATAAATAAAGAAAATGCTGTATACCATAGTGGAATTGTTGTTATTCCATCATATTTTGCTAAGGGACTTGAATTTGATGCTGTGGTCATGGTATTAGATAAGCAAAGTGATGCAGATGAATATAAACAAGAGGATAAACTTAGATATGTGATGGCAACTAGGGCATTACATGAACTTCATGTGGGGGTTAAAAATCAATTCTAGATTAAATAAAAGGTTTTTTCTTATATTATGCTTTAACTAAAAGTATAGATTGCTAGCATAATATAAGAAAAAACAGTTTGGTTGAAAAGTAGATATTGTTTTTTGAAATCATATGCAGCAAGGTAGAGTAAAAAAATAGTTACAATTATTTTTTGTTTATAAGGATATATGAGAAAATCAAAATACAGAAAGGATATTTTAAAATGGAAATAGAAAGAAAGTTTTTAATTAAAAAAATGCCAGATTTAACAAATGTACAGGCTATCGATATTGAACAAGGTTATTTATCTTTTTTTCCAGAAGTAAGAACAAGAAAAAAAGATGAGAAGTTTTATTTGACTGTGAAATCAGATGGAGATATTGCAAGGGAAGAATATGAAATAGAAATATCTCAAAACACATATGAAGAATTGAGCGATAAAGTAGCAGGTTTAGTGTTAAAAAAAAGAAGATACGAAATACCTCTAAACAAAGTTGATGTTGCTGAATTAGATATATATGAAAATTTTGAAGATTTAAAGGTGGTAGAGGTTGAATTTATCGACATTGATTCCGCAAATAATTTTGAAGTACCTTGTTGGTTTGGAACTGAAGTCACAAGGGATAAGGAATTTAGAAATAAAACTTTAGCGCAAATAATAAGTAATGTATAAAGTTTTTTTTTTTTAGTTATTACCTTGTTAGTTCAGCCCAATTTTCAATAACTTCATTTAATTCTATAAGAGTACTAGTTTTATCTTCAGCAGATATGGAACCTCTAAGTCTTGCAATGTTTAAACTTATATTATACAGTTCGTCTCTTTCAACACTAAATTGAATACGTGGCATAATTTTTTTCCAAGCAGTATCAATACTTACTATATCTTCATGAAGTAGAGTCCATTTTTCAGCTTTTGCATGTTCGATGGATAGTTCTACAAAAGAAATTACATCTTCTGAAGGATTGTTAGGATTTTTTAGAAAATTACCTCCTAGCATTAATAATACAAAGACAGACAAAGTAATTACTGGTATTGCAAATGATATAAACTTTTTCATCGGGATAAAATCACCACCTTCATTTTACTTGCTTTCATCCTTTAAATTATCATCGTAAAGATCTATATGTAAACCACTTGAAGCATTGTAAGTGGCTAAGAATACTTCTGAAACATCACTAATATCTTGTTTTTTCAATTTATTCATTAGCCATTTTTTATTTCTATTAATGCTTGTTAAGTTTTCATCTATAATAGAGCCGTCACAAATCACTTCACAGCTAATACTAGCAGGGGAAACCTTGAGCTTTAAATCCTTTGGAGACACTGAGTCGCATTCAGATTTTTTTAAGATAGACAATTGACCATCTTTTTCAAGAACTGCAAAGGCTACATCATCTAAGTCAAAGATACCCTTATCTCTTAATTGTGCTAAAAGATCACCTATGGTATAACGCGATTCTTTCATGGATTTCTCAAGCACTTTCCCATTTGCAATAATAATGCTAGGATTCCCATCTAGGTATTTTTCAGCAGATTTTGATTTAACAACTACAAGCTGTAAAATCAGGCACAAGAAAGTCCAAGTAAATAAGCCTACCCAATGTGGCCATGCCCTACTAGTTAAGTCTGTAGTTAGAGAAGAGGCTGTGGAACCTATAGTTATGCCAACTACATAATCAAAAAAAGTCAGCTGACTAACCTGTTGTTTGCCGAGAACGCGAGTGAATATAAGTAAGGTGAAAAATCCAATAATTCCTCTCACAAATGTCATTAAACCTTCATCCATTAATAACAGCTCCTTTCAACTATTAGTATTCCCAAGTTTATGATTTGTATTAATTTTAGGATTTTATAAAGAATGACTTATATTTAATATTTTATAGTGGTAAGATTTAAGGGAAAGACTAGCTATTAAACTTGCCACTTGCCACGTGGGTGGCACTAGATGTTTAAAAGGAGCGATAGGGATGGATTTGATAAGGATTGTTTCAAATGTTCAAATGATTTCTGAGGCAATATCAAGTGTTATAGGAGTAGATGTAACTGTTGTAGATAACAATTATAATAGAATTGCAGGGACAGGAAGATATAGAAATTGTATTGGTGAGAAAGTAAATGAAAACTCCGCCTTTGGATTTGTTTTAACGCAAGGAGAAAGTCTCATTATTGAAAATCCAGGGCAGCATTTTACTTGTTTAAAGTGTGATAATGTGGAAACTTGTGAGGAGTTTGCAGAGGTTTGTTGCCCTATTAATGTAGGTAATGACACCGTGGGGGTAATTGGGCTAATTGCTTTTGAAGAAGAGCAACGAAAGGCTATTATAAGCAATCAAGCAAACCTAATGAATTTCTTAAATAGAATGGCAGATTTAATATCTTCAAAGGTAATAGAACAGGAAAATACAGAACAAATAAAGCTTTTGGCAGGGGAACTTGAGATAGTTCTAGATTCTGTTGACAGAGGAATTATCGCAACGGATCACCGGGGTGCTGTTCTTCATTATAATACCAAAGCTGTGGAGTTATTTAGGATTTCAGGAAAGGAAATTTTAAATACCAATATAAGAGATCTTATTGGAAACTTAGATTTTAATTGCCTTATTGAAAAGCATAAAAACTTAACAAATAAAGAGTTTACGTACAATGGGAGTAATTATCATTTTAGAGGGGTTTTTGATGCAAAGTCTATTAGTATTGGTGATAAGAGTGTAGGGATAGTATGCACCTTTAGCAATATTTCTGATTTGTTAAAGACAGTTAACAATATTACCACAGGGACTATTGTTACTTCCTTTGACAGTATTATAGGGAGTAGCCATTGCTTAGATCAGGTTAAAAAAGAAGCAGAAAAAGCATCTAAGTCTACTTCTACCGTACTTATTCAAGGTGAAAGTGGAACTGGAAAAGAGTTGTTTGCTAGGGCTGTTCACTTTAATAGTAATAGAGCTAAGGGACCATTTATTCCAATAAATTGTGCGGCTATTCCAGAACAACTGTTAGAAAGCGAGTTTTTTGGATATGAAGATGGTGCATTTACAGGAGCAAGACGGGGCGGAACCTCAGGGAAATTTGAACTTGCAAATATGGGAACCATATTCTTAGATGAAATAGGGGATATGCCAATTCACCTTCAAGCTAAATTGCTACGGGTATTGCAGGAGCATGTTATTGAGAAGGTTGGTGGTAAGGAATCTATTCCTATAGATGTGAGAATTATAGCAGCTACAAATAAGGAATTAGAAAAAAAAGTGTTAGAGGGAGAGTTTAGGCAAGATTTGTTTTATAGATTAAATGTAATTCCGCTCAATATACCTCCTTTAAGAGAGCGAAAAGAAGATATAGTAATTCTTGTAGACTATCTTTTAGAAAAATGTAACACTAAACTTGAAAAACATATAAATAACATAGATAATTGCTCCTTAGAAGTTTTTATGAATTATCAGTGGCCTGGTAATGTACGTGAACTTGAAAATACCATAGAATATGCTGTAAATATGTGTGGTAGTGGCATTATCGAAGTTGCAGATTTACCCAAGAAACTAAGAACCAAAACACCTGAAATTGACTTAAAGGGTAAGGGAGATATAGGCATTATACCTGTTAAGGAGCTAGAGAAAAAAGAGATTCAAAAGGCACTGGATTATTTTGGACAAGACAAGCAGGCAATTACAAAGGCGGCTATGGCTTTGGAATTAAGTAGAGCGACTCTATATAGAAAGATAAAAGAGTATGAAATTAAACAGTATCATAATGAGAATTAATTCTCATTATGATACTGTTTTTGTTTGCAATGTATCATTTTGAGAAAAAGAAGTATACAAAGGGCTATTTCAAGTAAAAAATTGTTGGCATAGATATTGCTTTAATATGTATTAAGATAATTTGTAGAGGAGTGATTTTATGAAATTAAGAAATCTTATAGTTGAGACATTAAAGGAAGAAGTTGTTCCTGCAATGGGATGTACTGAGCCAGTAGCTGTTGCTCTTGCCTGTGCAAAGGCTAAGGAATTAATAAATTTTAATTATATAGAAAAAGCAGAAGTTTTTGTTAGTCCTAATATATATAAAAATGGTTTGTCAGTTGGTATACCAAATACTGAGGAAGTTGGACTATATATTGCGGCTGCTTTAGGGTTTATGGGCGGAGAAAGTGAAAAAGATTTAAATGTACTTGAGGGAATAAGTAAAGAAAATGTAGAGATTGCAAAAGGCTTCTTACATAGTGGAAAGTTATCATTAGATATTAAAGATACATCAGATAAGGTTTATGTAGAAGTAAATCTTGTAACAGACAAAGGTGAATGCAAGGTAATTATCAGTGGAAAACATAATAGATTTGTTTATATTGAAAAGCTTGGAGAAGTTCTACTAGATGTTAGAAAAGAGGATACGAGTAGTAGTAATACAAAGAATGTTTTATATAGTTTAAAGATAAGAGATATTATAAAGGAAATTGAAGAAATTCCGCATAGGGATATTGCCTTTATGTTAGATGGAATAGTGATGAATGAAGCAATAGCTCAGCTAGGACTTAAAGAAAAACTGGGTATGGGAGTTGGCTTTAGTCTTTTGAAAAGTGTAGAGCAAGGGTTTTTGTCAGAAGACTTAATGACTTCTTCAATGATGCTCACAGCGGCTGCTAGTGATGCGAGAATGTCAGGAATAAATGTATCTGTAATGAGTAGTAATGGAAGTGGAAACAATGGGCTAACAGCAATTCTTCCCATAGTTGCATATAAAAATAAATTTAATGTAGATGATGAAAAGCTGGCTAAGGCAGTGGCAATAAGTCATATTATGAACAGTTACATAAAGCATTATATAGGAAGATTATCAGCGCTTTGTGCTTGTGGGGTTGCAGCTGGAACTGGCGCAGGAATAGCTATAGCATGGCTAATGGGAGCTACAGAAGATCAAATAGATGGAGTCATAAAGAATACCCTTGCAAATACAAGCGGGATGATATGTGACGGTGCTAAGGAAGGTTGTGCAATAAAGCTTTCAACTTCTGCATCAGTTGCTGTACAATCTGCAATATTAGCTATAAATGATTCTATTGTGCAGGCGAGGAACGGAATCATTGCAGAGACGGCAGAAGCTACAATTAGAAATTTAGGTGTTTTATCTGTAGAGGGTATGAGCATTACAGATCACGTTATATTAAACACTATGAAAAATATGCAAAGGGAATATAAAACTGGGGATACAAATGAAAATTCAAAAGAAAATTCACTAAAACAACATAGTATTGCTTAGCATATTTATTTTTAAAAAACCATAAATTACTATTGAAATTAGTTTTAATTCTGATATAATAAAGTTAATAGATAGTAATAAAACATATTTGAAAACTTTATAAATTTATATTTCTGAGATATTCGTGAAGCTCCTATTTTCAACCTACATCACAAATACGGGAGTTCAAAATCAAGATGTGGATGTGGCCTATAAGCCCAGTGTATTTAAATTGGCAAGGACTGTTAAACATCTCTGAGGACACCCACCTATCGAAAAGATAGGTGTCAAAATCGGGGCAACGGTACCTTGGATTATAAATTATAAAACTTTAGATTTGTTTATTAAAGAGATAGAAATATCTCTTTTTTTAATGCGTAGAAAATTAAATTTATTCTTTTTGTGTTATAATAATTTTAGGTGTATATAATAAATTTTAGAAGTTTAGCAACTTTAAATTATTAAGGTATATTGAAAGAAATGAGGTAAGGGAGCACTAGATAATCTTTCGAAAATGCCGAGTATAGAGGTGTACTTTTATGACAGAAGATAAAATCCTTGAAATGATAAAACGTAACGCAATTGTTATAAAAAGCATTGAAAATCCAAGTGATGAAATGAAACTTACAGCCATAAAGAAAGATGGATTATTGATACGCTATATAAAAGATGCTACAAAAGAAATGCAGAAGCTTGCAATAAAAAGTAATCCTCGGGCAATTGAGTTTATAGAAAGTCCAACTTATGATATGAAAAAATATGTTGTGTCTAAGCTATGGAATACCTTAGAATTTATTGCAAATCCTTGCGAAGAATTAATAAAAATAGGAATTGATCAAAAGGGATATTCAATAAAATATGCTAGAAATCCAAGCATTCTATTGCAAAGAGTAGCTATAGAAAAAGATTATGATTCCATAAAATACATAGATAATCCAACTGAAGAAATACAGATTCTAGCTATAAAAAGAAATTATGATGCTTTAAGATATATAGAAAATGCAACTTTAAAGGCAGAGCTCATAGCAATTGCTGAAAATGAAGCTGCCATAAAGTTCATTTCATACATAGATGAAAATAAAAAGATATTATTTTTAAAGAGCAATGCCTTGGTAATGAAATACATTATCAATGATCTACCGCAAAATTCTGTAGAGATTGCTTTTAAAGAGGTATTATCTAAAGAAAGTGTATCAGAAAAATATGTAAGAGATTTTATAAATTGTGACAGTATAAATGAGAAGTATGGGAATATATCTATGGACAAAATGATTTTTATTTATAAGTATGGTAGTGAGACTTGCAAGAAAATAGCAGTTGATGAAAAGCTAAAGATGATGTAAGAGGTGATAGATTAATGAATTTTAAGGATACATTACTAAGTGTGGAGCTTGTTATAGAGACAAATGAAGTACCGTTAATTGTAGGACAAAGTGGAATAGGGAAAACTGCATTAGCTAGGACTCTTTCAAAGAAGAAAGGTTGGGACTTAGTTATTATAGATGGAAACCTTTTGAAAGAAGGAGAAATAGGGGGGCTTCCTACCGTTGAGGAGGTTAGTTTTAAGGATGATAAAGGCAGGGATGCTTTTAGAAAGGGAACGGTTTATGCTGTTCACACAAAACTACAAGAAATAGATGGATTGATAGCAGAGGGTAAAGAGGTATTTTTATTTATTGACGAGATTAACCGTTGTGAGCATACAGTTCAACAAGAACTTATGAATCTAATTTTAAATAGAGAGATAAATGGATATAAACTTCATGAAAAAGTAAAAATTTTAGCTGCTATGAACCCTTCTAGTAAATATGGAGAAGAATTTGATTATCAAGTAGTTGATATGGATGCAGCACAAGAAAATAGATTTGTTTGGCTGCACATGGAAAGCGATTCAAAAGCTTGGCTGGCATGGGCTAGTGAAAATAAACTAGAGCAAAAGGTTATAGAGTTTATATCTACGTTCCCAGAATACTTACATAACACTCACAGAGATGAGAAGGTAAAAGCAACGCCTAGAAGCTTTGAAAGGGTTTCTAAAAGTTATGGAATATATAAAAAGAAGAAGGATATAATTCCTAAAAGAGTATTTTTAAATATATTAAAGGGTAGTTTGGGTAACCGAATTGCTCATGAGTTTATGAGCTTTGCAGAGGAAGACAATGAACCTTTAATTTCATATGAAGAGGTATTTGAAAATACAGAATTACCACAGGAAATAGTAGAAAAGGTAAAGACGGAAAGTCACACTAGATTATATTTGATTGCAAACAATATATTAAGAACTTTAAGTAACAAGGAGATTTTAAGCAGCGATATAAAAAGGTTAGTGGAATTTATGGAGTTCTACCCTGTGGACTTAAGGCTTGGAATTATGCAGGATATTAAGGAAAGTCATAAGGATATTTACAAGTTTTGTTTGGAAAATCAAGCTTTCGTTGAAATGTATTTTAAGGCTTATGGCGAAATTAAGGGCTAGGTGAAATTATGGGAATAAGTTTTGATAACCTTAAAGACTCACTTTATGATGAGATTTCTAATGTGAAAAGTATTGAGAAGATGCCAAAGGATTTTACAGAAAATTTCTTGAAACTTGTGGCAAATGTTAATTATATGCTTATAGAAGAGAAAAGAAACTTTTATGGATATTTTCTACTTCAAATGTCCAGGGAGATAAGATATGATATAGCAACACCCACTGCTGTGAACTTTAAGTTATCTAAGTATATAATTTACTTTAACCCCTATATATTTTTAAATCTTACTGAGCAGCAGATGAAGAGCACTATTAAACATGAGATTCATCATATATTGTCCTTTCACTTAAATCGTGGAAGAAAACTTAAAAAGAAATATAGTACCTTGGCAATTAATATGGCAATGGATATAGTGGTGAACCAACATATAGATTATCTTCCGCCCTATGCTACAACCTTAGAGCAGATAAACATTAAGTATAGTTTAAAAATGCAGCCTTATATGACTATGGAGTACTACACTGATGAAATTCAACTTGCCTTAAGTTTACTCCAGGAGAAGGAGGAAAGTGAAGAGGATGATTCTAAGGAAGATAATGTAGAAAAAGAATATGTTGCAAAGAGAACTCATGATTTGTGGGAAGAATCAACAGAGGTGGACGAGGAGACTCTTAAAGATTTCACTGAGAAACTTGCCAGGCTATCAGATAAGGGATCAAATCCTGCTTATTTACAAGAGATGCTAAAGGGACTTGCGGGTACAAAAAGTGAAATTCCTTGGAATATGTATCTAAAGAGGATAATGGGAACATTAGAAAGTGACAAAAAAAGGACCGTTTCAAGAAGAAGTAGACGGCAACCTAATAGGCTAGATCTAAGAGGAGAACTAAGAGGACATACAGCTAGAATTACCCTAGCTATAGACATAAGTGGTAGCATAAGCGAGGAGGAGTTTAATGGTGCGGTAAAGGAAGTTTTTAATATTATAAAAACTTATAAGCATGAAATAACTCTTATAGAATGTGATTCAGAAATAAGGCAAGTATATAAAGTAAAATCTATTAACAATATAAGAAAGCGTAGTAGCAGCGGTGGTGGCACAAAATTTACACCGGTATTCAACTATGTAAATAATACAAACACAAACATATTAATATATTTTACAGATGGAAAGGGAGAGGAAAACTTAAGGGTAACACCAAGGGGCTATAAAACCTTGTGGGTTATATCGGGACGTGGAGATAAACTTTCCTTAAATGAACCCTTTGGTATTGTAAAAAAACTAAAACCTGTGGATATAAAAGAAGATACTGTGGACAAGTTAGACGTAATAGGTGATGGCTTTTCTATGAATAATCAAGAGCCAATTTATTAAAAATATAGTAGTTTTATTTTAGTGTGAAAGATATAATTAAAATGTTACTTGGGTAAAATTAAGTTATAAATAATTAAACAAATTAAAGGTGGATATATATGAAAAATTTAAAGATGGTATTAGAATTTGATGGAAGCAGATATAAAGGGTGGCAAAAGCAAGGTGATAATGACTTAACACTTCAAGGTAAGTTAGAAGAAGTATTATCCAAAATCACAGGAGAGGCAGTGAAAATTTCAGGATGTGAAAGAAGCGATGTAGGAGTACATGCTGAAAATTATATTGCAAACTTTCATACTAGCTGTAACTTAAGCGACGATACTATATTAGATTGCCTATGTGAAGAGCTGCCAGAAGATATAGTAGTAAAATCTATGGTGGAAGCAAGTGAGAAATTTCATGCAGCCTACAACATAAAATCAAAGACATATGTATACAAAATAAATAATAATGAATTAAGAGATGTATTTAATAGAAAATATGTTTATCACACTGATGTAAAACTGGATTTAGAAGAAATGAGAATTACGGCAAAGGCTTTGGTTGGAACTCATGACTTTGAAAGTTTTTCTACAGTGACGGAAACTGTGAGAGATACTATTAAAACTATTAATTATATCAATATCACAGAAGAAGCTGGCATCATTGAAATAGAGATTAATGGAGATGATTTCTTATGGAATATGATGAGAATTGTAATAGGCAGCCTTTTAGAAGTGGGAAAAGAAAATCTTAGACCATTGGATATAGAATATTTGGTGAAGGATAAAACTGCATCAGCATATATACCAATGACTAAAACAAAAGGATTATACCTAAGAAGTGTTCAATATTAAAAGTTTTAAAAAAGTATTAAATTTCTCCTGAGTGCCTTGCAAATGAACTCCAAACAAGAAATTCGATTAAGAAATTCTAATCTTTTACTCATGTGAAATTCTCTAGCGTTCACACTCGACGTCCTGTCTCGAGTTCACTAGCCTGACGTCCTGGCAGGCTTACAAGAATTTTACATTCGCAAAACAAGAATTTCTAAATTGAATTTAATTATTTTATCGTCTCTTTTGCAAGTCACTTCGGAGAAATTCAATACTTACTATTTACATAATATTCTAGGGGGAGCGTGAGATTTAACGCTTCCCCTAATTTGAATTTAAGAAAAAGATTATTTAACTATTACTAATTCATATTCATCTGTACCAATGCCGATAGCCTTTGCATGGTCTAGTCCAACTTTCCAATCAGTATCTGGATGTATATGGGAGAATTTATCATGTCCTTCATGGAAGTCTTTATGGTCAAGCTCACTTCCCAGTGAGGATGTTGCTTTGTTAACCATATCAACACAGGCCATATCTAAGGCTACTGGGTCAAAGGATGCCGCCATACCTATGTCTGGAACAATTGCAACATCATTTGTAGCCCAACAATCACAATTAGGGGAAACATTCATAATAAAACTAATATGGAAGGTAGGTTTATCTTTAATAACAGCATAGGTATACTCGGCAATTTTCTCATTAGCAATGTCAGCAGATTCATTCCACTGCACTGTGGCACTATCAAAGCGGCAAACTGCAACACATTGGCCACAACCTACGCATTTATCATAATCTATAGTTGCTTTTTTATTTTCGTCAAAAGAAATAGCTTCATGTAGACAGTTTTTGATGCAAAGGCCACAGCTTACACAATTCTCTTTCTTCATAACAGGCTTAGAGGCAGAATGCATTTCAAGCTTTCCTCCAATAGAACCGCTGCCCATACCTAAATTCTTTAGTGTTCCACCAAATCCTGTCATTTCATGGCCTTTAAAGTGAGTCATAGAAACAACGATATCAGAATCAGCAATGGCTGAAGCTATTTTAGCAGTTTTGCAATGTTTTTGATCAATTAGAATTTCTCTATAATCTCCACCTTTTAAACCATCAGCTATAATTACATTACATCCAACTGAAATTGGATTAAAACCATTTTCCATAGCTGCTTCAATATGGTCTACTGCATTAAATCTTCTTCCGGAGTATAAGGTGTTTGCATCAGTAAGGAAGGGCTTGCCACCTAATTCTTTTATAAGTTTAACAATTACAGCAGCATAATTTGGCCTAATATATGCAAGGTTTCCTGGCTCTCCAAAGTGGATTTTTATAGCTACAAATTTATCTTTAAAATCAATGTTTTTAATACCTGCATCTACTACAAGTTTTTGAAGCTTATCTAGTAAACTATATCCCGGGTTAGTTCTTAAATTTGTAAAATATACCTTAGATTTTTCCATGTGATTACTCCCCTTTTATTATATTTATACAACTAATTTAAGTTAGTACAAATATTATAACATATTCAAACAAGCTAACACTTATCCAATGGTAAATACTTTTAATAATCCAAATAATAATAAATATATTAAATGAAAACCATTAATCACTACATAAAATCCGGTAGCAACACTAAGCAGAATGTTGGACTGTTTTAATTGTTTTTCACTTGCCTTTTTCATTCTAATAAATAGATAAGATAATAAAACAGCTGGCAATACAACTTTTAATATGAAGCTAGTAAGTAAACTATTTACTGCTTTTGACATTAGGAAATTGGCCTCTATAAAGAAGCCTGTAGATAAGAGAAAAAGGGTAAATATTATGTCCATCACATTTAGAATGTATAAGACTAAAATCTTATACTTTATATTCTCAAGGGTGTAGCTTTTTATAAAAGATATCAAATTAACACCTCCATAGAAGAGTTAGTATATTCTAGTGCATAGTTTTATTAGTGTTTACTATATTAGAGATTTTATGAAAATATAATGATAGAAATGCTAAAAAGAAGTAAGTAAAGAGATTTGTAGATAACTTGAGTAGAATATTTAAAATAGCGAAATAATAGTTACAAATAACTATTATTTCGCTATTTTTTTATTTATCTATTATTTAAATAATCTTCTTCATATCCATCTATCTTCTTAATTACCTTTGCCAGTACATCGCTGACTTTGGAAAAGTCCATATTTGGGATAAAGAAAGTTTCAAGCTCATCATGTAGGGCTTTAGCTTCTTTTATAGTAGCTAACCCTTTATTTAGTAATGCATAAAATTCTGTTGCATCATAGTCCATTTCAGCTTTGTTTTTTTCAAGAGTATGTGGATTTAAACAATCATTCATGTCAATTATAGTGCCTTGCAAATCTAAATTATTTATTTCATTAGAGGTCAATATAGCAACGTTTAAATCAGGAATTAATATATGCTCAATCTTTTCAGGAATAAGTGGGGTATGGAAGATCTCTACATAGTAACCCCTTTTTAAGGCTTCATTAGATAGAAATTCTAATACATTTGTCTTACCAGTACCTGGGCCACCTTTTAAAATATAAACTTTCTTATAACCTTCGCTTAAGTTTTCGATATAGGTAATAATGCCATTTGGTGTAAAAGCTGTAGCGAATAAATGTCTATCAAAGCCTATATTGGATGGTGATGTAGTAAACAAAGACTCTTTTAGGTTTTCTTTTAGTAAGTTCAATTTATTTATATTTAAGGCTTCGTTATTATAGTTATACCAATCGTCATAAACTAATTTGGATGCTCCAAAGAATCTATAGGCTCTTTTGAAAGTTTTGCCCACTTTCTTATTTATATCAAGTATATTATGTCTGTACTTTTTAAAGCCTTCTTCATTCCAACAATCGCCCATGTTTATAATTTCATCAACTGCACCAGGATTTAATGGATCAACTACATGTGGTGCTGTTCCGTCAAGTATTGCTACATTTAGCTCTTTAATCACTACTCCATCCAATGAATTATTATCAGAAGAGCAGTGATGATACTCTATATCGTAGCCTTTTTCATTGTAGTATTTACCAACCTTCTTCATTAAAGAGGATTTCCCTGTTCCGGGGCCACCCTTTAAGCACATAATTCTTCTTGCGTTGTCTTGACTTAGGATATACCTGTAGAAGGAATAAAAACCTCTTGAAGTATTGCCACCGGGAAAAAAGTTTTTAATTGTACCATTCATAATATCACACTCCATATCATCATATCTTATATAATATTCAGATAAGGTGAAATTGGTTATAGTTAATTTAAATTTAATTGGGTTTTATTATAAATACAAAAATGTGTAAGTATTATTGTAAGTATTCATGATAGATGGGTAGATATTTTAGTAAGAATATCTAGAATTAATACTTGTGCTTATAAACATACTGTGATAGACTAATAACTAATTTAAAAAATAAACTACCTAGGGTAGAGGTGCTGTATCTAAAAGTACTTATTCGTAGCTGACAAGCATTGATGAATAAGAAAAGGAGCTATGGCCGAAGAAAATATATTTGGTGAAATTATTTTCTGGCTTTATACATAATATGTGTAAGGTTGTCACTGATTTTTCAGTGGAGAGCTACAAGGTACACGAAGTTTGTATAAAATTATGTATTTTTATGCAGCAAAGGTGTTCCTTTGCTGCATTTATTTTTTTTGGAATAACTGATTAATTTCTTTAAAAATAATTCTAAAAATATTAGTAGTTTATTTGAGAATATAAAAAATTATAAGTTGAAATGGGAGTGGTTTAGTTATGGCAGTTGTTGTTCAAAAATATGGAGGATCATCTGTAGGTACTACAGAGAAAATCAAAGGGATTGCGCAAAGCATTGTGCATAGAAAAAACGAAAATACAGATTTGGTTGTAGTAGTATCTGCTATGGGAAAGACTACCGATGATTTAATAGCACTATCGAAAGGTATTACGGGAGAACCTTGTAAAAGGGAATTAGATGCGTTGTTATCCACAGGAGAAATAATTTCAAGTGCTCTCTTAGCCATGGCAATTAAAGATTTGGGATGCGATGCTATAAGTTATACTGCGTATCAAATTGGACTTAAGACTAGTGGACAATATGGCAAAGCATTAATTGAAGACATGCAGGACAATAAAATTAAAAAGAGCTTAAAACAAGGCAAAGTTGTAATTGTTACTGGCTTCCAAGGAATAAATGGAGAAGGGGATATTACAACACTAGGTAGGGGTGGTTCTGATACCACTGCAGTAGCACTTGCAGTTAAGCTTAATGGTAGCTGCGAAATATATACGGATGTGGCTGGAATATATAGTGTAGATCCTAGGGATTATAAAGAAGCTAAAAAATTAGATGAAATAGAGTATGAAGAGATGCTAGAATTAGCAAGTTTAGGGGCTCAAGTAATGCATTCAAGATCTATAGAGCTTGCTCAAAAATATGGCATACCTATCTATGTAGGACTTAGCAATAGTAATATTAGGGGAACTTTAATTAAGGAGATGGTAAGTATGAATATGGAAAGCAAACCAGTAACGGGAATAGCAACTAGTGATGATGATGTGGCAGTAACTCTGCAGCGGATACCTAAAGATGTGAACATATTGTCCACTATATTCGAAGCTATAGGAAGCAAAAGAATTAATATAGATATGATAAGTCAAACATCCCCTATAGATGCAATGGTAAATGTATCTTTTACAATTCCAAAAGAAAGTCTAAAGGAGAGCCTAGAAATTATATCGAATTCTATTATCAACAATAAGGTTATTGTTGATGAGGATATCACTAAGTTTTCAATGGTTGGTCTTGGAATGAAGACAACTTCAGGGGTAGCAGCTAGGATGTTTAGGGTTTTTAGCGAAAATAATATAGAGATTAAGATGATTACAACTTCAGAAATAAGAATTACTTGTGCTATTAAAACAGAGGATAAATCAAAGGCAATACAGTTGGTTGCAAAGGAATTTAATTTGTAATTGAGAAAGGAACGAAGGAGGAATTATATGAAACTTTTTGGTAATATAAGTGATGAAAATAATAGATTAAATGTTGCAGGAGTTAGCGTTGAGCTTCTTGCTAAGGAATACGGTACACCTCTTTATGTTATGGATGAACAACTTATAAGAGATAATTGCAGAAGGTTTTATAAAGCTTTTGGGGCTGATGAAGAGCAAAATAAGGTGGCCTATGCGGGAAAAGCTTTTTTAACTATTGCTATGTGCGAAATTATAAAAAGTGAAGGTTTATATTTAGATGTTGTTTCAGGAGGGGAGCTATTTACTGCTTCTAAGGCTGGGTTTCCAATGGGAAAGGTATATTTTCATGGCAATAATAAAAGCATAGATGAAATTGAAATGGCATTAGAACTTGGAGTAGGAACTTTTGTAGTAGATAATCTTCATGAACTTGAAATTATTAATGATAAAGCAAAGGGAGCAGGTATTTTTCAGAGGGTACTTCTTAGAATAACCCCAGGTATAGAGGCTCATACTCATGATTATATAAAAACAGGACAAATTGATTCAAAGTTTGGATTCACTATATTAAACAATGAATTAGAGCAAGTTATAAAAACTGCTTTAGGACTTTCAAACATAAAATTAGAAGGGCTACACTGTCATATAGGGTCTCAAATCTTTAAACTAGAGCCTTATAGGGATGCAGTGGGTATAATGATGTCTATAATGAAAGATATTAAAGAAAAGTTTGGCTATGACATGGAAGAATTAGATTTAGGTGGAGGCTTTGGAGTTTACTATAATAAAGGTGATAAGCCTAAGGAAATAGAGGAGTTTTGCACAGTAATAATTGAGGAAGCTAAACTTAAATGCAAGGAATATGGAATAAAATATCCTACACTTGTAATAGAGCCAGGTAGATCAATCGTTGCTAATGCAGGCATTACCCTATATACCGTGGGTGCTATAAAGGATATACCGCAAGTTAGAAAGTATGTAGCTGTGGACGGTGGAATGACAGATAATATAAGACCTGCTTTATACAAAGCACAATATCAATGTGTAATGGCAAATAAGATAGGTGGGCCTTGCACGGAAGTAGTTACAATAGCAGGCAAGTGCTGTGAAAGCGGGGATATTTTATTAGAAGATGTAAAGTTGCCAAAGATTTATAGTGGAGATCTTATGGTTGTACTTTCCACCGGGGCTTACGGATATTCTATGAGTAATAATTACAATAAGATACCAAAGGCTCCTGTGGTTTTAGTAAGTGAAGGGGAGCATAGAATTATATGCAAAAGACAAACTTATAAAGATATGATTAGTAACGAAGTTTGCTTATAATACAGAAAGTATAAAATTTATCCTGCGTGCCTTGCAAACGAATTTAAAACTGGAAATTTGATTAAGAAATTCTAATGCTTTGCTAATGTCAAATTCTCTACCGCTCACACTCGACGTCCTGTCTTGGGTTCGCTAGCCTGCCGTCCTGGCAGGCTCACGAGAATTTGACATTCGCAAACCAAGAATTTCTAAATCGAATTTCAATAGTTTCTGCATTTCGTATTGCAAGTCACTGCGGAGAAATTTCATACTTATTCATGTTATGCAGCCCTCTGGGTGCGAAGAGGGGGACATAACAGCTATTGTATTTTATTGAATGTATATTTAACATATAAACCGTGTATTGTATTTTAAGTAAGAATGTGTTATATTATAACAAAGTTTAATAGTAAGATGAGGCGAAAGGAGTGGATCTGTTGTTATGCAAAAGTTATATGAGGTGATTTCTAAATAATTGCATATAGGTTCAAAAGGTTTTTTAAGAGTACTTAGTGTACCTTTTATTTGTTAAGCCTTTTGAACAACTTTGATTTAACCTTTTAGCCTTAATATATAGGACTAAAATACACGGTACGGGTTAGCGTGTATTTTTCATGTCCAAATATTAGGTATACCACAGTAGGTTAATCTTGCTGTGGTATTTTTGTATACTTTTTTATTTCATAAGTTAAGGGTAATGCTGATTTATTGAAAACTTCATAGTAACTTTATCTCAAACTCACTTAAACATAAAAATTTAGCAAGTAAATTGTAACTTGCGAAAGAGAAGGGGACATTATGAGTTTAGAAAAGTTAGGATGGAACACATTTTTTCAAAGGAATTTTGAGCCATATTCGGGCAAAGGCTTTTGCGCCGCAAGAGTCATAACTCAGCACAAAGGCAATTATATTGTATGTTCTGAAAAAGGAGATTTTATTGGTAAGTTAAGTGGTAAGTTTCTGTACAATGCAGATGTAAAAAAAGATTATCCTTCAGTTGGTGACTGGGTAGCAATTAAAATGCTTAATGATACTGAGGCTGTTATATACGCTGTCTTACCAAGGAAGAGTTACTTTGCCCGCAAACTTGCTATATCAGGTGGAAGAAAAATGAAAAACGGTATACTTATTGGTGGGAATATAGAAGAGCAAATTATAGGTTCAAATATAGATACTGCATTTATTGTAATGGGTCTAGATGATAATTTTAATATAGGTAGAATTGAAAGGTATATTACTTTAGTTCGTAGTAGTGGAGCAAACCCAGTAATATTACTAAATAAATGTGACCTTTGTGACAATATACCTGATTATATAGAAAAAATACATAACATTGCTAAGGGTATAGATGTTTATGCAATAAGTGTATTAAATAATATTAACATGGATGTTTTTGAAAAATTTTTATGTTGCAATGAAACAATAGTATTTCTGGGATCATCTGGAGTAGGTAAGTCTACAGTTATAAATTATATTTTTGATGATGAAATGCAAAAAACTAATACTATAAGTAGTTCTAATGGAAAAGGTAGGCACACTACAACGGGATCTCAACTTTTACAGCATAGCTCAGGCTGCACAATTATAGATACTCCAGGTATTAGGGAATTGCAGCTATGGGCTGATGAAGATATACTTTCTGAAGCATTTGAAGATATTTATTCTTTAACATGCCAATGTAAATTCAGGGATTGTACCCATGAAAAAGAAGCTTACTGTGCAATTAAAGCAGCTATTGAAGATGGCAAATTAACAATTGAAAGATTCAATAGTTATAAAAGTCA
The DNA here is from genome assembly GCF_020443565.1 of Clostridium sp. CS001. GTDB lineage: Bacteria > Bacillota > Clostridia > Clostridiales > Clostridiaceae > Clostridium_AD. Next base: position 63,303 of record NZ_JAIZZN010000017.1, read on the forward strand.
ATTGAAAGAATTGAAAACTCTAAAAAATACTAGGAAATCCTATGAAAACAGTAGAGCAAATAAAATAAACAAACAAAATAAGAAAAGAGGTTATGTTGAATGCTAAAATTAAAATATCTATTTAATAATAAAGATTTAGCCCATATGATACTTAATAATTGGGAGAATGATAATAAGGATTCTGATTTACTAAACTATTTTAGAATTTCATCAAATGCAGTTTACTGGTGTAAAAACCAAGGGAATACTTTTTTTCTTAGATTTGTAGCTGCCGAAGAAAAGTCTATGGAGAAAATACTTGCAGAACTTGAGTTTTTAACATATTTACGGAATTGTGGCTATCCGGCAGTGGAGACCATATTATCTAAAGCTGGTAATGAACTTGAAGTTGTAAATACACCTTGGGGAGTTTATTATGCAGTTGCATTTAAAAAAGTGTCAGGTAAACAACTAAGTGAAGTACCGTTAACAGATGACATTATTTTTGGCTTAGGTGAATCCCTAGGGAGATTGCATAGGCTAAGTAGTGAATATACACCATTAAAAGAAAGACGTATGGACTGGAAGGAAACAATGGACTGGATAGAGGTTGTATTACAGGGTTTTCCAGAGGAAATTGCGGCTAAAGAAGAACTACGCATACTTAAAGATTATTTTCTCAAATTATCTGCTACAAAGGAGAACTTTGGTCTTATCCACTATGATTTTGAACTTGATAATGTATTTTATGATGAATCTTCAAAAGCATATAACCCTATAGATTTTGATGATTCCACATATCATTGGTACGCAATGGATATAGGGCAATCATTAGATAGTCTCAAGGAGGAGCTGCCAAAAGGGCAAATAGAATCTTCAGTAAATCAGTTTATCAAGGGTTATCGCGGTGAATATAATATTTCTGATGATATGCTTACACTGTTACCTGTCTTCAAAAGATATGCTAATTTATATGGATATGTTCGTCTACTTCAATCTATAGAAGAAAGATGGGATAATGAACCAGAATGGATGGTAGACTTAAGAATTCGCTTTGAGGGTGTATTAAACAATAGAAAGGCTACATTTGCAAATCCAATTTAAAAATATAAGGCATGGGGTTTGGCCCCATGCCTTAATTGCTATTTAATACAACCACCATGAAAAATGCATTCATACACTTTAATATCATTACAGAATATTTCTTCATAACCATTAAACCACTCAAATTCTCCATTTACTATGCAATGATACTTATAATCACCATTTTGATATACAAGGGGTCCACGATAAGGAGACTCCATTGGTGCTAATAATAGACATTCTCTTAAGAAATCCCCAGAAAAACCATCAGCAATAATACGACCAATATAATTCATGGACCAAAAGGGGGAATCATCACACCACACTGCTTCTTCGCCTGCAAATTTTTCCCCACCTAAGTAGGTGTCAATATACTTTAAATTATCTTCTACATAGTGCAAATCATGTGAGCTAGGCCTAGATGAAGTAGTCTCTGTTCCTTTACCTGCATAAGTGATTTTTTTTGCACGACGTAGGAAGTCTAATTCTTTTTTATTTATGTACTGCAGATCCTTTGTGCATTCACATGAGCAATTTTCATCATCATAATTTCTGACAAGTTTATCAATACTTATTTTGAATAAATCACTTAAAATAATTATTTTATCAACGTCAGGATATGACTGTCCTAGTTCCCATTTAGCAACTGATTGTCTTGATATTCCGATTTTTTCTGCTAACTTTTCCTGAGACATTCCACTTTGTTTTCTTAATGTTTGTAATTTATCTTGAAATTTCATTTTCATCACCCCTATTTATATGATACATAAAAAATTATCCCATTTCTATCAATTAATGATAACAAATATGACAACTGTCAGTTGCTATACAAAAATCATTGTTACTAGCTATACTATTAGATTAGTTTTAAAACATAATCTTTTCATCTATTATTTAAGCATTTCAATTAAATTTATTGGTCGTTATATTGAAATTAAAAGCAAAGAAAAAGATGCTCCATCCTGCAAAAGGTAGCACCTCTTCTTATTGTCTTATTTAGTTAAAATCCAATAGCCCTAAAATGAATGTTCTAAGTACGAACATGGGGTCAGGTACACGCCTTATATTGGAATTATAATTATATTTCAAGTGTTTCAATTAAGTTTTGAAATATCAATTTCTGAACATAGTCTGATGGGTGCAAACCATCATTTATGCATCCGTCACCATAAATAATATCATCAATTACTAATTTATTTTTTGCAAGATGTTCCGTTATATACTTATAATTATCTACTAATAGAATTTTCTTGCTATCTGAAATATCACGTAAAATAGCAACAACTTCATCGGTATGATAAATCCTGTTTGGATAATACTCATTACTATAAGCGGATGGTGTTGGGGTTAATAAAACCACAGTTTTGCCTTTGCTAATCAATTGATCAATAACACATTCACAATTAGTCTTAAATTCTTCCATACCATTGCTGCGTTTACGGTCATTCAATCCAAATAAAAGAAATACAAAGCTATCATCATTTGATATTAGTGTATCAAGGTACTTATTTATCTGAAAGGAAAAGGCTCCCCCACATCCTCTATTTTCAACAGTACATGTTATATAATTATTATGTAAATATTGCTCAAATAAACCCCACCAACTATTTGGTGCCATTCTTCTAAAAAATCTTGTTCCCTCATCCTCAAATATCAGTTCATCAGTCTTATAACTCATAGAACTACCAGCACCCGCGGCAACACTATCGCCTATAATCTTAATTTTTATGCCTTTTGCTAATATATCTTTAAATATCATCATCTTCTTCACTTTCAAATAGCTCTATATTTTTTATATCTAATGTTAAATCCTTAAATCTGATCGACTTTATTTCTTCTTCTAAAAAGTTATATTCCCAGGTTAGCTCATATCTATTATTTTCTAAAGTATATACATATACTTTCTTAGACATTGGAGAAGCTATCCAATATTCAGGAACTCCTTATAATACCTAGTATAATATAGAATAAATTATTATTAAGACAGAATATATGAAAATGTCCTAGAATCCTATGAATTAAATTTATTGTAGATATTTTATAATAAATTTAATTCATAAGATTTTTCAATATTATTTTTATTTACTTCAATAAACCCCATAGAAATAAATAAATTTTGTGAACGATTATTATATAAATAAATTTCTGGTATATAGATTTTACTTAATCCAATTGATTTTGCTCTTTCTATAAGTTTACCGATAACTTTCTTTCCAATTCCTCTACCCCAGTATTCTTCATATCCAATTGCTATAGGCATATTTTTTTCAGCTAATGTTACATCACCGATTGATTTCCAAATTTTACCTTGGAATATTTCAATAAAATACAATTCCCCAATACTGTTTAAGTATTTGTACATCCTATTAATGATATCCATATCATAGACCTTATCAGTAACACCTTCGGAGTAGAGTAATACTTTGGGATTTTGATACCAAGGCAATGCGGTTTTCCATTCGATTTTATCTGGATTTCTTAATCTCAAATTTTCATCTATGGGAATAATTTGTGGCTGAATACTCTGTTTAAAAGTCATTTTAGTTGCTACTCCTTCATCTGATATTACTATGTCGTAACTTAAGAATATGGTTTATCAATCACTTGTTATCTTTAAACTCCCAATAATCTTCTGATAATTGTATTACTTTACCTGTTAGTGGATTAACCATAAAATATTTATTATTAAAGGTTGATTTAATTCCATAATAATATGCTCTATCGGATACAAATAATCGTTTAGGGTTAGCTGTTAAAGGTACAGTATCTTTATCTTTAGAAATATCAATAAATATAAGATTCCCACTTGACTGTACATATTCTTTAACAATCTGTTTTCCTTCATTGTATGTATACGTTGGTAAAGTAAAGTAGATTATTAAAGGTAAAATTAATGATATTAATACAATTGCGATAACTCTTAATTTCAAATAAGTTTCTTGATCTCTAAATAATGATTTATACCAAAATGGTTGAAATATAAATAGAATAAAAATTCCAACCTCATAAATTCCTGTATACTCCTTTTGTACTTTGTATGCAAAGTACAACTCCAATAGGGATATTAGCGTAATGCAGATAACTATGATATTCTTTATTTTTTTATCCTTAAATATTATCATATACAACCCTCCATAACATATTTTTTAACGATTATAGAACAATAGACTTACCTTATTATAACATTATTACAGTAAATTGAGAACCGAAAATGAATATACCATTTTATTCGGAAATATGCATTCGTTTATTTCCTGTTAGCATGCATGTCCAATATCATATGTTTTTTCATATAATTTGCTATATACTGACTTGGTTTTAACAACATTTTGGAAGCTTCAAGTCTTCCATCTTCTATAAGTGGCAGTTGCCTAACCCAGAAAAGTTACTTTGGTGGCAGTCTAAATCTGCTTCCAAAGTTGTTAATATTGCAGCACCGCAGGTGATGATTTAATGTCTTTTGACAAATTAACGCCATTGTCTTTCCACTGTTATATCGTTCTTAGTTATAGATATAACACTACTAAAAAAACACAATACAGATTTTCTGAAACAAACTCTTTTTTCTTAGATTATGCTAACAAAAGTATATGTTGCGTAGAATGCATTTGAACAAGCCTTAGTAATTCTTAATTTATTTTATTTAGAGTTGCGTTTAGAAAAATACATGTTTGAGCGTCAGCGAGTTTGTATTTTTTAGCAACTATAAATAAAATAAATTTTAGAATTCCTAGGCGCAGTGAAAGCATTCCCGCAACATATACTTTTAGTTAAAGCATAATCTAAGAAAAAAGTTTTAGTTCAAAATAAGCTACGATGATTTTACATCTATTGCACCCCTAAATAATCTCTATCTATTGTCATTAAAGCATTATAATTAGGGCAACACTTTTTAAGTTCTTTATTGATATCTTCTTCTAGTTTAGTTTCATCATGTTCTGTAAAGTTTGGATTAAAGTCAATTACTGCATCAAAAATCAAGTTCTTATAGTCACCTTCACCCACAATCCTAAAGTCATGAATTGATTTTATTACAGGAAAATACTCCAATACATTTAAAAGATCTAGCCTAGATTCATTAACCTCTTCGTCATCTGTATTTATAGGATCCATGTGAATAACTAGATGAAGATCGAATTCCTCAGAAATCTCTTTTTCGGCTTTGTCGATAATTTCATGGATTTTAACTATAGAAATATCACAGGGAACTTCTGCATGGACGGAACCCATGCGTCTACTAGGGCCATAGTTATGGATAACTAAATCGTGGGCGCCAGTAATATGGTCATAAGATAATAATTTTTCTTGAAGTCCTTTAACTAATTCATGGTCAGGAGCCTCACCAAGCAAGGGATTTAAAGTGTCCTTAATAAGTGAATATCCAGCATACATTATAAAAAAGGAAACCAATACTCCAATATAACCATCTATTGGGAAGTCAATCCATTTGGATAAGATTAGTGATAGTGCAACACAACTTGAACTAACTACGTCGCTCAAGGCATCAAAGGAAGAAGCTTGAAGCGCGGAAGAATTTATTGCCTTACCCATGAACTTGTTAAATCTGCTAATCCAAACTTTGACGCCTATAGAAATCAATATTAATACAAAGGGTATAAGATTAAAGACTACCTTTGAAGGATGAATTATTCTATCAAATGAGGTTTTAATAAACTCAAAACCTACTAGCATTACTAAAAAGGCAACAATAAGTCCAGAAATATACTCAAGCCTTCCGTGACCAAAAGGATGCTCTTTATCTGCAGGTTTACCAGCTAGTTTAAAGCCTAGAATTGTAATAACTGAAGAAGCAACATCTGAAAGATTATTAAAGGCATCTGCGGTAACTGCTATACTGTTTAATACTATTCCTACAATTAATTTTGTAGCGAAAAGAATTAGGTTTACTATAATTCCAACTATGCCACCTAAGTAACCATAGGCATCTCTTACTTTTTTATTGTTAACATCCTCTGAATTTTTTATAAATTTTAAAACTAAAAACTTTGATATCATATTTTCCACCTCTGATTGTATAGTATAATTTAAATATTGAATTTTAAACATATATTTAACAACTTAATTATAACATTCATTTAGATTTTAGAGAAATATTGTCCAAAAGATAAGATTTATTTTAATTTTATAGAAATATTGACAGAATTTTTGTTATACTAGTAAGTGCATAGGAAAGGTGTTTGATTAAGGCACCTTAAAATAAATTATATGAATTGGGGGAATATATATGAATAAAGAATTAGAATTTGCTCAAGATCTTATTGATTATATTTATGATAGTCCAACAGCTTTTCATGCTGTAGCAAAGGTTAAAGAAGATTTATGCAAAGAAGGCTTTGTAGAAATTAGAGAAGAACAAAAGTGGAATCTTGAAAAAGGTGGAAAGTACTTTGTAACAAAAAATGACTCTGCAATAACAGCCTTTGTTGTTGGAAATGGCGAAATAGAGGAAAAAGGCTTTAAGATTATTGGAGCTCATACAGATTCGCCTAGTTTTAGAATTAAGCCGCGTCCAGAAATAGTAGTAGAAAGTACATATGTAAGATTAAACACAGAGGTTTATGGTGGACCGATTCTAAATACTTGGATGGATAGACCACTATCAATAGCTGGAAGAGTAACTTTAAAAAGTGAAAATATTTTATACCCAGAAACTAGACTAGTTAATATTAATAAACCTATAATGATAATTCCTAACGTAGCTATTCACATGAATAGAGAAGCGAATACTGGATTTGAATTAAATAAGCAAAAGGATACATTACCACTACTTTCAATGGTTAATGAGGAATTAGAGAAAGATAATTATCTCATGAGTGCCATTGCAAAAGAGTTATCAGTAGAACTTAAACAAATTATAGATTTTGATTTATTTTTATATGAATATGAAAAAGGATCAATTATTGGCCTCAATAATGAATTCATTTCAAGTTCAAGATTAGATGATTTAGCTATGGTACATGCGGGAATAAGAGCGCTAACTAGAACTTCTGCCGTAGAGGCAACAAATGTAATGGTTTGTTTTGATAATGAAGAAGTAGGAAGCTCAACAAAGCAAGGTGCTGACTCAAATATGTTGGTTAATATATTAGAGCGCATTACAATATCTCTAGGTAAAAATAGAGAGGAATTTTTGAGAGCTATCTCAAAATCCTTTATAATATCTGCAGATAATGCCCATGCTGTTCACCCTAACAGCCCAGAAAAGCATGACCCAACAAATAAACCTTATATGAACAAAGGGCCAGTTATAAAAATTAATGCTAATCAAAGCTATACAACAGACAGCAATTCCAGTACGGTTTACGAGCTGGTTTGTGAAAAAGCAGGAGTGCCAGTGCAAAAGTTTGTTAATCGTTCTGATGTACGGGGTGGATCAACTATAGGACCTATATCTTCAACTCATCTAGATATACGCTCAGTAGATATGGGAAGCCCAACTCTTGCAATGCATTCAATAAGAGAGCTAGGCGGGGTTTTAGATCATACTTATGTTACAAAATCCTTTGAGGAATTTTATAAAATTTAGTTTAAGTAAAATAAGAAGCTGTAAGCAAAAGGAACTCACAATATTTCGTTGTGAGTTCTTTTTGTATTTTTACTAATAATTAAAGACTTTGTTGGAGATAATAGTTTGAGTTAGGCGCATGAAAATAAATTTTATAACAAAAAAGCGTTGAAAGGGTGGTTATAGTGCCATATGTTACATTAGGGGCAATAGTGGTAATAGGTATTTTAATTTGCATAGTGGTTAAAAGAAATTCAAATTATTATGAAGAGGAAAATCTACTAAAAGATATTCCAACCATAAATGTGAATAGAGAGGATTTAGAGAAACATGCCTTTGAAATAGCACATCATTACTCTGATATAAGAAATAGCAATTGCAAGAAAAAGCTTATCAATAGCTTAGACAGAAGCTATGAAGATATTTTAAAGGGCTATGAAGACATAGACAAGGAAGGAGTAGATAGAAAGGAGATATTACCTGCGGCGGAATGGCTTTTAGATAACATTTACTTAGTAGAAAAAGAGTATAAAAGTATAAAACAAGACATGCCAAAAGCATATTACAAAGACCTACCAACCATAGACATAGGGTTTATGAAGGGTTATCCAAGAGTTTATCATATTGCCATTGAAATAGTATCTCATACTGATGGTAGGATGGACGAAGGAGTTATTTTAAGCTTTATAAGAGCATATCAAAAGAATACTTTGCTAACCTCAGGTGAACTTTGGGCTATACCTATAATGTTACGAATAGCTTTAATTCAAAACATTGGGAAGGTAACTGAAAAAATTGTAGAAGCGAAACAATATAAAGAAAAAGCAGAATTAGTCGCAGAGAGGCTAATTAATGCTTTTAATGAAAGTAAAATAGTAACAGAGATATCCTTATTAAATAATGAAGAGTTAACATTTAATTCCCACTTTACAGAAAGACTATTAAAAATATTAAGGGACAATGGTATTGATTCTAAAGAAGTTTACAATTTTATAGATGAAAAACTTGGGGCACAGGAAACTAGTGCGGAAAAGATTATATCATTAGAACACCAAGTTGAAGCAAGTCTTCAAATATCTATGGGGAATTCTATTAATAGTATAAGGGTCATGGAAGGTTTAAATTGGAGAAACTATTTTGAAAAACTAAGCTCAGTAGAGGGTATTTTGAGGGAAGACCCTTCTTGTATTTATGGCGAAATGGATTTTAAGTCTAGAGATTATTATAGACATGAAATAGAAAAGATATCTAAACATACAAAGCTTCCAGAATCATATATTGCAAAAAAGGCTATTGAATGTTGCAGTGATGGTGAAGTCACAGAGATAAATACGTATAAGCAGCATGTAGGCTATTACTTGATAGATGATGGAGTTCATAAACTAAAGGAAAAGATAGGATATAAGAATGCTGGCATTAAGGACTTCATAAACAGTAAAAAAGAGAGTAGAGAAAACCTTTATATAGGCACCATTATAACATTTACAATGTTGATAGTCGGTTTATTTATTGTGATTAGCTTATTAAATGATAATGACAAAGTACTATGGAGATATGTTGTAGCTATAATTGTTATATTAGTTCCCTGTAGTGAAATAGTAATATCAATTTTTAACTGGAGTGTAAATATTTTAGGAACTCCATCCTTTATTCCTAAAATGGATTTTAAGGAAGTAATACCAGAGAAGTATAGCACAGTCGTAGTAATTTCAACTCTATTAAATGATGAGTCTCGAGTAAAAGAGCTAATTCATGATCTGGAGATACATTATCTTGCTAATGCCCAGAAAAATTTGTTTTTTGCATTGCTTGGAGATTTTAAAGATAGTGATAGTAAAGAGGATGAACAAGATAAAGAAGTGGTAAGTGCGGGTATTTCGGCCATAGAGGCTTTAAATAAAAAGTATTGTAGAGATGGAAAAAAAATATTTTTCTTTTTAAATAGATATAGGCAGCACAACAAAAAAGAGGGCAAATGGATTGGATGGGAAAGAAAACGTGGGAAACTTATGGAGTTTAATGAGTTTTTACGAGGGAGTACAAATACTAGCTACAACGTAATGAGCACGGATGCGCAAACCCTTACCCATGTGAAGTACGTTATAACACTTGATGCAGATACAAAACTTCCAAGAGATGCTGCAAAAAAACTAATAGGGGCTATGGCTCACCCATTAAATACTCCTGTTATAAATCCTAGCAAAAAGAGTGTAACTAGGGGATATGGATTAATGCAACCAAGTGTCGGAGTGTCTATACTTAGTGCCAATAAAACTTTGTTTTCAAAGATATTTTCTGGTGAAACGGGTATAGATATCTATACTACAGCTATTTCTGATGTTTATCAGGATTTATTTGGAGAGGGGATTTTTACTGGGAAGGGAATTTACGATGTAGATACCTTTAATTATATGCTAAAAGATGAGATACCTGAAGATTCAGTATTAAGTCACGATTTGCTGGAGGGGTCATATGTTAGGACTGCCTTAGTTACAGATGTGGAATTTATTGATGGATACCCAGCCTATTACAACTCTAGTGCTATGAGATTACATAGATGGACTAGAGGGGATTGGCAACTGTTACATTGGCTTAAAAAATCTTCGCCTTTAAATAAAATATCCAAGTGGAAGATATTGGATAACCTAAGAAGGAGTTTATTAGCCCCTTCAATTACAATATTACTTATTTTTACATTGGCGGGAATACTACCTGATGGAACAGATAAGTGGTTCATTACAGCCGTTGTTGCACTTTTAGCTCCAATACTTTTTGATGTAACTGAATCTGTGGTCTCAGAGGTAAAGGGATTAAGTTTATCGGGTAAAATTAAAAATAGCAAGATGGCTATAGAGCAAGTATTTTTAATCTTTTGCTTTATACCTTTTCAAGCATATTTAATGTTAGATGCCATAATTAGAACGTTATATAGGTTACTAATAAGTAAGAAAAACTTATTAGAGTGGCAATCAGCAGCAGATGTAGAGGTAAAGCTTGGAAGAAGACTTAAAGATTTTATAGCTACCATGTGGGTTGGAAGTGCTATTTCACTTTTAATTTTATTTCTAGCCTTTAATACAAGTAGGAGTATAGGTATTCTTAGCATTCCGTCTTGTATACTTTGGTTTTTAAGTCCATTAATTGCGTACATCATAAGTCTAGATAATAACTTACAAAACCTTGAAGTGGGAAGAGAAGAAAGAATTTTTTTAAGGGGAATAAGCAGAAAGACTTGGGCGTATTTTGAGGATTTCGTGAGTGCTGAGGATAATTGGCTTGGACCTGATAACTACCAAGAAGATCCACTTAATGGAGTAGCGCACAGAACTTCACCTACCAACATGGGCATGGGATTAATCTCAAATTTAATAGCTCATGATTTAGGGTATATAGGTATCATTGACACTGTAGATAGAATAGAAAAGACAATGACTTCAATGGAAGATATGCCTACTTATAAAGGGCACTTTTACAATTGGTATGATACGAAAACTAAAGCACCCCTTTATCCTAGATATGTATCTACTGTGGATAGTGGGAATTTAGTTGGATACCTTTGGGTAATTGCACAGGCTCTAGAGGAGTATTTAAGCAATCCAGTATGGGGCACTATTCAGGGAATAGGTCTACAAGATACAATGAGACTAGCTAATAAAGAGATTGAAGAGGCCCTTGGAGTGAAGGAATTATATCAAGTCGCACTTTATGATATGGAAAAAAATGAAGTGAACTTTAACTCCTTTAAATCTATGCTTGAAGACTTAGCTACTAAGATTTCAGAAGTAGAAAAGATAGAAGTAGAAAAGAAGTTATATTGGAATAATAAGCTAAGGGACGATGTTGATGGTTTTTTACGAGAAATAAATGAGTTTTTTCCTTGGCTTGATTTTGATTTAAAAAAAGACTTTGATTTGGAGATTAGCAATTCTCTTCGAAGTTTATTAGAAAGCACAACATTAAGTAATATTCCTCAAAAGGTTACTGATATATTAAATATGCTAAGTGGTAAATCAATGAAGGATAAGTCTTTGGAGAGATTTATTGAGCTATTAAAAATCACAAAAGAAAGATCTAAGATGACTATAAATAACATAGAGAGCTTAAAAGAAAGATTAAATGCTAAAGTTGAAGCTACAGATTTTAAAATGCTATATGATGAAGATAGGTCACTATTTAATATTGGGTATGATGTTGAGAATGATAATTTAGGTAGGAGCTATTATGATTTATTAGCTTCTGAGTCAAGGCAAGCTAGCTTTATGGCAATAGCAAAAGGAGATGTTCCTAAGAAACATTGGGTTAAACTGGGTAGATCTATGACCCTAATGGGGAAAGGTAAGGGATTAGTATCTTGGAGTGGAACTATGTTCGAATACTTGATGCCTTTACTTATAATGAAGAATTATCCGGGCACAATGCTAGATGAAACTTATAAATCTGTAACTGAGGCACAAAAGAAATATTGTAGTGAAAGAGGTGTTCCCTTTGGAATATCTGAATCGGCATTTTACAATTTTGATGTAAACCAAAATTATCAATACAAAGCATTTGGTATAGCTGGAGTAGGATTGAAGAGAGGTCTTGAAAATGAATTAGTTGTTTCACCATATTCTACAATAATGGCGCTCCAAACTGATTTTAGAGGAGCTTTTGATAACCTTAAAAGACTTGCTAGGGAAGGACTTGAAGGAACTTATGGGTTTTATGAAGCAGTAGATTATACTAAAAGCAGGATAGGTAAAGATGAATCTAAGGCTATTATTAAGTGCTTCATGATTCATCACCTAGGAATGAGTTTAATGGCATTAGATAATGTATTATTAAATAATACGCTTCAGAGAAGATTTCATGCACTACCAAAGGTAAAAGCTACAGAGTTATTACTTCAAGAGAAAGTTTCCAAGAGGGTAGTATATGATAGGGAACATAAATTTATTGTATCAGAAACAGCCATGGGAAAACAAAAGATTGTAGTTAGAAAATATACTACAGCAAAAACAGAGACACCAGAAACACATTTAATTTCTAATGGGAGCTACTCACTTATGATTTCTAATAGTGGAGCAGGGTATGCAGCTAGAAATAGAACTATGATTTACAGATGGAGAGAAGATGTCACTAAAGACAATACTGGAATGTTTGTGTATATCAAAGATATAGAAAGTAATGAATATTTTAGTGCTGCATATGAGCCTTGTAAAAAAGATGCTGATAGCTACGAGGTAACTTTCTCTTTAGACAAAGCTGAATTTAAAAGAAGTGACAGCTATATTTCAACCAGCACTGAAATAACTGTGTCTACTGAAGATGACTCAGAGGTAAGAAGGTTATCTATTACAAATCATGGAACCCAAAGTAAAACCTTAGAAATAACTAGCTATTTAGAAGTAACCTTAGCACATTACGATGCTGATATAGTGCACCCAGCCTTTGGAAATCTATTTATAAAGACTGAGTATGTAGATAATCCTAGCTGCATCCTAGCAACAAGAAGACCTAGAGCTAAAGGTAAGAAGCAGCCTTGGGTTATGCAGACTGTTGCAATATTAGGAACTACTGTAGGAACAGTTCAATATGAAACAAGTAGGGCAAACTTCATAGGACGTGGCGAAAATTTAATACATCCTATAACAATGAAGCGGGACTCTCTTTTATCTAATACTGTGGGAGCGGTGTTAGACCCAATAATAAGTATAAGACGGAGAATTAAGATAAAACCTGGTGAAACCTGCATTATTGCTTTCACCACAGCAATAGCTAGTAGCAGAGCGGAAGTAATAAGTCTAGCTAAAAAATATAGCGAACTTCACAATGTTAATAGGGTTTTTGAATTAGCGTGGAGTCAAACTCAAGTAGATATGAAGTATTTAGGTATAAAGTCTACTCAAGCAAATTTATATCAAGTAATGGCTTCCAAAATCTTATTTTTAAATTCTACTTTCAAAGAAAGAGAAAAATATATAAGAGAGGTGAAGAAGGGACAATATACCCTTTGGGGCTATGGTATTTCAGGAGACTTACCTATAATTCTACTCATAGTACGTGAGAGTAAAGATGGGGATTTAGTTCGCCAACTTTTAAATGCTCATGAATACTTAAGTCTAAAAGGATTAAGAGTTGATTTGGTAATAATAAATCTTCAAAAAACCTCATATGATCAACCATTACAGGTAGATATTAAGGATTTAGTAGGTAGTAGCCACTTAAGAGATAAGGAAAATAAACCAGGAGGAATTTTCATACTTAACAAGGCGACGATAAGAGATGACGATATAGAGCTTTTAATAGCTATAGGTAGAATTGTTATAGATTCTAGTAAGGGGATGTTAGTATCACAAATTAGAAGCAATGCAGCGAAAGTAGAAAAACAACCATTATTAGAAACTAGAGACGCTAATTTTACATTTAAAACTCAAAAGTTTAATCTTAAACCATTAGAATTCTTTAATGATTTAGGTGGTTTTAATGAAGAAAGTGAAAACTATACTATTTTACTTAAAGATTTTAATAATACCCCCGCACCTTGGATAAATGTAATTTCTAATAGAAACTTTGGCTTTCATGTGTCAGAATCTGGATCAGCTTATACTTGGCATCAAAACAGCAGAGAAAACAAAATTACTACTTGGTCTAATGATTGGGTCAGTGATGAATGCTCAGAAGCTATATATTTGAGAGATGAGGCAGTAGGAAATATTTGGAGTATTACGCCGAAACCTATAAGGGATGGTGGAGAATACTTAATTGAGCATGGCTTTGGGCATTCAAATTTTAAACATGAAGCATTTGGAATTATGGGCGAAGTAACCATGTTTGTACCTATGGAGCATAATCTTAAGATTTGCAAAATTAAACTTAAGAATAACAGTGATGTAACCCGTGAACTTTCTATAACCTACTATGCAGAACTTGTAATGGGGGTTGTACGGGAGCACACAGCACAGCACATTGTTACTTATTTAGATGAAGAAAATAAATATATATATGCTACAAATTCTTATAGTCAAAATTTTGGAAAGTTAAATGCCTTTTTGAAATTGATTGGTGGAGAGCAGCAAAGCTTTACTGGTAATAGAAGTGAGTTTTTAGGTAGAGGAGGAAGCATCGAAAGTCCTGAAGCATTAAAGAGAACAAGACTTTCAAACACTGTAGGAGCTGGCCTAGACCCATGCCTTGCAGTTACATCTAAAATTATACTAGAGCCTGGCATGGAGATTGAACTAGTGGCAATGCTAGGTGAAGATGAAAGCTTAGAGAATATTTCGAGCGTTATTAAGCAGTTTGAAGACTTTAAAAAAGTGAATGAGGAGCTTATAGCAGTGAAGGATTATTGGGATAAACTACTTCACACTTTACAAGTTAAAACTCCAGATAAGAGTATGGACTTAATGCTTAATGGATGGCTAATGTATCAAACCATAGCTTGTAGAATATGGGCACGAACTGCATTTTATCAATCTGGCGGAGCATATGGATTTAGGGACCAGCTTCAAGATGTTATGCCTCTAAGCTTTGTAGAACCAAGTATGACTAAGAAGCAAATTTTATATAGTGCTTCAAGACAGTTTGTCGAAGGTGATGTTCAACATTGGTGGCATCCTGTTGTAGATAGTGGAATAAGAACAAGATTCTCAGATGATTTATTATGGCTACCTTTTGTAACCATGTATTATATAAAAAATACAGGTGATCTTGGTATTCTTGATGAGGAAGTTGAGTATCTAATGGATACGCCATTGCAACCAGGTGAAGACGAAAGATATAACATTTCAGGAAGAGCAGACTATTCAGGCAATATATATGAACACTGCATAAAAGCGATAGATAGAAGTCTTAAATTTGGTGATCATAATATTCCACTAATGGGAAGCGGGGATTGGAATGACGGAATGAGCACTGTGGGAAACCAAGGAAAGGGTGAAAGTGTATGGCTTGGATGGTTCTTATATGATATATTAGGTGATTTCTTAGAAGCTTGTACTTATAAAAAAGACGATGAAAAGCTTGAAAAATATAAAGAAATGCGAGAGTATATCAGAGTGAATCTAGAGGCAAATGCATGGGATGGTAATTGGTATAGGAGAGCTTACTTTGATGATGGTACTCCGCTAGGGTCATCACAAAATGAAGAATGCCAGATAGATTCGCTATCCCAATCTTGGGCAGTTATATCGGGAGCAGCAAGTAGCGAAAGAGCAGAGAAAGCTATGAAGTCATTAGAGCACTATTTAATAAAAGAAGATAAAGGGATGATACTACTTTTAACCCCACCTTTTAGTAAATCTGATTTAGAACCAGGATATATAAAAGGTTACGTACCTGGAGTTAGAGAAAATGGAGGGCAATATACACATGCTGCCAGTTGGGTCATAGTTGCCTTTGCCAAACTTTCACAGGGCAATAAGGCAGCTAAGTTATATAATATGATAAATCCTATTAACCATACAAGAACTTTGCTTTCCTGTGAGAGATTTAAAACAGAACCTTATGTAATGACTGCAGACGTTTATGGAAAAGAGCCTCATGTTGGGCGCGGAGGCTGGAGCTGGTATACAGGAAGCTCAGGATGGATGTATACAGCGGGAATAGAAGCTATATTAGGGTTTAGGATAAAGGAGGGAAAGGGTTTTAGCATTGAACCTTGTATTCCAGAGGATTGGCCTGGATATGAGATTACTTATAAAAAAGATAACTTTAAATATTTTATTGAGGTTAAACGCCAGGGAGAAAAAGGTACTTGGCTTGATGGTAAGCAATGCGCCGGAGCGTTAGTTCCATTTATTGATGGAGAGCATAAAGTAGAAGTGATAATTTAAAAAAATAGATGGCATCTTAACAAGATGTCATCTATTTTTAAACTATTTAGGTTCAATGAGAAAAATTAATCTTCTGTATCTAAAATGTCTTCACCGCCGTTGTAGGTATAATCAAATTCAACATTGGATATATTCATAGCAACTATAGGATCACTTACTGGGTCCGGTAACTTTGTGGAATCCGTTTTAGAATAAGATCTTATTTCTTTAGGTTCTTGCTCTAAGAACTCTCTTTGATGAGGTGCATACATTTTTAATTGTCTTTTATTCATTTGAATGCCTCCCTTTATATTTATATGATATAGTGTTCCACAAAGTAGAGAAAAAATGAATGTCATATTAGGTGCATTGAAATAAAATCATAGTTGCATATAATCAGTTAGCTTTGCTTACAATATAAGTGTAAATGAAAATTTTTTATAAAAAAGAGGAAAATTTTAATTAGTGTAGAATATATATAATAATTATCAATAAATAATTGTTATATGTTAAAGTAAGTATAATCAGTATTTATTGAGTTATAAGTTTAAAGGAGGAATATAAAATGACTGAATTAAGACAAATTTACAAATGTGATGTATGTGGCAATATAGTTGAGGTAGTTCATAACGCTGGAGGAACTTTAGTCTGTTGTGGAAAACCAATGACACTTAAAACAGAAAATACTCAGGATGCAGCAGTTGAGAAACATGTTCCTGTAATTGAGAAGATAGAAGGTGGAATTAGAGTTAAGGTTGGAGCAGTTGAACATCCAATGCTTGAAGAACATCATATAGAATTTATTGAAGTACACACAGAAAATAAAGTGTACAGAAAATACTTAAAACCAGGTGAAAAACCAGAAGCAGAATTTAAATTAGAAGAAGAAGTATTATTCGTACGCGAATACTGCAACTTACATGGACTTTGGAAAGCATAATATTTAAACTTTGCTGTCAAGCATAATATTAAAATTTTTCTTGACAGTTTAAGCAAATAGGAATATTATAATTTAAAGATATTTTAATTATTTATAATGTTATAATCGTTGATGAGAAGTAAGTAAGCTTAAAAACAGATTTAAAGAGAGTCGTAGATATTGAAATTACGATAATTATGTTTAAGTTGAATGGGTCTCTAAGATTCGGGATGAAGTAAAGTAGTCCTTGACGTAAGCCTTACGTTACAAAGGTAGGATATCGTAGTGTATCTGTTTGAGTAGAAGCTTTATTATAGCTTCTAAATATTAGGTGGTACCGTGTATATGCGCCCTATGGATTTATCCATAGGGATTTTTGTATTGTGCGCCCAGCATGGGCGCAATCTAAAGGGTGAAAGTCCCTAGCACGGGTTAATAGTGCCAAGTGCATAGCTTAAGACAAGGGTGTCCATGGTGACGTGGAATCTGA
>NZ_JAIZZN010000018.1 GCF_020443565.1 Clostridium sp. CS001
TTATTGCGGTGTTTTTCAAATGTCAAGTGTTTTCTTGAATTCATTTAATTATTTTAATTACCAGTTTGTGTTATCTTAGCTTGATGACATTGGCCACGTGGGTGGCACTATTTCTTATTTATAAAACTAAATTCAGATTGTCTTTATGGATAAATTTTGATATAATTCTAAATAGAGAAAAGCAAAAGACATTAATATTGAATTTTAGACAATAATTGCGGTTTTTCAATAGAATATTTAGTTTTTAATTATACTAATATCTTTAGAAATCAACAATATTTTTGCTTTAATAAAGGGGGAGATATATTTGGATTTAATATCAATTATTGGGATTGTTGTAATTACATTCTTCATGTTATTCGGAATATTAACAACTGGATCTATTTTCACTTTCATTGATATACCTTCCATACTTATAGTTGTAGGTGGAACAGCTGGAGCATTAATGTTAAGTGCTCGAAAGAAAAATGTTCTACAGTTAACGAAATGTATAGGAATCGTATTCAAGGAAAAGACATCAAATGAAAGTGAAATTATTAACAATTTGGTTGGTTGGGCTACAAAAGCTAGAAAGGGCGGTCTTCTAGCGTTAGAAGAAGAAATACCTAAAGTAAATGATGATTTTCTTAAAACAGGGTTAATGATGATTATTGACGGTTCAGAACCAGAAGTTATTAAGCGGGTTCTTTATATAAAGCTGAAAGGAACCGCTGAAAGACATGGTAATAATAGGGGGTTAATGGATACAGGAGCATCATTAGCACCAGCATTTGGTATGGTAGGTACACTTATTGGACTTGTAAATATGCTTAAAAGTTTATCTGATCCATCTACTATAGGACCACAAATGTCTGTTGCATTAATTACAACATTTTATGGTTCATTAATAGCAAATGTATTCTTTATGCCTATGTCAAAAAAGCTAAAGTCGAAAACATCAGCTGAGATATATCAGAAGGAAATGATAATTGAAGGACTTATGAGTATTCAAGCTGGAGAAAATCCTAATGTTATAAAGCAAAAATTAATGGCCTTTTATAATGAAAAAGAAAATAAGGGTATAGAGATAGTAAGTAGCAACTAAGAATAAAACATAGTAATAAAAATCTGTATATAAAGGAGTCTAAATATGGATGAAGAAAATAATTTTTCCACAGAGGACGATCCAATATCAAATGAGTGGCTTGCAACCTATGGAGATTTAGTTACACTTTTAATGTGCTTCTTTGTACTCTTATATTCTATGGCTGTTATTGACGAAGGTAAGGCAAAACAAGCTATATCTTCTCTGAATAAGATGGGAATATTATCCCAACAAGGAGATATTAATTCATCATTAAGTGACTCAATACTAGAAGGCACGGCGATTATTAGTGAAGAGCAGCAACAAATGGATAGCATACATTCTGAAGTTAAAAAAATTATAGAACAAAAAAATTTGCAAAATGAGGTCGAGGTTATAAATGAAGCTAAAGGCGTTTTAATTAGATTTAAGGATGATGTAATTTATGACGTGGGAAGTGCGGATTTAAAACCTGGCGCTAAAGTTATTTTGGCACAGATTTCAGATGTATTGAAAAAATATAATAAAAATATAAGAGTAGAAGGTCATTCGGATAATCTACCTATACAAAGTGGTAAGTACGAAAGTAATTGGGAACTTTCATCAGCTAGAGCGATAAGCGTAGTAAAGTTCTTAACTAGTGAGCTTCCATTGGACAAGCGTATAAAAGAACAAAGCTTTGAAGTTTCTGGTTATGGAGAGTTTAAACCCATAGTGCCAAATGACACAGATCAAAACAGACAAAAGAACAGGAGGATAGAAATGCTTATAATTAAGTAGTGCTATCACTTAATTAATAAATTTGATCAAGTATTTAGAAAATTGAAACAATACTTGTAATTCACGTAAAAGTGAAGTATAATTAAATTTAATATTTACTGTTTTATTAATAAGATATATTAAAACATTAATGCATTTTAGCTCAATATGATGAATAATCACATTGGGCTTTTTTATAACCTTTTTCCAAACTAGCAAAACAAATATTGTAAAATAATCGTGAAATTATAAGGAGTATGAAGATATGGTTATTCATGGTAAGGTTTTAATTGCACAAGGTGGAGGACCAACTGCTGTTATTAATCAATCGCTAGTTGGAGCTGTGCTTGAGGCAAGAAGATTTGAACAAGTAACAAAAGTATATGGTGCTATAAATGGAGTAAATGGTATGGTTAATGAAAATTTTTACGATTTAAGTCGTGAAACAACTCATAACCTAGAACAGGTAGCTATGACTCCATCATCGGCGCTATTAGCTACAAGAGATAAGCCAGATGAAAAATATTGTAAGGAAATACTACGTGTGCTTAAGGCACATGATATAAGATATTTCTTTTATATTGGAGGAAATGATTCATCGGATACTGTTAGAATAGTAAATCAGCAAGCTAAAATTTCAGATTATGAACTTAGAGCCATTCATATACCGAAAACTATAGATAATGACTTAATGATTAATGATCATACTCCTGGATATGGATCTGCAGCTAAATATATAACAAATGCATTTATTGGAGCAAATCTTGATAATAGAGCATTACCAGGAATCTATATAGGTGTTGTAATGGGGCGTAATGCAGGGTTTTTAGCAGCTTCATCAGCACTAGCTAAGAAGTTCGAAGATGATGGTCCACATTTAATATATTTGCCAGAAAGGGTTTTTAGGATAGAACAATTTTTGGTTGATGTTAAAAATGTTTATGACAAATATGGTAGATGTGTAATAGCTGTTTCAGAGGGAATTCAAGATGAAAAGGGTATACCGATTATTTCAAAACTCATGGAAAAAGTAGAAAAAGATGCTCATGGAAATATACAACTTTCAGGTTCAGGAGCACTAGGGGATCTTTTATCTAAGTACATCAGAGATAATCTAAATATTAATAGAGTTAGATCCGATACTTTTGGTTATTCTCAAAGATCTTTTATGGGATGTGTTTCAGATGTAGATAGAAATGAAGCTAGAGAAGTGGGAGAAAAAGCTGCACAGTTTGCACTGTGGGATAATGTTGATGGATCAATTACTATACATAGAACGGGTAATTATTCGGTAGATTATAGACTTACTCCACTAGAAGCAGTGGCAGGAAAGACAAAAGTAATGCCAGATAATTTTATTAATAGTACATGCAATAATGTAACTGAAGCATTCTTGTCTTATGCTAGACCTTTATTAGGTACAGATATGCATTATGCTCACAGACTTAGAGCTCCAAAGGTGCCAAAAATTCTAGATAAATAGGTAAAGTATTTAAATTTAATATTAAAAGTAATAAGGGCTGTCTCAAACTGAGTTTTCGAGACAGCCCTTTAAAGTGGATTAAAGACTATTTAAATTTTTGAACTAGAGATTATATTAGCTTTAACCTTGTTATATGCATAATCTAAGGAGGAATCTAAATTATTGTTATTCTTTCCTGGTTCTAAAAATCTGTACAAATGTACTCAATTAGATAATTCGCACTTATTCTATCTTATGATAGTTTTAAGCCTTGGTTGTACCAGTGATATTTCATAGGCACTTCTTCCATGCAAATATTACTATACTTCCTACAACCGTATTTTAAAATTTTATAACTAAAAGATTTATTCAACCCTCATTTCTAATAAAATATACGCTTCCTGTTTTCACAAAAGATACATACATTTGTGATTAAATATTCCTTTTAAAATCACTAATTTGCTTTTAATCTATTTTCTAAAACTTCTTTAACCTTCTTATAATTTGTATATAACGTAATTTCCTTATCATATTTTCTTTTTAATATATTTTTACTTGCATTAGTATCCGAATGACTTTTCCCACATTTAGAACAAGTAAATACATTATCATTTCTCACGCCAAACTCGCCACTGGATACTGCAAATAAATATTTATATCCTTTATCTATTCCTATAACATTGTCTTGATTATTATTCTCTTTAGATTTTACTTTTAAAGGACAATGAATTTCTACCTTATTCTCTATTATTTTAACTGTTAATGTATTATTTCTAATATTACTATCAGTTAATCTAACAGGTAATCTTTTTCCTTTCTTTACGCAGGTTATATTTATATGTCCATTTTTATATGAATATAAACCTGTATCTATTGAAAACGTAGCATCTTTTTTAGAATAAGGTATATTTCCTTTATATTTTCTTGTATATCTTTTAATCAAGTTGTTAAGATATTCAAAACTTAATTCTTTGTTTTGAAATATTTTAGGAATATTGAAAATTTGATTAGCTAATACTTTATAATAATAATTATCAAACTTTAAAATGTAGTTAATATAATGTCTATCTTCATTTGATAAATTATCATTTACTTTAATTTGTTCTCTAATTCTTCTTTTAATATTAGACCATTGAGATTTTATATTTCCCATAGCTTCACTTAAAGCTAACTTCCAATATCTCGCAGGTAACTTCCACTGCTCTGCAAGGTTAGTTTTTACCCATTCATCTCTTATTTATCTTTCCTTACCCAATAATGGAATACTATTGATTCCACTAAATCTTGAATAAACATAGTTTTTAACATTCTTATATTGATTTGCTATGAATTTTAATTCTTTTAAAGTAACTTCGTCTAATTCATAGGAATATTGTTTAACAGTTTTTATTATAGTACCCATTATCTTCACCTCTTTATATTTTATTATTATCATAATGCACCTATTTTATAGATACTTTTTTTATGATATAAAATATTTTAGTGAGGTCATATAAATGGCTATAAGCAAAATTTATATAAGTATTAAAACTACTATCCTAAGAGTGATAAATAAAAAACCTAAAATTAAAAGCCGATAAAGATCATTGTTCTGTAAGTAATTACGTTTATACTTTAATTGTTAAAGATTTAGAAAATAGTTGATTATTATAAAACTTTAAAATACGGTTGTCTAAATTATCTAATCTACATTTATACATTATTTTAGAGTGTTCACATAAATTCGTTAATTCTATGCAGTTCTCTTATGAACTTCTTATACTTTCATATAAGCACAGACTATATCACAATCCTATTTCTCTATTGCACAGTAGGCTACTATTGCAACATAAACATCTATTGTAAAATAGGGATAATAGGATCCTCCCCATTTCCCCACACTTGCAGGTACGAGATTTCTCTCTAGTCGTTGAACTTTACTCTATTCGAGTCTTAGCTGCTGATTACCCATTATTACAACTTTTACAAAATTGTTTAATGTTTAGGATTTAACCTTGCACCATACTAATTATTTTTTCTACTTTCGTCACCATCACGCTTGATTTTGTTTCATATCTACGTTGTGGTTAATTAGTCTTTAGGGACTTCCAGCAATTAAAGGAGTTTTGGCGTTTATACAAACGCACTCTACGCTCTTTACGAACGTAGGGAGCTTAGTTTAAATAAAATATTACATTTGTACATGTTTGAGTACATTTGTGTATATTTTATACAACTATTGAGTTGCTCCACCTTGTGCAGAAAAGGCACTACCGCCACCATTGCCATCTATTAGGGTTATGGCATCTTTTAAAAGTGAGTCCATGCTAATTATACTCAAATCTTTTGAGCACATAAATAAAAGATTTGATTTATCCTCAGATTTTACCCCAAATAAAACTACAACCTTTGGAAATGAAACTAATTTTGTTGCTAGGGTATTAGTGTATTTTAAATCTCCATTATCATAAATATCTTTAAGAACCTTAATGCCTCCTAGTTCTTTTGCAGACCCTAACATATTTTGAACCTCATAATCAGCAACTTCTGCCTGTAAAGCTCTTTTTTGAGTAAGAGCTTTATTAAGGTCTCCTGAAAGTCTTTCAACTTCGGATAAAACTACAGTATTATTGCAACCTAGTAGTTTACACATTTTCTCCATAGACTCATGTTTTAAAGCATAATCTGAAACAGCCCTTGAACCACACATAAATTCAATTCTTATGCCAGTTTTATATTTTTCAAACTTTGTAATTTTAATTAACTGTACCTCAATAGTAGAACGGGGATGTATACCACAGCAAGGATTTAAGTCAATATCAGCTATCTTAACTATTCTAATTTTTTCACCAGCTTTTACAGGGATTTTTTTAAGCGATAATTTTTTAAGCTCAGAACTAGTAGGATACAATATTTCTATGTTAATATTATCTAAAATTATTTTATTAGCTTTTTTTTCAGCAAGCTTTAAGTCTTCACGTGAAATAGCTTTATCTATATCGATGCTTGAAGATTCCATGCCAAGGTGAAACCCAATGGTAGTAGCATTAAACAAATCAGAAAGGCAAGCAGAAAGTATATGTTGTCCCAAATGGTGTTGCATATACTCGTATCTTTTTTCAAAGTCTATAGTGCATTTAACCCTGTGAATTTTTAATGGTTTAACGGAAACTACATGATATATCTTTTCATCTTCTTCATACACGTAACTTACTACAGAACCATTTATGTGTCCAGTATCACTTGGTTGTCCGCCACCTTCAGGATAAAAATAAGTTTTATCCAGTTCAACATGATATTCATTTTCTTTTTCAATTACATTTACAACTTCAGCTGTAAACTCTTTTTCATATGGATTTTCGTAATATAATTTTTCCAACTTTAAGCAACTCCTTTTACTACAAATACTATCATTTACGTAGTTTTTGTCTTAATCTATATATTGTAGCATAAAAGTATTGTTGCAGAATATAAAAATATGGATGTACTCCTATTAAAAGATTCTACTCCTTTTGAACATTATCCATAGTTACATCTGTAATGTGTGCATTTTTAAGTTTCTGCTGCTTAACAAAGAATATTCTAAAGACAAGCCACGCAACTAAGGTACTACCAGCTGCAAATATTGTAGGAAGATTTAAACTTATAGAAGTTATGAAACCTGCAATAATTGGAGGTATAGCTTGAGCAAGAGACATAATAGATTGATTTATGCCAAGGATTTCGCCTTGCTTATCCGTGTCTGCTAAATTAGAAATAATAGCTGTGCTGTTTGGTTGAGTAAGTCCTTGAAATATAGCTATAAAGGGAATTATAAAATAAATACCGATAGCTTTACTAGGTATTAATAGCATAGGGAACATTAAAGCCAATAATATTATTGAAACACTTAAAATGCTCATAGGGGTAAATTTTTTAGACAAAGGGCGTAAGAATATACCTTGAGACAATGCAATCCATATACCCATGTAAGCAAATAAATCACCTATTTTTGACTGGTTAAAATGAAATTTACCTATTAAGAATACTTGAAAAAACTGGGTAAAAAAATTAAAACCTACAGTTAAAAGAAATCCAACTAAAAACATTGTTCTTAAATCTTTATAAGTAAAGGCTTTTTTAATATTTTTAAAACCTGTTAATGCACTAACTTTAGCTGATTTTGTTGCATTAACTAAAGTTTCTGGAAAATATAATAAAACTAATAATATGTTTATTGAAGTTAATATTACTGAAAGCCAAAATGGTGTAGCATAAGTGAACCAACTCACAATAGTCGGATCTGCAAGCTTACCACCAATATAAGGTCCAATAATAAATCCTAAGCCAAAAGCCATACCAATAAGGCCGAAATTTCTAGATTTTGTTTCGGGAGTACTAATGTCAGCTATGGCAGATTGTGCAATAGATATATTACCACCAGTAAAACCATCTAAGATTCTACCAATAAATAAAAGGTAAATGTTATTATAGATTATTCCAAGAGCAAATAAAATATAGCCAAGTAAGGTTCCAAGCAAGGAAACAGTTAATAGCTTCTTCCTTCCCTTTTGATCGGCTAAACTACCTAAGATAGGTGCTCCGAAAAATTGAGCTAATGGAAAAGAGGCTATTAAAAATCCGTATATTAAAGTTCTTGTTGAAAAATCATAGCTAAAAGGTAATACCGCAGATCTTGGATCTAAGAGAACCGCAGGTAATATGGGAATTACAATTCCAAGACCTAGCAAGTCTAAAAATACTGTAAAAAAAATAGGTATAATAGTTAAGTTTTTATTTTTCAAATTTGTCACTCCTTTATAAAATATTTGTTATTAAATAAGAGATTTTATTTATATATAGTATAATGAACAATGTTCATAAATGCAATATATATTTAGAATTATTTTAAAGTTTCTTACATTATAGAAGTAGTAATTATTTAATAGTATAATTATTATATTATCATTAAATATAATAAAAGTTTCCATTATTGATTAAGATAATACATGAAAATTATAAAATAAAACCACAGTCTGTTATACAAAAATTAAAGAAAGAAGAGTGAAATATGAGTATTTTAAGTAGAATTTATGGTGAAACAAAGGAGCAGGTTTCTGTTAATATTTTTACTCTTAAGAATATAAATGGGGTAGAGGTTACCATAACAAATTTTGGTGGGATAGTTGTATCTATTAAGGTTCCAGATAGAAAGGGAATTTTTAAAGACGTTGTTTTGGGTTATGATAAATTAGAAGATTACCTAAGTAATGATTGTTACTTTGGTGCAATAATTGGACGTTATGCTAATAGAATTGAAGATGCAAGGTTTCTTTTAAACGAAATAGAATATAAGGTAGGAAAAAATAGTGGAAAACACCAATTGCATGGTGGTTTTGTTGGTTTTGATAAAGTAGTGTGGCAGTGGAAAGTCATTGAGGTAGATAGGGGAGAAGCACTACAGCTCACCTATACTAGTAAGGATTGGGAAGAGGGTTTTCCTGGAGAACTTAAAGTTCAGGTTACATACATGTTAACAGAAGATAATGCACTTGAAATCGAATATTTAGCAGTTTCAGATAAAGATACAGTAGTGAGCTTAACAAATCACTCTTACTTTAATCTTTTAGGAGAAGATACTGGAGATATCTTATCTCACGAACTGATGATAGATGCTGATAGTTTTACTTTAATAAATGAGGACTGTATTCCAACTGGACAAATTTCAGCTGTGGCGGGTACTCCTTTTGACTTTACAAGGTTAAAGGCTATAGGTAAAGATATAGAGGTGGAAGATGAGCAGCTTAAAAATGGGTTCGGATACGACCATAATTTTGTATTAAAGGTTAGTGGTAAGATTCCCGAGAAATTTGCAGAATTATATGAAGAAAGAAATGGAAGACTTATGGAGGCATACACCACAATGCCTGGCGTACAGTTGTATTCCGGTAACTACTTAGAATCGTCTAGAGCTTATACTAATAGAAGTGGTGTGTGTTTAGAAACTCAATATTTTCCAAGTTCAATGAATCATATAAATTTTCCGTCACCTATACTTAAGGCAAAAGAGCAGTACAAGCATAGAACTATTTATAAGTTTTCAGTAAAGTAATCTTATCGAAGTGAAGGGTGCAATTATAAGTTCATACAATATTAGGAAGGTATTTTATAATTAGTGTAGAATATATTTACATGTGGGGGTTATATTGTTAATGATAATTTTAAAAAGATGAAAATTAAGGGGGTTGTAACTTGAAAATTACTATATTAAAAATATTAGACATGTTAAAAGAAAAAGGTGTTGATTATGCAGATATAAGAATGGTAGATAGAATATCTGAGAATATTTCAACAGAGGATTTAAAAGTTCAAAGTATTTCTAATACAAGAAGTAAAGGGGTAGGTATTAGGGTTATATTGGATGGTTCTTTGGGGTTCGCTAGTACTCAAGATTTAACTAAACTAGAGGAAGTAGCATTGTATGCACTTGAACTTGCAAAGGCTAGTAGAATGATACAGACAGAAAAGATAAGAATGGCAGAGAAAGATATGGTAATAGATAATTATGTAACTCCAATAGAAATTGATCCATTTACAGTTTCAAAAGCAGAAAAAATAGAACTTCTTTTAAAAGCTGAAGAGGAAATGAGAAAAGGCGCTAATTTATCTAGAACAGTAGCTTCAATGGATTTTCAAAAGGAAGAAAAGATTTATGCAGATACAGAAGGTAGCTATATAACTCAAACTCTTTATGAATCAGGTGCAGGTATTGAAGCTATGGCTTCAAATAAGGAAGATGTCCAAGGAAGAAGTTATCCTAATTCATTTAGGGGAAATCATGCTACTGCAGGATATGAATATGTTAAATCCTTGAATTTGGTTGAAAATGCTGAGCGTATTGGTAAAGAGGCAGAAAGCATTATAAATGCAGAGGAATGTCCAAGTGGTCATTTTGATATAGTAATTGATGGTTCACAATTAGCACTGCAAGTACATGAGAGTATAGGACATCCTGTGGAACTAGACAGAGTTTTTGGTTCAGAAGCTGCTTATGCAGGTATGAGCTTTGTAACTGTGGATAAATTAACTGAAAACTTTAAGTATGGCTCAGAGTTTGTAACTGTAGTTGCAGATGGAACTATGCCTAGGGGACTAGGTTCTTATGGATATGATGATGATGGGGTAAAAGCTCAAAGAACTGTAATTATAGACAAGGGTATATTTAAGAACTTTATTACTTCAAGAGATACAGCAGTGAAGATTAATCAAAGATCTAATGGCACAAACAGGGCTGATGGATGGCAAAACATGCCTATAGTAAGAATGACTAATATAAGCTTAATGCCTGGAACTTTTGAACTTGAAGAACTTTTTGCAGGTATAGAAAATGGCTTGTACTTATGTACAAATAAAAGCTGGAGTATAGATGATAAGAGGGTTAATTTCCAATTTGCAACGGAGCTTGCTTATGAAATAAAAGCAGGAAAACTTACAGGTAAGATTTATAAAAATGCTATCTATACAGGGATAACACCTGAGTTTTGGGGAAGTTGTGATGGAGTTTGCAATGAAAAATACTGGACTCTTTATGGAACGCCAAACTGTGGTAAAGGTCAACCGGGACAAGTGGCCCATGTAGGTCATGGAACAGCTCCTGCAAGATTTAGAAATGTAAAGGTAGGTGTTAAAGATGTTAAATAAAAAACAAGCCTATGAAGTGATAGATAAGGTATTAAGCAAATGTAAATACTATACTATGGTATCAATAATGTGCAAAGAGGAAGGACTTACTCGTTTTGCAAATTCACAAATTCATCAAAACGTATATAATTCAGAGGACAGTGTAACTATTACAATTCTTCATGATAAAAAGATATCTACAGTTTCAACAAATCTTTTATCGGAGGAGGAATTAACAAAAGCAGTTTTGGAGGCAGAAGAAAATTTAAAGTTCTTACCAGAAGGCGATGTAGAACTTCCACAGCTTGAACTACCGGTAGAAATTGCTTCCGAAGAATATGATTCTAAGCTAGGGGACAAATTCAACATTTTAAATAGAGCAAAACTAATAAAAGAAGGCGTAGATTTATTAGAGGAAGGTTATATTGCAGCGGGGGCATTATCCCTTACGAGTTTAGCTATATGTATGGGAAATAGTAAAGATGTTAGAAGATATACAAGAGTAGACACAATAAGTTTTAATGCAGTAGTTATGCATACAGATGGTGCTTCAGGTTATGCAGAATATGTTACAAATAAATCTGAAGAATTAAATGTAGTAGAGCAATTTAAATATGCATATAATAAATGCAAAATGGGTGTTAATCCAATATCCATTGAGCCAGGTAGCTATGATGTAATTTTAGAACCACTAGCTGTAGGAGATTTATTACTATACATGAGCTTTATAGGATTTAGTGCAAAGGATGTACGAACAGGAACAAGCTTCTTAACTGGAAAACTCGGGGAGAAAGTTTTTGGAGAAAATATAACTATAAAAGATGATGTTAAAAATGAAAACACTATGCCTCTTTACTTTGACCTTGAAGGCTATGAAAGAACCAGTTTAAATCTAATTGAAAAGGGTGTAGCTAAAGAACTTTCCTATGATGCTCGGACTGCTATTGCAGACAATGTACCACCAACAGGACATTCCTTTGGTTATGGAGGAGATGGTGGTATACCTATAAACATTGTTATGGATGGTGGAGATGATACCGTAGATGGACTTATAAAATCTACGAAGAAAGGTCTTCTTGTATCAAGATTCCACTATATGAATATTGTTGACCCAAGACAAGGCTTATTAACAGCACTCACAAGAGATGGATTATTTTTAATCGAAGATGGAAAAATCAAAGGTGCTGTTAAAAACATGAGATTTACAGAAAGTATGCTACATGCATTTAACAAAGTCACAGGAATAAGCTCTGAAAGAACTAAGGTTCCGGGTGCAATGGGCTTTAGTTATGTTCCTACATTAAAGATAGAAGATTTTCATTTTACAAGTAAAACAGAATAAAAAAAGACCCCTAGCGGGTCTTTTTTTAGGATAAAGGGTGGGGACGGTTCACAACCTATGGTATAATCTTAATAAAATAACTTGCATTTAAGTGAGTTAATAATTGTGAAAGTATATCATTAAGTGTAAAAGTGAGTTTAAAATCGGAGGTATTATTATGAAATTTGAAAAATCCTGTGGAGCAGTAATTTATAGAAGAGAAAATAAGAATTTAGAGTTTTTAATCATTAGTCACAATAGTGATGGACATTGGGGATTTCCAAAGGGTCATGTTGAAAAAGGCGAGAACGAGGAAGAAACAGCACTTAGGGAAATATATGAAGAAGCTGGGCTTAAAGTTGAGCTTACAAGTGGGTTTAGAGTATCAATAGAGTATCCAATAAAACAAGAAACTATGAAAGAAGTTGTATTCTTTTTAGCTAAAACAAATCAGGAGACCGTGAATATTCAATTAGAGGAAGTACAGGATTATAAGTGGTTAAATTTTAAGGAGGCAAAAGAAATAGTTACGTATGAAACTAGTGAGATGGTTTTGGAAAGGGCCTATAAATTTATTTCTAATTTGAGAGATTAGGAATAAGAATGTAGTTAGAGGGCGAAAGTGCAATATATGATTTGAATATCTAATAAGTAGGGGGCTGCAATGGAAAGAATAAGTAATTACTTTAAGCCATATAAGGGCTTACCACTAAGCATATACATAATATTTTTAGCTTCTATAGTTAATAACATGGGGAACTTTGTTGGGCCTTTTTTAACAATGTTTTTGACTGTTAGGATTGGAATTAACATTGGGATCGTTGGAATTATAGTTGCAGTAAATGCAGGTCTAGGACTTATAGGTACAATGATAGGTGGCAAGCTTATAGATAGTATAGGAAGAAAAAAAGTACTTGTAGTGTTTGGAATTGCATCAGGGGTGGGATATGCCCTTTGTGCATTTACAAATAATCCAGTGATAATTACAGGAATACTAATGGTGTCAAGCTTTGTAGGGGGCTTTTCACATCCGGTGTACGGTACAATAACTACAGACCTAACAGAAGGAGAGCAAAGAACTGCAGCGTTTTCACTAAGTTACATGGCAATGAATATTGGATTTTCGGTAGGACCACTTTTAGCAGGTTTTTTATATAAGAATTATTTAATGTGGTTCTTTTTAGGCGATGCAATTACCACATTTATATCTATAGCACTGGTATTTATATTCGTTCCTGAGACTAAACCAACTAAAAAAGAGATAGAAAAATCAGAAATTAAAACTTTCGAAAGTGCTGAAGAGGGAAGCTTAATTAATGCTCTTGTGAAAAGACCTACATTATTAATATTTTCATTTATTATAGTTATATATTTTATAGTTTTTTCACAGTTTACCTTTGGACTATCAATTCAAGTGGTAGATATTTTTAAAGAAAATGGGGCAACTATATTTGGGAGCCTTATGACAGTAAATGCAGTAATGTGTAGTTTATTAACAGTATTTATTACCTCTATAACGAAAGATATTAAGGCAGCTTTATGTATATCTATTGGAGGCATATTATATGCAGTAGGGTTTGGAATGATGTTTTTTATAGATTCTTACTATATGTTTATTTTATCAACGGCTACATGGACTGTGGGTGAAATACTTGTTGCAACTAATACAAGCGTATACATTGCAAATCATACCCCAATTACTCATAGGGGAAGATTTAATTCTGTATTTCCTATAATAAGAAAACTAGGATTTATGATTGGACCAATGATGGCAGGTTTTTATGTAAAGTACACAAGCATAAGAAACCTATGGGTTTTAGTGGCTGCGTTAGCTTTGATTGGTTCATTAATGATGTATAAGCTATATAATGTAGACAAGGTAAAAAGTAAGGTAATTCAAACATAGTTTTATAATTAACTGAAATTCTCCATGAGATAAAAAAATAGCATTATTGGTTAAGGATTATTATTAGTTAAGGCTTTAGTAGAAATGCATGGAGGGAAAATATTTTTGATTATCTAAAAGAGTTTTTCACCCTATTATGGGCATTATAATAGTGCAACAGTAAAAAATGCAACTTGAAAGCTTTGCATTTACCACATTTGCCATACTGACAGGAGGAATTATTATGATATTAATTAAAAATGCGGAAGTCTATGCACCGGAGTATTTAGGAAAAAAGGATATATTAGTAGCTGGTGGAGAAATTGAAGCTATTGAAGAAAATATTGAAGTGCCAAATACCTGGGGTTATATTAAGATTATCCATGCTGATGGAAAAAAACTTCTACCAGGGTTTATTGATTCCCACGTCCATATTTGCGGCGGAGGAGGAGAGGGTGGCTATAAAACAAGGACACCAGAAATTCAGCTTTCAGAACTTATTGAAGGTGGGATTACAACTGTTGTTGGGTGTATTGGAACAGATGGAGTATGCAGGGATATGAAATCATTACTAGCTAAAGCTAGAGCACTCGAGGAAGAGGGCATCACTACATATGTTTACACAGGCTCTTATAGAATACCTGTGAAAACCTTAATGGATAATATTCAAGAGGATATATTGTTAATAGATAAAATTATAGGTGTAGGAGAAATTGCCATATCTGACCACAGATCAAGTCATGTTACCTTTGAAGAATTTATTAAAGTAGTGACAGATGCTAGAGTTGCAGGAATGCTATCTGGTAAAGCTGGAGTTGTAAATGTTCACTTAGGAGATGGAAAATTAGAACTTAGTTATTTGGATAGGATGGAAAAAGAAACGGATATTCCTTTAACACAACTTGTTCCAACACATATAAACAGAAGCTCCTCTTTATTTAAAAAATCTATAGAATATGCTAGAAAGGGTGGGTTTGTTGACTTTACAACAAGTACTACAGGAAGATTTTTAGAAAGTGGAGAGATGAAATGTAGTAAGGGCCTTAAAATCATGATGGATGAAGGTATTGATATTGGAAATATATCTTTTACATCAGATGGGCAAGGTAGTCTACCTGAATTTGATAATAGTGGAAAGTTTATTGGTCTTGGAATTGGATCAGTTAAATCGCTATATCATGAAGTAAAGGATGCAGTACTTCATGAAGGGGTTGACCTCGAGCATGCAATAAAAGTAATTACTTCAAATGTGGCAGATCATTTAAAGCTTAAGAGTAAAGGAAGAATTTCTGTAGGAATGGATGCTGATATTGTAATTGTGGATAGTAAAAGCTTAGATATAACCTCTGTTATAGCAAAGGGAAGAGAAGTTATGTTTGAGGGTAAAGTATTAGTAAAAGGAACCTTTGAAAAGTAACATTACTTTAGACTATATTGAAGAATTATGAAGGAAACTTGCCACTTGCTATGTGGGTGGCAGGATTTTATCACACATTGCAGATGGCGATTTAAAGGAGAAAATTTATGAAAAATAAAAGAGTATTATTAGCCAATAGTTTATTGGTACTAGCCTTATCCTTATTTGTTTTAATACCTATTCTAGCAAATCACATATTTAAATTAAATGGCATTATAAGCGGGAATGTTTCATTGCTACTTTCTGGAGGCGCTAGTGTTCTAGTTTTTGGTGGTATTTCCTTATTATATTGTAAGATTACTAAGAGAAAATTTGTACTTGTAATGAATCTGAAGAAAATTTCTATTAGACAAGCTATTTTAGTTGTTTTTGTTGCAATTGGTACCTATATTTTTGCGGTGGGTGTTAACGCTATAAGTATGCAGTTATTTCCTATAGCAGTAAAGGATAGCCAGGCAATATCTAAATTGCTAAATAGTAGCTCTACGCTATTAGGTTTAATAGTGGTAGTTTTGATCCCAGCATTCTTTGAAGAAGTATTTTTTAGGGGAGTTCTTTTAGATGCCTATGAAGGACTAAATAAAAAGTTAAAGTATTTTATATTAACCTTAATATTTGCAACTTTCCATGGAAATGTAATGCAAATTATCTATGTAATGTTTTTGGGTCTTATTTTATTAAAGGTTAGAGAATATACAGGTTCATTACTCGGGAGCATAACACTTCACGCAGTAAATAATGCAATATCTTTTACTTTAAGTAAGGTGGCAATGTATGTGGCTAAACTTCAAGCATCTGGAATAAAAGGTGTTGCTGTAGAACCTAAAAAAACAGCTGAGGCAATGAATATTAGCCTACGTCAGGCGTTAATTACAGCTATAATATTTTTTCTTATAGGTGGCAGTATACTATATATAAATCTAAGAAAGCTTAAGGAATATAAAGAGGCAAAGGAAGCCTTAGAATTTATTGAAGAAGAATCTGTAGTAATTAAAGATGGGAATTTAATAAATGTAGGTGAATATATACCACTAATCATATATTTTGTAGCTATAACTGTAGTAGTTGTTTTGAGCTATTAAATCATCATCTGCGATGCTGCAATATTAACAACTTTGGAAGCAGATTTAGATTGCCACCAAAGTAACCTTTCTGGGCTAGCTAACTTCCACTTATAGAAGAAGGTAGACTTGAAGCTTCCAAAATGTTGTTAAAGTGTTTATAAAAAACATAAATTTTAACGCTAGCATTGTGGATTAACAATAACTGATGTATAATTATAAAAATAAATAATTATTTTAAATTCGTATAACCCTAAGAATATGGTTTAGGGGTCTCTACCAGGAACCTATAATTCCTGATTACGAAGAAGATACTATTGTGTGTATCTTCTTTGTGGTCAGGATTTTTTGTTTTTTTGATAATTAATAATAAAATAAAAAGACTTACAAGGAGGGAATTATGAAGTTTGAGAATTTACCGAAAATTGAATTGCATTGTCATTTAGATGGGAGTGTAAGACCAGAATCAATAATTGATATAGCGAAAGAAGAGGGTATAAGCATTCCCTATTACGATACTGAAAATATTAGAAAAGAAGTCACTGCACCGTCAGAATGTAAGAGCCTTGATGAATACTTAAAAAGGTTTGAAATCCCCATTTTAGTAATGCAATCAAAGGGCAGTTTAAGAAGAATTACCCTTGAACTTCTTGAAGATGCTGCAAAAGAGAATGTAAAATATATCGAGGTTAGATTTGCACCACTACTTCACATAAAAAAGGGGTTAACCCTTGAAGATGTTATAGAAAGTGTACTAGCTGGTATTAACGAGGCAGAGATGAGGTATGATATAAAAGGAAATATAATACTTTCATGTATGAGATTTATGAGCGTGGATAAAGCCTTTGAGGTTGTGGAAGCTGGAAGGAAGTATTTAGATAGTGGTGTAGTTGCAATAGACTTATGTGGATCTGAAGGTGAGGGGTTTTGTGAAAAATTCATAGAACCTATAGCGCTTGCTAGGGATTATGGATATAGAGTGACTATTCATGCGGGCGAAACAGGAATTGGTAAAAATGTTCTTGAGGCAGTAGAACTTTTAGGAGCTGAAAGAATTGGCCATGGAGTATTTATTAAAGACTGTGCCAATGCCTATAATATTGTAAGAGATAAAGGAATTACACTTGAAATGTGTCCAACAAGTAACATCCAGACTAAAGCAATAGATACTTTTAAAAACCACCCAATTTATGATTTTCATAAGGCTGGAATAAGAGTAAGTGTTAATACTGATAATAGAACGGTATCAGATACAAATATGACTAAGGAGTGCCAGGTGCTACTAAGAGAGTTTAGCATTACATTTGAAGAGTATAAACAGATTTATCTTAATAGTGTTGATGCAGCTTTTGCTCCTAATGAAATTAAGGAATGGTTAAGGCAATATATTTAGACAATATAGGTGCTGTCTATAGATGATTACTAATCTATAGATAGCATCTATTTTTAAAAAACAAGTATTTGTTATATAATTATTGATGGTATTCCATAGATTTTAATAAAGTATCATTAAATAGCACAAAACATGCAATTTCAATTATATGTAAAAACAATTTACATAAAGGTAATACAGAAGAACAAAACAATCAATAATTGTTTTGAACTCTAGATAATAAATGAGGGGGAAGTAAATTATGAATAAAACATCAAAAAAATTCTTATCTTTATTAATATCAACAATGCTTGTGGGGTCATTATTAGTGGGTTGTACCGCAAGTAAAACTGAGGAGAAGAAGGAAGGCACAGTAATTACTGAAACTGAAACAAAAAAAGCTGAATCGGCTTATGTTGACGGTAGTTATATAACTGATGCAAAATGGTTATCTGAAAATTTAAAAAGCAACGACATATTGATTTTAGATGCTAGAAGTGATAAAGAATATGCAAAGGGACATATTCCAGGAGCGATAAATGTAGC
Source organism: Clostridium sp. CS001 (assembly GCF_020443565.1). Lineage (GTDB taxonomy): Bacteria > Bacillota > Clostridia > Clostridiales > Clostridiaceae > Clostridium_AD. The sequence continues at coordinate 18,525 of NZ_JAIZZN010000018.1, forward strand.
TTGGCAGGGGTTTGCAAACATGGAAGGGAAGCCTGGCGACAAAGGTTGGGGAGTTGTTCTTTCTGATGATAAGCTTTCAGAAAAGTTATCTGCTATAGGAGTAGACAAAACTAAAACCATAGTTATTTACTGTGACAATAAAAATGGCTGGGGTGAAGATGGAAGATTTGTATGGATGCTTAAAATGGCTGGTATTGAAAATGCAAAAATGCTAAATGGTGGATTTAAGTTCTGGGAAAGTAGCAAATATGAGGTTTCAACAGAAGTAGTTTCCCCAGTGGCCAGTAGTTTTATAATTGAAAATTTAAATAAAGGTGGGTCTATTAATACTGAAGAGTTAAATGCTAAACTTGGCAAGGTTAAAATTTTGGATAGCAGAGAAAAAGATGAGTACGAAGGTGCAGTTAAGTTTGGTGAAGCAAGAGGAGGACATATTCCAGGGGCTATAAACCTAACTTTTAATACACTTTTCAATGAAAATGAAACATTTAAAAGTGCAGATGAATTAGAGGCAATATTTAAAGCTGCTGGCTTAAATAAAGAAGATGAAATAGTTACATATTGTACTGCAGGCATAAGATCAGCACATTTATCTTTAGCACTCAGAATGATGGGATATAATAATGTTAAGAACTACGATGAGTCCTTTTATACTTGGGCTAAGGATGAAAGTCTAAAGCTAGAAAAATAATAGCTTATATTAAAGGATGGTGAAAAACTAGTGAAACAATTTAAAAAATCAACTTATATAAAAATTGCTCTACTTATAGCTTTTGGATGTTTGTTTTTTCTTAAGCCTGTAAAAGAAATGATTTTTATGCTAAGTATGATAAATGTTGAGGCTATAAAGGGATATATTTTATCTTTTGGAGTTTGGGCTCCGGCTATATCATTTATCCTAATGATCCTTCAGTCTGTTGTTGCACCACTACCAGCTTTTATAATAACCTTTGCTAACGCAGGTTTGTTTGGCTGGATAAATGGAGCAATACTATCTTGGAGTAGTGCTATGGTTGGAGCAATGTTATGCTTTTTCATAGCCAGGTTACTGGGAAGAGATGTAGTTGAAAAACTAACAAGTAAATTTGCCTTAAAAAGTATTGACGATTTTTTTAAAAAACACGGCAAATATGCAATATTGATTGCTAGGTTGCTTCCATTCATATCCTTTGATATTGTAAGTTATGCAGCAGGGTTAACATCTATGAGTTTTTGGTCTTTTGTTGTAGCTACTGGGATTGGACAGCTCCCTGCAACAATTATTTACTCATATGTTGGGGGTATGCTAGCTGCTGGAACTAAAATGATGGTTTTTGGACTGCTAACGCTATTTGCTGTAAGCATATTGATAATATTGGTTAAAAGAATATATAATGAGAAAAATAAAGGCAATCAATATTATGAATAGCATTAAGCTATCAAAGGATATATTAGAAAGAGTAGATGCCATGTCAAAGGAATGCATTAGTTGCAAAAGATGTATGAGAAATTGTATAATGTTATATAACTACTGCGATTCACCTAAAGAACTTTTAAGTGAAATAAAAAGCTCAGGTGAAGTAAATATAGAAATACCTTATTCGTGTAACCTTTGCAATCTGTGCACTGAGGTGTGTCCAAAGGATATTAATCAAAAGGAGCTTTATTTAGAATTAAGAAGGTATACCTTTAAAAATCATAAAAAAGCAATTATGCCCTTAGGTTATAAGGTAGTTAAGTTTCATCAGAAAAATAGTTTTTCAAAAATATTTTCAGCTTCTTCAAAAAAACCAGAGGATAAATGCACTACGGCATTTATCCCAGGTTGTGCTTTGATGTCCTATAGCCCTGAAATTGTTATGAAAACCTATGAATATCTTCAAAGTGTTATTCCGGGAATAATGATTATTTCGAAATGTTGTGGGAATCCAACTCATACAATGGGGGATAAGCAGGGTTTCAAAAAGTATTATTCACAACTAGAGGATGCGATGCAAAGATTAAATGTAACTAAGATGATTACAACTTGTCCTAACTGTTTTATAAGTATAAAAAGGAATAATCCTAACTTGGAAATTACAACTTTGTGGGAAGAAATTCTTGAAAAAGGCCTCCCAGAAGGCCTAAATAATAAATACAAAGATATACATATTGCATTTAGTCTTCATGACCCATGCCCAACAAGGTATGAAACAAGCACCCATGAAGCAGTTAGGGAAGTCGCAAAAAACATGGGTATAATAATTGAGGAGTTTAAATTTTCTAAAGAGCAGACCGTATGTTGTGGAGCAGGTGCAATGGTAGGAGTAACAAATAATAATCTTGCTGTAGCGCATATGAGCAAAAGAGCAACGCAAGCGCCAACAAAGAATATATTAACATACTGCCAATCTTGTGTGGAGTCTTTGTCAAGAGGAGAAAAAAACACTTTGCATTTATTAGATTTGATGTTTAACGAGAAGGCGTATAAGGACTTTAGATTTCATCAGAAAAAAAATAATACTGCATTTAAGTGGATCAATAGATATAAAGGTAAAAGAAGAATTGAAAGGTTTGATAAATATGTTAGACACACACGGTAGGAAATATATAAGTCCGCTTTTAAAAGCTATGGCTAATTTTTTCTTAAGATTAAAAATGACACCTAATAATATAACTGTTATAGGTTTTCTAATAGGGTTATTACCATTTGTATTTATTTATTTTGACAAGTATTTAATGGCAGTTTTATTTTTATGGGTTTCAGGTTTTTTTGATGCTGTAGATGGCGAGATGGCAAGGATTAGCAATAATTCAACTCCTTTCGGAACACTTATGGATGTAACCTTTGATAGGATAGTTGAAATAGGAGTTATTTTAGCAATAGCCTTAAAACATCCACAATATAGATTGGGACTATTATTTTTGACATCTGTAATAATACTTTCCATGACTATTTTCTTAACGGTTGGTGCACTTTCTGAGAATAGGGGGAGTAAATCCTTCTATTATCAAGCGGGAGTAGCGGAAAGAACCGAAGGATTTTTACTTTTCACCCTAATGATTTTAATACCTAAGCATATTGCATTAATATCTAATGTATTCTCAATTTTAATTTTAATAACTGCTATTCAGAGAATGATAGAAGCTAGAAAGATTCTAAAATAATTTATCCATTGAGATATTACTTGACAAATAAAAGATTTAATTAATATCTTAATGGATAATAATTTAACTATTGCATTATAAAAAGAATTAGTTTATAATTAGGTCAAGTTATTGTTAACGTTAACAATAATCTATACTTGAAAAAAAGGGTGGAATTTATGAGAAAATTTATGGATGAAAACTTTTTATTAGCAAACAATACAGCGATAGATTTATACAATAATTATGCAAAAGATATGCCTATTATTGACTATCATTGCCATTTGAACCCAAAAGAAATTTTTGAAAACAAGAAATTTAAAAATATAACAGAGGCATGGTTATATGGAGATCATTATAAATGGAGAGCTATGAGAAGTAATGGCATTGATGAAGAATTCATTACTGGAAGTGCTAGCGATTATGATAAGTTTATGGCATGGGCAAGGACAATGCCAATGACTATAGGCAATCCACTATATCACTGGACACATTTAGAACTTCAAAGATACTTTGGAATTAAGGATGTTTTAAATGAAAAAACTGCTCCTGCTATTTGGGAAAAGATAAATGAATTACTAAATGGGGAAGGCTTCGGTGCAAGAGATCTAATAAAAAAATCTAATGTTAAAGCCTTGTGCACAACAGACGACCCAACAGATTCTCTAGAATATCATATAAAAATTAATAAGGACACAGAGTTTGATGTAAAGGTTTTACCGACTTTTAGACCGGACAAAGGACTTCAAATAAACAAAGATATTTTTATTACATGGGTAGCAAACCTTGAAAAAGTATCTAATATGAATATTAAAAATTATGACGAATTCCTAAAGGCACTAGAATCAAGAGTAGAATTTTTTAACCAGGTTGGATGTAGAATATCAGACCATGGTTTGGATAGCATAGCATATATGGAGGCTTCAAAAGAAGAAGTAGCTGAAATATTTGCAAAGGCATTAAAAGGACAAGTTGCATCAAGTGATGAAGAAAGCAAATACAGAACATATACATTACAATTCTTAGGTAGATTATACTCAAAATTAGGATGGACAATGCAACTTCACATTGCAGCACTAAGAAATAACAATACAAGAATGCTTAAACAATTAGGACCAGACACTGGATTTGATTCTATTAACGATGAAAAAGTAGCTTATTCTCTTTCAAAACTATTAGATTCACTAGAAGTAGATAACTTACTTCCTAAAACTATATTGTATTCTTTAAATCCAAAAGATAATTATGTTCTTAGTACTATGCTTGGAAACTTTCAAGGTTCACAGGTTCCAGGAAAGATACAGTTTGGAGCCGCTTGGTGGGTTCTAGACAGTAAAGAAGGAATGATAGAACAAATGAAAATCTTAGCTAATACTGGGTTACTAAGCAGGTTTGTAGGTATGCTAACGGATTCAAGAAGTTTCTTATCATACACAAGGCATGAATACTTTAGAAGAATATTATGTAACTTACTAGGGGAATGGGTAGAGAATGGTGAAGTACCAGATGATATGGAGCTACTAGGAAATATGGTTCAAGGAATATGTTACAACAATGCTAAGGAGTATTTTGGCATAAGTTGTTAACGTGAACAATACATAAATACAACTTGTTGTTTTTTAGGTGATCTAGTTTACATTCCATTTTTAACTTATTCGAATACTTAATAATTACTAAATATAAAATGTGTTAGTTAAGTTGTTTCCTATATGGTATTATATAAGTATTTACTAGTAGGATAGGAGTGTTTAAGAATGGTAGCAACAATAAAGGACATAGCTAAAATTGCAAAGGTTTCACATACTACAGTTTCAAGGGCGCTTAATGATAGCCCATTTATAAAGGAAGACACAAAGATTAAAATTATGGCAATAGCAAAGGAGCTTAACTATGTACCAAATTATAACGCTAAGAGTTTGGTACTAGATAGATCCTATAACATAGGCCTTCTTTTTACCACTATCAGCGATGTAACTTCATCAAGTTTCTTTTATGAAACAGTACGTGGTGTAAGTAGTGTCATAAAAGGAAGTTACAATCTAGTGGTTAGAGGAATTGATGATTATAAAGACTTCACATTAGTTAATAGCAAAAGGTTTGATGGCATTATATTGATGAGTCAAAGTAGTAGTGATGATTTATTTATAGATTATTTGATAGAGAAAAAGATTCCAGTAGTTGTACTTAATAGAGACATATATGAAAGTTCTATTATTAATATATTATCTTCAGATAAAAAAGGGAGTTATGATGCAGTAACGCACCTGATACAAAATGGACATAAAGATATAGCCATAATAGAAGGTAAAAAGGGATTTAACTCTACTGTTGAAAGAAAAAATGGATTTTTAATGGCATTAAGTGAACATAAACTTGAAATAAATAGTGAATATATGGTTGGAGGAGATTATACCATTGGAAGTGGATATAATGCCATGAAGGAGCTATTAAGTTTGAGGAAGATTCCAACAGCAGTATTTTGCTCAAACGATGATATGGCAGTGGGAGCAATGAAAGCTGTAGTTGAATCACGGCTAAGTGTTCCAGTTGATATTTCTATTATGGGGTTTGATGGTAGTCAGTTAGGTGCCTTTTTAACACCGGCTTTAACTACAGTAAAAAGACCTATTATGGAAGTAAGCAAAAAAGGTGCAGAGAAGCTTTTGAGCATTATAAAAAATAATAGTGCTGAGGGAGAAAAGATATACATTAATACAGAGCTTGTTGAAAGAGAATCAGTGGCAAGAATAACATAAGTTTGTCACTGAGCTACAAGCAAACTTAACAAATTTATGTTAACGTTAACAAAAATATACTAATGTTACTTATAAAGAATCATATTTTTAAATTATATAGTTAAAATTTTAAAAGATAAAAAGGAGGAAAAAACATGTTGAAATCTACGAAAAAAATTATGGCACTTCTATTATCTTCAACTTTGGCTTTTGGTCTAATTGGGTGTAGCAGTGTTACTAAGGGAAAGAGAATTATTCGTATATCTCACTCTCAATCATCATCTCATCCTGACCACTTAGGACTTATGGCATTTGAGCAGTATATAGAGTCTAAATTAGGGGATAAGTACGATGTACAGATTTTCCCGAATGAGCTATTAGGGCCATCTGTAAAGGCAATAGAATTAGTTCAAACAGGAGCAATAGATTTTGCTGTTGCAAGTACTGGTAATCTTGAAACCTTTGATAAGGTTTATCAAATATTTAGCATGCCCTATTTATTTGACAGTGTAGATAGCTATCATAAAGTAATGGGAGATAAGGAATTGATTACTAGTATCTTTAAATCTACAGGAATAGCTGGTTTTGAAGCAGTTACATGGTTTGAGGCAGGTACAAGAAATTTCTACGCTACAACACCCATCAGAACTCCTGATGATTTAAAAGGTAAAAAGATCCGTGTTCAACAAAGTCCTGCAAATGTAAGAATGATGCAATTGTTTGGTGCAGCTGCAGCACCAATGAGCTTTGGGGAAGTATACACAGCTATACAATCAGGAGTAATTAATGGTGCTGAAAACAATGAATTGGCACTAACGAATAATAAGCATGGAGAAATTGCTAAATTCTACACCTACAATCAACATCAAATGGTTCCTGATCTGTTGATAGGAAATCTTAAGTTTTTAAATGGTTTATCACCTGAAGATAGAAAAATATTTGATGAAGCAGCCATAGAATGTACAAAAGTTGAACGTGAAGAGTGGGATTCAAAGACAGAGGAAGCTAAAAAACAAGCAGAAGGCATGGGTGTTGAATTTATACAGACTGATGTAGAATTATTTAAAGAAAAGGTACTTCCATTACACAAAGAGTTACTTACAAAGAATGAAAAATTACAACCTATATATGATAAAATCCAAGAAATAAACAAACAAGTAAAGGGGGAGAAATAATATGGGAAGTCTCAAAATAAAGCTAACTAAAGCATTAGAAGTAGTATGCATTTCACTCTTTATATTTATAACAATTATAGGATTATATCAGATTATAACAAGATATGTATTTAATGCCCCGAGTACAATTTCAGAAGAATTGTTAACATTTTCATTTACATGGATGGCATTATTATCAGCAGCTTTAGTGTTTGGAAAACGTGAACATATGAGAATGGAGTTTGTTGCAAATCTATTTAAGGGAAAGGCTAGTATTGCTTTGGGTATCATTTCCGAGGTATTGATTTTAATATTTGCTGCTCTAGTACTTATTTATGGAGGAATGTCAATTACAAAGCTTACAGCATTACAGGTTACAGCGTCCCTAGGGGTTCCCATGTCTTATATATATGTAATAGTTCCTGTAAGTGGAGTTTTAATTGTTCTTTATAATATTCTTAATATAAATGAATTAGTTTTACAATTAAAAGCAAAGAATTCTAAATAAAAGAGGAGGCAAATAAATGGGCATAGCATTAACATCAGGACTAATAATAGCAATAGCTTTAATTATATTGTTGCTGGGAGGTATTCCAATTTCAATTGCATTGGGTATATCTTCATTACTAGCTATATTACCAGTATTAAATTTTGATGCTGCGGTTTTAACAGCTGCGCAAAGAACCTTTTCAGGAATATCTGTATTTACATTAATAGCAATACCTTTCTTTATTCTAGCAGGTAACATTATGAATAAGGGAGGAATAGCTATCCGTTTAATAAACTTTGCAAAAATACTATCAGGTAGAATACCAGGTGCAATGGCACATACAAATGCAGCAGCAAATATGATGTTCGGTGCAATTTCAGGTTCAGGTGTTGCAGCAGCATCAGCAATGGGTTCTATTATAGGACCTATTGCAGAAAAAGATGGTTATGATCGTGATTTTATGGCAACTGTAAACATAGCAACTGCGCCAACAGGACTATTAATACCTCCAAGTAATGTATTAATAACATTTTCACTTGTAAGTGGCGGAACATCAGTAGCAGCACTATTTATGGCAGGTTATGTTCCGGGAATTCTATGGGGACTTAGTTGTATGTTAGTTGCTTACTTTATAGCGAAAAAACAAGGGTATCGTAGTTCAGAGCGTGTTACTTTAAAACAAGCATTAAAAACAACAGTTGAAGCTATTCCAAGTTTATTGTTAATAATAATTGTTATCGGTGGAATTATCAGTGGTGTATTTACAGCTACGGAGGGCTCAGTAGTAGCCGTTGCTTATAGTTTAATATTATCTTTGTTCTTTTATAAAACAATAAAGGTTAAAGATTTATATACTATTTATAAAGAGAGTGCTGAAATGACAGGTATCATAGTGTTTCTAATTGGGATATCAAGTGTTATGGCATGGGTTATGGCCTTCACTGGAATTCCTGGTGCGATTTCAGCTGCACTATTAACTCTTAGTAGTAATAAAATAGTAATACTATTAATTATTAACTTGGTATTGTTATTTGTAGGAACATTTATGGATATTACTCCTGCAATACTTATTTTCACACCTATTTTCTTACCAATCTGTGTTGGTTTTGGAATGTCACCAATTCAGTTTGGTATAATGGTAACATTTAATCTATGTATAGGAACAATTACACCACCAGTAGGAAACATACTTTTTGTTGGTGTTAAGGTTGCTAAGACAACAATTGAAAATGTAATGCTAAAGTTAATACCATATTATGTAGCAATTTTTGCGGTGCTATTACTCACAACATATGTACCAAAGGTTTCAATGTGGTTACCTACACTAATGGGATATAAATAATAATAGAATTTTAAATGGTAGATAAGAGGAGGTAAATGTAATGAAAATGACATTAAGATGGTTTGGTAGCAAACATGATTCAGTTACTTTAAAACAAATAAAACAGATTCCTGGGGTTACAGGTGTTATTACAACACTTTATGATATTCCAGCAGGAAAAGCATGGCCTTTAGAGAGCATTTTAAAATTAAAAGAAGAAGTTGAAGCTAGTGGGCTTAAAATAGAAGGAATAGAAAGTGTAAACATTCACGATTCCATTAAAATAGGATTACCTGAAAGAGAACAATATATAGAAAATTATATAGAAACCTTAGAAAACTTAGGAAAAGCGGGTATTAATATGGTTTGTTATAACTTTATGCCTGTATTTGACTGGACTCGTTCAGATTTAGCAAAGATGAGATCAGATGGATCTACTGTTTTATCTTATGATCAGGACTTAATAGATAAAATTGATCCTCAAACAATGTTTGAACAAATTGATAAAAATAGCAATGGCTTTGTAATGCCAGGTTGGGAACCAGAAAGACTTGAATATGTAAAAGAGTTATTTGAAAAATACAAAGATGTTAATGAAGAAAAATTATTTGATAATCTTGTATACTTTTTAAATAAAATTCGTCCAGTTTGTGAAAAATATAATATCATGATGGCAATTCATCCAGATGATCCTGCATGGCCTGTATTTGATTTGCCAAGAATTATAAATAATAAAGAAAATATTTTAAAACTTTTAAATGCAATAGATGCAAAATTTAATGGACTTACTTTATGTACAGGATCCCTAGGTTCAAATCCTAGTAACGATATTTGCGATATAATCCGTAGCGCAAAAGGAAGAATTCATTTTGCACATGTACGTAATTTAATTCATCATGCACCAGGGAAATTTGATGAAGCAGCTCACTTATCAAAGGATGGTTCAATGGATATGTATGAAATAATGAAAGCTTTCCATGACATTGGATTTGAAGGAGCAATGCGTCCTGATCATGGTCGTGCTATTTGGGGTGAAATTGCAATGCCTGGATATGGATTATATGACCGTGCACTAGGAGTTACTTATTTAAATGGACTTGCAGAAGCAATTGAAAAGTCAACAAAGTAAAATAATAAGAAAAATTAAATACTAAGGAGGGAAACTACTTGAAATTAAGCCAAAATGAAATAAATAATAGAAAGCTTTGGGAAGGTCAAGGGTTTGAATTACCTAAGTTTGACCGAATTAAAATGATAAAAGATACTAAAGAAAATCCGGAATGGGTGCATTTCGGAGCAGGGAATATATTCCGTGCATTCCCTGCAGCTGTTTGTCAGGAACTTTTAAATAAGGGAATAATGAATACAGGTATAATAGTTGCCGAGGGATATGATTACGAGATAATTGAAAAAGGGTATAAAAAATTTGATGATTTAAATGTTTTAGTAACATTAAAAGCTGATGGAAGTTTAGAAAAAAAAGTAATAGGAAGTATTGCAGAGTCTTTATGTGTTGATACAACTAATTCAAATGACTGGAATAGACTAAAAGAAATCTTTAAAAATAAGACTTTAAAAATGGTTTCTTTTACAATTACAGAAAAAGGATATAGTTTAATAAACGGAAATAATGAGTTCTTAAAAGACGTAGCAATAGATTTCAATAATGGACCTTCAAAGGCAACAAGTTATATTGGTAAACTAGCAGCATTATGTTATGAAAGATTTAAAAATGGAAGATTACCACTAACTCTAGTAAGTATGGATAACTGCTCTCATAACGGCACTAAGTTAGAAAATGCTATTACTACATTTGCAAAGCATTGGACAGAGAACAAACTAGCAGAAGCAGAATTTTTAGCTTATGTAACAGAAGATATGTCTTATCCTTGGACTATGATAGATAAAATTACACCGAGACCAGCAGAATCTGTTATAAATATGCTAGAGGAAGTTGGATTTGAAGATACGGAATTAGTTATGACCTCAAAAAATACATTTATTGCAGCTTTTGTTAATGCTGAAGAACCTCAATATTTAGTTATTGAAGATGATTTTAAAAATGGTCGTCTTCCACTTGATAAGGGCGGGGTTATGTTTGCAGACAAAGAAACTGTAGATAAAGTGGAAAAGATGAAGGTTTGTACTTGCTTAAATCCTCTTCATACAGCTTTGGCTATTTATGGATGTTTATTATCCTACAATAAAATATCAGAGGAAATGAAAGATAAAGAGCTTGTAACATTAATAAAAAATATAGGTTATATAGAAGGATTACCTGTGGTTGTAAATCCAGGGATTATAGCACCTAAGGAATTTATAGATGAGGTAATGCAGGTGCGTTTACCAAATCCATTTATGCCTGATACACCACAAAGAATTGCTTGTGATACTTCACAGAAACTAGGTATACGTTTTGGTGAAACAATCAAAGCTTATGCACAAAGCAGTGATCTTAATGTTAAAGACCTAACATTTATACCTCTTGCTATAGCAGGATGGTGCCGTTATTTAATGGCTATAGATGATGAAGGAAATACCTTTGAATTAAGTCCTGACCCTATGCTTTCATCATTAACTAAAATAATTGATGATATTAAGCTTGGTAAAACTGAAAATGTTCATGATGTTTTGATTAAGATTTTAACTAATAAATCAATCTTTGGTGTTGATTTGTATGAAGTAGGCCTAGGTGAAAAAATCGAAACTTACTTAAGAGAATTAATAGCTGGAAAAGGCGCTATTCGTTCTACTTTAAAAAAATACTGTAACTCTTAAACATTAGAAAAGAGTTAATTTCCAGTTATAAACTTGGTGAAAGCCAGACATGGGAACTGCTGGAAGACATTTTAGCAGTTCTTTGTGGTTAATTATGAAATATATAATTACGAGGTGTAAGAATGCGTAAAATTAGGTGGGGGATTATAGGACTAGGGAACATGGCTCATAAATTTGCAGATGCGCTTAGAATACTTCAAGATGGCGAACTTTGCGCTGTAGCATCACGTTCAAAGGGGAAAGCAGAAGAATTTGGAGAAGAATATAGTGTTTCAAAATATAAATGTTACGGTAGTTATGAAGAACTGTCAAAAGATAAGGACATAGATGCAGTATATGTGGCAGTGCCAAATGTATTTCATAAAGAAATATCTATATTGCTTTTAAAAAGCGGTAAAGCAGTGCTCTGTGAAAAACCTATAGCAATGAATGAGCAGGAAACAAGAGAAGTTATAAAAGTTGCACAAGATAATAAGATGTTCTTTATGGAAGCTATGTGGACTAGATTTTTACCTGTTTATGAAAAAGTTGACTCTTGGATTAAGCATGGATTAATAGGTGAAGTACGCATGATTCAAGGTGATTTTGGAATTAGCAGATATTTAAGTCCTGAAGGGATTAAGTTAAATAAAAAATTAGGTGGAGGTGCTCTATTAGATATAGGAGTATATCCTGTATCAATGTGCCATTTTTTATTTGATTCAGTTCCAAGTGTGGTTAAGAGTATTGCACATATTGGAGAAACTGGTGTAGATATTCAGGTTACAGTTAATTTTGGATTTTCTAAGGGGAGAGTTGCCGCTTTCTGCTGTTCATTAAATGCCGAAACATCAGGAGTTTTGCATATCATGGGAACTAAGGGCAGAATAGAGCTTCCACAATATTGGAAGGGTGAAGGTGCAGTGATATTTTGTGATGGAAAATCGGAAAAAGAAGTGAACATACCACATAAATGCAATGGCTATGAATTTGAAATTCAAGAAGTTATGAATTGTATTAAAAGTGGAAAGCTTGAAAGCGATAGAATGAGTTGGAATAAATCCATTGAAGTAATGCACATAATGGATTTAATAAAAGCTCAATGGGATGTTTAAAATATAAGCAAGGGGTGTAACTATGAAAAGATTAGAAATGATTAGAAAAATAAGCGATGCAGGCATAGTAGCAGTTATAAGAGCAACTTCAAAGGAAGAAGGCATTAAAGTTGTTGAGGCAGTTAAAAAAGGTGGAATTACAGCGCTTGAAATAACAATGACTGTACCAGGTGCAGTTGAAATAATAAAAGAATTATCAGAAATATATAAAGATGATGAAAATATGCTTATTGGAGCTGGGACTGTACTAGATCCTGAAACAGCAAGAGCCTGCATTTTAGCTGGCGCAAAGTATATAGTAAGTCCTAGTTTAAATGTAGAAACAGTAAAACTGTGCAATAGATACAGAATAGCGGTAATGCCAGGTGTAATGACAGTAAAAGAAGCAATAGAAGCCCTAGAACTTGGCGTTGAAATTATAAAGGTTTTCCCAGGAAATGCTTTTGGACCATCAATTATTAGTTCCTTTAAAGGACCTCTTCCACAAGCTAATTTTATGCCAACAGGCGGAGTGTCTCTAGATAACGTTAAGGATTGGATTAATGCAGGTGCCGTAGCTGTAGGAACTGGCGGAGATTTAACAAAGGGTGCAAAAACCGGAAATTATGAATTAGTTACAGAAACTGCCGCTAAATTTGTTGAAGCAGTTAGAAAAGCAAGGGAGGAAAAATAACATGGGAAAATTTATTACTTTTGGTGAGATAATGCTTAGACTTGCTCCAGTAGGCTATGAGAGATTTTTACAATCAAAAGAATTTGGTGCTGTTTATGGTGGAGGAGAAGCAAATGTTGCTGTGTCACTTGCAAACTATGGTAAGGACGCATATTTCGTAACAAAGCTTCCAAAACATGAAATAGGTCAATCCGCAGTTAATGAACTTAGAAAATATGGTGTAAGCGCTGATATGATAGTAAGAGGCGGAGATAGAGTAGGAATTTACTTCTGCGAAAAGGGAGCGTCACAAAGACCTTCAAAAGTAATTTACGATAGAGCACACTCATCTATTGCAGAAGCAAAGAGAGAGGACTTTAATTGGAAAGAGATTTTTACAGATGCAGAGTGGTTCCACTTTACAGGAATAACTCCAGCACTTTCAGATGAATGTGCTGCCATTACTTTAGATGCAGTTAAAGCAGCTAAGGAAGCTGGGGTAACAGTAAGCGTAGACTTAAACTTCAGGAAAAAATTATGGAGTAGCGAAAAAGCTGGCAGAGTTATGGGCGAAATCGTAAAGTATTGCGATTTAGTTATAGCAAATGAAGAAGATGCAGAAATGGTATTTGGTATTAAAGCAGAAGAAACTGATATAACAGGAGGGTCTTTAAGTAATGAAGGGTACAAGAATGTTGCAAAAACACTTGTAGAAAGATTCGGTTTAAAATATGTGGCAATTACTTTAAGGGAAAGCTTTTCAGCCTCTGATAATGGTTGGTCTGCAATGTTCTATGACGGAAAAGAATTTTATAGCTCTAAAAAATATAAAATGCATATAGTAGATAGAGTTGGTGGTGGAGATTCCTTTGGAGCGGGGTTAATTTATGGTTTGACTTCAGGTCTTAATAGCCAAGATTCCCTAGAATTTGCGGTTGCTGCTTCATGCCTTAAACATACTGTAGAGGGTGACTTCAATCTTGTTTCTAAAGAAGAAGTAGAAACCCTTATGAATGGAGATGCCTCAGGTAGGGTGCAAAGATAACTATGGATGTAGTAACTTTTGGAGAATCTATGGTTTTATTTGGTCCAGATTCCTCAGGCCCTCTAAGATATGTCCAAAATTTTAATAAATCTATTGCAGGGGCAGAGTCTAATGTTGCAATTGCCCTTGCAAAACTTGGACATCAAGTAGGTTGGTTTTCAAAGCTTGGGGATGATGAGTTTGGAAGGTATATACAAACTACAATTCGAGGAGAAGGTGTAGATATATCTAGAATAATTGTGGAGCCCTTAAAGAGTACTGGTATACTATTTAAGGAAAGATTTATGCATTCTAATCCAAATGTATATTATTATAGAACAGATTCAGCAGCTAGTAATCTAAAACCAGAGGAACTAGATGAAACCTATATTAAAGCGGCAAAAATACTTCATATTACAGGAATTACACCTGCGCTTTCTAAGGGATGTAAGGAAACGGTATTTAAGGCTATAGAGGTTGCAAAAGCAAATAATGTACTAGTTTCTTTTGATCCTAATATTAGATTAAAGTTATGGACAAAGGAAGAGGCAATACCCACATTACTAGAAATTGCGAAACAAGCAGATATAGTTTTTCCAGGTATAGATGAAGCTGAAATGCTCCTTGGACTTACAAAACCAGAGGAGATTGCAAAGGGTTTTATGAATATGGGTTGTAGCACAGTAGCTGTTAAGCTTGGAAAAGAAGGTTGCTTTGTAGCTAATAAAACCAAGGGCTTATATATAGATTCATATAAATTAGAAAATCCACAAGATACAGTGGGTGCAGGAGATGGATTTGCCGCAGGTTTTCTTTCAGGAATGTTAAGGAAATTAGATTTTAAAGAATGCGGCGAGTATGCAAATGGAGTTGGGGCAATGGCGGTGCTTGTAAAGGGCGATATGGAAGGTTATCCGAATTTTGAACAATTGATGGCCTTTATTGGTAAGAAGAAAACAATTGAAAGATAAGGAGGACTAGGAATGAAGTTAAATAAAGAAACATATGCAGAATATAAACAGTACCCTGAAAAGGTACTTCAATTTGGAGAAGGTAACTTTTTAAGAGCATTTGTAGATTGGCAAATTGATGAAATGAATAAAAAGGCAGGATTTAATGGTAGTGTAGTAGTGGTACAGCCTATTGAATTTGGCTTAGTAGATAAATTAAATGAGCAAGATGGTTTGTATACTCTTTATTTGCAAGGAATAAATGAAGGAAAAGCAATAGAAGAGCACTCAGTAATTAATAGCATAAGTCGAGGAATAAACCCTTACACGAACCATGAAGAATACTTAAAGATAGCTGAAAATCCAGAACTTAGATTTGTATTTTCAAACACTACAGAAGCAGGAATTTTATATGACGAGAATGATAAGTTAGAAGATAAGCCTCAGAAAAGCTTTCCAGGAAAATTCACAGCACTTTTATATCATAGATTTAAAGCATTTAGTGGACAAAAGGATAAGGGATTAGTAATAATTCCTTGTGAACTTATTGACAGAAATGGTGATAAGCTTAAAGAAGTAGTTCTTAAGTTTGCTAAAGCTTGGAATTTAGAAGAAAGTTTTGTTTCTTGGATAAATGAAGCTAATACTTTTTGCTCTACACTTGTAGATAGGATAGTTCCTGGTTATCCAAGAGATACAATAAAGGAAATAACAGATGAATTAGGATACGTTGATAACTTGGTTAATGTTGGAGAGCATTTTCACCTTTTTATTATTGAAGGACCAAAGTGGATTGAAGATGAGTTCCCAGTAAGTAAAGCAGGACTTAATGTTAAATTTGTAGAGGACATGTCTCCTTACAGAACAAGAAAAGTAAGAATACTTAATGGTTCACATACATCATTTGTACCAGTAGCTTACCTTTATGGATTGGAAACTGTTGCACAATCTGTAGAGCATGAAGTTATAGGAAAATTTATTAAAAATACGATATATGAAGAAATAATTCCTACACTAGACCTTCCAGAAGAAGAACTAAAATACTATGCAGAGGTTGTTCTTGAAAGGTTTATGAATCCTTTTGTCAAACATTATTTAATGAGCATATCTTTAAACTCAATGTCAAAGTTTGAAACGAGAGATTTACCTTCATTATTGGAATATGTGAAAACAAAGGGAGAATTACCTAAAAGGTTAGTATTCTCTCTAGCAGCACTTATTGAATTCTATAAAGGTAAAAGAGGGGAAGAAACAATTAACTTATCCGATGATGCAGATGTTTTAGAACTTTACAAAACTGCATGGGATAATTGTGATGGGTCAGAAGTAAATTTAAGAGAAGTAGTAACTTCAGTCCTTGCGTATCAAAAATTATGGAAGATGGATTTAAACGAAGTCAAAGGCTTAACACAAGCAGTAACAGATTATTTGATAAACATTGAGAAACTTGGAATTCAAGAAGCACTTAAAGAAGTTCTTTAAGGAAGGTGAGGTATACTCATGAAAAATTTAATACAGATAAATGAAAAAGATAATATAGTGGTAGCATTAACAGATTTATCAAAGGGTGAAGTAATCTCCATAGGAGATAAAAATATAACACTAAAAGAAGATGTTAAAAGAGGACACAAAGTAGCGATTGAAGACATTAAAATAGATGAAAACATTATAAAATATGGGTTTCCTATAGGACATTCAATTATGGATGTTTTAAAAGGACAATGGGTACACACTCACAATTCAAAAACAAATTTAGATGGAATAAAGGAATATACTTTTAATCAAAAACTTATAGAAAATACTTATGAAAACAGAAATCTAACCTTTAATGGATATAAAAGAGAAGACGGAAACGTAGGTATTAGAAATGAACTTTGGATAGTTCCTACGGTAGGCTGTGTAAATGGTATAGCAGATAGAATAATTGCTAGGTTCAAAGAAATAGTAGGAAATCTAAACATAGATAATATAGAAGTATTAAAGCATAATTATGGTTGCTCACAGCTTGGCGAAGATCATATAAGTACAAGAACCATATTAGGAGATGTAGTTAAACATCCAAATAGCGGCGGAGTTTTAGTGTTAGGACTTGGATGTGAAAATAATAATATGCTTGATTTTAAAAAGTCTTTAGGAAAGTTCAATGAAGAAAGAGTGAGGTTCCTAATTTCTCAAGAGGTTTCAGATGAAGTAGAAGAAGGTGCGAAGTTACTTGTAGAGCTTTATGAAAAGATGAAATCAGATAAAAGAGAAGCTTGTAGCTTAGCGGAGCTTAAAATAGGTTTAAAATGTGGAGGCTCTGATGGATTTTCAGGTATAACTGCAAATCCTCTTGTGGGGAGATTTTCAGATTTTATTGTAGCTCAAGGTGGAACTACAATATTAACAGAAGTCCCTGAAATGTTTGGAGCAGAAACTCTTCTAATGGCAAGATCAGAAAACGAAGAGGTATTTGGAAAAACAGTTCATTTAATTAATGACTTCAAAGAATACTTTATGCAATATGATCAGCCAGTGTATGAGAATCCTTCACCGGGAAATAAAGCAGGGGGCATAACTACCCTTGAAGATAAATCATTAGGTTGTACACAAAAAGCAGGCACCGCTACAGTGATGGATGTGCTTGAATATGGGGAAGTCTTAAAGAAAAAAGGACTTAATCTTTTAAGTGCTCCAGGAAATGATTTAGTAGCAGCCTCTGCACTAGCAGCGTCAGGGTGTCAAATGGTTCTTTTCACAACAGGGAGAGGCACTCCCTTTGGAAGTTTTGTACCTACAATGAAAATTTCCACAAACACTCAAATATACAAATTAAAACCTCATTGGATTGATTTTAATGCTGGTAGCTTAGTTGAGGATATGTCCCTAGAAGTTTTAATCGAGGAGTTTATAGAATATATAATAGAAGTAGCTAGCGGAAAATTAGTTAACAATGAAAAGAATAATTTTAGAGAACTTGCTATTTTTAAAAATGGAGTAACACTTTAAAAAAGGGAGAGATTTAATATGAGTTTTAATAATGATTGTTTCTATTGTGTAAAGGATGAAAGGCTTACTGATTTAATGATTGAAATATGCGAGTTAGAGTCTTCAACATTATATCTATTTAAAGAACAAACTTATAGAGGTAGATGCATTGTTGCATACAATGGACATAAAAGTGAGCTTTTTGACCTAAGTGATGAGGAGTGTTCGCTTTATATGAAAGATGTTGCAAGAGTTGCAGGTGCTTTAAGCAAAGCATTTTCACCTGATAAGATTAATTATGGTGCTTATGCTGATAAGATGACTCATCTTCACTTTCATATAGTTCCTAAATATGAAAACGGACCTTCATGGGGAACAACCTTTGAGATGTCTCCTGAAAACAAAGTTTTGCTTAAAACTGAAGAATATGATCAGTTAATAAATAAAATTAAAGGGAATTTATAGGTATTACTAAAAGGTCTATAGCTCCCCAATGATTATATTTACGATATAAGGAGGACTTTTTTATATGAAAAAGCCATTGTTTTATTCGGAGCTTGATAAACGAAAGAGGTACATTCTAAATTGCTGCTTTTTTGTTTTTGCAGTAAATGGTCTATATGCCATGATATTAGGTTCCTTATTGCCAATGATTAGCAATGAATATGGTTTAAATAATACAGTAAGTGGGGCATTACTCTCTGCTCATCAAGCTGGTAACTTGATAGCTGGTTTTTTGGCAGGTGTTTTGCCTCTTTATTTGGGAAGAAAAAAATCAATAATGTTTTTATGTAGCTTTGTTGTTATGGGATTTTCAATAATGATTTTAACAGGAAATCCTGTTCTATTGATTTTAGGGTTTTTATTTACAGGATTAAGTAGAGGAAGCATCTCAAACTTTAACAACACCGTTGTAAATGAGGAGTCTAATGGGAGCTCAGCAGCACTTAATTTTTTACATAGTATTTTTGCTGTTGGAGCTTTAATTGCGCCATTTTTAATTATTTTCTGTACAAAAATGTTTGGTGACAAGGGATGGAAGGCAGCTGCTGGAGTTATTATTATTCTTGCAATTATATCTATTTTTCTCTTTTCAAAAATGGAAATCGATGATGCTGCGAAAAACAAGTCAAGGGTGAAGATATCCTATGGATTTTTGAAAGATAAGTTCTTTTTGGTTAGCGCTGGAGTTTTATTTTTTTATCTGTGTGCGGAATCAGCTATAAATGGATGGCTAGTTAAATATTTTATAGATTCAAAGATTATGACTATAGAATATGCACAAATCCTTGCATCTTTATTATGGGCTGTTATTCTTATTGGTAGATTAACCTGCGTCTTTTTAGGAGATAAAGTATCTAAAAAAACATTGCTGTTGGCAGCAAGTTTTGGAACCGGAGCTTTTTACTTGCTATTACTTTCAACACAAAATTTAAGTGTTATTACTATAGCTATAATGGGATTAGGATTTTCTATGGCAGGCATCTATCCTACAACAATTTCCACTGTTGGTGACACAATTAAGGCTTATCCTATGTCAATGGGCGTGTTGCTTATGATAGGGGGTGTTGGTGCTATCATAATGCCAAGTATAACTGGTGCATTATCAGATGCTTTTGGAATTATGGCTGGCATGAGTGCTATTGTAGTTGCTATTGTTTTGATGATATTTTGTGTGGTTTTAAATGTGCTAAGTAAAAAAAGAACATTTGAGAAATTACCACATTAACGGCAAAAGCTTCAGTAAGGAAACCTAAGAAATAACAATAAACATTAGCTATAATAAAAAGCATTTACTTAGGTAAGTGCTTTTTATTATTTTAATATAAACTCGCTAACCACCTGGTGTAACGGCTAAAAGATAGTGCATTTAACATATAGCATTAACAGTTTATTTAGTGATATAATAATAGTAATAAATATAATTAATTAAAGGGAGGGTTATTTCATGGATGTAGAAAAACTAACAATAAAGGTTCAACAATCATTAAATGAGGCTCAGTTAATAGCTGTAAAAAATAGTCATCAACAGATAGACACACTTCACTTATTTGCAGCATTAATAACCCAAGAGGATGGTCTCATCCCCAATATATTTAGTAAAATGGGAGTGGATATAAGGGAACTTAATGAGGATATAAACAAAGCTTTGGCCAAAATTCCAAGAGTCACAGGAAGTGGTGCAGATACTAGTTCTATTCGCGCTACTAGAAGGTTTGAAGAGGTTTTTATAAAGGCAGAGGATGAAGCTAAAAAATTTAAAGATTCATATATAAGTGTAGAGCATGTAATGCTTGGATTAATAGATGTAAATTCTAAAGAAATTGCGGATATCTTAAAGAAATTTAATATATCTAAAGAAAAATTCTTAAGCGCACTTTCACAAGTTAGGGGAAATCAGAGAGTAGATAATGTAGATCCCGAAGGTACTTATGAGGCATTAGTTAAATATGGTTCAAATCTTGTGGAGGAAGCTAAAAAACATAAATTAGATCCTGTCATAGGGCGTGATGAAGAAATAAGACGGGTTATAAGAATACTATCTAGAAGAACTAAAAATAATCCTGTACTTATCGGAGAGCCT
The DNA here is from genome assembly GCF_020443565.1 of Clostridium sp. CS001. GTDB lineage: Bacteria > Bacillota > Clostridia > Clostridiales > Clostridiaceae > Clostridium_AD. The sequence continues at coordinate 39,379 of NZ_JAIZZN010000018.1, forward strand.
GGAGTTGGTAAAACTGCCATAGTGGAGGGGCTTGCCCAGAGAATTGTGAAAGGCGACGTACCAGAAGGACTAAAAAATAAAATAGTATTTTCCTTAGATATGGGGGCACTTATTGCTGGTGCCAAATTTAAAGGTGAGTTTGAAGAAAGACTTAAAGCTGTGCTTAAAGAAGTAGAAAATAGTGAAGGTAGGATAATTCTATTTATAGACGAAATCCATAACATTGTAGGAGCAGGAAAATCAGAGGGCTCCATGGATGCAGGAAATATGATAAAACCATTACTAGCAAGAGGGAGCCTTCATTGCATAGGAGCAACTACTTTTGATGAATATAGAAAATATTTAGAGAAAGATAAGGCCCTAGAACGAAGATTCCAACCCGTAACTGTAGAAGAGCCAACGGTTGAAGATGCTGTATCAATACTTAGAGGACTTAAAGAAAAGTTTGAAATATATCATGGACTTAGAATTCATGATTCAGCTATTGTTGCAGCAGCAAAATTATCCGATAGATATATAACTGCAAGATTCCTTCCTGATAAGGCAATAGACCTTATAGATGAAGCTTGTGCAATGATAAGAACTGAAATCGACAGCATGCCTACAGAGATGGATATGACCAAACGTAAAATTTTTCAGCTAGAAATTGAAAAAAATGCATTATCTAAAGAAAATGATGAGGCTTCAAAGAAAAGGCTGGCAATACTTGAAAAAGAACTAAGTAATTTAAAAGATAAAGATAATGAAATGACTGCAAAATATGATAAAGAAAAATTTAAAATTGTTGAAATTAGAAATTTAAAAGAGCAGTTAGATGTTGCTCGTGGGGAAATAGAAAAGTCAGAAAGGGAATATGATTTAAATAAAGTTGCAGAGCTTAAATATGGCGTAATTCCAAAGCTAGAAGCTCAGATAAAAGAAAAAGAAGAAAATATTCATGAAAACAATGAAACAGCTATGCTTAAAGAAGAGGTAACGGAGAAGGAGATTTCACAGATAGTATCAAAATGGACTGGAATACCTGTAGAAAGTCTGGTGGAAAGTGAACGGAAAAAACTTTTAAGGCTTGAAGAGGAGCTTGAAAAGAGGGTAATTGGTCAAAAGGAAGCGGTAACCGCAGTTTCAAATGCTGTTATCCGTGCAAGAGCCGGCATGAAGGACCCAAGAAGGCCTATTGGTTCATTCATATTCCTTGGACCAACAGGTGTTGGGAAAACGGAACTTGCTAAAACTTTGGCTAAAACTTTGTTTGACAGTAAGGAAAGTATAATAAGAATAGACATGTCGGAGTATATGGAAAAATATTCAGTTTCTAGACTTATAGGAGCACCACCAGGATATGTAGGTTATGAAGAAGGCGGTCAACTTACGGAAGCTGTTAGGAGAAAGCCTTATAGCGTGTTACTATTTGATGAAATAGAAAAGGCTCATGAAGATGTGTTTAACATATTCCTTCAGATATTAGATGACGGAAGGCTAACAGATAACCAAGGCAAAATTGTAAACTTTAAAAACTGCATCATTATCATGACTTCAAATATCGGAAGTAACTACTTGCTAGAGAATAGTGGAAGTGGAGGTATTGATGAGCATATTCGTGATAGAGTTATGAGGGAACTAAAGTCAAAATTCAAACCTGAATTTCTAAATAGGTTAGATGATATTATATTATTTAAGCCTTTAGAAACAAGAGAAATAAAGGGTATAGTTGATATATTCCTTGAAGACATTCAAAATAGACTTAAGGATAAAAATATATCTATGAAAGTAACGGAGGCTGCTAAAGAACTTATGGCAGAGGAAGGTTATGACCCAACATACGGTGCAAGGCCATTAAAGAGATATATTGAAAATGTCTTAGAAACATCTATTGCTAAAAAGATTATTCGTGGAGACATAAATGATGGTTCTATCATAGGGGTGGACGCTAAAGAAGAACAAATTATAATAGAAAAGATTCAGTAAGTTAATTTAATATAAAAAGATTGTAAAAAGTATTTTAATAAGCATCAATAGCTGTAATAGCAGCTATTGATGCTTATTTTTTAGCTGTAAATACCATGAACTGATATCGCATATTCAGTAAAATTAATACATATATATTAATTGAAAAGCTCTAAATTTGGAAGTCTTTAAGGTAGGAAGGTTTGAATATTAAAATAATGAATTGTAATTAACTTAATGTGTAAAAGATTTTTTAATATAATATAATTTAATTTGTTTTAAATGAATAATTAAATTTATAGTTTACTATAGCATTGATAACTAAGGGTGAAACTCTCAATCGTAGGACTTTCAATAGTTTAATAATTAGGTCTATTAATTATATGCTATTCACATTATTAAATTCTTATATAGGCCATGTAGTACACGTAAAGAACACAATATGCTAAATTTTCACATATTACATCTTGACAAAGAATATTAAAGGTTGTACTATTATAAATATTAATGTTCCCAACATATAAAATATTCTAACAATTGAAGTTATTACAATTGTTAAACTTTATTCAATGAATTCGACAAAAAAATACTTTGGTTTGCCTGTGAGGATAAAGTTATTTCAGTAACGATCAAAATTAGACAAAATATTCAATTGGATGGTACTTTTACTCTTTAAATTATTTTAAATTTCTACAAATCTGAAACTTATATTTTGAATGCTAAATTCTTCGTAAAATAAAACCTTTCATAGATGTAAATATTTATTAGAACTAATTATTTTATAGTATTAGTTTTTTATGAATGGAACTATTATGCTTAGAATTTTTGTATTATAAATGAGCTTAGCTCGAAAAAGGGGGATTCTAGATGTTAAAAAAATCATTAGCAATTGGTTTAAGTTTAATGCTTACGGTTGGTTTAGTAGGATGTGGTCCAAAAGCAGCTTCTACGGATAAAAAGATGCATATTGGTATCGTTACTGGTACTGTATCTCAAGGTGAGGATGAACTGCGTGGTGCTGAGGCAATGATTGCAAAGTATGGAGATGCTAATTCTGGTGGAATGATAAAGCATGTTACTTATCCCGACAACTTTACACAAGAACTAGAAACTACTATTGGAACAATTACTGGTCTTGCAGATGACCCGGAAATGAAAGTAATTGTTGTAAATCAAGCAATACCAGGTACTGTGGCAGCATTTACACAAATTCGTGAAAAAAGACCTGATATAGTTCTTCTAGCTAACTCCTCTCAAGAAGATACTGCTATGATAGAAGCAGTTTCAGATTTGGTTGTTGACCCTGACAACGTAAACCGTGGATATCTTATGATTCTTGCCGCTAAGAAAATGGGAGCAAAAAAATTCGTTCACATTTCTTTCCCAAGACATATGAGTATAGAACTTCTTTCTTTAAGAAAAACCATTATGGAAGAAGCTTGTAAAGACTTAGGACTTGAATTTATATTTGAAACAGCTCCAGACCCAACTAGTGACGTAGGAGTTCCAGGGGCACAACAATTTATACTTGAAAAAATGCCTGCATGGGTTGAAAAATATGGAAAAGATACAGCATTCTTCTGTACTAATGATGCTCAAACAGAGCCTCTATTAAAACGTGTTGCAGAACTTGGTGCTATATTTGTAGAACCAGATCTACCTTCACCAATAATGGGATACCCTGGTGCATTTGGTATAGATTTAAAAGCAGAAGCTGGAAATTGGCCTGCTATACTTAAAAAAGTTGAAGAAACTGTAGTTGCTAAAGGCGGAGCTAAAAGAATGGGTACATGGGCATTCTCTTATGGCTTCACAGCTACTGAAGGTTTAGTTGAATATGGTAAGAATGTAGTAGAAGGTAAAATGGAAAAAGGAAATCTTGCTGATGTGCTTAAAGCCTTTGAGCAATACACACCAGGAGCAGAGTGGAATGGCTCATTGTATACAGATAGAGCAAGTGGTACAGAAATTAAGAACCATGTAATGGTTTATCAAGATACTTATGTATTTGGTCAAGGATTCATAGGAAACACTAAAGAAAAGGTTCCAGAAAAATTTAAAACTATAAAATAAGTTATATTATAAAAATGGCATTGAGCACTAGGGGCAGTCCTTTTGATTGCTTTAGGTGTATTATAACCAAATGAGTTAAAATTGCTTTGCTGGCATATTTATGCAAAGCAATTTTAATTATGTTGGAACATAAGAGGTGAATTTATTGTCCACAGAAAATATATTACTTAAAGTAGAAAATGTTGGTAAAGAGTATAATGGGAATAGAGTGTTAAAGGATATAAATTTTACACTTGAAAAAGGAAAGATATTGGGACTGGTTGGCGAGAACGGGGCAGGTAAGTCTACACTAATGAATATTTTATTTGGCATGAGTGTAATTGCTGAAACTGGTGGCTTTGAAGGTTCTATTTATCTCGATGGCGAGAAAATGAAATTCAAAAGTCCAGTGGATGCCTTAAAAGCAGGGATTGGAATGGTGCACCAAGAATTTTCATTAATTCCAGGGTTCACAGTAGGAGAAAATGTATTACTTAATATGGAAAAGACTAAGAGCAGCTTAATTTCAAAGGTCCTAGGAAAGAGAGTTGAAACTATAGATTTACCGGAAATTAGAAAAAGTGCTCAAAAGGCAATTGATACATTAGGAGTAAAGCTGGATACAGAGACCTTGGTATCAGAAATGCCAGTAGGTCATAAGCAATTCATAGAAATAGCTCGTGAAATTGATCGTAGCCTAGTTAAACTTATTGTTTTGGACGAGCCAACTGCGGTACTTACGGAATCTGAAGCAGAAGTTTTACTTAAATCCATGAGGCTTTTAGCTGATTTGGGCATTTCTATTGTATTTATATCTCATAGGCTCCGTGAGATAACAGCTATCTGCGATACTATTGTTGTCCTTCGTGATGGTCTTGTAGTGATAGAACAACCAACCACAGGTGTTGACGTAAGACAAATTGCGCAGTGGATGGTGGGCAGAGATGTTGACACCGAACCTGGCAAGACTGAGAAGCATATAACTACAAGCACTAAGGAAGATATTATTTTTGAAACTAAAAATCTCTGGGTGGACATGCCTGGTGAAACAATAAGAAATGTATCCTTAAAGGTTCGTAGAGGTGAAATCCTTGGTATTGGTGGTCTTGCAGGTCAAGGAAAGCTTGGAATTCCTAATGGGATTATGGGACTCTTTGTCTCAGGTGGAGAGATGTTCTTTAACAATAAACCACTCGCTTTAAACAATACCGTAGAGGCCCTTAATAACGGTATAGCCTTTGTATCAGAAGATCGTAGAGGTGTTGGCTTACTTTTAGATGAACCTATTCACTGGAATATTGCTTTTAATGCTATGCAAATTCAAAATAAATTCCTTAAGAGTTATCTTGGGGGAATGATTAAATGGCGTGATGACAAGGCTATGAAAGAATGTGCTCTAGGATATATAAAATCACTAGAAATTAGATGTACTAGTGAGCGTCAGTTAGCACGAAATCTTTCAGGAGGGAACCAACAAAAGGTTTGCCTAGCAAAGGCCTTTGCTACCAGTCCAAAGTTACTCTTCGTGTCTGAGCCTACCCGTGGTATTGATGTTGGAGCAAAAAAATTGGTGCTAGATGCATTAAGAAAATATAATGAAGAAAATAATACAACTATAGTTATTATATCTTCAGAACTAGAAGAACTTAGGTCAATTAGTGATAGAGTTGCCATTGTTTGTGAAGGTGAAATATATGGAATTCTGCCGCCAGATGCTGAGGTAGCTGATTTTGGGTTATTAATGGCTGGAGAGTTTAAAGTAAACGAAGAAGGTGAAAAAGTATGGCAGCGATAAATAAGTTTATTGAAAACTTTGGATGGCCTCGTATCATTATTGCTTTATTTCTACTATTATTATTTATTGTAGCTCCTTTTTTCGGAGTAAGAGTAGATACATCAATAAGTGATGTTATTGGACGTTTCGGTATGAGTTCTATTATGGTTCTTTCCATGGTACCAATGATTCAATCAGGATGTGGTCTGAATTTTGGTATTCCAGTTGGCCTCATCGCAGGAATGATGGGTGCAGTTGTAAGTCTTGAATTTAACCTTGTAGGCGCTCCAGGTATTATAGTAGCCTTTTTAGTAGGAATAACCTTTGCAGCAATTTTTGGTTTTCTTTACGGTGTACTTTTAAATCGTGTAAAAGGTGATGAAATGATTATAGCCACCTATGTAGGCTTCTCATTTGTCTTTTTAATGAATATAATGTGGCTTATTCTTCCCTTTAAAAATCCAGCAAGTGTTCAAGGGTTCAAGGGTGAGGGCTTACGTACAACCATTAGTCTTCAAGACTATTGGGCTCATCAGCTTAGTGGTTTTCTTAAAATTAAAATTACAAGCCACCTAATTATACCAACAGGAATGATTTTGTTCTTTGCTCTTATTGCATTACTAGTATGGGCATTTTTCAAAACTAAGACTGGTACTGCAATGACTGCAGTAGGTTCTAATCCTGATTATGCAAGAGCTTCAGGAATTAGCATTGATAAAATGAGAATTATTTCTGTAATGTTATCCACAATGATAGCAGCAGTGGGTATGGTTGTCTATCAGCAAAGTTTTGGTTTTGTTCAAATGTTTAATGCTCCATTATCATTTGTATTTCCATCCGTTGCAGCTATCCTTCTAGGTGGCGCATCTGTTAACAAAGCATCAATTACAAATGTAATTATTGGAACATTTTTGTTTCAAGGTATTTTAACAATGACGCCGTCAGTTATAAACAGTGCGATAAACATTGACATATCTGAAACCCTCCGAGGAATAGTTTCTAACGGAATGATTGTATATGCTCTGACGCGGAAAGCGAGGTAGAACGGAATATGAAGATTATGAAATTTGATAAGAGAAAAATGGGACCACTGCTTACTGGTAGTGTTGTGCCACTAATGTTTTTAATCATAAGTATAATAGCTATACCTATTTCTCAGTTCTCTGGAGGGTACTTAATTGATCAAATTATAACCCGTTTAGTAAGGAACTCTTTCTTAGTATTAGCACTACTGCTACCTATTATGGCAGGTATGGGTATAAACTTTGGAATGATTTTAGGTGCTTTAGCCGGCCAAGTAGGACTTATATTTATTACTGATTGGGGTATTACAGGGGCGCCTGGGCTTTTGATGGCTGCGCTTGTAGCAACGCCTATCGCTATAGGACTAGGATACTTTGCTGGTTTAGTATTAAATAGAGCTAAAGGTCGCGAGATGATTACCTCTATGATACTAGGTTTTTTTATTGCTGGTATATACCAGTTCTTCCTATTATACCTTTGTGGTTCTATAATTCCATTTAAGACTGCTGGGCTTATTCTTTCTAAAGGATATGGCGTACGTAATGGAATAAACTTAAAGGTAGCAAAGGGATTTGATAATTTATTCTTACTAAAATTTGGAGATATTAGTATTCCAGTAGGAACGTTTATGATTGTTGGATTGATTTGTATCTTTACGGTTTGGTTTAGAAAAACAAAGCTTGGTCAAGATATGAGAGCTGTAGGACTTGACATGAAGGTTTCTGATACTGCAGGTATTGCAGTTGAAAAGACACGTATTCAATCCATTATTATTTCAACAGTGCTTGCTTGTTATGGACAAATAATTTATCTGCAAAATATAGGAACCTTGAATACTTATAATGGAGCAGATCAAGCAGCTCTTTTCGCAGCTGCATCCCTTTTAGTTGGAGGTGCAACAGTGGCAAAAGCTAGTATTCCTAATGCCCTTGTTGGTACTGCACTATTTCATTTAATGTTTATAGTAATGCCAATGGCAGGTAAATATATTACTGGATCAGCTATGATTGGGGAATACTTACGTATGTTTGTATCCTATGGTGTTATTACCCTGGCCCTAGTACTCCACTCGTGGAAGAGGCAAAAGGACAAGGATATGGAGCGGCTTAGATTTAGGTTAGACGTAGTAAAACCAGCTGAAAAACTATAAATGTAAAAATTTGCACCCGGGGGTCACAATGACCACTGGGTGCTTTTGAGTACTTTTAATAGATCTAAAATTGTACTGGTTTTTTAGACTAGGGACATTACCACTGTCTCGGTTTACAAACTATTTCTTTAATTTTAGTTTCAAGTATATTAGCACTATGAGCAGGTCTAATTATTACAGAAGTATCAGCTCCACGACCACTGCCAGCTATTGCTATAATATCCTCTCCATATGGTATTAGCCCACCATCAAGTGCCATTGTAGAAATTTCTACGCAAACCTTAACGCCTTGTCCAAACATTTTTAAGGATTGAGCCATAACTTCAATTGGAGATATTCCACCAAATTTACTGGAAAGACTTCTTTCTGCTCCCGAAAGTGCATGGCTTGATGTATAAACCTTAAATCCGTAGCTTTCTAATTTTGTTCTTGTTTCAGGAGGCATTTCTTGGGCGCCTGCTTCCCTAAATCCGTTTGCATGAGTAATTACAACTACCTGTGCCCCACAATTCTTTAAAAATTCTGCAGTTACACCTTCGTTAGAGGCTACTACTATATAATTAATACCATTTTGTGTTGCAGCTTTAATAGCAAGTTCTACTGAAATCTCTGTATTAATCCTTCCTGACTTTTCAAAATACATTTTACCACTCCTTTATACTTTTTTGCCGTTCCACACTTTTAAAACTTCTTTAATTGAACGTGTCATTTCAAGAGAAAAGTCTGCTCCTGTTTTAAAGGCATAATGCATTTGAGCATAATTTTCTGCATTATACTTATTACCAGCTATAGGGCGTTCATTTAATGTTTTGTACATATCTTGAATTTCTTCTGTGGATAACATCTTATATTCTTCATCAAAAATTATATATTCCTGTGCAAATCGTTCTCTTGGTTTAAGGTTATAATCCTCAGGGTAATGACCAAGACATAACATTGCTATTGGGAATGCAAATTCAGGAAGCTTTAAAAGATCCTTGTGGAACTCATATTTTTCCATTATATCTCCAATGTAACAAGAACCAATACCTAAAGATTCTGCGGCTATAACTGCATTTTGTGCAGCTATCAAAGCATCTTCTATGGATAGGAAAAGGCTTGCCTCTGTAGGAGCTAAAAATTCTAAATTATTTTTATCGCAATATTCCTTTACTCCATTTATTTTATAGTATTCAAACCATTTTTGATAATCTGCTATAAAAATTAAGGATATTGGTGCTTTTGCGATAAAGGGCTGATTGTCACAGCTTTTACTAAGTATGTCTTTCTTTTGCTGATCACGAACTACGATTATAGAGTAAGGCATCATATTTCCAGCAGTAGGTGCTCTCATTGCACCATTTAAAATACATTGTAAGTCCTCGTTGCTTATTGATTTATCAGCATATTTTCTTAAAGAGGTCCTATCATCTAATAGCTTTAGAGTTTCATTCATAAAAAATAACCTCACTTTATTTAGTATTTTATTTAATTTAATCTAGTAATAGTATAACATTTTAGGTTATATATTAACATAGAGATTTCTTATGTAGAATATTTCTGATGCAAAAATACCAGTTATTAAGTACTAGATTTTAAATAACATCCACTTACAAGTCTGTAGTTCATATTTAATTTCAAACAACCTTTGAATATTATCAATTAAACTTTGACACTTGAATACTAGCATGTAGTTACCTGCAAGTTTTTCAGTTTCCTTGGTAATAACTTTATCTATTTTTACTACTTTAGTTGTTTGATCTTCATTTTGAATCCTAAACCTAAGGGGTCTTATATCTCCCTTATCATCAGTGTAGGAAACTACTTCTATTGATTTTGCTACAATTTTCATTATTATATCCCCCCAATTCTTATATGATTTATAAATTAGAACTCATTAAAGGATAGTCTTCCTCACCTATGCCACCACACATAGCGCTTATGCCTGAATGAAGAAAACAAGATCTACTAATAGCTTTATGTCCAAACTTTAGTCTAATTTCATCAACTGCTTTATTAAGCTTCATATCTTTTTCATAATCAAAGGTATCTAGGTAAGAATTTTGATAAAAATCATTACCGCAAAAATCAGTAATATGAACACCAAGGTGCCTCACTGGATTTCCTTTCCATACATTATCAAAAAGGTAGCAAACTATCTCATAGATTTTTCTAGTAGAATCTGTAGCTACTATTAGCTTCTTTTGACGTGAATAAGAAATTAAATCACTTCCTCTTATGCTTACAGAAATTACAGTGCAGCAGTTCTGTGAATCTCTTAGTCGCATAGACACTGTTTCACACAAGGATAACAATACCTTATGTGCGGTATCTTTATCCTCAACATCAAAAGCTATGGTTGTAGAATTTCCTATTCCCTTAACCTCCATGTAGTTACTCTTTCTTACCTCTGAGCTATCTATTCCATTGGCGTAATTATAAATTACCAGACCATGACTTTTAAACTTATTTTTTAAGATTTTCAAATCATAATTTGCTAGGTCGCCAATAGTATTGATATTTAGATTGTGCAGTTTTGGGGCGGTAGCTCTACCTACCATAAACAAATCCTCCACAGGTAACTTCCACATCTTTTGTTTTATTTCATGAGGAAATAGTGTATGAATCATATTTGGCTTTTTAAAATCAGAAGCTACCTTGGCCAGAAGTTTGTTAGTGGATATGCCTATGTTAACGGTAAAACCAAGTTCAGTCTTTATTCTTTGACTTATGGTTTCAGCAAGAACCATATAGTCTGGATATAAATGCTCCATGTTAGAAAAGTTTAGAAAACTTTCGTCTACGCTAAACCTTTGGATTTGTGGGGTATATTCTATTAATATTTGATACATAGCATTACTGCACTTTATATATAACCAATATCTTGGGGGCACTATTATAAGTCCAGGGCATTTCTGACGTGCATTATGAAGAGTTTCTCCCGTTTGTATATTGAATTTCTTTGCAGGAATTGATTTGGTTAAAACTATTCCATGTCTACTTTCTTCATCTCCACCTACTACAGAAGGGATCAATCTAAGATCCAATTCTTCTCCATGTTGAAGCCTATAAGCTGCCTCCCAACTGAGATAGGCACTGTTAACATCAATATGAAAGATTAGATTACCCATCACCATCACCTCTTTCCGGTAATTTTACATTCAAGCTAGGAACATTTGTTCGTATATATTATTATATACTACTTTATCATATTTTATAAGTGGTTTTTAAATATTTTTTCCGACAAATATATCATTATAATAACACATGCGATGTGTTATAATTTCCCCATAGAGTAAAGCAACATTGATAGGACATAGAACTGTGACTTATGGTAAAAATAATAAGATTAACTAAAAGAAAGAAGGTTTTATTTATGGAAAAGACAACACCTAAAAGAGAGCAGGCTTTTGAACTACTAAAAAGATACAATAAGAGTGATAGTCTGATAAAGCATGCATTATCTGTTGAGGCAGTTATGAGGCATTTTGCAGAGATAAACAATGAAGAATTAGAAAAATGGAGCATAGTTGGACTTCTTCATGATGTAGATTATGAGATGTATCCCAAAGAACATTGCGTTAAGGTAAGGGAGATATTAGAGGCAGAGGGATATCCTGAGGAGTACATACATGCAGTGCAGAGCCATGGATGGGGTCTTTGTATAGATATAGAACCAATACATAAGATGGAAAACATTTTGTTTACAATAGACGAACTTACAGGTCTTATTACAACAACGGTACTTGTGAGACCAAGTAAAAGTATTCTAGATTTAGAAGTAAAGTCAGTTAAAAAGAAATGGAATCAGAAGGGTTTTGCAGCAGGGGTAGATAGAGATGTTATTCTTTCAGGAGCAAAAAGAATGAATATGGATATTAATGATATAATTGCTGAAACTATAAAAGGGATGCAAAGTGTTGCTGAAGAAATAGGATTAAAGGGAGAACTATAAGAGGGGTTTTTTATGTTAGATATAGATTGGAAGATAGATAAATCTTCTTCAAAACCATTATACAAACAAATTGTAGAATATTTCAAAACAAAGATAAATAGTGGTGATTGGCCAGTTGGTCTTATAATTCCACCTCAAAGAAAACTTGCAGACATGCTTTGCGTTAATAGGAGCACCATTGTTACAGCTTTAGATGAATTAAAAGCTGAAGGCATATTGGAAGGCAATGGGAAAGCAGGAACAAGAATAGTTGATAATACCCTAGTAGCTATAGCAAAACTTCAACCTAAATGGCAGTCTTATATAGAAGAAGGAATCCACATACCCAATTTAAATACTATTAAGCAAATAAACAAGTTAGATTTTGATAAAAATATAATAAGGCTAAGTTCTGGAGAAGCATCTCCTGATTTATTACCAGGGGATACTATGTCAACTATTTTAAAAGAAGTATCAAAGGATATACCAAATTTGGGCTATGAAGAGCCAAAGGGGATGCTATATCTAAGAGAGCAAGTAAGCAAGTATTTAAAAAAATATGGAATAGAAGCATCACCAAATTCGATTTTAATTGTTTCAGGGGCCTTGCAAGCAGTACAACTAGTAACAATGGGACTTATGCAGCCTGGGGCCACTGTTTTCTTGGAAAAACCATCATATTTGTATTCCCTTCAAATGTTTCAATCTATGGGAATGCGAAGAAGTGGATTGCCCATGGATAAGGAAGGAATACGTGCAGATTTGATTTCCAAAGACAAAAGGAAACACGGCTTATCAATTCTGTATACAATACCTAGTTTTCAAAACCCAACAGGCATAGTAATGTCTGAAGCTAGAAGGCGTCAGTTAATTGAAGTGTGCCAAAAGGAAAAGCTCCCCATTATTGAAGATGATGTATATAGAGAGCTATGGCTTGATGCTCCAACACCAAATCCAATAAAAAGCCTTGATAAAACTGGCTTAGTGCTTTATGTAGGTAGCGTTTCTAAAACCTTAAGTCCAGGGCTTAGAATTGGATGGATCGTTGGACCAGAACCAGTAATTGAAAGGCTAAGTGATATAAAGATGCAAACAGATTATGGATCAAGCTCACTATCACAGTTAGCTGTAGCAAAATGGTTTGAAACTGGTCTTTACGCGGAAAACTTAGAATATTTAAGGAAACAATTATACAAAAGAAGAGAAGTTACCATTTACGCACTGCAAAAATATTTTGGTGATATTGCTAGCTTTGACATACCTTTAGGTGGATACTTTATGTGGCTAGAGATAAAATATCCAATAAATATGTATAAGCTATTTGAGGAGGCCTGCAAAATAGGTATTTTAATGTATCCAGGACACATTTATGATACAAATCTTAATCAATACCTACGAATATCCTACTCCTATGCATGCATTCCAGATTTACAAAAGGGAATTTATGAGTTATCAAAACTTGTTAGAAAACTTATTTTAGAGAAAAGCTAATCATGAGCAAAATATGGTTGGCTTTTTTGCGTTTATGGTTGGTAAGCAAATGTTTTATATGGATGGAGATAAAAAGTGTTTTATCCTTTATGATAATAATTAGTAAGTATATTCTAAAGATATAGATTATTATAGGGGGATGGATAGTATGCAAAATATTAATTCAGAGTTGAAATACCCAGTACTTGAAATAAACTTAAAGAAGGTACAGGAAAATATAAAATCAATGGTTGATTTATGTAAATCACAGGGCATAAGCATTGCAGGGGTAGTTAAGGGATTTAATGGACTACCAGAGGTTGTGAAGCAGTTTGAGCAGGCAGGATGTAGCCATATAGCAAGTTCAAGAATGGATCAAATAATTAAGTTAAAAGAAAGTGGACTTGAAGCTCCTTTTATGATGATTAGAATTCCAATGTTTAGTGAAATAAAAGAATTGGTACAGTTTGTAGAGATTAGTCTAAACTCAGAGCTAGAAACATTAAATATGATCCAAAAGGAATGTGAATTGCAAGGAAAGAAACATAAGGTAATTTTAATGCTTGATCTTGGGGATTTGAGGGAAGGTATTATTGATGAGGAAGAATTTATTAGTTTAGCAGAATATGTGGAAAGTCATCTTGAAAATGTTGAGTTGTATGGTGTGGGAACTAATTTAGGCTGTTATGGTTCGATAATGCCAACGGAGGAGAATCTAGGAAGACTTTGTAGTATAGCTGAAATAATTGAAGGTAAAATAAACAGGAGACTAGAAATGATTTCTGGAGGAGCTACAAGTTCGTTACCTTTAGTAATAGATGGTAAAATACCTAAAAGAGTAAATAATTTAAGGATAGGAGAGGGTATACTATTAGCGGCAGATCTAGAGGATTTCTGGGGATATGATATGAAACACATGCATAAAGATAGTTTTGTGCTAAAAGCTCAAGTTGTGGAAATAAAAAATAAACCTACACATCCTATCGGGGAAATATTTATTGATGCTTTTGGAGGCAAACCAACCTATGAGGATTACGGAATACGTAAAAGAGCACTGCTTGCGGTGGGGAAACAGGATTTTGGATTACACGACAAGTTAATTCCACAAAGAGCTGGTGTGAAAATTGTTGGAAGTAGCTCTGATCATTTAATTATAGATATTGAAGATTGTGATACTTGCGTTAAATTAGGCGACATTCTTGACTTTATAATGTACTATCCACCAATGATGTATCTAAGTGGATACTCAGCGGTGCCAAAGATTTTAATATAGGAATATTTAGAAAATAATAAGTAGGCAGAGAAACTTTATGGGTTTAAACTGGCAAGAGCCCTAGAAGTACAGTGTTATATTTTAGTTGTAAACATTTACTGTATAGGATATAATTTATTTAATATAAAAAACTATATACTATATAGGGCTCAGTAGGTAAAAAACATGTAAAGGAGAAAAAGATGGAAAAGGATATGAAGATTGCAGTTTTGATTGATGCTGATAATGTATCTGATAAATATATAAAATACATAATTGACGAAATTTCAAACCATGGAACACCCACTTATAAAAGAATATATGGTGATTGGACAAAGCCTCAACTAGCCTCATGGAAGAATGTATTGCTCAATTATTCTATTACACCAATACAACAATATAGCTATACTACAGGCAAAAACTCAACGGATGCAGCACTTATAATTGATGCTATGGACATACTTTATTCACACAATGTGGATGGCTTTTGTATAGTTTCTAGTGATAGTGATTTTACTAAACTAGCAGCTCGCCTTCGTGAAGCTGGCATGTACGTTATCGGTATGGGAGAAAAGAAAACACCTACACCTTTCATTTCAGCTTGTGAGAAATTTAAATACCTTGAAGTACTAGCTTCCATGGCTCCGGAACATGCTGAAACTTTGCCTATTAAAGGTGCGCAAGTTCAGGGAGAATCAAAGCTTAGTATGACAACTACGGATAAATTAATCGAAGCTATTAAAACTATTATAACTGAGATTTCAGACGAAGATGGCTGGGCATTCTTAGGTGAACTAGGTAGTACTCTTAACAAGAGGTATCCAGATTTCGATACTAGAAACTATGGATATACAAAACTTACACCTTTTGTAGCATCTTTAAATCATTTTGAGATTAGATCAACAAGAACTAGTAACCCAAGTATTAGCCTTAAGTATATTAGAAATAAAGTATAATATTTAAATAGCAACCGGTATGCTGCATTAGGTATAGAGGCAATACTAGTAATTGAGTTATTGTTGTTTAGTGCAATTTAAAGATCATATATAGCGGTTCTATTTTCCTAAGTTTTTCTTGTATTCCTTAGGAGAAACGCCTGCATATTTCTTGAAGGTGGTGGAAAAATGGCTTTGACTATTAAATCCACACTGAGAAGAAATTATATCCAAAGCATTTGAGGAGTTAATAAGGAACTTTTTTGCTGCGTTTATTCTGCAAATATTTATATATTCACAAAATTTAAAACCAGTGCTTTCTTTAAAAAGATAACATAGATAGTTGCTACTTATATGAATATGAGCTGCAACCTTTTCTAAGGTTATTTTTTTTTCGATATTTGAGTGGATATAGGTTAAAGCACGGTTTATAATCTCATTTTCCGGCGCTTGTTTAGAAGTATTAATGGCTTTAATATAACTTTTAATAATTCCTTCGCCAAGGATAATTAAACCTTCTCTAGAATGACAAGTTTCTATAAAAGCAATATTTTCATTGCATAAATCCTCCAAAGTTAAGGATGTACTAATACATAAATAGGTATATACAAAGATGTTAATTGAATACAGCAGTTTTTTAAGTTCCTTATCGCTATTGCTTAAGGATAAAAGCATATTTATCTTATTTATATACAGGTCATTGGCATTTTCTAAGTTGTTATTTTTAATATTTAAGGCAAGTTCAGTGTGATTAAGTAAAGTTTTCATAATATCTCCTTAATATTCCTAAAAAATATAGTAATAATCTTAAAAAAATTATAGCATAAACATATTATAATATAAACAAGAATGATAATCAATATCATTCAGTATTCAAAACATATAATATAAAGAATGTGCAAAATGGAAGAATAATAAAATAGATAATTAAGAAAAGGAGTGTTTTCAATGAGTATTTTGGTTATAGGCGGAGATGGAATAGAAAGTATATCACAAAAATTAACGGATACAGGATTTTCAGACATACAACATGTAAGTGGAAGAAAACCAAGCGATAGAAAACTTAAAATATCTTCTGAAACGGATTTAGTATTAGTTCTAGTAGATTTCATAGGCCATTCATTAATGAATAATATCAAAAAAGAATCTAAAAAACATGGTGTGAAAATAACTTTTTCTAAGCGTTCATGGACACATATAGAAAACAATATCTGTAGCTGTCTTAAGGAGATGTAGAATGCTTGGGAAGCTCTTTGCTCGATTTAGAGAGAAAGGAATGTACCATGACATAATTGAAAGCTTAGTGGCAGCCCTTGAAGCTAAAGATAATTATACAAGTGGTCATTCGGAGCGAGTGGCATTTATGACTTATGAGCTTTCAAAGGGACTTGGAATTAAGGGCTTAGAGCTTGAGAATATGCATATAGCAGCGCATCTCCATGACATAGGCAAAATAGGAGTTCCAGATATTATTTTAAATAAGAATGGAAAACTACTACCTCATGAATGGCAGTACATAGAAATGCATCCAAAGATCGGATTTGACATTTTAAGCAAATCGAAAAGATTGAAATATATAAGTAAAATTGTTCTTTATCATCATGAAAGATGGGATGGAAAGGGTTATCCGCAAGGACTATCTGGAACTTCTATACCAATTGGGTCAAGAATAATTGCAGTATGTGATTCTATGGATGCTATGACATCTGATAGACCTTATAGAAAAGCTATGAGTTTCGAATCGTGCATGAATGAATTAGTTATTAATTCAGGATTAATGTTTGACCCTGTGATAGTTCAATATATTGTAGACAATATGAGTAAGGTAAAAAAGCAATATCAATTTAATATGTAGATAATGTAAAAAAACAGCAAAGCTAATGGATATACAAGTAAGCACATTAGATATTTAGAGGAGGAAAAGAAAATGAAAGAAGTTGTAATTATTTATTGGAGTGGAACTGGAAACACAGAAGTTATGGCAAAAGGAATTATGGAAGGTACAATGAAAGAAGATGTAAATGTTAGACTGATTAATGTAGGGGATGCAAGTACTACGGATATTTTGAATGCAGATGCCATAGCTTTAGGATGTCCATCTATGGGGTCAGAGGTGCTTGAAGAATCAGAAATGGAGCCGTTTATTGAATCCATTGAAAGTGCCATAAGGGGTAAGAATACTATATTGTTTGGATCTTATGGATGGGGCAATGGAGAATGGATGGAAGATTGGCAAGAAAGAATGGAAAGATATGGTGCAAACCTTCTTCAAGATGGTCTTATAGTAAACTATGAACCAGATGGGGAAAGCATTGTAAAGTGCAAGGAACTTGGTGAGTTGTTATCAAAATCTTAAAAGTAAATTAGTATGAATTGGAGGGTGTTTTATGAGTATAGAAGAGGTAAGAAAATTTTTAAAGATAACAAATAGTTACGATGATATAGAGTATTTACTTTCAGTAATAATGTGTAATGCAGCACCAACAATAAAAAACCATAAAACATCCTCATTAATTAATTTTAGAAATAATAATAGAAATTTAAAGGATGTATGGGAAAAGTATAAGAATGAAGTAAAAGAAAAACTAGATGTGGATTTTTTTGAATTAAAAAAAGATGAAACAAGCACTCTGGTACTATTTTATAATAAAGAAAAAATTAAGCTAGGTATAAGAGATAGTAGAAGCATGGAATTTTTAAAACGATTCGGGTATAATGAAAGCATGGATATTCATGAGTGTTTATCATTTTTAGGAAAAAGATTTGAGAATCTGTGTCCTCATGAAATTGGAGTTTTTTTAGGATATCCTATAGAAGATGTAGTATCCTTTGTTGATTATCCAAGTAGTAAATGCAAAATGGTAGGATATTGGAAGATATATCATGATATTGAAAAAGCCGAAATTATTTTCAATAAATATGATGAGATAAAACATGATATTATGACATTGATGGTGAAGGGAATGAAACCAACAGAAGTATTAAATATAAACACAATAAGTTTAGTAAATAACTATTGAAGACAAGCCTCGGTGAATACAAAAGCCTTGATGTTATGTAAAATAATGGTTGACAAAGATAGGCAGGCTATGATATATTTATATATAATTGAAATCATGAAGGTTTCTACAGCAATTTACCATAGATTAATATAAATCAGACCCATGAAGGGGCTAAGTATAAAACTTACCTTTTTTTGGGTTACTTTATTTTGTAGAGGAGTGTATATTATGCATATGGCTGATGCCTTGATTTCACCCTTAGTAGGTGGAACTATGATGGCTGCTACCGCTGGCGTTGCAGCTTATTCAATAAAAAAGATACAGAATGAAATGGATGAAAAGAAGATTCCTTTGATGGGTGTAATGGGAGCCTTTGTTTTTGCAGCACAGATGATTAATTTTTCAATACCGGGTACTGGATCAAGCGGACACATTGGAGGAGGAATACTGCTGGCAATATTACTAGGACCTTATGCTGGGTTTTTAACAATGTCTTCAATACTATTGATACAAGCATTGTTCTTTGGAGATGGGGGGCTGCTTGCCTATGGATGCAATGTATTTAATCTTGGTTTTTATACTTGCTTTATAGCATACCCTTTAATTTATAAGTGGGTTACACGCAAAGGTGTTACAGCTAAGAGGATTTTTGGAGCTTCCATGTTTTCAGCCATAGTAGGCCTCCAAATGGGAGCCTTTAGCGTTGTGCTTGAGACACTTTTATCTGGAAAGACTGAATTGCCTTTTGGAACATTTGTGTTACTTATGCAACCAATACATTTGGGCATAGGGTTAGTTGAAGGTTTTGTAACTGCAGCAGTTGTTACTTTTGTATGGAGAGCTAGACCGGAAATTATAGAAAAAGCAGCTATAGGAGAAGCTATTGGGAATATATCCATAAGGAAAATACTTACAAGCATTATAATTGCAGTGGTTGTAGTGGGTGGTGGGATCTCATGGTTTGCCTCTTCAAATCCTGATGGTTTAGAGTGGGCTATGGAAAAGACAGCAGGTACAGCAGAGCTCACGTCTCCAGATGGAATCCATAAAACTTTATCCGAAATACAAAGTAAAATAGCGTTTTTACCTGATTATGGGTTTAAGGCAAAAACGGATGAGAATGAGTTAGCTACTGAGTCAGAAAGCTCATGGCCTTCTGTTAATGCAGGGACAAGCATTTCAGGTATAGTAGGAGGGGCACTTACACTAGCATTGGCAGTATTCACAGGTCTGATTATAAGTGTTATGAAAAAGAGGAAAAGAAAAGTAAACGCATAAGGAATCAAGGTCAGAGAAGGGCAGGGCAGGAAGCTCTGCCCTAAATTTTATAATAAGGATTTGATTTTACATGTCAAAGGCAATAAATTCGCTATATAATATGAGGCTTTTGGAGGATATGGCAGATAAGGAAACCTCAATACATAGACTTCACCCTCTTGTAAAGTTACTAACCACAGTGGTGTATTTAATCGGAGTTGTGTCATTTGGAAGATATGAAATAAGTGGTCTTTTGCCTTTTGTTTTTTATCCCGTGCTTATTTTTGCGCTAGCAGAACTGCCAGTTGCGCCAGTTCTAAAAAGGGTATTGATTGCTCTGCCTTTTATTATTGGAATTGGGATATTGAATCCGTTATTTGACCATCATACAATTCTTATTGGTGGTATTACCATTTCTAGAGGATGGATTACATTTTTATCTATTCTAATTAAATGCGGTTTAACGGTAACAGCAAGCATTTTATTAATTGCAACCACAGGAATGGATAGATTGGGTGCAGCATTAAGAATGCTAAAAGTACCTAAGATTTTTGTTTTACAGTTATTATTAACATACCGTTATATTTCAGTGCTGATAGAAGAGGTGGCAAGAATGCAAAGGGCTTATTCTCTAAGAGCACCAGGGGAAAAGGGAATACGCCCTAATGTTTGGGGGTCTTTTGCAGGCCAGCTAATACTAAGAACATTTGACAGAGCACAAAGAGTTTATCAGTCAATGATCCTCAGAGGTTTTACAGGTGAGTATAATATAGGGGGTATTGCAAAAGTAAGATTTAAAGATTTTGCTTATTTGGTAGCATGGAGTTTGTTTTTTATTATTGCGAGAATATACAATTTACCTATGCTTATAGGTTTGTTGTTTACAGGAGGATTAAATAGATGAGTCATCATAAACTTGAAGTAAAATCTTTAAATTTTTCTTATCCAGATGGGCATGAGGCGGTAAAGGATATATCTTTTATAGTCCATCATGGCGAATCCGTGGGGATTATTGGTGCAAACGGTGCGGGCAAGTCTACGCTACTAATGCTCCTAATGGGAGTTCTATTTCCTGGTGGGGGAGAAGTACTGGTAGGGGATGTACATGTAACAAAAAAGACATTACCAATGATACGCCAGAGATTAGGAATGGTTTTTCAGGATCCTGATGATCAACTATTCATGACAACTGTTTATGATGATGTAGCTTTTGGACCACGAAATTATAAACTTGATGAGGCAGAAGTTGAAAGTAGAGTAATAAAGGCTTTAGAATTAGTGGGGATAGCCCATTTAAAAGATAGGGCCCCTTTCAAATTATCAGGTGGCGAAAAAAGGTCCGCTGCAATAGCATCTGTTTTATCAATGCAACCGGATGTACTTATAATGGACGAGCCAACAGCAGCGTTAGATCCTAAATCAAGGCGGCGAGTAATTAGTTTATTAAGAAGTTTTAAGCATACAAAAATAATCACTAGTCATGATTTGGATATGGTGCTTGAAACATGTCAAAGAATAATTGTAATTAAAGACGGTAAAATTGCCGCAGATGGAGAAGCAAAAGAGATTTTATGTAATGCAGAATTATTAGATAGTTGTGGAC
Source organism: Clostridium sp. CS001 (assembly GCF_020443565.1). Classification (GTDB taxonomy): domain Bacteria; phylum Bacillota; class Clostridia; order Clostridiales; family Clostridiaceae; genus Clostridium_AD. Next base: position 60,754 of record NZ_JAIZZN010000018.1, read on the forward strand.
TTGAAGTACCGCTTTCATTTCAAAATTGTCCTATTTGTGGAGCTTCAAAAGAATGATTTAGCCATACAAATAGTAGTTTTGTTATAAAGGTTCAGTCAAGTTGCCTATTTTTTGATATAATATATCCATGAAGTTAATGACATTTGAGAAGTTATTAGTATTGCGGTAGCGGAATCTAAGAATATAAGCAGCTGCAAGGCAATGATTTAATGATTGGAGGAGTATAATGCGAATTGCTGTAGTAGATGGGCAAGGTGGAGGAATAGGTAAAGCTATTGTTGAAAAATTTAGACAAGTTTTTGGAGAAGGTATTGAGATTGTTGCACTTGGAACTAATTCTCTTGCAACTGCATTAATGATTAAAGCAGGAGCGAGCGAAGGGGCAACAGGTGAAAATGCTGTTGTTTACAATGCTTCTAAAGTGGATATAATCTTGGGCCCAATAGGAATAATATGTGCTAATTCACTGCTGGGTGAACTCACACCTCTTATGGCGAGAGCTATAGCAGAGAGCTCAGCAAAAAAAGTGCTTATTCCTTTGAATAGATGTAACGTAACTGTGGCTGGGACTCAAAATAAACCACTGCCACATTATATTGATGATGCTATTGAAATAGTGAAAAATCAGAGGGGTGTTTGATTATGTGTGAAGCTAATGTTTATTTTGTTGACAAAGAGGGTAATGAAAGTTTGATATTGGAATCCGTAGATAAGGTGGTTCCAACCAAAGACGGCATAATGCTTGAAAATATATTCAGTGAGAGAAAAACTGTAAAGGCAAAAATAAAGGAAATGGCTCTTGTAGAGCATCGTATAGTTTTAGAAGATGAATAAAAAAAAGCTGTGAAGGATTGCTTCACAGCTTTTAGTATTAAAGTAAAGGGGGACTTCGCTTTAATTTCTATCTCATTTATATATATATAATATCATGGATATATGTCAGAATGATGAATAAACGGTATATTATTTGTTAAATATTAAAAAAGTTCATAGAAAATTTGTAGTAGAAAATACGAAATAATTGTCCACTGTAAACAATAAAGGTATATAGCATAATATATTATGAGTAGAACTTTTTAGGAGATTGTTATGCCGAATAAGTATAATGGAAGAGCGGCTGCAAACTATGCTGTGCAATATGCCCTTTCACCAAACAAGTCATATAAATACTTTCAATTAGTTAATGAGAATGGTGGAGATTGTACAAACTTTGTTTCTCAATGCTTAAGAGCAGGAGGAGCTCCCATGGACTATAACAACATTAGACCTTGGTGGTATGATATGAATCAAGGTAAAGCTTCAGTCTGCTGGGCAGTTGCACACTCACTATATTGGTATTTAAAAACAAACCAAAGCAGTAATAGAAATGCAATTAAGGGATTAGAAGTAGATAACGCCCATGAACTTGAAATTGGAGATGTGATATTTTATGAAAACTATAATAATACTATTTTTCATGGGGCTGTAGTAACTTCATTTGCAAGGATTGGTGACAATAGTGAACCACTCATATCTCAACACACATTCAATCTACTTAATGTTACCTATAAAAAAGACTATAGCTATAAAAAATCACATTTTCTTAAAATTAGCTTGTGATAAAACATGTGAGACATAAGAAAAGGTGGAGAATGTTGGCTTTAAAAACGCAAGAGGAGGGTACGGAAATAATCCGTGCCCCTTTTTTAGATTGGTTAAAGTTCAACTTGCCACTTGCCACGTGGGTGGCACTATGTTACGATAAAAAGAAAAGGAATGACTTAATATGGAAAGAACATTATTAAATAGTACAATAATCATGAACTTAAAAGAAAAAATTCAGCAAGAGGATAGGCAAGCTTTACAAGAATTTTGGGATAATGTAGAGAGTAATGGAGCTCCTTTAATAGAAGAAATAGATGGAGATTCTGAAAATGCATTAGTCACTTTTGTTTATAAAGCAGATGAAGAAATTGAAAATATAGTATTAATGCCCCCAATTGGGCAGGATAATTTACAAGAGAACAAGATGCAAAGACTTTTAGAAACAAATTTGTGGTACATAACTTATAAAGTGAGAAACGATGTGAGATTTAAGTATAGTCTGTCTGTTAATGATTCGCTTGACGATGATGATTGGACTAAAAGATGGGAAGAGTTAACCTATGATAAGTTAAATAAAAATAGAATAATAGTTAAAGGTGAAGATGGAAAGAAAGATGAAATAGAATCCTATGTTGTAATGCCAAAGGCTAAGGAGCATTTTTGGGTAAAAGAAAGAAAGGGAAGTCATAAAGGAAAAATACATGAATATCAGCTTCATAGTGAGAGTTTAGAAAAAAATCGAAGAATTAGAATTTATACACCATATGGTTATAGCAAAAGTAATAAACCTTACAAATTTTTAGTTTTAACTGATGGTGATGAATACATTAATGTTCTTTCTGCAATTACGGTGCTTGATAACCTAATTGCGGATAGAAAAATACCACCTATAATTACAATATTCATTGATTCTCCTGAGGAAACAAGGGAGGACGAATTAAGTTGTGACGATGTTTTTGCAGATGTTATCGTTAAAGATTTAATTCCATGGGTTAGAAAGAATTATAATGTTTCAAATAATGCTAATGAAGCTATAATTGGTGGACTTAGTGTGGGAGGATTAACAGCTACATATTTGGGATTAAAACATTCAGAGGTTTTTGGAAATGTGCTTTCACAATCAGGTTCTTATTGGTATAAGAGAGAAAGCTACGAAGGCTCTCCACTTGATTGCTGGATAAGTACTGAGTTTGAAGGAATAGATAGGTTACCTCTTAAGTTTTATTTGAATGTAGGTGTTCTTGAACATAAGCAAGGTATGATAGGTACAAATATAAAATTAAAAGACGTCTTGATATCAAAGGGATATGATACTTACTTTGAATATTTTAATAGTGGACATGATTATTTATGTTGGGGAGAAACTTTGGGTAATGGTTTAATTTCGCTGATTGGAATAAGGGATTAGAATTAACATATAACGGATAGGCACAAGATGCATATCCGTTATATTTTTATTGAAGAAAGCAACTTGCCACCTGGGTGGCACTAGATTATAGTTGCACTATTTGAATAAATGTAATATAATACTATTAGACAGTTGTCTAAATATCTAATAGTATTATATTAATTAAGGGAGGGATTATATGGCTGCTTTAAATTTACCTTTTAAAGCTTTAGCTGATCCAACCAGGCGCAAAATAATCATGCTTCTTAAGAAGGAGAGCCTTACAGCGGGAGAGATTGCAGAGCACTTTGATATGACGAAACCCAGCATTTCTCACCATCTAAACACGTTAAAACAAGCAGATCTTGTTAGTGATGAAAGAAAAGGACAGAATATTTATTACACATTAAATACTACTGTATTTCAGGAAGTTATTGGCTGGTTTTTTGATGCAACTCATTATAATGAAGATGGAGATGATATTAATAATGAAAAAGATTCTTGATATTATAAAAAAAGATTGGTTTATTCTTGTTATAATTGTCTTAACTTTTATGGTAAGCTTATATTTTTATCCGGAACTACCTAGCAAAATTCCAAGTCACTGGAATAGTAAAGGTGAAATTGATGGTTACTTAGGGAAGTTCTTTGGAACATTTTTAATTCCTTTAATGAATTTAGCTTTTTACTTTATGTTTCTGTTTTTACCTTATTTGGACCCTAAAAAAGCAAATTACGAAAAATTCAAGTCTTCTTATAAAGTAATAAGAAATTCATTGCATATACTTTTTGCATGTATTCAAGTTGTAATATTGTTAGTTGCATTAGGACATCGTGTTGATGTAGTTATGTTAATAGGTGTAGGCACATCATTATTATTTGTGGTTATAGGAAATGTCATGGGAAAATTCAAGCATAATTATTTTGTTGGAATAAAGACTCCTTGGACACTTGCAAATGAAGAAGTTTGGGTTAAAACTCACCGAATGGCCGCACCACTATGGGTAGTGGGTGGGATCATTTCTACTATCTTTGCAATAATTGGAGGTACAATGTATTTCATAGCCTTAATAACAATAGTGTCTATAATTTCTATTGTTCCAATGATTTATTCTTATGTAATATTTAAAAAATTGAATAAGGTATAAAAATAAAAGCTGTGAATTTCAAATTCACAGCTTTTAATATTAAAGTAAAGGGGGACTTCGCTTTAACTTTTATTCTATAATAAAACTATACTATAAAATTGTGAAGAAAGAATGAAGAGAGTGTTTAGTTTGTGTTAAATATTAAAATATAAATCATTATTTTAGATAATTAAGAATAACAACTTGCCACTTGCCACCTGGGTGGCACTAATATATACCTTGACTCTATAGTAGCAATAGAGTTTATAATAGTAAAAGTGTAAAAATAACGAAAAAGGTGGATATACGAATGACAAAAAAATTCTTAAGATATGCGGTTCCTTCAGGACTTGCTATGTTTATTTCTTCTTTATATACAGTTATTGATGGAATATTCGTAGGCCAAGGGGTTGGGGATTCGGCATTAGCAGCAGTTAACATAGTGCTACCATTTACAGTTTTATTATTTGGGCTTGCTTCTATGTTTGCAATAGGTGGAGGTGCTCTGGTATCTAAAAACATTGGAGCAAATGACAAGGAAAGTGCAGTAAATATATTTAGACAAGTATTTAAATTTCTACTAATAGTTAGTATTGTAATAAGTATAATAGGTGTGTTTTTTACAGAAGGAATAGTAAATTTACTAGGAGCAACAGGTAAGCTTGAAGCTTTGTCAGTGGATTATTTAAGGTTCTATACGCTATTTTGTATTCCTAATTTAACAGGAATAGTTCTTTCTAGCTTTGTTAGAAATGATGGAAAACCAAAACTTGCAATGATATCCACAATATGTGGTGCAATAACTAATATAATATTAGATTATATTTTTATATTTCAGTTTGGTCTTGGAATAAAAGGAGCTGCTATAGCTACAGGACTTGGCCAAATAGTTACAGTAGGTGTTTTATTACCTCACTTCTTAAAAGGAGAAGGGATTTTAACCTTTGGAAATGTAAAACTTGATAAGGAACTTATTAAAAACTTTGCACATATAGGTTTCCCATCATTCTTTGCTCAAGGGAGTTATTCAATAATTGTGCTATTGCATAATATAGCTTTAGCAAAATATGTAGGTGATGTAGGAATTTCTGCATATAGTATAATAAATTATTTAACTACAAATATTTATATGGTCCTTTATGGAATAACACTAGGAGTTCAACCGCTTTTAAGTTATAATTATGGAAGAAAAAACTCTAAGAAGTTGATAGGATTCTTTAAAATAACATGTACATCTTCAATTTTAATAAGTGGAGCTTTCGTTATAATAAGTTTTGTTTTTGGACAGGGACTTATAGGGATATTTACAGCAGATCCATACATAGCAAAACTAGCATACAAAGCACTTCGAATAGCGTGCTTTAGTTATTTTGTGGTAGGATTAAATTTAAATACTCTTGTGTATTATCAAGCTATAGAAAAACCAAAGTATTCAAATATAAGTTGTATATGTAGAGCGGTTATTTTCCTTCCAATATGCTTAATTTTATTTGGAAATATGTTTGGAATAAACGGCATATGGATAAGTGCATTAGTATCTGAAAGTTTGACATTTATAACTATAAAATTAATCGCAAACGTAAAAACTTCCACGAAGGCGATTCTTGCTCAGTAAAAGACCACACTTAAATAAAATAATAAGCTAGATATTTTTGAAGATTACTAAATTAAAATGAGGTGAGATCATAGGTACTAACTTTTCAATAGGTGAAATGTCAAAGCTGAATAATATATCAATTCAAACATTAAGATATTATGATAAAATTGGACTGCTAAAACCTTCATACATAAGTGAAAATAGTAAGTACAGATATTATTCTGCCAAACACTTGGTAGCAATTGACTTAATAAAGCAATGCAAGGCTATGGGGTTATCCTTAGAGGAGATAAAAGACTTAATAGAGAATTACACTTCATTTGATTCCATACTTAGTATTATAAGTAATCAAAAGGAAATGATTAACAATAAGATAAAAGAATTAAACATAATGAAAAATAATATCAGTTTTCTTGAGAAGCGTATAAAGAATTCTTTAGAAGAGGGTATTAATGAAATTTTCATAAAGTATAACCAAGAAAGAAAATTTATTAAATATAATAATGCAAAGAGATATACAGAAGAATTTGAAATAAATTTAAGTGAAATATTAGTATCTATAGAGCAAAAATATAATAGCTCTAAAAAAGAACTTGCCTTCTCTATATCTTACGATGATATGAAAAAACATAATAAGGTTGTGTACAATAATATGTTTATTAGCGCCTCGGATTATATTACAAATGATGTTGATAATAAAGTGATAACCTTGGAGGCAGGCGAGTATATAACACTAAACTTTGATGATGATTATAATGATACCAGTAAATATTATAAAAGCCTTACTGATTATATTGATAGAAATAATATTGAAGTAAGTGGAGATTTTTATGAAGTATATATTATGACTAGAGTCTCCAATGATGGTACGGAAAAATCTTTAGGGCAAATTCAAATATTAAAGAAGGCTCTATCATGAAAGTAGAAGGGTTTAATGCCCACAACAAATATATGGTTTTAAAGCATGGTTTGGAACAAAAGAATGTTTCAGAAACATGTAAGCTGTTTGGAATTACAAGAACCACATTCTACAATTGGAATAAGGCTTATCAAAAGTATGGAATGATGGGACTAGAAATAAAAGTGCCAAAGAAACCCACTATGCCAAATAAAGTAAGTAAAACTATTGAACATGAAATTTTATCATATGTTGAAAGGAACCCTATAGATGGGCCAAAAAGAGTTTACTATGAACTAATAGTGGAAGGATTTAATATCGGGGAGTCTGGAATTTACAATGTATTAAAGAGACACAAGCTGTCAACAAAAGCTCAGCGGATAGAATATTCTAAAAATAAAGAGCTTCATGTAAGAGTTAAGCGAAAGAGTAAAAAGGCAACAATGGATTTTAAAAATACACAAGGGACATATCCAGGGCATTTGGTGATTCAACGAATGGATTTTATAGGTACATTTGATGGCATTGGTAAAGTGTATCAGTACAGTCTTTATGATACCTATTCAAAGTTTGGTGTGGTAAAGCTATATAATAAAAAGCAAGATATTAATATTTGGGACTATTTTGAAATTAAGCTTGTCTATTTGATGAAGACTTTTAATTTAAATATTGAGAATTTAATCACAGAAAAAACAAAAGAGTTTGTACCCTATTTTGTTAATAGCAATAAGTATAAGGAGATTATAGAAAGCTTTCACATCAATCATAAGTTTATTGCGCCTGGAAAAGATACTGTTTTAGATGCTATGGGTGATTTTAACGAGCTTTTAGTGAAAGAATTTCATAACAAGGTTAGAACAGACGAGAACTTGGACTCTTTTATTAAGGTTGAAAGTGCTATTCACAAGTTTTTAAGACATTATAACTTTGAAAGAGTTATTTCAAGTGGGTGTAATGCTCAAAAGGTTCCGGCTAAGGTGGTCCTTGAAAGAGCAGTTCATAACAATGTAGATTTAGATACGTTGCCACTGTGGCTTTTGGTTTTGTTAAGTCCGCCTAAACGAGGTGATCAAAGTGAATAAAGCTGATTATAAAGTTGCGATTATTGGCGGAGGACTAGCTGGTCTTGTAATGGCATATAGTTTGCAAAAAAAAGGGTATAAGGATGTTACTGTTTTTGAAAAGGACGATAGGGTAGGTGGTAAGCTTAATACCATTTGGTATAAAGGTAAATCCTATGAATTTGGTGCTATATTTGGGTTGCCTTGTCAGAAACAACTAAAAAAACTGTTGAAAACTTTTAATATCAAAGTTGATGGCCCTAAGCTATCCCGGGAGAATTATGATGCAACTGGGAATAAGGTTAGGCAAATACCAAAAGATGACTTGAGTGATTTTGTGGAAGAGTTAAGTAGACTTCCTAATGTTTTAAAGGAGTACAAATCATTAGAAAGTTTTAATATTCATAACATAGAGGCTCCACTTATGCTTCCTTTTTCAACGTGGTGTGATATAAATCAGTTTAAAGTTTTAAAAACAGTTTATGGTCATCATTTTACAAGTTATGGACTAGGAGATATAGATGAGGTACCGGCACTTTATGTTCTTAGGGTACTTAATTATGATAATATAATGTCTTTTATGGAATTACCTGAACTTAGCACATGGAAAGAGGGGGTTTCATCCCTAATTGAATGCTTAAATCAGGAAATTAAAGATATTAGATTGGGACAAAGAGTAACAAAAGTTTCCTTGTCAGACAATGAAAAATTATGTATTCACACAGATTTTGAGGTGCTTGAATTCCATAGAGTAGTAGTCACCGCTCCTTTAAATCAATTTGCTAATATTTATGGTGAAGACCCCGAAATGAAACAATTCTTAAGCTGTATAAAGTATGAAGATTATAAAATTTATGCTTTTATAGCAGAGAAGCTCCCAAAAGGATGCGGTTGCGTGCTAGAAAATTTATCAATGAAGAATAGGGGACATATCATAATATGGAACTCTAGGTGGTATTTAGGCCATGGTGAAGATCTTGTTATGGTATATGCTTATGACAATCCCGAAAGGTCTGTAGCAGAATCCTTGAAAATAATTGAAAGTGACTTATTGAAACTAGGTATTCAAAGTCCAAGGCTTTATCAGGTTAAGCATTGGAAACAAGGTCCTCATGTGGATACCAATGCATTGCAAAATGGATTCTACGAAAAGATGGAAGCCATGCAAGGTAAAAACAACATTTTTTTAGCAGGTGAAATCATGAGTACAGTGTCAATGGAAAACTGTATTAAGTATTCAAACTATCTAATGGATAAGTATTTTTAAGAAAATAAAGGTTGCTTGAATGATTTTGGATCATTTAAGCAATCTTTATTTTATTTTCAAGTATAGTTTACACTTCTTCGCATAAAATCTTTATTAAGAGCCATTATTATATGAATTATCCAATTTAAGATATGTAAACCATACTTGAAATAGAAAGTCGATAAACGTTGAAGTAGGATATGTCTGACTTTTTTGACAATGGTAGTGTTTTTTTATATACTTAGAATGATAAAATTATAACAATATAATAGTGGGTTATGTAGTATTAGGCCATTGTAAACTACTTTTTTTAAATAAAAAGGAATAAAAATAAAACTTAGAATTAAACGGGGGGGCAAATAATATGGACGCATACAAAATTCTTGATATCAAGCAAAGTATTTTTGAAAACAATGACAGGCAAGCAGATTTACTAAGGGAAGAATTGAAAAAAGATAAGACCTTTTTACTGAATTTGATGTCATCACCAGGTTCGGGTAAAACAACAACTGTTTTAAGAACCATTGAAGCACTTAAAGGTGAAATGAGCATTGGAGTTTTAGAAGCTGATATCGATTCAGATGTAGATGCTCACGCAGTTTCGCAGACAGGAACAAAAGTAATCCAATTGCATACAGGAGGTATGTGTCATCTAGATGCAGATATGACAAAGCAAGGGCTCGAAGGTCTTGAAACAGAAGGTCTTGACTTTGTAATTTTAGAAAATGTAGGAAACCTGGTATGTCCAGCAGAATTTGACACTGGTGCATCAAAAAGTGCTATGATTTTAAGTATACCAGAGGGAGATGATAAACCCTTAAAATATCCTTTAATGTTTTCAATTGTTGATGTTGTATTAATCAACAAAATAGATGCAATAGACTATTTTGATTTTAATATAGAGGCAGTGAGAGCACGTATAAAAAAATTGAATCCCAATATCAAGGTAATAGAAATATCTGCTAAAACCGGTAAGGGAATTGATGAGTGGGCTGATTGGGTTCGCATGGAAGTTAAGAATTGGAATGAAAAATAGCATCATAGTGAAATTTAATGGGGAATAGACTATAACTAGTTATTAAATAAGGGGGCAATCCACATGGTAAATAAAAAAGTATTGGAGCTTGCTAATAAGATTAGTAGGGCAAAGAAGGGCTCAAAATCAGAAATTACAGGGAATGATCCGGAATATAAAGTTCTAGAACCTGTTGTTACAGAGGAAATGGCAGAAGTAGGAGTTTTTCTTGAATTACGTAAACCTCAAAGTGCAGAAGAGGTTGCTGCTCTTTGCGGCAAATCCGTAGAGAAAACAGCAAAGCTCTTATGGGATTTGGCTATTGCAGGTGTTTGCTTTGTTAATGAAATAGAAGGCGTTGATAAATACTGGTTTGAGATTTGGGTTCCGGGACACATGGAAACCATAGTTAACCACCCAGATAAGAAAAGCGTTAAAAACTTTATACAATCTGCAGAGGCTTTTGAGCACTATGGGAGAAAAAAAGCTCCATTGACAGCAGGTATTTTTACAATAGGAACAGGACCTATGCGCGTAATCCCTATTGAAACATCTATTCAAGGGGAAACTAGAAGGGCATCTTATGAGGAAATTTCTAAATATCTAAATGAAAATACTATTTTCTCAGTTTCAGATTGTTCTTGCCGTACATCAAGGGAAGCAATGGGAGAAGGTTGTGGTCACTTAAAGGAAGATATGTGCATTCAGCTGGGACACGCTGCTGAGTACTATATTCGCACAGGTAGAGGTCGCGAAATTACCCGGGAAGAAGCTTTTGAGATTATTAAAAGAGCGGAAGAAAACGGTTTAATGCATCAGATACCTAATACAGATGGTCCTGGAAAAACTCACGCCATTTGTAACTGTTGTGGATGTTCTTGTTATGCAACAAGAATTGCTGGAATGTTTTTAAACAATGATATGGTACGTTCAAATTACATTTCACAAATAGATAAAGATAAATGTGTTGCTTGTGGAGAATGTGTTGCGGTTTGTCCTGTTAATGCTTTGAAATTAGGACAAAAAATATGTACTAAAACTCCAATTATAGAGGAGAAAAGAGTGGAGTTCCCATCTAATACAGAGTGGGGCGAAGATAAATGGAATGAAAATCATCGTATAAACAGAGAAAATGTTGTAAAGACTGGTACGAGTCCTTGTAAAACAGGATGTCCAGCTCATATTTCTGTTCAAGGTTATATTAAGCTAGCTTCTCAAGGTAAATATAGAGATGCACTTGAACTGATCAAGCATGAAAATCCATTTCCAGCGGTATGTGGACGTATTTGTCCAAGGAAGTGTGAAGATGAATGTACAAGAGGAGATATTGATGCTCCGGTTGCCGTAGATGAAATCAAAAAATTCATTGCAGAGCAAGAACTAACCATGGGAAATAGGTATGTGCCAACTCATAGACATGAATATGGAAAGAAAATTGCTATTGTTGGTGCTGGTCCTTCAGGACTGTCTTGCGCTTTCTATTTAGCAATTGATGGTTATAAGGTAACGGTATTTGAGAAACAGAAGGCACTTGGTGGAATGCTTACACTTGGAATTCCATCTTATAGACTAGGAAAAGAAGTAATTAATGCAGAAATTGATATTTTGAGAGAATTAGGCGTTGAGTTTAAGACAGGTGTTGAAGTTGGCAAAGATGTTAGTCTTAAAGATTTAAGAGATCAAGATTATAAAGCTTTCTATCTTGCAATTGGTGCTCAAGCAGGTAGAAACCTTGGTATAGAAGGAGAAGAAGCAGAGGGCGTTGTTACAGGGGTTGATTTCCTTCGGGAAGTAAACTTAGGTAATGAAGTGAAACTTGAAGGAAATACTGTTGTAATTGGTGGTGGTAATGTTGCCATAGACGTTGCAAGAACAGCTACAAGAGTTGGAGCTTCAAAGGTTGAAATGTTCTGCCTTGAAAGCCGAAGTGAAATGCCTGCCCTTGAAGAAGAAATTGAAGAAGCAGTATCAGAAGATATTGGTATTAACAATTCTTGGGGTCCAAAAAGAATTTTAGCGGAAAATGGGCGAGTTGTAGGCATAGAATTTAAAAAATGTCTTTCAGTTTTTGATAAGAATGGAAGATTTAGTCCTGTATTTGATGAAAATGAAACAAAAATTGTGGAGACAAACCACATTCTTATTTCAGTAGGGCAGGGAATGGATTGGGGTAATTTGTTAGAAGGTAGTAAGGTAGAATTAAATCCAAATAAGACAGTAAAAGCAGATTCATTTACTTTGCAGACAGGAGAAGAGGATATATTTGCAGGTGGAGACGCAATGACTGGTCCTAAGTTTGCAATAGATGCAATCGCTATGGGTAAGGAAGCTGCAATTTCAATCCATCGCTATGTTCAACCGGGACAAAGCTTAATTATCGGTCGTGATAGGAGAGACTACCATGCACTTGATAAGGGGAACTTGACCCTTGAAAGCTACGATAGTATGCCTAGGCAAAGACCACTTCATGTGGATGGAAAGAAATCAAAAGAAACCTTTAAAGATTTACGTAACACATTCACAGAAGAACAAGTGAAAAAGGAAGCTGAGCGTTGCCTTGGATGTGGTGTTACAACTAGAGATGAATACATGTGTATAGGCTGTGGTGCATGTACAACTAGGTGTAAATTCGATGCAATTACACTTGTGAGAAATAATGATGCTGAAGGTATAGCATTTGAAAAGCTTAAACCTATAATTCTTAAAAATATAATTAAGCGTAAAGGTAGAATCACAGCAAGAAAAATGAACAAATTTGTAACTGGAATTTTTACAGGAGATAAAGCTAAATAGGCATTTAAGGAAGAAGGTAAAATATAGGCAAAAGGGGACACGAGGTTTCCTTTTGTCTTTAAAATTAGGAGAATAGAGGTGAGTTAATTTGCATGAATTAGGTGTGGTGTTTGAAGTGATTAGGACCGTCTTGGACTTTGCAGAGAAAAATGGAGTAACAAAAATTGAAAAGGTAGTTCTCCAAATTGGTGAGCTATCCTCTATGATTCCGAAATACATTGAGGCCTGTTACCCCGCCGCAGTTGATGGCACAATAATGCAAGATACAAAATTAGAAATTGAAGTATTACCAGGCAATGTTATTTGCAAAGGTTGTAATAAAGTTTTTAATCTACTTGAGAATAAGGGAAAATGTCCTGACTGCACAAATGGGTACTGGGAGTTAATAAGTGGAAAAGAATTTATGATTAAAGAAATTGTGGCTTGTTAAATCATCATCTGCGATGCTGCAATATTAGCAGCTTTGGAAGCAGATTTAGACTTGGATATACGGGATAGGCAATAAATGCCTATCCCGTGTTTTTTTTGAAACTTGCCACTTGCCACGTGGGTGGCACTATTGGTATAATTAAATGATATGAAAACTATGACAGTTTAGGAGGAATTATATGAAAAATCACTTTAAAGCAATTGTAATTATGATTTTAACTTTTGCAATGTTTATATCTACGCAAGTGACAGTTAAAGCAGAAACATTTGCATATATGGATGCTAAAAAAGATGTGACAGCTAGTAAACCTTGGACGGTGAATTTTAATAAACCTCTGAGTAAAGCTACTGTAAACACCACCAATATTATGGTGATTGGAGAAAATAGCAAGAACATAGATGTGAAAGTTAGTTTAGCAAATGGCAATAAAAGTGTAATGGTTGAACCTTTAAAAAACTATGAATATAATAAGACCTATACCTTGGTAGTAACTCAAAATGTTAAGTCGGAAGATGGAAAACCTCTTCCCAAAGAAGTTAGAATGGATTTTAATACTGAAAGTGCACCTGTTATAGTTGTACCTCCTGTGCAAGGTACTGCAAAATTCATTGTATGCATTAATGCAGCAAGAGGTGGTATTGACAATGGTAATATTGGACCTACGGGACTCAAAGAGAAAGATGTTAATTTGGATGTAGCTTTAAGGCTAGGTAAATTACTAGAAAAAGAAAATGTACAAGTTGTTTACACTAGAAGTAGCGATACGGTAACTTGGGATTCTAGTAATGATATACAAGAGAGAATAAACATTGCCAATAAGTCGAATGCAGATTTACTTATAACAATTAGTTGCAATAGCGTTGAGTCTGAAGCTCCTAATGGTATAGAGACCTATTACTTAAAAGGAAATGATAAAAGCAAGGAATTAGCACAGTACATACAGGCACAGTTAATAAGTCAAACTGCAGCTGCAGATAGAGGAGCTAAAGAAAGTGAATATAATAGCTTAAAACTATCTAATGCACCAGGGGCTATGGTAGCTATAGGCTTTATAACTAATAAAATTGAAGAAAACAAACTTAAAACTAGTGAGTACAAAGATAAATTAGCTTTGGCCTTTTTAGGGGCAGTTAAAAAATACATAAGCGCCAATCCTAAACAAGGAGACGTTGGTGGAGATACAGGTTCAACTCCACCTCAACCTTCGGTCTCAGTAACCAAATATATAGAGGATATTACTGAAAATATTAGTAAAGGTGATAAATATAATTTTCCTTTGAAGGTTAAAATAACTACAAACACCGGTGAGAAAAAAGAAGTTGATGTGGTTTGGGATATTAAACAACTCGATACAAGCAAAGTTGGAAGCTATAGCTTTAAAGGGACCATTAAGGAAAGCATTAAAAAGGTTACATTAGTAGTAAACATAATGGAGAGTACTAAAACTAACTTTAAAATTGTTTTAGATGCAGGACATGGAGGCCATGATTCAGGAGCTATAGGGATTACAGGCATAAACGAAAAGGATGTGGCACTGTCAATTACCTTAAAGGTAGGAAACATACTAGCTAAGAACGGTGTTGAGCCAATATACACAAGAATTAGCGATAATATAGATTGGCCAATTAACGCAGCTGAAAATCTTCAAGCTAGATGTGATATTTCTAATACAGCTAAACCGAATTATTTTGTGTGTATTCATGCCAATTCGGGTGTTGCAACTGCTAGCGGTATTGAGACGTATTATTTTAATGGAAGTGCAGCCAGTGTGAAATTAGCACAAGCAGTACAAACTGAGTTATTTAAAGAAACAGGAAGTAAAGATAGAGGGATTAAAACTGATAATTACTATGTTTTACGTAATACGGATGCTACATCAATACTTATAGAAACTGGATTTCTTTCTAATTCAGAGGAAGAAAAGTTACTTAACAGTGAAGTGTATCAACAAAAAATAGCAAAGGCAATTTCAACGGCTATTCTTAAGAGCTTGGGGATAAATAATATAGTATAGTGCCACCCACGTGGCCAATGTCATCAAGCTAAGATAACACAAACTGGTAATTAAAATAATTAAATGAATTCAAGAAAACACTTGACATTTGAAAAACACCGCAATAA